>CADEEZ010000001.1:0-63010 GCA_902826485.1 uncultured Gammaproteobacteria bacterium
GTTGCTGTTGCTGTTGCTGTTGCTGTTGCTGTTGCTGTTGCTGTTGCTGTTGCTGCCAAAATTGTTGTATTGGCCACTGATATTGTTGCACTGGTGTTTGATACTGTTGTGCTGGCATTTGATATTGCTGTTGTGATCCCATTGAACGATTATTGGATATATGTTCCATGACAGATTGTGGCTGATGATTGTTATTTGAATAGGGAACATTTGTATATTCATTTTGGGCAAATCTAATCAGATCTTTTAATATTTGCTCACCATTTGTATAGCCATGATTTGGTTTTAATCTTAAGGTTGGGGTGTGGGTCCAGTAGGCACTAGGTATTTCAAAATTTTGTTGGAACACAGGAGAGGATTTATACATCTTTTGCAAATCACTATTCACCATTTTTAGAAAATAGTTATTATTTATATTTAAATCAGGATAACAAGGATCTGTTTTTAAGGTTAATTCTATTACATTGATGTTTTTTGGTGGCCATGAAGCGCTAGCGAAGAGATTTCCATTCGCTAAAATTTCTTTCAGTTTAAATTCATTATCACGAATGATAAATATTGGTTTTCGTATATTTGAATTAGGCGCAGGAGTGCCTTGATTTTGAGAAACATTCAGATCTGTTTGTTTATTTCCCGCTTCTTTTAGTGTTATATTTGCAGCCGAAACAGAAGGTAATTCATTATTCTGTTGATTAGGTTTGTTATTAGATTGGGATGTTTCTTTTGCAATAGTTGAAGATAGATTTTCATCTAGTAAGAGCCCAGGGTGAACGATAGTTGGATTATTGTAATTAAGGCTTAATTTCTTTGTTGGAAGCAATGAGTCGATAGTTGGGCGAACAGATATATTATTATTTTGATTAGTATTAATGCTCGTTTGATTAGCTTGAGCGGCAGCTTTTTCAAAGGTTGAAGGGGGGTTCAATAGATCCTGTCGCATTGCATTAAGATCAACCATAACGGGTCGATTTGGATCACGTATTTTTTGTATGGGCATTATTTCACTAGGCTTTGTCGCCTTTATTAAGTTGGCAGTAGGATTAGGTTCCATAATTACTTTTGTTGGTGCCAAATTGTTGCGTATGCTTAACCCTTGAGCAAGTTTAATCAGATCAGCTAGTAACGCTTCGCCATTTGTGTAGGTATTGATATAAGCTTCTTTTAATTCTAATTTTGGGGCATGCGTGCCTTCTGTGGGGCGGTTGAATATGACTTTAAATTCTACTGAACTGTTATAAAGAGAAACGAAATATTCATTAATTTGACGACAAAAAATAGGGCTTGTTGTGGAAACATGGTTAGGATCTTTTTTAAATTTAAAACTTATTTTTTTAGAATTTACCGTCAGAGTAATAGACGCTATTAAGTCACCCTTAATTAAGGTTTCTTTTACGAGAAAATTTTTGTTGCTATCAAAACTATATTTGCTTTCAATTTGAGTCGTATTTGTATCCACTTGTAGATGCACCAATTAAGTCAGAAGGTAAGATAATTACTGATTTAGTAATATATCTGGGCAGCTTTCTTAGATCAAGATGCAAAATGAAAAATAGTAAAAAAGGTGCTATTAACCCGATAAACGGAGTATTTGAAGGGTAAAATGCCCTGAAGGATGCCATTTGGAACAGGTAAGAATAGAAAATATAGACAAGCCGATTGTCTTTTAAACAAATCGGCTTGTAGTGAAAAGAAAAGAGGCGTTACTGAAAATTACTCAGGAAACATAGAGCTAATAGATTCCGCTTCGCTGATTCGTCTAATGGCTTCAGATAACATGCTAGAAAGGGAAATTTGACGAATCTTGCTGCTTTTAGCAGCGGCAGCAGATAAGGGTACGCTATCTGTGACCACCAAAGTATCTAAAACAGAGGCGTTAATATTATCAATGGCAGGACCAGATAAAATAGGATGAGTACAATAAGCAATCACTTGGCTTGCACCATGTTCTTTTAGCGCTTGCGCTGCTTTGCACAAAGTACCGGCTGTATCGACAATATCGTCTATTAATACACAGCAACGATTTTGTACGTCACCGATAATATTCATGACTCGTGCTTCGTTTGCTTTGGGGCGTCTTTTATCAATAATCGCTAAATCCGCATCGTTTAAACGTTTGGCAAAAGCGCGGGCTCTGACGACACCGCCCACATCAGGAGAAACAACGACCCAATCTTTGCTGTTAGGTTGTTCTTGAATGTCTTGCAGCATGACAGAAGTAGAGTAAGCATTGTCTACCGGAATATGAAAGAAACCTTGAATTTGATCGGCATGTAAATCAACTGTTAAGAGGCGATTAATACCCACAACGGTCATCATATCTGCAACCACTTTGGCAGAAATCGGCACGCGTGCTGAACGAGGGCGTCTGTCTTGACGAGCATAGCCAAAATAAGGCACAACGGCGGTAATGCGCATCGCCGAAGCACGTCTCATTGCATCAGCCAATAACAATAATTCCATTAAATTATCGTTAGTAGGAGAACAGGTAGATTGAATGATAAAAACATCATTGCCTCGAACATGTTCTTTTATGTCGATCATGATCTCACCGTCACTAAAACGGCCCACAGAGGCTTGACCTAGTTTAATATTTAAGTGCTTAGCCACAGCTTGTGCTAAGACAGGATTAGCGTTACCCGAAAAAAGCATTAGTTCAGACACAGTGATTTCCTGTTAGTGATCGAATGGGAGTTTGGCTGGGGTGCTAGGACTCGAACCTAGGAATGCCAGGATCAAAACCTGGTGCCTTACCACTTGGCTACACCCCAATTGTCATATAATGGCGAATCATTTACTGCCCCGGCTATTTTACCTGAAACTGGCGTAGACGCTAGTAGGTTAGGGAGTAA
Source organism: uncultured Gammaproteobacteria bacterium (assembly GCA_902826485.1). Lineage (GTDB taxonomy): Bacteria > Pseudomonadota > Gammaproteobacteria > Berkiellales > Berkiellaceae > CADEEZ01. Next base: position 2,850 of record CADEEZ010000001.1, read on the forward strand.
ATTTAGTACTTTTTGTGCTTCAACTTTCGTTTTAAAGCCTAAAAATACACTGCTGCCAGAACCAGTTACACGTGCAGGCCCAAACTGAGATAACCAGTTTAGTGACTCTTGCACAGGCAAACTCATTCTACAAACAACAGGTTCTAAATTATTGCAGATGCCTAAAGTATGAAGTAAAAGCGGGTCTGCATGTTTTAGGGTGTCTATTTTGAGACTTGGCGTGTCTCTTGTCAATGTAGGATCTTGATAAATTATTGGCGTAGAAACATGAATGTCAGGAGTGACAACTAAATAATAATACTCCGGGGCAGGTAATGCGGTGAGTTTTTCACCAATCCCTTCTGCAAAAGCACTGTGCCCAAAAATAAAAAAGGGGACATCTGCACCTAATGTCGTGCCCAGTGTCATGAGTTCTTGTTTAGATAAATTAAGTCGCCATAAGTGATTGAGTGCGACCAAGGTTGTGGCGGCATTGGAGCTGCCTCCCCCTATGCCTGCCCCTAAAGGTAATATTTTATCTAAGGTAATCGTTATACCTGGCAAAGCTAAATTAAGCGGGGCGACGTGTTTTTTTAGGGCATTTGCGGCTTTTATAATTAGATTATTGCTAGGGTTTTCCTGCAATTCGCGCAACAAAAGAGGGTGCACTGTATGTAATTTAATTTCTTGAGAATCAGGTAAGAAACTAAACTTTAAGGTGTCACACCAATCTAAGTATTGAAACCACGTTTGAATGAGATGATAACCGTCAGGCTTTTGGCCTGTGACATGTAAAAACAAATTGAGCTTGGCTGGACTAGAAAGGGTCAACTGCATAAAGTTAGCTATTTAATATTTTTCCAATTTCGAATAGCCAATTTTACTTCAAGTTCATTGCTGATTAAATGCATTTTTGTGGGTAAGTTAACATTCTCGAATGAGCCATATTTGGTATAGCTTATTTCCCACCCTAGCTGACTTAGCTGCTTTAAGCTGCCATCAGCATTTAAAACATAGTAATCAATCGGTTGATTAGGAACGGGTACGCCTTTTGCCCAATAAGTGAGACCCGATAAGGGCACGCGCCATTTTACTTGTTGATACAGCAAATCTTCTGCCGTTGCCGCATAGCTAATTTTATTCCCTTGTCTTAGGATCACTTGTTTATCAGGACCAGTTAAAACGCCTTCTAATTCCATTGCACCCGATCCAAAGGGGCCAAATAGTTTTAAAAAAAACTGTTCAGGGAATTGTTGCCAAGTAAAAGAAGCGGATTCCCCTTCGTGTTTTCTCGAGACAGCTATTCTGCCTTCAGAATCCCAGCTGTTTAGGTTGCTTAACTTTGTTTTATTTTGTTTCCAGGATTCTTCTGGTGATGCCCCTGAATTAAGAGAGGGGCTAGGCGCAGGACTTTTTATAGAGGCACAGCTAGCTAAAAAGCTAGCCAACACAAAATAGAGGGGAATTAAAAGTCCGTTTTTTCTTTTCATGTCTATAAGTATAAAGTTATGTTGCCTTTTCACCAACATACTTAAGGAATCTTTTGGGCATTAGCAGGTTGGGTCACCGCTTTAAATTTTTCTTGGGTTTTCAGCAAGCTGGGTTCGTTCGGAAAACGTTGCAAAGCATCGTATACCACTTTTTTGGCCGATTCCGCTTGACCCATAGAATATAATACTTCGCTTAAATGCGAAGCGATATCAGCATCGTTCGATAGATTAAAGGCTTGTTTTAGCCATTTTAAGGCTTCAATTTTGTTGCCTTTTTTATAATAGAACCACCCTAATGAATCCATAATGGAAGGATTATTCGGCTCGATTTGGATTGCTTTGGCCAAATAGGGATAGGCGTCGTCTGGCTTTTGCATGTGTTCAACCAATAAATACCCCAAAGCATTCAGTGTTTCAGGATGATTGGGTTCAAATTTTAAAATTTCTTTAAAATCGAGTTCGGCTTGCGTATAATTTTTAATTTGTATGGCCTGAATGCCTCGGGCATACAATATTTCTTCATCTTCAGGTATATCCATTAAGGCTTTGCTGAGTAACTCATATCCCTCTTGATAACGTTGTGATTGTAAGAATAATTGAGATTGAGTTAAGATAATTTTTTTATATTCTTCAATGGTTTGTGGTTCTATTTCATCTAATATCATCAGTCCTTGCTGAGTTTCGTTTTGTCTGGACAAGAGCACAGCAGCCCTTAAATGCGCGTTCAAAGCATAGGGGCTATTCATTACTTGTTTATACCAGACAATGGCTTCTGCAGGTTTGCTATTCATATCTTCTATTCTGGCAATAAAATATTTAGCATTATCGCCTTCTTTTTCATCGTCTTTTACCAAATTAAAAAACATTTTTGCTTCTGAAAACCATTCTGCTTCTAGGGCAATTTTGGCAATTTGTAATACTTCCGTGCTGCTTAGGTTATTTAGCTTCGCCATTTTATTTAACTCAGCTTTTGCTTTTTCTGGCTGATTTGTCTCAATGAGCAAATCAAGCAAATAAATTCGTAAGAGGGTATCAGCAGGATTTTGTTTAATTTCATTTTCGAGATAGGCAATAGCGCTTTGGTTTTGCCCTTTTAAAAATAATATTTGGGCGTGAACAATATATGCTCTGGCTGGCAAATGATTATTAGATGAGCTGGCGAGTAGCGTTGAATGCAAATAAGCCAATTCGGCTTGATTTTCCATTAAATATATTTCAGCCAGTGCTAAATGTAAGGCAAGTGCCTCGGATTTGTTTTTATAAGTGGGGTCTAAGGTTAAATCTGTTAATAATTTTTGAAACAATTTCTGAGCGTTTTCATTATTTAACTGGCGATATAAGCTAATTAAACTTTTGTCTACGTTGAGATTTTCTTGAGAAATCAGCGTTCTTAAGTAAGGGATAACCTGATTTCCATCTGATTTTAATAACAGTAGCCCAGCAATGGTTAAATTGGCTTCAATGCTTTCGGGAGCCTGAGTTGCCCAAATCTTAGCAGGTTCAATGGCTTGTTCTTCAGTTCCATAGCTTAGAGCTAATTTAGTTGCTCGCTCAGCTATTTTTGGGTCTTGGGTCTTTTTTGCGACTTCTATATAATTAAGCAGGGCTTCTTCAGGGTTGTCGCGATTGAGTTCAAGTTCAGCTTCTAGCAAGAGAGATAGATTTTTTTGATTCTCAGATGCAGCCTTATCAAGCATGGGGTCCATATAAGGTATAGAATTATCTGCATTATAGAGGTTATAATACAGCTGCTTACCTAAAAAAAGGCTTCCACCTATTATAAAAAGCAGCAGTAAAAAACCAATTGACCATTTTCGAGTACGTGTCTTCATATTAAACTCTGAAGTTGATGAACAAAGGTAGCGAAAATAGGGGGGGTATTTGCACGTTTACGAACCTCTTGTTATGTGTATATCCGTCAAAAAATTTGGATTACTCTACAGTTACATAAGTCGGCAACCTAAAAGAATATTTAAGGCTGAATATGAAAATGGTTAAAAAACACCTGGGTGAATTTCAGTGATATTAGCGGTTGGACTAAACCACCAAACAGCCTCATTGAATATGCGTGAAAAGGTCGCTTTTCAGGGCACCGCGCTTGATGCAGCGTTAACTCATTTTAAACACACCCTTTGTCCAACCGAAGGGGCCATCATTTCAACTTGCAATAGAACAGAAGTTTATTGTCCCGGTGACCTAGAGATTGAAAAAGTGGTGGGATGGTGGCAAGGTTATGTAGGTATCAACGAAGGGGCGCTTTCCCCTCATCTCTACTGCCTTAGAGGCAAAGCGGCAGTACAACACATGATGCGAGTGGCCAGCGGGTTGGATTCTATGGTGCTTGGCGAAACACAAATATTAGGGCAACTTAAGGTGGCCTATCACTTTGCTGAAAAAGTGGGTATGGTGGGCAAGTCGCTTTCTCGATTATTTCAACATTCATTTCATGTTGCGAAAAAAGTGAGAACGTATACAGACATTAGCAAGCATAGTTTTTCCGTGAGTTATTTAGCCCTTAAGCTTGCCAAACAAATTTATGCCGATATTAAAAAAACCACTATTTTATTTATTGGTGCTGGTGAAAACATAGAACTGGCTTTAAAACAATTTGGCCGAGAACCCATACAAAAAATTTATATTGCGAATCGATCTTTGGCTAAAGCCCAATACCTAGCGGATAGTTATGATGCACAAGCCATTGCGTTATCAGAAATTGAATGTTGTTTAGACAAAGTCGATATCATTATTGCCTCTACACATAGTGCTGAATATGTATTAAAAAAAGAACACTTAATACCTTACCTTAAAAAAAGAAAAGGGAAACGACTCTTAATGATTGATCTGGCGGTGCCAAGAGACATCGATCCTGCTTTGTCGCAATTTGAAGAAGTTTTTTTATACAATCTCGATGATTTGCAAAACATGATACAAGATAACCTGAGCTTTAGGCAAAAAGCCGCCGTGGGGGCTGAAGCGATTATTCAAACCGAGGCAAATGAATTTATGGATTGGCTGCATCATCAATCAGAAGTGAATAATATTAATCAATATTTAAAAAACATAGATGAACACAAAAACCAAAGTTTAAAGCTTGCTCGTAATCGATTACGCTCGGGGCTTTCCCCTGAAAGTGTATTAGAACGATTGGCGAATGATTTATCTCATAAGTTGGCTCATATCCCCATTGTAAGTATTAAAGAATCTAAGTTAATTAAAGAAGTGTTAGAAGAAATATAAATGAAATCATCGCTTAAACATAAATTAGAAATCAACAAAGAACGTTTTGAAGAAGTAAAGTTATTATTATCTGAACCTTCAATTATTAATAATCAAAAGAAATTTAGAGAATTATCAAAAGAATATTCTGATTTATCCCCCATGATAGAAGGTTTTCTCGCTTATCAGGCCGAAGAACAAAATCGGGCTGAATTACAAAGTTGGTTAACCGGGGGGGACAGCGAATTAAAAGCAATGGCGAATGAAGAGCTCCCTTATTTAACTCAAAAATTAGCAGAACAAGAAGAAAAACTACAATTAATGTTACTGCCCAAAGATCCTAATGACGATAGAAACGTTTATTTAGAAATCAGAGCAGGCACCGGTGGAGATGAAGCGGCAATATTTGCCGGAGATTTAGCCCGAATGTACTTGCGCCAGGCTGAAAAGCAAAAATGGCGCACAGAGATACTTTCTCAAAGCCTGGGAGAACATGGGGGATATAAAGAAATTGTGATCCATGTCGAAGGGGACAAAGTCTACGGAAGATTGAAATTTGAATCAGGTGCACATCGAGTACAACGGGTGCCAGATACAGAAGCCTCTGGACGCATTCATACCTCCGCTTGTACCGTTGCCGTTATGCCAGAGGTTGAGCAAGATGAAGCCATTCTAATCGATCCCTCCGATTTAAAAGTAGACACTTATCGGGCAAGTGGTGCTGGGGGCCAGCATGTAAATAAAACAGACTCCGCCATCCGTATCACGCACATACCCACAGGCTTTGTCGTAGAATGCCAAGAAGAGCGTTCGCAGCACAAAAACCGTGCTAAGGCCATGGCATTACTCCAGTCTAGAATTTTAGATGCTCAAATAGAAAAGCAACAAAAAGAGCAAGCCCTCACGCGTAAATTATTAGTGGGATCAGGTGATCGTTCTGAACGCATTCGCACCTATAATTTTCCCCAAGGCAGAGTAACCGATCATCGAATTAATTTAACGCTATATCAATTAGACGATATCATTGAGGGCAATATGGACAGTTTGCTTGTGCCGCTTACCAAAGAATATCAAGCAGATTTATTAAAGTCTATTGAGAATAGCTAGTGTTAAAAACGGTATCAGAAGCATTAATTTTAGCAGAAAGTGAATTAAAAGATGCGTTCCCTGAAGCAAAAAGAGAAGGGCTTTATATATTAGGTTATGCTCTAGGCTGGCCTATCACAAAATTAATTGCGTATCCCGATTATACCCTCACTGAGGCTGAATATTCTTTTTTTACGTCTGTTCTTCAAAGAAGAAAAGTAGGCGAGCCATTTGCTTACATTAAAAAAAGCAAATCATTTTGGGATTTAGAATTGGAGCTTGATGCATCTGTATTGATTCCAAGACCCGAAACAGAGTTATTAATAGAAACAATCTTGTCTATAGATTTGTCAGAGAATGCTAAATTATTAGATTTAGGCACTGGCAGTGGCGCCATTGCCATTTCGTTAGCCGCTCACCAACCTGACTGGACAATTAGCGCAACAGATATGAGTGAGCGAGCCTTAGGGGTCGCAAAAAAAAATGCCGATAATTATCAATTACAAAATATTCACTTTCAGCTAGGCAATTGGTATGAAGGCATCGTGGATAAGTTTGATGTAATCGTCAGTAATCCTCCTTATATTTCTCCCGATTCTGAGTATTTAAAATTAGGTGATGTGCGTTTTGAACCTATCACTGCGCTAGTTTCAGCTAAAAATGGCTTAGCAGATTTAGAGCACATTATTTTAAATGCCCCAAAACATATTAAATTAGACGGTTATTTATTGGTAGAACATGGTTACGACCAAAGTGAAAGGGTAAAAGAGTTGTTTTCTCAGGCTGGTTTTACCGATATTCAGACTTTACAGGATATTCAGGGGCTAGATAGGGTGACCTTTGGTAGGTATCCCTCACTCTAACGGCGGCTTTTTCAAAAAAGGTTCAAGCTTATCAGCCGAAAGAGGTTGGCTATAGTAATAGCCTTGGACATCTTGGCAAGCAAGGTTTTTTAAAAAGCTCAGTTGATCAATGGTTTCTACCCCTTCGGCGACCACAGTGAGATCCATGCTTTTGGCTATGTTTAAAATAGATTGAATCATCACTTCATCTTTTGAATTGATATCAATATTTTTAATAAAAGACTGATCAATTTTTATTCTATCGATATTTGCATTTCTAAGATAGCTGAGACTAGAATTCCCTGTACCAAAATCGTCTAAGGCAATATTAATATTTAATCTTCGAAGTTGATCTAATGTCGTGGCAATAGCCTCATTAGACAAAATAATATTTTCAGTGATTTCTAACTCTAAACATTCTGGCGCTAACCCCGTCTCATGCAGTGTTTTTTGGACAACAGCCACAAAATTGGTTGATTTAAGCTGTTGGGCAGAGACATTAACGGCTATTCTTGTCTGCACTACATTATTGTCTTGCCATTTTTTATTTTGTAAGCAAGCTGTTTTTAGCACCCATTCCCCAATCGGGATGATTAATCCGCATTCTATAGACTGGGGTAAAAAATCAATGGGGTTGAGTAGTCCTCTGGTAGGGTGTTGCCACCGAATAAGGGCTTCTATCGCCACAACTTCATTGGTCTGTGAATTGTATTGGGGTTGATAATATAAAACAAATTCTTCATTGACTAAGGCTCGTCTAATTTCTGTTTCAATTTCTAGTTTTTTAAGGGCATCATTACTGAGTTCTTTAAAATAAAATTGGAATTGATTTCTTCCTGTAGATTTTGAATTATACATGGCTAAATCAGCATTCCGTAATAATTGTTCTGAGGTGGTGCCATCTTCAGGATACACGGCAATGCCAATACTCGCCGTAATGTTGAGTTGGCGATCGGATACGTCAAAAGGGGTATTAAAAATAGCTTGTAATCGAGAAGCAATAAGCAACAGATTTTCGTTATTGTAAATGGAAGGGGTCACAATCACAAATTCATCTCCCCCCAATCTGGCTAGCGTATCTTCTTCTCTTAATGTTTGTAGTATTCTGAGCGAAACAGCTTTAAGCAATTCGTCTCCAACGTCATGCGAGAGACTGTCATTGATTAATTTAAATCTATCTAAATCTAAAAAAAACACACCTACTTTAGAAGCATGTCGAGCCGCATGCGCTATGGCTTGTTTGAGCCTATCATATAGTAATAAACGGTTCGGCAAATCGGTTAAGGCATCATGCGAAGCTTGATATTCAAGTTTTTCAGCCAGACGATTTTTTTCTGTAACATCTCTAAAACTCCATATTCTGCCGATAACGTTTCCATCAAGAATACGAGGAAATGAAAATTGTTCAATGATTTGTCCGGTTTTGAAATGGAAAATGGCAGTGGTTGTTTTTTCTATATCATACGTTAATTCTTCAAGTTTATCCTTAAGTATTTCTGGTTTATCTAATTGTTTATAAATATACTCAAGTATTGAATTTTTATTGTTTGTTTTGAGTAGCGACATAGGAATATTCCACATTTCATAAAAATGAGAATTAAAATCGACAATTGACCCTTTGTTATCAACGATGAGAATGCCATCGGCGGTAGAATCCAATGTAACACGAGTTAAGGCTAATGAGTCTTGAAGTTTTTCGCTTTTGTTTTTTAGGGTAATTTCTAGGTCATTTTTATGTGAGCGCAATTCAGACAATAAACTTGATTTTTTGGCAAGAGAACACACAAGTTGTCTGACAGCGATACTGTCAAATGGCTTTTTTAAGATAAGCAAGTTATCTCTGATGCCTAAATTATCTGCTGTTTGTTCCCACGTATAATCAGAAAAGGCGCTACAAATTACCACCTGAATATTAGGATCTATTGGATAAATTCTTTTAATGGTTTCAATACCATCTAGTCCTGGTGGCATCCTGACATCAACAAATGCAATTGAAAAAGGGGTGCCATTGGAAAAAGCATCAGAAATTTTTTCTATGCCTTCCAGTCCTTGAATAGCAGTGTGAATTTCAAATTCTGGTAAACTTATTTGGGCTGTTGTTGAAGGCCCAAAAAGATCTTTTTCTAAATCCGATTGCTGGTTAGACTTATTACTGCTTAGAATTTTTATAAAATCTTGATGAATATTAACATTGTCATCAATGATAATTATTTTTTGAGGTGCAGGACTGTTACTTTCAATCATGGTTGGATGCTCTTTTCATGGAGTGTATTTAGGGGTAAAGAGAGCGTAAAAGTAGCGCCTTTTCCTATTCCTTCACTTTCTAACTCGAGAGACCCTCCTAATTCTTTCGCAAATAATGCACTGGCATGCAATCCGTAACCGTGACCCCCTTCTTTTTTGGTAAATCCGAATGAAAATATTTTAATTTTATCTTTGGGGTCAATCCCTATGCCAGAATCAGAAATGAGAAGCTTAATTTTATTATTATCTTCTTTTCTGACCGTAATGGAGATTTTTTTGTTATTAGGATGTTCATTAGAAAAAATAGCATCTTTTGCATTTTGAAGCAGGTTAACTAAAATTTGTAAAAGTTTTGATTTGTCAGTTTGAATGATATCATGGGCGTCATAAATCTTTTCTATTTGAATAATGTCGGTACCTAATTTGTGTGTACTCATCTTAAGCGCAGTATCAATGGTTTCTTTTAGTGATATCGTTTCAACAAGCGTTGATTTTCCGCTAATATTCTGTTGCATGTCGATTATTTCACGGATATGATTTAAATGAGTAACGAGATTTTTTATTTCAGCATGATTTTTAGATACTTCTTTGTTAAAATCTTCATATGCTGAGATTAAATAAGGAAGAATTAACTTCCCTTTTTCATCATTGAAGAGATATATATTTAGATTTTGTTGATTGTCTTTCATCATTTCTAATACAGTTAGAATTTTATTTACAATAGAGTGATCATAACTCTCGCATATAAGAGAGAGACCCACATTGGCACTGTTTAAAATATTACCCACATTATGAAGCATAGAGGTAGCGACATCAGCCATCCCTGCTTTTCTAGCTGAAGAAACAAGCTGCTGATTCAGTGAGGCAATGTTTTCTTCTGCCTGTTTTCTATTCGTAATATCCATTGCGATGCCGGTGATTTTTTTGATAATTTTATTGTCTTCTAAAACCGGGTAAAAGATAAGTTGATACCAGCGATAGGGATTATGGGGTGTTCTTAAGCGAAATTCGTTTTCAATTGAAACACTGTTATTTTTTGCATTTTTAAAATCACTTACAAAAGCCGCTTGATCTTCTTTGTGAACCATGGATAAAACTTGTTCAAAAGTAGGCGGAGGGGTATTTGATGGAATGCCAAATAAGGTATAAAATTCGTCTGAATAATACGTTCTATTGGTTTCTAATTCATAACTAAAATAACCAATTTTAGCAATTTGTTGGGCTTCTTTTAAACGATTGTTTGACACCATCATTTCATGTGCAGCGATTTCAGATGATCTTTCTAAAATATATTTATCTTGATCCGCTTCATGATAACTCGTATTGATGCTATTTAATAATGTTTTCCATTCTTCTATTTTCGTAGGCAAAATATCATTACTCAGCGATAGCCGCTGAAGTTGTCTTTCCAATGTTTTATGACTAGTAATGTTATTTTTCATAAAAAGTAGTCAACGTCATCGTTTGGTTATGTAAATCACAATTACTCATCCCTTGCGGGCTGAGCTCTCCATAAGAATAAAAACCAACTTGTTTTGTGTGAGCGGGTAAGCGTTCAAGCATGGCCTCGGTTTCTTCTTCGGTGCGCTCACCTAATAATAGCCTTCTGCCTACGCAACTCACCGCAATAGAAAGGAGCGGTTTGGTTATACTTTCACTATCAACAAGTAAATTTGTTAAAGCAGCTTCCCCCGCATCTCCTGCACTCGAAATTAAATCATCAAACTTTGAACGCATTAACTGAGCAGAAAACCCCTCTGGAATATCGCCTGCAAAGGTTAAAGATTGTTCTTTTTCATCTATCGCAAGAATGGTTCTAACGACTTGTGAATCGGGTGTATTTTTTGGCCAAATAGCTAACGGAAACAATAAGCCAGTGGCAGGTAAGCCTTTTGCTAATTCCCCTAAATATTCTTTGTATAGAGCAAGGGCAGGGTGACCATCTAATTCATATAATACATTATTTTTAGATAGGGTAACGCGACGTTCAGGGCCAAACACATTCCAGCCTCCTTGGCTGCCATGCCCTACCTGAATAAAATCCCCATAAAATCCAACGGCTATTATTTGGTTTGATTCTAGTTCATTGCCATATATCGTCCACGTTTTTTTAAAATCTTTGCCATCTGCGGCTAAACCGCCTGAAATCACAATATTTTTGTCAATGGTTTCATTTAACCCATTCGCTAATTCAGAGCCATTAATATTCAACCCATCTGATAAGATAAATATAGCTCGTAAATCTTTATCATTTAATTGATTAACGATGTCCACACCCACCTGATAAGACTGATCCGGTGAGGCAATGGAATGTTTTATCGCTTTGATTCGAGTTTTCTCAAATTGAATGATGGCGATAGAAAGGGTTTGATCTAAAATATGAGGCCCAAATACAACCCCTGCTGAAGAGCAGCCCACTATTTTAGAATTCGGGTATTTAACTTTTAATTCTTTAATGGGTTCGGGGGTAATTAAAAATTCTGGTGACGAAAATACCATTATAAGCGTTTGGGGTGAGTCTAAATCTGGAAAGGTGCTAGACCATCCATTTGCTTTGGTATAGTTAAGTGTTTCAACCTTCAATTTGACACCCCTGTTAATATAAATAGATAGACAAAAATCACAAATCCTAACAAGTAGGGTTTCGCCCGAAAAACTTTTTAAATTAGGTGTATTTTTATTCAGTGTTTCTGCTAAGATGTTTTTATTTTTTCATAAGGAGTCAAAAATGCGTATTTTAACCATCAACGAATATACAAATGCTTCTGTGGCGGGCGGAATTTCTTCAGACAATCGAATGATAATAACTGTAGCCGTAGGTTTGATAGGGGGTATTGCCGCGGGAACTGTTGCCAATGCAATTGGTCCGGCTTTTACCTTTATAGGCACCCCACTGGGTGCAATAGGATTTGGTCTACTTTGTACGCCATTCGCACCTGGAGTAGGGACAGTTGTTTGTGGATTTTTCGGAGGTCTGGGTAGTTATTATGTGAGCTCAACTTTTGCGACAACGGCGGCTTTTGTTGCAGGTGCGGCAGGTTCTGTTTTGCTTCTTAATATGAAAATGAGATAAAAAATATCTCTTTCTTCCCCCTCCCTCGCTACGCGGGGGAGGGTTGGGGTGGGGGCTACTGCCGGGTGTATTAACCCTGCTTTATTTTAGCCATTAAAATATCGTTCACTTGCTGCGGATTCGCCTGACCTTTAGATAATTTCATCACTTGGCCCACAAAAAAGCCAAATAATTTATCTTTGCCAGATTGTAATTCTTTAAACTGGTCAAGATTATTTGCAATCACATCGTCGACGATTTTTTCAATGGCACCCGTATCGGTGACTTGTTTTAGGCCTTTGGCTTGAATAATCTCATCGGCAGATTGCGTGCCTTTGCTTGCCCACATATGCTCGAAAACGACTTTGGCAATTTTGCCCGAAATCGTATTGTCCACGATGCGATCTACAAGTTCAGCAAATGCTTTAGGCGAGAGCAAAGATTGCGTAATATCTAAATTTTCTTTATTTAGGACAGCACTTAATTCACCCATTACCCAATTGGCCATTAGCTTAGGTTCAGGTTTGCTCATTAACTTGAGCGCCTGCTCGAAATAATCTGCAATGGCTTTTTCAGCGGTTAAGGTTTGTGCATCATAGGGTGTGAGGCCATATTGTGTGGCAAAACGTTCACATTTGGCATCGGGTAATTCAGGCATAATCGCCTTGATACGTTCTATGTGTTCAGGCGTAATCATGACGGGTAATAAATCGGGATCGGGGAAATAGCGGTAATCGTTCGCTTCTTCTTTGTCTCTCATGGGGCGCGTTTCTTGCTTCACCGGATCAAACAATCGCGTTTGTTGGCGTACAGTACCACCCGATTCGATGAGTTGAATTTGTCTGCTTACTTCATGATTAATTGCTTGTTCAACAAATTTAAAAGAGTTAACGTTTTTGGTTTCAGTACGAGTGCCCAATTTGTCGCTGCCTTTGGGTCTGACAGACACGTTGGCATCACATCTAAATGAGCCTTCTTGCATGTTGCCGTCACAAATACCCAAATAACAAACTAAAGCATGTAATTTTTTCAAATAGGCGATGGCTTCTTTAGCAGAGCGAATGTCAGGTTCCGATACTATTTCTAATAAGGGCGTGCCCGCTCGGTTTAAGTCGATACCCGATAAGTTGTGAAAATTTTCATGTAAAGATTTTCCCGCATCTTCTTCTAAGTGCGCGCGAGTAATACCGATACGTTTTTTAACCAATTTGTCTTCGCTGTCTTTAAATTCGACATCTAAAAACCCCTTACCAATCGTGGGTTTATCATATTGGCTGATTTGATAGCCTTTGGGTAAATCAGGGTAAAAATAATTTTTACGAGAAAAAACAGAAAGCGGAGAAATTTCTGAACTGGTGCTTAAGCCAAATTTAATGGCCATATTTAAGGCTTCTTTGTTTAATACGGGCAACGTGCCAGGTAAACCTAAGTCTAAAGCACACGCTTGGCTGTTGGGTTCGGCACCAAAGCGCGTTGAGCAACCCGAAAATATTTTAGAGTGGGTTAATAATTGAACATGAACTTCTAGGCCAATGACGGTTTCCCATTCGGTATCAGTATGTAAATTAGCTGTCATGATTCTCTCGCTTATTCAAATTATTCAAAACCAATCGGTGTTTTTTGGTGATGATCGGAGTGCAGCTGAAATTGATGGCCCGCATTTAATAATTGGGGTTCACTAAAGTGATTACCAATTAATTGCACACCCACGGGCATATTTTCAACAAATCCTGCTGGTAAGCTAATGGCTGCAAGCCCAGCCAAATTCACTGCAATGGTGTAAATATCTTGTAGATACATCCCCAATGGATCGGTTGATTTTGCCCCTAATTTAAAAGCAGTGGTGGGGGCAGTGGGGCTTAAAATTAAATCGACTTCTTTAAAAGCTAAAGCAAAATCATGTGCAATTTTTTCACGGAGCTTTTGGGCTTTTAAATAATAGGCATCGTAATAACCAGAGGATAGGGCGTAAGTGCCGATCATAATGCGTCGTTTGACTTCAGAACCAAAGCCTTCTGCTCGAGTCAATTTATATAATTCTTCTAAATTTGTTGCTTTTGTCGAACGGTGACCAAAACGCACACCATCATAACGAGATAAATTAGAAGAACATTCCGCTGGCGCAACGACATAATATACAGGCACCGAATGTGATAAATTCGGTAAGCTGATTTCTTTAAAATTCACCCCAAGGTTTTTAAATACGCCAATGGCTTCGTCAATAATTTTAGCCACATGAGGATCTAAACCCGCTTGAAAAAATTCTTTAGGTAAACCAAAGGTTTTGCCTTTTAAGGGATGGGTTAATTCTGCATTGAAATTAGGCAGCGGTTTTTCGATGCTGGTTGAATCCAGCGGATCAAAACCCGCCATAGATTGAAGCAATAAACCACAATCTTCCGCTGTTTGGGCCATTGGGCCTGCTTGATCTAGGCTAGAGGCGAAAGCAATCATGCCATAACGAGAAACCAAACCATAAGTGGGTTTCAAGCCTGTAATACCACATAACGCAGCAGGTTGCCTGATAGAGCCACCGGTATCCGTGCCGGTTGCACCGGGAACCAATTTTGCGGCAACCGCAGCAGCAGAACCGCCAGAAGAACCGCCTGGCACGGTTTGAATATTCCAAGGATTTTTTACTGGGCCGTAAAATGAGGTTTCGTTAGAAGACCCCATCGCAAATTCATCCATATTAGTTTTGCCGAGCGATATAACGCCGGCTTGATTCATATTTTTGACGACAGTAGCATCATAAGGGGCAATAAAATTGTCGAGCATTTTTGAGCCACAAGTGGTTTTAATGCCATCAGTGCAAAAAATATCTTTTTGAGCAACGGGTACACCTAATAGCAAAGCATTGCTGCCTTTTGCTCTTAGTGCGTCGGCTTCAGCGGCTTTTTTTAAGGCAATGTCAGGCGTAAGGGTAATAAAGGTGTTGAGTTGGGGATCGAATTTTTTGATTCGGTCTAAATAATGGCTAACAATTTCTTGACTGGAAAATTCTTTTTGATTTAGCCCGTCAACAATTTTACGTAGGGTAAGTTGGTGCATAATTTTTCTCTGTACTCAAAAAGTTATTTTTCGGTCATAACAAGGGGGACTAAATAAAGCCCGGCTTCATGATTCGCAGAAAGGGCTTGAAGTTTATCTCTATCGACGATTTCAGTGACCGCATCTTCTCGAAGTCGCTGAAGCATGTTTTCAAGAGGATGAGACATGGGCGCTATGTCGTCAGTATTTGCCTGACTGATTTGTTCAACAAAATTAAGAATGGTAGAAAGATGCTGAGCGTAGGCTGAAATTTCATTTTCTTCAATATGTAATCTAGCTAAATGCGCTATTTTCTTTACTTCATCAGCTGACAAAGACATGGCTTTCTCCCCATAATTATTTGGCTGAATACTGTATCACATTGAGCGCCTTGCCCAAAACACAAGATGTTGTAATACTGTTGCTGTTATACTTATTTTAAGTAAATTTGGTAAGCGGGTTTGTTTGGCATGTTAAAAGCTCTTCGTGGTTTATTTTCGAATGATTTGTCTATCGATCTTGGTACGGCAAATACCTTAATTTATGTTCGTGGCAAGGGGGTTGTCTTAAATGAACCTTCTGTTGTGGCGATTCGGCAAGAGGGTCCGAATGGTCATAAACAAATTGCTGCGGTGGGTGTTAAAGCAAAAAGAATGCTTGGACGCACACCTGGCAACATTGTCACTATCCGCCCTCTCAAAGATGGCGTGATAGCAGACTATCGCGTGACGGAAAAAATGCTTCAAGATTTTATCCATCAGGTTCATGAAAATAGTTTTTTCAGGCCGAGTCCTAGGGTCTTGATCTGTGTTCCCTGCGGTTCAACACAGGTTGAACGTCGGGCAATAAGAGAATCTGCACTGGGCGCGGGCGCCAGAGAAGTCTATCTTATAGAAGAACCCATGGCAGCTGCCATTGGGGCTGGCTTGCCAGTCGAAGAAGCCAGCGGCTCCATGGTCGTGGATATTGGGGGAGGCACCACTGAAGTGGCGATTATCTCTTTATCTGGCATTGTATACTCTGCTTCGGTTAGGGTCGGCGGAGATAGATTTGATGAAGCGATTATTAGCTATGTGCGCCGGAATTATGGCAGCCTAATCGGCGAAGCCACAGCTGAACGCATTAAGTTTGAAATTGGCAGTGCGTATCCAGGCAACGAAGTCCTAGAAATTGAAGTAAGAGGCAGAAACCTTGCCGAAGGCATACCTAGAAGCTTTACTTTAAACAGCAACGAAATCTTAGAGTCTTTCCAAGAGCCTTTAGCCGGAATTGTGGGTGCAGTAAGAGCAGCTTTAGAGCAAGTGCCACCAGAATTAGCGGGCGATATCGCTGAGCAGGGGCTAGTCTTGACTGGGGGTGGGGCTCTACTGAGAGATTTAGATAAATTATTGATGGAAGAGACAGGGTTGCCTGTGGTGATTGCAGAAGATCCACTCACCTGTGTTGCTCGAGGCGGCGGTAGAGCACTTGAAATGATGGATGAGCATCGTGGGGATTTATTGACTACCGAATAATGCAAGTTAGAGCAAGGGGGCTCATATTCCATTTATTTATTTACCTAAAAGTGCAGGGGGGCTAAAATTAGTCATACTTTGTCTAGCTTCCTGGCTTTTAATTTATTCTCAACATAGTCAACCCACTTTTTCTTCTTTTAGAGAAAGAATTAGCTGGGTTGCGGCCCCCTTTTATTTTTTGGCAGCGCTGCCAGGCGAATTTGCAGAAAACAGCCAGCTATTTTTTTCATCTAAACAAAGTTTAATGAATGAATCGGAAAACTTAAAAACCGAAAATCTCCAACTCAAAGCCAAGCTGCAAAAATTTCAAGCGTTACAAAATGAAAACCACGAATTAAGAAAGTTATTAGGAACAACCCCTTCTTTTTCTGAAAAAACACAAGTTGCTCGACTATTAGATGTAGATGTGAACCCTTTTTCACATCGGGTGATAATTAATCGCGGAAAAAATCACGGCGTTTACAAAGGACAGCCAGTTGTGGATGCCACAGGCGTAATGGGGATGGTCATCGATCCGCTCGATGATTCAAGTCAAGTGCTTCTGATTACAGATGCTAAACATGCTATTCCTGTGCTTAATTTAAGAAATGGGTTAAGAAGTATTGTGAAAGGGACGGGTGAAGCGTCTAAAATGCAGCTGTTACATGTGACCGATACCCAAGATTTTAAAGTAGGGGATAGGCTTGTTACGTCTGGTTTGGGAGGCCAATTCCCCTCTGGTTATCCTGTTGGCTATATTGTTTCTATAAAATTTGACCCCGGAAAACCTTTTGGTCATATTATTATTAGACCTTCGGCGGAGTTAAATGCCTCGAGGCAAGTCTTGTTAATCTGGCCGGTGGAGCAATAGAGATGAGAGCACATCGGAACAAAAGGTTGTTGGAAAGCGCTTACTTAATTTTATGCTTAATCACAGCAAGTTTGTTAACAGTCTTACCATTACCCTTCTATATGAAAGAATTGAAGCCTTTGTGGTTACCCATGGTATTGCTTTTATGGGTCATTTATTTTCCCGGATTTATTGGGGTAGGCGTAGCGTGGTTACTCGGGTTATGGGCTGATATTTTATTGGGGACCCTGCTCGGTGTTCATGCAATGGCTTTTGCCCTAGTTTGCTATGTGGCCTTTTTATTTCAAAGACGTTTATCGATGCTTTCTTTGTTTCAACAAGCCTTAATTGTCTTTTTAATGCTGGAAATGGTTTTGCTGGTTTTATTTTGGATTCAGTATGGAATAGGCTTTCCGCCCGTTCGGTTAAGTTATTGGTTAAGCGGCTTATCGACAATTTTTATTTGGTTAATCTTATCTAGGTGGGTTCAACAAAAAGTAGCCATATCCAAAATATTATCAATGAGTAGGTAGTTGGGGACTCACGTGTCATCTGAAGAAATTTTAATTAACGTCACGCCGCGCGAAACGAGAGTGGCGGTTATCGATCATGGTTTTTTACAAGAATGCCATATAGAGCGAACAAGTAAAAAAGGAAAAGTCGGTAATATTTATCTGGGGAAAGTAGTTCGTGTGTTACCGGGCATGCAAGCCGCATTTATTGATATTGGATTAAATAAAGCGGTATTTTTACACGCATCAGATATACACGATCCTACTTTGAATAACGACCCCATTTCAGAAAA
Source organism: uncultured Gammaproteobacteria bacterium (assembly GCA_902826485.1). Taxonomy (GTDB): domain Bacteria; phylum Pseudomonadota; class Gammaproteobacteria; order Berkiellales; family Berkiellaceae; genus CADEEZ01. The sequence continues at coordinate 20,937 of CADEEZ010000001.1, forward strand.
CAAAGAAATTAAATCTATTGAAAAACTCATTACCAATAATCAATTGATTTGTGTTCAAGTTTTTAAAGATGAAATTGGCACCAAAGGAGCGAGGGTCACCACACAATTATCTTTGCCTTCTCGCTATTTAGTGTATTTGCCTTATGATTCTGATATTGGTGTTTCTCTTAGAATAGAAGAAGAAGCCGAAAGGGATAGACTAAAAAAAATATTAGAATTGAATTCTGCTACAGGTTTTATTATCAGAACCGCCGCAGAAGGGGTTGAAGAAGCTGTTTTAATAGAAGAAAAAAAATATCTTGAAAAATTATGGCAAGAAGTTTCTTCAGATATTAAAAAAGCCAAATCGAGCCAATTAATTTATGAAGATTATTCTTTAATGCTAAGAAGTATTCGTGATTTATCTGATGTGGATACCAAATCAATTAAAATTGATTCCCTTGAGGGGTTTAAAAAAGCACAAGAATTTGCACAAAAATTTGTTCCTGCATTAGCACCCAAAATAGAATTATATATGGGTAAGCGCGCCTTATTTGATTTATACCAAACAGAAGAAGAAATTCAAAAAGCGTTAGATAGAAAAGTATTGCTAAAATCGGGTGGTTATTTAGTGATAGACCAAACAGAAGCTTTAACGACGATTGATATTAATACGGGCGCCTTTGTGGGCACAAAAAACCTAGAAGAAACCCTATTTAAAACAAATCTAGAAGCGGCAAGCCAAATTGCCAGACAACTTAGGCTCAGAAATATCGGCGGCATTATCATCATCGATTTTATTGACATGGAGAAAGAAGAACACAAAACACAAGTCATGAATGAACTTGAAAAATCGATGAGCGTGTCGGCCAGTAAATACAAAATTGGCACTTTTTCACCGTTAGGGTTAGTAGAATTAAGCAGAAAACGAATAAGAGAAAGTTTAAAAGACCAGCTTTGTGAAGCGTGTCAAGTGTGCGCTGGTAAGGGATCGGTTAAATCCACCGAAACCATCTGTTTAGAAATATATAGAGAAATTATTAAAGCACACCAAGCTTTTTCAGCAAGTGGATATCTTGTTTTGTGCCATGAATCCATTGTCAACAGAATGCTAGAAGAAGAAACAGTACTCTTAGAATCTTTAGAAAATATGGTGGGTCGTCCTATTAAATTCCAGGCAGAGCAACTTTACCAACAAGAAAATTATGATGTGGTATTAAGATGAAAACCTTCTTGCTGAAATTAGGTTTATTTGCTTATCGCATCATGGGTAGTGTGATCATTGTCCTGGCGATCATTATGTCATTACTTTATTATCTCTTGCCTGTGTTTATTAGCACCGAAGAAGTTAAATCAAGAGTATTACAATCGGTTAACTTGCCCATTCAATTTGAAAGCATTGATTGGGGCGTATGGGGATTTTCTCCCACTATTGTGATACGTCATGCCACTTTATATCAACAGCAGGTTCAAAAAATTACGGTCGAATTGGATTGGATAGAGTGGCTTAAAACAGACAAAATTAAAGTCAAGAAGATTTTTTTTAAAAAGGCAAATTTAATCGCACAATATCGGGAAGATAAAATATACCTGGAAGATTTGTCTGACTATGCTATTTTATTTGATCAAAGTGGGGGGGGCTCGGGATTTTCTATCAATGAATTGGTCTTAATTGATAGCCATCTTATTCTTCGAAACGAATTGAATCAAGTATTTGAAACAAAGCATACTAATATTAATTTAAAAAATACCCCTGAAAAATTTATTTTAGATGTAAAAGGGCGATTAGCAAAAGAACCTGTCCCCTTTCAATTTGGCTTAGTGCTTGCTGGCGTGGGAAAAACAACTCAAGCCCAGCTGTATATTGCTGGTGAAGACATTGTTTTATCCGATTTACAATTTTTCTTTAAAGATATACTCATTTCTGGAAATGCACAGACTTTTAATTTATGGCTAGAAGGAGAATGGGGCAATTTTCAGCGGTTAGTCGCAAAAGGGGAAATACATGATTTTGGCTATTTTTATGAAAATAGGAAATTATATTATCCTTATCTAGCAGGACAATTTGGTATTGAGTGGCAACCTGAGACCACAGAATATTTAGGCTTAAATATTCATGTAGACCCTGAAGCGACGACGCCACATAGTCAATTTTATGCCAAAATACCTAATCAAATTGCTGATATAACGCTCTTGGCAAAAGATTTTCCGTTGAGCCGTCTAGATAATATATTTACGGTATTTTTAGCAGACAAAGCCGGTTTAATAGATTGGTGGCAAAAAACCTTACCTCGAGGCACCCTTGACTATTTTAATGTTACACTGCCCGATATATCTGATCTCAATGGCCATGATTTAATCACTCAATTAAGTGGCTTGTCGGGGGAAATATGGGTTCACGACTTAAAAATCAATAAAAACCCTTTTCATTTAAGTGTCGAAAATGTAACTCAATTTTCGGGTTATTATTTGGACGGTAAAGGTAAATTTAAGATAGAAGGTAAAAATACTCAGTTTCAAGATAATCAATATTATCCTAATAATTTGAAGGTAGATAATGTTTTTGGAACGATATGGTATTGGAATCAACCTGAGTCAAAAAAACTCTATTTCGAAAATGTCACCGCCAGCATTGGTGAGTCAAAAATAGAATATGATGGCTTTTGGCAAAAAACGCTTGCTACCTCACAGTGGGAAACCGAAAGTTTATTTTATGAAGCAGATTTTCAAATAAAACAATTTTTGTCCATGTTACCTAAATCGTTATTAGATGCAGGGCTATCTGAATGGATGGATACCGCTTTAATCTCGGGTGATTTAGAACATGGTAGAGCCATTCTTAGGGGCAAGTTAAACGACTTTCCTTATGCTAACCCGACAACAGGTATGGCAGAAGTGGCTTTAGTTGTTGATGATGTCACAGTAAAATATCAACCTGATTGGCCTGAGTTGAAAAATGCAGATGGTGCACTCGATTTGGATGGGCCAAAATTAAGTTTATACGCAACCGAGGGAGAAATTTCTGAAAGTGCTATCGCCTCTGCAAAAGGGGTTATTCCCGATATACACGATCCGAATCCTAAATTAGAAGTAGATGCAAAAATAAATTCAACTTTTACGCAAGCGAAATCCTTTATTGATCAGTCTCCTTTGAAAGAAACCTTAAGTGATAAGCTGTCAGGGGTTAAAATAGCAGGTCCCGTAGATTTGTCACTGGATCTCCAGGTGCCTTTAAATCTTAACAGCCCCGACACCACGAAATACAGAGGATTGCTAGACTTTAATAAAGCTAAAGTAAAAATTCCCAAACTTGATCTCAAAATTTCTTCATTAAATGGTTCTATTTTCTTTAACCCCAGAGGAATATCGGGGCGAAATTTGTCGGGAATCATGTTTGGTATGCCCACAAATTTTACCATTGTTTCTGATGTGTTGGCTCCCGATCCTAGATTAAAAGTATCGGCTAAAGGACAGATTGAAGTGGTCAGATTAAACGAATGGTTTAATTTTGCAAATAGCGATTTACTGGGCGGAAAAACGCAATACACAGCAGATTTATTTTTAAAACGAACCGCAAAAGAAACGGAAGGGGAGTTGACAATCAAGTCTGATTTGAGCGGTATTGCTATTAATTTGCCAGAGCCTTTTCAAAAAAAATCTGCTGAAAAACAAGATTTTGATCTCAATGTACAGTTTTCACCTAATTCAGTGATTCAGATGAAAATGAAATACGGTGAGAAAATTAATCTGGATTATGAATTAAAGGCAACGAATAAAGTGTGGGCACCGAATTCAACACGCGTGGTGATTGGTCCTAAACCTACCGGAACGGATGTGACTAATTTAGATGAAACAGAAGCCACCGACAAAGTGTCATTTTTTTCTGAAAATCCGTTTTCGGTGGAAGGCTACTTAGAAACTCTTGATCTTTCCGAATGGCAAAAAGTATTGGCAGATAATAAAAACAATTCTTTTTCTTCAAACTTTTTTGTGAAACTTAAGGTGAAAAGATTAGTTGCCTTTGGTCAAGACTTTGAAAACATGACCATACAAGTTTCACCCAGTGGGTTATCTGCCCGAGAAATTACCATCTTAGGTAAAAATATTAAGGGTAAAGTTGTTTTGCCTATCGGTGCTTGTACGAGTTCAATTAAAGCAGATTTTGAGTATCTTCATTTCCCTAAAGCAGGAGAAAAAGAACCCAAATCAACCCTCAATGCAATTAAAACTAAAGCAGGCAATTGCCCTATCGAAGTAAAAGTTAAAAAACTCGATCTTAATAATAATATAATTGAATCAGTATATTTGCATTTAGTTCCCGAAGAAAATGGCTTCTTGCTAAAAAACATCAGTGCCAAAGCACCTAATACCAGTATGCAAGCTTCTGGATTTTGGACACTCAGCCCCAAAAGTCAAATTGATTTGAAGGGAATTATTCAAACAAAAGACATTCATGACACGCTAAAAGCAGGTGGAATAGACTCAACAATGCGTGCTGCGACTGGGCAAATTCGTTTTGATCTCAATTGGGAAAAAGATTTAACGGATATTGATTTAAATACGGTCAACGGGGATGTGACGGTATCTTTACGTAACGGTTATATAAAAGGGGCTGATCCTGGCATTGGTAGAATCTTAAGTTTATTGAGTGTGGACAATATTCTAAGGCGATTGCAGCTAGATTTTAGTGATGTGACCAAAGAAGGCTTATCTATGGATAAATTAACGGCCAGCTTTCGTTTTACTCATGGTGTGATGAATACAGATGATTTGATTTTAGAGAGCCCTGCTGCCAGGGTAGAACTATTAGGCCAAGCTATTTTAACCACAAAAGTAATTGAAGGCACAGTTAAGGTCATGCCTAAAATCACGGGCTCTCTCCCTGTTGCCGCAGCCATTGCAGCTGCAAATCCTGCTGTTGGCGCGGCTGTTTGGATGGCAGATAAAGTGTTAGGCCGAACGATACAAGAAATCACACATTATCAATATCAGCTTTCAGGCACAATAGATAAACCAAAGCTCAGTTCTGGTAAAGCTAAAAATGAAAAAAAATAAAGTTGCCGTTGCGCAGTTCTCTACTGAAGCAAGCATAAAAAAAAATTTAGAGAAAATTGATGATATGATGTCTCAAGCGAGAGACAACCAAGCAGAAATGATATTCTTTCCCGAAGAATTTTTAACACACAAAATATCTCCGGATGACAAAAAGGGTTATGCGCAGCCCGTAGAAAAAAATAGTTTAATTCATGATTTAAGTACTTTAGCCAAAAAACATAAACTAGCTTTGCTGGCAGGCAGTTTGCCGACAAGAGAAAACAAAGCAGATGATCATAAATATTTTAATACTTGTGTGTTATTTAATCATGAAGGTCAAGTAATATCTATTTATAATAAAATACATTTATTTGATGTTAAAACCACAGATAACCCTACCAAACCTGAATATCACGAATCAAAATTAATTTATGCGGGTACGAATGTGGTGGTGACAGATACCGTAATAGGCAAATTAGGCTTGTCTATTTGTTATGATGTTCGTTTTCCTGAAATTTATCGCCAACAAGTAAAACAAGGTGCTCAGATTATTGCCGTTCCGAGTGCCTTTACTGTAGAAACAGGCAAAGTACACTGGGAAGTTTTGTTAAGAGCACGGGCAATTGAAAATTTATGTTATGTTTTAGCCCCTGCACAAATGGGGGATAGATATGATGGGCGTAAAACCTACGGCCATGCCATGATTATTTCTCCGTGGGGCGAAATTTTACAACAGAGCCAGGAAGAGGGATTACTATACGCCGAGCTTGATTTAACGGCACAGCATAACTTACGCAATCGATTTCCTGCATTAAATCATATTAAATTAATGTAAAATATTGAGTTTAGTAGTGGCCGGCCTCCGTGCCGGCCAGGATTTTATTATTAAAAGGGACGGCACAGAGGCCGTCCCCTACAAGATCCCAATTATGAGAGATTTTTTTTAATTTAGGTAAAAAAATGAAAGAAGACATTTCCCCTGCCCAATTATTATCCCAATATCAGCTTTCTGAAAATTATTTAGAAGAATTATTAAAAACGTTAGCACAAAAGCGCATCGATGATGGCGATATTTATTTTCAATCATCACAATCTGAAAGCATGACGCTAGAAGAAGGTATTATAAAAGAAAGTGCTTGTCGTTATGCACAAGGCGTAGGCATCAGAGCTTGCGTAGAAGATAAAACAGGATTTGCTTATTCGGCAGAAATAGAAAAAAGTGCTTTGCTGCAAGCCGCTAAAGCTGCGCAATCTATTGCGCTGAACAATCAAGAAGGGAGCATCGCCATTGCTTCCCGCGGCAATATTATTGTGCCACAACGATATGCCATGTTAAATCCACTAGAATCTATGACACCAGATCAAAAAATTGCTTTGCTAAAATCGATAGATAAACTCGCCAGACAATTAGACCCTAGAATCAAGCAAGTCATTACCCAACTAATAGGTTCTTTCGAAACGATATTAATCATGAACCTAGAAGGAAAAATGGTCACGGATATTCGCCCCTTGGTGCGCTTAAATGTCACTGTGGTAGCAGAAGAAAATAATATAAGAGAAACAGGGTCTTTTGGCGGAGGAGGCCGAATTGATTATTTGGCGTTTACACAAGATAACTTAAGCGAATTTTATGTTAAAGAAGCCGTAAGACAAGCCATTCAAAATTTAAGCGCCAAACCCGCTCCTGCAGGTCCCATGCCAGTGGTATTAGGCTCAGGTTGGCCAGGGGTTTTATTGCATGAAGCAGTGGGACATGGCCTAGAGGGCGACTTTAATCGTAAAGGGACTTCTAATTTTTCAAAATCTTTAGGCCAAAAAGTGGCTTCTGATTTAGTGACAGTAGTTGACGATGGCACTTTACAAGATAAAAGAGGGTCCCTAAACGTAGACGATGAAGGCACACCCACGCAACGTACCGTGCTCATCGAAAATGGCGTGCTCAAAAATTACTTACAAGACAGGTTAAATGCCCGTTTAATGAAAACCCAATCCACAGGAAATGGCCGTAGACAATCTTATGCGCATATCCCCATGCCGAGAATGACCAATACGTTTATGCTTCCTGGCAAACATACCCATGATGAAATTATATCTTCAGTAAAATACGGGATTTATGCTGAACATTTTGGGGGAGGCAGCGTAGATATTACGTCAGGTAAATTTGTGTTTAGTGCCTCTAGTGCTTATCTTATCGAAAATGGCAAAATTACAACGCCCATTAAAGGCGCAACCTTGATAGGCCAAGGGCCAGAAATCATGAAAAAAATCAAAATGGTCGGTAACAACTTGGCTTTAGACACAGGCATAGGTAATTGTGGTAAAGATGGCCAAACTGTTCCTGTTGGGGTTGGCATGCCAACCGTATTAGTAGAAGAGATGACAGTAGGAGGCACGAATGTTTAATCCAGATCAAAATTTATTTCAAGATTTAATTCAGTATGGCAAAAAACAAGGTGCCACTGAAATAGGAATAGGATGTGGTGAGCATATTGGGTTAAGTGTCACCGTGCGAAATCAAGCGCCAGAAACCTTAGAATATAACCGTGATAAAAACGTGGGCATCACGGTTTATATAAACAAAAAAAAGGGCGTGGCCAGCACAAATGATTTACGATACGCCAGTTTAAAACACGCTATCGATTCGGCTTTAGCGGTCGCAAAATATGCTGAAGAAGATACCTTTTCAGGATTGCCCGAAAAAGAGATGTTAGCTTATGATTACCCTGATTTAAAATTAAGTTATCCTTGGGAAATGGACAGTGAATTTGGTATAGAACAAGCAAAACAGGCAGAATCTGCCGGATTAGCCCATGATAAAAAAATTAAACAATGTGATGGTGCCACGTTTTCAGCCAGTCAATCTTTGAGTATATTGGCAAATTCTCATGGATTTATTGGTCATTTTCCGAGTTCCTATTATTCGCTCTCTTGTGTGATGATTGCTGAAGATCAATCGGGCATGGAGCGAGATTATGACTACACCTGTCATCGAGATGTTCATCAATTGGCTCGTGCAAGCTTAATTGGCCAAATGGCGGCTCAAAAAACCTTATCTCGCTTATCGCCACAAAAATTGCCCTCAAAAAAAGCGGACATTATGCTGATACCTTCAATTGCGCGAGGCATTTTTTCACATTGTTTTTCAGCCATCAGTGGGGGTAGCTTATTCCGAAAAACAAGTTTTTTACTCGATAGTTTAGGGAAGAAAATTTTTCCTGATTTTTTAACCATCCATGAAAACCCGCATTTGATACATGGCCTAGGCAGTGCACCTTTCGATGGAGAAGGCGTGCAAACAAAATCAAAAAATATCATCGAATCAGGCAAGGTTCAAAGTTATATCCTCAGCACCTATTCAGCCAAAAAATTGGGCATGAAATCAACGGGCAATGCAGGTGGTATTCATAATGCCGTGGTAAGCTCAACAGGGGAATCTTTTGAAGCTCTGTTGAAAAAATTAAATCGCGGTTTATTGGTGACCGAACTCATGGGACAAGGGGTTAATTTAGTCACAGGGGATTACTCAAGAGGCGCTTCTGGTTTTTGGGTAGAGAATGGTGAAATTGCTTTTCCAGTTGCTGAAATTACCATTGCTGGCAATTTAAAAGAAATGTTTCAAAATATTGCGGCGATTGGTAACGACATTGATTATCGTAGTGCTTTGCATACGGGTTCTATGATTATTGAGGGGATGACGATTGCGGGGAGTTGAAGAGTCCTCACCTGACTTCGCTATCCGCCTTCGCAAAGCTATGGCGGACAAGAAGCTTCGTCAGGCAGGCCCGCTTGACCGGCACAGAGGCCGGCCACTACAAAATTTCCTGCCAATAATTATTAGCTGTGTACCATTTTGAGGCAGGTGTTTTTTATATCTAAAATACATTTTGGGCATTGTGATTTGTAGTGGCCGGCCTCCGTGCCGGCCAGGATTTCATCTCATCTTTTATCTATTTTAGACTTTCAACGAAGCACCAGATTTTGCTTTCATTTGTTCTACAAATTCCGGAAGCGAGATTTTCTCGATATTGGTTCTTGCAGATATATTTTCTCTAATTTTCTCTGGGGTCGTTCCTAATTCAACCGCTATTTTGTCAGCAATAGCAGTGTATTCAGGCGTGACATTTGATGGATGCATAAAAGTTCTCGTAATCCCTCTCCATACTACTTGATTAGAAGATTTGGATTCTTGAAAAATATCAGCATCATATTTCAATAATAAATTAAAAAACTTCAAATCAGCAGAGTTAATGGCCGAAGCAATTAAACTACAGGGTTCACTATGCTTATTTCTATATTCATTTTGAGTAGGAAAATAATTAGGATTCGCGCCAGCAATAAGCAAAGCTGCTGCTTCTTGGCGTTCTTTACTAGTGAGTTTGTTAGCGAAACAGCCTGCTTTTTCAAATACATATAAAGCTTTATCTTTTTCTTCTTGAGAAAGTAATTTATATTCTTTTACTTTGTTCGAAAAATCTATGTTGCTCGTCATAAGATTGGTAAAAGCTTTTGATTCCTTATCATTTTGAGGCATAGAAGCAAATTTTCGGCCTGAAAAATAAGCAGTTGGGTTAAGGATGGCCGTTGGGTTAAAGCAGCTTTTAAAGCGAGAGAACAGGCTGTTATCCACATCCTTTCCAATATTAAAAACAGCGATTTCATCATCGGTTAATGGTTGTGTACCTGGATTTTTTTGTTCATTTTTTAAACGCGCAAAGTAACCATAAAAAGCCGTATCTTTAAATTCATCTCTGGCCACTTTTAAAGCAACGAGCAATGCTGTGCCAAGAAACACCCCGCCTGCAATTAAAGCAGTGGTGTGATTCGGTAGGTTTGTTCTTAAATAATGTTTTGCATTCAGCCATAATTCTTTGCCAAAAGCCATGGCTTGAGGGATAAAATCTTTAGGTAAGTAAGAGGCTAATTTTGTACCAAACTGAATCATTTTTTCAGTGATGCCAGAAGTATCTAACCAAGCTTTGGTATTGGTTAAAAAATGGCTGACGGCATCAATAACGCCGTGAGAAGCTAACCAAGAATGTATGTTTGCTAAAATTTCAATGGCTTTTTCTTTGAGGCCAGACGTGATAATCCATGAGCGAGTTGAATTAATCAAATAGCCTATTTTCAAGAAAAATGCGGTTAGTAGAGATAAAAAGCTAGGAATAGGAAGAATTTTTTTTAATCTCTTAAATTGTTTTTGTAAAAAAGCGACCATGAACTACTCCGAATTAAAGAAAAGAGCGGGAGTATATCATGGTTTGTCACTCAACTTAATTGCATATACAAGCCTTCAAAACTTACAAAACTAGGCTTTATTTCCCGAAATGTTTCTTAGCATCGGGTCTGAGAGGGGTATCTAATTTTTTCGGTAGGGAGCAGGATGAGGCATTTTATAAAAATCATCTTTGGTGATTTGATTGATGCCGAATTTGGGATTATCTCCTGCCATTGTTTTTAATAAATTATTTTTAATCATGTCATTAAAAGTATGTACATAGAGTTGAACATTATGCCCTTTCACAATATCTGCAACAGCTTCCATCGCTTCTTTCATGATGTCAGGGGAATTTCTAAATACCCCTTGACCGACAAGGGTTAAATGTAAAGGAACGGTTTCTCCTGTTTCTTGGCTGCGAATTACCGCTAATCGAGCTGCATTTTTATATTGTTCTACCACTAATAATCTGGAGATGAGATCATTGATTGAATTTGCTGCAGGCTGTGTTACAGCAAGCATGCTTTCATTTTGAAATGAAGGTGCAGCACAAAATACTTGCAGTTGTGATTTGCCAGAAGCTTCACAAACTACGTTTTGAGCCAGAAAATTGAGCTTGCCAATATTTTTTGCAAAATGCTCGTGAACCCGTTTTTGTTCATCTTTAGTTAATTTATATAATTTTAAATAACCATTTTCATACATTTTTTTTTGTAATTTATCAGATAAAGGAGGATTAGTTAGTAAATTACTTAACATATGAGGAAGTGTACCATTCTCTTCAGCAATCATTCTATCGACTAAAGCTGTAATAGCAGAAGTAACTAAGGCCGGCCCTTGAGTCTTATCATTAAAAACAGCTTCAATAGTCGCTTTAAAAAAATTAGCAGATTCTAAATAATTAAATTGGCTTGCAGCCATTACCATCGCATTGTTACCCAGAGGAGCATTATGTAAATCATTTGCGTCAACGCCTAATACAAAGTTCAATACGGGTTTTTTGGGTTGAACGGGTTTAGCTGAGAGGCTATCAAAGGCCTTTGCAATTTCATCAGATGAAAAAGGGGTAGGTATCGTATGATAAGGCTTTTGTTTTGCGACAAGTGCCGCTTCACCCGTCAGCTCTCCTTCTTTTATAAATCCTAGACGATTGCTATAAGATACTTTTGCTAAGGAAGTAACATTTTTTGATTTAACATAATTCTGTATTTCTTTTTGAAGATCACTTGGTGCTAAAGGAGGGGCACCGACTAATGCTTTTATGGTGCTTGGATTATTCACTTTAGGGGTAGGCTGAACGGGAGAAAATGCGGGTACTTCAGGAGAGGGAGGTAATTTTTTAAGCATCGCTTCACCTCGTCTTTTTGACCAGTCATGTTTAACATCCTCACTAAGCAGGTATTTAGTGTATAAGCAATGAAAAAAGATATGCAGGGTGGTGGTTTAAAAGCGCCACCCCGTTTTATTCCGGATTGATTTATAAATTTTCTTTGGTTATCTCATATACTTCTTGAGATAATCTTTGTGCTTCTTTTAATTGTTCAGGTGTCATTTTAGATTCTAGATAAATTTTGGCTTGCGTTGCATCAGGCACGCCTTGCGCGGAAGACAAATTAAGCCAACTATAACTATATACGTAATTTTGAGGCAAGCCTTTCCCCGTCATATAAAACATGCCTAATTTAAATTGAGCATTTTTGTTACCTGATTGTGCCGATTGAGAAAACCATTTAATGGCTTCTTTAAAATTAGTGTTATCATTTTCTTCCGATAGCTCAAGGCCCTTTTTGTATTTGTCTTCAGGGGTAACAGGATTAGGATTGGTTAATTTGGTTAACTCGGGTTGTTGAGTAGAAGAAACGGTTTTTTCAGTTAAATTTGTTTTGTCGGTTTTCTTAGCAAGCTCGGCAATTTGTTTGGCTTGGTTTAACCATTTAATGGCTTGTTCAGAATCTTGGGGCACTCCTTGTCCCAATAAGTAACGATAGCTTACCTGAAAAATTCCTTCTGGATGTCCAAAAAGAGCGGCTTTTTTATAATAAGTAAAAGCGTCTAAATCGTTTTGTGTCACGCCTTTGCCTTGATGATAACATTCTGCAAGCGCCACCAATGCATCTGGATGACCAAGCTCTGCGGCTTGTGTTAATAAACGAATGACTTCTATTTGATCATTAGGGTTAACTTCTTTTAAGCCTAATTGTAAATTCATGGCGCGGTCAAATTCTTGTTGACCTGCTTCGGCTTGCTCCATTTTTTGAAAATCGAAACTTGCTTGTGTTAAAGGTTGCAAGCCTGGTATTTTCTTTTGAATGGCTTGTTGATAATATTCGTAAGACAATTGATTATTCTTGGGCGTACCAATACCCAAACGATTAATCAGGCTCGAAACCAAAATGGCTTCTTTTACCCCATTTTTTGCTGCGGCTTGATACCATCTGGCCGATTGTGTTTCATCGCGCTCAACGCCTAACCCTAAGGTATATAACTTGGCGACTTGATATTGTGCTTGAGGATGTTGATTAAAGGCGGCGCGCAATAAATTTTTAAAAGCCAACTCTTGATGTGGTTGAGTGCCTAAGCCCTGTAAATATAACATCCCTAAATAATATTGGCCTTCTTTATCATTTTTGTCTGCAAGCTGTTCACAGTATTCTAAAGCTTGAGCATATTGATTATTTTTAACCAAGGTTTGGCAAGAAGTGGGGGTCGCTTTTTGGGTTATTTTATTTTTTTCTGTTTTTGCAAACAACATTTGGGTGGGCAGCACAAACAAACCCATGGTTGTGAATAGGCTTATCAACAAGCTTACTTTTTTGCATTCCATGTGCGTTCACCATTCCTTTGTGTAATTTGGTATAATTTAAGTTGTCTTTATGAAAGTATAAGTATAAATCATAAGGTAAGAGAAAAAAGTGTGAGATATTCATGCAGAACTGTATAAATAAGCAGGCAATTTAATGGCTTTTATGACTTTCGAGGCTTTTTTAATTCTAAGTGCCTTTGCTTTATTTTCGGGGATATTAGCTTATCTTTATTGGATTAATCTTGGTTTAGAAAAAAAGTTAACTAAAATTCAGGCTCTGCCTAAACAACCCACCCAATCTGAACCGACTTTTTATGATGCTGCAACGCAGTTGCCTAATCAGCGGTTGTTTTTAGATCATCTTTCTTTCGAAATTACGCATAGCAAAGCCCCTCCTAAAATGATTGTCGTGATTAAATTATCGGTGAATAATCTTAACGAAGTGTCTGCTTTGTATGGCCGAGAATTTGGCAATAACTATTTTTATGAGCTTTCTAAACGTTTACAAAAAGTTGTGTTAGAAACCACGATTGTTGCCAGAACGCAAGAAGATGAATTTTCAATTTTAGAATCTGAATTTAAATATGTTTCTGAGGTATTAAATTTTATCTACCGATTGCGTGCAGTATTGTGCACTTCATATGAATATCAAAATCAATTGGTTATCGGACAAATAGGAATAGGCGTAGCCTTATATCCCAATGATACTGACAAAGTAGAAGAATTATATGATTATGCTTCGTTGGCTTTACAATTATGTAATCGAAGTCAATCGGATTATGAATTTTATCAGCAATCTGTCAACCTTCAGGTCAAAGCCCAAAAAGGGTTAATTAATGATTTGTATGAAGCGGTTCAATCTGAACAATTTTATTTAGTGTATCAACCTCAAATCGATATTCAAGATAATGATAAAATTATTGGGGCCGAAGTGCTGATTCGATGGGAGCATCCCACAAGAGGTTTGGTTCCACCGAATATTTTTATCCCTGTGGCAGAAGAAGCAGGCTTAATTTATAAAATCGATGAATGGGTATTAGAGCAAGCCTGTAAACAAAGTTCCTATTGGCATAAACACGGCTTAAACATCAAATTGGCTGTGAATGTGTCGGCTGATCATTTTAATCAACCGTCTTTTATTTCTAAGGTATCGCAGTTTATTTTCAAATATGGGGTAAACCCGCGTTTATTAGAATTAGAAATCACCGAAACAGCCGTCATGCTTGAAATCACCAAGGCATTAGAGCACATGAATGAAATCAAAAGCATGGGCTTAAGTTTGGCTTTAGATGATTTTGGTACGGGCTATTCTTCTTTAGGGTATTTACGCCAATTTCCCGTGGACAAATTAAAAATTGAAGCCAGTTTTGTCAAAGAAATGGTGAACAATAAAAGCGATAGTGCTTTAACAAAGGGTATTATACATTTGGGGCACGATTTAGGATTAAAAGTATTGGCCGAAGCAGTTGAGAATAAAGACCAGCTCGAGTTATTAAAGAGCTTTGGGTGTGATATGGTGCAAGGGTATTATTTTTCTAAGCCTTTGTTGCCTAAAGCTTTTGAAGAATACTTAATAAAATTTCAGAAATAAAAAAAGGGGGCTAATGACCCCCTCGAATATATTAGAAGATATCAAATTATGTACGTTTGTAAAGATTTGATCTCATTCCGTTTACGTTGTAGCCTTTAGCAAAATGCGCTTTTCTCGCCTCGCGTGAAGCAGCTGCTCTAGGAGTATAGTCACGAGCTTTTATACCAAAATCATAAGCCATCTCTTCATTCATTTCGTTGTTTTGAGGCTCTTGTTGTTCTTGTTGTTGCTCTTCAACCATACCAATATCATTGATATCATCAAATATAGGTTGGTCTTGATTATTATTTTCAACGACAATGAATTCTAACCCTTCGAAATCGTTAACGAGATTATTAACAAACACTGGGCCAGTGCAAATACTGATAGTCGGTTGTTGAATTTCTTCTTGAACTTCTTCAATTTGAATATCTTGTCGTACTTTTTGTTTTTTAAGTGGGCTTTCAAGTACAGGTGTAGTATCTAGCACATCTTCACCTTCAATGATGATAGCTTCTTCAGAAAAAGATTCATCTAGACTTGAATCTGAACTCGAAGCGGGTTCATTTATGAAATCGTCAAAAGAACGTTTAGAACCTGTGATGTAATTTGTTACTTTGTTCACAACATTGCTTGCAGCATTAATAATTGTATTACCAAAAGATTGAAGGGCGCCGAAAAACGAAAAGCCTTCTTCTTCTGAAGAGTCGTCAATTTTAAATAATTTTCCTGAAAAATCCATGATAAACCTCACATATACTTTAATAAATTTAGATTGATTGAATAAAACAATGGGTACATTAACTAGTTAAATAACTACTGTCAAGGTATGTGGGGATCAAATCGGATTAAAGGTAAAAATAAGGCGCTAAGTGGTTATTTATCTTCCCCAAACCGATGGTAAATCAATTGTTCTACCTCGGTTAAAGCCACATCTTCGTCTTCACCCGAAAAGGTAAATTCGAGCCAGGCTTGATAGGGGGCGGCGAGAAGTAAGATATCCATGATGCTTTTGGCATCAACGGTTTTGCCATTGCGGGCAATTTGAATTTCGCTTTGAAAGCGAGAGGCGGTTTGGACTAATTTTGCGGCGGCTCGAGTATGTAAGCCTAATTTGTTTGCAATTTGTAATTGTTTCACAATCATATTTTTTAACCAATTAGTGTGCGTGAAAGGTCACGGTGTCTGGCCTGTACTGAAAATTGACTACTCAGCTTTTTTTGTAAAGCATCGACAATGTACACCGATCTATGTTTTCCGCCGGTGCAGCCAATACCAACGGTTAAATAACTTCGATTATCTTTCATAAATCTAGGGACCCAATTATTTAAAAAATGTTGAATGTCCGTTATCATCGCCAATACATCTGGTTGAGAAGCTAAATAATTTATCACGGGTGTTTCTTGTCCCGATAAATTTCTTAGGGCTTCTTCCCAATAAGGATTGGCTAAACATCTTACATCAAAAACAAAATCTGCTTCAGAAGGGCTACCATGCTTAAACCCAAATGATAGCAATAAAATTTGTAAGGCTTCATTTTTTTTAGCGACTTTATCGCGAATAATGCGACTGAGTTCATGCTTGCTAAAATGAGACGTATCTAGGCTAATATCTGCGCGATGGCATAGGGGCGATAATAATTTTTTTTCATAAGATATCGCTTCTTGCAAAGAACAATCAGGGTTAGTTAGAGGGTGTTTTCTTCGTGTTTCACTGAAGCGTTTGAGCAACACATTTTCTTCGGCATCCAAATATAGAATATCGCACTGATCTTTAAAAGACGTTTTTAATTGAGTAAGCACATTATTGAGCGAGGCCACTTCTTTAGGCAGATTGCGCGCGTCTATGCTAACAGCAATATGATCATGGGTTAGATGCAATTTTTCTGCGAGGGTTACTAAGAGATCAACGGGCAAATTGTCTACACAATAAAACCCGAGATCTTCTAATGTAGTTAAAGCAACGGTTTTGCCAGAGCCAGAGCGACCACTGACAATCATTAAATGCATGATTAAATTAAATCTCCACTGTCATGGCTTTGCATTTTTTCTTTGTGTTTGATAACTTGGCGGTCTAATTTATCCACCAACAAATCAATGGCCGCATACATGTCTTCTGCTTCACAATTGGCATGGATCTCAGTTTTGGCCAGGTGCAAAGTGGCTTCCGCTTTTTGTTGAAACTTTTTAGCGACTGTTAATGTCACATGCGCTGTGGTGATATTAGAAAAACGTTTATGCACTTTTTCAAGTTTTTCATGAACATAATCTTTTAGCGCAGGGGTCACTTCGATGTGATGGCCTGTAATGGTTATTTGCATGATGTTTTGTTCTCCAACTTAAATGAGTCGTTTACGTTCATTAGAAGCCGGGATCCCAAGTTGTTCACGGTATTTACTCACCGTTCTTCTTGCTACAGGGACACCTAGCTGATTCAGTTTATCGGCTAAAAAACTGTCGCTAAAAGGTTTATCTAGCGCTTCTTGTTGTATCGTTTTCTTAATCATAGCCTTAATCGCTTTCGCAGAGAAATCTTGTCCATCTTGTGAAAGTAAAAGGGTAGAAAAGAAATATTTTAGCTCAAAAGTGCCTCGAGGCGTGTGAATAAATTTTTGAGTGGTGATTCTTGAAACCGTTGATTCATGTAAGCTAACTTCCTGCGCTATATCTTGCAATATCATGGGCCTAAGTGCTTCTTCTCCAGATTCCAAAAAGCCAATTTGTTTACTGACAATACATTTTGCGACTTTCAAGAGGGTATCGTGACGTGTTTCTAAACTTTTAATAAACCATTTTGCCTCTTGGGCTCGATTTTTTAACGTGGCAACTTCTTCTGGTTTTTTACATTGCTTAATATAACTGGTATAGCTTTCATTGAGTTGAATTTTAGGGCTTGCCTCAGGATTAAGCTCGACAATCCAATTGCCAGCCTGCTTAAACGTAATTAAATCGGGAATAATATATTCGGCGATTCTGGACCCAATTAGCAAACCAGGTTTGGGATAAAGTGTTTTAAGTTTATCAATTAATATTTTTAATTCAGGTTGAGTGACTTTGAGTTTCTTTTTTAACCCCACTAAATCTTGTTTGGCAACCATAGGTAAAAATTGATTAATTAATAAAATTAATTTATTGGCAAGAGTGCTGTCAATGTTATTGGTGCGAATGAGCCCTCTTACTTGAATCGTTAAACATTCTTTTAGATCGCGGCTACCCACCCCTAAAGGTTCAAATTGTTGAATGCGATGAAGCACAGCTTCTATTTCGTTTAGATCAATTTCAATGTGTTTGCTCAAGCTTGAATGGAGATCAGATAATTCTAATTCTAAAAAACCTTCGTCGTTTATGGCATCTATAATGCTGGCAGCGATGGTTTTGTCTGTGTCACTAAAATGGGTTAGTTCCATCTGCCACGTGAGATATTCTTGTAAATTCATTTCTCGGGCTTTTTGATATTGCTCCTGGTCATTTTCGTCGTCTTGCCAACCTTGTTTTGAAGAAGAACACTGTTTGCCCCATTTTTCCCATAAATGGATTTGAGCGCTTTGAGTAGAGTCATCGTCATTGCGTTCGAGTAGGGGATTTTCAGTTAAGATGCTTTCTATTTCAGTTAATAAATCGACACTAGAAAGCTGCAACAGGCGTATAGCCTGTTGCAGTTGAGGGGTCATTGTTAGACTTTGACCCATTTTGAGTTGTAAAGTAGGCTTCATATAAATAACTATACACGAATCAGATCAATTACGCCCTGAATGCCTAAATTAGAAGTTTATAGGCTGAATTCTTCACCTAAATATACAGTTCTTACTTGTTGATTACTGAGTATTTCTTGAGGAGGGCCACTGGCTATAACTACACCCTTATTCATAATAAAAGCTTCATCGCAAATGCCCAAAGTTTCCCTAACATTGTGATCAGTGATTAAAATACCAATGCCTTTTTTAGCCAATCGTTTAATCTCTTGTTTTATTTCCCCAACAGAAATAGGATCAACGCCGGCAAAGGGCTCATCTAATAAGATAAACTTAGGCGCGCCAGCAAGGGCTCGTGCGATTTCGGTACGCCGTCTCTCTCCACCAGAAAGGCTTTGCCCCAAAGAATGCCTTACGGCCGTCAGATTAAATTCAGAAAGCAAATCTTCCTTACGTTTTTCTTGTTCGTCTTTTGATAGATTAAGGGATTCTAGTACCGAGACAATATTTTGTTCTACAGTGAGTTTGCGGAAAATAGAGGCTTCTTGAGGTAAATACCCCAGACCTTGCCGAGCACGTAAATGAATAGGCAAGGCAGTGACGTCTTCATCGGCAAGCCAAACAGATCCTTCATCACTTTTAACCAGGCCCACTATCATATAAAAACTCGTTGTTTTACCTGC
This sequence comes from uncultured Gammaproteobacteria bacterium, assembly GCA_902826485.1. Classification (GTDB taxonomy): domain Bacteria; phylum Pseudomonadota; class Gammaproteobacteria; order Berkiellales; family Berkiellaceae; genus CADEEZ01. Next base: position 39,912 of record CADEEZ010000001.1, read on the forward strand.
CCCATTTGGCCCAAGTAACCCAATGACTTTACCAGGCGCCACCACCAGTGAAACGTCTTGTACCACTTGCCTGTCTTTGTATTTTTTACTGAGCTTTACAGCGCGTAGTGTGGGGTTATTAGTCATGGTCGATCCCTATCCTATTTTAGGTATTAGCTAGGATGAAAAATAATGGTGGGTCTTATGCCTTCTTGAGACTTAGAACGAATCATTTTACTTAGAAAATTGTAAGTAATATAAGGCGCTGTAAAGCTATCTTGTTTTTGTGTCATTTTCGCCTCACCTTCTAATATCATATCTTGGTTACCCGTAAAAAAAGTAATTTTATTGGCTTCACCAAATATAGGGTCGTTTTTTGTTGAACTGGTGTACTTTGCTGGCTTGCCAAAAGCAAGGATTTTTTCTGTTTTACCTTGTGCATTTTTATAAATAACTAATTTATCGGCGATTAATTCGTTGCCGTCTTGTTTGAGAATAACATGTCCAAGATAAGTGGCTATGCCTTGTTGTTGGTTGAGTTCCAGTGTATTAGATTCAATGGAAATAGGGCTTTTATTGTTGGTGATCAGCGCCAAGCAATTTGAGCTGAAGCATATTAATAAAAACAAAAAAAGACTAGATCGCGTTATATTCATATTTGCTTGTTACCTGATTGAGTAATTCCATTTTTCCCGATTGCAGATGAATGTTCATGCCTTTTGCTTGAATATGAAGGTTTTCACTCGAAATATCAATTAAGTCATCTGTTTTTGCTAAGTTAGTATCAGGATGATAAGTTAAAGTACTTGTGTTCAACAAGAAGGGTGCACTGGTGATGCGGACATCATCGCTAAAAATAATTTTCTGAATTTTACCGTTTGGGCTCACGTGAAGCGCATCTGCTTTTTGAGCAGATAATTCTATTAATTTATCTTGCTTATGTTGTATCAGCTTAGGTTTAATAATATGGGTAACCGTATTGTCTTTCAGATGATAAGCCGACTGTAGAAACAACTGTTCTTTTTTGGCGCCCATTTCATCAAAGCGAACAATTTCGCCTTCTTCAATATAGGTTTCGACAGGATGAGCAAGCAGTAAGCTAAGAGGATGAGACGAAGCTTTTGTCTTATTAGGATAAAAAAGACCATAACCAACGAGGCTGCTCAGTAAGAAGCAGAAACTGATTCCAGTGATAATTGCCGCAGAGCGTTTCACAGAATGCCTGCACGAAGCAAATCATGTACGTTGAAGGCACCGATTATTTTTTGCTCAGGACACAAAACAAACATGCCATTTATTTTTTTCAATTCCATTATTCTTAAAGCTTCTTGTGCCAACCAATCGGGTTGAGCGGTAATACCGCCTACCGTCATGAGCTTAGCAACGGGTGCTTCGGGTGAGAATAAGCCTTTGTCTAATACTCGTCTTAAGTCACCATCGGTGAATAAACCAATATATTTTTGATTATTATCGACAATGGCTGTCATGCCTAAGCTTTTTACCGTCATTTCTAGTAGGGCTTCTTTAAAAGTAGCCTGTTCTTGAATAATGGGGATACGATGACCTGTTACCATCAAATCTTCTACTTTTAGCAAGAGCTTTTTGCCCAGACTGCCGCCTGGGTGAGAGAAGGCAAAATCTTCTTTACTAAACCCTTTGGCGGTTAGCAAAGCGACGGCTAATGCATCCCCCATGGCAAGGGTGGTGGCGGTACTGGCCGTAGGCGCTAGTCCAAGTGAACACGCTTCTTCTTCTACAGAAATGTCTAAATTAATATTTGATTGGGTAGCTAACGTAGATTTTGGGCTACCAGTTAAGCTAATCAACGTAATGCCCAAACGTTTAATCAACGGTATAAGTTGGATGATTTCTTTAGTTTCACCGGAGTTTGAAATTGCAAGCACGACATCTGACTTTGTTATCATGCCGAAATCACCATGCAAGGCTTCAGCTGCGTGTATAAACAGAGCAGGGCTGCCTGTGGATGACAAGGTTGCCGCAATTTTTCTGCCAATATGACCGGATTTTCCCATTCCTAATACAATTATCCTGCCCGAACAGGTCAAGCAATACCGGCAAGCAGCTTGAAAATCCTTATCAAGACGAGGGAGTAAAGCCAAAATGGATTGACCTTCCATTTGGATAACCCACTTAGCAATGTTGGTAAAATCGACGTCTGAAAACTTATTTTTAAAACTAACTATATCGTTCATTATTTTTTCTTAAAACTTTACTTTTTAATCCAAAAACACCTAATCTGCACTCTAAAAGGAGTATATCATGATCTTTGAATGGTTTTTAATAGGAAAGTTAATTTTCTGATTAGATTCGACCTCTTAAATTATATGCTAAAGTTTCTCTAAGTAAGGCACTATTTTAAATTTTATGAATGTGATCAATACAACAGAAAACGCCAATATTATTAATATCACTAATTGTACTTTTTCCAGAGGGGAAAGAACGATTTTAGAAGGTATTTCCTTAACCATTCCCCGAGGGAAGATAACGGCCATAATGGGGCCCAGTGGATGTGGTAAAACAACCTTGTTGAGATTAATTGGCGGTCAACTCATGCCTGAAGAAGGCGGTTCAGTTTGCATAGAAAATTTAGATATCACCCAGCTCGACAGAAATGAATTATTGAAAGTCAGACGTAGAATGGGCATGCTTTTTCAAAGCGGTGCGTTGTTCACCGATTTATCGGTGTTTGATAATGTTGCTTTCCCACTCAGAGAGCATACCAAGTTGCCCGAATCATTAATAAAAGATTTAGTATTAATGAAATTAGAGGCGGTAGGCTTAAGAGGCGCGAGAGAATTAATGCCCAGTGAACTATCAGGTGGGATGGCAAGAAGAGCAGCTTTGGCAAGAGCCATTGCGCTCGATCCCGATATTATTATGTACGACGAACCTTTTGCAGGACAAGATCCCATTTCGATGGGCGTACTCGTACAATTAATTCGATTATTAAACGATGCACTTGGCGTCACCTCTATTGTGGTGTCCCATGATGTACCAGAAACTTTGTCTATTGCGGATTATATCTATATAGTGGCAGATGCTAAAATTGTGGGTCAAGGTACGCCAGAAGAGATTAAGCAACATGCCTCTGGATGGGTTCAACAATTTGTGAATGGCCTGCCGGATGGGCCAGTGCCTTTTCACTATCCTGCTAAAGAATTTGCAAAAGACTTATTAGGGGTGATTTAAGTGATTCGTCGAGTCCAAGCCTTAGGAAGAAGTACTTTTTCAGTATTGCAAGAAGCAGGGCACACCACCTTTTTTTTGCTGCATGTGCTTTTTGGCCGTTCAAAATTTCCAGACAATTTTAAATTATTGATCATACAGCTTTATTATGTCGGCGTATTTTCTTTACTCATTATTGCCGTTTCTGGCATGTTCATTGGTATGGTGCTCGGGCTTCAGGGATATACCATTTTAGTTAAATTTGGTGCAGTAGATGCTTTAGGGCAATTAATCGCGTTGAGTTTAGTGCGAGAATTAGGCCCTGTAGTAGGGGGGTTGTTATTTGCGGGCCGAGCGGGTTCAGCGTTGACCGCAGAAATTGGCTTAATGAAAACAACCGAGCAGTTAGCCAGCATGGAAATGATGGGCGTTGATCCCCTTAAAAGAATTATTGCCCCTAGATTTTGGGCAGGACAAATCGCCATGCCGATACTCACGTTGATTTTTATTGGCGTGGCAGTTTATGGTGGCTATTTAGTAAGCGTGCCTTGGTTAGGCGCAGACAACGGGGCATTTTGGGCAAATATGCAGGCCTCTGTCGATTTTTATGAAGATGTGGTCAATGGCATCATTAAAAGTGTGGTATTTGGCACGGTAGTCACTTGGATAGCGGTTTACCAAGGGTTTGAGTGCTTACCGACAGCCGAGGGCATAGCAAGGGCAACTACCCGTACGGTAGTGTATTCTTCGTTATGGATACTGGGTTTAGATTTTGTGTTAACAGCGGTGATGTTTGGAGGCATTCAATAAAATGAGAGCAAGAACCATAGAAATTACGGTTGGGTTGTTTGTCTTAGCGGGTTTATTAGCATTATTACTGCTTGCCTTAAGAGTCAGTGGCTTAAACGATATTTATACAGCTAATGCAGGATATGAAATCACCGCCGAATTTGAAAATGTGGGGGGGTTAAAACCCAAAGCCCGCGTATCCATAGCCGGGGTGCAAGTAGGCAGAGTCAAATCCGTGGTGTTCGATAAAAAAACGCATTATGCAAAAGTCACCCTGGTTATTTTTAGTTCTATTGATAATTTACCTGAAAATACCGAAGCGCAAATTTTAACCGCAGGGTTATTAGGGGATAATTATATTGGCTTATTACCCATACAATCTGTAGATGAGTCAGATAACGATAACCAACATTATTTAAAACCCGGTGCAAATATTGGGGTAGAAAGTACGCATAAAGCGGTTATTTTAGAAGAATTAATTTCTAAATTTTTAGCTAACCAAACCATAAAATCTTAACAAGGAATAAAAAGTTAATATGAAACATACTATTTTTAACAGAAATTATATCAGCATGTCGGTTTTGGCCATGTGTATTGGGCTTTTTTCGTGTTTTAGCATAGCAAAAGCAGAAACCAGACCCGAGGCTATTTTAGATGGTGCCACCAAATCGATGCTCAATAGCTTACAAACCAATAAACTGGAGCTCAAACAAAATCCCAATAAAATTTATGCTATCGTGGATGAGATTCTGGTGCCTCATGTAGACACAGAATATATGTCAAAGTGGGTAGTTGGTAGACAATATTGGACAGCAGCGACCCCTGAACAACGAAGCCGCTTTATTGTGGAATTCAAAAAAATGGTGGTACGCTCTTATGCAAGCTCCTTGCTTGCTTATTCTAATCAAACCGTCACTTATTATCCTATTAAAGGTGGGATTGAGGGCAAAAGTAAGGTACAAGTCAGTAGTGTTATTCGCCAACCGAATGGCTCAAATGTGAACGTAGCCTATCGTTTACTTCGCACTTCTGGTGGTTGGAAAGTGTATGACATTATTATTGAAGGCGTCAGCTTGTTACAAGGCTTTCAATCACAATTTGCAGATGATTTACGGGGCGCAGGCTTAGAAAAATTGATTACTAAATTACAAAGCCATAATGCTAAACCATTAAACACAAAGTAGGGATATCATGTCATTAGGTGTCGGCGAAGCCAAAATCGATCTTTTTCCTAATAAAATTAGTTTAACGGGTTTTTTGATGTTCGATACGGTGATGCCTATTTACCAAACTGGCCTAGATTTTCTGGGCCAGTGTACCCTGCCTGAACTCGAAATAGATTTAAGCCACGTAGAAAAAAGCGATAGTTCAGGCTTATCTATACTTTTGGGTTGGATGCGCGCTGCACAGAAAAAAAATATCCACCTGCATTTTACCAATGTGCCTAAATATTTATTAGATGTCGCCAGAGTTTGTGGCATAGATGGTATTTTGCCCATTACTTATACTTAGTAGTTAATTTTATGTATTTTGTTTGTTTAATTGTTTTATTTTTGAGCGTTTATATTACGCCTGCCTTGGCTTTTTTCCCCACGTTGATTCGTCAGCCACACACCCTTATATCCATACCGATAATATCTAGTTTAATTGTCGTCATTTTAGTAAGTCTGTTGTTGCCGCTAAAATTATTTAATCATTATGTCGTCGTGGGTTTGTCGGTATTATTTGTATGTGTCGCGATAGTCAGATCAAAAAATATCATACAGTTTAAATTTAATAATACCTCTAAATTATTATTGTTTAATTTATTATTAATGTTGCCGTTTTTTGTTAAATTAGGCACGCACAGTTTTGATCAGGGCGATGAAATTTATAGCTGGAATTTTTGGGCGATTCAACATTATTTAAGTTTGCCACCCGATTTTACCCACACCGGAGCGCCTTACCCGCAATTTTTGCCTAAATTACTTGCCTATCAATACCAGCTTTTGGGCAGTATAGATTATCAATTGCCTATTAAATGTTTGTTGGGTGTATTTTCTTTCACTTTATTAAATACGCTGGCGGTGGCTTATGGTCATCGTGATGTGGCCAGCAAAATTAAATATGGCATTTTAATTTTATGGATAGTGTTTGGGATTGGGTTACAGCACTTTTTTAACGATGGCTATGCTGATCCCATTATGTGTGCCAGCTTAGTATTGTCTGTTTATTATGCCTGGTTGGCTTATAAAAATAACAAAAATAAATATTGGTTATTAGCCATAGCAACGGGGTTGGTCTCCGCTTATGCTAAACAACCGGGATTATTATGGTTAGGATTTGTTTTGCCCGCAGGGTACGTTTTATTTTCCTACTCTCACTGTATCAAAAATAAACTTAAATCAGGATTATTTATTTTGGCCACAAGTGGCATGGCTTTGTTATGGGCTTTTACAGAAGGCATGCAATTTCAAAATAATGGCGGCGTGATAGGCGCTTCTTTAAAGAATCGAGATATTTTGGGTCATCTTAACTATTTAGCCGAATTTTATTTTATACAACAGCCTTTATTGGGGTTATTTTTATTATTCAGTGTTGTAGGGTTGATAATTTATTTTATAAAAGCAAAAAAGCATAAATTAAAAAATTTTATTTTATTTATTTTTAGTTTTTTGATTTTGCCTTATTTACTATTATGGTTCACCTTTGGGGCGTATCAGTTAAGATTAGGTCAACATGTTATTGCTTTATTAAGCTTGTTGATTATTTTATCGGGGTATCGAATTTTGATTCCGTTTCCCGTATTGCTTCCAAATTTCGTTTTTCTCAGTAATAAAATTTTTAAAACAAATACAAAAATTATATTTCTCGCTTTAACAACAGTATCTGTTTTAGGCAGCCTAATGATTGGCTATAAACAAGAATATAAAGTCATGAAGGGTATTGGTTGGCATGATGGTGGCTTGCGTACGCTGCAATTTTATTTTCCTGATGCACAAAAAATCATTGCCGATGAACTTTATAAAAAAACCAATATAACGGTCTGGGTGCCAACTCGTTATTTATACGGCATATTTTATTCTCATACGAACGTTGTGATGCCAGAGCAGTACAACTGGGGTGTTCAAGATCTGATTAAAGCAAAACCTGATTATATTATAACGGCCGCCGAAGAAGTAACGGGCATCGTTTGGGTTGAAAGACTACAGGGTATTATTCAGGGCTGCCCCCTGGGATTCATTGCGCTAAATTCTGGTCAGAATCGGTTTAAGTATGTTGCTTATCGTGTAAATAAAGATAATTTAGATAAATGTTATCCAAATTAATAAAGTTTCAGAAATAACCAACTTAAGGGCTTATTTTAAACAATGGCTCGCAATAGCTCGGTAACTTAGTTATCATTGTCCGATTTACTTATCAAAATAAGCAGTTGAGCACCCAATATATGCAAAAACATTTAATTAAGGGCGGACGTCGCCTTGAAGGCGAAGTCAAAATTTCAGGCGCAAAAAATAGCGTTTTGCCTATTATTACCGCCGGTCTTTTGGCCCCTAAACCCGTTAAAATCAGTAATATTCCGCATTTGAATGATGTGACCACCACCATGAAGTTACTGGGCGCAATGGGCGTAGAGCTGACTGTGTCTGAAGGCAATGCCATTGTGATTAACGCGGAGCATGTATTGAGCTTTGTTGCCCCTTATGAGGTGGTCAAAACCATGCGGGCCTCTATTTTGGTTTTAGGGCCCTTGTTAGCTCGTTTTGGCCAAGCCCATGTGTCACTTCCAGGCGGGTGTGCTATTGGTCCTCGTCCGGTTGATTTACATATTGCGGGCCTAAGAAAAATGGGTGCCGAAATCACCGTTGAAAATGGCTATATAGAAGGCAAAGTAAACGGCAGACTCAAAGGCGCCGAAATTCATTTTGATATTGTCACGGTAACCGGCACAGAAAATTTAATGATGGCAGCGGTGTTAGCAAATGGCACCACTAAACTGATGAATGCCGCACGTGAGCCCGAAGTGGTCGACTTGGCGAATTTCTTAAATACTATTGGCGCAAAAATTACAGGTGCTGGCACGGATACGATTACCATCGAAGGCGTAGAAGCGTTAACGGGTGGCGAATATCATGTGTTACCCGATAGAGTAGAAACGGGCACGTATCTGGTTGCTGCGGCTATCACCGGCGGCAAAATTACCGTTAAAGCAACGCGTCCGGATATTTTAAGCGCGGTGTTAGATAAGCTTACCGAAGCAGGCGCACATATTGAAACAGGCGCAGATTGGATCACGCTCGATATGAAAGGCAAAAGACCCAAAGCGGTTGATATTCATACCGCGCCTTATCCCGGTTTCCCCACAGACATGCAAGCGCAATTTTTAGCCTTAAACGCGATTGCAGAAGGTGAATCCATTATCACTGAAACTATTTTTGAAAATCGTTTTATGCATGCACAAGAATTACGTCGTATGGGTGCCGATATCAAACTCAACGGTAACCAAGCGATTTGTAAAGGCGTGCCTGTGTTGACGGGGGCCCCTGTGATGGCAACCGATTTACGCGCGTCAGCCAGTTTGGTGTTAGCGGGTTTAGTCGCACAAGGCGAAACCTTGGTCGATAGAATTTATCATATCGATAGAGGGTATGAGTGCATCGAAGAAAAATTATCTCAATTGGGCGCCGATATTAAACGCGTACCGGCGTAAGAATATATATGATAGAACGACACATCTTTGAAAATTATATTCGTGATTATTTGGGCATGAATCCCCGTCAAGTGGATTATTGTCCAAATGGATTACAAATCGAAGGCGTGTCGAGTATTCATAAAATTGTCACTGGGGTAACCGCAAGTTTGGCCCTAATAGATCAGGCGATTGAGCTTGGGGCGCAGGCTTTGTTGGTGCATCATGGTCTTTTTTGGCAAAAAGATCCTTATGAAATTATTGGTTATCGTAAAAAAAGAATTGAACAGGCAATCAAGGCCGATTTAAATATCTTTGGCTATCATTTACCGCTTGATGCGCACGCAGAAGTGGGCAACAATGTTCAACTTGCCAAAAAATTAGACTTAGTCTTTGATAGACATTGGGCAATTGATCCCAGTTTTCCGACATTAGGTTGGATTGGCCAAACGGCAACTGAAATCACAATAAATGACCTTACGAAAATAATTCATAACAAACTTGGGCGTGCGCCTTTGTTTATCCCTTCAGATTCAATGTCACCGGATTTAAATACCAAAAAAATAATTAAAATAGCTATTTGTACGGGGGCAGCCCAAAAATTTATTACCGATGTGCCTAATGATGTGGATGTGTTTATTACCGGTGAAGCGTCCGAATCTAGCACACATTTAGCACGTGAGCTCGGGGTACATTTTTATGCGGCAGGGCATCATGCCACTGAGCGTTATGGCATCCAAGCATTAGGGGAGCATTTATCGGCTCACTTTGGATTAGAACATGTATTTGTTGATATAGATAATCCTGTTTAATTGTTACGCCTCCCACATGAACTGGATACCGCGCATGAAGCGCGGTACATAGAGAAGAGGTATGGAGTAGAAATTTATGACAAACCAATCGCCTATAGATCTTGATTCTTTTCCCTTGATTGAAACACATGCCTTATTAACAGGTCCTGCCGGGCATTTAGAAATCATCACCCAAGTTCCTGAATTATCTGAAAGCGTGTCTGACCAAGGTATTGTCGTGATTTGCCACCCGAATCCTGTTCAGGGTGGAACCATGCATAATAAAGTGGTTTATACCCTGGCCAAAGCCTATTTGGCTAAAGGCTTTAAAGTGGTTCGTTTTAATTACCGCGGGGTAGGTCAAAGCCAAGGAGAGTTTGGTCATGCGGTGGGTGAAATAGCTGATTTAGACGCGGTGATAACCTGGGTCAAAAAAGTATTGCCAGCATCTACGCCTTTATCTTTGGCGGGCTTTTCTTTTGGAACGTATATATCTGCCCATTGGGCGATTACACATGATTGGCCCATTGAGCAATTAATCAGTGTAGCCCCAGCTGTCGATAGGCTAGATTTTGATAAGGTGATAGCTAATCATTCGTCTGTTTTTGATCAAAAAAAAGTAAATTGGGTCGTTTTGATGGGCGAACAAGATGAGGTAGTGCCTTTTGAGGTAGTGTCTGAGTGGGTAGAGCGTTTACCTAGCCAGTTAAAAACCCCTGTGATTTTTGAAAGATTCCCCGAAACAGGTCATTTTTTTCATGGCAAATTAGTCCCCCTTAAAGAAGCATTGATGAAATATATTTTGACTAAGTAAATGAGAATGATTATCATTTAGGACAAATAGCCACACTAAAGGCCAACCTATCTTGAAAACAAGTCAAAATAAAACTAAGTTAACGAACTTAACTCCTGGACAGTCGGCCATCCTCGAGCATTATGTCCCCGATTCTTTCCAGGCGCGTCAAAAGCTATTGGCGATGGGGCTGACGCCTGGTGTTGAAATTCGGGTGATTCGTTTTGCCCCTTTAGGGGATCCTATTCAAATTGTGGTGCGAGAGTGCGCTTTGAGCCTTAGAAAAGAAGAAGCCTTACTTTTTGATGTTAGTAGGGTAATACCATGAGAGCCAAAATGCGTACCGTTGTTCTTGTAGGGAATCCTAACGCAGGTAAAACCACTTTATTTAATGCGTTAACGGGCATGAAGCAGCGGGTGGGCAATTGGTCGGGTGTAACCGTTGAAAAAGTCTCTGGGTTTTTCACTTGTGAAGACATTCAAGTCGAAGTCATGGACTTGCCTGGCATTTATGGTTTAATACCCGCATTTCAAGATAGCCCTTATTTAAGCGAAGACGAAAAACTGTCGCAACATGTGCTCACCGAAAAAGCACCCGAATTAATTTTAAATGTGGTTGATGTCCGACATTTAGTCAGAAATTTATATTTAACCACACAATTATTAGAACAGGGCTGGCCTGTGGTCGTGGTGTTAACGCATGTGGATGCGCATGATGCCCCCCAAGAAGCGGCTTTATCAAAAGCATTAGGATGCCCAGTTGTCTCTGTGTCAGCCAATAAAGGCCAAGGCATTGCCGATTTACAGTTATTACTCGCTAATAATATGCCGGCAGCTAAAAAAATTACGCCCGTTTTAGTTTCGGAACAAAATGACATTGAATTAGCTACTAAACGATATGCAGATATAGACTTATTAGTCGCAAGTTTACCCAAACCTAAAGTCCCTTATGTTTCCAAAAAACGGTCAGAAAAAATAGACAAATGGATTTTGAACAAATATTTTGGGGTGCCTTTTTTCTTGATGGCCATGTATGCCATGTTCGTGTTTGCGATTCATGTGGGCGGTGTCTTTCAAGACTTTTTCGATCAAATAACCAAAATTTTGTTTGTTGAAGGCGTGGCTCAAATTTTAATTAATGTACAAGCGCCGAATTGGTTGATTAGTTTAACAGCCCATGGCATTGGTCAGGGTATTAATACCACTTTAACGTTTATACCCGTAATAGGCGCCATGTTTTTTGCCTTGGCTTTTTTAGAAGACAGTGGCTACATGGCTCGAGCCGCTTTTGTGATGGACAGAGTCATGCGTTCTATCGGGTTGCCTGGCAAATCTTTTGTGCCCTTAATCGTGGGGTTTGGATGTAATGTGCCCGCGATTATGGGGGCGAGAACCTTAGAAAATAAACGCGATAAAATTCTCACGGTTATGATAAGTCCGTTTATGTCTTGTGGCGCCAGATTAGCGATTTTTACGGTATTTGTGTCAGCTTTTTTTGCCAAAGGCCAAAATATCATTTTCTTGTTATATTTAATTGGCATTGCCATGGCCATGATGACAGGCTTTTTACTTAAAAAGACTTTATTAAAGGGCAAAGTATCGCCTTTACTGTTAGAGCTGCCTGATTATCAAATGCCGCCTCTAAAAATGTTATGCCGACACGCTTGGTATCGCTTGAAAAATTTTATTGTGAATGCCGGTAAATTAATTATTCCGATCAGTATGGTTTTGGCTTTATTGGGTCATGTAGGCACCGATCTTAAATGGCAGATAGGCAAACCTGATGTGGGCACAGAGCCCACCCCAACGCTGATGATGGTATTTGGCCAAGCGGTGACACCTATTTTTCATCCCATGGGCATACAAGATAACAACTGGCCTGCAACAGTAGGATTATTAACCGGCGTGTTAGCCAAAGAAGTGGTGATTGGGGCGTTAAATTCTTTATATGGTTTAGATGAAGAAAATCAGCCTGAAGACCTAAATTTATATACGGCTCTAAATACTATCCCCGAAAATATATATGGGTTGGGTAGGGCATTATTGAATCCCATTGAATCTGCTGCGCCTATCGAAGAAGAGAATGCTACGGGCATGAGTTCAGCAAAAGGCTTTGGTGTGTTAAACCATCATTTTGGCACCGTGCATGCGGCTTTTGCGTATTTATTATTTGTTTTATTGTATTTCCCTTGTGTGTCGACCACGGCGGCCATGGTCAGAGAAGTTAAAAAACAGTGGGCGATTTTTTCAGTGTGCTGGACGACGATATTGGCCTATTCAGTGGCCGTGTTGTATTTTCAAATCGCCACTTATGCGCTTCATCCCGTTAAATCAAGCATTTGGATTGGCTGTATTTCAATATTTTTTGGGTTAGTGTGGGCAGCGCTTAAATGGTTTGGCCATCGGCAAGATGAACAGCTCAAAAAATTGGTGCCCACACGGATTGTACTGACTTAAATTACCTATTCTTATGTTTTTTAAATCTAGGTTCTTCGCTTTGGTCTAGAGTCGCCGGTCTTTCTCTTTTATTATTTGTCTGTCTATCTTCATCCATGGGCTCTTCAGTAATAGGTGATCCTAGTAGAGAAGGTAAAAATGTGCGGTTAATTGCGGTTGAAAAAAGGTCATGAGCAATTACACCTGCATCATAAGCACAGCGATATTTAAAACAATTGGCCATGTTGTATCTGACATCTAATCTTCGAATAATATCCACTCGTTCACTAAAAGTAGAAGAACATAATTGAGCAAACAGTATTTTTTCTTCTGTTTCACTAAATAGTTTTTGAAGTGCTGGAGAAGCGCCTTCTAAGTTTAGTTCTAAAATTAAGTTTAATTGTAAAAGTTCAACCGGATCAATTTTTTGAACAGCTGCACATTCTTTAAAGCTTAGGGCAGTGAGTGGGTTTATGTAGAGGATTAGTGTCGAAAGATTAACACAGTGATCAACGATTAACGTATGTAAGTGATTATAACTGCAGTTTACCTCTGTAAGAGCAGAAAAACCACCAAGATTTAAAATGATTAATTTATTACTCGTGCATTGTAGAGACTTAAGCACAGGTGCACAGTTTTTAGAAAGTTCGAGTATAGACAATTGATTCCCTATGCATTGTAACTTTTGAAGATTATCGCACTCGTCAAGAATAAGAGTGGTTAATTGGTTAAAATCACAGTTTAAAATTTTAAGGGCAGTACATTTGTTAATAAAAAGGTTAATTAATGTGTTGTCTTGACAGTATACTTCTTTTATAAAAGGATTATTATTTAAATTTAAGGTGGTTAATTTGTTCTCTCGACAGACTACCGTTTCAAGTTGAGGGCATTTATCTACAGTGAGGGTGGTTAATTTATTTTGGTTACAGTTTAAGTATTGAAGAGCAGGACAGCCATTTAAATTTAGAGTGGTTAATTGGTTACGATCGAGATCGATAGATTCAAGAGTAGAAAAATAATCTTGTTTATCTTCTGGCACAATAAAACGAGTTAAGTTCGAGCCAGACAAGTCTAATACGGCAGAAGTGTTCCATGAAAAGTTACATTTGGCATTTATTCTGCTTATATTGATCTGATTTAATTCGAAATCTCGTCGTTGTAAATCTTCTATTGTCTTAGTAGGAAGAGCAGAAAAATTGCTTTCTGTGCCTTTTTCAAGAATGCCATAAAAAAGCTTGGCATACATGCTGTTCTTATCTGCAAGATAAGCTATTTCTTCATCTTGTTTCGAACGAACTTGTTCAAAAGCATTTTTAAATACAAGAAAAGCGTCAGCTTTAGGGTCTATTTGTGGAGGAAGGGTTTTATCTATTTCGTAAAGCCGATTATACAAAGGTTGCAAAACGCTTGCGGCAGATATTGTATTTTTAAATGACAGGCACACCAGTCGAAAAGAGGCTAAATCTTCGGGATTTAAGTATTCCATTATTAAACCTATCAGCTCGTAATGTATATTATCGAAATCTGCCATTTCTGCCCCACATCTGTTGTCGTATTTGCTTATTTTAATAATTGCCCAGTTTATCAACTTAAAATCATTTAACCAAGTAAAATGACTACCGTTCGTCGGTTTTTGGTACTGATGAGGCTGCGGGGGAGGGTGGGGCTCTTTTTTATTTACGGTTTTTATTTTTCATCAAGGGAATATATTCTTCGTCATCAGAATTCTCTACATAATCCTTCTCTGAGACCAAAATAGAAAGTGGGTTCACATATTGTGCAGACTGAACGGCTGGCAACTGATTTTTGAGATTCTCATACCGATTGAGATTCGTAGGATGACTTGCGTTCCATTGTTTTAAAGCACCAATGGTGTCATCTATTTCAATCATGGCCGATTGAAAATAGCTTAAAAATATATTACTTATTGGTTGAGATGAGCTTGGTTCATTTCGAAGTCCTTTTAGCCCATCGATTAAGTCTTGAGAGTGGCCTAATTTTGCGGCATGATTATCTGCTTCATACTCACATTTTCTTGAAAAGGCCATACCAACTAAGTCTTGGAAGGACTTATTGTTATAAAACACTACATTGAGTGGTGTAAATAATAGTAATTGTTTAGTCACGTGATTATTAAGAATATGCCCTAGTTCGTGCATCAAAATGGCATTAATTTGTCGATAAACTGCTTCTGAGTTAAGCCCATTAATTCGTATGATATTATTGATAAGCCCCGAATTGATACAAACGCTAGATTTGCTGTGAGACCTACCTATAGCAAAAGCGCTCAAGAATGGACTAGGAATGATATAAAGCTTAATTGAGGTCAAATTGCTATCTTGGCAGGCTTTATTAAAACGATTTAATACTTCATTAAAATTAAGCTGGGTATCATCTGATAAAGGAATAATGTTTTCTATTACAGAGTTTGGTGTCAGCTCTTGTCCGCAGTATATCCAAGGGAAAAGTGTATGCGAAGTAAAATAAATTAACGGCGTAACTAAGGAAGAAAAAATAGTCGCCTCCCAAGTAAAATTTATTTCGAAAAAAGAGAACCCAAATTGTTCACAAAATAGGAATAAAAGTTCTTGCATAGATAGAACGTTCTGCATTGCATATGCGCTAATTAAAAAAATCGGCGTTAATTTTAAAATAGATAACAGATTTTGTTTTAATATTAATTTGATGTTTAATAAAGGATTATTTCGAAATATAGGGGTGGCCATTTGTAAGAGGCTTAAGGCCATCATACTTGTATTAAGGTAAGGGATATTACCCTCGAATAAAACATTTGAAAGAGAATATCCTACGAGTATCCCAATTAAAGGAATATTTAGAATTTTTAGAAAAAGGCTTTTTAAGCCATCATATATTTTCTTTAAAAAAAACATAGAAAATCACTTACTTATTCATATTTAAATTTAAAAACAAATTGTAAATTAATAAGTTAGTTAAAAAAATGATTGATCTACAGCTGGTAGGATAAAACCGATGAAATGGATTTTTGCCCCACTTTGAAAAAGGAGGGCAGGCCACCTAGCCTTTAGGCTGGGTGGACGGGGGAATTTTGATCTTGAAAAAGTCCCAAATTGAACCTATACTAATATTATGTACCAAATAGAACTATTAAGGGCATAGATATGAAGCAGTTACACGTATCGCCACCGGGTTCACCTAATTTAAGCAATGGCAAAATAGGCAGAGCCGCGTTAGATGTTTTTTTTAATATTTCAAAAAAATGGAATTTAAGTAACGAACAACAAATGTGTATTTTGGGCAGCGTCCCCAAAACCACTTTTTATCATTGGAAGAAGAAGGTCGATAATAAAATCGATGTAATACTCTCTAAAGATACCTTAGAACGAATTTCGTATGTGATGGGCATATTTAAAGCCTTAAACATATTACTCCCCACAGAAGAATCGGCGAACATTTGGATACACCAACCTAATTCTGCTCCGCTATTTAATAATCACACGGCATTAGATAAAATGCTGGCTGGCAATGTCGCTGATCTTGCTGATATAAGGAGATTTTTAGATGCATACAGAGGATATTAGTTATTAATCATAGCTTCAAGGATGTTCAGCTAGATTGGGAAGCCACTTATAGAATTATCCCCTCAAAATTTCCGCCTATCAATTTTTTTGAAAAATTAACCGATCCTGATTTATTAGACGCTGTTTTTTTTGTAGAAAGCCTGACTAATGACAGACTTCGAGAAGAAGTCGGGAATTTATTTGCAGTGCCAAATCAAGATAGAATAACAGGCCCTACAGCTTCTATAGTTATGGCAAGTTTTACGCATAATTCTATTCATTGCCCCTCGCGATTTTCTAACGGAGAATATGGGGTTTATTATGCGGCCAAAGAATTAGAAACAGCGATAAAAGAAACGATATATCACCGAGAACGTTTTTTAACTTTTACCAACGAACCCAGCAGTAAAATAACAATGCGGGTATACAAAAGCAAAAATATAGTAAAAACCCTCAAAGATTTGAGAGATATTACCTATCAATCTCTGGTAAATGCTGATCCGGATGATTATGCAAAATCGCAAGAAATTGGAAAGGCCTTAAAAACAGAAAATAACTGGGGAATGGTGTACCACTCTGTGAGGAATAAGGGTGGGCAGTGCATCGCGATATTGCGGCCACCGGCGGTGCCTTTGCCGGTTATTCAAACTAAGCATTTAGAATATGTATGGAATGGGGCTAAAATTACCCATGTTTTTGAGGTAGGGCCCGAATTGTGTTTGGCATAAAATAAATCCCCCCGCCGGACATTCGCTTTGCTCATATCAGTCGGCCCCCTTTGGCATCAAAGGGGGCGAACCGCTTCGTTCATTTATGCAGAATAACTCGGGCATTTTTTACCCACTTTGAAAAAGGGGGTCGTGAGCCCAAAGGGCGAGCGGAGGGATTTAAATCTTATTTTTAGGCATAAAAAAAGCCGGCTTTCACCGGCTTTTTATTGAAAATAACTAACTTAGAATTAATTAAGCAGCCATTTCTTTTAACTTTTTCAAAGGACGAATCTTCACTTTACGTGAAGCAGGTTTAGCTTTGAAAACCATTTCTTCACCAGTGAAAGGATTGATACCTTTACGCGCTTTAGTCGCTGGTTTTTTCACGACTTGGATCTTAGCGATACCAGGCCAGATGAAAGTTTCAGGACCTTGCTTATTCAAGTGAACTTGAATAATTTCTTGAAGGGATTCTAGTACTTGCTGAACCTGTTTGCGGCCCACACCAGTTCTACCTGATAGAGTGGTAATTAACTCAGATTTGCTGTAAGGCTTATCACCAACAGACACTCTAGTTAAAGTAGGTGCACCTGCTGAACTAGAAGCAGCACGCGAAGTAGTTGCTGATGCTTTTTTAGCAACAGTTTTTTTAGCTACGCGCTTTGCAGCTGGTTTAGCTTTTACTTTAGTTTTTGCTTTCGCTTTTACAACTTTAGTAGCTTTAACAGGGGACTTCTTAGTCGCTTTTTTTGCAGTCTTAGATTTACGGGCAGCCATATGCTCTCCTTTTTGACAAACCGGCTATTTACAACGCTCTAACCTTATCATAACTGTTTAGCCATTTGCTAGCATTTCGGCAAATAAACTTATCGGATGGCAAACACGAATTGGTTTGTTTTGTTCGGTAAATCGTTTTTGAAAGTGTAGGGCGCACCCTATATTAGAAGTAACGAGTTGAGTGGGCGCAATTTGATCTAAGTCAATTAAGGCGCTATCTAAAAGGCTTTCTGATGCTTCAGGGTGAGAAAGCATGTGTGTGCCTGCCGAGCCACAGCATTGCTCAAATTTTTGTAATTTTTCGCAATCAAACCCTAATTTTTCAAGTAAATTTTGGCTAACCATCGGTTTTTTAAGACTATTTCTGAGGGTACAAGGGGTATGCACAGCAATTTTTTCAGCGCCGAAGCGATGCTGAGCATAAGTAATTTTGCTTAAAACGACCTCTGGCCAAGCAGCATGATAAACAAAATCGCTGATGTCGATAACCTTACCGGCAAAATAACCAGTATTCATTAACATCGAGGCGCAGCCACTGGCCGTCGTAATAATGTGGCTAACGTTGGTTAAATCTTGCTCTGAAAAGGCTGCGACGTTTTGATTGGACAAGGCTTTTGTTTGGGGGGCGTTGCCAGCATGACTTGCAATCGCACCACAACAGGTCTGGGTTTTAGGGATTTTTACCTCGTAACCCAGATGTTGTAAAACTCTAATGGCATCTCGATTTGTTTGCGTATCAAATAAAGAGGACAAGCAGCCTGTAAAGAGCGCGACGGTACCCTGTTTAATGCCAATGGCAGGATAATCAGCCAAAAGCGGTTTAGGGTAAGGCAAAGATTGGGGTAGAAGGGCATTCAGGCGCGTTAATCCAAATAGGTGAATCAACCCAAGCTTTTTCGCCAGAGATCGTAACCCTAATTTTTGACTTAGCCACAGTAATTTGGCCAGCCGTTGAATGGCATACTGATGTGAGGCGAGGTATTCAAAAAAGATGGCACTGAATTTGGGTTTAATGTGAATACTTTTAAGTTTGGGTTTTTCCCAGGCCCGATAGTCTAGTAATAGGCGTTCATAAGTAACGTGAGCTGGGCAAACCCGTTCGCATTCTTTACAACTGAGGCAATTCTCGATATGTTCGTGGGCCTTAGGGCTGAGTGTTAAGGCTTCTGTCGCCAAATTTTGCATGAGTGCAATTCGACCTCTTGGCGATTCATTTTCGTTTTGAGTGAGGCCGTAGGTGGGGCAATAGGGTAAGCATAAGCCACATTTAACACATTGACTTGCTTGAGTTTGAATAGAAGACACTAGGTCGGAATGCATGATCAACAGAGCCTTATTCGTCATTAAATAATTATATTACAGTGATATAGAGCATAATACACGATGAGTTATTATCAAAAACATGTCTTTTTTTGTAATAACATACGAGAAGACGAAAGCAGTAAACAGAGTTGTGGTAAACACGCAGAAGTGAAAGCCTTAAGAGAATATGCGCGCAAAAAATTGAAAAATTTGGGCATATCCTCCATTCGCACCAGTTTATCGGGGTGTATGGGGCGATGTAATGAAGGCCCTGTGTTAGTTATTTATCCGGATGGAATTTGGTATAAATATACAAGTGAACAGGATATTGATGATATTATCGAGGCAAGCGTGTTAAATACTAACGTAGTTGATAAACTTATTTTGATTTAATTTAAGAAAATTCCCTTAAAATCTCGGGTAAATATCTAAACCTGGCCTTTCGGTTGTAAGTTGGCTTAGGGTTCAGTATAATTCGGCAATTTTAAGGAACTGTGGATTAGGAGCCATTTCTACATGACAACTAAAAGTGCCAAAGCCCATGAAGTGAAGCGGGCTTGGTTTATCGTCGATGCCGGTACAGCTAATTTAACTTTAGGGCGTCTTGCGACCAGAATAGCCACCGTACTTAGGGGTAAGCACAAGCCTATCTATACCCCTCATGTGGATACGGGTGATTATGTTATCGTAACTAACATACAAAATGTCCAAGTGACAGGCAGCAAAGAAGACACAAAAACTTACTTTTCACACAGTGACCACCAAAGCGGTGATCGCCATATCCCTCTTAGAGTGCTTCGTGAGAAGCACCCAGAGCGTATTTTAGAGAAGGCCATTAAAGGCATGTTGCCTAAAGGTCCGCTCGGTAGAGAAATGTTTAGTAAGCTAAAAGTCTATGCAGGTGGTGAACATCCGCATACGGCACAACAGCCAACGCCTTTTGAAATCACTCGTTAATTTGTTGAGAAATTGAGATTATGAAAACAGCTGAACAATACCAAGGAACGGGACGCAGAAAAACTTGCACAGCCCGTGTACTGCTTCGTCCAGGTACAGGCAAAATTACCATAAACAAAAAGACGGTCGAAGAATATTTTGGTGGCCGTAAAACCGCGCACGTTATGGTTCGTCAACCGCTTAAATTAGTGGATATGGAACAAAAATTCGATGTCATGGTAAATGTTGCTGGCGGCGGTCCTATGGGACAAGCTGGCGCAACACGTCATGGTATTACGCGTGCATTATTGCAATATGATGAATCTGGTTTAGCGCCACAAATGACTATAACAGCTCAGTTGTTAGGCCAAACCTTAGGTGAATCTTTGCACGGTGATGAAGAATCTGGTGAAGGTGAAGGCGGCGAAGCTGCTGAAATGGGCGCGATGTCTCTTCGTCGTGTTTTAAGAAAAGCAGGCTTTGTGACACGTGATAGCCGGAAGGTTGAACGTAAGAAAGTCGGCCATCGTAAAGCGCGTAAAGTTGAACAGTACTCTAAGCGTTAAAATGTTTTTTCAAAAAAAGGCCCTTACGGGCCTTTTTTTTTTCTACCTTCCGGCCGTCGCCTTTTGCTGAAGCTTATCCATTTCTAATAACCACTCATCTTTTAAGTGTTTTGTTTTTCATAAACACAATTTATTATGTCGACTGAATCAAACAAGGCCCTTTTTTTAAGTAGTACAAAGGATAACGACATGGCCGATACAACAAGGCTTCCAGATGAAATTTGGGTTCATATCGCGAGTTTTTTAGACAATGAGGATTTGGCTAGATTTAGGCAGATTTGCAAGGTCACTCAATTTGTAGGTTCTCATGCGATCCTTTTACAACCCTTTTATAATCGTCTTTACGCCTTAGATAAAACCTTGCCAGCAGTTTTGTCTCAAGATAAGGCTTTCCTTGATTTTACAGAAGCCTTTTTAAAAATTGATGCCAGGCAACAAGAAGAAATCGCTTATTTGCAAGAACATCAATCTGGACTCAGAGCGAAAGTGGAATATCATGAAGTTTTTTCACCAACCACTTTATTAACATTAGCCTCGTTAGAAGCTAAAGATGCCGTATTAGATAAAATAAACGGTGAAATTATTACCCGAAAAATTAATGTTAGGAGTACTTCTTTATTTTTGCGCGCGGCCAAAATCACTCGTCTTCCTGCCTCGCTTTTTCAAGCAGAAGGGTATGTAAACTTTTGGCAAAATTTAGTATCCCTAGACTGCCGTGATAATGATCTTATCACCCTGAATTTACAAGCGCTCACAGCGCTTCAAAATATAGATTGCACGTTCAACAAGCTCACCACTTTGAATGTGCAAGGGCTAACAGCGCTTCTTCATTTGCGGTGCTTTAACAACCAACTTACCATTTTGGATGCAAAAGGGTTAGTGGCGCTTCAAAGTTTATGGTGCAATAACAACCGACTCACTTCCCTGGATGTACAAGGGAAGGCTTCGCTTCAATATTTATTTTGCGATAAGAACCCTCTGAAAGATTTAAATTTAACGGGTGTTCATGCAGATACAAAAAACAGATATGCAGACCTAGAGAAATCTCTGTTATGGAAACAATTAAGTGCAGCGAATTCTCATGAAGAACAGCAGCGTATTATTACCAGATTAGGTGTGAACTTTTCTTTTGAAAATTGCCTGAATTATTGCCCCGATCAAGTTGAAATATTATTTCCAATCGATGCTTTTCCTCAGGAAACAAGTTATTTGCCTTCTTTTTCTTCTACTTCTTCTACTGTAGAAAAAATGGACGAAGACTATAAAAATAATAAAAGAGCACGTCCTGAAGAAGAAGGTGATCTAAGACCTGATGAATTTAAACGAAGCAAGAAAATGTAAATCTTGCTTTGATTGATGCAATTGGCGCCAGGGAGGGCGTATACACTCTTTTTTGTCTCTCTAAAATAAAGCTTTATTTACACTTCATCGCTAAAATGTGCCACCCATCGTTTAAGTATTTTGTTTCTAGTAAATAATAGTTATTATCCCGGCTAACTAAAAAACTTTTAATACAATACAGAGGATAAATACATGACTGATACAACTTGGCTTCCAAATGAAATTTGGGCAAATATCGCAACTTATTTAAACGATGAAGATTTGGCTAGATTTAGACAGGTTTGCAAAGTCACTCAATTTATTGGCTCTCATGCGATCCTTTTACAACCCCTTTATAATCGCCTTTATGCCTTGGATAAAACCTTACCAGCACTTTTGCCTCAAGATAATGCTTTAGATGCTTTTAAAGAAGCCTTTTTAAAAATTCACACAAGACAACAAGAAGAAATCGCTTGTTTGCAAGTACACTGCCCTAGACTTATTTCGTATCCTGAATATGCTGATGTTTTTGCGCAAAATACTTCAGCAACCTTAACTTCATTAGAAGCCAAAGAAGCCGTACTAGATAAGATAACCGAACATCATATTAATTCCGAAGGGCGAGGTATAGGCTCTTATACTCTTGCTTTTCTAAATTTGAAAGGGCTTGGGATCACTCGCCTTCCTGCCTCATATTTTCAAGAGGAAAGAAATGCAAAAATGTTGCAAGATGGTATATCAAAAATAGACTGCAGTGATAATGCCCTTACCTCTTTGAATGGCCTACTAATCTCGACAACACTACAAAGGTTAAACTGCAGAAATAACCAGATCACTACTTTGAATTTACAAGGATTACCGGCACTTGAATACTTAGAGTGCGATAACAATCCATTGATAGATTTAAACTTAACTGGCGTTCATGCAAATATAAAAAACAAATATGCAGAACTAGAACAATCTCTGTTATGGAAACAGTTAGGGACAGCTACTTCTATCGAAAAACTGCACTCAATTATTGTTAGATTAGGTGAGAACTTTTCTTTTGAAAATTGCCTGCATTATAGCCCCGAACAAGTTGATATATTATTTCCAGACGATGCTTTTCCTCAGGAAACAAGTTATTTGCCTTCTTTTACTTCTTCTGCTGTAAAAGAAATGGACGAAGAATTTAAAAATAATAAAAGAGCACGTCCTGCAGAAGAGGATGACGAAAGACCTGATGATTTTAAGCGAATGAAGAAAGAAGGATAAATCTTGCTTTGATTGATGCAATTGGCGCCAGGGAGGGCGTATACACTCTTTT
>CADEEZ010000001.1:63110-170079 GCA_902826485.1 uncultured Gammaproteobacteria bacterium
GCTAACTAAAAAACTTTTAATACAATACAGAGGATAAATACATGACTGATACAACATGGCTTCCAAATGAACTTTGGCTAAATATCGCGAATTTTTTAGACAATGAGGATTTGGCTAGGTTTAGGCAAATTTGCAAAGCCACCCAATTTGTTGGCTCTCATGCAGTCATTTTACAACCTCTTTACAATCGTCTTTATGCCTTGGATAAAACCTTGCCAGCACTTTTGCCTCAAGATAATGCTGCCCTTGCGTTTAAAGAAGCTTTTTTAAAAATTCACACCAGACAACAAGAAGAAATTGCTTATTTGCAAATCAATGCCTTTGGATTATCAACGAAGTCTCAATTTCCTGAGCTTTTTGTACAACACGGTTCAGTGACGTTAGACTCGTTAGAAGTCAAAGATGCCGTATTAGATAAGGTAAACAGTGAAATTATTACCAGAAGAATCGATGTGAATAGCACTCATTTAAATTTAACTGACGGCATACGACTCACTCGCCTTCCTGTCTCACTCTTTCAGAGAGAAGGATACCTAAACTTTTGGAAAAATTTAACGATTCTAAGATGTACTGACAATCTGACCTCCAATCTGAATCTGCAAGAGTTGGTGTCACTTGAAAAATTATATTGTTGTTATACTAGACTCGCCACCCTGAATGTTCAAGGGCTATCGGCACTTCGACAATTAATATTAGATGACAGAGTTCTGGTAGATTTAAATTTAACCGGCGTTCATGCGGATACAAAAAACGAATATGCAAAACTAGAACAGTCGCTGTTATGGAAACAGTTAGAGAAAGCCAATTCTATCGAAGAACAGCAGCGCATTATTGCTAGATTAGGTGAGAGCTTTTCTTTTGAAGATTTGGATAGTTTTAGACAGATTTGCAAAGACACTCAATTTGTGGGCTCTCATGCAATGCTTTTACAACCCCTATATAATCGCCTTTACGCATTGGATAAAACCTTGCCAGCATTTTTGCCTCAAGATAACGCTGTTTTTACTTTTAAAGTAGCTTTTTTAAAAATTCACACCAGACAACAAGAAGAAATCGCTTATTTGCAGAAATACCACCCTGAACTCACATTTAAGCCTGAATATGCTGATGTTTTTGCGCAAAATACCTCAGCAACATTAGCCTCGTTAAAAGCCAAAGATGCTGTGTTAGATAAGATAAACAGTGAAATTATTAAAGCAAACATTAATGTGAATAGCAACATTTTAGATCTATCTTACGACCACATTACTCGCATTCCTAGCGCCCTTTTTCAGGCAGAAGGATACGTAAATTTTTGGAAAAATTTAGAGGTTCTGAATTGCTCTAGCAACTTGCTCACCAACCTGAATGTGCAAGGCCTGGTGGCGCTTCGCTATTTAAATTGCCACAATAACAATCTCACTACACTGAATGTGCAAGGACTGGTGGCGCTTAACACATTAGTTTGCTCTTACAATCAGCTCACAACACTGAATGTGCAAGGCCTAGTGGCGCTTCGCCATTTAAATTGCAGCCTCAATCAGCTCACAACATTGAATGCACAAGGCCTAGTGGCGCTTGGCCATTTAAATTGCAACCGCAATCAGCTCACAACATTGAATGTGCAAGGCCTAGTGGCGCTTCGCTATTTAAATTGCTGCCTCAATCAGCTCACAACATTAAATGTGCAAGGCCTGGTGGCGCTTATAAAATTAAATTGCGAACACAACAAGCTCACAACACTGAATGTGCAAGGCCTGGTGGCGCTTAGCGAATTATATTGCTCTTACAATCAGCTCACCACTGTGAATTTGCAAGAACTACCGGCAATTGAATGCTTAGAATGCCATAACAATCCTCTGATAGATTTAAATTTAACCGGTGTTCATGCAGATGTTAAAAACAAATATGCAGAACTAGAAAAGTCGCTGTTATGGAAACAACTAAGTGCAGCTAGTTCTCCCGAAGAACGGCAGCCCCTTTTTGCTAGATTAGGCAAAGATTTCACTTACAAAAATTGTTTATATTATGCTCCTATTCTTGCAGGTAAGACTATTGCTTCAGATGTCATATCTAAAATGACGAGTTATTTGCCTTCTTTTTCTTGTACTTCTACTGCTGTGGAAGAAATGGACGAAGAATTTAAAAATAATAAAAGAGCACGTCCAGAAGAAGAGGGTGACGCAAGACCTGATGAATTTAAACGAATGAAGAAAGAAGGATAAATTTGGTGTTAGTGAGCTAGGTTGTCAGGGGCTTACCCAAACAACCAGCTCACCGCCGTCACCGCACAGGTAACACCAATAATATCTGCCACCACGGCCGCAATCACCGCATGTCTAAACTTTTTAATTTGAACAGCCCCAAAATACACGGCTAATACATAAAACGAGGTTTCTGTTGTCCCCATGAGCGTGCTCACCAAATAGCCTACATAGCTATCTGGCCCTAAATTGGGGTCGTTTAGTACCGATGCTAATATGCCAAAACTGCCCGAACCTGAAAATGGCCGGAGCAATGCCATCGGTAAAGCTTCCGGAGGCAAGCCTACATAACGGGTATATTGACCCAAAAGTTGCGTAACATAATCTAAACCACCACTTTCTCTAAACATGGCCACGGCTAATAAAATTGCCACTAAATAGGGCATGATTTTAATGGCAACATCAAATCCTTCTTTGGCGCCTTCTATAAAACATTCGTATATTTTAATTTTTTTGAGCATACCAAAAGTAAAAATAGCGACCGTTACCGTGGGGATTACCCAAGGGGAAAAATATTTACCATAAATAATCGTGATAGGGATTAAGCTAATTAATACAGACATGGCTAATACGGTTGCCCATAATGGCACAGGTTTTGAGCTAGTGGATAAATCCAGAGGGGATGAGAGAGCGGATGCGTTATCTGTTTTTTCGTTTATATTTTCTGTGAGGGTAGTGGGTTCAGCAAAAAATCGTTGGATAAATTTAGTTAATAACACTGCCAAAATGGTTGCGATTAAGCTGGCAGTTAGTATAGCCGGTATAACCCCAGCCGGATCGGTTGAGCCAGCAGCAGAACGCATGGCAATAATTTTGGTCGGTAAAACTGTGACGCAAGTGGTATTGATAACCAAAAACAATATCATGGCATTGGTGGCTGTCCCAGGATTAGGGTTCAGTTGATTTAAACTTTGCATCGCGCGAATACCAAATGGCGTCGCGGCATTTCCTAGGCCTAACACATTAGCAGACAAATTCATCATCATGGCACCCATAGCAGGGTGTTCGGGTGGAATTTCGGGAAAAAGCGGTTTAAATATAGGATACATCAAGCGTGCGATGGCGGTTAAAGCGCCACCTTGTTCCAAAATTTTGATTAAGCCTAAAAACAACATCATGACGCCAATTAAGCCTATGGCCAGTGTAATGGCTTGAGTAGAGGCATCTAACATGGCTTGATTCATGTGCTGCATAGGAGAAATAGCATTTGTCGTTTCAACAGGGATCCAACTAAGTTGTTCCCACCCTGTTATTAAATAAGCTAACAAAACTAATAAAAATAATACCCAATTCATAAGCTAACTTGCCTCTTACAAATAACAATTATCTATTTATAACTCTATTTATAACTTAAATTTCATGCAATGTATTAAACAAATTTTAACTTAGTTTCTTACTAATAAAAAATTACTTAGAAAATTATTTTTTTTGGTTAACAAGAAATCTCAAATTTATGATAGGATTGGCTCGCCAAATGGACAATTTGCCGCTATTGGAGAGACTTAAAGCATGAGTGGAAGTGGCCAAGAAAATCAACGTCAAGAAATTAATGTAGAAAGAAGACGTTTTTTAACAACCTTAACATCCGTAGTAGGCGGTGTTGGTGCAGCTTGCGCCGCAGTACCTTTTATTGGTTCTTGGTTACCGAGCGCGAAGGCCCAAGCAATGGGCGCGCCTATAGAAGTGGATATTAGTAAACTTGAAGTGGGTCAACAATTAACCGTTGAATGGCGAGGCCAGCCCATTTGGATTATTAATCGAACGCCTGAGTCGGTAAAGAAACTACCTTCATTAGATTCCCTTTTAAGAGATCCGAATTCTAATGACACAGAACAACAACCTAGCTATGCCAAAAATATTCATCGGTCTATTAAAGACCAATATTTGGTGTTGGTTGGTTTATGCACTCACTTAGGATGTGTGCCTACTTATCGTCCCGATATCGGAGGGGTTGAACCCAATTGGCCAGGTGGCTTTTTCTGTCCTTGTCATGGTTCTAAATTTGATTTAGCCGGAAGAGTATTTAAAGGGGTACCCGCCCCAGTAAATTTATTGGTACCACCCTATAAATTTGTTACCGATACAGTTTTGCTCATCGGACAAGACGAGAAGGCAGCATAATAAATGAAAAAAGAATCAACCTTAAACGAATGGATTAACAACCGTTTTCCGCTCACTAAAATGTTCCGTGAACATGCCTCTGAATATTATGCGCCCAAAAATTTCAACATTTGGTACTATTTTGGTTCATTAGCTTTGTTTGTGTTGATTAACCAAATCGTAACAGGCATTTGGTTAGCAATGAGTTATAAGCCTTCTGCCCAAGAAGCGTTTCATTCTGTTGAATATATTATGCGCGATGTGAATTTTGGCTGGTTGCTAAGATATTTGCATTCAACCGGTGCGTCTGCCTTTTTTATTGTGGTTTATCTCCACATGTTTAGAGCCTTACTTTATGGGTCATATAAAAAACCCCGTGAGTTATTATGGGTTGTGGGCATGTTTATTTATCTTTGCTTAATGGCAGAGGCTTTCTTTGGTTATTTGCTGCCTTGGGGACAAATGTCTTTCTGGGGTGCGAAAGTGATCACGTCTTTATTTGAGGCCATTCCTTTTGTGGGCACAACCTTGGTAGAGTGGCTACGAGGTGATTTTACAGTGTCTGATGTGACCCTCAATCGTTTTTATGCCATGCATATTGTGCTCATGCCTATTTTATTATTGGGTTTAGTCGTGGTGCATATTCTGGCTTTGCACGAAGTCGGATCAAATAATCCTGATGGGAATGATATCAAGAAAATAAAAGGCCCAGATGGTAAGCCCTTAGATGGCATAGCTTTTCATCCTTACTATACCGTCAAAGACTTAGTTGGGTTGGTGGTATTTTTGATAGTATTTTTGGGCATTGTGTTCTTTTGGCCAGATATGGGCGGATATTTTCTAGAAGCCCCGAATTTTATTCCAGCTAATCCTATGGTCACACCCGAACATATTGCACCGGTGTGGTACATGACACCGTTCTATGCCATTTTACGAGCGATCCCCAGTAAATTGGGCGGGGTAATGTGTATGGCAGGCGCCATCGCTATATTGTTTGTCTTGCCTTGGTTAGATAGAAATCCTGTGCGCTCTATTCGTTATCGTGGTTGGCAATATAAATTAGCTTTAACTTTATTTACGATTAGTTTTATTACTTTAGGGTATTTGGGGTTAATGCCGCCTTCACCTGTTAGGATGATTGCTGCGCAAGTTTGTTCTGTTGTGTATTTTAGCTTTTTTATATTCATGCCTATTTACACCACGTTAGAGGTGAAAAAACAGGTGCCAGACAGAGTAACGGGTTAATGTTGGTGTTAAAAATGATGAAACGGATTTTAGGCCTGCTTATAATTTGTATGGTCATGGCTTGTCAGTCGGTTTATGCAAATACCGAAGCGGTTAAATTGCAAAAATCGCCTAACCAAGTATGCGATAAAGCCTCATTACAGCGTGGGGCAAGGCTGTATGTAAATTACTGTCAATCGTGTCATGCCATGCGCTATGTTCGTTATAAAACCATGGCTCATGATATTGGCATTGTTGATGAAGAAGACAAAGTACTGGAAGACGTTGTAAAAACGAATCTCAATTTTATCTCAGATAATATTTTCGATTCAATGAACAACGGCATGTTGCCCAAAGACGGCCAAAAATGGTTTGGGATAACGCCACCCGATTTAACATTAGAAACGCGTGTGCGAGGCACAGATTGGGTCTATACCTATCTTAAGTCTTTTTATGTTGATCCCACTAAGCCATGGGGCGTAAATAATACCGTTTTTCCGAGTGTGGCTATGCCGCATGTGTTAGGGGAGTTGCAGGGAGAGTACGTACTTGATCCTAAAACGCATCAACTAACTTTGGTTAAGCCAGGTAAATTATCTGTCGAAGAGTATAATCAGGTTGTGACCGATTTAGTTAATTTTCTTGACTATTCAGCAGAACCGATTAAACTTAAGCGTCAAAAAATGGGTATCGGTGTGATGATATTTTTAGTTATTTTTCTTGTGTTCGCTTACTTATTGAAGCGCGAATATTGGAAAGATGTTCATTAGCAGTACATTAAGAGAGGTTCATAATGGCAGTCGTTGGCAATAAACGCTCAGTGATGACGCTGTTTTCTGGTTCTAGTGATCCGTATAGCCATCGGGCTAGAATCGTGCTTGCTGAGAAAGGCGTGACTTTTGATTTGCTTGAAGTGGATACAGCACTTCAGCCCCAGAGTTTAGTAGAAGTTAATCCTTATAATACTGTTCCGACGTTATTGGACAGGGATTTGGTGCTCTATGACTCGGCAATCATTATGGAGTATTTAGATGAGCGTTTTCCTCATCCTCCGCTAATGCCAGTATACCCTGTTGCTAGAGCGAGAAGCCGTTTAATGCTTTATCGCATCGACAGAGATTGGTATGTGCTCATGAACAAAATAGCGCAGCCTAATTTATCTGAAGCTGAGAAAGACCCCTATAGAAAAGAATTAAAAGAAAGCTTAACCAGTGTGGCGGCTTTATTTAATGATTTGCCCTTTTTCCTAAGTGAAGAATTTTCACTAGTGGATTGTGCCATGGCACCTTTACTCTGGCGTTTACCTTCTTTAGGGGTAAAATTAGGAGTAGAAGCCAAATCAATTAGTGTTTATGCACATAAAATATTTACACGTGAATCTTTCCAAGTAAGCTTAACAGATTCAGAACGTGCTTTATCAGAAATTCGTTAATTTCTGTTAAGATAGAGAGATAGAAGAGAGCAGGATATGACACCAAGTAGGCCTTATTTATTAAGAGGATTTTATGATTGGATAGTGGATAACCACTATACCCCTTATATTGTCATCAACACTGAATTACCTGATGTGCATGTCCCAGAAGAATATATCGAAGATGGCAGAATTGTGCTCAATATTGCGCCTAATGCAGTAAGAGGATTATTACTGGCAAACGATCATATTGAATTTAATGCCCGTTTTTCAGGTATTCCTCATGATATTTGGGCGCCTATTAAAGCAGTGACAGCTGTCTATGCCAAGGAAAATGGCCGTGGCATGGTCTTTAAAGAAGAGGAAGAAGACGATGCGCCTCCACCCCCCCCTAGCACCAATAAAGACGCCGAATCCGGTAAAACGGGCTCTACGACAGGCTCTGGTGGGAAAAAAGGCGGCGGTGGTCGCTCACACTTAACTTTAGTAAAATAATCACTCAAAAGGGCGCACGCCACCAAGTGAGGTGTGCCCTCTTATCCCTAACACTCGTCATCTCCAAACCTATAAAAATATCTATAAAAAATTTAATAAAAAAATAAAACTTATTATTTGCTTTATGAGTCAAACGCACATGAGACCGTGAGTTTGTCGCTTAGCCGATAGGGGGAGGTGCACTATGCGTAGATTATTCCTACTAGTACCCGATATTTCTACGACTAAGCGAATTGCCGAGCATGTTAAAACCAACGGCATCTCAGAGGGCCATATTCATGTGGTAGGGAAAAGTGCCCTGGCCATTGAACATCTTCATTTACATCAAGCTAATATTCTTCAAACCACTAATTTGCCACATGCGCTAATGCGAGGGGGTTTGCTGGGATTATTAATTGGCACATTGGCAGGCATAATTTTAGCGACCTTGGCCCCTTGGGGGGTGACGATACCGGCTGCGGGGATTGTGGTCTTTACCTTAGTAGGGATTATTTTGGGTTTATGGATCAGTGGGTTAGTGGGTATTGGTGTGCAAAACCCCATTGTTGAACAAGCCGAGTCTTCCATTCGCGAAGGCAAATATCTGATGATGATAGATTTAGAAAACGGCCAAGAAGAACCTTTGGCCGGTGAAATTCTTCAACGTTTTCCATTAGCTCAAGTGGCTTCCACGACAGTACATTAATGCATTCTGACTAACTAATTTTCTCATCTCAAAGTTGAATAAATATATTCTACAGTTAAAGATATACAAATAAATTTGATCAGAGGTGATTCATGGGCAACTTTAAAACAAAAGATGGCGTTTCAATTTACTACAAAGATTGGGGAAAAGGCCAACCGGTTGTTTTCAGTCATGGATGGCCATTAAATGCGGATGCATGGGAAGCGCAAATGTTTTTTTTAGCTTCTCAAGGTTATCGTACCATCGCACACGATAGGCGTGGGCATGGCCGCTCAGAGCAACCTTGGAATGGGTATGACATGGATACTTTTGCAGATGATCTTGCACAGTTAATAGAAACCCTTGATCTAAAAGACGTTGTATTAGTGGGACATTCAATGGGGGGAGGGGAAGTATCACGCTATGTAGGGCGACACGGAACCAAACGAATTGCAAAGGTTGTATTAATTGCTTCAGTCACACCCAGCAGATTAAAAACAGACCAGAATCCAGGGGGCTTGCCTATTACTGCTTTTGATGAAACACGCGCTAATTTATTAAAAGACCGCACACAATTTTATCAAGATTTGTCTGCTAAATTCTTTGGTGCAAACCGAGAAAATTCAAAGGTAACACAAGGCATGAGAGATCTTTTTTGGTTTCTAGGTATGCAAGGCAGTTTAAAAGCGCAACATGATTGCGTTAAAGCCTTTTCTGAAACTGATTTTACAGAAGATTTAAAGAAAATGGATGTACCAACCTTGATTATTCATGGTGATGATGATCAAATTGTGTCTATCGACAATACCGCCAGACGTGCGATTGAAATCATTAAAAAGGCAGAATTAAAAGTTTATAAAAATGGCGATCATGGCTTGCCAATTACTTTTAAAACAGAGATAAATAATGATTTGCTAAATTTTTTACAAACCAAATAAATATGCCGGTGATATTATTTAGGGAGGCAGTATGAGTTTTGGAAAAAAAGTCGCTATTTTGGGTGGCTCACGAACGCCGTTCGTTAAGTCACAAACGGTTTACACCGGTAAATCAAATCAAGATTTGTTGAGTGCCGCATTGGCTGATCTGATTGCCAAAGCTCATCTTAATAATAAGTTACTTGGCGATGTGGTCGCCGGCGCCGTCATGAATCATCCTTTTGATTGGAACTTGGCAAGAGAAGTAGTATTAGGAAGCCATTTGTCTCATGAAACACCCGGATTAACCATTCAAAGGGCTTGCGGTACAGGTTTAGAGGCCGTGAATATTGTTGCACTTAAAATTGCCAGCAATCAAATGCAAGTAGGTATAGCCGGTGGAACGGATACCAATTCTGATATTCCGCTGATTGGGCAACGAAAATTTACGCATTGGCTTATTCATTTAAAAAATGCCAAGTCTTTTAAAAATAAATTAGTCGCTTTATCTAAATTTAGATTTAATATGTTGAAGCCACAGTTTCCAGAAGTCCGGGAGCCCCGTACCGGTTTATCGATGGGAGAACATTGCGAACTGATGGTAAAAGAATGGCATATTTCTAGAAAAGCACAGGATGAATTAGCCCTTCGATCTCATCAAAATGCGGCTCAAGCTTACGAAGCAGGATTTTATAAAGATCTGGTTATTAAGATAGAAGGCTTGAATTCAGATAGCATTATGCGAAAAGATACGTCATTAGATAAGCTCTCTTCTTTAAAACCTGTTTTTGATAAATCTGAAACAGGAAGCTTAACAGCGGGGAACTCGACATTATTAACCGATGGTGCATCTGTTGTTTTATTAGGTTCTCCAGAATGGGCCGAAGCCAATGGACTTGATATTCTTGCTTACTTTGTTGACTGTGAGGTTGCAGCAGTTGATTTTGTACAAGGGGCTGGGCTTTTAATGGCACCTACTATAGCCGTATCGAGATTACTTGCCAGAAATCATTTGAGCTTACAAGATTTTGATTATTACGAAATACATGAAGCATTTGCAGGCCAAGTACTCTGCACATTAAAAGCATGGGGATCGGCAGAATACTGTAAAAAAAACCTGGGAAGAGATTCGTCATTAGGGGAAATCGACTCATCGAAAATAAATGTAAAAGGCGGGAGTTTAGCGTTAGGTCATCCTTTTGCAGCTACGGGCGGAAGAATCGTGTCAGCCGGTGCTAAAATATTGCAGGAGAAGGGTAATGGTCGCTTGCTTGTTAGTATTTGTACCGCAGGGGGTATGGGTGTGGCGGCGATTATAGAACGATAATAGTAGAAAAAAGGGATTATGTACTCATAATCCCTCTCCTTATCATGAAAAACTACCCTATTTTTTTCATGACATTTTTTTCAGCCTTATCTAGTAAAGATTCTAATTCTGTTACTAAATAGACAATACGCTTTTTGATATCGGGCGTTAAACTAGCGAAAGCACTTTTGGTTGCTTTAGAAATCACTTTTTTGGCGGAAGAAGCTTTTTTAGAGATTTTTTTAGAGATAGTTTTCTTAGCTGCAGAAACCTTTTTAGCCACCGTTTTCTTAGCAGAAGGCTTTTTAGCACTCGCTTTTTTTGCTGTGTTTTTTTTAGCGGCTGATTTCGCTGCACTTGGCTTTTTCTTAGCTGGTTTAGCTGCTTTGCTTTTAGTGGCACTTTTTTTCACTTTTGTCTTGGCCTTTGGGGCAGTTTTGCGTTTTGTCATGATGTTCTCCTAAAATTATAAAAAGACGCTACTTAATAGTGTAGTAGTTTACTATAATTAAATAATGATAATTATTTAATTTTTTTACTGTTATTTTATACTGTTGGGAGAGAAATGATGTTACGTTATGCTGCAATTTTCTTAGCAATAGCACTTGCTGCCGTTGCTGTCGTATTTATGTTAAGTGTGGCGGCAGGGGGTGTTGTTTATATTTTAAAAATTATATTCTTTATCACGCTTGCCATTAGCGCCATATGTTTTGTTTTAGATCTTGCTAAACGTATGGCTAAACCCAAGCAGTAATTCAGTTGAGTTCAAAATGCTGATTAAATTTAAATCGCTTAATTTGAACTTTGTGACCGTTGCGGCGGTCTTTTTTTGCTTAATGGGCATGTTATTTGCTATCTTGGGATTCACCGGGGTGATTGTTGTTGTTCCTTTTTTTTCTAAGGTATTTATTGTGTTGTCTTTAATTTTCTTTGTTATTTGTGTCATTGCGTTTTTTTTAAGAAAGAAAGTCAAAGTAAAATAAATAGATAAAGAAGGATAAAATCAATGACCTCTAAAAATCCTAAGAAACCCGTAAGACCTGCTCAGCATCAATCCCGTCAACCTGGCGTAGAATCTAAAATGAATCCGTTGCCTAAATCCTTAGATTCTGAGTATGTGCCCAGTGGAAAATTGCAAGACAAAATTGCAATTATTACAGGGGGAGATAGTGGCATTGGGCGAGCCATTGCTTTGCACTATGCTCTAGAAGGCGCGGATGTGGTAATCAGTTATTTTAATGAGCATAAAGACGCACAACAAACAAAAGAAATGGTGGAGTTAGCAGGCAGACGTTGTCTTGCAATATCAGGTGATATATCGAATCCAAAATTTTGTGAAAAGATAGTAAAAGAAACCATCAAAAAATTTAAAAAACTCCATATTTTAGTCAATAATTCAGCAGAGCAGCATCCCCAAAAAAAGTTTGAAGACATTAGTGTTAAACAACTAGAAAAAACCTTTCAAACCAACGTGTTTGCGTATTTTTACATGATAAAATATGCGTTACCCTACTTAAAAAAAGGGGCATGTATTATTAATACCACGTCAGTAACAGCGTATCGTGGCAGCGGCCATTTAATTGATTATTCTTCTACTAAAGGCGCCATTGTGAGTTTAACTCGCTCTTTAGCAGCTAATCTAGTTGAAAAGGGGATCAGAGTGAATGGGGTGGCACCAGGCCCTATTTGGACTCCCCTAATACCAGCGACATTTAAAGCCGCTGAAGTTGCCAAATTTGGTTCAGATACCCCCATGAAGCGAGCAGGTGAACCCAAAGAAGTGGCTCCCTGTTTTGTGTTTTTAGCCTCATCTGATGCTAGCTATATTTCTGGTCAAGTGTTACATCCCAACGGGGGGGAAATTATCAATGGCTAAGAAGAATAAAATTCAAAAAAAAATTAAAAAAATTAAAAAAAATAATAAGAAAGCGCATTCATTAGACGATATTTTTCATGATATTGCTTTTAAAACATCGACACTAATTGGCAATGTATGGGTATTTATTTTAGCCTGTTTGTTAACGGCATTTTCATTAATAGTAGGGGCATTTTTAAATTTCTCTGACGTTTGGCAATTGGTTGTTAATTTATCTGTATCTATTATTACGCTTCTTATTGTATTTATTATTCAAAACTCTCAAAACAGAGATACGAAAGGCATTCATCTTAAGCTAGATGAATTGATTCTATCGCATAGTTCTGCTCGTAATACCATCATTAATTTAGATAAGATGTCCGAAAAGGGAATTAAAGAATTAGAAAAACACTATAAAAAAATTAGTTCACAAAAGGATGATCCTCTTGAAAAAAATGATGATGAAAAATAAATAAAGAACGAAAATTATTTTTTTGCATGCTTCTTTTTAAACATTTCCATCTTAGCGCCAACTTCCATCAATTCTTCCTTGGAAAGTAATTTAATTGCCTGAGGAAATTTTTCCTCTTCTTCTTCTTCAATATGATGATCATTCAGTTCTTTGAATACTTTAAATTTGGCTGTCCATTCTTCTGTATTCACTTTTGAACGAGATAATTGAGGGATCATGTGTTCAACCAGTAAGACTTCTTCATGATGCTCAAATACGTTAGGTCTACTTTTTTCATATTCTTTTAGTAATTTAAAAAGGTAAAGTTCTTCCATTTTTTCATGAATTTTAGCTTCATGTTTAATAGTGTTAAAAAGATCTTTTCGTTTTTGCACAGCGCGTTCGCTGGTTTGTTCTAATTGTTTGAGAAATTTCTTCATTTTTTTGTGATCTTCTAATAGCAATTTGATTGCATGCATTTAAACTCTCCAAAAACGCTTAGATAATTATTTAGGTTTAGTAGGCATTTTAGCGCCTTTCTTTCGTGCTTTCGATAAACCGATGGCAATCGCTTGCTTAGGATCGGTTACTTTTTTCTTGTTTGGACCGCTCACAGCTTTTCCACGTTTAAAGTCATGCATCTCTTTTTCAACGGATTTTTGAGCTGCTTTTCCATATTTTGTAGAATCTTTTTTGGCGGGTTTAGTCATCTTTTAAACCTTGATAGAAATAACACACTCTAGCAACAAGTGCTAGAGTGTGAAAGTTACGTATATTTAATGAAGAATTAAGACTTACGTGGTCTATTTGGATCTTGATTGGGGTTATTTGGATTTGGATTTGGATTTGGATTTGGATTTTGCCCACGTTCACGCATTTCACGTTCACGTTTTGCTTGGTCTTGACGTTGTTGGTTATTTTGGTTATTTTGGTTTTTTTGATCTTCAGGTTTCATAATAACTCCTCTCTAAATTATCTTGTATGTCACACTTGAAAATAATATGTATGTTTAGATACATATGGTCAACATTAAAAAGTATACTCGATTTTTTAGGAAAAATTGAAAAAACAATATAAATCTTAATTACTCCTGTATAAATTAAAACAGATTTTTTATTCATTGCTGAATATAATTTTTATAAACTCAATTAGCAGAAGAGGGGTTTGTTTGAAGTTCTCGTTGTTGATGATATAAAAATGAACCTAAACTGCCAGGACCCTTTTTAGGGGTTGCTTGGCTACCAGCAGACGATCCTGCCACAGAGCCAATACCGTTACTTTGTTCAGACCGCATAGATCCACAAGCAGAGGATAAACATAAAATGATTAGAGGCAAAAGAATAAACAGCGTCTTTTTCATATAGTTACTCATAGTTGAAGAGCTATTCACTGTGACAAAAACCATATGAAAAAGTTCATTTTATAAATCAATACTGATTTATTTGATTGACGGTTTAAATTTGCACAGCAATAAAGGCAGGAGTACAATATCAGCAGCTAATGCCACAATCATAGCGCAACTGGTTAATAAACCAAAGTAAATGGTAGGAACAAAGTTTGAAAAAACGAGAATGGAAAAACCTATGGCGATAATCATACTGGTATATACCATTGATAATCCTACGGTACGATGAGAATTGCGTAATGCTTCCCAATAATCACCCGTTTTTTGATATTCGATCATATAACGATGCGTAAAATGGATACTATCATCAACGCCTATCCCTAAGGTAATGGCGGCGATAACAATCGTCATTAAGTCTAAGGGGATACTAGCCCAACCCATCAGCCCCAATACAAATGCCGCAGAAAATATATTTGGAATTAAGGCAATGAGTGAAACCTTAAAATTTCTAAAGAAAATAAGAAACATGATGAAGATATAGATAAAGACAAATCCTAAGGTTTGGATCTGTGATTTAAAAAAGGATTGTAACATATTGTTGTAAAGCACAAGCATACCGGTAAGTTTAACTTGATTAGCCTCTAAGTTGAATTTAGATTTTAATTCGCTCCGGATTCGATTGAGGAGTTCTTCTCTTTTTAAATCATAATTTGTTTCCAATACTCTTATGCTGATGCGTAATTGACTGCCATCTTTCGAAAGATACGGTGAGAATAATTCTTTTTTGGCATCAGGGGGGAATTTTTCATATACCAATGATAAAAATTTAGGATCAGTCGTCGTTTTAGGATCAATCGTTTCAAGTATTGCCATACTTGCAGCCAAAGATAAAACTTTGCCAACATGAGGCAGAGATTCTAAATATAAGTGTATGGCAGTGATTTTACCCAGCATGCTGGGATGTAACCAATAATTTTCAAATGCAGTTCCTTCCTCATTTTTGGGTGCGTCAATGATGATATCTAAAGGCGTGGTGCCGCCAAACTGCTTATCAATCAATTCCATGCCTTGATAGATTTCGGTTGATTTTTTATAGTAATCAATAAATCTATTTTCAACCGTTAAAAACGAAATCCCAATTAATGAAATAACACCAAATATACCAAAAAATATTAAGATGCTATTGGGCCAACGCTCGATAGCGTGTGCAATAAATAGCGTAATTTTTTTTGACCATTCATTAGCCGTGCTCACCTTGCTTTTATTTTTACTTTTGATATTAAATAATGCAATCGAAGCAGGGAAAAAGGTAAAGGCTAAAACAAAACTAATGGTTAAACCAATCGCCATAATCATGCCAAAATCAATCAAGGGTTGTATACCACTTACGATTAAAGAAGCGAAACCAAAAATAGAGGTAGCTGAGGTGTAAAAACAAGGGGCAAATTTTGATTTGACTGTCATTAAGATTAGCTTTTCGACACTTTTATTTTTATTGTTCTGTTCGATTTCTCGATAAGAGACGATTAAATAGATAAGTAATGAAAAAGTTAAAATTAATATTAGTGGGGGAAAATTTGATGATACCACCGTGACAGGCCATCCTAAGAGTCCTAAACAGCTCATGACAAGTAAGCCTGAAAGTAGACAAGTAACAAGAGGTAAAATGACCCAACGTATTTCTCTGAATATCACTAAAAGTAAAAGGGTAATAACAGCAATCACAATTAAACCAAATACATAAAAATCCTTTTCAATAAAAGTAATTGAATCAACTGCGATCATTGGTACCCCACCTAGATGTAGGGTGGCATTTTGAGCATGCTCGCTCATTACACTTCGGATATCATTGATGATGGCACGCTGTTTATCATTAAAATTTGATCGCTGAGCCTCTTTTTTATTGGTGGAATTTAATTTAAAAAAATCTTTGAATGTAAATTTATTTTTTATGATCTTATTGGTTGAATTAGCTTTTTCGGGATCGAGATCGATTAAAAGGGCGGTATTTTTTCCATCTTTGCTCAGTAGAAAACCTCTAAAAAAGGGGCTAATGCTGATTTCTTCTTTGGCGAGAGATAAATCTACATTTCGCTTTTCGATGGTTCTAATTTGTTGACTGAGATCTTGATAGGTGACAGGAGGACTTTTAATAAGCGGGACATCTAAAATACTGGTGATATTTTTAACACCCTTAATTTTTGAGATTTGTTGTTTTAATTTTCGTAAATCATTCAACACAGTTTGTGAAAATACATCATCAGATGGTGAATAAGTTAAGATCAAATAGTCATCTAAGTTATATTTCGTTTTTACGGAACGGAAATATGCTAAGTCTTTATCATTTTTTAACAGTAAGGTTTCAGCGGATGCGTCAAATTGAAATTCCAAGGCATGAATGCTTACCAATACTGCAAATATTAAAGTCAGTAACAAGGTAATTAATGGATGCTTAAGAACTATCCATGCATACAGCTTTTTTATCGATTGGAACAAGAGAGGCCTCCAAAATTTATAATTCTTTGGCACTCATAAAGTCTATCACAAAATAATATATTTAAGCTTCTAACAAAGCATGGTAGTTAGATCCTAGGTACTTGCTAGCGCCCGAAATATCCCGCGACAGTCCATTTTCGCGGTAAGGGAGTATTTATGTAAATTGTTCCTTATGTGTGGCAGATAGCTGTGCCCAAACAAGCTCAAATTTTTCTGGTTCAGCACGCTTCATTTCGTTGGCGAAAAAGCGCAGATCTTCTGCA
Source organism: uncultured Gammaproteobacteria bacterium (assembly GCA_902826485.1). Taxonomy (GTDB): domain Bacteria; phylum Pseudomonadota; class Gammaproteobacteria; order Berkiellales; family Berkiellaceae; genus CADEEZ01. The sequence continues at coordinate 79,881 of CADEEZ010000001.1, forward strand.
TTCACATGCGGTAAAATGACATTTAACATGCCCAACATGTTATCTGGCGTCATTTTTTGATAAGTTTTGGCTTGAAGTTTTGCTAATTCATCATCGGTATATAATGATTGTAGCTCCGGCAAAAGTATCGTTTCTTCTTCATATAAATGTTTTAACATTTCACTGTAAAATAAACGATAAGATAAATAAAAATCATTGCCTCTTATTAATTTTTCATCTTGGTTTTGTATATTGATGATTTGTTCGAGTTGATTGGCAAGATTATTTAACACTTGTTCGTGCTGTTTATGCTCGTTTTCAATAGCTAGCTGCAATTGGCTATTTTTTTGTCGTAATAAATCATGTATATGAGCATCTTCATATTCTCCATGATGTATTAACATGTGAGTTAAGCTGATTAATTTTTCTTTAAGCGCGTCACATGCTTTTGAATCTAAAAAATCTGTTTTAGCTGCAGCTCTCTCAAATTCTGACAGTTCAAAGCAAACAAATTTATGTACACGATAAAATCGATAACGCATTTTATTCTCCAGGTTGGTTCAAAGATTAATAAATATCATGCATCACTTCAATATTATGACCATCGAGATCTAAAATAAAACAAGCATAATATTGTTCAGTATATTGAGGTCTTGGTCCAGGTTTACCGTTATCTTTTGCTCCCGCTTCAAGTGCAGAGAGATAGAAGGCATTTACTGTTTCATGGGTTGTGGCTCTAAAGGCGATATGTGTGCTGGTGATAGGTGTTTTTTCTTTGTGCTGAATAATTTCAAATAAACAATGATTGCCTAAATCAAAAGCATAAAATACCCCTTCTTTTCCAAAAGAAATTTTGTATCCTAATGGCAGAAATATTTTTTCATAAAATACTTTGCTTTTAAGCAAATCTTTAACTTTTATTGAAACATGATCGAACATACCGGAACGCCCTTAATTTTATACTGGATTGTATACGATTATTTATTTTGTGTTAACTGTGGAGCGATAAATTATCATAACCACCCATTGGCAGTGGATGGTTTGGATGCATGGCTCAATTGCTTAATAAGGCTAGTTGTATGGCTTGTATACGGGTATATTTGTATATACAATGTTGGCAGGGGCGAAGTGTCAGTAACCGCCTCATAGATTAAAGTTTGAAAAGTTAAACACTAATATGAACAGGTATTTATTTTGATGATAAAAAAGCCTAATCAGCCTATCGTAATTATTTTAAATGGCCCCTCAAGTGTAGGAAAATCATTAATAAGCTATTTTTTCCAAGAAATGATGGATATTCCTTTTTTGCATATTGGTATTGATACCATGATAAACATGATGCCCAATAAAATGAATAATTGGGAAGGTGAAAAAGCTGAACAGGGATTTTGGTGGAAAGAAGAAATAGATGAGAATGGCGTAAGTGTTTCAAGCATACAAATGGGAAACTATGCAAAAAAAATAAATGAAACATATAAAGATATTGTTAATACGTTGGTTTTAAATGGGCACAATGTTATCGTCGACGAGATTACTTTCGGACAAGCAGGCTTAAATGTTTGGAAAACAAAGCTATCAAATTGTCATCTATTTTTTGTGGGCGTCACGGCTAATCTTGATGTGCTAGAAAAACGCGAACAAGAACGAGGTGATAGAAAGATTGGATCGGCTAGACATCAATTTTACCATGTTCATAAAGAGGCATCGTATGATTTATTCATTGATACTTCTCATAAAAATCCAGAACAATGTGCCTCTGAAATAGCGAATTTTATTCACTCTTGGTATAAAGCACGTTAGCATTTGGTTGCTTTATATAGATATTCTTCTTCGTTGCCATCTGTTGATAGTGCCGTGTGCACAATTTCAAATTTAAACTTATCTGTAAAAGCGTTCATGGGATTCAATTTATCTACTCGTTTAGAGTAGCTTAAAAGTATACAGCCTTTGGGTGTAAGAAAATCATACCCTTGCTCAAATAACGCTAGGCGGGCTTGAAAGTTAGGGTCATAAAAAGCAATATCCAATTTATTATGGTCATCGACTTTAGCGGCTTCCCAAGGTAAGGATGCCGTAATAAGATCAAATTGTGCGTTCGGAGGGATATTTGAAAATCCGTTGCTCTGTAGGGTGGTCACTTTATTTTCAACCTTGTGATATAGTGCATTTTCAATGGTGCATTCTACGGCATGCTTATTGATATCAATTGCGGTTACATGTGCACCTTGTAGAGCCATGTATATCGCCAGAAACCCTGAACCAGAACCGAAATCGAGCACGTGAGGTTGATTCTCAAGCAGAGTAGAGCCTGCATCCTCGAAGTACAATACCGTGATTTCATTTTTTTCAGGCGGATAAACTGCGTGATTAACTTTAATATCCAGTCCAAAAACTTTCTCGATATAAGGCGTTTCTCGAGCCTTCATTTGGGCAATAAGTTTATCTGCTACTGCGCTACGTCCTTGAATAAATTGTGCTGTCATAAAAGGCTCGATTTGTTTGGTTTATAAATTAATTAATGTAGAGAGTCTAACATTTCAAAAATAAACTTTTCAACTTCATCGTAAAGTTTATCATTATGTTTTCTGGCATCAGGGTGGGTGCGCCATGCCAGCGATTCATCAATTAAATGTGCCCATTTAGGGTATTTATTTTTGGCCCAATTTCCTGCGACTATCTTTGATCCTTGAACGCCATGTTGTATTGCATACATTGCGCGGCTAATGGTTAAAACGGCATAAAATTGAAAACCCGTTGAGCCTTTTGTGTGTTCTACCCAATGACGCCATTCAAGCGCTTGCTCTTTAACATTAGAAATAAACTCTGATCTTGATATAGGGGTAATAATAGACGTGGGTTCAGGTCCAAATAAAGTAATACTATTTTCTTGAATAAGATAATAGTTTATCAGCCAATCTGTACCAGCTTTTTTAATATTAAATGCTTCGCCTGGGCTAATAACCGCAATATTGCTTTTTCTATCTTTAAAAGTTTTCAGCGTTTCTTTTGCAATGTAGGCAATTTCGATTCTGTCGTGCCAATTTTTGTATTGCTTAGTTAAAGCTTGATGCATTTCATTAAGGTGCTGAAAATCTTTCTCATGAATAAATTTTTCTGTCACCACGAGTATATCAATATCACTTATCTGTTCGTTAAAATCTCCCCAAGTTAGGGAGCCATACAAATAAACACCAGTAAGGTTATTATTAAGTGTGGCGTGTAGTTTTAAGATTAACGATTGAAGCAAATGATTCACTTCTTCGTATGGCGTAATTCGAGTCATATTGTCTCTTTGCTAGATAAAAGCCTTTGAGAAAGTTTATCATTTTTATTTAAGACTCAAAAAGGTTTGTGGAGATGGGGCCAAGTCTTGTAAAAAGATATTTTTTAGCTTGACAGAGAACTCAGTATACGCTTAAAATTGTTTACTTTGCTATTTAACTCAAAGTTTTGGTCGATAGGAGAGCTCAAATCTTATAGTCATAAAGAAATTATTGATACATATTTGAATTATTATCATACCAAAAAAGTAAACAAGGTAAACATTCTTCGTGACTATTGAACTTGCAGATCAACACATAATAGATGCCATTAATATTCTTACGGAAAAATTGAGTAAGATTTTATTAGAAGAATTTTTAGCGCTGCCAGACGAACTCCACGTAAATGTCGTGTTAATTAAAACTGCACAACTACTTTTGGCGAATATATTATGTCAAGTTTCTGAAAATAATGAAGAGTTAAATAAAATTTCTGATCTTCAAGGAAATGAACTAAAAGAGTTAGCCCTACACTGTGCTTTAGCTGCTTTTCCGGAAAAGTTTGATTTAAATAAGCATTAAGTGATTTAAGAGGGGTGCCTGAATGACCAAAGTTTATCCTCATCAAGAAATTATCGATGCGTATTTGAATTATTATCGCACCAAAAAAGAGGAATACTGGTGGGCAGAAGAAAAAATTAATGAGCTCATAGACTCGCCAACTAGTTTAGCGTTTGTAAATGAATTAATTCAAGCATGTCACAATGAGGCAGAAATCGGGTATGTCGCAGTAGGGCCATTGGAAGATCTGATGACAAAACATCACTTGGTCATTAAAGATGCTTTAAGTGAATTGGTGCGAAAAGAGAAAAAAATGCGCCAAGCGATTCAAGGAGTATGGCTAGCAGAAGACAGTGCGCCCAGAAAAACCTTGGATGAAATATTAAAAAAATATGATTTAAAATAGGGTAGTTTGTGAGTTTGAGATGCTTTTTTTTTGCATGATTTGAAGTGACAAACAACAATAGGCTTAGTAACGATGGAAACAATTATCCCTTTCGACACGATACAAAACTGGATTGAAGAAGAAAAAAAATTAGGCTCACTTTCAGCAGATAGTGTTGTTTTAGCAACGGCTTCTGCGAGTGGCGAAGTACATAGTCGGGTTGTGGCAATAAGAGAAATTACACACTTAGGTATTTTATTTTTTACTCAGAAAAAAAGTAGGAAAGCAAAAGATTTAAGTGAAAATTCTTCCGCCTCTATGACATTATGGCTACCATTGAGACAACGAGAGGTGGTATTGGATGGCCTCGTTGAGGCCTTAACGGAAAATGAAAATCAGGGGTATTGGGAAACTTTATCTCGAGAGCGTCAGTTACGTTTTTTAACTTATCAATCTGGCAAACCCATTGATTCATTAAATGATTTACAGATGCGTTATGCATTATTAGAAAAAAATTATGATAATAAAAAAATCCCAATGAATGAATCTTACTGTGGCTATCGATTGGTTCCCAACAGAATATATTTTTATACGTTAGGTCAAGAAACATTTTCGGAAGTTACCGAATATGTGTTTTTGGCTGAAAAATGGAAAAAACAAAGGGTGTCACCTTAAGTTTGGGATCACCCGTTTAGAAAGATAGTTTTGTTCTTGAGAAGGTCGATAATACTGTTGTTGAGCTAATTTCATTTTTTGCCCTAAATTGAATGAGGTGCTCTTTAGTTTTTTCAGGGGAGGCAGGGCAACGTTTTAATTTTTCTTGTAGTTGTTTAATCGCATAGTTCAAATTTTCTTTATCTTTTGCCATTTCTGGGTGATTTTTTTTATCTGCAGAGAGGGGTTTGACCGAGCCAAAATCCCCCAAGTAAAATTTAAAATTAGGATAAGTGCCAGTGTAAAAAATATTTCTAAGCGCCACATCTCCATGAGCGAGTTTTTGATTATGTAAAATAGTGAGTGCTGTGCTTATTTGTTTTTGTATTTCATCTATTGAGTTACTTTTAAACCGTGTCTTTTCTCGAAAATCTTCGAGAGAGCCATCACATCGCGTGAGTTGATAAACCACATTTTCTGAACCGGTAATTATCTTAGACTGTATATTGGCTAGATAAGTGCCTTTTGCGTGTGTTAATGATTTGTCTGAAGCAAGATTCATTAATTCATGAAGCGGTTGATTTATTCCGACCAAGGTCGGCAATTCAAACGGCAAGTCTCGCTGCTTAGCGAGAGATAACGTAGAAAATGTTTTGATAAAAAGTTCTATGCCTTTTGCTGCGCTCAGAGGAACAACTAACAATATTTTTTTATGTCCATCTTCTAAGGCCACAGATTGTGAGCCAGCTCCTAAAAAAGCTCTTTTTCTTTTTGGCAAATTATCTTTTTTGCTAAATAACAATTGTGTTTCTAGTTCTGTTTTGAAGGCATCAAATGGAGTAGTTTTTTTTGGGTTCAGGGTATTTAGGAACTTATTAATCTTAGACATGCAACTTACTATTTTCTTCATATAGGTAAAGTATTAATATGTTGAGATTCTAAGCTAACAATTAATAGTAAGCAAGTTAAACTAAAAAAATATGTCGCATTTATTAAGTTTATGTCTGTTTGTGTAAAGAAGGATTTATGCGAAAAAGAAAAATAAGGCTTGATTAAATGTGGCTCCCCAGGACGGACTCGAACCGCCGACCAGGTGATTAACAGTCACCTGCTCTACCAACTGAGCTACTGGGGAATAATACCAACGGCAGGGATACTACTGATTTATGACGATTAAGTCAATAACCACTTTGCCAGAAGTATCCCTATCATCATAGTCGATTACCTGCTATTTAAAAACCTTTGCAAATCGTGACATAGCTGCTTGTAAATTTTTCATGTCAGTTGCAAACGAAAGCCGCATATATCCTTCTGTGCCAAAGGCAGAACCCGGCACCACTGCGACCCCAGCTTCTTGAATTAAATAGTCTGCCAACTCTAAATCGTTATTTATCGTAGGGTGCTTATCGATAAAATCTTGTGCGCGAGCAAAAGCATAGAAAGCCCCGTCAGCAGGCAAACATTGAATGCCATTCATGTTGTTCAGTGATTCAACCACATAATCATGGCGCGTTTTAAATGCAGCAATCATTTCTTGCACAGAGTCTTGCGGACCTCTTATGGCGGCTTCAGCAGCAGCTTGAGAGATAGAGCAAGCATTAGAGGTGCTTTGCCCTTGTAGGGTATTCATCGCCTTAATAAGCTTTTCAGGGCCGCAGGCATACCCTAAACGCCAACCGGTCATGGCATAGGCTTTTGATACGCCGTTTAGTACGACACTTTGGTTATATAACTTTGGGCAAGCTGTCACAATATTAGTAAAGGGTTCTTTTGCCCACCAAATATGCTCGTACATATCATCTGTGGCCACGATAATATTTGGATATTCAACTAATACTTCACCTAACGCTTTTAATTCTTCGTGTGTATAGCCTACGCCAGTTGGATTTGAAGGGCTGTTAATAAAAAATAGGCGAGTCTTTGGGGTAATGGCTGCTTTTAGTTGCGCTGGGGTAATTTTAAATTGTTGTTCTAGAGGCGCTTGAACAATAACAGGCTTACCACCAGCAAAAAGCACAATATCATAGTAACTGACCCAATACGGAGCAGGGATAATGACCTCATCTCCAGGGTTCAACAAAGCCAAAGCCATATTGAAGATAGCCTGTTTGCCTCCCGTGGAAATAATTGTTTGGTTCGGTTGATAAGTAAGCTTGTTAAAGCTCGCCATTTTTTCACAAACCGCTTGCTTGAGGCTTAAAATGCCATCTACCGCGGTGTATTTTGTTTTCCCTGCTTCAATCGCCTTAATAGCCGCTTGTTTGATATGTTGTGGGGTATCAAAATCAGGTTCACCCACTCCTAAAGCAATAATGTCTTTTCCTTCAGCAATTAATTTTTGTGCTTTGGCATTTACCGCTAAAGTAGAAGAGGGTTTGATACGCTGTATATTATCTGATAGTTTAATGTCCAAAGTATTACCCCTAACTATGTAATGTATATATAATGATAAATAAATTAATGAACCAATATGTTACTTTATCCGTGTATATACTGTAACCACCTATCAAAAGTAGATGCCTAAATTGAAAACGCCCACGAAGCAAAAAGCCTTTAAACTTTCCTCCACTTTTAAACCGGCAGGGGATCAACCTCAGGCCATAGAAAAATTAATCACCGGGCTTAAAGATGGGTTGGCGCATCAAACTTTGTTGGGGGTGACAGGATCTGGTAAAACTTTTACCGTGGCGAATGTGATTCAGTCATTACAACGGCCCGCATTGATTATGGCGCCTAATAAAACATTGGCGGCTCAATTATATGGTGAAATGAAAGAATTTTTTCCTGAAAACGCGGTTGAATATTTTGTATCGTATTACGATTATTATCAACCTGAAGCGTATGTTCCCTCATCAGATACTTATATAGAAAAAGACTCGGCCATCAATGAGCATATCGAGCAAATGCGATTGTCTGCTACTAAATCTTTATTAGAACGTAAAGATACCATCGTCGTTGCAACCGTATCTGCTATATATGGCTTAGGTGATCCCAATGCTTATTTATCGATGTTATTAATTGTTAAGAAAAATGAAATTACCGATCAAAAAGCCATTTTAACCCGGTTAGCCCAACTCCAATATACCCGTAACGATATAGATTTTCATCGAGGCACGTATAGAGTAAGAGGCGATGTGATTGATATTTTCCCCGCCGATTCTGAAAAAGAAGCGGTGAGAATACAATTATTTGGGGATGAAGTAGACACGATTTATTATTTCGACCCGCTGACAGGCGAAGTGATTCAAAAAGTAGATATCGTCACTATCTATCCTAAATCACATTACGTGACACCCAGAGAATTAATTTTAAAAGCGGTAGAACAAATCAAAGTTGAATTAAAAGAACGATTAGCAGAATTGCGAGAAAATAATAAATTAGTCGAAGAGCAACGATTATCGCAACGGACTTTATATGATATCGAAATGTTGGTTGAATTAGGGTTTTGTACGGGGATTGAAAATTACTCTAGATTGTTGACGGGCAGACAACCAGGTGAAGCGCCGCCAACTTTATTCGACTATTTACCTAAAGAAGCTATTTTATTCTTAGATGAATCTCATGTTCTGGTGCCACAAATAGGGGCCATGTATAAAGGCGATAGGGCCAGAAAAGAAACGTTGGTAGAATACGGCTTTAGATTACCTTCGGCAATAGACAATAGGCCTTTAAAATTCGAAGAATTTGCGCAACGATCACCTCAAACGATTTATGTTACAGCAACGCCAGGGGATTACGAATTAGGGTTAAGCGGTGTGCCTATCGATCAGGTGGTGCGCCCGACCGGCTTATTAGATCCCGAAATCGAAATTAGGCCTGTCGCAACGCAAGTGGATGATGTGTTATCAGAAATTCATAAACGCGTTAAGTTGAAACAACGCGTATTAATTACCACTTTAACTAAACGTATGTCTGAAGACTTGGCTGATTATTTGGCCGAACATGGCGTAAAAGTGCGTTATTTGCATTCGGATATTGATACCATCGAACGAATTCAAATTATTCAAGATTTAAGACAAGGTGGCTTTGATGTATTAGTGGGCATTAATTTACTCCGAGAAGGTTTAGATATCCCTGAAGTGTCATTAGTGGCTATATTAGATGCAGACAAAGAAGGCTTTTTACGTTCCGCGCGTTCGTTAATTCAAACCAGTGGTCGAGCGGCGAGAAATTCAGAGGGTAAGGTGATCATGTATGCCGATACCATCACAAAATCTATCAAAGCAACTCTGGATGAAACCCAACGTAGACGCAAAAAGCAGATTGCCTACAACAAAAAGCAAGGCATTATCCCTCAAACCATTATTAAACCCATTAACAATATTTTAGAAGGGTTAGCATTAGGGATAGAATCAGGTCGGAATAGAAAACGAGGCAAAAAATCTGCTCAGCCAGAAACCGTCGAAGAGATTAAAAACCAAACCGATCAAATCGCGCATGCGATTGTGGCCCTAACCCCTAAAGAGTTAATGAGCAAAATGAAACAGCTAGAAAAAAATATGAATCAAGCGGCCAAAAACCTCGAATTTGAAAAAGCTGCCCAACTTAGAGACGAAATTATCTTATTAAAAGATAAAGTTTTAAAGAGTGGGTACTAAAAAAGGGTTAATTTGTACATTAGCCCTTGATTTGGGACAACTCAAATGATATCTTTTTGCCTCAGCTAATCACTTAGGCGCGTAGCTCAGTGGTAGAGCACTACATTGACATTGTAGTGGTCGGTGGTTCGATCCCACTCGCGCCTACCAAAGCTTTGCCAGCGGCTATGCATGGCAAGCCTTACTTATTTCTACTGTAAAATATTGATGGCAGATTATGATCATCATCGACCTTCTAAAAAATCATCCAGAATGTATTACTAAACTTGCAAAAATTTGGCATGAATTGCTTGGAAAAATCTGGCTTCCTGAAATAGGCATTCAAGAGATCGAATCTGGATATCATGACGAGCTGAACGATGATTTGCCCCTTGCGTATGTTGCCCTATATGATAATTTACCTGTTGGTACTTGTTCATTACAATTAAACGATGGTATTCGTCCAGATTTGGCCCCTTGGCTAGGAGATTTAGTCGTTGACTCAGCATACCAAAAGCAGGGTATCGGAAAAATGTTGATTGATACTGCAAAAAACAAAGCGAGAGAGTTGGGTTTTAGCAAGCTTTATCTTTTTGCTTTTGATCCTACCCTTCCTAAATATTACAGTAACCTTGGTTGGAAAACGATTGGGATGGATGAGTTCAAAGGCCATCCTGTTACTGTCATGGAGATAGGGTTACTAAATCCAAAACTATAGATAGATAATTCTTTGCAGCGGCAGCTGCAATGGTCGATAGCCCCGTGTGAAAGCCTGCGTCGTTAGGCGCAAAGGCTGGAACGTGGGGAACAGAAGTACACCCACGACACCGTTATTTTTTGCTGGTAGATTTCTTGCTGATTAAATTCTCTACTTCTCTTTCTACTTCCATTTGTATTTCCGTTTCTATTTCGATTTCTTGACCTTCAGCTTCCAGTTGATCATCGTTTTGCTCGATTTTAGGCTGATGATTAGATTTAAATTTTTTAAGGATCCTTTGTTCACTTTTTTCATCCAAATCGTTTTCTGCTTTTCTTTTTTCTACTGAGAAAATGACAGGTTTTGGTTTCTCATATTCTAATTCGTTTGTAAGATTTTCTCTTTTAGCATGAACACGATCAAAACTATCTAATATGGCATTAATATCTTTATCGATACGATGTTTGTACCAGTTTGGATATAAACATGGATCACGCATGATAATATTCACCAATTCCATAGGAAAAGTAAACGTTGGTTCTTTTTGAATCGCGCCAATATAAGATAAAGCAGAGGCTCCAAAATTGTAACCAAAATTTATGAGATTTTCTATAATACTTTTGATTTCGGCCAATCCAAAAGCAGCCAATTGACGAGTACGGATAGCTTTCATTTCTTTATCAAACAGTTTAACTATTTCTTCTGCATTGTTGCCATTGGGCTGCTTCATGAAATCATTAAAGTTCATGAAACTCTTAATCTCTTTATTTGACATACAACAAAGTAACCGAAAGAAAACGGCACACCTTGTTTTTATCTCGGGGTGCGGTCCATTCTTAACATTCTTAAAAATCTCCGTTGGAGAACGAAAAAATATAGAATGGTAATATATCTCTTTTAAAAGAGAGAGTGTCCCCATCTTTGTAAGACTTGGATTTGCACCAGCATCTAGCAAAGCGATGACCATTTCATCCGAACGATACTTATCAATAATCGCCGATTGTAAGAAAGCAGCTCCTTTAGCACCGTCAACGGTTTCGAGTTTTGCTTCAAGTAATACTTGCACTAATTCTAACGATTGTTTTTTTACAGCTCTAGACAAGTAAAATGCTTCACTTATTTTTACTGGACAGAGTGGTATTAATTTTGTTGTCAGTAAATATTCAAGCGCTTGAGCTTGGTTATTCTCTATTGCAATTTCAACTAAATTTTGGTTTGCAGAATTCTTCAGCTCATACTGAGCGCCTGATTCAATAAGAAATTTTACGATATCAACATGCCCTCTGGCCACTGCCCAAATAAGGGGTGTATATTTTTTCTCACAATCAACCGTCTCAATCGCATTGATATTATCTGAGGTTTTGAGAAAGTAATTTAGGAGTTCGGTTAATCCAAAATAGGCTGCCCAGATAATAGGGCTAGAAAAGCTTGTATCGAGATCTGGCATTCGAGGAACGCCAAAATAACCAGCATCAGCATTATATTTATTACGAATGGGATCGTGGTAAGGCGTATTTTTGAATTGCGAAAAATAATCTTGAAAATTTCCGCCTGCTTTTAACAGTAAGAGTAACCCTTTAGAATTTTTACTTTTAATGGCAGATTCAGCTGCAAAACAAATGAAAACTTTCACATCTTTCATCGAAAGAATACATGCCAGGACCTCGTCAGCATTGCCTAGTTCAGCCGCTTCTAAGAGTTGTTGGTGTAATTCTTCTATATTCTTTTGAGCGTCATGTTGGAAGCTATGCTCTATGTCCATTGGAAGACCTATTTTGAAAATAAAATTTTGGGATGGGCCATTTTACTCAAAAAGGTTGTTTAAATGCAAATGGTTTTCTACGAACGGGGATATTTGAGGCATGAGTGGTGCTTTATGTAAAATTCTTTTATAAAGTGTGTAGCATCATATAAACCTGTCCTTGCTCTCGTGTTAAGATTAAATATTTTTAATTTTAGCCTTTTTTTCTTCGGGTATAATCTTCTTTTCAGAAGAACGCATTGCTGCTTTAATATATAACATGGGGTTATATTGAAAATAAAGATCTGCTTTAGCATAGGTAATGGTTTCGGGTTCGAGAGGATGTATTACAGCATTATGAATAAATTCTACGCCAGCTTTTAGGGGATAATATAATAAGGCAGTTTGAAAGCAGGTAAAAATATCAGAGGAAGGGGTGACAGAATTTTGTTCCCCGAAATTTTTTAAGTGAGTATAGGGGAAATATAAACTCAGTAAATAAAATGGCTTAAAGATGTATTTAAATGGATTATAGCGATGATGAATAAGACTTTTGTAAATTTCATTATTGATAAATGGCTTTAATAATAATGCAGCAAAAATATCATAAATTAATCCAATAGATCTCAATTCTAAAAATGCTTGATAATATATTTTTGATTTTAAATACTCATAAAAATATTGATGAGGTAAGTTTAGGGTTGGAATACCGTATAGCGTACCATATATAAGGGTGCTCCACCATGCAATTGTCATGAGTACTTCAAGGCTATTTTTTTTTATGTAATGTAAAAAATCTTGAATAAATAGTTTTGGTAAAAATGAACGATAATCAGGGTTTTTAAGTTGTCGACCAATGTAAAAATAACTATCAAGAAAGATATTAAAAAATGAAGCATTTTGACTAAGCCCAAAGTCAATAGCAGTACTTTTGATTTCTTGAGTTTTCTTTTTTCGTTGTAAAAAATTACCTGTGTGAGTATCAAAATGTACGATGTTTTTACGATGACAATCTCTCATGGCATTAAAACTAGGTTGAGCACTTTCAATATCATAAATATCGGGGTAGGTGCCTTTGATTTTTTTCATGATGATACAAAAGGCGTTTTCTACTCTCAAATACCCTTCTAGTAAGCCCATTTTTTTTAAGGCATGTATTTCATTAATGGTGGTCCTGAGCACTTGTTTTCTAGTCAAGCTGGCATTTGAAAGGGTTTTAATTTCTATATATTTGCAAACAAGGTTAGTAGGAGACTTGGCGTTATCTAGTAATTGATAAACAGTGCCAAATTTACCTTTGCCTAATTTATCCCCAAAGTTTAAATCTGTATATAATCCCGTGCTTTGTGAAATATATTTCATTTGAGTTGCTTATTTAACAAAGTTGTAGAAAAAAATTTGCTGGGCTTATTATAATCTACTTTCAATAGCACTCAATAGTACTCTGGCTGAACGGGGGTTAACGCTCTTTTTTTTGCTTTTTGATAATACTCGCAATCCAAGGTCTCATGGCAAGCATCATCGCATAGCTATGTTTTTGATTGGTAGGGGTACTGAGATCCGCTTCAACCAAATCTTGATAATAACGCAGAAATTCATCCGATTTTTTAGTGATAAGCGCAATCGATAAAGCAGACAATTCACCACTCACTAAATGAAGCCGTTCATTTTCTTGATCAAACGAGGATTGCAATAATTCTTGTTTAAGCATGTGTTCAAATTTGGCTCTTACAGGGCCGTTTTTGTGCCATATAATATTTCGTGCGGTCACCAGTTTTACTTTATTATTTGGAAGTAAATTGATTAGTTTATTTTTTTCTAGCGTAATGAGCATCTTAATGGTTTCTGGTAAGCTAAAATGATAATGTGAAATAAACTGATTTACCGTCCACCCATTTAATAATAAATAAAATAAAGTTAAAAGCCTCGGATTATCTGCTAACAGTATTTCTTGTTGAATGCTGAGCACGTTTTTTAGAACCGCTTCTTCAGAAAGGGCCATTCGGCTCACTTGAGAGAGATCCATTTCGATAATGTCACATATTTGCATAATGCGTTCAAAAGAGAACTTTTTCTCAGAAAAAGCACGCTTTAATGCCGCTTCACTGATGCCTAATTTTTTGGCTAAGTCTTTGTATTGAATGCCTTTGTTTTTAAATATTTTTTTCAAGGTATTCAGTATTTGTTCTACTTTGTACATAAGCTAAATAACCTTAAAGTATTAAAATATGCTACTTTATATCTAAGTATAGACTATTTAGTCAGCGACTGGTTATACTCAATGCCATAGGTTATTAAATTTAAATAGGTTGCAAATGCATACTTTAGAATTATCAGATATTAAGCCTTTAAATCATAAAAGCAGAATGAATCAGCTCGGTAAACTAACATCACAAGAATTTGATGTCTTGATCATCGGGGGAGGCATAAATGGTTGTTGTATATATCATCATGCTAAACGTGCGGGCTTGAAAGTGGCGTTGGTAGAGGCGCAAGATTTTGCCTCTCAAACTTCTCAAAATTCAGGCATGATGATTTGGGGTGGTTTATTATATTTGCAAAACTATGATTTTAAATCGGTCTATCATTTTTCACGATCAAGAGATAACTTAATTGATTTATTTCCAACGTTAATAGAACCTAAAACTTTTCATTTTGTGAGAGCAGAAAATAGCAAGAGAAATAGAATGCTCGATTATTTGGGGTTGCAACTTTATTGGGGCTTCAGTCATTTTAAAAGAAAAAAACCTTATTCATCCGAGACTTGGAATAACCAAACTTGTTTATCGTTCGAAGAAGCCATCTTAAAAACATCAGATGCACACTTTACGCTTAATTGGTTAAATTTATTACCCAATAACGAAAGTGTTTGTATAAATTATCTGAAAGTATGTGATGGGCACTATGATGCCACAAATAAAATATGGAAAATTGATTGTCTCTCTTTTTTTGAAAAAGAAAACATTCAAGTTAAATGTAAATCGGTTATTAATGCTGCTGGGATATCAGTTGATGAGATCAATGCGTTATTTGAAATAAAATCTCCCTATAAACATGTTTTTAGTAAAGGCGTATATTTGAACGTAAAAAATAATCCTAAAAATAATAACAAAGCCTATATATTTGAAATGGGGTCAAATAATGATGTATTAACTTACATGCCGTGGGGAAATGTTGCCTTGTGGGGATCAACAGAAACAATTATCGAAAATAAAAATGAGGGATATTATGTCACCCCAGCTGAAAGAGAATTTTTAATTAAAAAGGGGCAAGCACTTACCCATGGTTTAGTCTGTGCAGATAATGTGATTTCAACTCGGGTAGGAATGAGACCGTTAGCGGTATCTGTAAACCAAAAGGTAGATGGGTTGTATGGTTTAGATATATCAAGACAACACAAAATCAGTATAACTAAAAACAAATCTTGGATATCGGTTTATGGGGGAAAAATTAGTGGCTGTGATAGGGTAGCCGATCAAACCATAAAATTAGTTAAAAAAACGATAAAAATTAAAACCAAAAATGTTTTAAAATTTGAAAACACTAAATATGCTCAAATTGAATGGTCTACTTTTCCAGGCATCGAGCAAAAAGTACCGACCCTTCAATGGTGTGTAGATAATCAATATTGTTGCACTATGGAAGATTATCTTAGAAGAAGAACGAATATCGCTCAATGGATACCCCATCTCGCTATAGAACAATTATGCCAAGATTTAATACTTGACTCTATTCAATCAAAAAATCATTTTAATTTTTTTAAAGAGAGGTTTCAATATGAATACAGACCATGAACTACCTGCAATATTAGGCGGTAAACCAGCTGTTGAGTTAAAGAACACAGATACATGGCCTTTGCTTGGAAAATCAGAAGAAGAAGCCGTGTTAAAGGTTATCCGAGAAGGAAATATATCTACTCATCCGATTATACGTCAGCTAGAAGAAGACTATAAATCCTATACAGGAGCCAAATATGCTTTGGCACATAATAATGGAACAAGTGGATTGTTAGCAGCATTTTTTGCCCTAGATTTGCAACCTGATGATGAAATTTTAGTTCCATCTGCAACTTTTTGGGCATCTGCTCTCCCGATGTTATGGCTTGGACTTATTCCAGTTTTTTGTGACAGTGAGAGTGAAACTTTAGGGATTTGTCCCAAATCTATTGAAAAAAATATCAGTGCTAAAACCAAAGCGATTGTTGTTGTTCATTTGTGGGGGGTGCCTTGCAATATGGAAGAAATTCTGCGACTCGCAAAAAAATATAATTTAAAAATAATAGAAGATGCATCCCATGCTCATGGGGCCACTTGGAACGGGCAACAATGTGGCACAATTGGGGATATTGGTGTTTTAAGCCTTCAAGGAGATAAACTGGCACCAGCCGGTGAAGGCGGAATATTATTAACCAATGAATATAAATATTACGAAAGGGCAATTTGTTTGGGGGATATTACTCGAATTATTGAATTAGAAACCCCCCAAAGAAGATTTGCAGCAACCAGTTTTGGTATCAAAACCAGAATTGCTCCCGTTTCTGCAGCAATAGGTATTGAGCAGTTAAAAAAGCTCAATCAGCATAATAAAATTCGTAACGATAATATTATCTACTTGTCTCAAAAGTTAGAAACACTGGGTTTTAATACCTATTTGTCTCAAGGTAACAAGCAGAGAACTTATTTTGAATTTTATATTTCATATGATGAAAATAAAATTCAAATTCCAATGACTCAGTTAATTGAAGCCTTAAGACAAGAAGGATGTGAAGTGGCCCCTCCAAGATATGTATTGTTGCATCAACAACCCTTTTTTACTGAAGGGCATTTTAAGAAAATTTTACGCAGTGCCTTAGCAGATTCACAACTACCCGATTATTCAAAAGTTAAATTACCTAATATTGAAAGGCAAGGCAATTTTATAAAATTGCCTTCATTTACAAGTTCGAATACAGCATTGTTAGATCAATATGCGAAGGCCTTTAGCAAAGTTGTTAATAATGTCCCTAAAATTTTAGCTGCCAATCAGAGTTTTGCAGTGATAGCTGAATAGGTGTTGAAATGTTAAATAGAGGTTTTTTATATGCATTAAATGGATTCTTTCACGGAATCCATTTATTTATAATTGGGTTAAGTGCAACGGCTTGGATATTTGATGTTACCCGAATATTTCATTTACTTTTGCAGCTCAGCATCTTTTTTTCTTGGTTTGTGATTGGTAAATTTAAAAACGAGTTGGGGTTTTGTTTAATCACAGACATACAATGGCGTATTATGGATAAATTAAATATTAAACCCTTAACGACTTCTTATATAAAATATTTGGCAGATGTGGTTGTTGAGAACCATTTTACACAAATGGAATGCGAAAAATTCACCTTTTATACTTTTTTTGTTACCACAGCTTTATCATTAGTGCTTTTTATTATGTTTTAACACAATGATTTTAATTAATTTGAGCTAAATTTTTTGCGATCAAATTTTTAAATGAATTTTTGAGATCCACGGTTAAAAAACTATCATTAATTTTATCTTCCCATTTTTTTTGGTAATTAACCATCGTTGAAATAGTATATTCTATTACTTTGTTAGGAATTTTTAAGTTCTCAGCTAATGCGATAAAATCTTTCTTACGTAAATTTGATTTTTTACCATTCAGGGGCAAGGCAACTTGTTCTGGATCAATATGTTCAGAAATTAATAATTTCGTTGATAGTAAATCATAGGAAGGAGCTAATTTGATATTAGCTGGATCTAGGGTTAATAAACTAAAGTTTTTTAAATGCATATCTGCATTACCTACGATAAATGAAAACAATACCAATTCGAAAAACCTTAAAATATCATCGCCAGGCACACTTGAATATTGTCTTATTATTTTCCCGATGTTTTCACAAGAGCTTTTATATTTGTTTTCGGTTAATTTCAATGAAAGTTGGCATAAATCTTCAACAGCTATCTTATTTTTTCCTTTTCTATCAAATCTTTTGGTAATGTAGGCTAAGTCACCATCACTCATTTTGATAAGTCCATGCTGGGCGACACTGATATTAGCAATTTCTGCGAGGTGCATTGTTAAATCTTCAATTTCAGGCATATAAGGATAATTTTCTGCGGGCGGTTTTAAAATATATTCACCCCCTAGATATCCGATAACCGTTAAGCGACTTTTGTAGGGCTCATTTTTTTTTGAGCGCGCTAGAGACAAAGAGAGTTTTTTTTGCACACCTGGTAAGCCTCTTTTTTCTTTAACATATTCTAATGCCATAGAGGAGATATCTTTGCTTGAAAAAGAGAGCATAGGTAAAAATTCAGAATGAAATAATTTTTTTAAGCAGGCAGGGTGATATTCGGCATTTTCTTTTATCATGCCGTAACAAAGATAACATTTAAAATTTATATTTTTATTCATCTTTGTTTTCTATAATGCTGACATTACCGATACAATCACGACAAAGATGGAGCAACAAACCCATTCTATCTCGAGGATTTATTTTCCAGTTTTTAGTGGCAATATCTAACAGCCAACCTTCAGGAATAAGACCATCAAAGAAGGGAAAAAGAGTTTGAGATACATAAGGTGTTTTTGTTTTTGGCAAGGTTAAACTTACTGCTAAACTTGAAGGATCGTTTAAATAGGTTTCTTCATATTGAAATTGGAATTCACCTTCAGCGGTCTCATATAAAATTCCCGCTACGTTCTCATTAACATATACCTTTGCACTACGATTCATCTTGGCGCTCCAACTGAACAGGGCCAAGATGATATCCAAAGTAGTTTAATACTTGTTCTACCTTATCCATTTGTAAGCTTTTTTTGCCTAATTCAAGCTCTTTGAGAAAGCGTATACCCACCCCAACCCTTTTAGATAGTTCTACTTGGGTGTAGCCTAGAGATTTTCTTTTAGCGCGCACAAACCTAGCTAACTCGCCGGTTTCTGTATCAATTTGGTTCGCATCACGTCGTTTCATAATATGAATATAGTACCCTTTCAGGTAATAAACAAGCTAAAAATAGAATATATAACCCTTTCGGGTAATACATAGGTGAGATTAGCAATTATAGCACCCGAACGGGTCTGATTATAAGGTTTATAAGCTAAAATTTATTTTTTAATTCTCTCAAAAACAATAAAGCTGAAACAGGATCATTGCCTGTATACCCTTTATTTTTTAATGCGGCCAATATACTTGGTTCTTCACAGCGCAAAAAGGGATTAGTTTTCAGTTCTATGTTGAGCGACACTGGCAGAGAAGGTAAATTATTTTTTCTTAAATTTTCTACTTCTGATTTTCTTAATTCTAAAGTTTTATTATTTGGATCAATGTTTTGAGCAAATTTAATATTTGCCAGTGTATATTCATGTGCACAGTAAATTAAAGTCTCTTGAGGTAATTTTTTTATTTTTGCTAAAGCGTTATACATTTGGGTAGGTGTGCCTTCAAAAATTTTACCCATGCCCACAGAAAATAAAGTGTCTCCACAAAATAGGGCATTTTCATATATATAAGCAACATGACCCAATGTATGCCCTGGAATATCCAAAATTTTTATAGGTGAGGTTAAATTTTCAAAAACAATTTCATCACTTTCTGAAATAAATTTGGTTACGCCTTCTACTTGGTCTGTTTTAGAAGCATATACGGGAATAGTAGGAAAATGCTTGAGCAAGGTTTTTACCCCCCCTGTATGATCCCAATGTTTATGAGTAAGTAAAATACCATCTAATGTTAAATTATTTTTTTGTAAATAATTTAAGACAGGATCTGCTTCACTCGGATCAAAAACAATAACATGGCTTGAATTTACGCCATGTAGGACCCAAATATAGTTGTCTGACAGGGCATTAAGAGTAAATATGTGAGCCATGTGATGTTTTTCCCAGATTATATAAAGAGACAATCAACTAAATAATATTATTTTAATAATAATTTAAAAATAAAGCATACCCCTAATATAGGGCATAAATATAGAGAGCACTTAATCATGACGCAATTTTCATTAAAAACACTGAATCCTCTTATTTCTTCATTGGTTGAACGGGCCGATATTTTGGCTGTCCTCTGTTATGGCTCTTATCCTGAAGGTACATTTGACGATAAATCAGATATTGATATATTGGTGATTTGTGAAGGCGCTATTCCTAGCGCAGAAATCAGAAAAAATATATATATGCAAAACGATTGTAAAGAAATCATACAACAAATAACGCATGACAATTGGGAAACAACCTGGACGCCAGTCAACGATGAACTTATATTTCATCAAAAAAAGATTGAAATTGGCTATAATATTGCCTCATGGGTAACTGAGGTGGTGAATGAAATCATACGCGATGGCGCTCTTACGCTAAAAAACTTTGACTTTCAGCCTTACAGTTTTTTAGGCTTATTAGAAAATGCCACTTGTTTATACGAAAAAGAAAATTTTGTCACTCATCTTAAAAAGCAAATCCGTCCGTTTCCTGCCAAGTTAAAAGAAAACATTATCAATGATAATCTATCTGTTTTTAATGAAAGCTTAGAAGATCTTGAAGATTATGTACACCGAGACATAGGGGTGCTGGCTTTTCAGTTTCATCTTTTTAGAGCATTAAATGCAGCCATTCAAATTATTTTTGCGATCAATGAAATTTATTATCCCGCCTCAAAACGCGAAGAATGGCATTTAATGCGGTTATCGAAATTACCTGAGGGATTTCATAAGTTGATTTATGATTTGTTGCCAGTGTTTTATACTAAAAAAACAGAAATCGTGACCAAGCTAAAAGAGATTCAATTATTTTTTAAAAATGAAACCATATAATTTAGAGTGTTTTTTTGGCTTTACGCTCAATTTCCCATTTGGCTAAGATGCGGACAAACAAGGCAAAAGCCAATGGTCCAAATAGAATGGTAAGAATATCTTTCCATGCTAATTGATAATCTCTATAACAAAAAATGAGACTAAATAAAACGGCGAAACAAAGACAATAAGCGATAACAAACCATTTTTTTAAAGAAATGGTTTTATCGACGGCTTTATCTCCGAAATAGTGAAAAAATAAAAGGGCAATTTCTGTAATGATATTTGCTAGCATATTTGGTCATTTACTTTTTTTAAGTTTTTCAGTAAAAGAAATATAGCGTTTTATCTTTTCTTAGTAAAGGTTGAAGATTAGCCAGTCAATTTATAAAAATCAGGTTTCAATCAAAAGTTAAGATTAAAAAAATGATTGCACGTTTTTGAGAGAAAGGGTATTCTTTTGTTGCATACATAAATAAGCGTTCACACAAGGTGGCTAAACACCTTGTATGAACTAACCAAAAATCAATCTTACCTAAAGGAGATTAACTTATGGCTACAAGCATTCTAATCTATTTTTCCTCTTAATTAAAGTTGTTAGCAAACCAAATAATTTAATCATTATTGATTTTCTATTTGATTTTAAAGGAAAAAATTAGCTTTTATAGCTAATAAAACCCATTGCTTAATATTTTCGCTCAAACACATTAATGAGGCAGTATTGCTTTATTTAATGATTTTGCAGCAAAAATAAGTAGCTATAAGCAATATTCGATGTAGGCATGGGTATAGCAGTGCATACCCATGATCGAATACATAATTCATTTGTATGAAAAAAAGGATTCATATGAAAATTAGCACACAAATGTGTAAAAGAGATCTGATTCAAATTGCTGTGGCTCTAGGCAGTAATATTAGCGCGGTATTTTGTTTCTGCTTTTTTAAAGAATTAACACCCGGTTTTTTAGTCGCAAATACTTTTAATATGTTAGTGTTATTAACGAACACTTTTTTTAGAGACTATTAATGGTTTATTCTTTTATAGACAACGGAAGCGGGTCAGACTTTTGCTGACGCACCGAAAACAAAATGGTCACTCCAGCTAAAACGATAGCTAAAATAATAGGGAAGGTACTTCCTTGCCAGAGCAAGAGTGAACCCAAAATGCATAAGCCAGCATCTCCTAACATTCTAGTGCCCCATTGTAAACCCATCACAGTGCCTTGTTCATGTTCATCGGCATTATCAGAAAGAGTTACTATCAAAATGGTATTGAGGGCAGAATAACTTAAGCCAACAATAAAGAAATGTAAGTTAAGCGTTAACGCATTCGCGGCAAAGAGTAATAAAACTAAAGCGCCACTGTATATGAGCATTAAATGAAGATGGTAAGCTGCAGGATTTGTTCTTTTTCTTAAAAGCTGAGGAAGCCACAATGAACCAATAGCTAATGCTAGGCTAAGGGTAGCAGAATAAAGGCCAATCAGTTTAGGTGACATATCCCATTGTTCGACTAGAAAGGCAGGGTAAAATTCATAATAACAATCAATACTTAAAGACAATAAAATAATAATTAAAAAAGGTTTGCGCAATTGAGGACGTTTAAGCACTTGGTTTAGTTTGCCGACAATATTAAATTCTGCGAGCAAAGCGGTATGCTGATTTTTAACAACACGGGTTTCGGTGAACCAGAGAGCTACTAACAAAGTGAGAAAAATGGACATGATGCTGCCAATATAAAATGGCGTGGAAAAATTAAACCAGGAAACTAATGTGTTATCACATAAAAAACCACCCAGCAGCGGCCCCACAAGATAACCTAACGATGAGGCTGCAGCAACCGCCCCTAAACCAAAATATCTGTCGTATTTTAAATCGGTAATACAGGCTTGTGCAATGCCCATATTGCCTTCAAAAAAGCCGGTTAAAATTCTACTGATAATCAATAATCCAACAGCATTGTGAGCAATAGCCAGCGCAGATAATAAATATCCTATACCTGTGCCAACTAAAGACAGCATTAATAGTTTTTTTCTGCCGTAGCGATCAGATAAGCTGCCTAAAATTGGAGAGCCAAAAAATTGTGCCAAAGGGTAAGCCGCTAATGTTAGCCCTAAAAGAATGGCACACCATTTAGGCGTAAGCCCTAAGGCCATCACAAGGGGTGAATCAGGTTGGAGAAATAAAGGCGAAAAAATAGGGTAAGGTAAAGATAAACCAACAAATCCAAAAAATACAATGGATAACAGTGAAACGGTTTGAGTAGATTTTTGCACGAATTTTTCTTAGTTAAGTAATTAAAGAAAAGATAGCAGCTTATCTTTTCTTAGTAAAGGTCATATTTACACCCAATTCAAAAGCTATTTAACTTTATATAATTTCGGGTGAAAGTACGGAGAAAAGTACGGAGAAAAGTACGGAGAACTGACTCCTATTCTCTACGTACCGCGCTTTATGCGCGGTATCCAGGCTTGCTCTAATAATAAAAGGCATAAACCCCTGGATGCCGCGAACAAGTCGCGGCACGTAGGTAGTGAGTCGTTACATTTTTTCTGTTGATGCATTCGATGGCATGACAGGCTCAGAGCTGGCAAGAGGGAGGCTATTTATAAATAAGCAGCTTTATTGGGCTTAAAACAATTCATCAATGAACTTGCAGCATTACACACCGTACTAACAGCTGCTTTAGCATATAAAGCAGGGCGATATTTAAAATACAAATCGGCTCTCGCTTTAGCGACACATTCAGGTTGTAAAGGATTAAGCACAGCATCATCAACAAACTTTAAGCCAGCTTTAATAGGGTGGTATAAAAGCGCTGCTTGAAAAACTGTTTGGGTTGCGGTTGCATCAATAACGCTTTTGATATTCTCTTTAGTCATTAATTCGTAGAAATTTTCTAATGTTTTTTTGCCCGTTTCATAGTCAAAATTATTTGTAAGGGGTGAATTAGAAATCGTTTCAGTAATATTACATATCAAAGTATTATTGGAAATAATATCGTTTACATTAGTTTTTAAATTATCGCGTGTTAGATTTTTTATAAAACCCCACGCTTTTTTCACTAATTCGGTATTGGCTTCATAGAAATTTTTAAACATTGTATAGGGAATAAACAAACTGACTAAGTAAAATGGTTTAAAGATGTGCTTAAATATAATGTCTAAATTACAGCGATGTATAAAAAATTTCAGATGATCGTTCATAAAAGGGGAAATGAACAATTCTGCAAATTGTTGTTTGACAAGTCCTAATCCACGCAGCTCTAAAAAGGCTTGAAAGAGTAATTTTGATTTTAAATAATCATAAAAAAAATGATTTGGGAGCATTAAAGCAGGTATGCCATATATGGCACCATAAACAAGCCCACCCCACCAAGCAATATTAGTTAGCGCTTCTAATTTATTTTCTCGGGCATAGGTTAAATAATCTTGAACAAATAGGAATAAGCCTGTCTGTGGAATTTTACCAAAATTTGCTACCACTTTGTTTATCAATATAAATAAGAAACTATCAAGGAATATATTGACAAAAGAAGCGTCTCTGCTTAGGCCAAAATCAATGGCAGTCGTTTTCTTTGTTTTAGAATTGGTAAGAAAATTACCTGAATGAGAATCAAAATGCGTGATATTTTTACGATGACAATCTCTTAATGCATTAAAACTGCCGTGTACATCGGACATATTCCAAGGGCTAAGGTATTGCTTATGGCCTTCTACTTTTTTCATCACGATGTAGAATGTATCGCCTTTTCTTGTATAACCTTCTAAAAGGCCCATTGTTTCGAGTGCTGCTATTTCATTTATGGTTTTTCTAAGCGAATCTCTATAGGTCATTTCCATCCCTGGATTTGCGCCCACGATTACTTCTTTACATGCAAACCCCGTTGGATTACGTGAGTTATTAAATAATTCATAAGTGCTACCAAAGGCACCTCTACCTAATAGGGGGCCGAAATGAATGGGTGTGTATAAGCCTGTGCTTTGAGAAACGTATTGAATATCCATTGAGTTAGCCTAATTGCAAATAAAAATAGTTAATTATCTTACCTTATAATTTACCTCGTATCAATTTGATTGTTCCCTCGCATCCTCCTTCGCTCAAGCTTCGGAGGACAAGGCAAGGGAGGAGACTAGAATTGGAACTTAGAAAAAATAGCTTTAAATGATTCAAAACTTTAACTTAATCCTGAACTATGATAGAAATTGTCGGGCGAAATTTTATCTCGCGTTTCTATTAATATATTGAGGATTTTATGCCGATTGTACGTTTACCTGATGGTTCCGAAAGAAAGTATGATGCGCCCGTAACTGTGTACCAAGTAGCAGAGTCTATTGGCACCGGTTTAGCAAAGGCCGCTTTAGCAGGGAAAGTAGACGGTAAGCTAGTTGACACCAGTTACTTAATAGAAACCAATGCAACCTTGCAAATTATTACCGAAAAAGATACCGATGGCTTAGAAGTGTTGCGGCATTCTTGTGCGCATTTATTAGCGCATGCCGTGCAGGCTATTTATCCTACAGCGCAAGTCACGATTGGTCCGGTGATTGCCGATGGGTTTTATTACGATTTTGCTTTTGAAAGGGCGTTTACTCCAGAAGATTTAGAAAAATTTGAAGCCAAAATGGCTGAATTAGCCAAAAATAATTTTCCCGTTGTGCGTTCGTTGATGTCCAGACAAGAAGCGATTAAGCATTTTAAAAAATTAGGCGAAAATTATAAAGTCGAGATTATCGAAAGCATCCCTGAAGGCGATGACTTATCATTTTATCAACAAGATAATTTTATTGATTTGTGCCGTGGGCCACATTTACCTAGCACCGGTAAAATTAAAATATTTAAGCTATTAAAAGTGGCTGGCGCTTATTGGCGCGGCGATTCTAAAAACGCTATGTTACAGCGCGTGTATGGCACCGCGTTTTTCAAAAAAGAAGATTTGCAGGCTTATTTGTTCCGTATTGAAGAAGCGGAAAAACGCGATCATCGTAAGCTGGGCAAAAAATTTGAATTATTCCATATGCAAGAAGAAGCACCTGGAATGATTTTTTGGCACCCTAAAGGCTGGACGGTATATAACCTAGTGCGAGATTTTATTCGCCGTTCTATCGTGAATAAGGGCTATCAAGAGGTGAATACCCCTCAAGTGGTAGACAGAAGCTTATGGGAAAAATCGGGCCATTGGGAGATGTTTGGTAAAGAAATGTTTTCTGTTCAAACCGAAGATAAAACCTATGCCGTTAAGCCCATGAATTGCCCTTGCCATGTACAGATATTTAACCAAGGCTTAAAAAGCTACAAAGACTTGCCTTTAAGATTAGCTGAGTTTGGATCGTGTCATCGAAATGAGCCATCAGGGGCGCTGCATGGTTTATTAAGGTTAAGAAGCTTTGTACAAGATGATGCGCATATTTTTTGTACTGAAGATCAAATTCAATCGGAAGTGGCTTATTTTATTGATTTGTTATTTAAAATTTATCAAGTCTTTGGGTTTACCCAAGTCAAAATCAAATTATCGACTCGCCCAGAAAATAGAGTGGGCACAGATGAAATTTGGGATAAGGCAGAGCAAGCGCTGGCCGATGCCCTCGATCAGAAAAAGCTCGACTATGAGCTAAATCCAGGAGAAGGGGCCTTTTATGGTCCAAAAGTTGAATTTTCGCTCCAAGATTCTTTAGGACGGGTATGGCAGTGCGGCACGGTACAGGTCGATTTTTCGATGCCAAACCGGTTAGGGGCAGCTTATATAGACGAACATAACCAAAAGAAAGTACCTGTTATGGTCCATCGGGCCATTGTCGGATCATTAGAACGGTTTATCGGCATACTAATAGAAGAATTTGCCGGCTCATTTCCTTATTGGTTGGCACCCGTTCAGGTTGTGGTGATGAATATCACGACAGGACAGGAGGATTATGTTAACTCACTCATGGAAAAACTTCAGATTTCGGGTGTAAGAGCAATCGCTGACTTGAGAAATGAAAAGATAGGGTTTAAAATCCGGGAACACACTATTCAGCGAATTCCGTATTTGCTGGTGGTGGGTGACAAAGAAGTGGCAAACCATACGGTTTCCCTTCGGACTCGAGAGGGTCAAGATTTAGGCACGTTAGAAATTAATGACTTAGTTGAAAAACTTAAATCTGAAAATAACGTGACTATATAGTAATTTAATTTTTTTTATTTTTATCCACTTAGGAGGGATGGCCAATTAGCTCGAATAAAAAGTCGCGGGTACGTGTTAACGCTTTAATCACCGCACCCA
The DNA here is from genome assembly GCA_902826485.1 of uncultured Gammaproteobacteria bacterium. GTDB lineage: Bacteria > Pseudomonadota > Gammaproteobacteria > Berkiellales > Berkiellaceae > CADEEZ01. Next base: position 106,778 of record CADEEZ010000001.1, read on the forward strand.
TTGTTCGTTTAGTTGATCCAGATGGTTTGCTTCCACCCAATGAACTGGGTGTAATGAAGCGTCATGAGGCGCTTTTAAAGGCAGAACGTGTTGGTTTGGATCTGGTCGAGGTTTCTCCGAATGCTGAGCCACCTGTGGTTCGGGTCATGGATTATGGAAAGTTTATTTTTGAAGAGAAAAAAACCAAAAAGAAACAATCTATTCAGAAGATAAAAGAAATTAAGTTACGTCCGGTAACGGACGAAGGGGATTATCAGGTAAAACTACGCAACCTGATTAAATTCCTAAACGAAGGAGACAAGGTAAAAATTACCTTGCGCTTTAGAGGACGCGAAATTACCCATCAAGATCTTGGTATGAAGGTCATGGACAGATTACGCGAAGACACTAAAGAAGTGGGCTTAGTCGATCAAATGCCGCGCCTTGAAGGTAAGCAAATGGTGATGATGCTCTCTCCTAAAAAAGCGAAGGCGTAAAATTGCTTAAATAGCGGAGTAGAAATGAAAGTTAAATTAAAGACCAATAAAGGCGCGGCAAAACGCTTTAAAATCACCGGTACGGGTAAAGTGCGTTTCAGACGTGCTAAGCGCGCACATATACGCACAAAGCAAACAGCGAAACAAGTTCGTGGTGCTCGTGCAAATGGCGTGTTGAAAGACTGCGATACACCATCTGTTATTCAGATGTTACCGTACGCATAATTTTATTTTTATTAGGTGAGTTAAAATGGCAAGAGTTAAACGTGGTGTCGTAGCACACAGTCGTCACAAGAAAGTTTTAAAGAAAGCAAAGGGTTACTACGGAGCCCGTTCTAAGACCTATAAGATTGCTAAGCAATCAGTAATGAAGGCAGAACAATATGCTTACGAAGGTCGTAAACAACGTAAGCGTCAATTCAGAGCACTTTGGATTGTTCGCGTTAACGCGGCAGCCAGAATTTGCGGAATGTCATACAGCCGTTTAATTGCTGGGTTGAAAAAAGCGGCAATTGATATCGATAGAAAAATGTTGGCTGATTTAGCCATATTTGATATGGATGCCTTTAAAAATTTAGCAGAAAAAGCGAAAGCAGCTCTAGCCTAAATTTTTGATGATGTCTTAAAAAGGGGGATAGATGTTGCCATCTTTCCCCCTTTTTTTTGGTTGTTTTTTTATTTTCACACAATGTGAAGCGAGAACAAAATGGCTTTAGATCAAGCAGAATTAAATAAAATATTAGCCTCTGGCCAAAAAGCCATTCAAGACGCCAGCAGCCTGGCCCTATTAAATGATTGTCGCGTTGCCTATTTTGGCAAAAAAGGGCACATTACTGATCTCATGAAGCAATTAGGCAGCTTAAGCCCTGATCAGAAAAAAATTGCCGGCAAACAAATCAATGATATTAAACAAGCACTTGAACAAAGCTTACAAGATAAAAAAATCATATTAGAGCAATCAGCAGGGGATGCTGCTTTAAAAAATAACTATATAGATATTACTTTACCAGGCAGACAATCTTCTGTTGGGTCATTGCACCCCATTACCCATACTAAAAATAAAATCTGTGAAATTTTCAGAAAATTAGGGTTTGCTGTTGCCGAAGGCCCTGAGATAGAAAACGAATTTTATAATTTCGAAGCTTTAAATATTGGCCCAAATCATCCAGCAAGAGCCATGCAAGATACGTTTTATTTTACCAATCAATTATTGCTCAGAACCCATACCTCCCCTGTACAAATTAGATACATGCAAGAACACCCTGCGCCGATTAAAATGCTTGCGCCAGGCAGAGTGTATCGCTGCGATTTTGATGTTACCCACACGCCCATGTTTCATCAAGTCGAAGGCTTGTTGGTAGATAAAACCTGCACTTTTAGTGATTTAAAATATATTATTAATTTATTTTTAAGCCATTTTTTCGAAAAAGATATTCCTACCCGTTTTAGGGCATCTTATTTTCCATTTACCGAACCTTCTGCTGAAGTCGATATTCAGTGCGTACAATGCCAAGGCGCGGGTTGTCGAATTTGTAAACAAACCGGTTGGTTAGAAGTTATGGGTTGTGGCATGGTTCACCCTAAAGTATTAGAAAACGGGGGAATTAACCCCGAAGAGTATACAGGCTATGCTTTTGGCATGGGCGTAGAACGGTTTGCGATGTTAAGTTATAGCGTAGATGACATTAGGGCTTTTTATGAAAATGATGTGCGCTTATTAAAACAATTTTCAGGGGTGTAACATGCGTTTTAGTTTAAACTGGTTAAAAACTTGGGTAAAAATAGATTTATCTCCTGAAGCCTTAAGTTCCGCGCTGACTTTATCTGGGTTAGAAGTTGATGCGATAGCCACAGATAAAACAGACAATGATATTTTGATAGATATCGATTTTACCCCTAACAGAGGAGATTGTTTATCTGCGCAAGGGCTAGCAAGAGAAATTGCCGCTAAAACGAACAGCGTATTTAATTCGGTATATGATTTTAAAAAGATCGATGAACTAGATATTGCGATGATTAAACCAGATACTGTTTTCCCTATCAATATTTGTGAATCAGGCCAACCTCTTTGTCCGTTGTATTTAGGCCGAGTGATACAAGATATTGATCTGACAGCCCAAACACCCGATTGGCTAAAATTAAAATTAGAAAAAGCGGAAATTAAAATCATTCATCCGGTTGTCGATATTTTAAATTACGTGATGAGTGAACTAGGGCAGCCCATGCATGCCTTTGATTTGAGCAAACTTGATTCAAAAATTAAAATTCGATTGGCTACCCATGGCGAAAAAATCAAATTATTAGATGGCAAAGAAGTAGAATTAAAAAATAATACGCTCATTATTTCAGACAAAAACAACCCGATTGCCATAGCGGGTGTGATGGGAGGCTTAGACAGTGGGGTGACTGCGAATACCACCCACTTATTTTTAGAAAGTGCATGGTTTACCCCAGAGGCGATTGCCGGCAAAGCCAGACAATATGGTTTGCACACTGATGCTTCCTACCGTTTTGAACGAGGCGTAGATTATCAGCTGCCTTATCAAGCCATGTTATTGGCCACTAATTTAATAGTCTCGATATGTGGCGGGAAGCCTGGTGAGATTACGCGTCAAGTTACCCCTGCATTACCGCTTCAACTCTCCAGAATCAATTTAAGATTAGCCAAAGTAACGAAATTACTGGGTATTGCGTTAGACACAAAAGTTATCGATAATATTTTAACCCGATTAGGGTGTGAATGTGTGTGGGCTTCTGATAATCAACAATGTGATGTCACCATACCGAGCTATCGATATGATCTGAAATTAGAAGTAGATTTAATTGAAGAACTGGCCAGAATCTATGGCTATGAAAATATCCCCGCTGAACCGAGTTTAACTATCCAAGTGTTAGATAACATAGACTCAGGTTTAACTTTACATCGTGTAAAACAGCATTTAGTCGGGCTAGGGTATCGAGAAGTGATTACCTATAGTTTTGTTCCTCCCAAACTCGATGCTTTATTAAATCCAGAAGTTCAGGGTATAAGTTTAGCTAATCCTATTTCTCAAGAAATGTCGATGATGCGTACGAGTTTATTACCTGGGTTGATTCAAACCCTTCAGTTTAATTTAGCACGCCAGGTATCCAATTTAGCCATTTTTGAATCTGGATTGAGTTTTTATTATGAGGGCGAAGCGCTCATTCAGCAAAACAGACTTGCTGGATTGATTTATGGTAAACGCTACGAAGATACTTGGGCTGATCCTAAGCAATCTGTCGATTTTTTTGATATTAAAGCCCATATTGAAAGTTTAATTAAACTCAAAAAAGGGAATTTAGAAGAGTTAGTGTGGGAACGTGCTAGTCATCCTAGCTTTCATCCGGGTCAATCGGCTGAAATTCGATATAAAGATAACCTCATCGGATGGGTAGGGGCGCTAGCGCCTAGCATGCTTGCTAAGCTAGATATTATAGAGCCTGCCTATTATTTTGAATTGAAAGTCGATGCCTTGTTAGAAACGCCAGAGGTGCGATATAACAAGTTTTCCGCTTTTCCTTCTACAAGGCGAGATTTGGCTTTTATCGTCCCAGAAGAGGTTTTGGCACAGAGTATTTTGGCCGAAATTCGAGAGCGAGACACAAGTATTATTCAAGATAGCTTTATTTTTGACGTCTATCGGGGTAAAAATATTGAGACAGGCAAAAAAAGTTTGGCTGTTGGTATTTTATTTCAGCATCCAACTCGCACTTTGGTAGAATCTGAGGTAGAGGAAGTGGTTACGGCTATTATTAATAATTTAAGAAATAAGTTCGGAATTGTACTAAGGGATTAATTACTATGACGCTAACTAAAGCAGAATTATCGGAATCATTATCACAGCAGGTGAATATTCAAAAAGGTGAAGCCAAGGAATTAGTCGATTATGTCTTTGAAGAGATTCGAAGAGCGTTAGAAAAAGGCGATGAAGTAAAAATCTCAGGTTTTGGTAATTTTGAATTAAAAAACAAAAACCAACGCCCGGGCCGTAACCCTAAAACAGGCGAAGACGTTGCCATAGAAGCCAGAAGGGTCGTTACCTTTAAGCCAGGTCAAAAGCTGAAGGATAGAGTTGAACACCATGGTTCAACTAATTCTGAAAACAGTGAGCAAGAAAAAGTTACATAACTAAGTTGTTGCTTTTATTTTTAATTCCTTTAGAATTCAAGTCCTGCTTTTTTCGGGGCGTAGCGCAGCCTGGTAGCGTACATGCATGGGGTGCATGTGGTCGGAGGTTCAAATCCTCCCGTCCCGACCAATTTAAGTCTGAAATACTCAGAAAACTCTTAACTAAAATTTTTTTGGGGACCAACTGGGCACCAAATTATTGTTTAGTTTTTCAACTTAGTTTAAGATCCAGCTTTTCTTAAACTTAGCAGGTATAAAAATATGATTACATTTGTGCGTAACGGGGTTGTTGTATTCGATTTTGCCTGGTTGGTGAATCCTTATACCTGGACAGGAAAAATAGGCCTAGGAATTGGCCTACCCGTCTTAACAAAAGTATTTCTGCAATCCGATTTTTATCGAAATAATTCACCTTTTACTAAAGCATATAATCAAAAGCTCCGTGCGGAAATTGAAACTAAATTGCCGGATAATTTACCCAATTTGAATCCGCATCAACAAGCACAAGCATTCCCTGCTTTGAGTTTTGAAGGCATTGCCAATCTTCAGAAAGAGGGTTTTATTCATGTTAAAAATTCGTCTGAAATGCCAGCAAGTTTTCAGATTACTGTTACCTCCACCCAAAAAACGTATCAAATTTTTAATACAGAGCAATTAGGTGCGGGTGCTTTTGGTGAAGCATTCATCGGTCAAGATACCCGCTCTGGAGAATGGGTTGCCGTTAAAATGCAGCCACTCAGAAACATTGCTAAAGAACAAGATGTTTTAATAGAAAATAGCTATTTATTGGCAGATCGTAAATTGCTTGGGCAAGCCATTTACGAAAAAAATGGGGATCCATATCTATTGTCCATTATGCCGCTGTTTGTTAAAGATAGCCCAAGGCACTGTAGCTCGAGTGAAAAAATAGATTTTTTAATGGCGGTTGCCAATGAGCTTAAGCGCTTACATCAAAAAAATAAAATTCATAGCGACTTGCATCTTGGAAATGTGTGCTGGAATAAAGCAGAAGGCATCGCACATTTAATTGACTACGGATCTATTGTGGACACGGAAGATCCGTTTGATACCTCATCTCGTTATGTTCCTAAGCTATACACGCCGCCTGAGTCGTTATTTGGGCTCGGATTATTACATGTTAAAGCAGGAGATATTTATTCTCTAGGATGCATGGCACGCCAATTGTTTGAAAACACGAACAATGCGCGTTTAAAATCCCTTATTTCAAAGATGCAACATTCTCTCTTTTTTATGAGACCTTCTTTAGATGTCATTATTGGCGAATTAGTCAAAATCAAAGTCTTTGCTAATGATCTCATCGAAAAACCGCTAACAGTTTCTAATAATGCAGATCAGGAATGCCTTAATAAGGTGCATGAAGAAATAGCACAGTATAAATTGATATTACAAAAGCTTGATGCGGAAATAGCGATTCTTAAAGATGAAAGTAACTCAGGTGTCGATTATATTCATTTAGCTATGAAAATAAAAGAAAAGAGCATTTACCAAAAACAGTTACAAAGATTAATAGGGTCCATTGAATTGTTTCATCAATTTCAAATTCCAATCAAACCTCAGAATATTGATGAATTACAAAAAGATCTCAAACAACTTGTCACCTTAAAATCAGATTATCAGCCTTCAATGGTCATCGAGGAGAAAGGGGCTGATTTTGTGTATGATGAGCTTTTTCACAAGACATTACTCATGCAGTTTGATCATAATGATTTACTTGAAGCAGCGCTTGCCAAGGGTTCTTTAGATCATCAGCAAACTGATGAGCTATCTAAGAATAAAAAAAATAAACAATTTTTATCTTAACCTGAAATGTTGACCAAACAAATTATGAAAAAAAATAATATTTTTCCTTGCCAGAAGGGTATAAAATTTGTCAAGCACGGAAATCAATTGGCGTGTCAATTTTATGAAAAAGAGGGTGGTGTGAAAATGGATGAAACCATGATAAAAATAGCGAATAAAAACTATAAAACCATTGCGTATAAATTTGTCTCACTATGATAGAAAAATTACCCCTTTCAAGCCAACAAATTATCGATAGCCTAAAAACCAATTACGGTCTTAATGTTATCTCATTGATATTGCTTCCCTTGGGAGCGGATATAAACGCTTCAGTATACAAAGCTCAAGCCAAAGATAAGTCTTATTTTTTAAAATTAAAACACGGGCACCAGCATGAATTTAGTGTTGTGTTAGCGAGATTTTTGTATGACTCAGGCATATCACAAGTTATTCCCCCTGTTAATACGCTCCAAGGTCAACCTATCTTGTTAATTTCTGATTGTACCCTGATTGTGTATCCCTTTATTGAAGGACAAGATGGCTTTAGTCGCAACCTCACAGAAGAGCAATGGATCACCCTAGGCAAAGCGATGAGGCAAGTTCACGAAACAAATATACCATTATCAATTCAAAATCAGATCCGGCGAGAAGGTTACGCACCTAAATGGCGTGAGGCTGTTCGATTACTTTACCCGTATGTGAAAGATGAACACTATGGTGATGAAGTTGCATTAAAATTATTGAAATTTATGAAAGAAAATCTTGCATTAATTCATCGCCTAGTAGACACAGCTGAACAATTAAGTCAAAAAATAAAAGAACATTCACCTAAGTTTGTGCTTTGCCATTCAGATATTCATGGGGGCAATGTATTAATAGATAACAAAAATACGCTTTACATAGTCGATTGGGATGAACCCATCATGGCGCCCATCGAGCGCGATCTCATGTTTATTGGCGGTGGAGTCGCTAATGTTTGGAATAATCCACATGAAGAAGCACTTTTTTATCAAGGCTATGGAAAGACAGAGATTAATCCGACAATTTTGGCCTATTATCGTCATGAAAGAATTGTACAAGATATTGCAGAATATGGCCAAGCGTTGTTATTAAGCACTGTTGGAGGGGAGGGCAGAGAGATTATGTATCAGCACTTTATAGATATGTTTGAACCCAATGGTGTGGTGGATATCGCATTTAAAAGTATCGCGCTATAGAAAGCTATAGCGCGAATGACGTTATTATTATTTTTTAGCGTTGAATTGTAAAATAGGTTGGATCAGGCGCATAGCAATTCCAAGTTGCTCTGTCTGCCCCTATTTGCACATTAATAGAAACGACATCTATATTGACTAAATCTGGTCTTTTATCTAGAAAACAAGCACGTTCTTTACCATCTATAACCACATACTGAAAATCTTTTGCGACTTTGTAAGTGCCAGGAACGACATAAAGTTCGCCTTGTTTTTCAAGTACCACGGGGTGACTCGTGATGATGATTTTTTCAGCAAAAGCGTTGGCGCTAAAAGCTGCAAGAGATAAAATAGCGCCTTTGATAAAAATGTTATTCATAAAAACTCCTTAAATGTTTGTAATATATCATGAGAAACTTATGGGTTTTGCATAGGCTTATTTGGGTTAGGGTTATTATAGTGATTTTGATTATCTAAAGCGCATTTTTCATGACACCTTCTACTTTCTCTAATCCCATAACTTGCCCCAACACAGCAACCTATCGCCCCTACTAAAAATATAAAGAAGGTAGCAAAGGTTGCTAACCCTGATTTATTAATTTTTTTAACTTCTTCGCGACTTTCAGCTCTACTTTCTGCTCTCGTATTCGCAACATCGTTATTACTTACGTTTGGTGAGGAGAGCGTGATCTCATTTTGCGTTTGAGTATTCACAGCCACCGTTCTAAGAAGCACAGCCGCAGAATCAGCTGCCATATGAGATAAGGCAAACAAACTGATCAGAAGATAGGCAGTCCACGCTAGAAAGCCGTGTAAAGCACCATTGGCACCATGTAAAGAATGTCTATGGCTTACGATTCTACCAGCTGCCCATCCCGCTAAAAACAAGATGACATAACCGCCAATTAAAATCCAGGCAAAACCTGCAAAAGTAAGTATCATTTGACCTGACGGATCTTTAGTAAAGAGCGTCAAACCAATGGCCACTGTTAATAAATTGAATAAAAAGGTTAATCCTAGGGCTACTAGAGCACCAATTAAAATAGCATTCCATGAAATAATTTTGCCACATGGTTGGCAGTGTTCATTCTGCATTTCTTCACCCCTTTGTTGAAAATTTAAGAATTAGAAAGAATATAGATCACAAATAATAAGATAAAAGGAACACCAAATAGCCAGGCCACAAAATACTTAAACATGATAAATCTCCTTAAAGATCTTACACTAAAAACCAATCCCAGAGGCTGGTATTTTATTCAGCAATCTGTAGAACCTTTACTACAATATTTACAGGGTAGTCTATGTATGACTATATTGCGTCTTGCTAAGTTCAATAACATAGTTGGTTAGCTGTAAAAATCATTAGTATTCAGGAAATTCTTTAATCATGGTGCCTTTAAATATAATGGGTTCATTTGCTTTAGGAGAGGGAACAATAGGCGCTTTCATTTCTTTAGGAGCAAGACCGGTCACTTCTTTTTGCCCGACATTTGCCTTGGTCATTGCATTCGCTTTTTTACATTTTTGAGTATTACAGTTCATTAAACAATTACCGCTGGTACAACCATAGCAACCCCAATTATTCCAACAACATGCCCATCCACTTGTGCTCGTATGCCACTGCCCCCCTGATAGATCACATACTTGATCTAACCCTTCATCGGTTTGTCGGCCATAAGTATTTTGCATAAGTAAGCCCAAAGTTAAAGCAAAAAAGAGTGAGAATATTTTTGAGTACAACATAATATATCTCCTTCTTGGCAATATTATAATATGGAGTTTAGATTGCATTTTTTGACTTAAGATCTGTTTTTTAAGTCAATGAGCACTAGGCACTAGAGAGTGAATGGATAGTATGGTAATAGGTCATTAAAAAATTGAACTAATTTTTTTTTCTTGAATCTTATGTTGATTCACTTAAGAAATTTTGAGGAAGATATGGCCGCTGAAAATAAAACGCCAGAAAATCTAAATGCATTAAACTTAGCGATAAAAAAAATAGATGCAACTTCACAACAAATAGAAAATGCAACAACAGCACGCGAAAAAAATCAAGCATGGTTATCTCATGCTTATGCTCAACTAGATTTAGCTAAAGCTAATGCAGCTTTAGACCCGAACAATCAAGCGCTTCAACAAAAAGTGGAGGAGTCTAAAGCCATTTTAAATAATTTTAAATCCAGTTTTAGTAAAGCTTTTGCATTACTAAATGAACTTAAGACCATAAGTGACCCAATTAATCGTGCCGAAACTCAAGTCCAATATGGAGAGGCAATTTTAGCTCAAGCAAAAGCAGTGCATGCTATTAATCCAAATACTGAAACACAAAATTACATTGACCAAGCAAATATAAAATTAGAACAATATAATCAACTTAAACCAGTTAAATCACAAGACGAACTTGACATAAATGAAAAGAGAGAGCCTAGTCAGAGCATACCAAACGCGGAAATAAAAACTGAAAAAGTTAGTAAGGGATTTTTAGACGATGATGATGATAAATTAGACAGGATAGAGGATGCTAAGGAACAACTTGTAGAGACATTAAACAATATCGGTAAAGCTCAAGTCCCTACACAGAAGAGAAAAGCATGGATTGCCCATGCTGAAGCACAAGCAGAACTGGCGGAGGCCAAAGCAGACTATCAACCTAATCAAAAGAATCGTGAAAAGGTTATTAATTCAAAAAATAATTTGGAACGTCTACAATCTGCTGATAGTAATGTGGTTGAGTTAAACAATAAGTATAGATCAGGGCCAAGACCTCAAGAGGTTGAAAAAATAAAAATTTTCGTATCAGAATTTCAGGTTAAACTCGCAGAAGCAAGTTTAGAAAGAGCTTTGGCAATGGATGCGGTATATTCAAATGAGGATACAAAAAGGATTATAGAAAATGCAACCTCAAGAGTTAATCAATCAAGGTCTTCTGATAAGGAATTAAAAGAAAATTTTTCTCACCCCTCTGTCAATGAGCCCGCGGCTAAAGAAGATAAAGAAGATAAAGATGAGAAAAATGTTGATTTTGACACTGATTCACTTTCTCCAAAGGGTGACCCCTATTCTGATCTGGCTCAAGAAGAATTAGATAAAAAAGTTTCCGCGCTAGAAGATGAAAAAGAAGTTAATTTTGACGATGAGCCAAGCAAGAAAAAGAAAGGTAAAAAATCTAAAGGCAAAGGTTCAAGTGTTGAATTTTCAAAAAATGATCTGAAGTTGGCAGAAAGAGGACTTCGGAAACATAAGCAAGGCTCTGTACCAAATCAAAACAAGCCTAAAATACAAAAAATCGACTTGAATGCAATGGTGCATTCAGAACCTGGTTTTGATTCTTTTGACCCTATTGGCACTTCTATCTCACCAACCCAACAAGTTACTGATACTATTGTGAAAGCTATTGATTCTGAACTTGGAATAGCTGTTAATGTTAAAAAAGAAAAAACCAAGAAAAAAATACGCAATTTCTTGGCTGATCCAAAAAACTTTGCCATGTCAATGGTTGTGGCTTCTTCTGCGGAACCCTCTAAAGTCATTGGTGGGCAAAATGTTCGCAATCGGCTAAGAGATGAAATTGAAGAAGCTAAGCGTTTTACTAAAGATGCACAAAACAAACAAGTGAATGTTATCAATGATGTAAAAGTCAATATAGGAAAAAAACAGAGCAATTTAAATACTTATGAATTTATTCCAGAAGAGATCAAGGCGAAAGAAAAAAGCGAACAAAAATATGTGGTAAAATTTAATGGTAATGCTGAATTTGCCGCAACTAAAATTTTAGAATCTAAAGAAGAAGCGAGTAGATTAGGATATGTTGCGATTGCATTTGATTACCCAGGGGTTGCAACTGACGACCCTAAAGCTAGAAACCCTAAAGAGTTAGTTAAGGCGGGTATTGCTCAGGTTGATAGGCTCATAGCGGAGGGAGCAAAGCCTGAAAATATTATATTAGATGGCCATTCATTGGGTGGCGCAGTAGCCACATTAGTTGCGGCCCATTATCATAGTAAAAAGCCACCTCAGACAGTTAATTTAGTTAATGGCCGTTCGTTTAGTAAATTGAGCACAGCGACCGAACATCTTATAAAAAATCAGACAGGTTCTGCTGTTTTGGGAAAAATAACGGGTAAAGCGATCAAAGCAATAGGCTTAGAAATGAATGCTAAGAAAGCGTATAACCGCATTCCTGAAGAAAATAAATCCTTTTATTTTGCAAAAAATGATGAAGTTATCCCTTTTGCTGCTTCATTGGCAAAGGCTGTAACGCCTAAACTCGATAGAGCAGAGATGGAAAAGGCTAAGGGCTTAGACGTTAATCATGGTGATAATATTCACGATAAAGTCACTCAAAATGGCCAAACGGGAGAAAGTTTGCGAAATAACGCTATTAAGTTTTTTATGCTTGGAAAAAAAGCTAAAGATGATTTTAGTGCGCTTCTAGATTCATCACTGTTAATAGACGATGATTTTAGCATGAAAGTAGTAGAAAAACCAACACTTTTAGCCTTTAAAAATTTAACACTTGATCCCGAAACGCCGGAACAGAAATTAGCCAGAGAACATATCATCAAGCCTGCAGTAAGCTTAGATAGAAATCAAGAGTTTATTCATGCAAAAAGTCTTCTAGATAAGGCCCTTAAAGAAGATCCCAATTTAAAGAGTTTCAAAATAAGTAAAGCTAAAAAAGATGAACGCGGTAAAGTTATAGCTGGAGAAGCAGAGTTAGCACATTCATTTATTTGTCAAAAAAATAAAAACGGAGAATTTGAACTATTTAGAGTATTAGACTTTCTAGGAAAAGGAACAGAGGGCAAAGTTAAAAATATTGAAAATGAAAAAGGAGAGATTTTTGTTGTTAAAATTGCGGCTGCTTCTGATAAAGATAAGGATGAAATGAAAGTGTTGGAGGAAGCAGGTATCTTAATAGGCAATTTTCAGCGTCAAAGAGACACAAAATTTGATAAAACTTTACAACAAGAGATTGGTACTAAACAGTATACTGTCATGGAGAAAGTACCAGGTGATAAACTAAACGAATTTATTAAAAAAAACAACCCTACAGAAGAACAAAAAATAAAGATATTGATGGCAATATTAACAGATACTAAATTTATACATGAGAATCTATCAGTGATTCATCGAGATATTAAACCAGACAATATGCTTATTTCGCATGATGAAAACGGCGATCCAAAATGTAAAATAATCGATTTTGGGACGTTTAAAAGAGCCAAAAATAATGAAAAAATCACCTCAAGTTATTCCGGATCACCTCAATATATGGCACCAGAACTTGGAAGAGATGAATTCCAAGAAAAATATAAAGCTGCACTTGAAACATCAAAAGAAATAGCACAATTACAAAAAATTCAAGTTCTCAGACCAGTGCAAGAATTACAATTAGATGCTTTAAAAGCCAAATACGAATTACAAAAACAAGCCTATATTGATGTATTGAATAAGAGAAATGATACTTATGATAATAAGGTAGATATATTTTCAATTGGCGTCATTGCAACAGATGTTTTAAAATTAGATCTTAAGAAATTAGGCTTGCAAGGATTAAAAGCAACCGATCCCGATGAAAGGCTTTCTGCCGATCAGGCCTTGAAGATAATGCACCCGAAAAAAGAAAACAAATCAGAAAATAATTCAAAATCTCAGGAACGAAATGCAATAAGCGTGGGTGAGATACCCCCTATTACACTAACAAAAGATTTTCATGACCATCAACAGCCTCGCCTAAATCGTTCTGCTTCTTTAAGTGAATTAGGCAAAAAAGATGAAAATAAGCCTACTCGTCCACGGTCTAACAGCACTTGAAGCTAGCTTGCTAGTCATTTACCCCATTTTTCTTTATGATAATCATTATCATAAACACACCTATAATTAAAAGGCATTTAGCTTTAAATTTTGGATAATTTATCATGCGTTTAACATTTTTACCTGCTTGGATGTTGCTTAGCTTAATTTTATTAAGTGCTTGCACCACATTAGAATTTAGCAACCATAAGGTACCCTTTAAACCTCCCTTACCTGTATATAAAAATATTAACGTTGCTTTAGTCTTAGGCGGTGGTGGCTCAAGAGGCTTGGCACATGTGGCGGTAATTGAAGAATTGCTGGCCGCCGGTATCCGACCTGATTTAATTGTCGGGTGCAGCGCGGGAGCCATTGTCGGTGGGCTGTATGCCGATAAGCCTGATATCGCCCGCATCAAAAGATTATTAATTGATAAAAAGCGGGCACATTTTTTAGATTTTTCAATAGCCCATTTGCCTTACGGCATATCTAATGGATTGTTATTAAAAAGATTTTTGACAGACCATATCAGTGCAGATAAATTTCGGGAACTTGCCATCCCTTTTGTGGCCGTGGCCACCAATTTAGAATTTGGTGATATGGTTACTTTTGGCACCGGTGATTTGATTCCTGCTATTCGAGCATCGGCTGCCTACCCAGGGGTATTTTTGCCGGTTCAAATGGGGGGGCAGTACTTTGTTGATGGGGCGGTATCTAATCCTGTGCCTGTGGAAGTCGCTCGACAGCTTGGGGCAAAATATGTGATTGCGGTGAATTTAAGTGGCGATTTAACGGATACTTTCCCCACTCATATATTCGGAGTAATGAGACGCAGTATAGACATTAGCTATATTCATCAAAGTCGATTTGCCAGTGAAAGTGCTGATTTATTAATTAAAATCCCTTTGAAAAATGTCGGCACATTTGATGATAATGCAAATGAAAAAATTTACCAATTGGGTCGAGAAGCTGCTAGAAAAGCATTATATAAAATCAAAGATAAAGACCAGTTCTTGCCAGAAAAGTTGTCGCACTTAAATTAAGAAGATAACGGATTGTAGGGGCACATCTTCTGTGTGCCCTTTCTAAAATTAATTTTTCATCCCACTATAAAACTCTAGCATGCTCATTAATTTTTCTGCCGTAATAGGCGGACAAATAAAACTATTCACGCCGGCATTAATGCATTCGGTGTAATACGTTTTATTCGGATTTGGCAAAAAAGTTATAATCGGCGTTAGAGGGCAGATTTTTTTTATTTTTTTTGCCGTAACAACGGCTGAGCAACTAGATAGTTGGTAACTTAGCAAAATCACATCAAATTTAGCCGCTTTTATTGCTGATAGGGCCATCTCACTTGTTCCTACAAAATGTACGCAATGAGACGTTTTGCTTAAAATATTTACTAACTGCATTTCTTCAAGTTGAGAGCTGACCCCAATTAGTAAATGTAGGGGAGATTGTTGCCCATGATCGGGCCATTTGTTGGTGCGCGAAAGAGGGGAGAGGCTACTTTGCATACTCGAAAATCCTTTTTGTCCTGCTGCTTTTATAAGTATAGGAGAATTAAAAGTTAGCGAAGCGTGCATTCTTCACATAAACTTCTATATATAAAAATGGTTACGGATGACCTTATGAAACTACTGGGAATTTTTCTAGCTACGTCGATTATTTCACTGCCTTTACATGTCTTGGCAAGTGAAAGTAGTTGTACGAAAGTGGTGGTAACAGGCGAACCTGGTTGGGCACCTTATTCTTATGAGAAAAATGGCACATTACAAGGCGTTGGTGTTGAGCTAGTAGAATTGTTGTTCGGCGAGTTAGATATTCCCGTTGAGACACAATTACCGGGTAATGTAGATGATGTAGAACATAACTTACGTCGTAGTAGAATAGATTTAATCGTAAGCACCTATGATAACGCTAAATATAAAGATTTTGTTTATTTGGTTGAACCAGGGTATTACGATGATGCGGTATCAATAGTTGTATCTGAAAATCGTTATATGGATTTTTATTCTTGGTATGATTTAATGGGCCGAATCGGCTTAACGTCTAGAAATAACCAGCTTGGCTTTGAATTTACAGAGTTTGCCAAAGATTATTTACATATTAAATCTGAAGGCACGCTAGGGGCAAATTTTATTAACCTCAAAGAAGGCATTGTTGATTACTTAGTAGGTTCACAGCGATTTTTAGAAGTGGGAGTAGGTCGCTACGGAAAACAGGGTGAATTCGAATTTTTACCCAAACTTGTCTCTAATGAAGAAGTTTTTTTTGGCTTTTCTCTTGCTTCCGATTGTAAGGCCTATGCCCCGTATTTGAGAGCCCGTGCAAAAGAATTGCGCGCGAGCAATCAATTAGAAGAAATATTAAAAAAACACATTACGGCATTAACCGAAAGCAATACCCTAGCGGCAGGTTCTCCTGTAACACAATTGGTTAATGACCCTGAAACCAATGAAATTATCCTTCCACATGATAGCCCATTTTGATATATTGTTTTGACAAAGTTCTAGGACTATCCTACCTACATTAAAAACCAGTTGCTTTTGTCATTCATTTTGGCATTATAGAGCTTGGCAAGACGCCAAAAAAAAATAATTATTTTTAAGCAAAATCTTCTAACTATATAAAAATTAAAAGAATTCTTAAGAATAATCACAATTTAGACATACACTTGTAAACAAAGGATTGCGTTATGAGAGTGTCATCCGAATTGGTCAAACTGGACCATAAAAACAGTTCGCCTATTGATCTACCTGTTTCAGATCTATCTGCATCTTCTTACAGTAGTTATATCCGTTCCCACCGAAATTGGTTACTCGCCAGCACGATTTGTGCCCTGGGTGCCATTTTTTACTGCTATGAATATTTCTTGCGTGTCGCGCCCAGCGTTATGTTCAATGAAATTGCTACCCATTATCAAATTGAAGCAGTTGCTTTCGGAAATTTGGTCGCATTTTATTATTATGCTTATACCCCTATGCAGTTACCCGTTGGGGTATTGATGGACAGATTTGGTGCCAGAAAGATATTAACCTTAGCTTGTTTTTTGTGCGCTGTTGGCACATTTTTGTTTGTGGCCACACCCACACTGCTCGTTGGTCAAGCAGGGCGTTTTTTAGTTGGTTTTGGGTCTGCCTTTGCTTATGTAGGGGTGCTCACCTTAGCGAGCACTTGGTTGCCTTCTAGAGCCTTTGCTATGTTTGCAGGCTTAGCCTGCTCTTTAGGTATGTTAGGGGCCATTAGCGGTGATTTGACCATGACGATGTTATTAGAAGAAATAGGTTGGAAATCTACCCTAGTGTATGCAGCGGCAATGGGGCTAATATTAACGCCTATTATTTGGATGGTTGTTAAAGATAAACCCCATATGACTCAATCGGGCAAAGTGGTGGATAAACCAAAAGAGTGGCATCCCTTAAGCGGTTTATTTATTATTATTAAAAACCCACAAATGTGGCTAAATGGCCTTATTGGAAGTTTTATGTTTTTGCCTATTGCTGCATTTGCAGAACTTTGGGGGGTGCCTTTCTTAAAAGAGGGTAAAGGATTTTCTTCACAAGAAGCGGCGATTGGCGTTTCAATGGTATTCTTAGGTTTTGCAGTAGGGGGGCCATTTTGGGGTTGGTTATCTGATAGTATTAGGCGACGACTGATTCCTATGATGTTAGGAGCTTTACTGTCATGTGCAACTTTATCTGCAAGTATTTACTTAGATGGATTGGGTTATTTTACTACATTGTTCTTTTTATTTTTGGTTGGCCTTTTTTCTTCCGCACAAATTTTGGTTTTTGCGGTAGGTCGTGATAACAATACACATGGGCATACGGGTACAGCAATGGCTTTTACTAATATGTTAGTAATGGTTGGGGGGGTTGTTTTGCAACCCATGATAGGATATTTACTCGATTTATCTAAAAAGGCACAGCCAGTTGCTGAACGTATGATTTATACTATAAATGACTATCATTCTGCGATGCTAGTCTTGCCAATTAGTTTATTTGTGGCATCTTTAATGATTTGTTTATTAAGAGAAACGCACTGTAAACAAATTCAGGATAGGTGACCCTGCGCGCTAACTAGGAGGAGAGGTGCCAAAATCAACGATTGAGAATGAAGTCAGACCCTATCTTAATTCGTTAATCGAGAATGGTGCCTCCTATGTTTGGCTTCAAAATTTTTATCGAGTAAAAATTAAAAACGAAGTAGCCAAAGCAATAGATGCCCTACCCGTTAGAAATATTTATGAAAGGATTCATTTAGTACGATTATTCATTGATAATCAAGCAGTTAACTATCCAGAAAAACATCAAAAATTAATACCCATTAGGTTACTATTTAGGCACAGTGATAATATTGCGGCCGATTTGCAAAATTGTCTCTCTCAAGAAATATTAAAATTTAGGCACCCACCAAATCATTTTTTGGTTCAAAATTCTGAAAAAATTTTAGAAACACTACTGAGTATTCAAATTTTATTAGAGATGCGTGAACGATTTGAACATGCCAAAACGGTGGTTACTCCCGAACATCACCCTATCATAAATGAACAACAATCGTGGCTAAATAGAGAAATTCACTGCAGAGTACCTGTTACGCAAAGAAACATAAATACCGATATTCCTTCAGAAACGGATGGAACTCAAAAATGGGATTTTTCGAAAGGACCTCTAGGATATGATACGGGTCCGAGTAGTGTATGGTATTTTTTTCATGGGGAAAATAAATTGGCGTTGTATCTACAACGTGAAATTTTGAGCCTTATTGCCATAACATTAACGTTTAGAGATAGAGTGGAGGATATTGCTAAACGAAAATTGAGTTTGGGAGAAATTTTATTATATACACCGATGACCACATTGATTTTTTTTCTACAATTGATGAATTTGGCTTTTTCCCCCTACCGACTATCTAGAACCATTCTGGCCGAAGTCAATCAGTTAATATATCATTTTGTACGAAATATTTACGAATCTATCCTACCCTTAAGACATTGTAATAAACCGTTTTTATATACGGCAACGCTGACATTAGAAATTGCTTTATATACCGGATTATTGTTTAACTTAGGCTTACCTTATTTTATTGTTCCATTTGCTTGGACAACGCCACTGCAAGCCAGTTTGATCTGCAGTGCATTACTGGTGGCATACAATGGTGCTCTACTCGTAGGGGGGTTAGGTAAATTTGTTTATGAGCTAAAATTAAAGAGCGAAATCGTAAAGCAACCACCTGTCACGCCAGTGGTTCCTCTTAAAAAACCTGATATATCAAATAAAGCGCCGGTATATCTGCCCACCATGAATAATGGTAAAGGTAATCATCAAAACAATCATAATCATAAATATAATAAAGAAAAGTATTATTTAAAGCCCGTCACGCCTCGTGAACCGGTTTATGTTTCACCTGTGCCTAAATTTCAGTCTTCCTCTTTCAAAAAATAATAAGATGCTGTGAATTTGAGCAAGTCTCTCTAAAATTAAATTGAACTATTGGCTATAAAAATGCTCTAACTGGTTAAATTATGCTGGGCATTTCTTATTTATGCTGATAGCCTTTCCAGTTGATTACAGTAGTCATAGTACACGCTTTCCTTGGGCAGTAACGTTATTGTCTATATTAATGTGCGTTATTTATTTTACCTATCAAGGAAACGATCAATCTAATCAACAAAAAGCAGTAGAGTATTATTTTCAATCAAAATTGTATCAGTTAGAATTACCCGGTTATGTAGATTATTTAAGTCAAAAACCCAATGAAAATATTCTAAAACCGAATATCACTAAACTGGAATTATATTGGTTATCTCGAGGTGATAGTGAATTTCAACAATTGCTTTCAGATAATAAAGTAGTAACCACCGAGCATCCTTTTTATTGGGAATGGTATACCAGACATCGATATTATCAATATTTGTTAAATTTAGATACGACGAATTTAGATGGTTTTAAATCAGCAAAACCCTCCCTAGACGATGCCCTGACCAGCTTATTTTTACATGGAAGTTTTTTACATTTATTGGGTAATGTACTGTTTTTAATATTCATTGGTCGTTATGTCGAAGCCTGCTTAGGAGGGATAACCACGTTACTTAGTTTTGTGGGCTTAGGGATGGGATCGGTTGGTGCGTATTATCTTTTAAGCTTGCCTACTTTATATCCTTTAGTAGGCGCATCTGGTGCGATTGCAGGCTTAATGGGCTTGTTTACTATTTTATATCAATCTGAAAAATTGTCATTTTTTGTTAATGTTTTTTTCTTTTCAGGTATTTTTAGATTTAAAGCCATTATGTTATTACCCATTTGGATTGGGTGGGAATGTTTGCAAAATCTGTGGTTAAGTACCGATGAAGTAGCTTACACGGCCCATATAGGTGGTATTTTTTTAGGGGCGATTGCGGGGATTTTCTTTAAAAGATTTTTTCCAAATATCAATCCAAAAAACGATAACCCTGAGCATCAACAATTTGAAAAAAAATATGCACAGGCTATGTATTATTTAACCAATTTAGATTTCCCAGAAGCCAAAAAAATATTGCTTGCCTTGCATGAAGAATTTCCAAAAGAAAGAGCTATTTTATATAAATTATTTGTTATTTTAAAACTTGAACCTAAGTCTATTCAATATAAAGAAATTGCACAAAAAATCATGGAATTAAAATTATATGATCCCGATGAACTAGCGATACAAAATGAAGTAAATAATCATTATCATTATTATACTAAATTGCAGGTGGTTGATGGTCAGAAGAGTTAGTGTGTTGTAATATTTTTTTTATGGCGAGTGCTTCGGCATAATAGTCACTGGTTGAAAAATTTTGGGTAATGATATTAATAGCCTGTTTGGCTTTAATTTCTAGATTAAGCGCAATATAGGCTTTTGCTAATATTAATAATGCCTCAGGTAAATGTACAAAATCGGGACATTTCTCAGCAAGATTTTTGAGCAGATGTACCACAATTTGGTATTGTTTCGTCAATAAAAAATGTTTTGCAAGCGTAAAATTTATTAACGGTTCAGATAAATTAAAGTGCGGATTTTTTTTAAAGACCAATTCAAATACACTCACGGCCTTTTTGATGTTATTTTGTAAAAAGAGTTGATTTATCCAACGATTTCCAAAAAGTTGAATTCTTTTTTCATCTTGAATGGTAAATAAAAACTTTAAGTAAAAGTCTAATAAATTAATTGAGCGACTATGAAGTAGATTAAGCTTAAAAAAATCATGAATGTGATCATACTCTCCTGTTGAAATATAATTTTTTAAATACGTTAAGTCTTGCTCATCCGGATCAGGTGTGCAGAATGTATTGGTTTGATTGAACAGATCTGCCAATAAATAGGCAGACACTAAAAACAAATAGGCACCTAATTCAACTTTAAAAAGCAAAGCCAATTCGTTTGTAAACCAGATGGTGGAATAATAAGATAAAGTTTTATACCCTAATCCCATTAAAATCACTGTGATCATACAAAATAAATAACCGGATAAATTTTTGCCCATAAACGAAAGTAAATTAAGGGGGTTTAATACAGGAATTAAGCTTTTTTCCCCAAGCAGGCACCCGATGATGGCAGGAACAAATAACACAAAAAAAAGGTTATAAATCGTGATAATATAGTGGTCATTTTCAAAATAATAAAAAGGATAAAGTAAGGCAAAACAACAAATGGCGAATAAAAAAATGAGACCGAAATTTGGGTTGAAAAACACTTGACGAAATGCAGGGCTGCCTTTTTTTGCATTTGAATAGTCAACATAAATACAAATATATTGATTACACACCAACAATAATATCAACGTGTATCCAACAAGGGTAACGGATTGCTTTATAATGGGTGAAAAAGAGGCAGTATAAAATAAAATAAACGTTGCCATCCCCAACACCAAAGTGAGCATCAAACTATTTGAGCCAAGAAGGCCTAGTTTAAAATAAACATGTAAGTTTATCCAGGGAGAAGGGCGATATGTTTGCATAGCATAAGTTTAGGCTAAATTTTGGTATCGATGGGCTCGAATAGCCGGCAAAAAGGGAATGGGATCGAGCCTAACATCGTTTCTGATAACGCGAGCTTTGTCTTTGCTGGTTTTTGCTTTTGGTGGCTTAAATTCAGGCCAGGGCTGATTAACGGTAGCAGGAAAAAATAAAGGGATAGGGCCTTTTACCATGATACGTTCTTTGGGGTAGCTTGGCTCCATGACTAAGTTTGCCCTTAGATGAGGGGCTAAATCTTGAACGATTGCCAAGTATTCATTTGTTGATAAACTGGCTAATTTTTCGAGTTGTAAAACGATGCCCTGATCGGCGGTATTTTTTTTTCTGAGCAATTTTTCTGCTTCTAAGACACTGATTCGTTTAATAGATCGTGTGTTAGCCCAGGTCCAACTAATTTTTAGAGGGGCTTGAGCCAAAATCGGTATTTTTCTATAACATTGTTTTAAATGCAGCCGAGAGAGGCCCATTTTTTGGAGATTGTTCGCCGTGGTTAAATCTCGTTTATGCGAAAGAATATGGTCAAATGCTTGGGTTAATAGGTCATCTTGGATAAGGGGTTTTATTTTTTTTAGGGCTAAAATGCTTCGTTTGAATTCATCTTTTTGTGCATTAAGGTTTGTCACAATATTCAGTGTTTCTTGAGACGCACCCACAAATCCTGCGCAGACAATAATTTCGCGAGGGGCTTGGGTGGATAAATATTCATATTGACTTAAAATTTGAATAATTTTTTCTCGATTGGAATAATGTTGAGGAAAATTAAATAATTCATTGCTATCTGTTATCCAGGCCATCAAGTTACTTTCTTGCAATAAGGCTGTACTTAATTCCTCTAAAGACCATCGCATGGCTTCAAAAGCATCAATGATATTGCTTCTGAGTAAGGCAATAGAGGTTGTTTCTAAAGCACTTTTAGGCTTATGTACTTTGAGCAGGGTAACTTGTTTAGTAGAAGTCATGAATTTTTATCTTATTTTCGTGCAGTTACAAATTATTTTACAGCACTGGATAGAAAAACAACATATGTGTTTTATCAGAATGTAAATAGTTAGTTGTTAACTATAATTAGATAACAGATGATTGTGATAACGACGATAATATTTAAGACTGTATGCATATATTAATAGCTGATGATACTCAAACAGATCGATTGCTTTTAGGCGAATATGTCAAAAAATTTGGCTATATCCCTATTTACGCCATAAATGGACAAGATGCCGTTGCTCAATTCAAACGATTTAGACCCGATTTACTTATTTTTGACGTAGAAATGCCTACGTTGAATGGGTATGAAGCAGCAAAAGAAATTCGAGCGACCTGTAATGCGGAAGAAGATTGGGTTCCGATTATTTTTTTAAGCTCTCATATTGATGATGAAAGCATTGTAAGAGGGATTGACAGCGGTGGGGATGACTATTTAACCAAACCAGTGTCTTTAGTCGTTTTAAAAGCAAAAATCGATGCCATGCGTCGAATTGCGATGATGCATAATAAACTTATCGATATGGGTAACCAATTAAGAATAGCGAATCAGAACCTATTGGCAACCAATATGCTGTTATCTGATTTATCTTTGACGGATCCCTTAACGGGTGCAGCCAATCGTCGAGCTTTTGAAGAATGTATTGAGCGTGAATCACGTTCAGTGTTAAGAAGAGGAACAACGTTAGCTTTATTGATGATAGATATTGATAATTTTAAACAATATAATGACAATAATGGCCATTTGATGGGCGATACTTGTTTAAGAACCGTTGCCAAAGCCATTGCGCATCAATTAAAACGACCTACCGACGTATTAGCGCGTTACGGTGGAGAAGAATTTGCCGTGATTTTGCCAGATACCACGCTTGAAGGTGCTAAACATTTAGCAGAAATATTAAGACAGGCGATTGAAAATTTAAGAGTGGAAGATCGGGGCAAAGATGTTCAAGGATTAGTGACGGTTTCTATTGGCATATCTTGTAGCGAAACGAATGTGCCTTTTACGACCAATTCTTTAGTTAACTCAGCAGATACTGCGCTTTATCAGGCTAAACACGAGGGTAAGAACAGGGTCGTTTTATCTGTTTTTTCTCTTTCTATGCCCGCAGATGCCCAGTTTAAGGCAATTAACCTCTAAAATTGGCTAATTTAAGTTAATTTATGGTACAGTGTACTCATGAAAGCCATGGGATGTATCCAAAAATTAGCCAGTATTCACGCCAGTCCAGTTGACTATTTCCTGCCTGTGGGGCCTGAAAAAATCCCCCTCAACCCTATGATTGGGCAATTGATTACCCTTACTTATCTCAACAAAATAGAATGTATGGGCTGTCATAAATTTACCAAAAAAAGTTTTCAACAGGGATATTGTTTTCCCTGCAGCCAAAAATTAGCGCGATCTGACTTTTGTATTATTAAACCTGAACGTTGTCATTATCATTTAGGGACTTGTCGTGAGCCAGAATGGGGTCTTATGCATTGTATGATTCCCCATATTGTTTATTTAGCGAATTCCTCTGGGCTGAAGGTTGGCATTACACGACATCATCAAGTGCCCACGCGTTGGATAGATCAAGGCGCAATCCAGGCGTTACCCATTTTTGAAGTGCCCTCTAGAAGAGTATCTGGATTGGTTGAAGTAGTGTTAGCAAAATTTATTTCTGACAAAACACACTGGCAAAAAATGCTCAAAAATCACACCACGATTTTAAATTTACACGAAGAATTTGAAAAGATTAAACCGAGTATATTAGAAGCCTTAAAGCCTGTTTATGACCAATTTGGTGAAGGGTCTATAAAATCTGTATCGTCTTCAATGGAAACGAAGATTACCTATCCTGTTTTAACTTATCCTGAAAAAGTGACTTCATTATCATTTGATAAACAAGAACATATCTCTGGTAAATTATTGGGTATTAAAGGGCAATATTTAATTTTGGATTCAGGTGTATTAAATATTCGAAAATTTACCGGTTACCATCTAGCGCTTTCTTAAAAATATTATTTATTTTGCAGTTTATAATATAAATTATATATATTATCATGGGATTTTTCACAGGATTTCAATAATGAAAGTCGTGTGAATTAAGTCTGAAGCGTAAATAAAAAGGACATTTGTAAGGCTGATTTTATGACAGATCAAACACAGAGAAAAATGCAAGAACTAGAACAAAGCTTGAAAAAAGTGATGCATACTGCCATCGATAATTACATTGAACACATAGCGAATTATATCGAATTTATACATGATAAAACCGCTCCTGAGTTCAAAAATATTCCCCCGGAGTTAAAAGAGGCACTAGATGGCTTTGGGGTAGATGAATTGAAAAGGTTCCATATCACAAAAATAATTAAAGGCGAAGAATCCATCATCGATCACTATACTCGACAAATCACACAGGATGCTCAGCCTAACAAACTGTTAGATGAAATTTTACATTCTAATTTGTTTGTGACAGAAGATGTGTATCTAGGAAGAGTATTTAGATTTAACGAAGAAGAACAAAAAATAATGCACCAAGTGGTAGATGAAATGGTGAAATTAAAAAATAAACCAGCCTTATAATTCTTTCATTTAAATGGTTATAGGTCAAAAAAAATTGAACTAATTCTTAAGATTTCCTGACAAACCAGTAATGGTTTTAGATATTTAACACAGTGTGTATTACTGAGGTGAGTATTATGTCAGATAAATCTAATGAAAATAGTAAGAATAGTATTGATAGAACAAAAGCAGAACACATATCAAAATTACAACAAATTAAAAGTACAACAGAGAGGAATGCGTATTTACAATCCGTCGTGGATCAAATTATGCAAGAAGAATTTGATAAAATTCAAAAAAAATCTGCTAAACATACTCGTACTAAGTTGGACACCAATCCTTCAGCTAATCTAGGTCCAGATACTAGGCAAGGGGTTAAAAATGAATTGGTCAAGGCTTTAATTTCGCTTGATAATGAAATTACCAATACAAAGAAACGAGATGAAGCCATCGCACACGCGATGAATAATGCCAAAAATCGGGTACTGACAGGTCGTAATGATAAGCAAGATTTTTTTAATAAACGTGTCGAAGATAAAATAAAAGCAGTCACTTCAGCCTATGGGCAGGTACAACACCAAACGCCTGCTAAGCCTAAATCACCCGTTTTGTTGAGTAACTCAGCAAAAAGTACCACACCAAAAAACAAAGATGCGACTGAATCTCATCACAAAGTTAAAGAAAAAAACCAATCAAAAAAGGTAACGAAAATTCCTTCAAAGGATCAAACAGAATTAGAATCAAGCGTAAATCAATTAATTAAAGAGTGTAAAGGGATTGAACAAAAATATAAAAAAATGCACCATAAAAATGAAAAAAAACAGCGCATATCTGGTGTGGTAAATGCTTTTAGAAATACATTCAGCAATGAAAAGGTGAGGAGCAAACAAATAATAAAACTTGAAAGTGCTTTAACTCAAGCCAGTAATTTAATGAGAAGTAATGAACCAGACAAAGCGACAAAAGCACTCCATGTAATTGAAAAAGCGACCCAAGACATTAGAAAAGAAATTAAAGCTGAGCATCCAATGGTGAGATCGCGTTTAGATAAAATTGCCAAAGAAATTTCACACAAAGCAACTAAGCTGCAGCCTGAAATGAAAAAATTAGGACATGGTTAAAAAGTTAATCTTGCGCATGCTTATCGGTATGCACAGGAGGGCACTGATCTGTGAGGGTTACACTGCCATCTTCAGAAGATAACGTTTCGAGCCTAACGGGAAACCCCCATAATAAATGAAAATGTTTTAATACTTCTAAAGATTCAGGAGTGAGAGGTCGATTGTGACGTTGTGTATATCTTAATGTTAAAGCTCGGTCTCCTCGTATATTCACGCTGTATACCTGAATATCGGGTTCCATGTTACCTAAATTATATTGCTCAGATAAGATATGACGAATGCTTTGATACCCTTCTTCATTATGAATTGCCGATACCTCATAATCTTCAAGTTGCTCATCGTCTAATAAATTAAATAATTTTAAGTCTCTCATGACTTTAGGAGATAAAAATTGAGAAATAAAACTTTCATCTTTAAAATTTCGCATAGCAAAATCAAGTGTTTTTATCCAATCTGAGCCAGCTATTTCAGGAAACCATTTTTTATCTTCTTCAGTAGGATGTTGGCAAATGCGTTTAATGTCACAAAACATGTTAAAGCCAAGCGTATAGGGATTGATACCAGAATAATATGGGCTATCAAAGTTTGGTTGATAAACCACATTGGTATGATTATGCAAAAATTCAAACATAAAATCGTCAGAGACATACCCTTCATCATATAGCGTATTTAAGATAGTGTAATGCCAAAAAGTAGCCCATCCCTCATTCATGACTTTGGTTTGTTTTTGAGGGTAAAAGTATTGCGCCATTTTTCGAGTTATTCTTAATAATTCACGCTGCCATGGTTCTAAAAGCGGCGCATTTTTTTCCAAAAAATATAATAAATTTTCTTGAGGTTCACTTGGAAATCTAATGGTTTCTTGTGCTTTTATTTTTTCTTTGTTTTGAGGAATTGTGCGCCATAACTCATTGATTTGCGATTGTAAATATTCTGCACGATTTAGTTGGCGGGCTTTTTCTTCATGTATCGACAGTTTTGCGGGCCGTTTGTATCGGTCTACCCCATGAGTCATGAGCGCATGCGCAGCATCTAAAATACTTTCGACAGCATCTATGCCATATTTTTCTTCGCATTCTGCAACATAATGCTTGGCAAACAATAAATAGTCGACGATGGCATCCGCACTTGTCCAGGTTTTAAATAAATAATTATTTTTAAAAAATGAATTATGTCCGTAACAGGCATGTGCAATGACTAAAGCTTGCATGGGAAGGGTATTTTCTTCCATAAGATAAGAAATACAAGGGTTTGAATTAATCACTAATTCGTAAGCTAACCCCATATGACCCCGTTTATAATGTTTTTCAACCGATAAAAATTGTTTACCAAAAGACCAATGACTATAGCCTAAAGGCATGCCAATAGAAGAATAAGCATCCATCATCTGTTCGGCAGAAATAATCTCAATTTGATTGGGGTAGGTATCGAGATTAAATTTTGCAGCGATTTCTGCAATTTTTTTATCATATTTTTCAAGTAATTCGGATGTCCATTCTGAGGACAAAGAAATAAATTTATTTTTAGGAGGTTTTGAGATAGTCATGAGCCTACTCGCATATCGCGTTTAAATAACTCTCTAAAAACAGGATAAATATCTTTAAATTCTTCTATTTCTTGCATCGCAAATTGCGGGTGTTTATCTTTTATGGTCAAATACGCTTCCCACAAACTTTGATGGTGACGAGGCATGATTTCAACATAAGCAAAGTATTGTACGCAAGGTAAAATATTATTGACTAAGATATCATGGCATTTGGGAGAATCATTATTCCAATTGTCCCCATCGGAAGCCTGTGCTGCGTAGATATTCCATTCTTGACTAGGATAACGTGCTTCGACAATTTCTTGCATTAATTCTAAGGCACTGGAAACAACGGTACCGCCTGTTTCACGAGAATAAAAAAACTCTTGTTCATCGACTTCTTTTGCAGAAGTATGATGACGGATAAAAACCACTTCGACGCTTTCATAACTTTTACTTAAAAATAAATATAATAAAATAAAAAAACGTTTAGCAATATCTTTTTTCGCTTCGTCCATCGACCCTGATACGTCCATTAAGCAAAACATGACTGCTTGAGTAGTTGGCTTAGGTTGTCTTATCCGGTTATTATATTTTATATCAAAAGGATCGATAAAGGGGATGTTGGCAATATGTGTTTTTAATTTCGCTAATTTTTCATAAAGCAAAGCTAACCGGCCATCTTGTTTATTAATGGCTTCTATTTCCGTAATTTCTAATTCAAGCGCTTCAATCGCTTTTTTATGAGGGCTTCTTAGGGCAATTTTCCGAGCTTTGGCCCCTTTAAGTGATCTGACGATATTAATATTGCCAGGTGTACCTTCAGAGGTATATCCTGCTCGAATGTTTTTAAATGTCGGGATTTTTGCAATTTGTGTTTTGATTAAATTTGGGAGAGCTAAATCTTCAAAAAAGATTTCTAAAAATTCTTCCCGGGAAATTTCAAATACAAAATCATCGGTTCCTTCGCCTTCTGAAGCGGCCTCACCGTCTTGGCCAGCATTTCCAGAGGAGGAAGAAGAACGTTTAATGTGATCACCAGAGATATAATCTTTGTTGCCAGGCAACACAATATTGCGCCTGCCACCTTTGCCATAATTAAATGAGGGTTCTGAGATATCTTTTGCGGGAATGATTATTTTTTCGCCGGTTTCATCTATATTTTTAATAGAACGGCCAGCAACTGAGTGTCTGACGGCTTCTTGAATTTGTTTTTTGAACCGCCGCATAAATCGTTGTCGATTCACTGCGCTTTTGTGGCGCCCATTCGGCCGACGATCGACGATTCTAGCCATAGGTTACTCGCTCCGTTACGACGACTTACGAACGCGTAAATACCATTCACAAAGTAAACGAACTTGTTTGGCAGTATACCCTTTTTCTACCATTCTATCGACAAATTCCTGATGCTTTTTCTTTTCATCTGCAGAAGCTTTAGCATTAAAAGAAATAACGGGCAACAAGTCTTCTGTATTAGAAAACATTTTTTTCTCGATAACCACCCGCAGTTTTTCATAGCTGGTCCAACTGGGATTTTTGCCTTTATTGCCAGCTCGAGCTCTGAGCACAAAATTGACTATTTCATTTCTAAAATCTTTGGGATTACTGATGCCTGCTGGTTTTTCTATTTTTTCCAATTCTTCATTTAAAGAGCGTCTGTCTAATATTTCTCCGGTATCCGGATCACGATATTCTTGATCTTGAATCCAAAAATCTGCGTAGGTCACATATCTATCAAATATATTTTGACCATATTCAGAATACGATTCTAAATAAGCAGTTTGAATTTCTTTTCCAATAAACTCAACATATCTAGGAGATAAGTAACCTTTTAGATAGGATAAATACCGATCATGCACTTCGGAGGGGAATTGTTCTCGTTCAATTTGTTGTTCTAACACATAAAGCAAATGCACAGGGTTAGCGGCAACTTCAGAACTATCAAAATTAAATACTTTGGAAATGATTTTGAAAGCGAATCGAGTGGATAACCCCGTCATGCCTTCATCTACCCCAGCAAAATCTTTATATTCTTGATAGGACTTGGCTTTGGGATCGGTGTCTTTTAAATTTTCGCCATCGTATACGCGCATTTTTGAAAAAATACTTGAATTTTCTGGTTCTTTAATGCGTGATAGTGCCGAAAATTGTGCCATCATTTTTAAGGTGTTGGGCGCACAAGGGGCCGCATTTAATGAGCTGTTTTCGATGAGTTTGTGATATATCATCATTTCTTCTGTTACCCGTAAGCAGTAGGGTACTTTGACAATATATACTCTATCTAGAAAAGCTTCATTGTGACGATTGTTTTTAAAACTTTGCCATTCAGATTCGTTTGAATGCGCTAGAATAATGCCATCAAAAGGCATAGAAGCCGATCCTTCGGTGCCGTTATAATTACCTTCTTGTGTTGCGGTAAGTAAAGGATGCAACACTTTTATAGGCGCTTTAAACATTTCAACGAATTCTAACAAACCGCGGTTGGCTTTGCATAACCCGCCAGAGTAACTGTAAGCATCGGGATCGTCTTGAGCAAATTGTTCTAATTTACGGATATCCACTTTACCAACTAATGATGAAATATCTTGATTATTTTCATCCCCTGGCTCAGTTTTAGCGATGCCTGCTTGCGATAAACGCGAAGGCCATATCTTAACAACCCTAAATTTATTGATATCGCCATTAAACTCATGAAGCCGCTTAACAGCCCAAGGAGACATAATGGTTTCAACATAGCGTCTAGGAATGCCATATTTTTCTTCTAAAATAGGTCCATCTTCGTTAACATCAAATAGCCCTAGAGGAGATTCATGGATAGGGGAGTCTTTAATGGCATAGAAAGGCACCTTTTCCATTAAAGATTTTAGTCGTTCGGCTAAAGAGGACTTTCCGCCTCCTACTGGTCCTAATAAATACAGTATTTGTTTCTTTTCTTCTAAGCCTTGAGCAGCGTGTTTAAAAAACGAGACGATTTGTTCAATGGGTTCTTCCATACCATAAAATTCTTCAAAAGAATCATATAGTTTCATAACTTTATTAGAGAAAATTCGGCTTAAACGTTGATCTTTGCTTGTATCAACGAGTTTAGGTTCACCAATTGCGTGTAATAGCCGTTCAGCAGCGGTCGCATAAGCTAAGGGATCTTGCTTACATAGCTCGAGATACTCGCTTAGACTAAGTTCTTCTTCATGGTGACGAGCAGCATAGCGGCTTTTAAAATTATCCCACACATCCATGAGAACCCCCTGATTTTACAAATCCCTATACCTTAATTCTAAGACCGGATAGGGCCTCACACAAGGTTAAATAATCGGTATAATGCTAATCAGAGAAAATTATAGGGGAATGGCAGGGTGAGCTTACTTACAACAAATCATATAAAACGGCTATCAGATTACCAAAAACCAAGTTTTTCTATAGAAAATACCCATTTAACGGTAGATATTGATGAGCACGCCACGCTTGTTACGGCAGAATTAAAAATTAAAAGGGTCATTTTAAACAGTGAACCTTTAGTGTTGGATGGGGAAATGTTGGCCCTAATAGACCTTAAACTCGATGATAAACCATTGGCCCCCGAAAGTTATAAAATAACAGGGACTCCAGAACAGGCGAGTCAGCTGGTTATTTATATGCCCCCAAGTGAGTTTGTTTTAACCCTACAGACCAAAATAAACCCAAAAACGAATACCAGTTTGCAGGGCTTATATTGCTCAAATAAGATGTATTGCACCCAATGTGAAGCCGAAGGCTTTAGAAAAATTACCTATTATTTAGACCGTCCCGATGTTTTGGCTACGTTTACAACCAAAATTATTGCAGACAAAGTTCACTATCCTGTTTTGCTATCCAATGGTAATTTAATCGAAGAAGGGATGATAAGTGAGAAGAAGCATTATAAAATTTATGAAGATCCCCATCCCAAACCCAGTTATTTATTTGCGCTAGTGGCAGGTAACTTGAGTTTAAGACAAGATAAATTTGTAACCATGTTTAAACGCGAAGTGACTTTAAGTTTTTATACCGAACCAGGAGATGAAGACAAAACCGCTTTTGCCATTGAAGCCTTAAAAAAATCCATGAGATGGGATGAAAAAAATTACCAACGGGAATATGATTTACAAGAGTACAAAGTGGTTGCCGTGCATGATTTTAATATGGGGGCAATGGAAAACAAAGGGCTCAATATTTTTAACGCCAAATATATATTGGCCGATAAAGACATTGCAACAGATGCCGATTATCAAAACATTGAAGCCGTTATTGCGCATGAGTATTTTCATAACTGGACGGGCAACCGTGTCACTTGTCGAGATTGGTTTCAATTAAGCCTAAAAGAAGGTCTTACTGTTTTTAGAGAACAACAATTTTGTGCTGATCAAGGATTAGATGCCTTTAAACGTATTCAAGACGTTGAATTAATTCATTCAAGACAATTTTCGGAAGATTCGGGCCCGATGTCTCATCCGGTGCAGCCTCAGTCTTATCTTGAAATTAATAATTTTTATACAATGACCATTTATCATAAAGGCGCAGAAGTCATTCGTATGTTGTCCTTGTTATTAGGGCATCAAGGGTTTGCTAAAGGGATGACATATTATTTTAATCAATATGATGGTCAGGCCGTAACGATATACGAATTTTTAAATGCATTTGAAACCACAAACCAAATGGATTTGACTTTATTTAAATTATGGTACACGCAATCTGGCACGCCAGAAATTTATATCAAATCTGATTTTGATCAACAAAAACAAATTTATAAAATAACCTTAGAACAACATACGGCGCCAACTGCTGATCAACATGAAAAACGCCCACTTCTTATCCCAATTGAATTTACCTTATTGAATAAAGAAGGGGAACCGATTCATGCAGATGTTTTATTGCTTGATTCGGTTTCTAAAACGTTTCAATTTGACAGTGTAGCTGAACAACCTGTGCCCAGTTTTTTAGGCAATTTTAGTGCGCCGGTTAAAGTATATTATGATTATACGCCGACAGAATTAGCGCATATCATACAACATGATCCCAGTGGGGTAGCCAGATGGAGTGCAGCACAACTGTATTATTTATATTTGGTTAAAAATAAGTTGGCTGATATCTCGATATTAATATCTGTATTTAAAAATATCTTAAATCGACTTATTGATGAAATAGAAAATTTTTCTTATCACGAAAAAGTACCATATGATTATGCATTAGAGGCCGAGTTATTTAGTGTGCCAGACATTCAATATTATTTAGAACAAGATAAAGCCTTTGATCTGGATGTCACTTTAACCCAAATTAAATTAATAAAACAAACCCTTGCAGAAAGTTTAGAAACCGAAATAGACAATTTATTTGGTTGCATTATGACCTTACCTTCATTTGATTCTAAAGCTGAACAAGAAGATTCATATTTGTTATCTTATGCTCAAGGGTTAAGGGCATTGAAAAATAAATTATTGGCTTATGTGTGTTTGCAGTCGGCTAAAAATTTGAGTTATGCCGCAACGCAATATGAATTGGCAGAAAATATGACAGATCGAATGGGGGCATTATTGGCTATTCAGTCAATTGATTGTGACTTGCGCACAAATTTATTTCAAGATTTTTATGAAAAATGGCAACATGAACCCTTGGTTGTCAATAAATGGCTTATGCTAGAAGCCACGTCAGATTTGCCTAACACATTTGAACGGGTTAAATATTTAACGACACATCCTGGATTTCATTTTCATAACCCCAATCAAGTATATGCCTTGATAGGTGGCTTTACACAAAGAAATTGGGCTCAGTTTTATCAAAAATCATCAGAACCTTATTTATGGTTGGCAAATGTTATTTTAAAATTAGATGAACGTAATCCCCAGGTAAGCGCTCGCATGACAGAAGCACTGTTAGTTAAAAACAAACTAGATCCTGAAAGAAAAGACTATATTATTCAAGCCTTAGAAATGATTAGCAATAAATCGGGATTATCCAATGATTTAAATGAAATCATTAATAAGACCTTGAACAAGGGCACCCAATGAGTGCAAATAAAATAGGGGTGTTATTAGTCAATTTAGGTACACCAGATAAACCTAGTGTTACCAGCATCCGAAAATATTTAAAAGAATTTTTGATGGATAGCTATGTCATACAATTGCCGGGTGTTATTAGAGCAATATTGGTCTATGGGTTGATTTTGCCATTTAGGCCTAAAAAAATTCTTAAGGCTTATCAAGCTATATGGACTTCGCAAGGATCACCCTTATTGGTGATTAGCCGGCAATTGCAAGCGTTGTTGCAACAAAATTTAGGCCAAACCTATCAGGTTGAGCTTGGCATGCGTTATGGCACGCCAAGTATTCAGCACGCCTTAGATAAATTGCAACAAACGTGTGAAAAAATTATCGTGATACCGCAGTTTCCTCAATATGCTGAATCCACGACACGTTCACTTTATCAAGTGATCTTTAATTATTTCAAACAACAACTTAAAATTCCCGAATTAATCATGATTCGCGATTTTTATGCTATGCCAGCGTTTATCCATGCTCAAGCGAATCAACTTAAAAAAGCAATTAGCGAACAAGACTTTAAGCCTGATTATTATTTATTTAGTTTTCATGGGTTGCCTGAAAATCATGTTAAAAAAATAGACACCGTGCCATGTGATTTATCACAGCCTTGCCCAAGCTTGAGCATGAATAATCAATATTGTTATCGCGCACAATGTTTTGAAACCGCACGCCGTTTAGCACAATCGTTAAATTTATCTGAAACCGATTATCAGGTAAGTTTTCAATCGCGGTTAGGCCGTACCCCTTGGATTAAACCTTATACAGATAAAGTGTTACCGGGTTTGAGAAAAAAGGGCATAAAAAATTTAGCCGTGATCTGTCCGGCATTTACGGCAGACTGTTTAGAAACCCTAGAAGAGATGAATATTCGAGCTAAAGCGCAGTGGTTAAAATTAGGGGGAGAAGGATTTATGGTGGCGCCTTGTGTCAACAGCGATCCCATCTGGGTGCAGGGGCTTGGTGATTTGATTCGCAGTAAAATGTTAAATATAAATGTAAACCTCCGACAATAGATAACGACTGATGAACATACTAGAGTTGTCCTTTTTCCACATCGTGAACTAAATGACATGGAAAAAGGGGATAAAAAACTATACAGTCGCTTTATTTATTAAACATTTGGCTAACAGCTTGATTCCATTTTTCAGGCTGATCTAAATTAGAGAAATGGCCCGCATCTTTAAGTGTAATTAATTTACTCTTTTTAGCGAGTTTGTGCATATCTTGGCCTTGTTGAAGCGGAATAAGTGCATCCTGATCTCCAGTTATGATGAGGATGGGTAATGTAGTGTCCGCAAGTACATTTGATGTGTCATTTCGTAAAGCCATTCCTCGCAACGCAGAAGCAATTGCCGTTGCTTTTTGTCTTTCTAACATTTGTCGCAAAAATTCTTTCGTTTGTTTTGATGCTGTGGGAGAAAGCAGTTTAGGAATAAGTCCATTAACTAATTTTTCTGTTCCCTTTTCAAGTACTTCCACAGCATTTGCTTCACGTTTCACTTTTGTTTCAGCGTTATCAGGAATAGATTGTGTATTTGATAATACCAACCCATTAACTTTATTTGGATATTTTTCAAGAAAAGCAAGAGCAACATAGCCACCCATGGATTCACCGCCAATAATAGCCTTTTCAATGTGTAGCTTATCCATTACGTTCATAATTTCATTTGCATAAT
Source organism: uncultured Gammaproteobacteria bacterium (assembly GCA_902826485.1). Classification (GTDB taxonomy): domain Bacteria; phylum Pseudomonadota; class Gammaproteobacteria; order Berkiellales; family Berkiellaceae; genus CADEEZ01. Next base: position 142,100 of record CADEEZ010000001.1, read on the forward strand.
CACTCATGGTAATCGCTTTACCATCAGTAGGTGCAGAGTTACCAAATCCCTGTAAGTCTAGGGTAATTACTCGAAATTTTCCTTTAAGACCATCTTGCTGTGCTTTCCATAATTGTTGATCTGTCGCAAATGCGTGAATTAATACAAGTGGTTCTCCTTGGCCAGTATCAGTATATGAAATGGGATCCGCTAAGGCCATTGAGGTAGTAAGAAAAAGCATTGCAAAAACTGCAAATACCTTGTGGAAAATTCTTGTTGATGTATTCCTATTCATTTTTTCTCCGGTTAATAATCAATATTCATTTGATAACCATAAAGATGCTGATCCACGTTAAAACAACTATGTTATCAGTCCTTGTCAGGTTGCTATATTACTTTATTATTTGGCTTACATATAAAGCTTGAGAGTAACTGAGCTCCATACATGCTAAATAATAGTATAGTCTCAGGAGTTATGGATGTGTGTTGTTCCAGTGAGATCATTTGGCTAGCATTCTGTCATAAATATTGCTATTGCACGCGCGGTTAGGCCCGTACCCCTTGGATTAAACCTTATACCTTATACAGATAAAGTGTTACCGGATTTGAGAACAAAGGGCATATATACTGGCACACACAAGAGAAAGGAATTTTGGCCGGCACAGAGGCCGGCCACTACAGGGTTACAACATCTTCAATAAATTTTATTAAAGGCACTGATTTGTAGTGGCCGGCCTCTGTGCCGGCCAAAGTATAAATTATTTTCTTATCGTCTTTATTTTAAAGGCATCACCAGATATTTGTTTTTGCCTTTTGACCCGCGGGTATTATGACCTTGTCCTGTGGTATCTTCAGCTAAAACGATATCGCCTACATTAAAAACGCGTTTAGTGCCATCGCCAATTTCTATTTCCATAGAACCTTCTAACATGATCACATACTGCGGGACTGGCGGATTATGCCAACCAATTTCTTTAATATCTTCGTCTAGTTCACCAAAAAGAATATTTTCAACGCCAATGGGGGCTGTTATTTTACCGATAGGGGCATTTTCCAGTGTATGAACACCCTCTTCAAAATACGATTGTTCATCAGGACCAGTGTATATACGGGTAAATTTCATTTTCGCTCCTTAAAAATCATTGTAAAGAGTGATTTTATAACTAACTCCAATTTAACAAGCAAGGTTATGTCACTTCAAAAATGCCGCCTATCTAAAATAACTTAACATTCCTTAATGAAGAAGTTAGAATGCTTAAAAAGTTTATTTGGGGTTGTATTCTATGACAGATATTTCAAAAACACTTAAACGTAAACGCGAGTCTCTGAATGAGACAGAGACCAAGCCTAAAAAAACCAAATACGATTTCCACATTATTGAAGAAGAATCTGAAAAAAAAGGTTCAGCACCTTCCTTATTTTCGAGCATATGCACTTTACCTGGCTTTATAGGGAATACTTTTGTTTCATTTTTGAATAATTCTTACAACCATTTTTTCTCTGAAGAAGATAAAATTGAGGATAAGAATGATACCCGAGATATTCCGCCGCTTTTAAAAGAATTATTGCAACGTCATAGGGCAGAATTGCCTCAAAATGTAGATACTGAACAAGTGCTGCCCTTGATTAAAAAACTCCACACAGCGCTTATTTATTCGCGTAGAACACTGGTTATTGGTTCAAGCAATAAAAAATCTGATCGTAAAAAAATGTGTATGACAAATACAAAAAATGTTTCGATTATGAGAGATAACGCAATAGACTTAAATTATTCCTCTACGCATAAAAATTTATTGTCTTCGCCCCACCCTTTGGAATACCCTATTTTTAAAATTAATCCAAACAACATTTTAGGATTTTCAACATTTATATTAAAAGCTGAAAAATTTCGAATAGGCAACTGTGTAGAGCTTTCTGCTGTAGCTGCTTCTTATTTGTGGCGCTTTCCCGGCAAAGAAATTCATAGAATCGAACTTATTAAAGCAAAAGAGTTCGACCATGTTTGGCTTATTTTGAATCGAAAAAAGGGAAGCGAATTATTAGATCCCACTCAATGGGGGGAGGATTGTTGGATTCTTGATCCCTGGTGGGGAGATGAAGGTGCTTTTTATCCGGCTGAAAAGTTCCATGAAAAAATGATAGTGGTATTTTCTTATTTGATTGACCAATATCAGTGGCTTAAAAAAAACGGGCATCCAGATGTACCGTTAGAGACAGGTTTATCCATTTTGAAGCACTATGAAAAAGATTTTCAAAAAAAATCTCTTCAAGTCCCCATCGAAATCAAGGATAATATTTCTATTGACATTGACACTATGCCTTATCCCCTTGATAGAAATGCAAGGATCTCAGATTATTATGATTTTTTCACTCATCAGGACAAGAAAAAACATCAAAAGGGTTTTAGTCACTGTTTAGAAGAAATAAAGACTTGTAACGGTACACCTAAGAAATTCGTTAAAAAATGCAGGAATGGTAGTATGACATGAGCAATAAAAGCGTGTAACGGTATGCCTAAAAAATTCACTAAAAAAATAATCTAATTGAAATTTTATAGTGTGTCTAGAGCCAATTTTGTTTCTTCAAGCGGCAATAACTTCTGGCTTTTATCTAAATCCAGTTTCGCGTTTTTATAATCTTGCATTTTTTTATAACAATAGCCGCGTTGTTGATAAGGGTAAAAGTAGTTAGGGTTTTTAGCGATAGATACAGTAAAAGCTTGAATGGCTGGTTTGTAATCTTTTTCCTGCATATAGATTGCGCCGCGTAATTGATAAAATAAGCCCTCATCAGGAAACAGGTTAATGGCCTTGGTGGCCAACTCATGGGCTTTGGTATATTTTTTGTCTTTTAAAGCTTCTAAGCCATCATCAAAAGCTTTGTATGCGGGGTCCCATTTTTTTAAATTTGCGATTTTTTGTTGAAATTGTTCTTTGCCTAAAAAGCCTTTGGGTAAAGTTTTGGCATAGGCTTGATTTGCTGTCAGCCTTTCTTTAGAGGGGGGATGGGAGGCGAATAAGCCTTCAAGCCAATTAGGTGATTTTTTGTCCACCATTTTAAGAAACATTTCTTGCAAATGTACCGCGCCTGCTGGGTCATAACCGGCTTTCACCATATAATCCATACCAAAATGATCGGCTTCTAGTTCTGCGTTTCGGCCATATTTGGTTTGTAGTAAAGTCGCAGAAAGGGCGGCTCCTCCCAGTAAGGCTTTCTTTTGCATTTTATTTTCATCGGGCATCAGTATATCTGCCGCAACGATGCCTGCCATAATGAGCATACCGCGTTCCATCGATTGGGCGCCGTGTCTTAAAGCTGCATGCGTAATTTCATGGCCTAATACAGCGGCTAGCTCAGCTTCAGATTCTAATTGAATGAGTAAGCCTCGGTTAATCACAATCTTGCCCCCAGGCATAGCCCAAGCATTAGGGATCGAATGGTTCACAATTTTAAATTCGTAGGGTAAAGTGGGGCGGTTGCAATGTTTGGTTAATTTTTGACCAACATGTTGAACATATTTGGTTAGGTCAGCATCATGAATAAAAATGCCACCACTGCTTTGTTGGCCGTAGGGATAATTTTGTTCCCCTAGGCTAATTTCTTTTTTATCAGAGACAAGTTGGAATTCTTGTTTTCCTGTGGCAGGATTGACGCCGCAACTCTGAGTTAGCAGCGAAGTAAAACATAACAATAAAAATAAACAGACTTTAAAATTTTGCATAAGCAGATCATAATTTACTACGGGTATAAATATCCAGTGCTTTATTGTTTTAAGCTATTCGACTTGTTGCCAAAATTGGTGTTCTAGCCACCAGCATGTACAATTTATAGTAATAATCCATCAAAGGAAGTATGTATGACTCATCGGGTGAAAGAATCTCGCGCGGATATAATTCAAAAAGTCATTAAACACATTCATGATAAGTTGCCAGAAAAAGAAGCGAAACTAATAGAAGTCTTTGTTGAGAATTACTTCCAGTCAGCTTCACCAGACGATTTGGCAGCAAGAAGTGTGTTAGACCTCTATGGCGCAGCACTTTCTCATTGGAACTTCCTAAATTTAAGAAAACCAACTGAATTTAAAGTAAGGGTTTATAATCCCCAATTCGAGCAACATGGGTGGCAATCTACCCACACTGTCATTGAAATCAGTGTAGATGATATGCCTTTTTTAGTTGATTCCCTTAGAATGGAATTAGATAAACATAACCTCAATATTCATTTTATTTTGCATTTGGGTGGCATTAAATTTGTGCGGCAAGCAGATGGGCATGTTCTGCAAATGTTACCAGCGGATAAAAACAATAATGATATTAAATCTGAAGCTGTTATCTTTTTTGAAATAGATAGACAAAGCGATGAAGCCGTTCTTCAGGGTATTAAAGAAGCACTTTTAAATGTTTTAAAAGATGTGACTAAAGTGACGCGCGATTGGCAAGCCATGCAAACAAAAATGGAAAATGCGATTAAGCTGATTGAAAAAAATGAACTGAAACTCCCTAAACATCAGTATGATGAGCAAATTGAATTTTTAAAATGGGTGAGTGACAATCATTTTACTTATCTAGGTTATTGTGAATTGAAATTGGTGACCTCTGAAACAGATGTAGAGTGGATTATGATAGAGCACTCTGGATTAGGGGTGCTTAGTAATAAATCGTCCAGAGTTATCCGTCGCGCAAGTGAAATCCCCTCTCGTGCACAAGAATTAGCGCTTTCCAAAGATCCTATTTTTCTAGGCAAAACCAATACCATTGCTACGATTCATCGGCCTGTATTTACCGATTCTATTTCGGTAAAAGTGTTTAACGAAAAAGGGGAAGTAATAGGAGAACATCGTTTTATAGGATTGTATACTTCGGCAGCTTATAATCGTTCTCCCGATCATATCCCTTGGATGCGTCAAAAAGTAAAAAACGTATTGAAAATGGCGGAAATTGTTCCTGAATCGCACGATGGTAAAACGATATTAAATATATTGCATAGTGCCATCCCCAGAGATGATTTTTTACAAGGAGATGAAACCGATTTGTTTGAAATTTCCATGGGGATATTTCATTTACAAGAAAGACAAAAAATTAGGTTATTTGTTAGAGAGGATCTGTTTGGTCGATTTGTTTCTTGCTTAGTGTATGTGCCCAGAGACAAATTTAACTCTGAATTGCGCAGAAAAATACAATTGATTCTAGAAAAAGAATTTAATGGCTTAGAATCTTCATTTGTCACACGATTTTCAGAATCAGTATTGGCGCGTATTCATTTTATTGTGCGCTTCAATGAACAGCGTCGCGAATTGAATTACGACGTAGATGCCATTGAAAAAAAATTGGTTGATGCCGCCAGAACTTGGCCCGAAGATTTGCGCACGGCGTTAGTTGATCATTGTGGTGAAGAATTGGGTAATCAATTATTTAATGATTATGGTTCAAGCTTTCCCATCAGTTATCAAGAAGAATTTAACGTTAGAACTGCCGTATTTGATATTATTCATATGGAAACCTTGGCCTTAGAAAAACCTTTGGCCATGAGTTTTTATCGCCCCTTGGAAGCCACAGAAGGGGTATTTAGGTTTAAATTATTTGGGGCAAAAAAAGCATTAGCCCTCTCTGATGTTATACCCATGCTAGAATTTATGGGCTTAAAAGTAATCAGCGAAAAACCGCATTTAATCAATCGTAAATCGGGCGAACAGATTTGGCTAAACGATTTTTCATTAATCCATTCAGCCGGTACAGAGCTGAATGCCGTAGCGCTCAAAGAAGTTTTTCAAGAAACTTTTTATAATGTTTGGATGGGGCTGGCCGAAAGTGACGGCTTTAATCGACTCGTTTTAGGGGCGGGATTAAATTGGCGCGAAATTGCTATGTTGAGAGCTTATTCGAAATATATGTGGCAAATCGGGTTTACTTTTTCGCAATCTTATGTCGAAAATGCATTGGCCAATCAACCTGGTATCACACGGGAATTAGTTGAATTATTTAGATTACGTTTTGACCCCGTCTTACCTGAAGACAGCCAAAGTACGCGTACAATAGCCCTCAGACGAAAAATTAAGCAAGATTTAGAAGAAGTCGCTAATTTAGATGAAGACAGAATTTTAAGAAGATATGTTGATGTTATTTTGGGCACGATTCGAACCAATTATTATCAATTAGATAGCGCAGGCCAAGTTAAATCTTATATTTCTTTTAAATTAGATCCCCAAGCCATTCCAGATATGCCGTTACCTAGGCCGCTATTTGAAATTTTTGTCTATTCACCAAGAGTAGAAGGGGTTCATTTACGTGGGGCTAAGGTTGCTCGTGGTGGGCTTCGTTGGTCGGACAGAAAAGAAGATTTTAGAACCGAAGTATTAGGTTTAATGAAAGCCCAACAGGTGAAAAATGCGGTGATTGTCCCATTAGGCGCAAAAGGGGGGTTTGTCCCCAAAATGTTACCTGAAGGCAATGATCGTGAAGCGATAATGAAAGAAGTGGTGGCAAGCTATCAAACCTTTATTCGAGGATTATTAGATCTTACGGATAACCTAAAAGGCAATGAGGTGATTTCCCCCAAACAAGTGATTCGATATGATGGCGATGATCCCTATTTAGTGGTTGCAGCGGATAAAGGAACAGCCACTTTTTCTGATATTGCCAATGCCCTTTCTTTAGAATACGATTTTTGGCTGGGAGATGCCTTTGCATCAGGCGGTTCCTCAGGATATGACCATAAAAAAATGGGTATTACCGCCAAAGGGGCATGGGAGTCGGTAAAGCGTCATTTTAGTGAAATGGCTATAGATGTTCAAAATCAAGAAATTACGGTAGTCGGCGTAGGGGATATGTCTGGGGATGTATTTGGGAATGGCATGTTGCTTTCTAGGCATTTAAAATTAATTGCCGCATTCGATCATCGTCATATTTTTCTTGATCCGAATCCTGAACCTCAAAAAAGTTTTGAAGAAAGGCAGCGTTTGTTTGATCTCCCTCGTTCAAGTTGGGATGATTATGACAAAAAATTAATTTCTAAAGGGGGTGGTGTATACCCTCGTTCTGCAAAATATGTTGACCTGAGTCCTGAGATGCAAGAAAAAATTGGTATCAAACGGGATCGTATGGTGCCAACCGAGTTAATAAAAGCCATCTTAAAAGCCCCAGTAGATTTACTCTGGAATGGTGGAATTGGCACTTATGTGAAATCTTTTGATGAACATAATTCAGAAGTGGGTGATAGAACCAATGACAGCGTCCGAATCAATGGGAATGAAATTCGTGCCAAAGTGGTTGCTGAAGGCGGTAATTTAGGCTTCACTCAGTTAGGTCGTGAAGAATATGCGTTAAATGACGGCAGAATTAATACCGATGCGATTGATAACTCGGCAGGGGTGGATTGTTCCGATCATGAAGTGAATATTAAAATTTTGTTAAATGGCGTGCTTAGCGCAGGTGACATGACGTTAAAACAACGGAATGAACTCTTAGCCCAAATGACAGATGAAGTAGCACAATTAGTTTTAGAGAACAATATTCGCCAAACGGCTATTTTATCTATGGCAGCTGCGTCATCGGCTGATAATATTGATATGCATAAACGACTTATTCAATATTTAGAGCTAAATGCTAATTTAAATAGAGGTTTGGAATTTTTACCTTCTGATGATGAATTAACAGTAAGAAAACAAAACCGAAAAGGGGTGACCCGTCCCGAGTTGGCCGTATTGTTAGCCTATTCTAAAACGTATTTAAAACAAGCGTTACTCGCTTCAGATTTGCCGGAAGATCCGTATATTGCACGCTCACTCTTGTTGCCTTTCCCAGATGCTTTGAGACAAAAATACAGTGAGCAAATGCAGCAACATCGATTAAAGCGAGAAATCATTGCGATGCAAGTCGGCAATGATGTTTTTTATGAAATGGGCTTGGGCTTTATTAATCGAATTCAAGATGAAACAGGGGCACACCCCGATGAGATCGTTAAAGCGTATATCGTCGCCAACGAAGTATTCAAGGGGACCCAATTAAGAGAAGCGATACAAACTTTAGATTTAATCGTCGATCATCAAGTTCAGGTAAAAATGTTTTTAGAAGTGGTGAGATTACTTAGACGCGCAACCAGATGGTTCATTCGTCAGCGTAGAGGTAAATTTGACATAGAAAAAACCATTTTACATTTTAGACCCAGAGTACAAAAAGTAGGGGATGAAATAAGAAAATACCTACGGGGTGGCGCGGAAGAAAACTTGGAAGTTTTTGCAAAAGAAATGTTGGATGCAGGTGTGCCAGAAGATTTTGGCTATAGAATAGCCTGTTTATCAAGTTTATTTTCATCTTTAGATATAGTTGAAGCTGCCACACAACATAATTTTGAAATAGATAAAGTGATTGATACATATTATAGCTTAGGTCAAAAAATTGAAATCAGTTGGGTTAGAGAAGCGATTCGAACACATCAAGTGAGTAATCATTGGGATGCGTTGGCACGTGCTGCCTACCGTGACGATTTAGATTGGCAACAACGTAGTTTGGCGGTGTCTATTTTACAGGGCAAAAATGGTTCTGAAGAGGTAGACAGCAAGTTAAAAGCATGGTCAAAACAGAATAAAGTGCTGATTAATCGTTGGAAATCGATGGTGGCAGAGCTTAAAGCCGCACCGAAGACCGAAATGATTATGTATGGTGTGGCATTGAGAGAACTCACCGATTTATCTCAAGCAAGCCAAACTAACTTAAATCATCAAAATGGACATGCGTAAAATATAAACGGGATTGTTTTTGTTGAAACAATCCCTTTAAAATAATAAAAATAATGGCCAGGTAATATGTTTTATCAATTATTAAAACCCTTTTTATTTCAACTTCCGGCCGAATTAAGCCATGATATGATGATATGGGCTTTAAAACACGGGGGAAAATATCTTATTCCTGCCCTCCCTGTTTTGCCTTCTTGTTCAATCAAAGTCGCCAATTTAAACTTCCCCAATAAAATAGGCTTAGCGGCGGGGTTAGATAAACAGGCTCAGTGTGTGCCTGCTTGGCAAAAAATGGGTTTTGGCTTTATAGAGCTTGGCACCGTGACCCCTCAACCTCAAGTGGGTAACCCAAAACCCAGATTATTTAGACATGTTTCAGATAAAGCGATTATAAACCGATTTGGGTTTAACAGCTGTGGTATCGACAAATTTATCAGTAACTTATCGACATTTATGTCAGCTGAAAAAAAATGTTTGTGGGGCATTAATATTGGCAAAAATAAAAATACAGACAATGAATTAGCCTATCAAGATTATGTTTTTTGCCTAGAAAAAGCCTATTTTTTAGCAGATTATATTACTGTGAATATTTCTTCGCCCAATACTAAAGATTTACGCGCACTACAGCAAGCTGACAGTTTAGCTAAATTATTAGAAAAAATTCTGAATGCACGATTAAAATTGCAAGAAAAATATCTTAAACACGTGCCGTTATTTGTTAAACTTTCTCCCGATTTATCTTTTCAAGAGCTCAAAGAAACTTTACAAGTTTTGATGAATTTAAAAATAGAGGGGATAATCACAACTAATACGGCAATTTGGCGGCCCGATTTGACTTTATCGCAATCTAAACAAGCTCGAAATTTTTATGCACAAACAGGTGGCTTAAGTGGTGAGCCAGTGTTTAAATTATCGTTAGATTGCCTTAAAAAATGTGCAGATTTAACGTCGGGTAGTTTGCCGATTATTGCTGTGGGCGGAATCGATTCGGTTGAAACGGCGAAATTAAAGTTGGCCAATGGGGCGACTTTGGTGCAGATTTACTCAGGGTTAATATATCAGGGGCCTGGGTTGGTGCGGGAGTTGATTTCTCTTTAAATCCGCCCGACATCCGTAGGATGGCGGGGGATTTAAAGCAAGTTAAAAAGTTTTAGTACTAAAAACGTCTTCGTCTTCTTCATTGAACTCATTTACTTCAAACTTAGGAAAACTTGCTTTAAAGCCTTCTTTACGATGAGTAAATTGTTCGATTCTGTCGAAAATTTGACTAAATTGGTGCGTGATAGGCGCGTCTTTATCGAAATAAATAAGTGGCATGCAAGCATCGTGAGATTCACGCACCTTCATGCTAGTGGAAATATAAGGTTCGATAATGGTGAGGCCTTCAGTGGCAATTTCGGAAATTTGTTTTTGAGGCAAATGTTCATTTTCTACATATTGGTTCACAATCACACCTTCGACTTGAAGTTTGGCATGATATAACGTTCTGACGTCATTAATGCCTTTTAATAAATGATAAATCGCTTGGCGTGAGAATAAATCACAATCAAACGGAATCAGACAACTATCACAGGCAATAAGAGCGGAGCGCGTAAAATAATTAAAGGCAGGGGGCGTATCGATGTAGATTCTATCGAAGCCTTGAATTTTATCTAGCATACTTCTGATTTTGTATAGTTTCCCTCGTTCTTCAAGCGGTTGAAGTAACCCACCTAATTCGGCGCTAGCAGGGATCACATATAAATTTTGATAAGGCGTAGGATGGACATAACGGCGAATTTTGTCGCCCTCAAAGGTTAAATTCAGCATTTCTGCAAAATATTCGGTGATACCGGCTTGTACCCGATAGGCATCTTGTCCCATAAGGTAATGCGTTGAATTTGCTTGAGGGTCTAAGTCGACTAACAGGGTTTTTAATCCTCTAGAAGCGCTTATGGCAGCAAGGTTACAGGTTATCGTTGATTTACCGACCCCCCCTTTTAAATTAAATATAACCCGACGCATAGCGTTTCTCCAGTAGATTAACTAATTAAAATAAGTATTTTGCCATAAGCTAAATATAACAAAATTAATATAAATTAACCCGAAATTTCAGGCAACATATTTTCTAAATTAACTGCCTTACCAAGTATGGTGCGATAGATGCCGGTATAGGTAATAATATTTTGGACATAATCGCGCGTCTCTTCAAAAGGAATGTTTTCTATCCAAATATCGGCGGCCATATTTTTGGCAGGCATCCATTGTTTAATTCGCCCAGGGCCTGCGTTGTAAGAGGCAGTAGCCAAAACCGGGTTGTTTTGCATAAACCCATGTAAGTTTTTTAAATAGGCCGTGCCTAGCTCTATATTTAAGCTTGGGTTTACTAAATCTTGTTTAGTGGGGTAGTGCTTTTTTAGATTTCTAGCGACTTCCTGCGCTGTTCTGGGCATCAATTGCATGAGCCCCATCGCACCGACTGGTGATTGAGCATGGGGAATAAATAAGCTTTCTTGGCGTGTTAAGGCAAATACCCAAGCGGGATCGATCGCATTTTTTTTGGCTTCATTCATAATGTTAGGTTCATGGGCAAGGGGGAATCGTAATGCAAGTGTATTGGTGTCTTGTATTTTCGATAGAGTAGAAATAGCCAAATCATGCCATTGCATATGATGGGCAAATCGCGCAGCCTCAATTTTTTCTACTTCTGTTAATAAACTCATTTTATAAAGCCATTCTTTTTTGGCCTGCTGGTAACGAGAGAGGTGAAATAATTCTTTAATTCGGGCAATACTGGCTTGAAGATGAAATTGCTGTGTGCTTTCTTGAGCTATATTGGCATGCCCCACATTTAACATCAAAGGTTGCTTGCAATAATGATGTGCCAGAAACCCATAAAAATGACGTTCTTGAAATAAAGCTTGAAATAAATTGCGTGCTTGAGATTTTTGGCCTAATTCATCTAAAGCTCTGGCCTTCCAGTATTGCCATCTCGGTAGCTTGGCTTCTTGTAAGGGTAACAAATTGACTGTTTTTAAGACGTCCGACCATTCTTCTTTAAATAAAGCATATCGAATTTTCCAAGTTAGAAATTCAGCATCGTGAAATTTTTCGGGTACTTCAGCAAACCACTGTTTCGCAAGGGGGCTTCGTTTTTTAGCCAGACTGATCGCAAATTCTTTGGCGATGTCATGTTGTTGCGAGAGGGTTAACTCATAATTACTGGAAACGTCAGGATATATTTTAGTTGCATGGCCTACATCTTGTTTAATTAACCGGGTCATACCATAGGCAATGATTCTTTTTATAATGGGCAGCTGACTATTTTCATAATCTTCTAAATCAAAGATTAACGTATTGGCGACCATATGAGGGTGGGCATTAATTTTTAGCCATAAACGAAAAAGTTTTTTGTCTTCGAAGGTTAAATATTTTGCCGCAGATTCGGCAACGGTACTTTGTTTTTTCTTAAGAGCTTGTTCAATTCTGTTCCAAATATCGGGATAGCTTAATTTATTTTGAGTGAATAGCTCTTCAAATATCATTTCACAGCTCTGTGCTTGGGGAAGCCCACTCTGCCAAAATGAGATAGCAGGGTATAACTCTGTGATTTCATCATTCCCTTGATATTTGGCCCACATTCCAAAGCATTGATATTTATGATCTTTTTCTTCCTGAAGGGGGGCTTCATATAAAGATAAAAAGCTGGCCCAATTTTTTTTATTCGCTTGTAAGGCAAGCCACTGATCGCTCAATTGTTTTGCCAAGGGGGAATCTGGGTATCGATGAATAAACTGATTTATCTCATAACTACTTGCCTGATGTTGGCTGATTTCTCGGCTCAGTTTTTTATGCGTTAAATAAGGCAATAGGGGATATTCTTTTAATTTGGGGAGGATACTTTCAAATTTAGAAAAATTACCTAGTTCAAACGCTTTTTCTGCTTCAATAAATAATTGGCTAGAGGTTAATACAATAGGAACATGGGTTATTGGTTTTTTGGTGATTTTTTTTGACTGTTTTTTTGCCATGCCAGCAGGGCAAAAAATGATGCTCAGAGACATCATCAGTAAGCAAACATAAAATTTATATGAGTGGGGAAATAGTGTTAACTTCATTGTGCTTATTTCTTTCGGTAGTATAGTGATAAGCATAGTGAAAAATAAGCAAGCGAGTCAAAAAGCTACCCAATTAAAATGACTAATTGAGTAGCTGAAGAACTAAGGTTTGAAATTAGTTCGAATGATTCCTACTGCCACAGCTTCAATGCTAAATTGATTTTGCTGAAAAGGCGTAATGCGAATAGGCTGGCAATTAGGATCTTCGCCACTCAGAATATAATCAGACCCTTCTTTTTTGAATTTTCTGACATAGGGTTGGTTATTATATCGACAAAATATAATCTGATCAGCTTCAGCCTGGTCGGTACAATAAAATGCAACTAAATCATTATTGTAAACGCCAATGCCGGATAAAAAGTTACCTTGCATGCGCCAGAGAAAATCAGGTTTAGTTTGAAACAAGGTTTGTTCAAGTTGCAAACGGCCTTCAAAATTTTCAGGACTCAAAATAGGTTGATCTGTTTTGAGTTGATTTAAAACGGGAATACCTGTTCCTGAAAGGGAGGCTTTGAGTTTAATGCCTCGGGAAGTCCCTGGAGAGAGCAAAATCGCGCCTTTTTTAGCCAGCGCTTTTAAATGATCTTCCGCGGCATTCACCGATCGAAAACCGAGGGTTCTGGCTATCTCTGCCCGAGTAGGGGGAGCACCAGTATTCTCAATATGTTGTTGTATAACCTTAAGTACTTCTGCCTGCCTAGGTGTCAATTCCGTTGACCGAGTCGAGGGATTGGTCGCCATAACCCACTCCTGATGATATTTACAGAAAAAATTATTATAGACGTTTTGTTGTATATTCGCCATCTCATATAACTTAGTTTAATTGTAGCTGTACTAGTGAGTTTTTGCCTTATTTATGGTAATATGCGAGCATTCTAACTATAAAATAACATTATGCTCATAAATTAGTCAGGCAATACTCAAATGGATACAGATAAAAAGCACAAAAATAAACAGACAGCTCAAAATAGTATAGCTGTTAGTCTGGTAAATTCTATTTCGTCTGAGAAAAAGAGTGCTTCGTCTGATTTACTCAATGCAGGTAAAGTGGGCCATGGATATATCACTAATATCCGGATGGGGCATGTTGCTACTAGCGACTCATTTGCTTATGCACGTTTTCAACCCACCACAGGTGCCGTTTATCCGATAACCCCAGTGGGCGATAAAACGAAGATCAAAAAGCCTGTTTTTTCCGATTCAATTCTGCTTTCACCCAATTCTGGCCACCCTTGCGGTTTAGGGGGCATTGTCGCCTACACGCCCCAAGGCAAAACCCAATTAACCACAGATTTAGTGATTGGCGAAGTATTTACCCCGACGAAACATACCCAACACCAGATTATTCGTTTATGTCACCAAGACGAAAAGCAACAAAAATCAAAAACTGAAAATGATTTACGTTTAGTTGAGTTTAAAAAGCAATTTAAAGCTGAAGAGTCAACTTCAACGTCGACTTTGACTAAGAAATCAGAATTATCTCCCCCTGAATTTAGAGGCGGTACAACGCTGCTTACAGCGGATGATGTAAAGTATCGTTCGTCAAAAATTAAAAGTACGGGCGGGCATCGCAGTTTATTTTCACAACCCAGTCATGTCATGAATGACGAATCTGCTAAAGAGGCTGCAACAGAATTAGGGCTATGTCGCGGTAAGTTTTTGAAATGGGATTGGGGACATTTGTTGCCAGCGGGTGGTTCAGCTAAAGGGATTGAAGTGAATTTAGATCCTTATAATTTTGTTGCGGTGCCTGCTACTTTAAATACGTGGCAAATGGTGCCTGAAATGATGGCAAGACATTTAGCTCAATTAGGATTTGTCGTTGAATATACGGCTGCAGCCAGAACAGAACAGACCAAATCAGGCGAGTTCAGTTTTGTGGCCAAAGAAATTTATTCTTCGGTCAAACTTCAACATCATGGGTTAATAGCAGAATTTTTCACTACACGTGAAGAACATACCAAGCCATTGATTACAGATGCCGTACATATGTTAAGTGAATTTTATAAAGTGGCAGAAAAACCTGTTCCTAAAGACTTAAAAGAAAAATTCGAGAAAGAATTAGAAGAAAAATTAGCAGAAATGAAAAAAACATTTCCGCCCGAATCCTTTATTTCACCTGTAAAAACTGTTCCGGTGAAACAATTGCCTCATGTTGAAAATAACAAAGTTTTGATTTTCTCACCTACCTTAGTGAGAAAGGGATTTAATGATGTGAAAAATAAAAAAGCATCACCAAAATTTACAAAACAAAAACCTAAGCCAAAACCAAAAGCCAATCCAAAACAAAAAATACAGCAAAAAAGATCTCTGCCAAATAATTTGGATAACAGTCAAATAGAAGAAAGCATTGCTAAAAGAACAAGAAGCAACTTCCAAATGTAGTTTTTTTAAAAATATTGATTTAATAAAATTCGAAGAAAATGATTTGTATTCGGGCTGGCACAGAGGCCAGCCCCTACAAGATTTTGCACTAAATTTTGTTAAAATTACAAATTCCTTATTGATGCTTTTAACAATAAAATAAAAATAAGATTTATTTAATATTTATCTTCGTCAAAAAATTCTATTTCATTCAGCGGATTTGAAAAATCGTATTTCATTGGTTCATCAAATAGATCTAAGTCTTCTTTGACGATTTCAAAGGGCCCCGACCAATCTTCGGGAGGCGGAATTTCGGTCAATTCTAGTTCATACCAAGAATCTAAATCGAGCTCTTCAATTTCCCCGTCAAAGTGTTGCACCTCTACACCACCATCTTTATCGACAGCCACAACCTCAAACATGGCCGTTCTCAAGCCATCTTGATACCAGTGTCCAATGTCAGGATATTCATGGTTTCTCATAGGGTTTAACACTTCTCCTTAAAACGTGCATATAAATGAAACACTTTTCTTCATTTAAAATACAAGTTGCTTAAACAATTGACCAACCTCAGCTAAAAAAGTTTTATATTTTCCGAGTTTAAAGCTGGAAACTTGAACAGTAGGCTCTTAGAGAGTAAGAATAAGTTATTATGCTCAGTAAATCATGGGTGATTATTAACTAAACTTAATAATCGGTCATCTGAAATTCCCTATAGAATTTCAAGTTGACAGCCTTAAAGTTAACACGTAGCGTAATTGCACGCAAAGGAGTGTAAGATGTTTATGATTCTTCAGATTTTGTTGCTCACCGGTGTGTTACTGGGCTTAGCCTACTATAGAGCCCCGTTGGCTGTTTTCACGGCTGCTATGGGGTTATTGCTACTCAGTTGGCAGGTGTGGGGGGGGTTAGGCTATTTGGGCATACTCATTTGGCCCCTATATATAGCGTATGGCCTTTTTTTCCATACCCCAAAATTCAGAAGACAATATTTTATCTCTCCTGTGCTTAAGTATTTTCAAAGGGCTTTACCCCCAATGAGTGAGACCGAAAGGGAAGCATTAGAATCCGGAGACAAATGGATAGAAGCGGATTTAATTAATGGTAAAATTAATTGGTCCAATATTATTCACACGCCTTATTCAACTCTGAACGAACCCGAACAAGCTTTTTTAAATAATGAAGTTGAACACCTTTGCCAAAGTTTAAACGATTGGGAAATGAGCGAAAGCGGTGATATGCCTGCTTCAGCTTGGACGTATCTAAAACAACACGGCTTTTTTGGCATGATTATTCCTAAAGAATTTGGGGGGTTAGGGTTTTCTGCGCAGGCGCATTCTGCGGTGATCAGCAAAATAGCCACGCGTTCAATTGGGGCTGCCGTCAGTGTCATGGTGCCGAATTCTTTAGGGCCGGGTGAATTGTTAATTCATTATGGGACTGATCAACAAAAAAATTATTATTTACCCCGTTTGGCCAAAGGCGAAGACATTCCCTGTTTTGCTTTGACAGGCATTCACTCTGGCAGTGATGCCACAAACATGAGTGATGTGGGCGTCATTTGTCGTGGTAAGTTTGACGGCAAGGACATGATTGGCGTAAAACTTTCTTGGAACAAGCGTTATATTACCCTTGCACCAATTGCGACCCTTTTAGGATTAGCTGTTAAATTAACCGATCCCGATCATCTTTTGGGCGACACCAAAGAATTAGGCATTACTTTGTTTTTATTGCCTACTCATACCGCAGGTATAAAAATTGGTCGTCGACATAATCCGCTCAATGTCCCCTTTATGAATGGCCCGACATCCGGTAAAGATGTTTTTGTGCCACTAGATTATATTATTGGGGGGCCAGATTTTATGGGCAAAGGATGGAAAATGCTGGTCGAATGTTTATCTGTTGGCAGAGGGATTTCATTACCTGCGTTATCAACGGCTTGTGGGCATTTGGCTTATAGGGCAACAGGCGCCTATGCTCGAGTCAGACAACAATTTGGATTATCCATTGGGTATTTTGAAGGGGTAGAAGAAGCTCTTGCTAAAATTGGGGGGTTAACGTATCAATTAGAGGCAACACGAATACTCACGCTAACGGCAATCGATAATCAGATTAAACCGGCTGTTGTGACGGCAATTGCCAAATATCATATGACTGAAATGTCGAGAAACATTATTAATCATGCCATGGATATTCATGGTGGAAAAGGCATAATGCAAGGGCCAGGTAATTATTTGGCTAAAGCGCATCAAGGCACTCCAATTAGTATTACCGTAGAAGGCGCTAATATTTTAACACGTAATTTAATTATTTTTGGACAAGGGGCTTTTAGAAGCCACCATTTTGTTCAAAAAGAAATTGAAATAGCCACGAATGAAATGCTAAGCCAATCTGAAAAAATTAAACAGTTTGATAAAGTTTTATCAAAACATATGAGTCAAACACTCAGAAACAAAGCCGGTTTAATTTTCAATATGATCACACGGGGACATTTTATTGGCAAATATGTGGATGCCACATTAAAACCTTATTATAAAAAAGTAAACTGGTTTGCGCATGCGCTCGCTTATTGCACAGATATTTCGATGCTATTGTTAGGGGGAGAACTCAAGCGCAAAGAAAGACTATCTGCACGCTTAGGGGATGTGTTAAGCCATTTATATTTAGCCATAGCGGTGTTAAAATATTTTTCGAGTAGAAAACAAGAAGCCAAAGAAATTGAGCGCGCACATGCTGTTTGGGCATTAGAAAATAGCTTATTCGAAGCTCAAAGCGCATTGGTTGATTTTTGTGATAATTTTCCCATAAAATGGCTAGGCAAAATATTAAAAATCATGACGTTTGGGTTAAGTTTGCCTTGCAAAGCCCCTTCAGATCAGCTCGAACATACTATTGCGAAAAGTATGCTGGTGCCTTCTGATTTAAGAGATGTCGTTACGCATTTATGTTTTATTGGGCATAAAAAAGACGACCCCTTGTTTCAGTTAGAAAATGCTTTTCATAAACTCATTGCCGCCGAACCCTTAATAAAAAAACTTAAAGTCGCCAATTTAGATATTACTCAAGCGTTAAAACAAAGTTTAATTACCGATCACGAAGCCGTATTATTACGGGAAGCATTCAGTGCTCGTGATTTGGTCATTCATGTAGATGATTTTGATTCTGCTCATCATAAGGAAAGTAAAGATGCAAAACCTCAATCCACGCAATACCGCTAGACCGGTATACATCATAGATGGGCGCCGTACGCCCTTTCTAAAAATGAAAGGTCGACCAGGGCCCTTTAGTGCAGCTGACTTAGCGGTTGGGTGTGGCAAAGCGTTGATGTCTTCTATGCCCTTTAATGCCACTGATTTAGATCAAGTCGTGGTAGGGTGCGTGATGCCCAGCGAAGAAGAAGCCAATATTGGTCGTATCATTGGTTTAAGAATAGGCTGTGGTGACAAGGTACCGGGTTGGACTGTTCAAAGGAATTGTGCCTCTGGCATTCAAGCGATTGATGCCGCTTACCAAAGTATCGCTTTAGGTGAAGCGGATTTGGTCATGACAGGGGGGACAGAGGCCATGAGTCGAGCGCCTCTTTTATATTCGAAACCAATGGTAGAATGGTTTGCGCGTTTAAGTTCTGCTAAATCAATGGGCCAAAAACTTCAAACGTTATTTCGTTTTCGTCCTGGTTTCTTAACGCCCGTTATTGCCATATTAAAAGGTCTGACCGATCCGGTCGTGAATTTAAATATGGGCCAAACAGCGGAAGAATTGGCTTATGCCTTTAATATTTCTAGAGCCCAAATGGATGAATTTTCTGTACAAAGCCATCTAAAAGCAGAAAAAGCACGCATTCAAAAAGTGTTTGAAAATGAAATTTCTGCGCTTTATGGACCAGATGGCACCGTGTTTGAGTTTGATGATGGCGTGAGAGCCGATTCAAGCGTCGAAAAACTGGCTAAGCTAAAACCAGTTTTTGATAAGTTTGGTGATATTACCGCCGGTAATAGCTCACAAATTAGCGATGGGGCCAGCATGTTAATATTGGCTTCAGAAGAAGCGGTTAAAAAATATAATTTACCCGTTCAAGCAAAAATCGTCGACATATATTGGGCAGGATTAAGCCCTACGGTAATGGGATTAGGACCAGTGCAAGCGATTGTGCCCTTATTACTTCGTAATCAACTCACTTTTGACGATATCGATCATGTTGAGATCAATGAAGCTTTTTCAGCGCAAGTGTTAGCTTGTTTAAAAGCCTTTAACGACAGAGATTATTGTAAAGCAAATTTAGGGCTCGATAAGCCTTTTGGTGAATTGGATCCCAACAAACTGAATCAAAACGGCGGTGCCGTAGCGGTCGGGCATCCTGTGGGGGCGAGTGGGGCTAGGCTTGCGTTGCATGCTTTAAATTTACTTAAAAATAAAGGTGGACAGAGAGTGGTGGCAAGTTTATGCATTGGCGGTGGCCAAGGCGGGGCGATATTAATAGAAAAAGCGAGTCAGGTATGAGCAAAATGATCACAGGAAAGTATGATAATTGGTCTCTCAATTTAGATGATAATAATATTCTTTGGTGTACGTTTGATAGAAAAGACAGTTCTGCCAATAGCCTGAATGAACCTATCTTGCGTGAGTTTGATCAAATTTTAAATGGTATCGCACAGGGCACTCAAGCTAAAGCCCTCATTATTCAATCGGGTAAAGCCAGTGGCTTTATAGCCGGGGCGGATATTGTGCAGTTTAAAAATTTAAAATCAGCAGAAGAAGCGACTAAATTAATATTAAAGGGCCAAGAAGTTTTCGATAAACTTGAGCATTTAAGCATTCCTACTATTGCGGCCATTTCAGGGTTTTGGTTAGGGGGCGGATTAGAGCTTGCTTTCGCTTGTCGTTATCGTCTCGCGGTAGACAATGAAAAAACACGTTTAGGCTTGCCTGAAGTAAAATTGGGCATTCACCCAGGTTGGGGCGGCACCATTCGATTGCCTGCCTTAATTGGGGCCTTGCCTGCGATGGATTTGATTTTATCTGGTCGTACCGTCAATGCCAAAACCGCTAAAAAAATGGGTATTGTAGATGAAAGTGTTCCCAAGCGAGTTTTTCATAAAGCATTGGTTCAGTATGCTTTAAAAGCCCCTCAAAAACAGGGCTTGAGATTTCAACTCAATCAAAAATTAATCGGGTTATCTAATCATAAATTTATAAGACCCTTATTAGCAAAATTATTATTCAGACAATTAAACAGTAAAATTAAACGAGCGCATTACCCTTCACCGTTTATTACTGTTGATAATTGGGTAGAATTTGGCGTAACTAAACCTGAAGGGTTAATCAACGAAGCCAATTCTATTGGTAAATTAATTGTGTCTGAAACCGCTCAAAATTTAGTGTCTGTCTTTTTTATGCAAGAAGCCTTAAAAAATCTTGCTAAATCTTCTGTCACACCCATCAAACATGTTCATGTGATTGGTGCGGGTGTCATGGGCGGAGACATTGCCGCTTGGGCAGCGTTAAAGGGCTTTCAAGTGACTTTGCAGGATCAATTGCCTAAATTTATTTCTGGGGCAATGAAACGTGCTTATGATCTAGCCAAAAAACAATTAAAAGAAAAGCATTTAATTACCGCGATGATGGACAGATTAACGCCCGATATAGAAGGCAAAGGCATAGCAAAAGCCGATGTGATCATCGAAGCCATTAGTGAAAAACTAGAAGCTAAGCAAAGTTTATTTAAAATGCTAGAGGCTAAAGCGAAGCCTAATGCCATTTTGGCGACGAATACGTCTACGATTCCCTTAGAAGAAATCGCGACAGTATTAACTCAGCCGGATAGGCTAGTCGGCATTCATTTTTTCAATCCAGTCGCTAAAATGCCTTTAGTTGAAGTGATTCATACTGCCCATACCCATCAACAAGTGTTAGACAAAGCCAGTGCTTTTGTTCGTAAAATAGACAAATTACCGTTAGCCGTAAAAAGCTCACCCGGCTTTTTAGTCAACCGTATTTTGTTGCCTTATATGATGGAAGCCGTTTCCATGTTGCAAGAAGGGGTACCTGGGCCTGTTATTGATAAAGCCGCCCGTGATTTTGGTATGCCAATGGGGCCCATTGAATTGGCAGACAAAGTAGGGTTAGATATCTGCCTGCATGCCCTTGAAAAATTAACTGCCACCTTGGGTAATAACACACCTGTGCCTGAAGAGCTTAAAAACTTAGTGGCACAAGGAAACTTAGGCACTAAAACAGGGAAAGGTTTTTATACCTACGACAAGCAAGGCAAAATCATTAAATCACCCGGCGGTAAATCAGTTGCGGCTTTGCCGACTGATATTATTGAGCGCTTAACTTTCAGAATGTTAAACGAGGCAGTAGCCTGCCTAAGAGAAGGCATTGTGAGCTCAGCCGAATTTTTAGATGCGGGTTGTATTTTCGGTTTTGGCTTTCCGCCTTTTAGAGGTGGCCCAATGACGTATATTAAAAAAGAAGGAAATGACAAGTTGTTGAAACAACTTGAAATTTTGACTAGCCGATATGGAAGCCGCTTTCAGCCTGATAAAGGTTGGGGGAATGTGGCTTAATCATTGATAATATTAGGGACGACACGGAGGTCGTCCCCTACAAAAAGCTAAGCTAGGTTTTGTAGGGGATGGCCTCTGTGCCATCCCTCTTCTTGTGTTTCTTCACTGTTATTTTTTTAAAAGCTACTTTCTAACTATCTAAAAACTCTCCCTTAAAAAAAATTTTATTTTAGCTATTTTCATTAGTTGGTAAATCGATTAGACTAAGCCATTCGAATTAGTGAAGTATGGATGTTTAATTCGGATCTAGATAATAAATAAATTTAAAATTAAAATATTTATGTTAGATTATTATTTGGATCAAAAATTTTAAGTTTACTTTATTAGATAAAATTAAAATTATAAATAAATTAGATTCTGTCTCTTTTATCAATATGGACATACACACGGAGGTTCCATAATGCCCTCATATACAACGGTATATAATCAAGGTCATTCTCGCTCTCTTATTGCTTCCGCCACAACGACATTAGTCGCTTTGTTGATGGCGAGCCAAGCATGGGGTGCGGGTTTTCAAATTCAAGAACAAAACGTCACTAATTTAGGTACTGCGTATGCGGGTACAGCAGCATTGGCAGCGGATGCTTCAACTGCTTATTACAACCCAGCCGGTATGACACGCTTTAGACACTCACAATTAGTTGTTGCTGGGGCATTAATTTCTGCCGATGCAGATTTTCACGCCACCTCTTTCTTTAATAATGCGGGTACAGCTTTACCTATTAACAGAGGGGAAGAAGACGGCGATAAATTATCAGCAGTGCCTTCTATGCATTTTGTTGCCCCTGTCACAGATTGCATTTATTTAGGTTTAAGCGTAACCACGCCTTTTGGCTTAGCCACAGAATACAGCGAAAACTCCGTGCTGCGTTATGCAGGAACGCGTTCAGAATTAAAAACAATTGATATCTCACCCAGTATTGCTTATCGCTTTAATGATCATTTTTCTTTCTCAGTAGGTGCAGATGCTGTTTGGGCTAAAGCACATTTAGATTTACAGCTTAGCACTCCGGCAGGTGTGGCTCCCGCTTCTACTACTGATGGTTTTCAAAGAAACACAGCCGAAGATTGGGGTTGGGGTTATCATATAGCCATGTTATATGAAATGACTGAACGCACACGCTTTGGTATTAATTTTCGCTCTCATGTGGTCCATTTAGTGCTTCTCGTACCACTTATCCTTTACATACTAGCGTAACGTTGCCTGAAACTTTGTACATCAGTGCTTATCATGCCTTTAACGATAAATTTGCTTTGATGGCCGATGTGAATTGGACCGATTGGAGTCGTTTCCGTACTTTAAGATTAAGATATGATGCACCTGTTGGTGGAGGTCTTGGTCGTACACCAACCGATACTGCTGAACATTGGGATGACGCCACGCGTGTTGCTGTTGGTTTAGAATACACACCTTGTGATGCATACAAATTAAGATTTGGTTTAGCATGGGATGATTCACCCGTTAGTCGTGCAAACAGAACAGTTCGCGTTCCCGATTCAGATAGAATTTGGGTGGGCGTTGGTTTAGGCTTTGCTATCTCAAGAAATATGTGGGTTGACGTAGGTTACGCACATCTGTTCTTTAGAAATGCAGATATAGACGACAGAGGTCCATTTGTTGCTCAAACGCAAACACCTGCGACATTAGCAAGAGTTACTGGTGACTTTGACACGAATGTAAATATTGCTGGTTTACAGTTCCGTTGGACTTTTAACTAAACGAAAAATAGATAATAATAATTTTTTTGTTAACTTTGTTTAAATTTTAAAAAGGGGTTATGGTAGTGTTGAAAAAACGCTACCATAAGCAGTATTAACTGGTACTTCGGTACCTAATTAGAATGGATTGAAGACGTTATGCCAAGGAAAACAGATAAACGGATAAGATTAATAGAAGCTGCAAAAGCACTTATCCACCAACAAGGATTTAATTTAACCACGCTTGCTGATATCGCTCAGGAAGCAGACGTGCCACTAGGCAACGTTTATTATTACTTCAAAACCAAAGAAGCAATCGGTGTTGCTGTAATAGAAAAGCGTGCACAAGAATGGACAGAGCGTTTGGCTTCGTGGTCACAACATGGTGATCCTTTAACGCGCATTATGGCATTATTGCAATATAGCCTAGAAGATTTAGAAACAACCGCACGTTACGGCTGCCCAGTGGGTGGTTTATGCCAAGAACTTGGCAAACAAGGTGGTCCATTAGCTGATCTTGCTGCAAAATTATTGCATGACATGCTCAAATGGAGCGAAGATCAATTTGGTAAATTAGGGTTTGGTGAAAAAGCTGCTGCTTATGCATTAGATTTAGTGTCTAGCATACAAGGTATGTTCTTATTAACGCATACTTTTAAAGATCCAAAATTAGCTCAAAAACAAGCAGAATATTTACAATCTTGGTTAGAATCCATTACTTCTCGTAAGGCTGAAGCGCCAGCGAAAGTAGTCGAAATGATCGAAGATGAAGCGTTTGCTTAATTTTTAAATTACGGTTCAAACTTGTATTAATGTTCTATCCAAATATTAATACAAGTCGCTCTGCAACCAATAATGAAAAGCCCCAGTAATATGGGGCTTTTTTATATAAAAAATAACAGGGAGGTTTAATCATGTTTTTCCGTATTGCTTCTGTTTCTACAACCTTAGTGGCCTTATTAATGGCGAATCTTGCTTGGGGTGCAGGGTTTCAAATTCAAGAACAAAACATCACCAATTTGGGCACAGCTTATGCAGGCACTGCAGCACTAGCAGCAGACGCTTCTACGGCCTATTATAATCCCGCCGGTATTACTCGTATTAAAAATCGCCAAATGGTTATTTCAGCTGCGGTGATTAGTCCCGATAGCGAATTTAACCCTAGTCGGGCAACCTATATGAATGGCACGCCATTGCCTTTAAGAGGCGAAGAAGAATTTGGTGAATTAGCTGCCGTGCCTTCTTTTCATTATACGGCTCAAATAAATGATAAGGTGTATTTAGGCTTAAGTGTTACCGCGCCTTTTGGATTGGCAACAGAATATAGTGAAGGTTCGGTGGTTCGATATGTGGCCACGCGCTCAGAATTAAAAACCATCGACATCTCTCCCAGCATTGCCTATCGTTGGCATGATACGTTTTCATTTGCAGTGGGCTTTGATGCCTTATGGGCAAAAGCGAATTTAGATTTGCAAAAAAGTTTCCCCTCTGCTGGCGTGACTACTTTTACAGATGGGTTTGAGAGAAACACAGCAGATGATTGGGGTTGGGGTTATCATTTAGCCCTATTATGGGAAATGTCTGAAAACACCCGTGTAGGCGCTAATTACCGTTCGCACGTGAAGATCAGTGCTGAAGGGAATAGTGAGGGCATGAGCCCCATTACCGACCAAGCAAACATTCCAGGCATGTTTACCAATGGGTTAAGATCTGAGTTTCCCGTTTTTTCAACTGTGACTTTACCTGAAACATTATATGTAAGTGCTTATCATGCTTTTAACGATCAATTTGCGCTGATGGCAGATTTTAATTGGACTGCTTGGAGTCGCTTTCATACCTTAAGATTAAGATATCATGCGCCTTTGCCTGGTCAAAGTGATGCCTCTCGTGCCCCCACAGATACTTTAGAAAATTGGCAAGATACTTTTAGAATTGCTCTTGGGATGGAATACACCCCTTCGGATAAATATAAATTTAGATTTGGGGTAGCGTGGGATGAATCTCCTGTTAAAACCGAATTTCGGACGGCGCGTGTGCCTGATTCAGATAGAATTTGGGTAGGGGCTGGATTTGGCTTTGCGCTATCCCAAAAATTATGGGTTGATTTAGGATATGCCCATCTGTTCTTTGATGATGCACAAATGACAGACAATGGGCCTTTTGGCGCTGGACAAACTTTTCCAATCACTCGTGTAGAAGTCACCGGAAAATACCACACCAATGTCAATATTTTTGGTTTACAGTTTCGTTGGACGATGGATTAAAATATAAATTAAAAAAGCCCCGATGATCGGGGCTTTTTTGTTAGGCTTTTTTATTAATTTTGATATGAGAAATGGGTTTAGCATCCCATCCGGATACAGAAAAATTATTCAGATATTCTCCATAAATAACAGGTGATTGTGAGACAAAAGCTTCATTTGCATTGATGTTTACGGTGGCAACTTTTTGACCAGTTGCCGCATCAAAAAATTCTATAGGGCAGTTGGTCATCACTTGTTTCTGATAACAACCTAAATCAACTAAAGCATAAGGCACAGCGTAATTGAGGGTGTTAGCAGGGATAGGCTTGCCAGGTAAGCCAGCAATGGTGGCATTTAGTTTGATATCTGTTTGGTTGTCGAAATAGATAAAAGAAGGAACAGCAAAGGCTGTGCTGATGCTGCAAAATATGAGGCTAGCGCCTAGTGCATGCTTTATTATTTTTTTCATTTGGACTCCATTTTTTGTAGGATGATTTAAATAACCAAGCTAATATAAGATCGCCTTTATAGTTACACAACCTAAAGAGGGCGAGGGGATTTAAATTTATGCCATCTCAAATTATCATCGACAGTGAACAACAAAAATTATTTTTGTATCAAAATGGGGTTGTCATTAAAACCTATCCTATTTCTACGGCTAAAAAAGGCCTAGGTGAGCAAAAAAACTCTTTTCAGACGCCTAGAGGGTGGCATACTATTCGAGCCAAAATAGGACAAAATCAACCTATCAATACAGTTTTTAAAGCCAGACGCCCGACAGGTCAGATTTATAACCCAGAATTGGCTTCAAAACACTCCAATACCGATTGGATTTTATCTAGAATCATCTGGCTAAGTGGCTTAGAAATTGCTAAGAATAGGCTTGGCATTTATGATACCATGCAGCGTTATATCTATATTCATGGCACTTCAGATGAGGATGCCATTGGAAAGCCTACTTCAATGGGTTGTATTAGAATGAATAACAACGATATTGTCGA
Organism: uncultured Gammaproteobacteria bacterium; assembly: GCA_902826485.1. Taxonomy (GTDB): domain Bacteria; phylum Pseudomonadota; class Gammaproteobacteria; order Berkiellales; family Berkiellaceae; genus CADEEZ01. The sequence continues at coordinate 168,782 of CADEEZ010000001.1, forward strand.
GTTATTTGACTTGGTTTCAGTTGGTCTTAGCGTGTTTATTACAGATATGGGGAAAAAACCATGAATACTCTCCGTGGCCCGGTCATTGCGGATTTAGCCGGTTTGACCCTGACTCAAGAAGAAGCACAACAATTGTTACACCCCTATTTAGGGGGGGTAATCTTATTTAGACGAAACTATGAAAATATTGCCCAACTTAAAATATTGATTAGCGCGATACGCGCCATTCGACCTGAATTATTAATTTGTGTTGATCAAGAAGGGGGCAGGGTACAAAGATTAGTAGAAGATTTTACTAAGCTACCGCCTTTAAATACCATTGGCCAATATTTAGATAATTTAGGCATAGGCTCAGCCAAAAAATTGGCGAACTTATTAGGCTATTTAATGGCCAAAGAAGTGAGAGCCATTGGCATTGATTTAAGTTTTGCCCCTGTGCTCGATTTGCATCGGGGAATCAGCGAAATTATTGGTAATCGTGCCATTCATCGCGATCCCGCTAAAGTATATGAATTAGCGCTAGAATACATAAACGGCATGCACCAAGCAGGCATGCCAGCAACAGGTAAACATTTCCCCGGTCATGGTGCGGTCGAAATCGATTCGCATTTAGGGTTACCGGTAGATAATCGCGATTTTGATGAAATTGAAGAAGATATGTTCCCCTTTGCAAAATTGGGTCAAAAGCTCGATGCGATTATGCCAGCTCATATAGTGTTTTCTAAAATTGATTCACAACCGGTGGGCTTTTCAAGTTTGTGGTTAAAACAAATTTTAAGACAAACCTTAAAATTTGATGGCGTCATATTCAGTGATGATTTAACCATGGAAGGCGCTGCGGGGTTGGGCGATTATCCCACTCGCGCTAAATGTGCGCTTGAGGCAGGGTGTGATTTTGTGCTGGTGTGTAATAATGCAGAGGGCGCTAAAGCGGTTTTATCACATTTATCTGAAATAAATTATCCCTTAAATAATCCCAGAATAAATCATTTTGCGGCATTAGCACCTGAAATGAATTGGGATAAATTTATCATGGAAGAAAGAATTTCGTTACAAAAAACATTAGCCGAATTTGTGTAACCGCTCACCTCCCTACTTGCCGCGACTTGTTCGCGGCATCCAGGGGGTATGAGGCATACTGGATACCGCGCATAAAGCGCGGTACGTAGAGAGTGAGTATGAGAAGTTACAAGTTTGTTTAAATGCTCTCCCTATGTGCCGCGACTTGTTCGCGGCATCCAGAGGGTATGAGGCATACTGGATACCGCGCATAAAGCGCGGTACGTAGAGAGTGAGTA
>CADEEZ010000001.1:170179-198088 GCA_902826485.1 uncultured Gammaproteobacteria bacterium
CATCCAGAGGGTATGAGGCATACTGGATACCGCGCATAAAGCGCGGTACGTAGAGCGTGAGTATGACTGGTTATAAATTTATTTAAATTTTTATTATTATTTTTTATCATCAAGAGGTTAGTAGTATGCCGACACCAGAAATATTGAAGCAAGTGACCGCTCGGGCAACTGAGTTGCATTCCAACGAACAAATCGATAAAGCCATTGATGTGATGGCTAAAAAAATCACCGAAGAGTTACAAGATTTAAATCCCGTTATTTTATGTGTGATGATTGGTGGGGTGGTTTTAACTGGACAATTATTAACGCGTTTAGATTGTCATCTACAAGTTGATTATGTGCATGCGACGCGTTATCGCGATAAAACAGTAGGCAGTGAATTAGTGTGGATCAACGAACCCAAAATTGATTTGGCTGGCCGAGCCGTGTTAGTGGTAGATGACATTTTAGATGGTGGCATCACCCTGGCTGAAATTATTCAGTATTGTAAAGATAAGGGCGCTCGCCTTGTTAAATCTGCGGTGTTGGTGGATAAAATCACTTCAAGAGCAGAAGGCGGCTTAGCAACAGCAGACTATACCGGCATTCGAGTAGAAAACCGATATGTCTATGGCTATGGCATGGACTATAAAGGCTATTTAAGAAATGCGCCGGGCATTTACGCGGTGGCGGACCAGGATCAATAAATCAGGGCCGTCACAGGGACCATGTGCGTCAAGCTTAACTATCTCACTCCCTACGTGCCGCGGCTTGTCCGCGGCATCCAGGCTCACAAAATTTTTAAGGCTAAAGTAATACGCTGGATACCGAGGACAAGCCGCGGTACGTAGAGAAAAGAGAAAGCGACTAAATTTAAGCTTGACGCCTATGGGTCCGTGTGCCGGCCCTTTTATGGAATACAAATAAATTTTTCAGCAAAAAAAAGCCCTGTTTCCAGGGCTTTTGAATTTAAAGGAGATAATTATTCTTAGAAATTTTCTTAGAATACCCAGAAGAAACCAGCGCCTATTGTCCAAGTATCTTTCAGATTAACATTTGAAATGCTGTCAGGGAATTCTACTGGTTTGAGATCATCAAATGAAGAAGTATTTTCCCAACCACCGACAACTCTTAATCCAAAGTGGTTACAAATAATTTTTTGAACACCAAACTCAACTTTGGCATGTGTATCACTCTCAGCATAATGTCTGGAATCTGAACCATCTAAGAGTTGGAATTCTAAACGCAGCTTGTTATGAATTGCCCCTATACCTAAAAATAATTCTGTTGAATTTAAATTAAACCAACTAATAGGCAAATAACCCATAATTTGAGCATAAGTGCCTTTAATATCACTTGAGCCTCTAATAGCTGTAGCAGCAGCGAATGGGAGCTGACCAAGAAAGGTGTCTGTCGGAGAAATATTAACCGTTTGATCTCTGGTTTTAGTATTTTCGTGTCCAACCATTATCCCAAAATAACTACCAAATCTTAAACCCGCATAGATGTTGCCTTGTGGGTAAGTTTCTTTCCAAAGGTTATCACCAAAACCCTCTTCAAAATGCATATGTCTGTGTTGAGCATCAAAACCGATTACTGGATGAAAAGGGCCGTAATCAGAATCAATAAGGGCTTGTGAGAGTGAAGGTGTGGCAGCACAAACTGCAACCGCAGAGGCAAGTACCAAATTCTTGACGTTTACCTGAAACATAATCGCATCCTTGCTATAAAGCTTCCATTAAAGTTAATTTAAGATTAATTCACAAAAAAGAAATGTGCAAGTAATCTGGTTAACAAAATTAACTTTATTCGGCTGAACTTATCATCAGCATCACACCAAAAGCCGGGTGATCAAAGTAACGTATTTCATTGGATTTAATTTTTTGAGATTGTTTTAATCTAAACGTAACATTTCTCTCTTCACCCGATGCCGAAGGGTTGGTGCTCACGCCAAGTAGCCCTGATTTTTGACGCGTGATTTTCATATTCTTTTGAAAGAGTAAGTCGATATCGGCATGTAAGTAACGGCTACTGTTAATATTAATAGTGCCTTCTAGATCACCTTGGTTGGTAATTTTAATATAAGGTGATTGGCTTTTTTCTCCAATTGGTTGTTGCCAGGCAGTATGCAACAATATTTTGGCGTTCCCTGGTTTCTTTAAGTGGGTAGGCGTAATAAAATTGGCGGGGGCTGCTACATTCATATTGGGAGAGCCGGGGTTTTCTGGCCACCATTCTTCTCCCAACGCACGTTTATCGGGTTGTTCAAACACCAATAGGTCGATTTGATAGAGTTTATCGGCTAGGGCAGAATAAATGGGGCAGAAAACTAAGAATATAATGATGCCGAGGGTGCTTTTTTTTACTGAAAAATTCATCTGTATTCTCCTAAAAGGGCCGGCACAGGGACCGGCCCCTACATAAACTGTCTCTTAATTTAGAATGCTTTATTATTGGCGCAATCAAATGTAGGGGCCGGTCCCTGTGCCGGCCCTTTTAATAAAAAAATTAAGACCCTATCTTAACAAGTATCGCCTCAAGCTGCTTTAATTTCTCAGTCGCTTCTTTTTGTAAGCTACCCCCTGTATCTTTAATCGGGTCAAAATTAAATAATAAACGAGAAGACCCTTTTATTTGAAATTTTCTAGGTTCTGTTTGAATTAATTGGATAATTTTACGGGAATCAACATTGGGCGTATCGGTAAAATCAATTTTGCCCCCTTGCATTCCTGCATCGATTTTTTTAATCCCTAAGGCTGCTGCCATAAGTTTTAATTCAGTGACTTTAAATAAATTTCGGGTTTCATCCGGCAATAAGCCAAATCTGTCTATCATTTCGACATGGAGTTCTTCTAAATCGAGTTTAGTTTTTGCTGAAGCAATACGTTTGTATAATATTAATCGGGTGTGCACATCGCCTAAGTATTTATCTGGGATAAAAGCAGGCAGGTGACAATCGACTTCAGTGGTATCAATCGCTGGATTAATGTCTTGAATTTTTTTACCCGATTTAAGGGCTTGCACTGTTTTTTCTAACATTTCCATATACAAATGATACCCAATGGTATGCATATTTCCGCTTTGGCCTTCGCCTAATATTTCACCTGCCCCACGTATTTCTAAATCTTGGGTGGCAAGCAAAAACCCTGAGCCGAGTTCTTCTAAAGACTCTAAAGCTTCTAGACGCTTAATCGCATCTTTAGTAATGTTCTTAAAGGGCGGGGTAAAGCAATAAGCATAAGCTTGATGATGAGAACGACCCACGCGTCCGCGTAATTGATGCAATTGCGCTAATCCAAATTTGTCGGCACGTTCAATGATAATTGTATTGGCACTGGGTACGTCGATGCCGGTTTCTATAATCGTTGTACAAATTAAAATGTTAAATCGCTGATGGTAAAAATCGGCCATCACTTGTTCAAGTTGGCGTTCCGGCATTTGCCCGTGAGCCACCGCAATCCTGGCGGAAGGAATAAAACTTTCTAGTTCACGTGCGGTTCTTTCAATGGTATCGACATCATTGTGTAAATAATAAACTTGACCACCGCGTTTTAATTCACGCAAGATGGCCTCGGTAACAAGCGGTTGGTTAAATTCTCGTACAAAGGTTTTAATGGCCAGTCGTTTTAAAGGCGGGGTAGCAATAATAGACAAATCTCGAATCATGGAGAGCGATAAATTTAAGGTTCTCGGAATAGGCGTAGCCGTTAGGGTCAAAATATCGACTTCAGATTTTAAAGATTTAATTTTTTCTTTTTGGTTAACCCCAAATCGATGTTCTTCATCGATAATTAATAAACCCAATTCTTGGAATTTGATTTGAGATTGTAATAATTTATGCGTACCAATCACAATATCGACTTTGCCTGCCGTAATGTCTTCGATGATTTTGGTTTGATTTTTAGCCGCAACAAATCGCGATAACACTTCAGTACGAATGGGCCAATCGCTCATTCTGTCTTTAAAATTTTGAAAATGCTGTTCGGCCAATAAAGTCGTTGGCACTAAAATGGCCACTTGCTTTTGATTCATTACGGTCATAAAGGCCGCGCGCATGGCAACTTCTGTTTTACCAAAGCCAACATCACCGCAAACTAATCTGTCCATCGGTTTAGTCGATTTTAAATCGGCGAGCACATCTTCAATGGCTTTGGCTTGATCGGGGGTTTCTTCAAATTGAAAGGTATTGGCAAAATGGGTGTAAGCTGTTTCATCAAAGCTAAATTCAGGACGTGCTTTTAGCGCACGCTTGGCATAAATTTCGAGCAAATCAGCCGCGGTGTCTTTAATTTTATCAAAGGCTTTTTTCTTGGCTTTTTCCCAATGATCGGAACCTAATTTGTGTAAAGGCGCGTGTTCCGAATCATTGCCGCTATATCTAGAAATAAAATGTAAAGAAGAAACAGGCACATATAATTTATCGCCGCCTGCGTATTCAATGGTTAAATACTCGCCTTCGTGTTGGCCCACAGCAATATTTTGTAAACCCAAATAACGTCCTACCCCACAGTCGATATGGACAACAGGGTGGCCGATGCTAAGTTCAGCTAAATTGCGAATCATATTTTCAGGATCAGACGCTGTTTTACGTCTTCGGCGTTGCATAACCCTGCGGCCGTATAACTGAGCCTCGGCAATAAAAATAATCTGTTTATCGCTATCGATAAAACCTTGATCAATCGGCGCAACCGTAATGGCTAATTCGATTGGTGTGGTTAAGAAGGTTTTGATATTATCCACAGATTTTGGAAACAAATGATGGGTGTTCAGCAATTGGCTTAACGTTTCTTTTCGACCAGAGGATTCAGCACAAAATAAAACAGCATACTCTGGGTGTTGTTGAATTAACCCCATGAGTTTTTCCACCGGATTTTCCGATGAATTTCTATTATCTAATTCACTGTTGGGTAAATCAAAATAGGCGAGGGTAACTTTGGTTTTTTCTGCTTCAGAGGCTTGTTGAGAATCTAATTCAATCAGGGGCCATTTTTTTAATAACCCAAAAATTTCATCTACCGCTAAATATAATTGATTCGGCAGTAAGATGGGGCGAGTATAATCATGTCTTAATTGCTCGTAACGGCTTTCAATGTCTTGCCAAAATTGCGTGGCGGCATCATAATTTTGCTGATAAACAAAAAATTGTGCTGCGGGGGGTAAATAATCGAAAAAACAGCCCATTTTTTCAAAAAACAAAGGTAAATAATATTCTATGCCGGTAGATGCGATCCCTTCAGAAATATCTTGATATACCGGGCAAAGTTGAGGGCTGCCTTCAAATTTTTCTCGCCAACGTGTTCTAAAATATTTAATGGCTTCGGCATTTAAAGGAAATTCATGCGCAGGTAATAAAATAATTTCATCTGTTTTTTCGATAGTACGCTGAGTGGTTGCATCAAACCACCGTAGGGTATCAATTTGATCATCAAATAAGTCGATTCGAATCGGGTTGTCCGCGCCCATAGGAAACACATCAATAATCGCCCCCCGTATGGCAAATTCGCCATGCTCCATCACTTGAGAAACAAAGTGATATCCTGTATCAATCAACTTGGTTTTAAAAGCGTCAGGGTTTATTTTTTGGTTTATTTTTAATTGGAAGGTTAAGCTGCCAATAAACGTGGTGGGGGGGAGCTTTTGTAATAAAGTGGACATGGGCAAAATCACGATGCCTTGCTTAAGCAACGTCAAATTAGCCAATATTTTTAATCGCTCTGAAACAATATCTTGGTGGGGCGAAAAATTATCATAAGGCAAGGTTTCCCAATCGGGAAACAAATAAACAGGCACATCACTAAAGGCCAATAATTCGCGCTCTAATCTACTCGCTACCTGAGTATCAGGTGTCACAATAACGGACAGAAAATCAGGATCAGCGAGATAACTTTGGCTTAATTGATAAGCCAATGCGGCGCCGGGTAAAGGCGGCCAATAATTTTTATACCCAGGCTGCTTCTTGAGTTTGAACATGTTTTTTTATTGCATGACGTTGATTGAGTTGAGTACGTTTTAAATAAGTTTCTCGAACCAGCATCATGTCTTCGATAAACCACGGAAGTGAATCTAAAGTAAGCGCTTGTTCGCTATCGACACAGGCATGAGCAGGATCAGGGTGTATATCAAGTAAAATCATATTAGCCCCCATAATAACGCCAGAGGCAGCAATATGAAAAATATCCAAAATTTTATCAGGGGCAGATAATAAATTGCCAACCGAATGAGAAGGATCGATACACACGGGCATTTTGCTTTGGCGCTTTACAATGGGCAAATGCGCAAAATCGACCAGATTACGATGCGGTTGTCCCAATAGTGTTTTCACGCCACGCAGACAAAACACAATATTTTGATTACCGCCTTTGGCGATATATTCAGCGGCTAGCACCGATTCTTCTAAGGTGATGCCATATCCCCGTTTATAAAGTATGGGAAAATCAGTTTGGTTACCGACACTAGATAGCAATTCGTAATTTTGGGCATTACGCGTACCAATTTGGAGCATCACGCCAGTTGGGTTGCCCGTTTGAGCCAGTGCGTGTTGAATTTCAGCTATTTGCCTATCATGAGTTACTTCCATAGCAATGACTTTTATGCCGTATTTTCCGGCTAATTCAAAAACATAAGGTAAGCAACTCGACCCATGACCTTGAAATTGATAAGGCGTGGTACGAGGTTTATATGCGCCCATTCGAGTGCAGGTTAACCCTAAGCTGGCTAGGCAACGCATCGTTTTTTCAACGGAAGCGCGATTATCTACCGCGCACAGACCAGCAAAGATAGAAAAACTATCTTGCGAAAACACCTGCTCTTGGTAGGTGAATGCATGAGGAACGGAACAAGCCGGCTTCAATAATCTAAGTTGTTTGGCAAAAGTCATAATTTGTTATTTGCATGGCTTGAAAGTGAATAATATCCCTGATTCTATATGATTAAAAAGATTTTGACGACTCTTTGTAGTGATTGGGGAAAATATTAGCTAAACTTGGGCCTATGAATATGAACAAACCTTTTAGCTTATTTATTGGCCTAAGATATACCAATCTTAGGAAGCCCGATCATTTTATTAGTTTTATCTCTCTGGTGTCGATTATTGGCATTGCCTTAGGCGTCATGGTCATGATCACCGTCATGTCAGTGATGAATGGGTTCACTAAAGAAATTCGCACGCGTATTTTGAGTGTTACGCCTCACCTAACGGTGAGTGCCTTTGCGCGAGAGCTAAATGACTGGCAAGGCCTTCAGACCAAAATCCACTCTCATCCCCAATATGTTGCGTCGACGCCCTTTATTGATGGCCAAGGGATGTTTATTGAAGGGCAGCAAATTATCGGCGTTGGGATTAGAGGCATCTTACCGGATCAAGTAGAAGACGTTTTCCCTTTACATTCTGCCATGATAGCCGGCAAAGCCGACGACCTAAAAGCAGGTGAGTTTGGCATTGTGTTGGGTGTGGGGCTGGCAAATATGCTAGGTGCCGAAGTGGGCGATAAACTCACGCTCGTGATTCCCGATGTGACTTATACCATTGCAGGCGCGACCCCTCGTTTTAAAACCGTAAAAGTGGTGGGTGTATTTGAAGTCGGTTATTTATATGATCAGAATTCTGCCTTTTTGCATATGACTGATGCCAGTAAACTATTTAAAATGCATGAAGGTGTTTCTGGCTTGCAAGTAAAATTAAAAGATCCTTTTCAATCACCTGATATGGTGCGTGATTTAAACAAATCTTTGTCTAATCAATATGCCATTGTCGATTGGACCATGGCCAATGGTACTTACTTTAGTGCCGTCAAAACAGAAAAAACGATGATGTTTTTTACTTTGCTCTTAATTTTGACTATTGCTGTTTTTAATCTCGTGTCTACTTTGGTGATGGTGGTAACAGATAAAAAAGGCGATATTGCTTTATTAAGAACCCTGGGCGCTTCCACACAAAAGATTATGACTATTTTTGTGACGCAAGGCGCCATGATTGGGGGAATAGGCACACTCTTAGGCATAATATTAGGCGCCGCATTGTCTCTGAATGTTACTCGAATCGTCGATTTTATCGAAAGACTATTTCATGTTCAGTTTTTATCTAAAGAAGTTTACTTTATTAGTTTCTTGCCCTCCGATTTGCATCGAAGTGATGTTATTTTAATATCCAGTTGTGCCTTTGGATTGAGCCTTTTGGCTACCCTTTGGCCCGCCTGGCGAGCTGCTCAAATAGAACCTGCAAAAGCATTAAGGCAAGATTTATGAATATATTGTCTTGTGAAGGATTAACCAAAAGATTTGAAGAGGCAAATAAAGAGCCTCTGACCATTTTTGAAAACATAGCTTTTGACCTAAAACAAGCAGAAAAGGTTGCCATTGTTGGTCGTTCTGGTTCGGGCAAAACAACGTTGCTCAATATTTTAGGGGGCTTAGAGTCTGCCACCTCGGGCGCAGTACGTCTCATGGGCAAAGATATTACGCAGTTTAATGAAAAAGAAAAAGGCCATATCCGCAATCACCAACTCGGGTTTATTTTTCAATCGCATCATTTATTACCTGAATTCGATGCCATTGAAAATGTCTCTATGCCTTTATTGATTAGAGGCATGAACCCCTACGAAGTGAAAAAGCTGAGCATTGAAATGCTGAAAAAAGTGGGTCTTGCCGATAGAGAAACCCATAAACCCAGTATGTTATCCGGTGGAGAACGCCAGCGAGTGGCGATTGCCAGAGCATTGGTTACGCGTCCTAAATTAGTGTTAGCAGATGAACCCACGGGAAATCTCGATTTTCAACATACCCAACAGGTGTATCAAATTATGTTGGGGTTAATGCAAGAACTGGAAACCAGTTTTGTGGTGGTTACCCACGATTTAGAACTAGCAGGTCTAATGGATAGAACGCTGAAGTTACAAAAAGGGCAGTTAGCTTAATCTGCAAAAAGAACCCTCACCCGTCTCGGCTCAGCCTCGCCACCTCTCCCGTAAACGGTAGAGGGTGCCCGTAGGGCGGGTGAGGGGGATTTAGTTTTTTGTTTCTTTTCTTTTTTTATTTCGTTTACGCCAATGATAAACAATATAGCCACGCCATAGGGCTCGAACAACTAAGTTCCCTAACAGGGCCACAGTAAAACTTACCACCAAACAACCCAATAAAAATGGCCCCAGAATATTTTTAATATGATGCCAGCCCGTGAGTATATTAAAATTTTCACCGAAATTGAGCGGCATTGCTTCCATTTTTAATATTAAAGCGCCTATCTCATAATTAAAGACAATCACAGGTATGGCTGTTAAGGGATTGGTAACCCAAGTTAAGGCCACGGCAATGAGTAAATTCGCCCTAAACAAGATAGATAATCCTGCAGCGATAAGCATCTGAAGGGGTAAGGGGATAATGGCACAAAACAACCCTACGCTGAATGCCGTTGCAACTGAGTATCGATTAAAATGCCACAGGTTGGGATCTTTGAGCCATTGTCCAAAAATCTGAATGTGTTTATGATCGGCAACTTCTTTGTGTTTAGGGAGCCATTTTTGAAACCGTTTTTTCATCATGTTTATTGAGTCAATCACGCTTGGGTTAATAAGTGGTGCAGCTTGCTATAGTCAGTTTAGTCAAATTCTTACGCTAAATATTTTTGTCGAAATAGCGCTGTTGTTCATGATTTTAGGTTGCTTATATATAGTTTATCTTAAGAAAGCGAAATTAGGACGATGGCTGTATTTTTTTTCAGTGTTGCTAGCGATACTTTTTGAAATTATTTGGTCAAATTATCGCGCACAGCAAATTTTAGTGTGGCAGTTGCCGGTTCAATATCAAAATCAACTCACCGAAATAAAAGGCAATATTACTGGTGTGCCTTATTATGATCCCAAAACCCAAGATGCGAAATTTAATTTACTAGCACAAGAATTGTGCTTAATCACCAAAACAAATCAAAAACAATTCTGTGAAAAATTAAAACCTGTACAAAATATTAAATTATATGGTCAATTTAAGCTAGACAATGATCAGAGACTGACATCTGGCGATGAGATCAGCGTGCGCGCAAAAATAAAAAAACCTTGGGGGGCAAGTAATCCAGGGGGATATGACGCTGAAAAAAATCTGTTTTTTAAGCAAATTAAAGCCACTGGCAATATTCAAAAATTGCTTTTTCATCACCCTTCTTCAGAATATCATTTAGATACACTTCGACAAAAAATATCTGACAATATGCTCGATGCACTAAAACAAGATGAATTAAGCGGCATGTTAATAGGGTTAACTATCGGGGTAACAGACAGAATATCTCAAAGCCAATGGGCATTATTAAGAAACACGGGCACCACGCATCTTATTGCAATTTCAGGGTTGCATATTAGCCTGATTGGCGGGTTAGTTTTTGGATTAATGAATTTTGTGTGGCGATGCGTACCCAGGTTACTATTATGGATGCCAGCCAAAATCGCAGCGGCCTATTTAACGTTATTATTTATTTGGGGGTATGGTTTTTTGGCTGGCATGAGTATTGCAACCGAACGTGCTTGCATCATGATGACAGCGCTCATGCTGGCCATTATATTAAAACTCAGAATGTCAGCAGCATTTATTTTTTCAGTTTCTTTATTATTGATTCTCCTTTGGGACCCTTTTGCTGTATTATCGATAGGCTTTTGGTTATCGTATTTGGCTATTGGGTTGCTTATTTTTTCGACGAGTAATCGGTTAAAATTTACTCGAAAAAATCTAAATTGGAAAGTGATTCGACCGCAACTGGCAGTATTTTTGGGCATGTTGCCAGTGAGCTTATATTTTTTTCAATCCACTTCGATTATCAGCCCCTTGATTAATTTTATAGCCATTCCCTGGGTAAGTTTTGTGGTGACGCCGGTTTGTTTATTGAGTGCGTCAGCATTTATGTTAAATATCTCGTGGTTAGGAAAAATATTGATTATTATCGCCAAATATTTATATTTACCGCTTTGGGAAATCATGCAATGGGTAGTAAATAAAATACCGGTTATTTGGCATTTTGCTTTGCCCAGTACGGGTTTTGGCATCAGTTTATTTATGCTGAGTACCCTTGGTATGATTATTTTATTACTCCCCAAGGGGGTGCCTTATAAAAATTTAGTTGGCACCTGCTTGGCGAGTGCAATATTATTTTATCAACCTGTTAGCTTAAAAGAAGGGGAGTGTAAATTTAGTTTATTGGATGTGGGGCAAGGGTTAGCCAGTGTGGTTTTTACTCAAAATCACGTGTTAATTTATGATACGGGTCCTAAATGGAAAGAAGCCGATTCGGGCACGCAAATTATTCAGCCTTTTTTAGATTATTATCACATTAAAAAAATTGATACAATTATGATTAGCCATACCGATTTAGATCATCGTGGCGGACTAGACAGTTTAGTGCAAAACTATAAAGTACAAAATATCTTAACCAGCGAAGTAGACAGACTCAAATCAAAAGCAAATTTGAATCATCTTAAACCCGCTTTATGTCAGCAGGGTCAATCTTGGGAATGGGATGGGGTGTTATTTGAAGTGTTACATCCTGATATAAATCAACCGGAGCGTCATCGTAATAATTTGTCTTGTGTGCTAAAAATTACCACAGGCAAATCAAGTATCTTATTAACGGGTGATATTGAGGCAGGTGCTGAAAAATCATTAGTGAATAAATATAAACACCAATTAGCGTCCAATATTTTGGTTGTCCCGCATCATGGCAGCAAAACTTCTTCTACTCCCGATTTTATTGAACAGGTAAACGCAGATTTTGTGTTATTTCCCACTGGCAAAGATAATCGATTTGGTTTCCCTATACAAAGTGTAACTACGCGTTATACAGAATCTGGCGGGCAGCTTTTTGATACGGCTAAGCAGGGGGCTATTATATTCGATTTGAATCCTGAGCAAATTTCACGGCCTGTTATTTGGAGAGAAGGTCGAAAGCGATTTTGGTCTAATTCTTAAGGTTGCAATTGTACATACATTGTACTATAATTGTAACTATATAGTACTTTAAAAGATAAAGGTGAAATGATGGGTAAAAAAATACATCTTGATGAATTTGAGCAAGATATTGAAGATAATTTCGATTCATTAACACCTGTTTCTGATATGAAAGCAGAAATGGAAATAATGAAAAAAGCGGCCATGTTTCATGGAAAACGAAAAAAATCCATCACACTTCGTGTTCACGAAATTGATTTGGAAACAATGAAAATTAAAGCGTCCAAACTTGGCATTCCATATCAAACTTATATTAATATGTTGATACATAAAGATGCGACAACTGGATTGTAAATAATGAAGTTTCGCTATAATCAAGATAAAAATGCTAAATTAATCCTCGAAAGAGGAATAGGATTTGAAGAGATTATAGAAGAAATAATAAATGGTCATCTAATTAAAATCACAAATCATCATAATCAAACTATCTATCCTAATCAAAAAATTTTACATGTAATATGCTTAGATGCAGTTTATCTAGTCCCATATGTGATTGAGCAAGATGGAAGCATCTTTTTAAAAACACTTTATCCTAGCCGTAAAGCAACTAAAGAATTCTTTTTAAAAGATTAGTTAATAAACTAATTAATCAAAGTAGATCAAACCCCAAAGGCAAGTTAACTGTGTTAAAACTATGTTAAAATATCCCCATATTTATATTTAGTATAGTTGTTTGACTAAGGTAATTAATAAAACATGAATCGTGGATTATCAAGCGCACAAATTTATAGTCGTTTATTAGGCTATGTAAAACCCTATCGCTGGGCTTTTGTTTTGGCCATTTTTGGTAATATTTTATATGGCTTAGTTGATGCCGGTTTTATGAAATTATTACAGCCCTTATTAGATGAAGGGTTTGTGTCTAAAAATCAGGTATTCATTGCCTGGATCCCTTTTATCGTCGTGAGTGTTTTTGTTGTGAGGGGGATGGCCACTTTTTTTTCAACTTACTTCATGGGGTGGGTGGCTCGTAATGTGGTTAGAAGCATCCGTCAAGATATGTTTGCACAACTCTTAAGATTACCGACCTCTTATTACGATAAAGTCTCTTCGGGCGAGTTACTTTCTAAATTAACCTACAATGTTGAACAAGTCGCCGATGCCAGTAGCGATGCTTTTTCTGTGCTGGTTCGAGAGTCTTTTACGGCAGTAGGCTATCTTATTGTGATGCTATCGGTGAGTTGGCGTCTAACCTTATATTTTATTGTTACTGTTCCTGTGATGGCTTTGGTGATGCATTTTGTGAGCAAACGCATGCGTCGTATTAGTGGAAAGGTACAAGATTCCGTTGGTGGTGTTGCTCATGTGGGAGAAGAAGCCATTGAAGGCCAAAAAGTGATTAAAGCATTTGGGGGGCAGAAATACGAGCAAAATCAGTTCAACAAAGCAACCAACCATAATTTGCAACAAGAAATGAAACTGATCTCTACTTCAGCCATTAGTATTTCGGCTATTCAGCTTATTGGCAGTTTTGCTTTGGCAGGGGTAGTGTATTTAGCGACTTTAGGGCCAGAGAATATTTTAAAAACGGCAATTACCCCAGGGGGCTTTGCTGTGATTATTGCGACCATGATAGCGCTGTTAAAGCCGATTAAACAATTAACAAAATTAAACAACAATATTCAAAAAGGCCTTGCAGGCGCAGCCAGCATTTTTGATTTTTTAGATGAAATTCCTGAGCAAGATACCGGGCGCATTCAACACGCCAAAGCAGTGGGACATATTGAATTTAAAGATGTTAAGTTTCACTATGATGTGGGGCAACATAAATTTAATTTGTCTGGCGTCAATTTTACGGTGAAACCAGGAGAGACCATTGCTTTTGTAGGGCGCTCTGGTGCAGGTAAATCGACCTTGGTTAATTTGCTGCCCAGATTTTACGAAATCGCTGAAGGGGATATCTTCATCGATGGCATCAAAACAAAAGACATGACACTAGCGAGCCTTCGTCAATCTTTTGCTTTTGTTTCTCAACAAGTGATGCTCTTTAATGATACAGTAGCCAATAATATTGCTTATGGGTTAGAAAATGTGTCTGAGCAAGAGATTATCGACGCCGCAGAAATGGCTTATTGTATGGACTTTATCAAAGAGCTGCCTCAAGGTTTACAATCTCAAATCGGTGAAAATGGCGTAAGATTATCAGGTGGGCAAAGACAGCGGTTGGCGATTGCACGCGCGATTTTGAAAAAAGCCCCGATTCTGATTTTAGATGAAGCCACTTCGGCATTAGATAGCGAATCAGAGCGCAAAATTCAACAGGCCCTAACCAATTTAATGGGCAAATGTACCACTCTGGTCATTGCACACCGATTATCGACCATTGAAAAAGCCGATAGAATCTTGGTAATAGATAACGGCAAAATCATAGAAAGCGGCACGCACCAAGAGTTGTTAAATAAACCCGGCGTCTACAAGCAATTAAGAACCTTACAATATGATGAGCCTACCACAGCATGAGATTTAGGGCGAAGCTTGAACAGCAATTAAATGCCATCTGGTATCCTGTTGCTGGGTCTAATAAATTATCGAGCCCTTTAGATTATTTTATTTATTATTATATTAAGTTTTTTTTGTTTTTAATTTCGCCTTTTGTCTGGATAATTAGGCTGTTTTATAAATCAAAAGCAAATATTGATTCACCTCTTAATTTTGATATAAATTTATTAGATCAAAAATTACTGATCATCATCGGTAATATCACGGTAGGGGGAACAGGCAAAACACCCATCGTCGCAAAATTATACGAGCACTTAAGTCAATTAGGGTATACACCAGGTATTATTTCCAAAGGCTATTTGGGGTGTAAAGTTTCTGCAGAGCCACATCGTGTTCAACCCCAGGATAATCCCAAAGAATGGGGAGATGAGCCTGTGTTACTGGCCAATAGGCTTAAAGATTGCCCAATAGTGGTTTGTAACAGTAGACTCAAAGCCATTGCAGGTTTATTAACACATAACCCGAATATTAATATTATTTTGACTGACGATGGTTTACAAGATAAATACTTAGCGCAACTTGCTTCAGCACTTAATAAAAAACAAGTCATCAAAATTGCGGTGATAGATAGCCAACGCGGATTAGGTAATGAAAAATTACTGCCAGAAGGGCCATTAAGACAATCTAAAAATACCTTATCAACTGTAGATTATCTTATGATTCATGAATCAACAGGTAGCATGGAACATGCGTCAATAAATCAATTACCAAACATAGAGACTAAGGGCATTTGGCTTAGGTCCCAAATTATTGGTTTTGAACAATTAAATACAAACTTGAATTTTACGCCATTGCAATTTGCCAAAGCGTTTCATAAAATTCGGGCAATATCTGGCATTGGTCATCCTGAGCGGTTTTTTCAAAATTTAATGTATTTGGGTTTGTCGGTAAAATCAACAGCTTATCCCGATCATTTTGATTTTCAAGAAGCAGATTTACAATTTGAAGATACTTTGCCTATCGTGATTACGGAAAAAGATGCCGTAAAAATCAAAGCCTTTTCCCAAAACATAAAAACACCCATATGGGTGGCAAAGCTAGACATCACTGGCATAGAAGGGTTAACAGATAAAATTCAAGCTATTTGTTTCTCTATGTACCGCGGCACGTAGGGATGGTTTGTCGCGGTGTCGTTTTAAAGATTGCCAATAATTAAAGGAGAATACACATGTTAGACGGTCGTTTACTAGAAATAATAGCCTGCCCAGTCTGTAAGGGCGAATTAGTGTATAACAAACAAAATCAAGAATTGATTTGTAAACTAGACAGATTGGCCTACGCCATAAAAGATGATATCCCCGTTATGCTAGAAGAAGAGGCCAGGGAACTTTCTCCTGAAGAAGAAGTGACGGCTTAAATTCTTTATTCTCTGTTCTCTATTATATATACATTATGTGGGACGACACGGAGGTCGTCCCCTACAACAAACGCGCCAATTTATTTTTTTCTGCATTTTTTTATTATAAAATAATTGGTGTTACTAATTATATAGAAAAATCCTGCGTTTTTTCAAGCTCCCTCCCTCGCCTTGTCCTCCGAAGCTTTAGCGTAGGAGGATGCGTGGGGGGTGGGGGCTTACCGCTCATCAAATTAATTTATCCAAAGTTCAATTTTAATTTACCACTTAGCGCTTAAATATCACCGCTCATCTCAATAACCTGCTGAGCTACTTGTGCAATATCAGCTTCCTGTTTACATTCCCTAACACAAGTTACCTAAATTATTTTTTTTAATTTTAATATCGTTAGTTTTTAAAATATTTGGAGTTTAAATATTATGATGAACAATCAAGCTATGAACAGGGCACTTGGCCTTGGCGCTTTCGTTGGTGCTGCCGTATTTCCCCTTAATCCCTTTGTGGGCGGTTCTATTATTGCTGCGTGTGGTTCAGCTTTTATGGCTGGTTTTTTAAGAAAAACCCCAGGAAGTACTAATCTTGAAGCAGAAATTCTAAAAGGCAATCGAATCACTTTAGAGGTTAATCCTAAAGCTATCCCTATAGTTGATATTGAACCAACACTTGAAATTACCCCTACTGTTGAAGTGACGCAGACGGTTGAACTGACCGCAACAAGTGACGTTATCTCTACAGAAATAACCCCTGATGCAGATTTATATCTCAACAATCCAGTATGTGATATTTCGGATGAGCCTGTTACTGAAGTAGTTGCTAATCAAGTAGCATTATATAACGTTAATGAACCTGTTTGTGGCATTTCAGATGCGCCTATTGAAGAAATGATTGAAAACCCTGTGTTTGCAAATCAAACAGCTTTAAATCATCTAGATTTGCCAGTTTGCATTATCTCTGATGCCCCTAAAGTATTGAATGAACCTACTTTTAAAGAAAATATAGTTAATTATGTACAAACCGTTGTTAAACCTAAAGCCCTAGAATTATCTGAAAAAACCGGCGCTTTTTTAGGTTCATCTGTTGATTTTGTGCAAACAAAATTAAATCAAGGTACGACGTTAATAGGTCAAATCCCTTATGTTGGTGAAACACTTGAATCGGGTTTAAACAAAGCAGGTGCTTTTGTTAAGCAAGCAGCCATTAGAAACCCCATTTCGTTTATGCTGAATGGTACATTAGGCACAATTAGCTTTTTCAGAAATCGAAATGAAAAGGGTAACGTTGGCGCGCTGGTTAATTCGGTTAAGCACTATGTAGCTGCACCTATTGCATTAAGTTATATTAAAGATGCACTTGTTGAAAATGCGACGCCTGTTCTTGAAGTGGCTAAGCCATATGTTAATCAAGGTATTGAATATGCAGTCACGCAAGCAGCACCCTATGTAACAGAAGGCATGAAGCAAGTTGTTGAAACAGGGTTAGAGCAAACAACGCCTTATGCACCTGCACTTAAAATTGCGGGCAAAATGGCTTTAGATTTAATGTTTGCTTACGGTATAGCAAGAACAATGGATCTGACCAAAAACATTGTTGTAGGTACAATTAAAGGCACTTACAATTTTGCAAGTCATGCCTGGAAAAAATTAAGCCAAGCTAAAGCGGTTACAGAAGTGACAAAAGGGACTGCTAATCTTTTGCCAACTATTATCCCACAGAATCCTGTGACTAACGCTTCAGATGAACTGAAAGAAAAGTTTGTGGAAAAAGCAAAAAGGCTTTCTGGTGAACTCAAGAATCTAGTAGCTGTTGGTACTGAAGGGATGACTCAACAAGGGTTAGTGCTAACAAAGCCGGCTTTAAGTTTTACCACTCAACATCTTTTAACTACGAGTATTCAAAATCAAGCAACCAGTGTTCCTAAAGAAACTAAGCAAAAGGGTCCCTATGTTCTTGCTGGTTTCTAGTAAAAATAAAAAGAGTTGAATAATACTTTTAAGCCCCTGATGAGCCTCACCTCATAGGGGCTTTTTTTTAATTTATTAGCGTAAAATATAATAAATAAATAGATCGTATATATATAGTATATAAAACATAAAGATTGCATATACACAAATAAGATTGATTCAACAAGACCCAAATTCCTCGAAAATTCTCGTTTTAAATCACTTAACGGCTAAAAACTACCAGTTATCGTAATTTATACCTCAAGATATTTACACAGCTGACCAACTTATTTTATAGTCGCCTCACTGGTTTAATTTTTATGTTTTTTTAACAATGGTGAGGTTTATATGACTGATTCAATTTATGATAGATTTAGCATGGCGTTTACCACAGGCAGTGCTTGTGCAGCTACAGGCTACAAGTTAGGTGCTACTACTACACCTGGCATTACGACTGATGATATAACATATGCTTCAGTTGGTGGTGTTGTGTGTGGAATAACTGGTTTCTTTGGCCTGGATATTCAAAAAACTATTTCCGAAGCCATTTATGGCGTTCCAGTTGTTGTTAACAATGAAACAACTAAAGAAGTTGTTAAAGGTTTTTCAAATGAAACTTTAAAAGATACTTGTGATGTAATGTATCCTATGTTGTCTGATACTTTAGGTGAAGCTGCTAAAGGGCAAATGAAAGGTACTTCAAATGAAACTTTAAAAGATACTTGTGATGTAATGTATCCTATGTTGTCTGATACTTTAGGTGAAGCTGCTCAAAAGCAAACTCAAGTAATTAAAGATATCCTTAGAGAAGTTGCTGAAGAACAAGCTAGCGCAACTGAAGTTTTAAAAGGCACATGTACTATTCCTTCAGTAGTAGAAATTTTTAATGACGAAATGACAAAGCAAAGTATTGAAAAGTTAGCTAAAGAAGCTGTTGAACAAGAATTATTAACTGGTTCTTGTATAGTAGAATTACCAGTTGAAATCATCAATACAGGCACTTGTGATATTGCTTCACAACAAGCTGCACATGCTGCTGCTCAAGAACTTTTAAGAGGAACTTGTTCTTCTGTTTTAGAAAGTAATGTTTGCGATGCGCCAAATATGTTAAATACAATTATTTCTGGTGGAAAAGACGCAGTAATCAATTTTGCTTCAAACAATCCTGGTGTAGCAATAAATACTGTACTAGGTGGCACGGTAGCCGGCGTTAAGGGTGCGGTGAAGGCTGCGAGCGAATCTGAGTCTTACTTAGGAATGCCATTTGCCTTTATTAAAGGCGGCGTTGTTGAAGGCGTTAAAGGTGGCCTTAAGGCTGGTTTAACAACTTACGTTTTAAGCTCAGCTTATTATGGTTGCGAAGCTTTGACCGGTGTCAACCCACTGCCATACGTACAAGCAGTCAGCCTTGGCTTAACAGGTACTTATTTAGCAGTGAATACCGTAAAAGGAATTTACAATTATTGCACAACTCCTGCTGAAGGAATGGAAGATAACTTTGAAGCAACTGAACAAGATTACCTTGATTCAATGTTTGCTGCTCAGCAAGTTGAAGAGCAAAAGAAAGCTGCTGAAGAAGTGCTAAAGGGTGACGTTATTAAAACTGAAACTACTGACAAGCCTTTACAGATAGAGTTTGTACAGGCCACAGCTGGTAAAAATATTCCTGTAGATGTACCAGTATCCTTACTGGCTGCTTCTAGAAATATGGCAGAAGGTATCCATGGTATTAATACTGTTTTAGAAGGACCGAATAAAACATTCACGCCGAGTTTAGTTCAGCAGCAGCAACCAGTTGTTCAGCAACAAGCTTCTCGCAGTCCGTACACTATCAGGAATTTCTAAGAAAAGATAGGTAGATACAAACCTAAAAGCCCCAATGATTAACCTCACTGGGGCTTTTTTTTGTCCAAAATTTACGCGTGATCTAAATAGATTGCTTATTCTTGATCGTGCGTCGATTTTGCAGGTATCTCAACTGTTTCAGCAGATTTCACTGTGGGTTTAATTTTCGCGATTTGCGGTTTACCAACAGGTTCATAAGCTTGCACATTCGTCGCAGGTTTAGTGGTCACCACTTTTGTGCCAGTAGAAGGGCTGCTTTCAACCGCTGACGCAAATGCTTTTTCATCAAACTGCACCATGGTGGCAGAAGCTTGATCCTGAGAAGGACGCGCAAACCCTTTCACGGCTCTAGGCGGAGCAATGGTTTTGGGTGGGGCAGCAACCACTTCAGGTTTTTGTGCCACAGCCGGTTTGACAACAGGCGGTACCACAGGCATTTGAGCAACAGGTGCTTTAGGTGCCATAGTAGCAGATTGTTGCATATGTTCAGCTGGTGCCCTTTCACGAACTTCACGTGGTTCGCGTACTTCACGTGTTTCACGCGGTTCACGATGTTGTTCATGACGCTGATCTTCATTCACTTCATTTGCATGATGGGGACGACGGTGCTGCGTATTTCTATCGCGGCCTCGGTTATTGTCTCTATTCTGATCTCTATTTTGGTCTCTGTTATGATCCCGATTATGGTCTCGGTTGTGATCCCGATTACCTTGATTATCCTGGTTATCTCTATGATCTCGATCTCGGTTATCCCGAGTTTCACGGATATCATTCGACTCGCGAACATCACGAGGTGCTACTTCTCTGGTATCCCTATCGCGATGATGCACAGGTTGACGCGTTCTCGTGTCTCGATTATCTCGAGTATCCCGGTTTTCTCTAGGCTCTCTCGACTCTCTCACGTCTCTGTTTTCAACAGGGCGATCGGTTCTCTCGGGTCTGTCAGATCTTTCCGGTCTTTCAGCACGATCGTTTCTATCCGATCTATCAGAACGCTGGCCACCTTGACGGTATGAGCCAGTGCGATTGCCACGAGGATGAGCAGGACGCGTATCGGCCTGGCGATTGTCCGAGATTTCTTCGTCTTCGTTTACACGAGCGTTATCTCTGTTTCTATCGCCTCTGTCACGGTTATCTCGATCGCGATTGTCACGATTATCTCGGTCTCTATCGCGCCCTCCGCGAGGGTGATGAGGTCGATTGCCGCCTTCTCTTCTGTCTCTGAAATCGCGTCTTGCGGGTCGTGCAGTGCGAGTCGGAGCGCTGGAAGAAGAAGTGCTCGCTTTATTAGTTTCTGCTTGCTCAGTTGAACCAAAGACGGCAGACCAAATGCGACGAATTAAGCTAGAAGCATCTTTTTCAGCTCGCATAGGCGCAGGCGATTGCAAAAAGGCTTTCATAGCAGGTTCGGCTTCGGGTTGTGAACTTTGCGAAGGGGTTGATATAACAGGGGCAGCAGGGGCCTCTTTTTTGGTCAACAGATGACTTTCAACAGGCGCCATTTGATTATAATCATCTTTACGAATGCGTTCTAGTTCGTAATGCGGCGAAGTAAAATTCACATTCGGCAATAATAATATATGCGTATGATGACGTTTTTCTAGTTTGCTTAAAGCATCGCGCTTCTCATTGATTAAATAAGTGGCGACATCGACAGGCAAGTGCACTCTAATTTGTTGTGTGTTGGGTTTTAGCGTTTCTTCTTCAATCACGCGTAAAATTGCCAATGCTAAAGACGTGACGCTTCTGATAGTGCCTTTGCCAGTACAACGAGGGCAGGTCACATGGCTGCTGTCACCCAATGAAGGTCTGAGTCTTTGTCTGGATAACTCAAGCAAACCAAAACGAGAAATACGGCCCATTTGGACTCGAGCTCTGTCGTGCTTTAATTCATCACGCAATAAATTTTCAACAGTGCGCTGGTTACGAGGAGATTGCATATCGATAAAATCGATGACAACTAATCCACCCAGATCTCTTAAGCGCATTTGGCGCGCAATTTCTTTGGCGGCGACTAAATTCGTATTTAAAGCCGTTTCTTCGATATCACTGCCTTCAGTTGCTCTGGCCGAGTTAATATCAATGGCCACTAATGCTTCAGTATGGTCGATGACAATAGAAGCGCGATTAGGTAATTGAACCACTTTTTGGTGAGCCGATTCAATTTGGCTTTCTACTTGATACCGATTAAATAAAGAAGTGGCGTCATCGTAAAATTTCACGCGACCTTCAAAATCAGGGCGCACAACACGAATATGATTACGCACTTTTTCGAAAGCTTCAGGCGTATCTACTAGAATTTCTTCTACATCAGGTCTTAAATAATCTCGAATCGCTCTTAAGATAACATCGCTTTCTTGGTAAATTAAGAAAGGCGCTGAACCATGAAGGCTAGCTTCTTTGATGGCAGCCGATTGGCTGATCAAGACGCTTAAATCCCATTGGAGCTCATCAATAGAACGACCTAATCCCGCTGTGCGAATAATAATGCCCATGCTTTCAGGTAGTTCAAGCTGACTTAAGATGTCGCGCATTTCTTCGCGTTCTTCGCCTTCAATGCGTCTAGAAATACCACCACCTTTAGGGTTGTTTGGCATTAGCACTGAGTAGCAGCCTGCTAAACCATAATAAGTGGTTAGCGCTGCGCCTTTTGTGCCGCGTTCTTCTTTATCGATTTGAACAATCACTTCTTGGCCAGAGCGCAACATATTACGCAAATTGCCACGGTCTTCACGGAAATCCGATTGATAATACTCAGGTGCGACTTCTTTTAGAGGTAAAAAGCCGTGTCTATCAGCACCATAATCCACAAATGCCGCTTCTAAACTTGGCTCGACGCGAGTAATGCGACCTTTATAGATATTGCCTTTTTGTTGTCCACGACCAAGGCGTTCAAAATCGATTCCATCTAAAATTTGCCCATCAACGAGGGCGACTCGCAACTCTTCTTTTTGAGTTGCGTTAATTAACATTTTTTTTGCCATATTTTGTCTTACTAAATTTTCTAAATATTTTTAAGGTTTTGTTTATAAATTATTACAATTACATTAGGTAACGTCTATAATTCTGGGTGCAGGATTGTCCAAGCAGGAGGTCAACGCGAACAGTCAGGTTTTTAAACCTGCTTACTAAATCACTACCTCTAATATTTTAGCATTACTTACCCCCCCACACTAGCTTATGCTTGCTAAGTTTAGAGTTAGATATATAATTATAAACCTCGCAATAAGCAGCATTTAGGTAAATATGACAGATTTAATCGTTAGACCCAAACCAAGTTATGTAACTGTCGAAGCCAGAGGGCAGGCGCAACGCCTCGATAATTATTTGTTTAACTTACTCAAGGGTGTACCTAAAAGCTATGTTTATAAAATTATCCGCAAGGGCGAAGTAAGGCTCGACAAAAAAAGAGTGAAGGTAGATTGTCGTCTAGAAGAAGGACAAATCTTACGCCTACCGCCCATTCGAGTAGCAGAAACCAGTCGCTTGAATCCAGACCAACCGATTATTCAACATTCAACTGCCAAAGCCAATGTTTTGCTCGAAGCGATATTATACGAAGATAACGATCTGTTGGTGATTAATAAACCCGCCGGCTATGCTGTACATGGCGGTAGCGGAATTAAACTTGGCGTCATTGAAACCTTAAGAAGGGCCAGACCCAAAGACGATTACCTTGAATTAGTGCACCGCTTAGATAGAGAAACATCAGGGTGTTTGTTATTAGCCAAAAAGCCGTCTATTTTAAAAGCGCTGCAAGCACAAATGCAGCATGATGGGGAAAACCCAATGGAAAAAACCTATCAAGCCTTACTGATGGGCAAAGTAAAGAACCAGTTCACGGTAGATTTGCCGTTGCTTAAACAACAGCTACAAAATAACGAAAGAATGGTGAAGGTAGACAAAAGAGGAAAACCTTCGATTACACGCTACCGATTATTAAGCCAATACCGGCATGCCAGTTTAGTGGCAGTGCAATTGTTAACGGGCCGTACCCATCAAATAAGGGTACATTCCAAAGAATTAGGTCACCCGGTTGTGGGCGATGAAAAATATGGAGACAAAGACTTTAACCTAGGGCTAAAACACTTAGGGTTAAAGCGAATGTTTTTACACGCTTTTTCTTTAGAATTTACGCATCCTAAAACACGAAAAAGAATGTATCACGAAGCCCCACTCGATGCAGAATTAAAGATGGTATTAGAAAGGTTATAAATCATGGAGCTAAATATGGATAAAACGGACGCCAACGAACCCGAATCCCCCAATAAATGGGAACGAAAAACGCTCGAAAATTTGCTGACGGCAGGTATAAAAGAACAAAGATCATCCCGTCGTTGGGGTATCTTTTTTAAATTTTTATTTTTTGCGTATTTGTTTGTATTAATGGTCCCTTTTTTCGGGGAAATGCTTCAACGCACAGCGGTTTCCGAGCAGCATGTGGCACTGATTGATCTGCAGGGAATGATCGCCGAAGGGCGTCCAGCCAGCGCGGATTTTCTGACAACGAGTTTGCACGAAGCTTATGAGAATAAAAAAGTCGAGGCCATCGTGTTACGCATTAACTCTCCTGGCGGCACGCCCGTACAAGCAGGGTATATGTATGATGAAATTTTGCGTTTAAAAAGCAAACACCCTGATATCAAAATCTATGCGGTGATAACCGATGTGGCAGCCTCAGGTGGCTACTATGTCGCTAGTGCGTGTGATGAAATTTATGCCGATAAAGCGAGTTTCGTGGGCTCCATTGGTGCGATTTTTCCTTTATATGGTGCAACAGAAACCATGAAAATGGTTGGGGTAGAAAACCGGACAATTACAGCGGGTAAAAACAAAGCCTTTTTAGATCCTTTTTCGCCTACTAACCCCGAGCAAATTGCTTTTGCTCAAAAATTGGTGAATAACGTCCATGAGCAATTTATTACGGCGGTTAAAAAGGGACGTGGTAAACGCTTAAAAGCAGACGATGCCGATATTTTCAGCGGGCTGATTTGGACGGGCGAACAAGCATTAGGCTTAGGCTTGGTCGATGGATTGGGCAGTGCCGGGTTTGTGGCCAGAGAAAAAATTGGTAACGATAACTTGGTTGATTACACAGTTCGTCCAAGTATGTTTGAAAGCTTTGCAGATAGATTAGGCACTACCTTTTCTACTGGAATTGCCCAAACGTTTAGTTCGACGCCGGTGTTGAAGTAATAAAGAAGCCAATCTTGTGTATTAGCACAATGTGATCCCCTCTACCGCTTGCGGGAGAGGGTGCCCGTAGGGCGGGTGAGGGGGATTTTTCTTAAATTAAATGCACCCCAAACCCTTCCAACATCCTCGCCAACCGAATCAACGGCAACCCAATCAACGCCGTATAATCATCGCCTTCAAACTTTTCCATAATAGTCGGGCCAAAATCTTCGCATTTTAAACTTGCCGCACAGCTATAAGGTTTTTGAATGCGTAAATAGTTATTTATTTGCTCTAGATTAAGTTTTCTAAAAGTAACATAAGTGGTCACGACTTCGGTTAGGGTTTTAGAAGCAGGGGAAATCCGTGACAGGGATAGCCCTGTATGAAAAGTGATTTTTTTACCTTGGAGCATTTGCAGCTGAGCAATCGCTGCTTCATGTGTTTCAGGCTTATTGATAATATTTCCCTCAAATTCAGCAGCTGTATCCGCGCCTATACAAATTGCATTTGTGAACTTTTGACCGATGACTAGGCTTTTTGTTTCAGCGAGCCTATAGACAGTATCGAGCACACTTTCGTTAGGTAGGGGCGTTTCGTCTATATCTGGAGAATAAGTATCGAAAGGCAGGCGAAATTTTTCGAGCAATATTTTTCGATAAGGAGAGCTAGAGGCTAAAATTAGTTTATTGGCTGGCATATGTTTACCTAGAAATTAAAAAGTATATCAAATAAATTTCTAGTATCTTCTTTTTTCTCTACGCACCGCGGCACGTAGGGGAGATGAGATATTTAAGGTTGGCGCCAGGGAGGGGACTAGAATTCTTTTGACTAAATTCACATGAGCCGTTATCATTTCAAAACTATGTCAACTTTTGAACTTCCAAAATCTATAGAGCCCTTAAAGTTTTGCCAAAAAGCAGGCAGAGGGGGACAAAGCATCCTATCGGGGCAGCTCGATGTTGGGCAAAATTTAGCGATTGGCGAGCTATTAGAAGGTCCAGATAAGCCTAACCACTCTGTTGTGGTTCAGGCAGAGCTCATTTTTGGTCAAGATCAAATGGGTTTTAGTATGGTAACGGGCGAATTGCACACCCAGATAAAATTACGCTGTCAGCGTTGTTTGGGGCTTTTTGATTACCCTATGGATATCCAATTAAGCTTATCCCCCGTCTCATCTGAAAAGGAATTAGAAAGTTTACCAGATTACATTGAACCTTTAGTTTTACAACCTGATGGGTCGTTATTGGTCAGTAACTGGTTAGCTGAAGAGCTACATTTAGCTTTACCCATGGTACCAAAACACGAAAATAGAGAAATGTGCGAGTTAACCTTACCAAAAGGCGTCACTCTAGAGTAACAGCCTAGAGATTCTTGTGGTAATATGCGATGCCGTTTCAGATATATTTTTGAGAGAACGCTTTGAGCAACAAATGAGTTGTTCAACTAATTATAAAAACTAAGTTTATTTGTTTTTGAGGAGAAGCCGCTATGGCAGTTCAAAAGAGTCGAGTCACCCCCTCTAGAAGAGGCATGCGTCGTAGTCATGATAACCTCGCATCACGTATGCCTGAATTATCGACCGATAAAGAAAGTGGCGAAATTCATCTTCGTCATCATGTGACTGCCGATGGTTTTTACCGTGGTCGTCAAATGATCGAGAAAAAAGCGGTTGTCGTTGAAGCGCAAGACGAAGAGTAGAAAGGGTAACGCTTGAAACCGATTTGTATCGCCATTGATGCAATGGGGGGAGATCATGGCCCAGGCGTGACTGTGCCCGCTGCACTCGATGCGCTCAAAGAATATGGAAGTTCCCTTAAGCTAATTTTAGTCGGGGACCAACCCATTATTGAGCAGGTGTTAAAAAAACACCGAGGTAAACCGAGTGAACAATTAGTGATTCATCATACCAGTGAACAAGTGCTGATGGATGAATCGCCTGCTACGGCGTTGCGATACAAAAAAGATTCTTCTATGCGTGTCGCCATTAATTTGGTTAAGTTAGGCACCGCTGATGCCTGTGTCAGTGCAGGCAATACGGGTGCACTGATGGCAATTGCGCGGTTTGTTTTAAAAACATTACCAGGCATCGATAGACCCGCCATTATTTATTCTCTTCCTATTTTGCCTAATCGGCGTAATGCACCACCCGGGCGAGTGAGAATGCTCGATTTGGGGGCAAACGTCGATTGCACCGCAGAACATTTATTTCAATTCGCCGTGATGGGCTCGATATTAACCCAAGGGGTAGATAGTTTAGCTGCACCTCGAGTGGGTCTATTAAATATTGGTTCAGAGGCTATTAAGGGCAGTGAAGTGGTTAAAGCCGCGGCACAATTACTCACCGATACGAAATTACTTAATTATATTGGTTATGTAGAAGGCACAGATATTTACAAAGGCAAGGCAGATGTTATCGTCTGTGATGGTTTTGTAGGGAATGTGGCTTTGAAAACCAGTGAAGGTTTGGCCAGTATGCTTGGCCGGGCTTTAAAAAATGAATTCACAAAAGGGTTTTACAGTAAATTTGCGGCCTTAATTGCTGCGCCTGTTTTAACCGTCTTAAAGAAAAAATTTGATCCCAGTCAATATAATGGGGCAAGTTTATTAGGCTTAAATGGCATTGTGGTAAAAAGCCATGGGAATGCCAATCGAAAAAGCTATGTGCAGGCTATTCGAGAAGCCACATTAGAAGTCGAACATAATATTGTGGACAACATTCGTAATAAAGTTGCAGAGCATTTAGCAGTAAAGCAGATATGAAGTACTCAAAAATTATCGGCACAGGCAGCTATTTGCCTTCCCTCGTCTTTACCAATGAAGATTGGGAAAAACGCGTCGAAACCAATCATCAGTGGATAGTCGATAGAACCGGCATTCATTCTCGTCATATTGCCAATATAAATGAAACAGCCTCTTATATGGGTACAGAAGCCGCTAAACGCGCGCTCGAAATGGCAGGCGTTAAACCAGAAGAACTCGATTTAATTATTGCCTCGACAGGGGCGCCTGATCAAATTTTTCCCGCAACCGCTTGTTTAATCCAGAAAAATTTAAATGCGGGTACGTGTGGTGCTTTTGATGTACAAGCCGCTTGCTCGGGATTTATTTATGGATTAAGTGTTGCCGATC
>CADEEZ010000001.1:198098-229108 GCA_902826485.1 uncultured Gammaproteobacteria bacterium
ATTTATTCGTACAGGCCAAGCAAAAAAAATATTGCTGGTTTGCACCGAACTCATGAGCCGATTAATTAATTGGTCAGACAGAGAAACCTGTGTGTTATTTGGCGATGGCGCCGGCGCTGTTGTGTTAACCAGCAGTGATACGCCAGGTATTGTGGGCACAAAATTATATGCAAGTGGCCATTACGATAATATTTTGAACGTAGGAAATAGCCAACTTCAACAACACCCACAGGGCGGTGAAGTGGCTTATGAACAACCTAAAGATGTTTATCCCTATATTTTTATGCAAGGCCGAGCGGTTTTTCGTGTGGCAGTGACCGTATTAGGGCAAATGGTCAATGACATGATTAATGAGCATGCGCTCAAGGCAGAAGAAATCGATTGGCTTATTCCGCATCAAGCCAATATTCGTATTATTGAAGCAACGGCTCAAAAATTAAATCTACCGATGTCTAAAGTGATTTGTACGGTACAACATCACGCCAATACCTCTAGCGCTTCTATCCCTTTAGCCTTAGATGCCGCTGTGAGAGATGGTCGCGTGAAACCCAATCAAAAATTGCTTCTCGAGGCAGTGGGCGCAGGCATGACCTGGGGCTCTGCATACATCCAATTTTAATAAAAAAGTAGGTGACAGCATGACTACTGATTTTGCTATGGTATTTCCTGGCCAGGGTTCACAATCTATTGGCATGTTAAGTGAATTGGCGAACAGTTTTACTCAAGTTCGACAAACATTTGAACAAGCCAGTGATATTTTACGATATAACTTGTGGGATCTCGTGCAACAAGGTCCCGAAGAAAAATTAAACACAACGGCATTTACTCAGCCAGCTATGCTGGTAGCTGATTTAGCTTGTTATCAAGTTTGGCAAACCGCATCAAATAACTTAGTGCCGAAATATTTAGCGGGACATAGTTTAGGAGAGTACAGCGCATTAGTCGCAGCAGGCGTACTCGACTTTGCTGATGCGGTATTGTTAGTTCAAGCGCGAGGCGAATACATGCAAGCTGCTTGTGAGCCTGGCGTAGGTGCCATGGCGGCAGTATTGGGTGCCGAGGATGATCTCATTCTGGCTTGTTGCGAAGAAGTTCAACAAACCCACTCAGGCTGGATAGTACAGCCTGCAAATTTTAATGCCATAGGCCAAACGGTGATAGCCGGACATAAAAATGCGATCGAAAAAGTCATTGAGTTATTAAAATCTCGAGGCGTAAAACGAGCGATATTACTGCCTGTAAGCGTACCGTCTCATTGTTTATTAATGCGCTCTGCGGCTGATAAATTAGCGCTTGATTTCAAAACCATTAAATTTGCTGAGCCTAAAATACCGGTGATTCATAATGTGGATATAAAAATACACGCTGGAGCGGTTGATATACAAGGTGCCTTGTTGGCTCAGATTTATCAACCCGTACAATGGGTCAAAACCATCCAGTATTTGGCTGCTCAAAATATAAATAAAGTAGTAGAAGTGGGTCCAGGTAAAGTATTATCTGGTCTAATTAAGCGTATAGACAGTAATATCACCTCTGTTTGTATTGAAATGCCAAAATTAATTGATGAGGCCATCACTTTATGCAAGTAAACTTAGACAATAAAATTGCGCTGATTACCGGTGCTTCACGTGGTATAGGCAAAGCCATTTCTTTGGCATTAGGCAAAAGCGGTGCGGTGGTTGTGGGCACAAGCACATCCGAAGCAGGGGCTGACCTGATATCTAAAGAATTTGAAAATCAAGGCATTAAAGGATACGGGGTCGCACTCGATGTCACCGATAAAATGCAAATTAATTCTGTGCTAGAAAAAATTCAAAAAGAATTAGGCACTGTGAGCATTTTAATTAATAATGCAGGCATCACGAGTGATAATTTATTCATGCGCATGAAAGACGATGAATGGCATAAAGTCATTGAAACTAATTTATCGAGTTTATTTTACATGAGCCGTGGCTGTATAAAATCTATGATGAAAGCACGATTTGGCCGTATTGTGAATATCGGTTCGGTTGTGGGCAGCATGGGTAATCCGGGGCAAACAAACTATTGTGCAGCCAAAGCAGGACTGTTAGGCTTTACCAAATCATTGGCACGTGAAATTGGGTCAAGAAATATTACCGTGAATGCCATTGCGCCCGGTTTTATTTCCACAGACATGACGCATGTGCTGACAGAGGCGCAGCGTGAGATGTTATTGCAACAGGTGCCGTTGGGGCGTTTGGGCCAGCCTGAAGACATTGCGTCTGCTGTTTTATTTCTCGTGTCAGATGCCGCAAGTTATGTGACAGGTGAAACGTTGCATATCAACGGTGGAATGTATATGGCTTAGTTTTAACTAAGTCAAATAACAAAATAATCAGATTTAACTGGCACAGATTTTAGATTTTTGCTAGGATCGCCGACTATTGGGGATCTAGATTCTTGCCCTAATTAGATTTTAGGTCCATTTATTAATCAAACCGGAGAGAGAGTCATCCATGGCTGAGGAACAAGTTGTTATGAGTAGCATTGAAGAACGTGTTAAAGATATCGTTATTGAGCAGTTAGGCCTTGAGCGCGATAAAGTTAGCCTTGAATCTAAATTTGCAGATGATTTAGGTGCAGATTCTCTCGACACCGTTGAATTAGTGATGGCGTTAGAAGAAGAATTTGATATCGAAATTCCAGATGAAGAAGCTGAGAAGATTACGACGCTTCGTGAAGCCGTTTCTTACGTGGAACAGCACGCTAAAAAATAGCATTCAATAAAAAAGGGCATAGTAGGATGGAAGGACGTCGCAGAGTAGTGGTTACCGGCTTAGGAATTATTTCTCCAGTCGGGAACGTAGTAGAACAAGCATGGCGAAATATTCTAGCTGGGCAGACCGGTGTGAGAAATATCGATCATTTTGATGTGTCTGCTTATGCGACGCGATTTGCGGGCTTGGTTCAAGATTTTGATCCCCAGCAATTCGATATTTCCATTAAAGATGCCCGAAAAATGGATGTGTTTGTGCAGTATGGCTTAGCAGCTGCTCATCAGGCTATTCGTGATGCGGGTTTACCGTCTCACCCCGAAAACGCACCTCGTTATGGGGTTTGTGTCGGGTCGGGGATTGGTGGGCTCGGATTTATCGAAAAAAACTATGAAGCACTGCTGGAGTCTGGTCCAAGGCGTGTTTCGCCCTTTTTTATTCCTGGCGCAATCATTAATATGATTTCAGGTCATGTGTCCATTAATTATGGTTACCAAGGGCCAAACCTAGCGTTTGCTACGGCTTGTACCACAGGTTGCCATAGTATCGGCATGGCAGCGCGTTGTATTGCCTACAACGATGCAGATGTCATGATTGCTGGGGGATCAGAAAAGGCCAGCACCCCTATCGGGTTAGGCGGCTTTGGCGCAGCCAGAGCGTTGTCCACCCGTAACGATGATCCCACCAAAGCCTCTAGGCCTTGGGATAAAGACAGAGATGGCTTTGTGCTAGGCGATGGGTCTGGTGTGGTTGTCTTAGAAGAATATGAACACGCTAAAAAGCGGGGCGCCCGAATTTATGCTGAGCTAGTTGGCTTTGGTATGAGTGGAGATGCTTATCATATGACACAGCCTACAGAAGATGGCAGTGGTGCAGCACGCTCTATGCAAAATGCACTGCAAGATGCTCGATTAAATACCGACGCAATAGATTATATTAATGCGCATGGTACTTCCACGCCAGTGGGAGATGCTGCTGAAACAGTGGCCATTAAGCTCGCCTTTCAAGAAAGGGCAAAAATTATTCCTGTTAGCTCAACTAAATCAATGACTGGGCATTTACTGGGTGCCGCAGGGGCGATTGAAGCGATTTTTAGTATTTTGGCATTAAGAGATCAAATTGCTCCCCCGACCATTAACTTAGAAAATCCCGATCCTGAATGTGATTTAGATTATGTTCCTCATCACGCGCGTGAAATGAAAATGAATACCGTCATGTCTAATTCTTTTGGATTTGGTGGCACAAACGGGGCATTAATTTTTAAACGGCTTTAGGACGGTGGAAAGTATGGCGCAATGTTAAGCAGACTGCTGTTTTTCATCGGAGCACTCTTTGCCGGCGCTTTCGCCTTTGTTTGCTACGATTTTTATTGCTTTATCGATAAACCGTTATTGTCTCATCTTATCAGTGGGCACAATCAATCACTTGTTTTTCAAGTTCCGCCTAGCACGTCATTAAAACAACTCAGCCAAAAATTGGCTGAGCTTGAAGTGTTTTCTTCTAAAAAAGAACAGCGTTATTTCGAGTGGCTTACCCAATTACATCAAGCCTCTGGTGTATTAAAAATGGGAGAGTACGAACTCTCGTCTTTACACACCCCTAAAGATTTACTTCAAAAATTAATTAATGGCGAAGTGATTTTATATGGCTTTACCATTGTAGAAGGCTGGTCGTTTCAAGATATTATTGCTGCCTTAGAAAAACATCCTAAACTAGAAAAAAAATTAGCCCATTTGAGTTCGGCTGAAATTATCCAAAAATTAAATTTACCGCTTCAACCAGAAGGCTGGTTTTATCCTTCTACCTATTATTTTTCGTTAGGGTTTTCAGATGAGGCCGTTTTGAAAAAAGCGAATCAGTTAATGAACAAAACCTTATCTGAAGAATGGCAGAATCGATCGCCCTATTTATTATTAAATTCTCCTTATGAGTGCTTAATTTTGGCGTCGATTATAGAAAAAGAAACTGCATTGGTGTCTGAGCGTCGGGTGATGTCAGGGGTATATCAGTTGCGCTTAAAATCTAAAATGCTTTTGCAAGCCGATCCCACTGTATTATATGGTTTGCCAGAGCGTAAGAAAAAATTAACCAAAATCGATTTACAAACGGATACACCCTATAATACGTATAAGCGCACAGGCTTACCGCCTACGCCTATTGCTGCCCCTTCATTGTCTTCTATTCGCGCAGCGTGCCAACCCGATTTTCAGGGATACTTATATTTTGTGGCCACCGGCAATGGCGGACATTATTTTTCTAAAGATCTTGCAGAACATAACAAAGCCGTTATGCAGTACCAACGGAATCAAAATCAAAGCCAAAATTAATAGGGACTTATCATGAATCCGTTTTTGGGCAAATTTATCACCCTCGAAGGCATTGAGGGCATGGGGAAAACCACGCAACTCAACGTGATAGCCGATTATTTAAAACAAAAAAATATTCCTGTTATGACCACACGAGAACCAGGTGGTACGCCCATTGCAGAAGCCTTAAGAAAAATCGTTTTAACCGATACCAGCGAATCGATTGCCAGCAAAACAGAATTATTGCTTTTTTATGCCGCAAGATTGCAACATTATGAAAATTTGATTAAACCTGCCCTTGAAAAGGGCACGTGGGTTATTTCAGATAGATTTTATGATGCCACTTTTGCCTATCAGGGCGGTGGCAGAGAATTAGGGTTTGAGATGATTTTGCCTTTGCATCACTGGGTGTTGGGTGAGTTTTCACCCGATTTAACTTTTTTATTTGATGGGCCGGCTGAATTGAGCATCGCGAGAATTCAAGCCAGAAATCTTGAACATAAAATTCAAAATGATCGCATTGAAAAAGAAAAAGGGGATTTTTTTGAACGCATACGCCAAGCCTATTTAGCTTTAGCACGTCAACAACCTAAGCGATTTTGTGTGCTAGATTCGGCTAAAAGTAAACATGAAGTCTCACAAGAAATCATTAAACATCTTGATGAAAAATGGGGCAAGGGGATATAATATGGATGCCCAAGTAACGGATTTGTATCCTTGGCTTTCCCCCATAGTCGATAAATTTAGCGTGCGCGCCATTGAGAAAAAATTGGCCCATGCTTGGGTATTTTATGGACAATCCGGCGTAGGCAAAACTGCACTTGTTAAACAATTAAGCAAACAAATTCTTGCACCCAATGCGCTCAATAAGCAAAAATGGGTTGATGACCAAACGCATCCTGATTTTATGTTGATTGAACCCAGTGAAAATGGTCGAATTGCCATAGATACCATTCGAGAGGTGATTGAATTTTTAGCCCAAACACCGGCAGCAGGGGCAAATAAAATAGTTTGTATTTTTCAAGCAGACAAAATGAATGTGGCAGCGCAATCGGCTTTGTTAAAAACCCTAGAAGAACCGGTAGGGCATGCTTTTTTATTTTTAACCACAGAAAATACCAGCCAACTGCTTCCCACCATCATGAGCCGTTGTCAAAAACAAGCCATTGGCTTACCCTCACGGGCAGATTTTGATAGATGGTTAGCAGAACAGTCTCTTGCAAGCTCAGTAGAGGAGATTGCCTTAGCCAAAAATTTGGCCAATTATTCTCCTGGTTTAACCCTGTCTTTATTATCAGAAATTAATCAAAAATCTTTACCATTGTTGCTATACTTAGTGAGCATAGTTGTCAGTAATTGGCAACCAATACCAGGATTAAATACATTTGTTGAAAAAAAATTAGGGTTGGTTTTGCCTCATTATGTGTTTTCTCCGCACTCTCTCTCAGATAAAAAAAACAAAATAGAGTTATACCGATATGTCTGTCGGTTGAGAGAAAAAGTGCAATTGTTTTCGGGGATCAATACTAAGCTGCTATTGCACAGTATTGAACAATTTAGTTCATCGAACAAAAGGATAGTCTGGTAATGGAAAATATTCTCGAATTAGTGTTGAAAGACAAAGCAGCGTTATATGCTGCAGCGATGCCATTTGTCAAAAATGGCGGCATATTTATTCCCACCTCTAAAATTTTTTCGATAGGTGAAGAAGTCTATTTATTATTGAGTTTATTCGATTCGCCTGAAAAAATTCCGGTGACAGGCACAGTCTGTTGGATCTCGCCAAAAGGTGCTCAAGGCAATCGAGCAGCAGGGATTGGCATTCAATTTAATTCCGAAGAAGGGATAGCCCTAAAAAATAAGATAGAAAACTTATTAGCAGGCAGCCAAAATTCAGATAGGCCGACGCATACACTATAACAAAAACTTTCTAAATTCCCTCTTCCAAAGCGCAGCGTATGGGAGATACAAAAACCAATAGGAAAACCACATGCTAGTCGATTCCCATTGCCATTTAAATATGCTTGATTTAGCCCCTTTTGATCAAGATATGACTAAAGTAATAAATCATGCCAAAGAAAACCAGGTCAGTCATTTATTATCTGTATCGGTGACATTGGAAGATGCGCCGGTTTTAATTAAATTGGCAGATACCTATCCTGAAGTGTATTGTTCGGTGGGTGTGCATCCTAATGAATACCCCGGGCAAATTTTTACTTCACAAATGATTATGGCTTTAGCCAATCATCCTAAAGTGATAGCCATAGGTGAAACAGGATTAGATTTTTTTCGCTCGGAAGGCGATTTAACTTGGCAGCGAAATCGATTTGAACATCATATTGAAGCCGCCAGTTTATTAGATAAACCCTTAATTATTCATACGCGTGCGGCCAAAAAAGAAGCGTTAGATATGTTGCGCCATTTTTCATTGAATTTACCTAATCCCCCTAAAGCGGTTATGCATTGTTTTACCGAAGATTGGGATACGGCAAAAACGGCTTTAGATATGGGGTTATATATTTCTTTTTCAGGCATTGTGACCTTTAAAAATGCCGTAGAATTGCAAGAAGTGGCAAAAAAAGTACCGCTAGACAGAATATTAGTGGAAACCGATGCGCCTTATTTAGCCCCCATTCCTTTTCGGGGTAAACCAAATATTCCTGGGTATGTTCGTCACACTGCGGAATTTTTGGCAGCTTGGCGAAATGAAGTATTTGAAGAATTTTGCCTACAAACCACAAACAATTTTTTTAGATTGTTTAAGTTAAGTCATCAAGTTTAGAATAGTTGATTTTAATCATTTATAGGTTGCATTTTCGGGTGAGTGTCGTTATCTTGCTTTAGTATCCTACTGACACAACAAATAAAAACTAAAAAAATAATTATTATTATACGGAGAATGCTATGCAACAACTAACCCTAAGCCAATTAACAGCCATTTCAGGCGGCACAGATACTTCCTTATCAAATTTGTTTTCTGCAACGACAGGTGCTTTTCAGAATGGCTTAACGTCAGCTGAATTAGGTGTTGGAGTAGTAGGCATGGGCGTTGGCGCAGGTCTTGCTACTTTAGGCGCAAGCAATACTTATAAAGCCGCTGGTTTAGCGATAGTAGGTGCATACGTGCTTAATTCCCATTTTAAACCTGATTTTTCTGGTGTAAAAAATTGGGTGAATTCTTTTTTCGCCTCTACGACACCTGAAACAACTGTTTAATACGGTTTTTTGATTAAATATGAATCACCCTCTTTTTTTAGAGAGGGTGATTTTTTAAAATAGGCTATTAGCAAGTGATTCGTAAGGATAAACGCCTTCACGCTCATATCGTCTTCCGCTGGCTACCCCTTGTTCAAACAAGGTTTTAAATTTTAGCACCATAAATTCAAGGGCAATCATTCGTTCGTTTGAGTCAAGCTTAGTTTCAATAAGTTGCATCATTTGATCGGCTTGTGCTCTGAAATCGATGGCATTTGAGTCAGATTGCAACATGGTAAACATAGCTCCCATTCTAGAGGAAATGCTGTAAGTACACTTAAAAATATCTTTAAAATATCAGGAAAATTATACCAGAAGCTTTAAAAGTTAGTGTAGCGGCTAAAAAAGATGGAGATCTCTTTGTATTTTAGCTAAGCTAGTTTACAATCGACAGGCGTATAAAAAGTAGTAAGTGAATGTGCTCTAGAGAGGCTTTAGATGACCGTTGTGGTAGATGTTGCGATTGAAATTACTGAAAATGGCTTAGCCCATTTTAATAAACTCATTGCAAATGAAGAAACGCCTGGTATGGCGCTCAGAATGTTCTTAGATCAACCTGGGTCCCCTCAGGCTGAAGTAGGCATTGCTTTTTGCCCTCCTGGAGATCAAAGACACACAGATATTCCCTTGTCTTATGAACAGTTCACTTTGTATGTCGATAGAGCCAGCGCCGCTTTTTTGCACCAAGCCAATATAGACTATCAGTTAGATAAAGTCGGTGGGCAATTAGCCATCAGTGCGCCCCATTTAAAGGGCAAAAAACCTGAAGAGACAGCTGATTTATCTGAACGTATTCAATATTTGATTGAAACCGAAATCAATCCTCAATTAGCGAGCCATAAAGGGATGGTCAGTTTGATTGAGATTACAGAAGATTTAGACGTTATGCTAAAATTTGGGGGAGGTTGTCATGGTTGTGGTATGGCTGATGTCACCCTAAAACATGGCATAGAAAAAACGCTCAAAGAACGCTTTCCCGAAATTCGAGAAGTAAAAGATCACACCGATCATACAACCGGTGTTAATCCTTATTGTTAGGAGCATAATTATGGGCTTGTTCGCCAGCATTCGTAAATTATTTAAACCTAAAGCAGAGTTTAAAACAGGCTATCAAAGTGAGATTGACAACTTCTATCATGGCTTTAATGAGCGCAGAAAAGATTGGCTAGCTAATCCGCTTAGAGTTAAAGAACTTAACAAACATCGCGCTATTTTCAATAAAAGAGACTATTCAGTCGATAAACAATCAGAAAACCTCTGGAAAGATTTTTAAATTTCCTAAAAATTCGCTAACCTGTCTCTGGTACGATTAAAATAATTCCAGGGAGAGATAATTAGATGGCTAACAATGAGTTGATTCGTTATTGGCAATCGGCTGCCAAGCTTAATTTACTCAATCAGCGTATCCTCCCTAGAGAGCGATTATCCTGCGCTAGGTTTATCCCCATTAGCCAAATCGAAAAAGGTTGGCTAGATAATTGGGTTGGTGAACAGCAAGAAGTTTATTTGGCGCCTTTTTGTTTCAAAGAGGGCACCGATCTCAGTATTCCGTTTTGGCTTGAGGCAAGTTTATTGCCAACAGGTGAAGTGCTTCCCAGAAAACACAGTGCTTTACCTTGGGTGCTGCCAGCATTTTTAGATAGTTTATCAACCAAGTTACCTATTTTAGGGTCTATTCATACGCACGATGCGTTGCTGAGTGAGTATTTTGGCACCCCAGATAATCTTAAGGTCTTTGATAATTGGGCAGAGTATTACGCCCAATGTATTCGCTTTATGTCAGAATTGCATCCTAATTGGAAGCAAGAATTTATTCAAACCGGCTTTGATTTATTTGATAGTGCCATTGTGTTGCCTATTTCGGCGATAACAACCATTGCCCCCGAATCAAACCCGTTAGTTGAGCATTATATCCACTTAGATTTTCTGCCAAGCAGATCAATAGAACAAATATCCGTTCCTGTTTTGAATCAAGGCTTATTAGCGCAAGGCAACGAACCTTGGGCAAAAAATGTTTTGTGTGCTTTAGCAGGATTAGAACCCGGCGATTGCCTGGCCATAGAGCATGATAAAGATGTGCCTTTTCAACAATTTTTTACCGAATGGGTGCAATATGTGTTTGTTGAACGGGCATTAAGCAAGCAGGCATTACCAAAAGTAGCGATTATTTCGACTAAAAATAGTGGCATCGAATTTGTTTTGCCAGCCCATTTTGCTTTTTCTGCTTTTGAATCTCATCGCACCCTTAATCAATTTACCGAAATGTTTAAGCAGCATTTTTCAGCGGATCAATTCACAGACTCGCAACTTACGCCCGATTATATGAGCGCGTATATTCATGAATTTTTAGAGTTTAACTATAAGCAATATCAGCAAGGGTTAAGTTTAATACAAACGTATCGTGATAACCTCGCTGAACAACAGGCACAAGATGAAGAACATGGCTTTGAAGATAAAATAGAAACGCTACAAACAGAAGATGCTGCTTTAGAACAACGTTATCAAAATTTGTTGGCAGCGCAAGCCGCTTTATCTACAGAAGTGTCTAAAAATTTCTTAGGGCAAATTTGGGAAAAATTGGGTCAAAGCAAAGCAAAGCATCTGGTGAAGCGGTTAGAAATTTTGTCTCAACATAATATTATTTTAGAAGAAGATCAAACCGCGCAAATTAAAAACAGCGACAATATTCTAGAATGGGTAGGCCAGGCCTTAAGAAAAATCCAAGTTGAACGAACAAAATTACACGCAGAATTAGTGACCCTAAGCGAAGGGCTCACCGAAAGGCAAGGCCATTGGCAAAGAGTATTAACTTGGCAAAAACAGCATAAATTATTTATTTTCTCTGATAAAAAGCCATTGAATTTGCCCGCTGATCACATTATTTCTGCCGGGTTAAACGCGCATTTTGGTAAGTTAATTTTTGATTATGCTAATTTGTATTGGCAAGCGGAACAGCATAGAGGTACCATTTTTATTTGCGAAAATCTCTATCAAGATCCGCACGAAAAATTTACTTATCAAGATAAAATGGATTATGTGTTTGTATTGCAAGCCAATCATTTTAGCCCCATGCTTGGCTGTGAATTTTGTTCAATAGCAGAGCGTGTTATCGGTTTTGCAGGCGCCAAAACCGTTATGGCCCCCATATTAACTCCCTTGCAAGACACCTGGTTAACCCGCAGACATCAGTTAATGCAACACAATCAAGAGTCGTTATTAGAAGAAACGGGCGCATTGGTTTCAACAGGCGATGCTTTTCAGCTTATCAGTACGCACAGTGTTTACGAAGACGCCGCTTATCCAGGAATGGGCTATCCCCAAAGTTTTTACTTAGATGAACCGGCAGGGCTTTATCCTACCCTACAAGCCCGAATCGATTTTCATCCCATTGTGGGGCAAATGGTGCCTGATAGAGGCAGCTTTATAAATAGCCCTGAAGCGCTGCATTTATTTAATTGGATAACAGCCCAAATAGCCTCATCAGAACCGATGCCTGAGCACGCAAATATCATGGTCGTCACCGCATTTGCGGCACAGCAATATTATCTCGCGTCACTGTTAGAGGGGGAAGGTCTTTCTATTCCGATCTATACCCTAAGAGAAGCAATAGGCAAACGCGCTAAATGGGTGATTGTCAGCATGGTGAATGCCAGCGAGGCCCTTGGCCCGTCTATTTACGATCAAAACCCTTTATTATTGCCTGAAATGATCAGAATGGCTGAACAAAGATTAGTGTTATTCGCCGATCCGGGTATTTTTGCTTTAAGTCATACAACATTAGGTAAGTTTGCTAATAAAGTATTGGCGCGTACCCCTGAGCAAAATACAACAGAGGATTGGGATAGTAAGCAAAAGAACGATATAATCTTCGCATCAAGCCTCTAGGAGATTGGGTTCATGGCGGAAATGCGGTTAGCAAGTATAAAATTAGCTGGGTTCAAATCCTTTGTTGATCCCACAGTCATTAATTTTGTTAGTAATTTAACAGCGGTTGTAGGACCAAATGGTTGCGGTAAATCAAATGTGATTGATGCGGTACGTTGGGTAATGGGCGAATCGTCTGCTAAAAATCTCAGGGGTGAAAACTCAACCGATGTGATTTTCAATGGATCGACTCAGCGAAAGCCAGTGAGCCAAGCTTCAGTAGAACTGCGTTTTGAAAATGTCGAAGGCAAGTTGCTAGGCGAATATGCGCATTATCATGAAATTGCCATTAAGCGTGTGATCACTCGCGATGGGGATTCGCAATATTATATTAATCAAACCCGTTGTCGTAAAAAAGACATCACCGATATTTTCTTGGGCACCGGTTTAGGGCCAAGAAGTTATGCCATCATCGAACAAGGCATGATCTCACGGTTTATTGAAGCCAAACCCGATGATTTAAGAATTTATTTAGAAGAAGCCGCAGGCATTTCAAAATACAAAGAACGTCGTCGTGAAACCGAAAATCGTATTCGACATACGCGCGAAAATTTAACCCGTTTATTAGATATCAAAGAAGAACTCGAGAAACAATTAAACAAGCTCGATAGGCAAGCCGAAACGGCCAAAGTCTATCATGAGTTGAAAAAAGACGAGTCTCGATTACAAGCCGAAACCTTTGCACTTAATTATCAAAATTTTGAACAAGAATTAGCTAAGCTCGAAGCCAATATTTTAGCAGAAAATAACAAACTCGAGGCTTTGTTAACGCAAAGACAAAGCATCGAAACGGCATTAGAAAAAGACAGACTACAAATTACCGAATCAAGAGATGCTTTAAGCGAAGTGCAAAAGCAATTTTATCAAGCAGGAAACGACATCAGTTCATTAGAACAAAGATTGTCGCATCATCAAAGTCGACAAACGCAGCTGAATCAAGATTACCAGCAAACTGATGTGGCGATTAAGCAATCTTCAGAAACTTTAAAACAAGATACCGGCCAGTTAGAGGCCGTGAATCAAGTTTTAGCAGAATTAGATCCGACGATAGAAACACTTGTAGAAGAAGCCGGCGAATCGGGCATGATCTTACAAGAGCTTGAAAAAGAAATGGATGTGTGGCGTCAAAATTGGGATGTGGTTCAACATGAATCTTCTCAATATAGCCGGTTAGCCGAAGTGGAAAAAACTAAGATCACTCAGCTCGAAAGCCGTATTCATCATGCGCAACTGCAAATCGAAAAACTCGAAAAAGAAGCAGGGCAATTGGTGAATGTTGATTTGGCAACGGCCAATCAGGCGCTGATTGCCACTGAGCAACAATTAGAAATCGACTCTAAAACAACCGATGAAACCTTAAAAGAACAAATTATCAAACGTGATGAATTGCGTTCAGAATTAAAAACCTTAACCCAAGCGCTGCAAGACAATCGAAAAATAATAGACAGGCTGAATGAGAAAAAAGCCCAATTATCTGCTCAAATAGAAGTAGGATTGGGTAAAGACAATAAAATCTTTAATGAATGGCTGAAAAAACATAACCTGGCTGATTTGCGAGTAGCCGAAAAGTTTCAAGTCGAACTCGGGTTTGAACGAGCCGTAGAAACGGTTTTAGGGGA
This sequence comes from uncultured Gammaproteobacteria bacterium, assembly GCA_902826485.1. GTDB lineage: Bacteria > Pseudomonadota > Gammaproteobacteria > Berkiellales > Berkiellaceae > CADEEZ01. Next base: position 211,938 of record CADEEZ010000001.1, read on the forward strand.
AGTGCTTGAGTCTATTTGTTTAGAGTCTCACGAGGCTTTATCGACTATTTTTAACGATATAGAACAATTAAAAACAGGGTTAATTCATATTTTAATTGATGCGCCGCTTGATAATATTCATCCCAATATTAATCCTGCTGTGTTTCAGTCTATGCCCAGTTTATTATCAAAAATACAGGGCATTTCAGAAAATTCAGCTATTTACCAACAGCTGGCTCAAAAATTAGGTTCGGTGTATGTTGCCGAAAATTTAGAAACAGCACAAGCGTGTGTGGCGAGTTTGCCAGAACTTAGCTCTATTATCACCAAACAAGGGATCTGGCTGGGTCAACATTGGGTACGGATTAACCGCGGTAAAACACAAGATGGTGAAGGCGTACTAGCCAAGAAAAATCAATTTAAGTTAATTACCGAAGAACACAGTGAACAGTTGGCCATTTCAGAAGAACTAGACGAAAAAGTAGCGGTGTGCCAAGAAACTTTGCAAGAGCTAGAAAAACAAGTTGAAATTTTTCAAAAGCAAAAATTTGATTTACAGCAAAAACTTCGTGAATTAGGTAGAGACATTGCGGCTAAAAAAGGCCAGCTCGATCAAACCGAAAATCGTAAACGCCGAGTGATTCAAGAACTGCAAGATCATAAACGCGATTTAGAAAATTGGCAGCATCAAACCAATCAATCACGTCAATTGCTTGAAAAAGCGGTGAATGACATGGGTACGTTTGAACAAAAACGCCACGGCTTAAATTCCAATAAAAATACGTTGGCAGAACAGTTAAACAAAGCCCGTGAGCAGGCCAAACAGCATAAAGACGCGTTATATCAATATCAAATTAAGCAAACGACCCTTAAAACCCAATTAAATGGCCTTAATATCAATATTCAACGTCAACAAGAGCGTCATCAAACACTTTGTCAGCAGTTAGAAGTGCTAGAAGGTCAGATAGAAGAAAATCAGCAGCCACTTCCTGAGATACAAACTGCCCTAGAAGCGTTGCTGTCTTTAAGACACACGGTTGAACAGCAGATGACCAAGCAGCAGCAAGACGTCAATCACCTTGAAGCGGCTTCACAGCAAAATGAACAATCTCGTGCCCAACTAGAATCAGGCTTAGAAAAACAAAGAAATATTTTAGAACAGCTCAGATTAAATGCCCAAACAGTTAAAGTTCATGTTGAAACCATGTTAGAAAACTTGGTAAAACTCGGTGAAACATTAGAAACTGTTACGGCACAATTAGCACAATACAATCCGCCGGCAACGCAAGAAGATTGGGCAAAACAATTAAATGTTGTCCAAAACAAAATCGAAAGATTAGGATCGATTAACTTAGCGGCCATCGAAGAATATCAAGTGGCTTTAGAGCGTAAGCAATATCTCGATGCACAATACAAAGATTTAACCGATGCCTTAGATGCCTTAGAAGAAGCCATCAAAAAAATCGATCATGAAACCCGTGATAGATTCAAAGATACGTTTGATTTGGTTAATGAAGAATTTAAACAAACCTTCCCCAAAGTATTTGGTGGGGGAATGGCGACGTTAGAATTAACGGGTGAAGATTTGCTCGATACGGGCATCTCGATTATTGCGCGGCCCCCAGGCAAGAAAAATAGCTCTATTCACTTATTATCGGGTGGTGAAAAAGCCCTAACAGCCGTATCGTTAGTGTTTTCAATCTTTAAACTAAACCCCGCCCCGTTTTGTATGCTCGATGAAGTTGATGCACCATTAGACGATAATAACGTCGGCAGATTCTGTGATTTAGTTAAAGACATGTCGAGTACCGTGCAATTTATATTTATTTCACATAATAAATTGGCAATGGAAATGGCACAGCAGATGCAAGGCGTCACGATGCGTGAGCCTGGGGTGTCTAGATTGGTGTCTGTTGATTTAGAGCAAGCGGTAGGGATGATGGAAGCTTAACCTGTGACGTATTATGGTTGATAAAAACAAAATTACTCAAAAAATTTCAGCACTCAGAAAAGAAATTCAAGAACATGATTTCCAATATTATGTTCTTGATGACCCTACCATTCCCGACAGCGAATACGATAAACTGTATCGCGAGTTAGTCGACCTCGAAAAAGCACACCCAGAATTAATTACTGCCGATTCACCAACCCAGCGTGTAGCCCCAAAGCCTGTTACGGCATTTGCTGAGCACACGCATTCTAAACCCATGTTGTCTTTAAACAATGCTTTTTCTGAAGAAGAAATCGCTCAGTTTGAAAAACGCATACGCCAAACTTTAGATAATACCGATGAGTTGGTTTATACCTGTGAGCCAAAATTCGATGGGCTTGCTGTGAGCATTATTTATGAAAACGGTTTATTTATCAAAGGCTCAACCAGAGGCGATGGGGTAATAGGCGAAGATATTACGCATAATCTTAAAACCATTGCGAGTATACCTTTAAAATTACGCGAAAAGGCACCCAAAAATTTAGAAATTCGTGGTGAAGTTTATATGCCTATTAAGGGCTTTGAGGCATTAAATAAAGCCAGCGTCACAAATAACGAGAAACCTTTTGCAAACCCTCGTAATGCGGCAGCGGGTAGCTTGCGTCAGCTCGACCCTAGCATTACGGCAAAACGTCATTTGGCTTTTTATGCCTATGGGTGTACCAGTGAATTAGACTGCGAAACCCATTCCGAGATGATGGAAAAATTAAAATCTTTTGGCATTCGGGTGTGCCCATTAAACCAATTGGTTAAAAATGCGGAAGGTATTTTAAAGTGTTATAAAGCCATGCTGGCCAAACGCGATAAATTACCTTATCAAATCGACGGCATGGTCATTAAAGTGAATAACTTTTCTTATCAAAAACAACTCGGCTTTGTCGCCAAGGCCCCTAAATTTGCGCTGGCGTATAAATTCCCTGCCGAAGAAGCCATGACTGAACTCGAATCGGTTGATTTTCAGGTGGGGAGAACCGGCGTATTAACGCCTGTCGCCAGATTAAAGCCCGTATTTGTAGGCGGCGTAACCGTCAGCAATGCGACCTTGCATAATATAGACGAAATTAACCGTAAAGATGTTCATATTCACGATTGGGTGATTGTGCGGCGTGCAGGTGATGTGATTCCAGAAGTGGTCGCACCCGTATTAGCAAAACGGCCTAAAAACGCCCAAAAAATTGTTTTCCCAACCGCTTGCCCTGTTTGTGGTTCTGACATCACCCAAGCCGAAAATGAAGTCGCGATGCGATGTATGACAGGCTTATATTGCAAAGCACAGTTAATCGAAGCTATTAGACATTACGTTTCTCGTAAAGCCATGAATATTGATGGCTTAGGGGAAAAATGGGTCGCTCAATTAGTCGAAAGTGGGTTAATAAAACATATTGATGATATTTATCATTTAACCCTTGAGCAATTATTAAAATTAGAGCGTATGGCCGATAAATCGGCTAAAAATTTATTAGAGGCCATTGAACACTCTAAAAAAACCACGTTAGGTAAGTTTATTTATGCTTTGGGTGTCCGGGAAATTGGTGAAGTAGGTGCTAATACCTTAGCTAAACATTTTAAAACCATGGACAATATTTTTATCGCTACTGAAGAGCAGCTAATTGCTATCCCTGATATTGGCCCGGTGGCAGCTAACCATGTGATGCGCTTTTTTCATGATAAACACAATCAGCAAATCATTCATAAATTAATCGAAGCCGGCATCCATTGGCCCAAAATTCCCGATACCATTACCCATGCCCAGCCTTTGTTAGGCAAAACGTATGTGATTACCGGCACTTTGAATCAACCCAGAGAAGACATTAAAGCCCAGCTAGAAACCCTGGGTGCCAAAGTATCTTCTTCTGTGTCAGCCAAAACAACAGCAGTGATAGCGGGGGATGAACCCGGTTCTAAAATTCAAAAGGCTGAAAAATTGGGTGTGAGTATTTTTGGACAAGAGGAATTAGATAAATTGTTGTTATCATAAATCGGATTTTATAGGATATATCGCATGCCCCAAATCATTTTAGAATGCAGCCAAAATGTCATCGAGCATAGCTTTTCAACGGTATTGTTACAAATTCATACAATATTAACAGAAATGCTGCCAACACAAATGGCCAGTTGTAAAAGCCGGGTCATTCGGTATGACGATTATCTGATTTCAGATGGCGCGGGCAAGAATGCTTTCGTTCATTTATCGATTGGGGTGTTGCCAGGCAGAAGTGTAGATTTGCTGAATGCTGTCGCATCCATCATTTTAGATAAAATGAAAACAGCCCTTTATCAATCTTTAACCGAATTAGATTTGCAAATAACTGTTGCCATTCAAGACTTGCCGCCTGTGTACCATAAATATGTTTTAGAAAAATAGCTATTAAGAATGCCCTCACCCGTCCCGATCTTGCTTTCAGCTCAATCGGTCCACCCTCTCCCACACAAGTGTGGTAGAGAGGATCTAGATTTGGCCGTAAAGGCCGGGTGAGGGGAAAAAAGATTTCAAATATCAATAGCCAAATATTTATACAACATCTCAAGCCCACCATTACCGCCATCGAATTTTAATTCTACGTCGGCAACCGTGATGGGTGCATTAAACTTATCGGTATTGTCTGAAATTTTAACTTCATAGACATTCGAATTAGCCAATTGTTCAATATCTACCTGCCTATGCGATTCAGGAATTTGCATTTGCTCGAAGATTTTTTCTAAATTTAGAGTAGTGGCAGGAGTCTCATCAAACACAAGGCTATCAGATAGCACAATTTTCTTATAGGGTGATAAATCATCCATTGTAATAGTATAAGGCGCACCTTGAGAAACGATGAGTTCATGTTCTAAATTAAGGGTAATCGGAAATTGATTTTGTGCTCCCAATTGATTTTCAAACCCTAAATCAAATCGCATTTGGGTTTGCTCTTCAGGCACCATGCTTGCCATATCTAAGTGGTCTGCTAAATGTTGCGTCGTTAATACATGATTATCGGCTAATTTTAATTCTAATCGCGTATTATCTTCTTGGCCTTCTAAAGTAAAATGATAACCTTTTAAGGTTTCCCCTAATAATTGAATCACGCCTATTAATAATCCAGCCCACCATAACTCGACAGTTAGGGGTTGATTAAGGGGTAGAGCTTGAACGGTTAACACATCTTTAATCGGTTTAAAGTAAAAACTAAAGTCGTAAATTTTGCCTGCTTTGGTTTTAATATCTTGATATAAACTAGATTTAGTTCGTTTAAAGTTGCCAGACATTAAATTGGTTTGCATGGGCCTATCAATAGGGTGATGCAGCTCAAAGTCATATAAACCTTTAGATTCGATTTTGGCGCTAAACACTGTTTCATGGCTTTTAGCTTGTTTGGCGATAAGCTGGGTACCATGATCGCTTAATTCGTACAATAAAAATTCGTTTTGTGCAGTAAGATGTAAAGATTTTAAACTATATTGTTGTTCTATGGGCAAAAATCTAAATTCTTGTTGCGTTTTGTTTTTAGATGCTGCGGCAAGGGGTAATAAACCACGCGTTTTGGCTAAACTGCCCATCATTAAGTCTTCTTCTTGAATTATCCCTAAATCGGGTAAATCGATGTCTATCTCTTCATCTGAAAGTTCAATAGACAGTTGCAGGGTAATTTGCTTATGATTTTTATCGGTGAGGGTATAACTAAATACCTCGAGATTACTGTCGTCAGATTCTGGAACCGATTCTTGTGTCCCTAGCGTATAAATAAAATCACCTGCTTCATGTACATCAGTGGCGCGGCAAAATACCATCAGTTCCCCATTTGATTGAGATTTGTGGATAAGCGCAATACCTGATTCAGGCACTTCTTCTAAAAAATGAACCGGAATATTGTCAATATGCGAAATTTCTACTGGTTTTAGGGCGGTAGATAAAGACGTTAATAAATTTCCTGTAATGGCAGTAATACATTGACTGGTTGATTCGCTATGTTCTGTACTAGCAAGGCTTGCAGGGTCTATCCAATCGCCTAATTCAATAAAGGAAAGAGAGGGAGTAAAAACATCTTCCGGATTGTCTACAAAAGGCAATATGGGTTTAATAGCAATAATCTCTTTGCTAGTCGGGCGTATGGAATATTTTACTTTTTTTGCCATAAAATACGTCCTGTTATGATTATATACACGGTATCCATTCAGCCTTATATATAAATCTAAAGCCTATGATTTATTTCACCACCGAAAAGGGGGTGACAGTAGTGGACAATAGTCCAGGGACTAATGGGCAAACAGGGGAGGTAAAGTGCCTATAATGAACTTTTTAATGCCAGCAAAGTCTTAATCATAAGAGAACGCTTACTATATAAGAGGTAAGGCTTATGGCTACCCCCGAGCACACGAGTTTAATTCAACACATAGACCTTACATTAAACAGGTTAATTAATTTTAAGCAAAACTTAAGTTCAAAATTGGGTGCTCACCCTGCAAACAATAATGATGGAAGTGGGCAAAATAGTTTAAATGGCGCAGGGCAAATAGATGCCAATATGATTAAAGTTATTCTGGAAGAAAATCCAGCGGTAAAACAAGAAAGAGATTCAGCCAAATTCTTCCAAATGACCATCATTAAAATCCTAGATAAAATCATCGATGAACATGTACAAAAATTTTATCAAAATAAAGAAATCGAAAAAGAAATTATGTTATTGATTGACAGACTTAAAGATGCACAAAAAAATCAAGAAGATGTACAAAGATTTAACGAAAACTTAAGTAAACTTAATACTTTAGAAGCTCAAGAACGCGCTAGAATGTTGACCATGTTAGGGGTGATGCAAGCCTTAAATCAACGGTATACTTTTTTAGAAGTAGAAAAACAAAAAACGATTAAAGCTTTTACTGAAGATATGATGCAAACGCTAGAAGGTGTAGATCTTCGAAGAGAAGATGGCACGGCTTTAACACAAGCTGAAAGAAGATCATTTAATAGTGACTTGACTATAGCAGGGATTGCCTTAGCAGAAAGACATGTGCAAATGGCAGAAAGTAGAGCTGAGGGAAGGAGCCTTAATGAAATTGTTTCAGCAATAGACAGAAGGGAACCTGGGGTTCAAATACAAAGAGATGATAATATAGCTGGATTATTCTTACCTGTTTATAAGCCCGATAAAGGTAATGAAAACATAGTAAAAAAAGCATTAGGTACTCAAGAATTTCAAAAAGATTACATGAATTTAGTACAACAACATCAAGCCATATATGGGATTAAAGATCCTGGTCAAGCTCAATTTATTACAAAGAAACATGTAGGTGTGATGGATAAAAATCCTAAGTTTCAAAAAATAATTGATATGAGTAGGGAGCAAATAGTTATTGTCGATCAACGAAAAGTAATGGGAAATAAAATTTCAGCTGCGTATGAAAAAAATAATATTAAAGAAGAAAAAATTGATGACGCCAGAGCTCAAATGCTAGCCAGACGAGCAAATAAAAAAATTTAGTGATATGTGAATTTGGCCTCGATGTTAGAATCTAGGCCAAAAGGTAATAATATTTAATTTTTCGATTAGAAAATATTGCAACCTGATTTTTTAGAAGATTTTTTTTGTTGTTTGTTAGATGTATTAACAACAGGATTTTGAGTAGGGGAGATATTCAAAGTAGACTCAAGATCTTTAGTGTAGGCAGTAAGGTAAGTCTGTTTTTGTTCTTCTAAATCTTTATATCTTTTGTCAAGATCAGCTTGTTCTTGTTTGTATCCATTAACTTCATTTTCAGTTTTTTGTCTTTCCATTATTTTAAGTTGATCAAAAAAGAAATTCACTTCATCATTTGAACCATTCTCTTCTAAATCTTGCATGGCAGCTTCTTTTGCCTGCTCGCTTAGCTTTGTATACGCGTCCATATCTAATGAACCATCACTCTCTTTACGTGGAAATTGTGCCATTTTAAAAACCCTCACAAAAAATTAAATTAACAAACCATACAGACTAGATGTACTTACACATAAGTAAAATGCTAGTTGCATGTATTATATGAAAACGCATTCTACCCTACAATATGGTCATTTTATAGTCATAAACCGTTAATCTGCTTAAATATTAATCTAATCTAATTCCTACCAAACATACTGCTCAAATTTTAACCAAATTGATTCAGTTCAGCTAATCAATAGTTCCCCAAACTGCAGACATTCGCCATTGCTTTAAAGCTATCAACTAACAATAATGGTCCCCTTTGCTTTTAAATATAGCTTAATAAAACCTTACTAATGATATTGGAGTTGTTTTCATGGTAGGTCAAATAATAAAAACGAGCACGTGGGCGCACAATTGTGGGATGCATGTGGTAGCTGATTTCCTCATAGAAAAACTGCAGCAAGACGATTTAAAAACAAAATTTTCTGGTAAAGCATATGATGAATTATTGGCAAGCTTTCAAAAAGTATATCACCAAGAAGAATTAACTTGGGAACAAATACGTAAAGCCAGTACTAAAGCCTCAAAGTTCGATGCGCAGATTATTTGGGGGCATGCCCTCAGAGCAATGATGCCCGCCATAGTTAAAAAAAATAGTGAGTATAAACATGATCTTGCTCACAGTTTTTTAGCAGCATTAAATTTATTTAAAGAAGACAAGCTAGAAGAGCTCCAAATAATTTACCCAGTTATATTAGAAAGTGCATTTGAATATTTTAAAGCGGAAGCATTAAATCCCGATACCTCTGATTCAAAAGATATTTTTTATTGGAACGAAAAGGGTTTCAATGATTATTGTATTGCTCTTCTGAGTATTCCCGAAGGCAGTGAAAGTTTTTTATGGCTATCAAAAGAAGAGTTAACTATTTTTTGTGAATATTTTAATTTTGAATTCGAATTTGTCGATCATGCTAATACGGTTGAATTTGACCCTAAGAAAATATATTTTTCTAATCCTACCGAAACTCATTGGGAAAGAAAAGCACCCGCTGAAAAAGTAGCTTCAATAAGTGCGCCAGTTTCGAACTCCAGGTTTTTTCAAGAGTTAATGATAAATGGGCCATCTGAGTTTTTAGAACAGTCTAAAAACGTGGGGGAAATATTTTTTTCAGAATTGTATTTAGATCCTAAGCTAGGATTAAGTTTAACTATGAATTCAAAATATGAAGAATTAAAAAAATGTGTTATCAGCAAAAGCAAACAAAATTTATTTGACTATATAAAAAACAATTCAGTTCCAAATCAGCAATCCAACCCTTTGCTAGAATTTGCAATTAACTATTTCGATTATGATAATTTAATAGATTGGATTAACTCCAGTGAAGCAAATCTATTAATTCCATTGTTTTATGAAAAAGTGTTACTGGGATCAGCAAAATATCAAAAAGAAGATACTTTTATAAAATTGTTAAGTAAATTTTCTGAACAATATAATGCAAGCACTTGCATGCCTGCGTTGATATATGCAGCAAAGTACAATTATACTGAGATTGCTCAAAAAATATTAGCCCTACCAGATTTTAATAAAACTGGGTTGGTTAATGACATAATTTCTTATGTAACTCCAGATTATTTTAACCCTATCAATCAATTTGATGAGATTGGCATACCTGCAATTTATTATGCGATTAAAAATCATAATGTTTTATTAGCTAAAGCATTATTAGCACAAGGAGCCTGTTTAACTTATGATTTAGATGAGCAACAATTAAGTACATTAAATATTAAAATAAATGTTTCTTGGTTTGAAATCTTAAAAATCAATGGTTTTGAGCTTGCATTAGAACTAGAAAATCCAGAAATGATAATTTGTCTATCTAAACATGACGAGGATGAAGTATATTATTCAAATTATAATCAAAACGGAAATAATGCGGCGCATATTCTTGCAAAAAATGGGAAAATATCGCTTCTTAAACAAATTAAAAATACTGAATTAAATTTAACTGGTAGAGATTCGAAAGAACGAAATTGTTTACATATCTCAGCTGAAATTGGCGATCTTCTAGGAATACAATTTTGTCTTAGGAATAACGTATCTTTACATTCAACAGATGAGCAAGGCAATACAGCATTACATTTAGCTGCCGAAAATGGACGATTAGGTGCTGTCAAGCACTTAGTTTATAATCTTAAAAAATACAATGATAATTGTAGTACGTGTTTTGAAATATATGATATCGATCAAAAAAACTTATTGGGATTTACGGCGTTAAACCTTGCTTATAAAGCAGGTCATTTTAAAGTGATTGATTATTTAAAATCAAAAGGTTGCGTCGATCTTTTTCAAGATGCACTCGATGAGATGACAAAAAATATCTATACACCCGAATCTAATTTTAAAGGGCTAATTGATAAACATAAAGAAGCGATTTTATTGGCAGATGAAAACAAAAACACAATTTTACATTATGTTTGTGCGAAATATAACACTGAGCGAGTTCGAACATTAATTAGAGAGCTTATATTGGTGAAAGCTAATGTACAGGGTATAAATAATGAGGGGCTTACCCCACTGCATATTGCCGCTCAAATTAACAATGTGCAAGCAATCGCAGAGTTACTTGAACAGGGTGCTTTTGTCGATTTTATTACACCAACAGGCCTATCGGCTTGTCATTTTGCAGTAATGCGTAATAATAAAAAAGCCTTTATTTTATTAAAAAATAAAGGCGCTTCACTTGAATTAAAAGCTTATCCTAAAGCAATTGAACAATTACCTGTCACATATTGGGATACCAAAATTGCTATAACGCCTATTAACATTGCAAAATATATTAAGGATGGAGAAATCTATAGTTTTCTAACGAAAAATAAACTTATTCCTGAGCCTGTAGTGGAGTATAAATCAGTTTCTCAATGGTTATTAACTCAATTTGAAAATAAGCTAATGTTTCAAAACCATTTTATGAGTAATACGTTAGGTAAAACGTATGATTTAGAATCAACAACTACTTATAAAGTTTGTACTTTTGGAAAAATGGCCATTGGCCCTTTAAGTGAACTTGCTTTGGGTTTTACTGCATTCGGTTTTGAATTTACTAAACAAGCTTTGTTATATGGTTACCCACTGGTGGCAGGAAAAACAGATGTATTTTATTATTACTTAAAACCTTCTTTCCATAACTATACACCAGCAATTATGTCAAAAGGATTTGACTATCTTTCTAATGCAACATCTGCATTGGTATATTCGCCGTTTACCATTATGAATGCGATGGATTTGTACAGTAATACTGGAAAAAGAGCTGCAGGTTTTGCAGGCGGGATACTCTTAATGAACTTGTTCGAAAAATTTAGACCTAAAAATAAAGAGCTTCAAGCTTTAGGTCTATTCATTGGAAAGGAAGTAGGTTTTGGCTTAGTAAATGCATATCATCAAACTAGTCCCGAGAGAAAAGTATATAGGTCTTTGACTAAAAATAGTATAAATGAATCTCTTAATCATAGCTATGAAATTTGGACTTCGCTTTTAGGTAAAAGCATGGGTGAAAAAGTTATAAGTACTGCCCATTATGTTCAAGAGCTTCAATATTCTCTATATGAAAATATTGGGGATAGTGAGCGTAAGGTTATTGATAAAATAGATGAGTATCTTAACTTTAAGGCAATTTTAAGTTTAACGTCTAATTATTTTAATGGCAATAAAATAGAACAATATGTAACTGATAATTATCTTATTTCAACTGTCAATGATTATCTCGACAATTTTGCATCACATCGAGATAATTTATTGTTGAAAATTGAGGAATATATTGACAAAAATGTATGGCCCGATTCAGATTACAGAAATTTAGTATTATCATATCTTACCAAACAAAAATTATTGTTAAGGTCTCAAGCTAGGCAAGAAATTTTAGTTAAATTAATAGATGCTAATGAAGCAAATAATCCCGAAGTTATAAAACAACTGGAATCTCAAATTTCTTTTTTCGATAAAGAGATTTCAGATTTAGTTAATCTTTCTAAAGAATTATTTGAACTTACGCCTAAAGGGAAAATCAGCACTCAATATTATGGATTAAAAAATGATGCATTAAATTCCGAATATCAAGTGTATTATTTAAATAGTTTGAATGATTTTAATACTGATGCAATCATAGAGAAAGCAGAAGAAGCACTAGGAAAGGGTTATACGATTCAGGAAATGGTTCTCTATCTTGAGGCGATATTGGATCATCAAGGAATTGAAATTGAACCAAGTGATTTTACGCAATTCAAATCAGAACTGAAAATAGATAATCTAAAATCCTGTTTTGGGCAATTTTATAAAAAACAATTTAATAATCATATTTCGAATAAAACAACTGTGTTTCACGAAAAATTTGAAAAGGATGCTTTGGCTTTAAAAGAAGTAGAGGCAGAATTTAAAACACATGCTACCCCTGAAGAATTAAGAGTACTTGAAACTGGCAATATAACTGAAGTTAAAATTCAGAAATTTGATTCTATCACAAACCATAGACAAGGGATGATTCATGAATCGGCTTTAGAAAGAGCTCATTATTCAAATTTTATTGAGGCAAGCGTTGAGCATGATATGGCAGAGCGGAACCATATTCAATCTAAAGCATTATATGAAGAAGTTAAAACACAAACTGATGATGATATTATCAGAATCAATAAAACGTACGAGCAAACAAGACAAAACTTTAATTCTTTTGAAGAAAACGTTGATTCTGGTCAAGTATTCAAACATGTTAATACAATTATCAAAACTGGGAAAGAAGGACCGGTGGACAGAAAACAGGGTGCTCAGATTATGGTTGGGGCCTTAGTTAAAACAGGATTAATAAGTTACGACCAGGCAAATAAATATAAAGGAAAGTTTTATGATTCATTCAAACATAAAGGTGCTGTACTTGAAATAGAGGTAAAAAAAGTTTTTCTGGAAGTGTGTGATGAAATTTATGCTTCCAGCAAGTCCATCATAACATCAGCAGATAAACAATTGGCCGATTGCCATATAAGAGTAGAACAAGCTAGAAAAATGCTCGAAATGGCTTCAAACGAGCTTGTAACTAAAAAAGCGCAAGCCTATGAATTTGAAAAAAGCACCTTATCTAAGCTGAAAACTTCACAGCAAAATAACTTTAAGGATTATGCAAAAAATTTAAACGATAATATAACAAAATTAAATGCCTTTAATGATGCATTGAATGAACAACATTTGGCTAATTTAACATTCGAAGGAATGATAAATAAAAAAGAAGAACTATCTCTTTTAGTTCAATCAAAAGATTCTGAATTAAATCTTTTATCAAATTTTCGTTTGACATCACAAACAATCCATGAATTGGTTAATAATGCCTTTGATCAAGGTTCAGATGAAACACTTATTAATAATTATATTATTAATTATTTTGTACAAAAAGGCATCGGTTCTTATGATCAATTGTGTCTCCAATTGTGGGATACACTTTGTACTGCTCAAAAAGCAAGCAGTGCGTCTACTCGAAAAGATCACATGAGAAGTCGCCTAAAAGGACAAACTGATGTCATCAATAATCAATTTATTCCTGCTCAAAAAATTAAATTATCTAAAGATCTTAAAGTTTTAAATCTAAAAAAAGCTAATTTAGACAATGACATCATTTCTTTTAAAACCATTCAAGACAATTTACTTTCAAAATCTAATTTAGCTAAAAGTCAATATTTAGAAAAGTTACCTGAATCCGATCGTGTTAATTTTGAACAAACATTGATCAATAATGCTTCGGTACAATCAAGCATATTAAATCATACTCATACTCGAAATTTATTTGCTTTAGTCGGACAGCCGCAACTGACTTTAGAATCAGCTAATTATCAAAACCATTTATCAGATGAAGGCCAAAGTACACTTAAAGTTAGTTTTTCCATTACTAAAAATTTATTGGACTATAAATATCGATTTATACCCCAACCAAATGACACAATTTATCAGCAAGAATTTAACCAATTAGCTAATTCAATTAACACTGTAAATCAAGCTAAAGCGATTAATAAAGCAAAATTAAGTATCGATCGAAACATAGCAGAGTTTGTTTATGCTGAATCCTTAGAAACAGGTAAATCAGTAGCGCTTATATTAAATGAACGATTAAATTCAGATATATTAAGTGTGAAAGAATCGATTGCTGCGTTGGATACATTAGATTTACAACAATCAGAAAGCAGCATCAAGATTATTCAACAAGTCATTCATAAAGAAGTTCAAGCGATTTCCATAGAGAATATGGGTCAATATGAGATGCGACCAATCTGGTCGCCTAATGTACCAAAGCACCATGGTAAAATGCATCGAATGACGAACAATATAAAAAAGGCTTACCATGAAAATCAAGAGATGGTTATTGGCGGAGCAATTATAGCGGCGGTGCTAATAACTTGTATTGTGGCGCCACAATTATCACCAGCAGCGGCAAAGTTACTTGCAGGCATTAAAGTGCAGGTAACAGCGACAGGGATAGCTGCGGGTACTGCTGCAACTGTTGCTGTCTATGAGCCAAATAGTAATGGACAAGGAAATACAATAGGTGAAATATTGGCTCCGCGTCGTTACGATAATGAGCGCGCAACTCAGCAATTAGTAAAGTATAGTGAAAGAAGGTATGCTGAAGAACAAAAAACAACTTATGAAAAATTAGAAAGAATTAATCAAGCTAATTTTGAAAAAGAAAGGACACAAACAAGTCAAGCCACTTCACCTCATTCTCTACCTATTGTTGCGAAGGTGCCTTCGTTCGATAATTCAGTATTTCAAGGTGGTGTTTTCGGAGAATCGCATGAAAAGCTTCCTGGGCCACTTCGCCCTGAATATTTACCTGATAATATTAAAGACTCTGGTAATACTGTGTTTACTATCCCATTTGCAAACAAAGAAAACAATCAGCAAACTAACATTAATTCTGGGCAGATAGGATTACAAGCTGAGCCTAAACCCTTTATTTTAAGTAGTAGGGAACAAGCAACAAGTAATATGATAAATGGCTTTCAAGGCCATACTGATGGAAAAACTCAAGTGATTCCAAATATAGACCCTGCACAGCCTTTAAACTTTTTAACAGGTACCAATAAAATCATGCATCCTGAAGTTGCACAGGGTAGTTCTTCAGGCCCACAACAGCATCCTGTCACTCAAATACCGTTGAGGCTCCCTAGTCATGAGCCTAAAGAAATTACAAACAATAAGCCAACATCTACCAATCAACCTACTCCAGTTATTTTTTCTAAAGAAGGTAAGAATGTTTCAGATCATAAAGTATGGTCAAAAACACATGATATTATTCTTGGTAATACAAATCGTGACCTTAATTTAGGAGGTCCTCGTGTACCATTTGAAATTACATCCGAATGGCTATCATCCTTAACACCTGAAGCAGCTATTAGTAGAATTCCAGTGGCTGAGTTGCCAGGATTGGTTTGGGAGGCTTTAGGCGAAGCTGGTCGAGACTTGTATCAAGGAACCGTATCATTATCCCAGTTTACAAATTCTGAGATGATGCATTTCTTAAAAGGAGAGCCGTTAGAAACCGTTCAAATTGCGGCATTAATGGTACAGTTTATAGGCGAAGAAAGAACCAGATATGCTTTAAATGAAGATCTGAAGACAGTAGCTATAGCAAAAAAAATGATGGCTGACTTTAATAATTTAAGCAAAGAAGAGAAGTTTAAGGCTGGAATTAAATTATACGTTTTACTAGTTACACCACCAATAACTATAGTAAAATCGGCGCAAGCTGTTAACAAAGTAACCGGTACGGTTGTTGCAGCAATCAAGAAAACTCAAAAAAATCTTGTCCCTGAGCCGGATGTATTTTTTAAGGGAGCAACTAATCTTCTTAAAGATAGTAAAAATTTAAGTGAACTTTCAAAGAAGTTTAAAGAATTACCTAAACCGCATGAGCTTAATGGCGTCGCTAAGACTTTTACGCAAAATTACTCTCAAAGTACTAAACAGCCTAGAATAAATAAAAAAAGTACTTTAGAAAATAAAGTCGATAATAAAATAAATCCTCCAACCAGACATCCAGGTCCTTATGCGCCAAACCGTGAATTGCCAGTAAAGCATGGAGTTGGGATTCCAGATTCTGAGGCTTATGGAAGATCTTATACACAGCTCGGAACACAAGTTAGTGAGAGAGGAGGTTATTCGTATGTTAAAGCTCGTGAATTTGGTGCTGATGGGAAAGCAATTAGGGATATTGAATTTACAGACCATCGACGTAAAGATCATACAAATCCACATCAGCACCGTTGGATTCCAAATGAAACTGGAGGAACTCCTAGAAGAGGGGACTTTGAACCTCTTGAACATGACTTAAAGAAACCATCTTTAAAAGCATTCCATGATAAAAATAGGAAAAAATAAAATGCACGAGAGAAAACGAATTACATTAGAAAAAATTATTGATTTGATAGGCGACGATGTTGGTTTTAAATACACCTGGTTTCTTCTAAGAATTGATGCACAAGGAATTATTGACCCTGAAATGACTCTTGAAGATATAAACGATAAAATACGTTCAGAAAACCTAGGATATTACGAAATTTCTTGGCAGTTTATAAGGCAGATATCAAGAAGAGTTGGAGCAGTAGTTGATTTTCATCTTGTTGGCACTAAGAATAAAGAGAATTTCCTTACTGAAAGAGAAAAATTAGATCAAAATATACATGATTGGACTGGTTTCGTTTCTGATTTCGAACTCTATATTGAAGATGGTGAAATTTGGGAAATAACAGGGACAGACACCTTTTTAGTAAAAAGGCTCCAGAAAATATTTTCAACTTTGCCGCGTTTATTAGAATAGCTAATAAGAAAACTGTTCATAAAGATATGCAGTGATTGCGAGCATGGGGTCACCCATTAACAGGATCGTGTCAATAGGCAATAGAAGATCCCCCTCATCAGAATCCTATATACACGAATTTAAGGGCACTTGTTCTGTGCTGGTGCTCTTGAATCAAGATCTTCCTAATTGGCACGACAATCGTTCTCGTTGAGCATGGGGTGAAAGCATGTGGGGCAAGGCTTGTAGCATGAGCATGGGGTCAGGCTTGCATTAAGCATGGGGTCAGGCTTGCATTATTAAGCATGGGGTCAGGCTTGAAGCATGGGGTCAGGCTTGCATTATGAGCATGGGGTCAGGCTTGAGCATGGGGTCAGGCTTGCATTATTGTATTTTCTAATGAGCATGGGGTCAGGCTTGTGAGCATGGGGTCAGGCTTGTGTGAGCATGGGGTCAGGCTTGCATTATTGTATTTTCTAAAATAATATATCCTGCAAA
>CADEEZ010000001.1:229208-245072 GCA_902826485.1 uncultured Gammaproteobacteria bacterium
AATTGTTAAGAAAATTAAACAAGAAATGAAAATACAATAATGCAAGCCTGACCCCAAGCTCCTCGCCAGCTTTTAACGCAAAAAAATTTGGTCCATCTCAAATATATTTGCCAGAAAACCCCACTGTTCTTCAAGTTAAACATGAGCTTTCACATTGGCTAGATTTTAGACAGTTGGGATTTGATAACTATGCAAAGTTATCAACTTATCAAAGAGAAAAATTAGTTTTGGAAAGGCTACAGGGAAATCGTATTTGGGACGGCTTAAATCAATATGAAAAAGCATTTTCAATTGATTATGTTAATATAATTAAAGAAGGCTATAAGCCTGGAGGTTTATAATGAATAATAATGAAATTCTTGAATTAGCGAAAGAATATATGGATATAGAAAACGTAGATGTGGTTTTACCTGGAATTATTGGTCGTATTTCGGGAGATAATATCGAAGTAATTTTTATTAAGCCTATGGCACTTGATCCAGACTCTATAGTTTGCCCGCCAGATAATCGGGTATGGGTAAATACTAAAACAAAAGAGGTAACTTGGATTGAGCAAATGTGACATAACTGAGAGCCTGTTCCCGTTTCAATCCTCACCACGTTTGCTTAGATAGGAGCATGGGGTCAGGCTTGATAATGCAAGCCTGACCCCAAGCTATAAAAATACAATAATGCAAGCCTGACCCCAAGCTCCAAGCTATACAATAATGCAAGCTTGACCCCAAGCTACAAGCCTGACCCCAAGCTATACTAAATTATCAACGTATGAAAGAGAAAAGATGGTTTTAGATAGGTTGAAGAAAAATAAACTATGGGATGATTTGAATGATTTTGAAAAAGACTTTTCAATAAAATATGTAGAAAAAATTAAAACAGGATATAAACCAGGGGCATATTATGAAAACCGATGAAATATTGGAATTAGCAAAAAACTATATGATAAATAGAAAGCTTGATGTTGTATTTCCGGGTGAAATTGGGGAAATTAATAATGAAATAATAGAGGTTGTTTTTTTAAAAACTATCGCTCTTGATCCTAATGTAATTGTATGTCCTCCAGATTACAGAGTCTTAGTTAACACTAAAACTAAAGAAGTAACTTGGAGCGAGCAGATGTAGCTTATGGCCATTTTGTATGGGCGTGGGGTCATCAGTCTTAAATAAAAAAGTTAGAATGAAAAAGATTAAATTATTTTAAAAGTAGAATGAAAATAAAAATACAATAGTACAAACCTGACCCCATTTATTGCTATGGGCTCTTTATTGCATTTATTTAGATGGGGTCAAGATGGGGTCAGGCTTGCATTATTGTATTTTCTAAAATAATAGAGCATGGAGTCAGGCTTGTATTATTGTATTAAATAAAAAAGTTAGCATGAAAAAGATTAAATTCTTTTAAAAGTAGAAAGAAAATAAAAAGGAAAATACAATAATACAAGCCTGACCCCATTTTTTAGTAACAGACAAATTTGCGTTGCTAACAAGAAAAGTTAATGCATATGCAGCTAAGTTACCCATACTTCCAAAAGTACCTCATTCTGCGGCTAAAACTGTTGGGAAAACAACTCCACATAGTATGGTACCGGAACCCGTTATCTTTTCTAAGAAGATGAGTGTTAATCCCCCAGTAGTAGTTAGAAAACAAGCAAAATCTGAACCGGTTATATTTTCTGAAAGCACTAAACAGACTAAAATAAATGACTTCCAAAATAATGGTGTTAAAAAATTAAATCCTCCAACAAGACATCCAGGTCCTTATGCACCAAACCGTGAATTGCCTACAGATATTAAATCAGGGGTTGGTATTCCAGATCCTGAAGCACTAGGCAGACCGCATACACAACTTGGAATACAAGAGAGTCAAAATAAAACTAAAAATTATGTATATACTAAAGCTCGAGAATTTGATGCAGATGGAATCGCAGTTAGAGACTTAGAATTTACTGATCATCTGCGTAAGGATCACCCTAACCCACATCAACATCGCTGGATTCCAAATGAAACGGGTGGAACACGCAAGAGAGGAGGTTTTGAGCCTCTTGATATAGAATTAAAGAATGCGCAAGATTTTAAAAAAACAGATCTAGATGAAAAAAGTCATAATATGAGGAAGAAATAAAATGAATGAAAAACCAAGAATAACACTGGAAAAAGTTATTGATTTGATAGGAGATGAGATTGGAAAAAAATATACATGGTTTCTACTTGGATTTGATGCCCAAGGAGTCATAGATGGTGAACTGAGCAATGGTAATATACGTAAAATAATATCTTCTGAGCACTTAGGGTATTGCGAAGTTTCTTGGAGTTTTGTAAAAGATATTTCTAAAAAACTTAGTGCAGTAGTGGAATTTTTTCTTGTAGGAGCTATAAGTGCCGAAGATTTTCTTCAAAGAAAAAAAGAAATAAGTGATAAAGCTGAACATTGGGTTGATAATGTTAATGAGCTTGAATTTTCAATTTATGACGGAGAAATTTGGGAAATAACGGGAACCGACAGATTTTTGGTAAAAAGACTTCAAAAAACATTCTCACCTTTACCAATTTTATTAATGTAATATAATTTTGTAGTTGGATCATTGTAAGGCGATGTTCCTATTTGGGTTTCTGTGGTGTTGGTATGGGGTCTGTTGGTATGGGGTATGGGGTCTGTTGGTATGGGGTATGGGGTCAGGCTTGCATTATGGCATGGGGTCAAGCTTGCATTATTGTATATAACCAGGAAATCAAGAAATGTTTGTAAAGAAAATAGCATCTGTTATCTCAATTTTTTTATTATTTTTTTCAACGATGGCATATAGTCATTTTAATGATGCATGTATTAATGCATTAGATAAATCATTTAGAATACATTCTACTATTTTAGGCTCATCAAAAGATGACGAAAATCCATTAAATCAAAATGGCATTAAAGAAAGTTTTGATTGGATTAAATTTGGTTGTAATGATCAAATTTATAAAATGAGTATAATGTCTTTTGCATATATTTTTTATGGACATGAAATTAATAAAGATAATTCCTTGCAAATGTGCGTTTTAGATATTTATTCTGTATATAGTATATTCATGTTTAACGATGAGAGGACAGCAATTTTAAATAATGAACTTGGCGAAGATATAAAAAAAGAATTAATAACAAAGTTTGAAAAATCAGCATATTGTTCACTTCAAACCAAAAACAAGATACTTGAAAAGATAGGTGTGATTGGGTCATAGTCATCCACTAGAAATGGGGTCAGGCTTGTATTATTGTATTAAATAAAAAAGTTAGCATGAAAAAGATTAAATTCTTTTAAAAGTAGAAAGAAAATAAAAAGGAAAATACAATAATACAAGCCTGACCCCATTTTGACCCCATTTTGTTTCTTAAAAGGAGAGCCGTTAGAAACCGTTCAAATTGCGGCATTAATGGTACAGTTTATAGGCGAAGAAAGAACCAGATATGCTTTAAATGAAGATCTGAAGACAGTAGCTATAGCAAAAAAAATGATGGCTGACTTTAATAATTTAAGCAAAGAAGAGAAGTTTAAGGCTGGAATTAAATTATACGTTTTACTAGTTACACCACCAATAACTATAGTAAAATCGGCGCAAGCTGTTAACAAAGTAACCGGTACGGTTGTTGCAGCAATCAAGAAAACTCAAAAAAATCTTGTCCCTGAGCCGGATGTATTTTTTAAGGGAGCAACTAATCTTCTTAAAGATAGTAAAAATTTAAGTGAACTTTCAAAGAAGTTTAAAGAATTACCTAAACCGCAGAAGTTGAATGGTAACTCTAAGACTTTTACGCAGAATTACGATTTAAAAAGTACATCCTTTCCCTCAGGACTTAAGCAAAAGTCTGTACTTCTTCTTAGCGATAAATTAACAAAGCAAAAGTTAATAAGCTATTTAGAAAAAATTGATAGGGTTCCAAGAGAACAGCTCATTAAAGATGTTGAGTCGATAGGCTTAAAATATTCTGGGGGTTCACCTGATGGTAAAATTGCAAAATTTACTCATAAAACTAAAGATTATCGTGTAGAAATACAAGATGCTCATTTAAAACGAAAAAATGGCGCGAAATATGAACATATTCATATTAGAGATAAAAATGGGAATACTCTTGATAAGAGTCTGAATGTAGTAGATCGAGGGGCTCCTGAAGCACATATTGAAATCAAAGCATTAGCGAAAATTATTATGGAGAACAAACCTAAATGAAAAGCATAGATATAGCCAAATTTAACGAAGAATCGTTTGTAGAAGAACAAATTATTGACTATAAAATAGACATTAAAAACAAGAAAATATATATGGTAATTAATGGAGGTTGTTTGGATGATGGCAGTTACTTAAATAAAACAAAGATTTATATAGAGGATTGGTATGATCTAAAAATTAATCAAATAGGGACAAATGAACAAAAGGAGTTAGACGTTAATAATGTTAAATTTATATCTAATATATTGAAATTTCAATATGAAAAAAATGTACTTGTTTTATATGATGTTGGCGATTACTGTTGGATTACCTGGACTTTTCTTGATGCAAAAATCAGTGTGTATGGGGAATAAAAAATAAGCATGGGGTCACCCATTAACAGGATCGTGTCAATATGAGCATGGGGTCAGGCTTGCATTATTGAGCATGGGGTCAGGCTTGCATTATTGAGCATGGGGTCAGGCTTGCATTATTGTATTTTCTAAAATAATAGAGCATGGAGTCAGGCTTGTATTATTGTATTAAATAAAAAAGTTAGCATGAAAAAGATTAAATTCTTTTAAAAGTAGAAAGAAAATAAAAAGGAAAATACAATAATACAAGCCTGACCCCATTTTCTGACCCATTTTTAAATAAAATGTGGTTCTTTTCTCAATAGGTTATGTTAAAAAAATAAAATTATAAGATTAGGGGTAATGATGACCAGAGAAGAAATAATGAAGTTAGCCGAAAATTATATGAACAATAGAAAAGTTGAAATTGTTTTACCTGGAGAATTCGGTCAAATTCATGGAGATTTTGTGGAAGTTATTTTTCTTGTTCCAGAAGCATTGGATCCTAATTGTGTTGTTGATCCACCAGATAATCGGGTATGGGTAAATACTAAAACAAAAGAGATAACTTGGATTGAGCAGATGTAGTTTATGGCCAGAAAACATTGTATGGGCCCCCATGTAGGGCATGGGGTCACCCATTAACAGGATCGTGTCAATAGGCAATAGAATATTTCACTCGTCAGAAAGGCATGGGTGCCCCCATGCTATTTTGCTAGGGTAAGGGCTGTTTCCGACAAAGTGTATGAAATTAGTTATTTCTATCGTATTATTGATATTACTGATTTCTATTAAGCTTAATTAAGTGTAATAATAAAAAAATGAACTATATAGTAATTACACACACTCTCCGCGTTCCTCTGGCTGAAATTAAAATTACTTTTATCCGTGCTCCTGGGCCTGGTGGACAAAATGTGAATAAAGTCTCAACCGGCATACAATTGCGTTTTAATGTTCAAAATTCTAGTTCTTTACCTGAAGAAATAAAAATGCGATTATTAAAATTACTAGGTAAAAATATTACCCTTAGTGGTGATTTGATAATTAAAGCAACTTGTTTTCGTACTCAAAATCGAAATAAACAAGATGCCATAGGGCGACTACAAGAAATCATTAAAAAATCGGTTACTCCACCCAAAAAGCGAAAAAAAACGAAACCTTCTCTTGCTTCAAAAGTACGGCGCTTAGATAGCAAGAAATTACATGGAAAAAATAAGTCTATACGCAGTGATAAACCCAAAAATGATAGTTAACCAATTCAAATAGCCACCGGGTAGAGCTTGCAAGCCGAACCCGGGGTAGTTGTAATTAAAGAGTCTACTTGCCTCCACCGGGGCTGGCCTGCTTTCTTAATGGATTGTTTTCTAGCTCATTTTCAGCTGTGCTATTTACACTTTCTGGCGTGCTGCCGAATTTTGAAAAAATCACTTTTTCTGGTTTTTTCTCTAGCTCAGGTTCAGGATTATCAATATGCCCTACAGTTGTAGATGTCGCTCTTTCACCTTTTATTTTTTCAATACTATTCCATACATCAGCCAGATCGCTTTTTACACGATGTTGATACCAAAATGGATATACTTCAAGTGTAGATTGCTGGCATAAAACTTTAAAAATCATTTCTTTAGGTAGCTGTGGCATGGGTGTTGTAGGCTCCACAATTTCAAGCTCAACTTGTTCAGTTTCGGTGGAAGAGGGGATGTCTGCTACAGGTGTGGCCAAACCTAATGCTTGATTCATAGGCGTAATAACAGACCAAAAACTTTCTATACATTTTTTAATAAAAGATTTTTCTTCTGGTAAAACAGGTTGTGGTTCTGGCATCTTGGGTTTTTCTTCAGACAAGCCAAATAATGAGGTCAAGATCATCGTTCTAATGCGCTTCATCTCTTCTTTAAATTTATTGATCAAGCTAGAATAGCCAGGAAGATCTCCTAATTGATTCACTCTTTTAGTAGGCAATGCACTCAGAAACCTAAAAGCAATATCTTCTTCTGCTGTGATTAATCGCTCTGAAAATCCTTTAAGATTAAGATGTCGTTCAATATCAGCATCTACATCTTGTTTATTATCATTTGCTCTTTTAGCATACGCTTCCAATAATACGTCAAGGGACTTGATGCAATTATTGTAAATAGCTATTGATAAAGGCGTTTCTCCAGGCTTTTCGTGCGCTAGATCATTAATATGATCTAACTCAAAACCATTTTCCAGCAGCAAACTTACTATATTTTTATGGTCATGGCGAACAGCAAGATATAAAGGCGAAGATGCCTTAACCTTAGCATTATTTTGCACATCTGGAATGGCTTTTAAAACTGCGGCTACTATTTCAACGCAGCCAGATGTTATTGATTGCTGTAATAATATTTCATCTGCAGGAAAATATTTATTGTTTAATAAATAACTAACAAGTTCAGGGTTTCTTTTACTAATGGCTAATTCAATTAAATTATTGCCTTCCTTACTTTTAACATCGAGGTTAGCGCCATAATTGATTAAGGTGATTGCTATTGACGTCTCACCTTTGCTCACTGCCCAGATTAAAGCCGTTTGCAAGTGAGTTGGGTCAACACTATCAATAATTGAATTGTCTGCATCTGCAGATAGCAAAAGCGTCACGACATTTGTAAAACCATAATAGGCTGCCCATATTATAAAGGGAACATCTATAGGCTTACCATACATACGATCATTTGGTATGGTGAGAGAACAACTCAATTCTGCATCAAGCTGAAGGAGCATTTCTAAGCCTTTCGTATCTTTATAATTTTGTGCACGTATGACAGCAAAATCCATTGCTGTATAACTCTGATGCGATTTAGCAATTGCATTTAGTTCAGAACCGTCATGATAGAGAAATTGAATAATATCTGCATGCCCATGTTCTGCAGCGAGCATTAAAGCGGTTTTGCCTTGCCTATCGGTTGCATATTGATGGTTTAAACCTGCAACAGTAAATTTATGTACTAGAGTAAAATCACCCTTCATAACGCCCAAAAAAAATTCATTTAGTGTATTGTACTCATCGCCTAAATGAGCCCCTTTTTTTATTAACAAACAAATAATTTCTACAGAATCGTAGTGGTGATTTTTTACTGCTTCAAGTAAGGCACTATTACAAGCTTTATCACTTGCTCCAGCTGCTAGATATAGCTCGACCTGTTGAATATCTCCAGCCTTTGCGGCGGAAATTAAACCTTTATCTATCGTTGCTTCCGATATATAGTCTTCACTATAATTTTTATGACGAGAAGGGAATTTACTGAAATCCATATTAAATGGCCTGCCTTATAAAATAAATTTATTGATCCAAGATAGTATCCGCTAATAGGCTCAGGCTATACATATACCTGATAAACGGTCATTAATAAGCGACTAATGGTCAAAAGATAGCTATAATTAATTTAGTTAAATTTGTTAAAATGGCCTGTTTCTCTAAATTTTCTTCTATTCGATATTACACATCCGGGATAAGCGACAAACGGGTTTATATGTATTTATGCAATGTGAATATGCACCCAAAATCGTTACTATATAAATTTAAACCACCCTTTGATGAATACTATTCATACTTTTGGCCAAAATATAAATTTAGCTGAAATGTGGTTAGATCTAACTCAAGTAAATACACAAGCATCAGCTGTTGTTCATTCATTAGATACAGATACCCTAAAACCTCAAAAGAAGAAAATTTTCAAATTATGACTATCTCCACTTCTAACGAAAGAAATAATTTTTTGAGAAAAAGATTATTTCTTCTCGAAGAAGATAATCCAGGTTTATACAAAAATGCATATGAACAACTTTCGCAATTTGAAATTGAACTAATAAGATATAAGCAAATCATATCATTGGATGAAAAAGCCAGTGTTAAGAAGCCTCTCTTGCTGAGTGGATAACTTAAAAAAATTAACCAACAAACGATATAATCTAGTTAGCATATCAACAGATATAATGATTATTTTT
This sequence comes from uncultured Gammaproteobacteria bacterium, assembly GCA_902826485.1. Classification (GTDB taxonomy): domain Bacteria; phylum Pseudomonadota; class Gammaproteobacteria; order Berkiellales; family Berkiellaceae; genus CADEEZ01. Next base: position 237,710 of record CADEEZ010000001.1, read on the forward strand.
TGAAGAGATAAATATACTTAATAATCAGATAGTTAAATCGTTCTTATATTTTTGATAAAGTTGATTAACATTTTTTTATACTATTTACACAATATTGAAAAGAATGTAATATTGCCAACTAATTATTTTTATGAAATGGGATAAGTTTTTATGGATACTCAAAAAAATCTAAAAATCATTAAAGCTAATCCTAAATTAGCGAGAGAATTTAACATACTAGTACATAATTATTTTTATGCGAGTGCTGAACATAGAAATTCAAAAAGAGAAGCTCTAAAGAAACATATTTTAAAAAGAAAGCAAACTGATAGATCCTTTGATGTCAATGCGCATATGGGATTTGAGATTAAATTAGAAAAAAAAAGTGGAAAAATATCTACTTTGATTCAAGTAGTGAGTCAATTTGATGATGAAGAATTGTTCGAACTTTTAAGGGAGCAAGGATTAGAAGAGAGAAATGAATCTGATCTGCCATTATGGTATCTGTTAGTATGCTATGGTTGTAACCGTTCTTTAGAAAAATTATTATTAAAGTGTGATTTTGATAAATTTTTTATTAATAATTCTTGGACACCTCTTCATGTGTGCATTACCTTCAATAATGTAGCGGCAATTGATCTGTTTTGTAAACACCCCAAATTCGATAGAAAATACCTAGAATATCTTGAGGTCATCAATAAAGTAAACCCCTTAACACATGCAGCACTGTATTATAATCCATCGGCTCTACAAAAGTTATTAGATTTAAAAGCACCTTTTTTGACCCTAAATTCCATTCTTGCTCCCGTTGATTTTGTATTGCATAAATATATCGAAGTTTATGCCACAAGATGTTTTTCAACGTATATGCGAAAAAAAATAGGCCTTGAGCCGGTAGCATCAAATGAGATTAAAATGCCCAAACAAGTTGCAAAGAGTAAACAGCATATAATCGATACGTTGTATTTGCTATTTAATCAATTGCCACATGAGAACAATTGTTATCAAATTGCGCCTTTTCAGGCGGACAACACTCTCCCAAAAAAATATGAATTATTTAAAAATCTTGAAGAGTATCATTCGGCATTAAATATTTCCTCGGAAGCATTAAAACTACTACTAGATATTTTATTGAGCATGGGCCCAGGGCTATATTTTAGCGAATTACCGGTGGCACTTCAAAAATTCTACTCATCCGCGCCTTCAAACGCTCAAGTCGTTATGCCAGTTATACAGAAAAATGGTCAAACAATTTATTTATATTTTATTTCAGATGTTCATTCTTACTTTCAAGAAAATATTAATAGCATTCAACCGATTGGGGCATTATATCAATATGCAAAAAGCAGATTAGGTAAAGTATCTGACAGCAAAATATCAGATGATTGTTTAATAAATTTACAATCGCTGATTGAAAAAAATTATGGATCTGAATGCATTGAAGAAAAAATAGTTAAAACTTTGAATGGTGAAGTAAATGAAGAAAAACCACTAGATCAATTAAAAAGAATCATAAAACAATTGACGATGCTTGAAAGTACAAATGGTTTTGATATGACAATAGAATATCAATTAAATGTTCTGAGTGAAATTAGACGAAATGTTAGGAATGATGAATATTTTTCTAACATTCAAAATAATGTCAGCCGTCTCGAATATGGTATTAAAAAAAATGCCTATTTACTACCGAGAATTTTTTCTGTTTTGATAAGAGTGAACGAGTTATATCGTGGCGCCCAAAGAAACAATTTTCTTCAAGCTCAAGAAAATTTTCTTTGGCAGTCTACAGATTTATTTTATGACTTTTCGTCTAAAATTGATTTTTATGTACTCAATGCATTATATTATGAATTTATCGTAGATGAAGATACTAAAAAAATATCTGTAGATTTTGTATTTAATCTAATAAGTGCTTTTAAACTTTTAAACAAGAAAAATAGTTATACTGATTATCAAAAATATAAATCACCTTATTTTAGAGTACATTTTCTATTAGAAGCAATGTTACTCATCTGTTATCTTGAAAAGAATCAACCTGAATCGGCTGCCCGACAATTTAAAAAATTGGTGCATATTTTTGAGGCAGCAAATGACAAAATGTTATTTGCTCAATCATATGGTAGTACTGTTCATCACATTTTTTTCACTTATATATTTGCAAGGGTTATTCAGTTTGCGGCAGAAAATTTAACAGTTCAAGAATTGTATGAACCTCTTTTTCATATTCTTCAATGTAATGGAAAAATGTTATTACCCGATAATATTTATGAGTATGCATTTCAGTGTGTTCGCCAATGTATTAACCAGAAATTATTTTATGAAACAGAAGAATTATTGAGTTTAATATCAAAACATGAAGTATCTCAACATGAAGGTAAAGTTGACGAGCTCAATACAAGTAATAATAACGCAATACAAGCGCATTTGAATAAAACGTTTCAGCTTGTATTAGATTCAGGATTAGAGGAATTAGTTGATATAAATTCTGTGCGACGTGTGTGTCAAATCAATTTGAGCCAACTTGAATTATCCGAGAATTGTATTAGAAAATACTTGCCAGAGCACTTTTTATTAAATAGAAAAATTATAACTATTGATCAAGTTCATCTTTGTACTTTCAGTGAAATAGAGATGTTGCTAGATAATGTTAAAGAAATTATTCAACTTGCTCAAAAAAATACCAAAAGAATAACAGAAAGAAAAGCACAAAATATAGAATCCGATTTGGCTTTAAAGCTTTCAGGATTAAGCGTGTCTACACCATTTGTTAAGCAACAAGAAATGCATAGGGTTTGTTTTTTAATGAGCTATTACTCTCAGCAGAAGTCTAAACCCAAAAATCGAGTAAAAAAACTAAAAAACCAAGATATAGAGAGTAATGACTCTGTTGAAACTGTACCACAACTGCAACTTTCACAAGAACTGTGTGATCGTGCAAAATTAAAACAATTTGCCAAAATTGATGATGGCTATGGTGATTTAATTATGATCATCTGTGGCAATTCAGGAAGTGACGATCTCAGATTTTTGGCAATTAAATCTGAGGGATTCGAAATATTTACTAAAGCTTGCCATCAATTCGAAAATGAAAAGGGCGAAATAGCGGTTAGCTCAATTAACCCTTATGGTGAGAATGAACATGGTGTAAAATTGTATGACAATGGCAAACCCTTTACAGGTGAAAAGATAACAACTAAGTATAGCCAAGAAAAATACGTACTAAAAATTAAAGGATCAACATCAGATAGAGCAATAGGGGTAGGAAAAGAGTTTGAATATAACGGAAAAAAAATTATTATTTATCTTGTAGATGACATATTGACTCATAAAAAAGCAGATAGATTTTTAAAAACAAGATGAAATAAAAATTAAAAAAATACACAGTAGTCAATTGATATAATGTCTTATATAAATGAACTTTTAAACAAATTTTTTGTCTTAACCCGACTTTAGAGTAGTAAAAATCGAGGTAAAGAGCATGAGTGACCAGGATAAAAGATTTGAGGAGGTCTATAAAGACTTCAAAAATCTTATGATAAATGAACCATTAGAAGATGATAAGTGTTTTTCTGAAATAATGATGAAAATAGAACGTTTAAGTATAAAAAGGCAAGAAGAAGAAAAAAATGCTGTTGAAATTTTTGAAATTGGAAAAATGCTTGCTTTAAGTACACAGAAGATAAGCTGTGTTAAATTAATGCAATCTTTTTATAAAGAATTAATAGACAATGATGAGTTTAAAATTCACAACTTATTACTTGAAATAGTAAAAGAAAAAACATCGCCAGTAGAAAAAGGAATGGCACTTTATCTTGCTTTAAGTAAAGATAATAAATCAGTCGCGAAGTACTTATTAACGCACTTCAATAATGAAATATTATCTGAAAGCAAAGCATGGGCTGTTTATTTTGCTGCAACTAAGCCTGAAAATAAAGCCTTTTTGGAAAGCTTACTTCACACCCTAGGAAAAGATCTTATTTTAAAAGAGAGAGAAAATTTAGGGTTTATTGCAGCTTTCCAGGGTTATAAAGAAGTGGTGCAATTTTTATTGACCGATCATCTTTCCCCTGAACGTAAAGGATTAATGCTTTGTGCAGCAGCGGGTTATGGACATAATGAGATTGTAGACATGCTCTTAAAAGATAATAATGGACAAGATCTTTGTTTAAAAGCTAAAAACGATGCGTTAAATTTTGCAAAGAGTAAAGGGCAAAATGAAATTGCTGAAAAAATACAGCAAAAAATAAACGAAAATAATAGCCCAGAGCCAAGTCATTTAAACGATCAAAAAAAGAACAGAATGTAAAAGAAAAATCAGGCTTGTCGTTAAAGCACAAGCCTGATGTTATTCAAATGTCAAAATGCGTATTCTGCATTAAGTCTTAACATGAATTTTTTAGGTTTGTGATCATTATCTTTAAAATCGACAAATCGAGATTTTGCCAATAAATTCACGACAATACCATTTTTAAAATTATATCCCACACCAGCTCGTGCGTTCATATATAAAGAACTATTTTTGAATTCACGAGAAAAACCGTGATTATCAAATGCTTCATAATTTCTTTGAGTATATTCTAAACCGGGCTTTATAAACCAATGGCTATTTTGGGTGATGGATTGTTGAAAAGTAAAATAGGCATCGGTACCTTGTGTATCTAAAGTAAGTGTTTTACGCGTAAAATTATTCCCAGCACCATATATATAACTTTCTTCATAGGAAGCAGGTAGGGTATACCCCATTTCTAAGCCCATTTTGTAGTTGTCTTTTTGTATAGGGTTAACACCGACAAAAAATCTTGGCGTATATTTACTTTGTTCCTTATTAAAAGAATTAAACTTATAGGTAGTGAACCCATGCTCATACCCTATATATGGCGCATATTTTTTAGTAAAGGAGGGCTCAGCGGAGCTAGATTGTGCAAAAAGTAGACAAAAAGGTAAAACTAGCGTGGCAACAGTTGATTTTGATGCAAACATGCCTTAAATCCTTAATATTTTTATTATAACAACGGCTAATAAATTACGGCTGATTTTACTGACTTTAAATTGCTTACACAATATATGTGCACTTAAACACAGTAATATTTATATTTTAGCTTCCTAGCTGTTTATTAGGCAAAACATCCAAATAGCTTGTGGCCCAAATTTTTAGATAAGTGGAAGGATCGAGATTTCCACCAGAAATAATAACCAGAATTTTTTTATGAGCGTTTCCTTCAAGAATATATTTGTATGCTCCTGCCATGCCCAATGCACAAGTAGGCTCAACATTCACTTTTAAGAGATGCGTAAGCCATTGAGTCCAATAGATGATTTCATCTTCCGATATTTCATAAAAACCATTCAGTTTTTTAATATATTGAAAGGTTCGTTCAGAAACACCCAGGGTTCTTGTGCCATCGGCAAGGGTCATGGGGGATTTTTCAAAACGTTTGATCACGCCTGTTTTATAAGATTCGGCAGCGTCGTTAGCCATAAGGGGTTCGCAGGCATATATTTGTGCTTTGGGGCAAAATAAACGAGTAGCCAAATAAGTACCAGAAATAAGCCCACCACCGCCACAGGGCGCAAATACAGCGTCGAAATCGCCTTCTTTAGTCCAGGCTTCTAAGGCGGCTGTACCCTGGCCTGCAATCACATCGTCATGATCATAGGGAGGCAACAAAAAGCAATTTTTAGCCAAATCGTGTGCCAAATCTTCAGCTTCTTGTCTGTCTTCTTTGATGATAACTTCTGCACCATAATGCTTAGTTGCCGCAATTTTAATGGGGGAAGCAATAGAAGGCAGTATTATGGTTGCTTTTATGCCCAATTGCTGAGCTGCCCAAGCCACCGCTTGGGCATGGTTACCCGAGCTAAAAGCCACAACTTCTTTAGGTAATTTTTTTTGTTCTTTTAAATGCAACAAAGTATTTAGTGCGCCTCGAGATTTAAAAGCCCCTACCTTTTGCATTCCTTCAAATTTAAAGTATATATTTGAGTGCAATAAATTATTAAGCATACTGCTTTGTAAAAGTGGTGTTCTATTAATAAAAGGTTTTATTCTATTATAGGCTGTATTGATAATATCTGGCTGCATAAAGGTGAGGTTTGACATAACAATATTTCCTTATTTTTTATTATTTCTATAACGGTTTTGGTTAGGGTTTTTAGATTTGTCTTTTTTTCTATAATGATTAGGGTGAGAAGAGGTATTATTATTTTGAATGTTTTGCGCATAAGGCACATAATCTTGTGTGGCATACTGCTGAACAGGATTATTTTGTTGCAAACTATTTGAATAGGATGGTGTGTAAAAATTTGGGTTATCCATATTATGATTTATAAAGTTATTATTAACGAAATATATATTATTGACAGGTTGGCATATATAAATAGGAATGTGTTGTTGTTGTTGTTGTTGTTGTAGATCTAGTAGGTCATAGTATTTATAAAGTTCTTTCATTTCATCTATTAGGTTATTTTTTTCATCAGAATCAATTTTTGTATAGTGCTCAAAAAAGTAATCATTTTGGAAGCACATTGGGCGCAATAACAATGCCAATATTATTTTGGCATTATAATTTTCTTTTCGAAAATCGGGATTTAAATTATCAATCCTTGTCAGCAGTTCTTTCCAATAGAAATAATAAGTTTCACAATCTTGTTCGGTTAAAAAAGGGATTAAGTGATGAAACATTTTCTTTTCTATGAAAAAATTGAAGTTATCAATTGCTTGACCTCTTAAAAAGATTTTTGCCATGTTGCTAAGATAAACCCCGAATGTGATCTCTTTAATATGAACAGCCTGGTTCTGCATTGCAGTTATTATATTATTAGGCAAGGGGATTTTAGTTTTGTGACTGAGCCGAACTCCTCTTAACATCCTATCGGGATATTTTTTATACATTGCATTTGCTTCAGAGAGGGTATTCCATGTTTTGGTCTTCACTTCATCTCTGATTTTCACATAGTCACGTATAAGCCCATCTTTTTTGCAAGAAAGGGTATTTAATCCATAATCTCTTTTGTTTAGATAATTTTTTAAAGGTTTTTTTAGACAAGTGATATCAATGCTTAATCTTTTACCCTCAGCGGGTATTTTAAAATAATGGGGTTCATGTTTATTTTGTATTGCAATAAAATCTTTAAGGATCAATTTAGCTCTATCGGGAGGGCAATTGACCGCAATATCAATGTCATCGGGATCTACCTCTAAGACAGTATCACGTAGGTAACCCCCAATAATGTCAGCTTCATAGCCATTTTCTTCGAACAGGGCCATAAGATTATAGGCATGATCCGGAATAAGAACAGGCGGAAAATCAAGTATATATTCGGCTTCACGTCTTTCGGCTTCAAGTCTCTCGGCTTCAAGTCTCTCGGCTTCAAGTCTCTCGGC
>CADEEZ010000002.1:0-94302 GCA_902826485.1 uncultured Gammaproteobacteria bacterium
TGTTGCAACCATTGATACAGAATCTGCTTGTTTATTATTATATCCGTACACTCAATGGGAACACATTGAGAAAAAAATAGAAGCCTTACCCAGTTTTAATCCTGCCGCCCGTCGAATCCAGCGTTTATTAATTGGCCATGCCACCGAAACAGCCCTAGACAATAATGGCAGAATTTTATTACCCCAGTCATTAAGAGATTACGCTAAATTGACTAAAAATGTTGTGTTAATTGGTCAGGGCAAAAAATTTGAATTGTGGGATGAAGCACATTGGTTAGCTTGTCGCCAAGGTTGGTTAGAGGAGGCGACACAAGTGGGAGATTTACCCGCTGATCTACTGTCGTTATCATTATGACTATTACCCTAAATAAACCCCATTTACCTGTTTTGCTGTCAGAATGCATCGAAGCGTTAAGAATTGACCCTACGGGAATTTATATCGACGCGACTTTTGGTCGAGGCGGTCATAGTTTAAAAATACTCGAAAAATTGACTACAGGTCGGTTAATTTGTATTGATAAAGATCCCGAAGCGATTGCCTACGGACAAGCTTTATTGGGCCACGATCCCCGGGTGAGTTTTTATCATGTGTCATTTGAACAATTAGGCGATTTAGCCAAGTCTTTTGATTTAGCTGGAAAAATCAACGGCATCTTAATGGATTTAGGCGTTTCTTCGCCTCAGTTAGATCAAGCGCAACGGGGCTTTAGCTTTAATAAAGAAGGCCCGTTGGATATGCGTATGAATCCCGAAACAGGCATCAGTGCCAAAGAATGGGTCAATAGTGCGACACAAGATGACATTAAAAAAGTCTTAAAAATTTATGGCGAAGAAAAATTTGCCGGACGCATTGCCAGCTTTATTGTGAATCTACGTGGTCAGAAACCCATCGAAACGACTACACAACTTGCAGAAATCATCAAAAATGCGATTCCAATTTATACGCCCAATAAACATGCTGCCACCAAAAGCTTTCAGGCCATTCGTATTTTTATTAACCAAGAGTTAAGCAATTTAGAAAAAGCTTTGGTTGTTTCTGAAAAACTATTGGCGCCTCAAGGTAAATTAGCGATTATTACGTTTCATTCTTTAGAAGACAGAATTGTAAAACAACGTTTTGCCAGTCGGATTCAGCGTCCGGATCATCGGTTACCTTTAACAGAAGATCAAATTAAGCTTAATTTTAGCGTTGGCAAACGCCAAGCGCCGAGTCAAACAGAAATTGACATGAATCCCCGATCGAGAAGTGCCACATTAAGGGTGCTTGAAAAATTACGAGAACCAGAAGACGGTTGACGATGAAACGAAGCGATCCGTTGCCTTTAATGATGATGATGGTACTGCTGGTCGGTATAATTAGCAGTAGTTTGTTGGTGGTGTATTACAAACATGTGAGCCGTCAGTTGTTTTCAGATTTGCAAAATGTCCATAAATTAAGACATGAATTGCACATAGAATGGACTCAGTTATTACTGGAGCAAGGGGCATGGGGCTCGGATGCGAGAGTTGAGAAAATCGCGCGTAACAAATTAAGTATGCATTTGCCGTCGCCAGACAAAATTATTGTCTCTAGAGAGTAATCTTTTTACACGGATTGTGAAATGATAAGGTTAATTCAGAAACCAGCGGAGTTTTCGCACAAGCAGGGCAGATGGCTTTTTTTGCAGCTATTGGGTCTTGCCGCATTTTGCCTATTAGGTATTAGATTAATCGATCTGCATATACTTAAGCAAGACTTTTTACAAGGAGAAGGCAATTCACGTGCTTTAAGAACCATTGGAGTGCCTTCTTATCGCGGAATGATAACCGATAGATTGGGCGTACCGCTTGCCGTGAGCACTTTGGTACAAAGCATTTGGATCAATCCTCAAGAATTGACACAGCCAGAAAAACTAAGAGAAGCAACCAAAATATTAAAATTACCTTACACCGAAACCATCAAAAAAATCAAAGCCAATAGCCAAAAAGAATTTATGTATTTAGCCCGTCATCTTTCGCCTGACAAAGCAGAACAACTTCAAAAACTGGGTATCCCCGGGTTACATGTGCTTAAAGAATATCGTCGTTTCTATCCTAGGAGCGAAGCGGTTGCCCATGTGGTTGGTTTTTGTGATATCGATCATCAGGGTAAAGAAGGCCTTGAGTTGGCTTACGATGAAATACTAAAAGGCCAAACAGGTAAAGATAAAATCATTAAAGACCGATTAGGCAGGCATGCCGATGACAAAGGCTCGCTGATTACCCAAAGAGGGGGCAGAGACATTGCCTTAAGTATCGATCACCGTGTGCAATTTTTGGCTTATCGCGAATTAATGAGCGCGGTCAAAACCCACCAAGCCAAAGCAGGGTCGGTGGTGATATTAGATGCTAAAACCAATGAAGTGTTGGCCATGGCCAATTATCCGTCATTTAATCCCAATCAACGTATTCAGCACATGGACGATAAATATCGTAACCGTGCCCTAACCGATCAATTTGAACCCGGTTCGGTCATCAAAGCCTTTACGATGGCCAATATTTTAGCCAGCGGCAAATATCATGCCGATACCAAAATAGACACGAGCCCCGGTTGGATGAAAGTAGGGCAGCATATCGTCAAAGACATCCATAATCATGGCGAAATTTCACTGAAAACCGCCTTGCAAAAATCCAGTAATATTGTCGTGTCTAAATTAACATTGGAATTGCCGACCATGAGCTTGCCCGATATGTTAGTAAAAGTGGGATTTACCCAATCAACGGGCAGTGGTTTTCCGGGTGAAAGCAGTGGGAAAATTTCGACCGTGTCGAGTAAAAACCCCATATCTTTAGCTACTTTGGCATTTGGTTATGGCATGACAGTGACCCCCCTTCAATTAGCCCAAGGATATTCCGTGTTGGCGAATCAGGGCATAAAACACCCAGTGACGTTTATTAAAGGCGGAAATAATGCTTCGGTAGGTGAACAGGTCTTAGATGCTGATGTGGCTAAAACGGTAATTGGTATGCTAGGTTTAGTCACCGAAAAGGGCGGCTCAGCCACCAAAGCAAGAGTCAATGGTTATGCAGTAGCTGGTAAAACAGGCACTTCTAGAAAAGTATCGAGTAAAGGCGGCTATGAAAAGAAATACTTGTCTTTATTTGCCGGTTTTGCCCCCGCAGAAAACCCGAAATTAGTCATGGTCGTGATGATAGATGATCCGGCAAAAGGCGGGTATTATGGAGGAGAAGTTGCAGCACCGGTTTTTGGTAAGGTTATGAGTGAATCATTAAGAATGTTAAATGTGCCAGTTAGCAAAGAAACTATTCAGGATCTCCAAATATTACCGGCTAAAGCCAAAGATTTACCTTTAGAATATCCCAATAAAGGCTTAATATTAGCCAAAAGTTATCTTGCCATAGGCGGGAAGTAAATTATGATCATCAATCACTTGTTATCACCCTTAGTTCAATTACCCTTGTTGCCTTTAGAGATTAAAAAATTATCCTTTCATTCGCAACAAACCGGGCCAGATAGCTTATTTATTGCCATACCGGGTCAAGACGCCGATGGCCGAGATTATATTCCCGATGCGTTAGCCAAGGGCACTTTGGCTATTGTGTATGAATCAGCTGGTGCAGATATTAAAAACTTAAAAAAATTGGCTAAGGAACATCCTAAAGCTTTATTGCTTCCTATTGAGCACTTGGCCAAAAAGGTGAGTATTTTAGCCAGCCATTTCTACCAAAACCCGAGCCAAAATATGAACGTCGTTGGGGTAACGGGCACGAATGGCAAAACCACCATCACGCATCTATTGGCACAAGCCTATGATTACTTTGGCCAACCTTGTGGGGTGATTGGCACATTAGGGTATGGGATATTACAAAATTGGCATGATTTTGGGTTAACGACACCCGATGCGATTTTGTTACAAAAAATCTTAGCCGAATTTAGAGATAACCAAATTTTAACGGTGGCAATGGAAGCGTCGTCACATGGGTTAGATCAAGGCAGAGTGAATCAGGTTAATTTTCAATCGGCTATTTTTACTAATTTAACGCAAGATCACTTAGACTATCACACATCGATTGAAGCCTATGGTAGGGCAAAGCGTTTATTATTCGAAAGCCCTACTTTAAAACAAGTGGTGTTAAACATAGATGATGCTTATACGCTAGAAATCCTTAAAGTGCTTGGTCCGAATGTTAAAGTGGCGAGCTATTCGGTTAAGCAAAATAAAGTGTTTCGATCGCTTCATCCCAATACCGTATATGTTATGACCGAATCGGTAGAATACCACCCCGCAGGGTTACTCGCACAAGTGCAGACCAGTTGGGGATCAGGGACACTAAAGTCGAAACTCATTGGCGAATTTAATTTAAGTAATTTATTGGCGGTGCTCGCTGAATTATGTTTATCTGGTGTTCCACTCGAAGAAGCCTTGCAAGTCTTGGCACGACTGAACCCTGTTAAGGGCAGAATGCAAAGATTTGGGGGCACGCGAACCCCTCAAGTAATAGTCGATTATGCGCATACACCTGATTCATTGGCGCAAGCCTTAAAAGCCGCTCGTTTGCATTGTAAAAGAAAATTATGTGTGGTGTTTGGTTGTGGCGGAAATCGAGATAACAGTAAGCGCGCCGTGATGGGGGCGATAGCAGCCCAATTGGCGGATAAAATCATTTTAACCAATGATAACCCTCGAAATGAAAAACCAGAACATATACTCGATGAAATCTATGCTGGCATTCCCGAAGAAGATAAGAAAAAAGTGACCATTGAACCTTGCCGCAAAACAGCGATTAAAATAGCCGTAGAGCGCTCACTCCCGCTGGATGTGATTCTGGTAGCAGGAAAAGGTCATGAAGAATACCAACAAATTGGTAAAGAAAAAATTGCGTTCAGTGATGAAAAAACCGTACAAAAAATATTACAAGAGGTCGGGGGTCATGTTGTCTCTTAATTTAGCGAATTTATTTTCTTGCTTTAATCAAACTTGTCCTCAAGATTTGGCGAATGCGCCTTTCCCGAATTTTAGTATTGATACGCGGACAATTAAACCCCATTCCCATACGGTATTTGTGGCGATAAAAGGCGCGCAGACCGATGGCCATGCGTATGTGCTGCAAGCCGCACAGGCTGGAGCAATAGGGGCACTTGTTTCTAATAAGTATGCTTATACTCAAGAAGAATTAGGTCAATTACCCCAAGGTTTTTTTCTGATCCCAGTGGATAATACTGAAGCAGCATTGATAAAACTGGCCAAATGGTATCGTGAGCAATTTACGTTACCTGTGATTGGTATTACGGGTTCTTGCGGTAAAACAACCGTAAAAGAAATGGTTAGCCAAATTTTAGATCAAGTCGGCTCTACTTTGAAAACCAAAGGCAATTATAATAATGAACTGGGTTTGCCGCTGACCCTATTGAGCCTAAAACCCCATCACCAATTTGCAGTGATTGAAATGGGCGCAAGGCATGTTGGAGACATTCAGGTATTAAGCGACATAGCCAAACCGACTTTATCAGTGGTCACCTTAATTGCACCTGCGCATATTGAAATTTTCAAAACAATTGAAAATATTGCCAAAACGAAGGGAGAAATTTATCATGGATTACCCAAAACGGGCTTCGCTATTGTTAATAGGGACGAACCTAGTAGTGATTATTTTATTCATTCATGTATTAATGCAAAATTAGTCACTTTTAGTTTATCTTCAGGGAGTGATTATTTTGCAACGGATGTAAAGCTGTTGCCTACAAGGGCCGAATTTATGTTGCATACCCCTAATGGCACCACAAAAATTAAATTACCTATTCCGGGTATTCATAATATTTCTAATGCGTTGGCCGCAGCCAGTTTGGCAGGTTCATTAGACATAAATTTAGACGTCATTCAATCAGGCTTAGAACAATTTTCGACTATCACGGGCCGCATGCAAATCAAACCTCATGAAAAAACAGGCGCGACCATTATTGATGATACTTATAATGCGAATCCGCGTTCTTTAACGGCTGCTATGCAAGTATTATCGAATTATCCGGGTAAAAAATGCCTAATTTTAGGTGATATGGGTGAACTCGGGCAGGACGCAGAAAAATTACATGCTGAAATGGGTGAAAAAGCCAAAACACTGGGCATCGATTATTTATTTACGGTAGGCAAATTAAGCCAAGAAGCCACCAAAGCATTTGGGGTGGGTGCGACACATTTCGATAATCAAACAAGCGTCATCGCGTCTATCGAAAAAATATTAGACAAAAATTGTACTGTTTTAGTCAAAGGTTCAAGAAGTGCAGGAATGGAAAAAATCGTTAATGGCCTGATAACAGAAGGACAAACACAATGTTTACCTGGCTAGCAGAATTTTTAGCGCAATTTTACAGTGGTTTCAATGTATTTCATTATATTACCGTTAGGGCTATTTTCAGTGCGCTGACTGCTTTAGGTTTATCTTTATGGTTAGGCCCGCATATGATCCAATGGTTACAAACTAGGCAAATGGGGCAACAAGTCAGAGAATTAGGCCCAAAGACACATTATGCTAAACAAGGCACTCCGACCATGGGAGGGGCTTTGATATTGGTGACGATGATCGGATCAAGCTTATTATGGGGTGATTTAACCAATCGTTTTTTATGGTTAGTGATGTTAGTGACAGCGGGGTTTGGTGTAGTAGGCTGGTTAGACGATTATCAAAAAATTTCAAAGAAAAATTCCAAAGGGTTATCCGCTAAGCATAAATATTTATTTCAATCGATACTCGGCTTGCTTGCGGCAGTGTATTTGTATTTTGCTTCTAACGATCCTACCCATACTTCGGTGATGATACCCTTTTTAAAAGAAGTTTTTATTCCCTTAGGCATTTTGTATATTCCTTTTGCTTATTTTGTGATTGTGGGTACCAGTAATGCGGTAAATCTAACCGATGGTTTAGATGGCTTGGCTATTTTGCCTTCGGTGTTAATCGTTGCTGCACTTGGGGTATTCGCCTATGTGTCAGGTCATGCTGAATTTGCCAAATATTTATTGGTACCTTGGGTGCCAGGTTCGGGTGAATTAGCCATATTTTGTGGTGCTTTAGTGGGCGCAGGCTTGGGGTTTTTATGGTTCAATGCGTATCCGGCCATGATATTCATGGGAGATGTTGGGGCATTAGCGTTAGGGGCAGCACTCGGTACAATTGCATTGGTTGTACGCCAAGAATTGGTGTTGTTTATCATGGGCGGTGTATTTGTCATGGAAACAGTGTCTGTGATGCTTCAAGTGGCTTCATTTAAATTAACGGGTAAACGTATATTTAAAATGGCCCCCATTCATCATCATTTTGAATTAAAAGGGTGGCCAGAACCACATGTGATTGTTCGGTTTTGGATTATCACCGTTGTCTTAGTGTTAATTGGCTTAGCGACTTTAAAAATACGATAATTCAAGTATGTACACGAGTTAAGCTTATAGATCTAAAATAAACTTAAAAGTATGTTGACAAACTACCTCTTGGTCGATACTATGTAAAAACTTTGTAACTGACTTACTTTAATCTTCAGTCAATTACTTTATATATTTATCATCAATTGTAGGAATAATCATGAGAAGTTTAAAACAAACAGAAATACAAAATACATCAGGTGGACTTAACCCCTTTGCTCAAGTAGAAATTTTTAAGTACGGTGCACACAGCACTCCCTTTGTAGATAAGAAGTTTAATATGGTCTTTAGCTACGATAATATTAAAGATTTATCTGGTAATATATTGTTTGATGCAACAAAAGTTGGTTATAAACCGGTCATTTTTGAATCAGCACAGGGCAACATTGGCGTGCAGGCTGCATCGTATTCTAGTTCAACTGGTGCGTATAGTTCTCATAGCATGCAATACTTCCTTATCTAAAAATAACAAACACTTTGCCTAATTAAAATTTAGGCAAAGATCTATACAGGAATTTGGCCCACTTAATGAAAATTTTAGTTGATGCAGATGCCTGCCCTAATGTGATTAAAGAAATTTTATTTCGTGCTTCTAAACGATTAAGCATGAATATGATTTTGTTTGCCAATCACCCACTAACCATTCCTAAAACGCCCTTTATAAAATTTATGCAAGTTTCGAAAGGCTTTGATGTGGCCGATGATGAAATCATCAAAATGGTCTTGCCAGGGGATTTGGTGATAACTGCCGATATTCCCTTGGCAGATAGCGTGATAGACAAAAATGCCACAGCCATTAACCCAAGAGGTATGTTGTATACCAAAGAAAACATTAAGCAACGATTAGGTATGCGTAATTTTATGGAAGAATTAAGGGGCATGGGCAAAATAACGGGAGGTCCCTCGTCGTTGAATAAACAAGATCTTCAAGAATTTGCAAATGCCTTAGATGCTTATTTAGCAAAACATAAATAATACTGGCCAGCATCTTCTTCTGACTCATCTAAATCTATATTCATGCCGCCCTCATCATCGGATCTTTTTCTGGTGCCGTGATGAAGGTTGTTATCTCCTTCAAAAGTCGGCAGAAAGGTAGTAGCTTGAGAGAGTGTGGCGCGTTATTTAAGGTTTTAAGTGACGGTAATCGAATTAATCAACGATGGTCCGGTGACTTTTTTAATTTAATATTCTTTCTCAATTCTGATTCGTATAAATAAGAATTTAAACACGATCTCAGATATTAAATTTTCTAGCGTTTTCGTCTTGCACTAACTCTAAATCCATGTCACTTTCAATATTATGATCAGATATCTCATTTTTTTTTGAATCATGCAAGAAAGTAACAATTGGTGTTGGTGATGAAATTAATATAGATTCTATCGAGTCACAGACTTGATTCAATTCATATTGAGGGAACAGATGGTTAACAAGAGATTCAGAACAGTGGATTAAACAATTCGTACGGTTAAAATTTGATCCTAGTCTATCTATAATTTGCTGTCTAGTCTTAGAAAAAATAGCAGCGTTTAATTGTTCATATAATAATGTTTTTTCTTTTTCTGCGTATTTTTGTTTAGTATCAGCATGCACACCTGTTAAATTTAAATCAACTAAAAAATAATTTTTTTCGCAGAATAAATTATTAAGCTCTTTTAATCCTTGAAGGTTCAACACACTAATCTTATTATAACGACAATCAACAAAATTAAGCTTTTTAAGCCCGTTCAGATTGAGCGTGGTGAGTATGCACCTATCGCAATGTAGATTTTTTAAATTCTTTGCGCCTTGTATTTTCAGAATGGAGAGTCTGTGGTTTTGGCTGCAGTCTAACGATTTAAGATTTGTCATCCCTTGCAAATCCAGCGAGGTGATTTCGTTGTTATGACAGCCTAATGTTTTAAGTGCCACTAATGGTTGTAGATTTAGTTTAGCAATTAGATTTTTACTACAATCCAAATAAGCTAAATTTTTCCAAAATCGAACATAACCTTTTTCTTGAAAAAGACTGGTTGGGAGGCGAGTGATTCTGGCTTTAGTTAAACTCAAAACAGTTGTGTTTATGTCAATTTTTGCTTTAACAATTTCGCAATTAATCATCTCTACAATCGGCTCTCTGGCTCGTAGTGATGTTAGTGATGGGGTTGAATTCTGCAGAAGCACTTTATTATATTTTGTCACACGATTAGGGTGATATTGTGTTAAATAGTCAATTTCTTTTTGTTGACGAACCCAAGGATGGTCAATAATCTCAGAGCAATAAAATAAACAGTTTGCATCGGTATGCTCTGACCCCAATCTTTCAATAACTTCCCATTTATCTACATCACCAATATCTACAGTTAATCGCCTAAATAGTAATTCTTTTTCTAGTTTTGCATATCTATCTTTTATGCGAGGAGGCACACCTGTTAAGTCTAGAATTTTTAAAGGGTTGTTGTCACAGGATAATTGCTCAAGCGCAACGGGCCCTTCTAGCTTCAGAAGAAAGAGTTGGTTATTATCACATTCTAATTTTTTAAGTTTGACCAGGGTTTCCAAGTTCAACGTGGTGAGTTGATTTTGGTCACAGTCCAAAAATTGGAGAGCGGCGAGCTGTTCTATATATAGTCTTTTAATTAGATTTTGGCTACAGTCTAATTCTTTAAGTTTTTTCAATTCATTTAGATTGAGCTCAGTAATTTGATTGTTAGAACAATTTAAGATAGTTAATTCCCTCCAAAAATCAACATAATCTTTTTCTTGAAATAGCCTTACAGGAAAACGTGTGATGCTTACCTTGCTCACATTTAGAGAAGTGCTGTTAATGTCGATATATTTTTTAACAATATCACAGTTAATCGTCTCTAAAACTTCTTCTCTCGCAATAAATAATTCTAATGATGCTTTTGAATTTACTTGAATCTTTTCTGCATACTCTGGCTTTGTTATCAGGTCAAAGTGATGTTTTGTTAAGTAATCGATTTCTTGTTCTTGGTGAATCCATACATCGTAAAAATCGTCTAAATAGCAAGCTATCAACTGCCTAAGTTCACTGGGAGCTTGGTAGAGTGTGCTCGTTGGAAGAGGGTGATTGATTTCATTGGTAATGCCGGCATAATCAGACATAAAATTTATCCTAAACTGCTTAAGTTTTAAATATGGCGATGTCGTTTAAATTCGGGTTCACAATCAGCATCTTTTTCTGGCTCATCTAAATCTATATTCATGCCATTTTCATCGCGCGCTCTTTTTCGGGTATCTTGATTCGGGTTATTATTTTCGCTAAAAGAAGGTAAAAAACTGGCAGCTTGAGTATAGATTGAAGTAATCAATTCCAGAGTGGTGTTTTTTGCGCCAGAAAAAAACAATTGTGTTGCAAGAGCAGGGCAATAATACAGGCAATTTGCATAGGTATAATCTGGGCCTAGACTTTGAATAATAATCGACCGAGCTTCATCAGAATCAGCATTCTTTAATTGTTCAAATTTTAAATTTCTTTCTAGCCATCCATGTGTATCTTTTACAGCAGCATTCACACCTGTTAAATTTAAAACTTTTAGGGGATTCTTGTTACAGTTTAAAAAGACAAGTGCGGCTAACCCTTTCAGGTTTAACATAGTGAGTTGGTTATTCTCGCAATTTAAGGCTTGAAGTGCTGTTAGGGCACTCAGGTCGAGAATCATGAGTTTGTTGTTTTTTGAATTTAAATGGGTTAAATTTTTCCAAAAGTCAACATAACGTTCCTTTTGAAAAAGGCTAACAGGAAGACGACTGATATAGGCCTTATCTAAATTTAAATAAGTGCCATGAATGCCGATGGCTTCAATTTTTTTTTCAATAATCATAGAGTTAATTTCGTCTAAAAGTCCATTTATACAACACAATGAATCTGGCGACGGAGTTGAACTGTACTGCTGAATTAATTGTTCTATTTTTTTTGTTCCCAATTGGCGATGACGACTTCTTAAATAGGCTATTTCTTCTTGTTGTTTTTCCCAAGATTGATCATTGAAATCACCCAAGTAAGAGGCAATGAGGGGTCTATGCTCAGAAAGTAGTCGTGAAAGTAGTGTCTCATTGTTGTCTAAATTGATTGCATTATTGAAAATAGTTGTATAATCGGTCATTAAAAATTCTCCTAAACTGCTTAAATTTTTAAATTAAAACAACACAAATTCTAAATATGCTGATGTCGTTTAAATTCGGGTTCATTATCAGAAGATTCTTCTACTGATTGGTTTAATATTAAGAAAATTTAACCAACTAACCTATTTAAATAATTCTCATATTAAAGATTGTTGATATTCTAACTTTTATATTTATATAGATAAACAATAATGCGACGAATGGTAAATAACGAGAAAAAAATGTAGGTCAAAAATAGTTTAATTAGATTGAATGACGAATAATGGCAGTTAAATTGCAATCCAGGCTCTGGGTCTGGGTAATAGGTTTTCATCTTTTTCTTCTTTTTGCGAAGTATGACGATTAAATTTTGAACGAGCTTTATAACCAACAAAAGCAAATGCTAAGGTAACTAGTACAGTGGTTATATTATTGGCATTTTCTTGGGCTTTCTTGTTATATAAGTTTAATAAATAATGCACACCGTCTTTAACTTCAGCGTCAAATTGTAAATGTAATTCATTTTTAGTAACACAGCCTATCGTTTGGGATTTTAAATCTACTTTTCCTTTCTCTCCAAATTCTAAAATTGTGCTTGAATTATGACAAGTAATAATAATTTTTTCATAAGAAAAGCTTGAACCCTGAAATATTAATTTGTCTAAAAAGGGGCGGAAACCTTTAATAAAGCTAGATCCAACATCAGGTTGAATAATAATTGTTTTTGCACTGCCTCCGGTTATGTCAACATAATTATAATTTGGGCCTAAATAAATTTGGTCAGACCACATTGAGGTGGTAGCACGGATGGTTGAAATATCTGGTGGAATAAAAAATTGTCCATTTTGAAATTGAGTGGGTTTAAAGCTAGACTCTAAAACAAATTCAACAGCTGAAGACATATTAGAAGCATCTAAGTGCAACGATTGTGCCCCTGTGGCAGGTATGACAGAAGATAAATAAGAATCTTCTTTTAAGTGCATATAGACATTTTTTTCTTTATTTATAATAGGTGAACCATATTTTGCGTAGGCTGCGACTGACTCGCAAAACCCTATTCCCTCGTGTGTTAATTTATGATCAAAGATCAAATCACTATGATGAAAAAATTTTACTACTTTTCCTTTGTCAGTATAAGTCATCACTGTCCATTCTGGATGATCTAGGGCTTCACCAATCCTCTTTATTGTATCCTTTTGAACTTGGGTCAAGTTCTTTGCTTTTTCAAATGCATCAAATGGATGATATAACCCAAGAATTAAATGCCCAAGTTCATGATCAAAACGATTATTTATATGTATGGAATCGTAATAATCGAGAAAATTAGTTGTTAAACTTAGCGCTGCATTCCACGATCTTTCGTTATAAATTGAGGGAGGCAGATGGGCACTAGCCCAAAAACTTTTACCTGCTAAAGCATTATCATCAAATAAGATCGTTTCAACATTCGCCTCACGGTGATCTGAAACAAAATCATATTCAATCTGTGCAAAATTTTGATAATGATCTAAAGATTTTTCTAATCGAGCTTTGGCCTCTTTAATATAAAAATCCTTTAATTGAATTACCTTTAAATCGGTAATATCGTCAAAAAAGACACTTTCATGATGGAAAATTTTAATTTTGTCATTATAGCGCCACTCGGCCCCTTTATCGAAGGACATGCAAGCACGCTGATTCGCTGTTAAAGGAACAGGATAATGCGTGTTAAAGGGGACATAGTTTCTAATAAGTGAACCTAAGTCATCTGTTTGGTCGTCTTTATTATTTGATTCTTTTGTCCCAAGACTAAATTCGGCAGCTTCTTTTTGATCCAAAATGCCTTCTTCATTTCTGGATGAAAATAATCCACTACCCCAGTTATAAATTTCCTGAATGAAATGATAGCCCGATTTAAAGCTGGGAATCACTAAGTTATCGAATCCCTCTCTCATTAAACTTCCAATAAAAAATCCTACGTTGGTGTTGCGCCTTGCCATCTCATCAGCAATGCTGTCTAGCTCTTGTTGGTAGTTAAAAAATTCATTGCCTTCAGCAATTTGCTCATAGTTAGGGAAAGAATAGGACGGAGTATTTGTTTTGTAATCACTAGAATTAAATGCGACAACCTGTATTGATTGATCAGTCATATTTTAAATTCACTCGATGTAGTTAGCCATTGGCTTATGATATAGATGAACGAGTTTTATACCTAGTAAAACCAGATAGGTGGTATTGTTTGTCAGATAACATTTATCTATTTAAAACGTGGAGAATTAAGCGCGTGGAAGGGGGGAAACAAAAACTTATGTAAATACACGTAATTTTAATTCACTTATCAGTTATTTATTCGCTGTTGGAGCAATTTAGCTACTTTACATGAGTTTATAAACTTGATAACATCCCTTGCTTACTATATTTATCTAAATTTTCTAAAAAAAGCAGCAGGGGTTTTATGTCTAAAGTGAACTTTGAAATTATAGAAGGATTTATAGAGGCGGTTTTCTCTGCTGAGTTAGATAGGATGGCTCAACTATTAAAAGAACATGAATTTTTAAGGCTAAATCAGCATGAAGATAATAGCCTTTTTCAAATGTGTTTACGTAACCATGAAAGAGAACAGGTCAAAATTTTTATCGCTGAAGATAGTTCTCTTGCCATCAAGGCAGGATACTCTCAAGCCCATCAATATGCCGAAAATGGCGAGCTGACTAAACTGACTGATATATTAAAAGCCCAGCGCGATTTATTACAGGCCACAGATAGTCATGGGAATACCCCCTTACATTTAGCTGCTACGCAAGGCAATTTAGAGGTCGTTCAATTTTTGCACGCTGAAGGGGCTAATTTATCTGCCTTAAATGCAGATAAAAACACGCCATTACAATTGGCTTTGTTGTTTGAGCAAAATAATCAAAAAGGCGTGGCCAAATTTCTGATTAATCAAACTTGTGCTGATAAAGATCTTTCTTTACATTTTTCTTTAGATTCTTCAGATATATCAGGCAACAATTTATTAACGCCTCAATATGGAGATCTAAAATTAATTACCCAAGAAAGCTGGGATCAGCTTTTTGCAAAAGCCTACGAAAATAAAAATTATTACTCAAAAACCAATATTTTAGATTTATTAATTGAGAATGGCTACTTACCTTTGCTACAGGAAATTAACCTAGTCGGTCAAATGTACAAGGCAGACAATCTTGATTTTACGGGAATTAATTTTGAAGGATGTAAATTCAATGGCATTTTTTCAAATGTAAAGTTTGGTGCAGGCAAAATTGAAAACACTGAATTCGATCATGCTTATTTTAATAAGGCTGAGTTTGGTTCACATGCCGATTTTTCTCATACCACTTTTGCAGACTCTTACTTTCAAAATACTAAATTTGCTCAAAATGCATTTCATGATGTGTTGTTTTCACATACCCATTTTGAAAAATGCACTTCGGTTTTAGCAAATTTTGATACGGTATTTGTTTCACATTCTAATTTATTGGGTTTAAATGTTTCCTATCCCCATGCACAAAGTATGAATGTGGTAATGGACAATACGGTGTTTAATTTAGAAACCATTCAAGGCTCGGCGAATAACATTCAATTTTTAAATCAACATGCACCTGTCATCGGGCTAATTTGTGGCCCTGATGAAATTGTAGAACAGGGTGAAGTAGGGATGACTGCTAATGCACCCTATGGCAGATTAAATCAATATGGGGCAACAACCGTATTGCTTAATACCGATGGCATCTCTACTGAGATCAACACGCATCAATTGGGCGTAGAAATACAATCCATATTAGCTTCTGTGCCAGAAGGCATGAATATTCCTAAATATGTTTTATCTCAGCATGCAGAAAATTTAGATAAAATCAAAGCGAGCGCACATGATTATGCCAAGCATTTAGATGCCGCTTGGATTCCTGGTGGCGCAGATATTCATCCTGAATTTTACGGTAAGACAAATACCGAATCTCATCCTGATTCTGATTACACGAGGGAAATTTTTGAGTTTGCTTTAATCGATCATATGGTCACGAATAATAAACCTTTAATGGGTATCTGCCACGGTTCACAAATTACGAATGTGTATTTTGGTGGTACGTTAAAGCAAGATGTAGATGGCCATGATGCCCTTCATTTAGTGATGCCCTTAAAAGGCAGCAAGTCAGGCCAAGAAGGGGTGGGTGTGGTTAGCGAAGTGCTAAACGAACCTACTTTAGGCGTGAGTGCACATCATCAGTCTATTGATAAATTGGGAGAAGGGTTAGAGCCTGTGGCGGTGTCAGGCCCTGCTATCAAGTTAGATTTAACTACACCGGATTATACTCATAATATTCAAACAGTGATTGAAGCTTCTGAAGGCACCAATGGCAAACCGGTTATGCTGTTTCAATTTCATCCAGAATACAATCTCGATAATACAAATGCCAATATTGTAAAACAGTTTGTAAACTTGGCAGCAGAATCTAAGCAGGCGCATGCGCTTGCCGAGAAGGTTGCTTTAAACTTAAATGATATTTTGACTTCAAACCCAACTTTAGATTTAGGACTGGAAGTAACAGGTCACCCACAATTAGCTGACGCGCCAGCAATGCCTATTTATATTCCTGAATTAACTTGTCCTTTACTCGGCAATCAAACTGAATCTTTTATGCTTTAAAATATAATTAAAAAGCACAGAGAAGCATTCCCTACGTTCCGCGGCTTGTCCGCGACATCCAGGCTCAGAAAATTAATGACAATGTAACCGCTGGATACCGCGGACAAGCTGCGGTATGTAGAGAAAAAAAAGGGTAGAATTTAAGCGCCCAATTAATTATTGGGAGAGTTTGAAACCAAAATAAATAGAAAATAATAGGGCACTTAAAATGAGACCAGTAAAAGAACCGGGATGTTTCGATGCCATTACCGCCTCTATGGGGAATGCTTATGATAATTTTGTGGGATGGGCGAGAGAAAAAAAAGCAGCCCTAAATCGATATAACGAACCGCATATAAAAGATGAGCTTGAACAGGAAACTGATTACGATAATTCTTTATTAACAAACTATCGACCTGACACACCTCGAGGTATGCGAACCCCATACTGATTAAAATTTTTAAATTTCCTGTTTGTTTCTTCCAATTTCTATTAGAATTTGTTTACCTGAAATAACAGGAAAGTTTGGAAGCAAAATTAATAAAAATAATAAGAGGTGTAATGATGGATAGTGATCTACTAAAAAAATTAGAAGGCGAAGAGCCAGAAGGTGGATATATAGATTGGGGTTATGATGTAGCAAGTAACGTGCTTGATGGGGTAAAGACTTTTTTAGGTTGGTCTACTCCTACCCAACAATCTCAAGCCCAACCTCAACAGCTCCAAAATAATAACCCCGAAGCCTGTCAAGCCACGGGGAAACCGGTTTGTCGTTGTAATAAAATGAAACCAAAATAAACCTAATATTTTGTATCAGGCTTTAGATTGTTTTCTGAAGCCTGACGTTTTAGAAAAATATTGATAAGCGAAAACCGGTACGCCGCTCAATACAAATATGCCTGCCAATCCAAGAGTTTTAATATCGGTTTGATATATTACCCAGCCACAAAATACCAAGGCAATAATACCATAGGTCAGTTTAGCTAATTTTATGATAATAAAACTTTGTTGATCCCGAGTGATTTTCAAAAAAGCCAAACAACAAATAAAATACACGAACAAAAAGGCAACAACCGATACATCAAT
This sequence comes from uncultured Gammaproteobacteria bacterium, assembly GCA_902826485.1. Lineage (GTDB taxonomy): Bacteria > Pseudomonadota > Gammaproteobacteria > Berkiellales > Berkiellaceae > CADEEZ01. The sequence goes on from CADEEZ010000002.1 coordinate 17,203, forward strand.
AATATGGGTAATGGTTTGAGCCAGGGTTTGCTGTGAGCTTAAATAGAGCAAGGGCAAAATACCCACCGCACTAATTAATAAGGCTACATAAGGCGCACCTGAGGCATTGGTTTTGCCAAAGTAGGCGGGTAATAATTTATCTTGTGATAATCCTAAGGCGATTTGACCGCTAGCCAGCATCCAGGCGTTTAATGTCCCGATACAAACAATAGAAGCCATCACAGAAATCATAATGTGCCAGTGCCCGCCAAACATGGCTTGGGTGGCATCTACATAGGGCGCATTTGAGTTGCTTAATGCTTCTCCTGGTAGCATGCCCATAATGCCCATACTATTTAAAAAATATAAAAGGGCGACAAGCACGGTGCCAATTACAATGGCTTTAGGAATGGTTTTTTGTGGGTTTTCGACAGAGCCTGCAGGTGTGGTGGCGGATTCTAAGCCAATGAATCCCCATAACGTTAATAAGGTGACCCTTGCTAGCGTTTCAGTAGGGGTAAGGGTTTGTGCGCTAGCGCTAACGGTAAAATTAGCCATATCAAAATAAAATAAACCCGCTATCGGTAATAATACCAAGGGGATAAATTTCATTAAAGTGAGAAAAAATTCGGCACGGCCTGCTGAACTCACACCCTTTAAATTCAAGACCGTAATCATAAATAAAAGCAAAGCTTCTAAAACAAGATAATATTCAGGTTTAATCCAAGCGTTTAAAATAGGCGATAAGTAGCCAATGCTTGCTACGATAACTGCCGTACTACTCACCCAAGAGATAACCCAGTAAGTCCATCCGCTAAAAAAGGCCCAATTTCGCCCAAAGGTTTGGGCAACATACACATGAGGCCCTCCTGTTTTAGGATAGGCATGGCATAAACTCGCAAACACTAAAGATAGGGCAATGGCACCAAGGCCAGAGACCAACCAGCCCATTAAACTCATTTTGCCATAGGGAGCAAGACTAGCGGGCAGCATGAGGACGCCAGAGCCAATTTGGCTGCCCATTACAATGGCAAGCACAGCCCAAAAACCAATTTTTTTTGTCATGGTGAAGCCTAAGTCAATCAACTAAGTTATAAAAATGAAACATGTGTTATGTCGTGTAACTGCAATAGAGTTGGCCCTAGCAGGGCTTTCGTGAGGCTAAAAGAATAAGAAGCTGAGCAATACGCATTAGGTTCATGCTTTTCAATAAAGTTGATAAGATTAAGCTATTCTGCAAAAAACACCTAGGGTTGTCAAACTTATTTCTTTGGCCTTATGCTTAGCTACACTTCTCAAAAAATAGCTAAAGGACAAAGTCATGGTAAAAAAATATTTAACGGGTTTACTGCTAACGGGATTCATCATAGGTAGCATGGGACAAGCGTTAGCCGCACCTGTGGCCAACAGTTTTACGCCTAAACAAAAAAAAGAAATTGGAGAAGTGGTAAAACAATATTTACTCGAAAATCCGAGTGTCTTAATTGATGTTTCAGAAAAACTGCGCAAGCAACAAACAGAAGCGATGCAAAAACAAGCGTTGAAAGTGATTGGTCAGAATGTACCGCAATTAGTGAGCCCAACCAGCCCTGTTTTAGGTAATCCTCAAGGCGGCATAGTTATGGTTCAATTTATCGATTATCAATGCGGATCTTGTAAAGAAATGCACTCAACTATTGCAAAGTTAATTGCCGACAATCCTGAGTTAAAAGTCGTTTCTAAAAACTTAGGGGTATTTGGCCCCGTTTCTGAACAAGCCGCTAAAGCGTCACTTGCTGCGAATATGCAAGGGAAATTTCAAGCTTATCATGACTTATTAGAAGGATCTAAAGAAGCATTAACCGAAGAAAAAATAAAAGCATTAGCAAAACAATCAGGGCTTGATTTGGCTAAATTTGAACAAGATATGAAATCTGACGAGGTAAGAAATGAGATGGCTAGTAGTATTGAACTCGCTCAAAAAATTGGGTTTAGCGGTACACCTGTCTTTATTATATTGTCCAATGTTGCCGGGCCAAATACCAAAGTCTTTTTTGTGGGCGGCGCAGCACCCCAAGCCACTTTACAAGATTTTATTAATCAATCAAAATCATAAAAATTTGGAGTTTTTGAGCCAATTTTTATCGGGATAGTAAGAAAAAACCAGAGACCCATCTTGAATCGTTTGAATCAGTTTTTTAGCAAGGTGGGTTTCTACGGCAAGACAACCCGAGCTTCGGCCTAAACGCCCGAGCTCATTTGAAATGGTTGGGTTCACATAGTGCGCGCCGTGTACCACGATTCTGCGTCGTTCGGCATTGCCATTAATGCCTTCTTCCAAACCATGCAGCACAAGTGATAAGCCATGGCCCCCTTGATACGTTTTTCCTGTCACAAATACGCCAAGGCTTGCTTGTTTGCTGCCAGGGGTATCTGAAAATTTCTCAGGCACATTTCCGCCGTTCCCTAAACCATGGGCAACGAGGGTGTGGTAAATAACGGTTTTTTTATCTAAATCTACTACCCATAAACGGGGCTCAGTAGAAGGAATAGTATAATCCACAATGGTGACCAAAGGTTTTCTGGCGACCCCCATATGAGCGGCTTTTTCATACGCTTTATAAACCAAACTCAAGACTTGAGGTTTAATGGTGCGAAGGGCTTGTGGTTCAAAAAATCCACTGATGGGTGCAGGCAAATTGATACTGGGGGCACTTTTTTTAAACCAAGTAAAAGGCTGCAACAGTATTTCGTTTAACGGTTTGGCATAGCCAGCACAAGTACAAGAAAGCAGTAAGACTACTATCCATGTTTTGAATAAGATTTTATGTTTAATTTTTTTGTTCACTTTTATCAAGTTAATAATAAAATTTGTTATTTAACTAATTTTTTAGTTTTTTGAGGCGAGGCCCATATTACCAGGGTACGCCTCAAAATTCAAGTCAGTTCCCTAAAAACAACTTTTCTTTTTGAGCTGTTTCATTTTTTCAGTGGGGTTAATTTTTCTTTTATTGCTGCCATCTGAATTTTTATCACGCGTTGCTATGAGATTAAAAAGCGGTAAAACAGGTTGAGCACTTTGTTTTTGTATTTTTTTCATTCTGCCTATTGGCTGAGTTTTAGTTTTAGGGATACTTTCTGTTTTTTTGATACTACGCGTTTGTACTTTGGGAGGGTTGCTCTCGCTTTGATTAAACGCAGTTAAGAGTGGTTTAGAAACGGGATTTTTAACTTTTGATTCAATAGGTGCTTTTTTTATTTCAAGTGTTTTTTTCGTCGGGCTACTTATTTTTTTCTCAAGCTTCTGTTTAAGACCTGAATTGAGTACATCCATGATGCTCCTATTTTTAGGATGAGTAGGAGAAAGCAATTGATGTTCCACAACATAATTTTTTAGCGTTTCTCTCTCTTTAATCGTCAGTAAATTTGAGATGAATCTCATCTGACTAATATGGTTACTACTTGGTACAAGACCCGTTAAATTCTCCCAAATTTTCTTAGTATCAGCCTTATTTAATAATATCTTAAATAAAGGTAAATTTTTCTTTGCTAAGAGATATCCCGACAAATCCACATTTTTTGGCAAATGCGCTAAGCATTCTTCTCTAGGGCATTCTATTAAAGTGGTTGCCTTTTTCAGATCGATTTTAGGGTGTGTTAAAACAGCTTCAAAAATGGTTGCGTTGTTTTTGTCTGCGCAATAATGAAATAGATTTTTGCCTTCAAAATCGGTTAGATAAGGATCGGCACCTTGATTCAGCAAAAGGGTGAGCATAATAATTTTAAGGTCAGTTGAACAATTGTTCGCTAACACAAAATAGAGCACGGTTCGGCCCGTGAAAGTTTGTTGTAAGTTGATATTAAGCTTAGCATTTTTTGCATTTAGGATATTTTCAATCATCGCCTCTTTGCCAGTGAAGGCAGCAAGCATCAATAACGTCAGGTAAGGTTGTTTAGGCGTGAGTTTTTTGCCTTTGTTTATCCCAGCTATGGGTAAATTCCAATCCTGATTAGTTAAATCAAGTTTTGCTTTATTGGCTAATAGATCACCATAAAATTTGGGCAAGCTGATTTGGGTAGTGGTTTTATCAAAGCCTAAATCAATAGGGGTGATTTTTAAATCAAGTGCTTTATAAGCGTGAGTAGCGTTGGTAAAATAATCTTCTACGCTCAACCAATTATCATTGGTGTTTAAGTAAAATTTATCATATTCAGAAAAATCATATTCATATCCATAATTAATAAAAAGTTGATCCCCTGCTTGAATTTCTCGCAGTTGCTTAAACCAAACTCGGTTATGTTTCATTTGTGCGTAGAGATTGGGGTTTTCGCTATGATTAACAAATCTTGCCCAGGTTGCGTGATTTTTAGCATCAATGCGATAATTTTTGCTTCTATTGTCTTCGGGATCATCAAAATAATAAGAAGTGTCCATTGCCGCAAGATCTAGATCTTTAATATTAATTCTTAAGCCTTTATATTGGCCAAATACCTTAGGTTGTTCTGGATTATAAGGCATATGCACGGTAGCAAAGACGCCCATGCCTTGATTTAATTTTGCGACGGGGGCAACAATTAATTGCTTTTCATTTGTGCCTTCTTGTTTGTCTAGAGCATCATTGTGTAGATAAGTAAAACCTAATGATTCAGCTAGCTTATTTAAATTGGTTGGCGTTTTTAAGGGATAATGGGTTTTGGGCTGATCTGATTTTGGTAATGAAGCAATATAATCCGACATATAATCCTACTAACTAACATTTGTTCATAAACTGTGATACATAATAGCTAGTTGGTGAACAAATGTAAATTGCTTTTTTAATTTTTAACTGTACGTAGTATGATTACTTACCTGTGTAGTTTGTCGGGAATTTTTTTCATGTTATTAGATAAAATCTTATTAGGCATAACGCTTGCCGCGCCGATTGGCCCTGTTTCCATCGAAATGATCAAAAGAGGCTTAAGCAAAGGCTTTCTAGATGCGTTTATTGTTCGCGTGGGTGGGGCAGTTGGTAACACCTTGTGTCTTATTGCTGCTTATTTTGGCGCAAGTTTATTTATGACCTCAGAAACCAAAATGGGTGTATGCAGTTTGGCTGGGGCGTTGGTATTATTTTATTTGGGCATAAAAGCGTTACTCGATAAAAGAGTACACCAATATCAACATACGCACAGTGACGCTGAAAAATCATATACCCTGTCCAGTGGATTAATCACCGGTTTTATTTTATCGATTGCGAATCCTATTGGCTTGGTATTTTGGTTTACCCTTTTTGCCGTCCCTTTAGATTTATCTGGTGAAGTCAGTGTTTGGTTTGGCTTAGTTCAAAATTTTGCAGTGATAGCAGGGGTGCTGATTTGGGGTTTAATTCTCAGCGGCTTTTTAGAAGTAGGCAAAAGATTTATTAATCCAAAATGGATCAAAGGCATCACCAAAGTGGCAGGTGTCATGCTACTTTATTTTGGGTTTAAATATGCCTATCGAGCCCTGACGATATTATTACCAGCCGATGTTTTAAGTTACATCTCAAATATCATCTAAAAACTAAAATCCTGTTAATATTATTAGCATATTAGCGGGATGTTTATTTTTTATTCATCGCTTTCCGAGAAAGTGAAAAATCTTGATTATATTCAAAGTTTAATGCAGTAATCCAGCCCTGAATATTTTCTCTAAGTTGTACATTTTCTTCATAAAATTCTTTATCTAAAGAATCTCTTGTAATCGGGCTGAGTGTTTCATATTTTAATAAATATTCTGCCGTGTTCCTATTATAAGTTTGATTATCTGATAAGGTAACTGGATCATCCATAATATGTAAAGTATAAGGATCAAGGTACTCATTAGGGGGGGAGTTAATATCTTTATGATCCGATAAAAGTTTTTCAAATTGTAAATCAAACGCTGAATCTTTGAATAAGGCTTTCAACTCGTTTCTTTGAATGGGAGGCTGGTCATTCGCCTCATTTAGCAGTGTATTCTGACGTTGTCCACGCGTTAACGCAAATAAGGATACAGCCGCCGCTATACTAAATAAAACTGGAGCTACCCAATAACTGTCATCCCTATCCATAATCATGCTCCTATTAAGTACGTATCCAAACTATCCTAATGATTTTTATCCTTAATAATTAATTATAGCATTCACGTAAAAAGTAAATATTGTCTAATGATTTCGGATTTTATGTATCTGTTTTTTTGATGATATAAATGCCTTGTTTATCATTGCTGATAATCCCTTCTTCGTTCCATTTTATTTGAGTAAAAGGAATATCATCGCTAAATTCTATAATGGGGTATTTGATGATATCGAAAAAGGGAGAGTAGTCGAAATCACAGGGGGTAAATAATTTGGGGTTTCGTCTAATAAACTCATATCCTTTGACGCCATTTTTATGAATGATGGGCAAAATGGGATATTTAATGGCATGAAATGCTTCAACAATTAAGGTTGAGCAGATCAAATTTGAAGCGTCACCGGGGTTATAATAAAATAATCGTCTCCGCCAGCTGGGGGGGAAAATATTCCACGGGAGCAATAGTTTAGCTAAATCAGAAATTTGTTGCGCATCATATTTTAGCCCAAGAAATTTAGTGGCAGCGAAAATGAGCTGTTCTGCATTTTTTTCTTGCAAACCACTGGGCCTGCAAATTCGAATATGATCATATTGATATTCTGATAAAGGGGTGATAATCACTCCTTTGTCTAATAAACTTTCAATAATTAATTTAATGTTATCGGGGCCTGTATAGTGTGATTTCAATAAGGCTTTTAGTTCAGGGTCTTGAATTTGCTGAATTTCACCGACATAAAGTATAGAGTGAGTCCAAATACTTTTAGTCAAAATACTGATCACGTTACTTACTCGGCTTCTTCCTTGAATGAGTAAAACATCTCCTATTTTTACTTTTTCTTCGACACGCATAAAATCAGAACCCGAGGATACTTTAAAGTCATCGTTATCTGTCATGAGCCAGGTGATTATTTTTGCTTTAATCAAATTAAACAAAAAGTTTAGCGGATTACTCACTATAACATCTTCCTTGATGTAAGAATTTTAACATAAACGTATAAATGAAATTCAAACCCTAAACAGAAAATGAGTCAAGCACCATTGTAAGTACACTTTAAAGGTTCACTCTCTAGACCCTAAAAATTAGCCATTTGTCTGATGTGAATTAACTTTATAATATTATGTTGGTAGAATAATAACTTAAATAAATTTTACGATCATTGATGTTAGTTTAGGGGTGGGATCATGGATTCTGGCGAATTATTAAAAGCTGAATATAGACAGCAATATGCTGAAGCGACCCAACAAGAAAAAAATGAGGCGCTTATCTTGGCGGCTTTTCATGGCAACTTAGAACAGGTAGAAGTATTGCTGGAGCTAAAAGCTAACATAGACTTTGAAGATGAAGACTTTAGATCTCCCCTAATTGAAGCTGTGACAAATAATAAAATAGGCGTGGTGGCATGCTTAATTAAAAATAAGGCCAATTTGGAAGCGCTAGATGCAGACGGCGATACCCCTCTTATTATTGCCTGCAAATTTAATCATCTTGAAATTGCGCAGCTATTGGTCAAGGGAAAAGCATCGTTAGACAGCATAGACATTCATGGTAATACCCCATTAAGGTGCGCTGCGCGTTATGGTTATACCGCGATTGTTGCGCTATTGCTTAAAGCTAAGGCTATGACCCAGACAAACCCAGATTTTTTTATAACCGAAAAAAAAATAGCACTGGATTATGCCATTCAGAACAAGCGGGCAGAATCCGCTTTTTGTTTGTTTAGTGCTATGTCATCCGATGAGATAAATAAAGCAATTGAAGAGTCTATTCACGCCGAAACGCGCACCATTTTTCAGTACTATAAAGATTCTGTTACAGATAGACGTATAAAATTGTTACAAATATTTCAGATTATGTTACTAGACAGTAATTCAAAAAATCCATTTTCCTATTTACCGCCCGATGCAATGGGGGAAATATTAGGTAAATACTGCGCACTAGTACAACAAGAGATGTCTTGGCACGTAAACGTAGAAGAAATTATTTCGCTTGAACACAGTCCAGTAAAGGTATTTTCAATTGCTGCCCCCCAACACAACCGTAAAAGAAAAGCGGTAAATGATGAGGCGCAGCCAGAAGAAAACGAGACTAAAAAACAAAAGATCGAACTTTAATTTTTTATTTAATAAATGCTGGGGAGGGCATTTTGGGTTTGGGTAACCAATCCTAAAACATACTCTTTATTTTCATAAACAAGATACGTGCCAACTAGGCTCGCAATAGGGCCTGCCACACCACCAATCAAAAAGGCATGAAGTGGCAAAACTTTAGCCAGGGTTAATAGGCCTAAAAAACTGCCTTTGGCAAGATAACCACCGGCTTTCGCGGTTAGGCTTTCTACTTGTTTGTCGGTTAAAACACCGCCAGAAATTATAGCGTAATCTTGCATAGATAAAATTTTCATAGATAATCCTTAATTTATATTAGGGAGAAGTCAATGCTTCTTTTTTGGGCAAGACCTTTTTAAAGGTCGTGATACGATACAAGCGTCTAAAAAACGTTTTAAAGCGCTCACTTTCCATGCTGCTGATGAAGACACCTAGCGAGCTTAAAACACAAGCAATCACTAAACTCATCGAAAAAGGTTCTTTTCCAAACATGACCAATAGTAGCATGGCCAATAACCTAGCCAAATAGGTCACCACACTCAAAATATAGATATTGCCATATTTTACGCCGTGATCCCAAAGCTGGTAGGCAATCCCAGCCCCTGAAACGCCGGTGACAACCGCCAATACCCATTCGGTGGTGGTGGGCACAACAAAGGTTTCAAACTGTAAATGTAAGCCAAGGCAGATGATTGCCCCAACACCACAGTAAATGCCAATCATTTCGGTTGGGACAGCTTTATGGTATCGGGAGAAGGCTGAGTAGCCACCCCACAATAAAGCGCCCACAATCGCTAATACGTACCCAAAGAGATACTGTGTGCTAATTTTGTCTTGACCCACATCATGCGCAATTAAGATGTATATGCCCACAAGGCCTAAAAGCGCGCCAAAAATGTGTTGAAAATGAATTCTTTCATTGGGCAACATCCCGGAAAAGCCAATGACAAAGCAAGGCCATAGGTAATCTATTAAGTCGACATGCGCAATGGGCGCTTGTTGCGCGCCAAATATGTAGGCAAAATCACTAAGACATATCCCCATGACGCCCACAACCCAGATAAAAAGAGGTTGTTTAAGCACATTCATCCATTGTCTTTTAATGGTGAGGCGAATGGCGGTGATAGCAAATGAACTAAAAAAGATGATAAAAAGCAGTTCAAAAATAGGTAGGCTATTTACTTCAGAAATAAGTAAGGGCTCGACCGTCCACATGAACAGCGCGCCAAAGCCTAAGTAGGTAGATTTTCTAGTAATGTTTATGCTCAACTGCGTTGACCTTCCTCTTTTTACAGTGTGTACCTGCGTAATAATTTACGTAGTATGGAGAAGCTCTTAACTGACTGAGAGTTTAAATAAACCTCAGCACCCCAAATACACAGCTGCCAAGATGAACTCGCAAGCTGGTTGACATAAAATAAAGGCAAATGTCCCGGGGGTCAATATTTTTTAGCAATTTTAAGATGAAAGGTATTAAAATAAACCCAAAAGGCAAGTACGACGACTCACTACCTCGGAATAACAACTTACTACATAGGCAGCCATTGATGAAAAAACCAAAGGTTATCTTAATAAACGGTATTTTAAACGTTAAATACTGTATGGCATGGATAGGGCGCTATTTGCGAAAAAAGGATTATGACGTCACTTTATTGGGCTATCCTTCCACTCGATATAACCTGGCAGAACTCGTAGAAAAGATTCATCCTAAAATACAAAAGCTCACTCAAAATAATACACAACCCATTCATTTTGTTTGTCATTCAATGGGTGGGTTATTGCTACGCGCTTATTTAGAAAAATATCCTATTTCTCATTTAGGCAGAGTCGTCTTTTTGGCTACCCCAAATGGGGGAAGCGAACTAGCGGATTTTTTGAGTAGGTTTAAATTATACCGTTGGTTGTTTGGGCCAGCAGGATTACAGTTAACCACCAGCCAAACGCCTCATTTATTCAAACAGCCCATTGCTTTTGAATTAGGGGTAATAATGGGGGATAAACCGAGTATTAATTTAAGCTGTTTTAAGGGTCCTAATGATGGGAATGTGACGGTGGAAAGCAGCAAAGTAGCAGGCATGAAAGATCATATTGTTCTGCCTAAAAACCATTTGAATATGTTGATGGATAGGCAGACGAATTTTCAAATAGATTATTTTTTGAAAGAGGGTGTGTTTTACAGAAATTGATTTAAGACGCCATTTAACAATATTATAATTTCTTGTCATGCCAGCGTAGGCTGGCATCCAGGACTTATCTTAATTAATATAAAAAAAGAATTAAACTTGAAGATATTATTGGCTAGATGCCAGCCTTCGCTGGCATGACAGCTTAGATTAGTTGTCGTTACGAAAATCCTACTTAGCCTAAAATACCAACCCTAACTTAAGCTAGCCTATTTTCCTTTTCTTTAAATCTGGCTGATTATCAGGCTTTTGTAAAACGCCATCCAGCTGCATTCCGTTTTCATCTCGTTTTCTTTTTAGGTCAGGATTTTCTGGAGTATGATTATTTGCTTCAAAAGAAGGCAAGAAAGTAGATGTTTGAGCACAATCAGATTGACTTAATGGATTAAGCAATAAGCTTCTTTCTAGTTCTCCGTACCTATTTTTAGTGACTGGATGCACGCCCGTTAAGATTAAGGTTTTTAAAGGGTTGTTGTCGCAGTGTAGCCAACGAAGAAACACAAATCCTTGCACATTCAGGGTAGTGAGTTGGTTGTTGTCGCAGTATAACACTCGTAGCGCCGCCAGCCCTTGCACATTCAAGGTAGTGAGTTGGTTGTTGTCGCAGTATAACAATCGTAGCGCCGCCAGCTCATGCACATTCAAGGTGGTGAGTAGATTATTATCGCAGTTTAGGTAGGTTAAATTTTGCCAAAAATTTGTATACCCTTCTGTTTGAAAAAGACTAACAGGAAGGCGAGTAATACAAGCGCTAGATATATCTAACCTTGTGCTATTGAGGTCAATTTTTGCTTTAATAATTTCACTATTAATTTTATCTAAAAGTGCATTTATTGCTTCTGAAGATTTCAATGACACAGTTGTATTTTCTTCAAGCACTTGCGCATTTTCAGCTTTTGCCATTAGGTTAGAATGATGCACTGTTAAATAAGAAATTTCAAATTGTTGACGAATTTGAATTTTTTCAAAAGCTTGTTTAAAAGCAGACAGGGTGCTTTCTTGGGGCAAAAGAGGAGGTAAAGTATCATAAATAGCATAAAGACGATTATAAAGGGGCTGCAAAATGGCCGCATGTGAGCCAACAAATTGGGTGGTTTTGCAAAGCTGTCTAAACTTAGCCAAATCATCGTTGTCTAAAAAGCAGGCGATGAATGCCCAAATGTCTTCTGGGAGCCAAAGGCCTTCGTTCTGAGCTTCGGTATTATCGGTCATAAAATGTCTCCTAAATTATTTGAGCATTAGAGTAAGTAGGCTATTTTCTAGCCCCCTCGCTCGCGGGGGTTGGGGTGGGCCTTTTTTATAAGAGGGTGATTGCTTAAAAATCCAAACTAACCCCAGCATTTGTTAATCTACTGCCACCAACTCCTGTTTTTAGAGGAGATTTCGGGAGCGCATTCGCTTTAGAAGGGCTCCGTGGGGGCGTCGGAGTAGATCTCAGTGGGGTGTACATTATGTTATGCACTAGCTCAATAACATGCTTTTGTTGAGGCGCAGCCATTTCAGTTAAAATGTCTAGAACGCCTGCAAATTCATCTTTATCTGAGTGATCATTTAATTTAGTTTCAATTTCTTGATTTAAATCTTGACTCAAATTTTTCCAAACATAACTTTGTAAATAAATGCCTAGAAGATCGAGATTTTTTTGTTCAGCCTCAAATAACACTTCAGTTAACACTTCAGCAAACAAAGCATAAGTTTTAAGATCATATTTATCAAGGTTAAAAACAGGAAGAGTGATTAATTGGCTTTGAATTAAATCAAACATCGATTCTTTAATAACAATATTTTGTAAGCGTTTCGCTAACATATTTACCATCATGGTATTGGTTTTATTTTTTTTTAACATCTCGCGTATTTGATTGGCATTAGAAGAATAGGGGTTATTTAAAGTTATGGCATTTTGTGTAGGTTCTGTTTTTAGATTTTCTTGATTGTCTTCTTTTGGTTCAGCATTATCTTGTGCAATATAAAACTTTTTCACCCATTTTTGATATTCATGCGCAAATTTCCCGGATAATTTTCCTCGAGCAGGGTCTAATAGATATTGAAAGACATAGCTTTGCTCGTTAAAGTCATTTTTATTGGTTAGTGCTAACCGACCACTTTTTTCCAGTTCTTTATTAACGAGAATGATATTATTATCTTGTGTGCCAATGGTATCAATAAAATCTTTTCTGAGTGTTATTAGTTTTTCATCATAATTTTCTAAACCTAGAAATATATTTTGGGCGCGCCAACCTGTTTCAGTTAATAAGGTCATGGTTTCCAAGAGGGTTAGCCCTTCTTGTTCCGTCTGACATTTTTCTAAGCTTTCTTTAAATTGAGTGAAAATATGAGGTTCCATAATGCCTTCAATAAACATTTTGGTGCTAACCGTTTGTTTGGTTAAAGGATGCTCATATCCCATGTTTGCGATTCTACCCAAGTAGCCTGGATAACAACTGGGACCATCGTGCTTATTTTTATAATCTTCAGAATGAGCAGAACGCATATCGGCTAATTCTGAAATAAAATTATCACGTCTGGCTTCTAGGATTTCTGTTTTAATTTCTTGAGAGGCTTCTATCCCATCATTTTTATCGTTTACGAGTAAAAAGTAATGCGCCACCATTTTTCTAACATACATACTTGCTGTGGTGTTAAGTAACTCAGCGTTTTCTTCTGTGTTAGCAGCTGCTGTCGTGAATAAGGCTTCTTCTTTTTTAGGCGGCGTTAATAAATTGAAAAAACCTTTGTAAGGCGCACGTGCGTCATAACCGCGCCAGGCAAGATGGAATCTGTCTGTGCGTGAGTTAAAATGATCGTTTCGGGCTGTTTTCATTAATGCTTTATCTGTGGCTTTTATTAATTCTTTTTTATTTAATTTAATAAAATCAAGGGTTGCTTGTAAGGGGTTAGCAGCTAAAATTTTATCTAATATCAGCTCGCGAATATTTTGTTCTATTTTAATCAGCGCAGAAAGGTTTTTGGCTTTGAGCTTGTCAGCTTCTGATATATCTTTTTCTAATAATACATCGAAATCTGACGCAGCGTGCGCAAGAAATTTTTCTTCGAACGCGGGTTTAACAATTTTCTCGAAAGTGAGTTTAGAACGCGTCACTTTTTCATCGCGCATCGCACTTTCAAGATCTTCAGCGTCTGCTTTTCTTTGTTCTTCTTCCCAATGATGAATATTGGTTTTTAATTCCAAGATTTCAAATGCTTTTTTCTGAGCGAGTGTTAAGCGAGGGTGGTCATTGATATAAGATTCAGGAGAGGTTATAAAATCATTTACATCATCAGATAGAGTCGGGGAATCGATAGGGATAATGTCAGTTAGTTTTACTCTATGGCTTACACAATGGGGCATGAGCAAGCGAACGATGTCGGTATGTTGTTGAGAAGCGGCTCTTTTTAGGCAATAGTTGTTGTCAACGTTAGGGTCAATACCTTTGTCTTTTAAGGCAAGTAGCAATTCAACGATTTTAGTACGGCCATAATAAGAGGCTCTTTTGAGGGCATGATTGTTACAATCGGCGGGATTGGTTTTAGGGTGATCTAATAATAATTCGATGATTTCAGTATATCCCTGTTTTGCACAATCCCGAATGGCCCTATTCTCCTCATAAGAAGGGTCAGTATCTGGATGGGTTAATAAAGCATCAGTTAATTCATAGTGATTTCCCTCAACGGCCCAAGGTAATAATTTTTGTACACCAAATCTATTCGATGCAATTAAAGCATTAAATAAATCAGCGTGGGCTTTATGCTTTACAGCAGCTTTGATGAATCTGTCTGATAAAACATCAGGTTCAGGATTAGCGGTAAGCAATTTTTGTACGATAAAAACATGGTTATGCTGAACTGCCCATAATAATGTTTTTTCATAAGAAATTAATTTTGTATCGATAATAGCTGTAGCGACATCATTATGGCCTGCTTCCACTGATTTTTTTAGTAAATTGTAGAGCATTGTGGTGTTTATGTTTTCACTAACACCTTCTAGTTGTAAGAGCTCAGTCAACATATCTGATTGGTTATGTTCGACCGCAAGTTTAATGGCAAGGTATTTTCCTGTTGTAAAATCAATACGTTCATCTTTAAGTAATAGATTAAAAACGGCTAAGTTTTCTGTTTCGATGGTTGCGCGAATTATTTTCGATGCTTGTTTAGAGGGATCAAAATTATCATCTTTAAGTATTTTTTTGATTAATTTTTCATTCTCACTTTCTATTGCATCAATAAATTGTTTTTGAGAATAGGAGGTATTTTTTCTAGCCATACAACTAACACCTTTAAAACTTAGCGGAATTAATGAGGCGGGACTATAGCCAGTTTTCGAACCAAAGTCAATTTCATCACCCTATATAATTACCAGTTATCGGAATTTGCTTTAAGTCGTCGAGCTTTTTTGATATATTAGTTTTTTATTTAACTAAGTAATTAGATTCATTTTATACATTAACTAAAAGGCACTATTCAATGGATACTATTGAACTGAGGGATTTAAATTCTAATTCCTGTTTCCCTAATATTGATTTAACAAAATTAGCCAAATCACATAAAGAAACTTTATTTTTTAGCGCATTAGAGAAATGTAACTTAATGGCTATGCAAGAATTAATATATGCAGGGGTATCTTTAGAATGTAGGAAGGATAATAACACCCCTTTATCTTTTGCTGTTCAATATAGCGATTTTAAAACAATAAACTTCCTGCTTTTAAATGGCGCAAATCCCGATCCAGATTCTTTTCGTGGCGAAACGCTATTGGCGCTCGGCTTAGTAAGATGCGATCAAGATATAACGTGTTCTTTATTAAGTTGGATGTCAGATGAAAAAATTAGAAAATATAAAGAGTCATCTGCTCATTGCGAAATTATTACTCAATTTGAAGCACTTCGCTCAGCTTATCGTGAAAAATTAAATTCCTTTTTCGCTCCCCTTTTTTGTTCTTTAACTAATCTATCCATGATTTTGAAAGAAGTTGTGGGGAACATTGAAAATCGTTTTGAATTGTTGGTAAATAAACCAAATGCAATAAATACTACAGATCAAAATTTTGTTGATGTTATTTATAAAGAATTTCCTTGCTGGTATATTTCTGTATTAAAAAAAGAGTCAATTCAAATATGCCATCAAATTTATCAAGATTCGCTAAAAACAAAAGAAAGGATGGATAATTATTTAGCGACACAGTTCGATCGTCTGTGTGATGATTTTGACAAGATGCAAATGGATCTTCAAAATTCAATACCCCCCGTTATTTTCACCCCCCTTGCAGGCAATCCGAATCCAAATAAGCGAAAAGCCAATGGGCAAGCATTAGAAGGTGAAAGAGAATTGAAAAGAAATAAAATTAATAATGACGAATCTGATGATGTAATGATGGAAGAAGAAACACCACAAAAAATATGTCGATCTCCTTTTTACTTAAGTTCAAATCATTAAGGTAGAAATTTGGGCCGGCCTCTGCCGGCCCGCCTTAGCTCATTTCTTCCCTACTAAATAAAAGTTTATTAACTAAATCTTTTCGGATTATCATTAAATTAATACCCCCGGTCGTTATTAGTCTTTTAACCAATATGCATTTTTGATATATTCATATCCTTAACTAATAACCAGAGAGCAGTACGATGGATTCTCAACAAAATTCTCAAAACGCCCTATTTTTTAACTTATCGCAACCAGAAAAAAATCACTGGTTTTTTGAAGCACTACAATCAGGCGATTTAACTACGGCAAAGATGATACAAAATGAGGGCGCGATTTTAGATACGTCTGATGGAAAGAATACTAATCTTTTGCAAAAAGCGGCCTTGAGTGGCAATTTTGAAATGGTTGATTTCCTGCTTTTGCAAGGAATAAGTCCTACGGCCCAGTCGGCTTTTTATCCCCCTGCAATTCAGTGTGCATTTGACTATGGAAACGAAATTATCGTGTTTCGTTTATTAAGTGAAATGTCGCAAGATGAAATAGCAGAATATAAAAATATTAAACGATGTCAGGATATTGTTTTAGAATTTGAGCAAAATATAGCCTCGTATCGCGAACAGTTAGCCACATTTTATGAGCAGTATGTTACGAATAACATGTGTATGCCAAATAATAATAATCCTATTGGGAAGATGATTAAATTAATTAATGAAGCTTTTACTTTTAGTAACAATAACAATCAAAAGGGTAATAAGGCTGAATTTGACTGGATTGGGGATCTTTCTTATTCCTTTCCTCGTTGGTATCACCCTCGATTAAAAAATGATTCTATTTTAGCATGTTGTGAAATATACCGATCTAAAATTCGAGCCAAAATGGAAGCTCAAATGGCTGGACCTCAGACAGTTGGTCTAAGAAATTTTATGAATTCAGGCGAGGAAATTCTGACTGAGACGCCTTCTATGCTTTTTTCCGAGTTTCATAATACAAACTCTAAAACCATCAATAAAAAGCGAAAAATCGAAAATGAGTTGGCGTTTGACTATGAGCAAGAAAAAGGAAAACATAAAAAAGTTAAAAATAATATAAATTGTAATCATCACAATGATGATAATAACAACAATAATGATAATGACAGCGATGATGATTGCTCAAACTACGGCATGGATGAAGAACCAAACAAATTCCAATTTAAATTTTAATCAATAATAAGCGAGTAGTCTGTTATGGAATCTTCAAGCGATTTTCGAAATAATGCTTTTTTTATCTTGTGTCAATCAGATAAAAATGAATATCTTTTTGAGGCAGTTAAATCAGGTGAATTAAACCTAGTTAAAATGATGTTAAATGAAGGTGCAGCTTTAGACGCTAATGATGATTACAAGAGAAAGCCATTACATTGCGCAGCAGAATGTGGCCATGCTCATATCGTGAATCATCTTCTTTTGTCGGGAGCGGATGTAAACGTACAATCTCTTTTTGGACAAACCGCATTTGAGTTTAGCGTTTTGTCAGGAAATAAAGAAACAGCTTATCGCTTGTTAAGCGCAATGTCAGATGAGCAAATTACGCACTATAAAAATAAACCAGAATATGTCGATATAATTATTCAATTTGAGCAGCAGGTGATGGCGTATCGTCAAGAACTCGCTTCTTTTTTTGAAATATTTATTCTTAACCAATTTTTTATGCCAAATCATCTTGAGGATCCTTTAGCCCATCTATTTAAATTTATTCGTGAATATTATGACCTAGTGATGAATAAAAAATATACAGAAGATCAAGAAGCGCAAGAGTTGGTTCAAAACATTTGTAATAAATTTCCTCTTTGGTATCTTCATAGATTAAAATTTGATTCAATATTTGTGTGTGAATCGATTTATAACGCTAAACTCGAAAGAGACGCGGAAGCTGAATTAGCTAGGCAACAAGCGATAAGAAGGAACCCCTTTCAGAATAGGGAAATGGCGGCGCACATTTGTGCAGCTGTAGTGCCTGCTGTGGGGGCAATTCAGATTGAGCAAAACGCAGTACCTATTATTTTTTCTCAGTCCGTTATCACAAATTCTATAATTAAAAATAAAAAGAGAAAAGGTGATAATGAGATAGAGATTGAGCAAGATCAACTTAAAAAATCAAAAAAGTCATGTGATCAAGGAAATAATTTTAATATAAACTTCGACAATAATAATGATGATGATTCTGATGATGATTTTGACATTGGCATGAATATAGAACCAAACAAATTTCAGTTTAAATTTTAAAAAAGGGCGTACCTGGTTGTAAGAAAACGACAGTATAAGGGAATAATCGATACTTTGGGCGGCACAGGCCGACCACTACAAATCGCCCTTTAATAAAATTTATTGATGATATTCCAATCTTGTAGTGGCCGGCCTCTGTCCCGGCCAGAATTTTTCTACATTTATCTTTAAAAACTCTTTAATTTTTTATTTAACTTATGTAAACTAGGCAACTGAAATAAATAGTGTAGTTAAAGGTATGTAGTATTTATGTTATTTGATGCAAGTGCACCTAATTCTCCTTCCATACTAATAAATAATCTTATGGC
Source organism: uncultured Gammaproteobacteria bacterium (assembly GCA_902826485.1). Taxonomy (GTDB): domain Bacteria; phylum Pseudomonadota; class Gammaproteobacteria; order Berkiellales; family Berkiellaceae; genus CADEEZ01. The sequence continues at coordinate 35,512 of CADEEZ010000002.1, forward strand.
AAAAGGCTTAGAACTTTATGGTCAATATGTTGAGCCAAAATTAACCAAAGAGAATATTTATCAAGCAGTTGCCGGAAGTGTTGGGTTTTCTGCGTACTATGGTATGGCGCCGGCTGTGGACGGAGTGGATCCTTCTGCTTTTATCAAAAGAAGCGGCATTGCAATTGGTTACAAAGTTTTTAACAATTTAGCCACGCCAATGGTGGCACAATTTGTGCAATCTTTTGCCGAAGTAAATATTAATAACGCAAAATATACTTATTACAGTATTCGCTGTGTTTTACAAACAAAATTTTGTAACGAGGCCAGTGGTATGCCTGATACAGTCAATATTGTTCAAGATTTTTCACAGTTTGACGTCGCCTCTTATGCACAGAGCTTAAAAGATTCTTTTGGAAAATTAACCCTAGAAGGATTATTACTCAATGGCATGATCAGCGCCACGGCTTCAGATATTCAAGATACTAGTTTTGTTGCTACTGGTTTTAATGAATATTGCCAAAGCACTTTATGTAAAGATTACGCCACCTATTATTATAAAGAATGGGTAGATAATCAGATTAAAACAGAACTTTCAGCTAAAACAGAGCAAAATGTAGATGCTTTTGATTTTGCAGATTACATCGAGAAAAACCATCCAGAAATTTTTCCTGCCATTGATCACGTTGTTAATACCTTAAATCTTGAAAATTTGTCTTTTGAAAAATTGGCAAGCATTCAGGGTATTTCCCTAAATTTTGTGCAGGTTTGCCAAAATGATCACTGTGAAGATAAAATTACTTTTTCTATGATAGATGGCGAAAAAAATGAAATTTACTTACAAGAGGTGATTCATGGTGATGGATTCATGTCTCAAACCAATGGCCTTGATACAACGCAACTTGGGGCGATATATTTGAATCAAACTTGTCCTGTTACCTTCTTACCGACTGTATTAGAAATACCCTGATATAAAAGCGCGTACCTACAACTAAAATAGTGAACTTAAGTCTAAGTTCACTCCTCCAATACACACATAGAATCTAGTATTTTCTTGCAGTAGGAGTGTGTGTATGACTGATACCTCGTCGAGTTGGGATGCAATCCTAAAATCGATACCTGCGATACCTGATAGTGATAACTCACAAGCAAAAGCTCGCTTTTTACAGAAACAGAACGAAATAAAACAAAAGTTTGAAGCTGCACCTAAGACTATGAGTGTTGTTTATGCAGAGGGTGCCAAAAAAGAGCTAGCTTTTTTTCATGAGCGGTATACGGTTAATTTACAAGCAGAAAAAAAAGCAGAAGCTGCTCGTGCATTTTCTCCTCCTGTGGGGGTTCCTTTACTGCCTCGGTTATATTATGCCGTTAGCGGATTGATTAACAATGGATTAAAAGGCGCAGCTTTTGGCTTTAAGAAGCAAGCGCGAGATTATGCTGCTGATAAAGATAAAGCTAATATCGATTTTCAGCAGGTACAAGATGAACTTTCCTATTTTAAACAGACACAGTTACCGCAAAATATGGGCGATAAAGAAGAGCAAGCCTGGAAGAAAGTGTCTGATTTTGTTACAAGAAAAGAATTAGAAAATAAAAAGTGGGGCATTAACCCTGATAAATTTGAAAAAGATCTGGCTAAAAATCTTAAAGGTTTTGTGGGTAAAGTGCGTGAGGATGAACGGTTTGCACAAGCGCTGGTTGATCAAGGGAGTGTGAAAAGCGAAGATATGGCACCTTTGTCTCCCGAAAAAATAAAATACAACCAAAGGATTTCAGAAAGTGTGAGTAATTTAATAGGCTATTTTAAAGAAAATAATAGTTTTAGAAGAGATGTGGCTAAACAGGAGAATAATAAAAATACATCAGATAAGAGTTTAACCTCTCAAATGGGGAAGTTCATGAATATAACTCAAGACAGAAAAGTGCAATTGCCACCTGAAAAAACTTCACCTGTTATGAGTGATCTTCGGAATAATTTCACTGAACAGCGTAAAAAAAGTGAAAAAAATGAAGTACCTTCAGAAAATAAAAATAAAGTGGTTAACAAAAAGAACACGCCCAAGGTTTAGCTAACAGGGTTTTCTCTTTTTCATGTCACTTAGAAAAAAGCTCACTCCTAAATAATTAGAGCTAAATCGATCTAGGTCAGTCTAATTTAAGCGAGTTATTTATTTTTCTCTCAAGTGTATTTCGGAGAGGGAAAATGAGCGAAAACAGTGTAGATGCTGATTTTATCGAAGCCGCAAAAGACGGGGCCAAGATGATAATAATCTGCATAATAATAATAAAGAAAACATGTTAGCGGTTCATAAGACTTATCTTCCTATTGATGAGGCCAAAATTAATCAAAGTAAACAGGCTGAAATTAAGACGGAAGACAGCCAAAAAGTCACCTCTGTGACACCTAAAATCACAGGGAAGCTTTAAGCAAAAATTTACTCTCAAACGCAAATTGCGTATCATTGGCTTAAATCCTAGAGCCCTCTAAAAATTAAAGTCAACAAGCTAATAAAATAATATGTTAAATAACTTAATTACCCCCGATCACCCTGTCTTAGTTGTCGGCTTAGGTGCTTCAGGCCACTCTGTTGCAGCTTATCTGGCCAAGCGCAATATCTGTTTTAAAGTTGCCGATTCTAGAGCAAATTCTGAAGACATAAATAAATTCAAAGCCGAATTTGAACCAACGGGTTTATTAAAAGGGATTTATGTAGGCGAGTTTGACGAGGCAGTTTTTTGTGCGCCAGATCACAATTTATTAATCGTGAGCCCTGGTGTGCCACTGGCTCATCCCATTATCCAAAAAGCCAAAGCACAGGGCAAAAAAATCATTGGGGATATCGAATTATTTGCCTTAGAAGTCAAAAAATATTGCCCTAATCATGACATAATCGGCATCACCGGTTCAAATGGCAAAAGTACAGTAACAACGCTCGTAGGCGAATTATTATTGGCCCATGCGAATCAAGAAAATAATAATTTAAAAAATAATAAAAAAATCAAAGTCATTGTCGCTGGTAATATTGGTTTGCCTGTTTTATCAACATTAGATAATTTAATAACAGAGCAAGCGCAACAAGAAAACCTAGACAACATTCAGGTTTATTTTGTTTTAGAGTTATCGAGTTTTCAGCTAGAAAGCACGCATTCACTTGAATTAACGGTTGCGACTATTTTAAATATAAGCCCCAATCATTTAGACAGATATAACCATAATATTCAAGAATATGCCCAAACCAAACAAGGTATTTATAAAAAAACCAAAAATATTGTTTATAACAGACAAGATAAAAGAAGTTATCCTAATTATTCTGATATGGATTTAAACAAACATGAGATGATTAGTTTTGGATTAGATAAATCAGAAGATAATCAGTTTGGATTAATCACTGAAAATAATCAAAAATATCTGGCTTGTGGCACAGAAAAATTATTATCTGTATCGGATTTAAAATTAATCGGCCAGCATAATTATGCGAATGCTTTAGCTGCCTTAAGCATAATAAAAGCATTAGGGTTAAATTTAACGTTTGAAATAATCGCTCGATTAACATCATTTATAGGCTTACCCCATCGTTGTGAATGGGTGGCAGATATTAATCAAGTGCAATTTATTAACGATTCTAAAGGCACGAGCACAGGCGCGACCATTGCCAGCATAGAAGGCCTAGGCCCTACTTTAACCGGTAAAATTATTTTAATTGCAGGGGGAGATGGTAAAGGTGCTGATTTTAGTGAAATAACTCAAGTATTAGAAAAATATGTGCGTGCGGTTGTTTTGATTGGCAGAGATGCGCATAAAATAGCTGAAGTGATTCCAAAAAACATACCTAGTTACATGGCTCAAGTATTAGATAAGGCTGTTCCTATGGCCCTAAATCTGGCTGAACCATTCGATACCGTATTACTCTCACCTGTTTGCGCGAGTTGGGATCAGTACTCCAGTTATATTATGAGAGGGGATCACTTTAAAACCTGTGTGCTTAAGCTCAGTAATGGCTATAATCAGTAAAGATAAAATTAGGCCAAACAATGGATATTGCAGACAAACCCGTTCAATCTACTAACTCTGTTAATGCCCAGACGGTGCATTTTGCACCAAAAGGTCGGGTTGAAGCTTGGGTGCTCGATCCGTATTTATTAGCTGCGCTCATTTCAATTGTGACCTTAGGGTTGGTCATGGTGACCTCTAGCTCAATCAGCATTGCGCAAAAAACCACCTCACAGCCTTTTTACTATGCGATGCATCAAGCGGCCTTTATTTTCTTAGGGGTGGTTTCTTCGATTATTTTATGGGGCATGTCTCTTAAAACCATCCAAAAATTGTCGATATTTGCCTTATTTGGCGCAATCGCTTTATTGATTGTTATTTTTATTCCGGGTTTGGGGAAAACAGTTAATGGCTCTACCCGTTGGTTAAATTTGGGCATTACGGCTGTTCAGGTATCGGAAATTGCTAAATTGGGCATGATTTTATTTTTAGCCCATTACATTGCTAAATATGGCGTCAGTTTGCAAAAAAGTGTGATTCGTTTTTTTGTGCCCTTGGTTATTTTAGGCATACTGGGCGGATTATTATTACTAGAACCCGATTTTGGTGCAACGGTGGTGATAACAGGCACGACACTTGGCTTATTATTTTTGGGCGGCGTGAGATTAGCCTGGTTTGCCGTATTGGTTGCGGTAGCGGCGAGCGCGCTAGGATTTTTAGCCATTTCTGCCCCTTATCGGTTACAACGGATGACGTCTTTTTTAAACCCCTGGGCAGACCAATTTGATACGGGTTATCAGCTAACACAAGCCCTGATTGCATTTGGTAGAGGGGAATGGTTTGGCGTAGGGTTAGGCAGTAGTGTACAAAAATTATTTTATCTCCCCGAAGCCCATACCGATTTTATTTTTGCTGTACTGGCCGAAGAATTGGGGCTAGTTGGTGCCGTGAGCGTGATTGCCTTATATGGCTTATTTGTATTTAGAGGCTTTAAAATTGGCATGGCGGCAGTTGATCGCAATGAAATTTTTGGGGGCTTCGTGAGTTATGGTGTGGTTTTATGGATTGGCCTTCAGGCTTTAATCAGCATAGGCGTAAACACGGGTGTGTTACCCACCAAAGGCCTTACATTGCCTTTTATCAGCTATGGTGGGTCTAGTTTAGTGGTGATGTGTGTTGCGGTGAGTTTGTTACTAAAAGTCGATTATCAAAATCGATTGCAACATTCGCCTTATTATAATCGACGCAAATTATTTAGAGAGTTATATGCCCGTGATTGAGCCTTTAAAAAAATTCGTCATTATGGCAGGGGGCACAGGAGGGCATGTGATACCTGGTATTGCTGTTGCACAGGCGTTACGTCAGCAAGGCCATTCGGTATTTTGGATGGGCACACCTTCTGGTATAGAAGCTAAATTGGTCCCTGAGCAACAGATTACTTTTTATTCTATTGAGATTAAATCGTTACGGGGTAAAAGTTTAATTCGCAAATTATTCATGCCTTATTTATTACTGAAAGCCATTTGGCAGGCCCGCATTATTTTACTCAAACTAAAGCCCGATGCCGTGATATCCATGGGTGGCTTTGTCGCAGGCCCTGGTGGCATTGCTGCTTGGTTGTTAGGCATTAATTTATATGTACACGAGCAAAATGCCATTGCAGGCTTAACCAATCGGGTTTTAGCCAAATTTGCTAAAAAAGTGTTTATCGCTTTTCCCAATACCCAAAAATTAGCGATTGCTCCCGATAAAATCATTCAAACAGGCAACCCTGTACGCGCCGATATTATGGCCATTGCGGCCCCCGGCATGCGAACGATAGGTAGCCATCCTCGTTTGAGAATACTTGTGTTGGGGGGCAGCTTGGGCGCTAAAGCTATCAATCAAACCGTGCCTAAAGCCTTAGCTTTATTGCCTCACGATAAAAAGCCAGAAGTATGGCATCAAACTGGGGAAGCCCATCTAACCGAGGCAAAACAATATTATTTAGATAACAAAATTGAAGCAAATGTGGTGCCTTATATTCATGATATGGCTAAAGCCTATCAATTTGCCGATATTGTGATTTGTCGGGCAGGGGCATTAACGGTTTCTGAGTTGGCAGCCGCCGGTATTGCGAGTATTCTTATACCGTTTCCACATGCCGTGGATGATCATCAGACAGCAAATGCGCAATTTTTGACCAAGACAGGGGCGGCTATATTAGTTTCCCAGCATAGTCTTACACCTGAGTATTTGGCGGCCCTGATTTTAAAATATATCGATCATCCTGAAACTTGCTTGGAAATGGCCATGCGCGCTCGGGCACTGGCAAAAAACAATGCAACCGCCCAAGTGGTTGCCGCCTGTAAGTAATATTGTATTAATTGTTGTAGGTAATATAGTGACTCAGCTGGAACATCACTCAGTGGGGATGCGTCGCATCCGACGTATACATTTTGTTGGTATTGCAGGCGTCGGAATGGCTGGCATTGCGCAAGTCTTGCTAACCGAAGGCTACGATATTTCAGGTTCCGATCCCGTTTCCAATCATCTTACCGACACCCTTAAAGCGTCTGGTGCCAAAATTTATACACAGCACGATGCACGTTATATTGAAGACGTCGATGTCGTGGTGTTTTCTAGCGCTATTTTGCCTAATAATCCTGAACTTATCGCAGCAAAATCAAAACGTATTCCGTTGGTTCGTCGGGCAGAAATGCTAGCCGAACTCATGCGCTTTAGACAAGGCATTGCAGTAGCAGGTACCCATGGCAAAACCACCACCACCAGTATTTTAGCGAGTTTATTTGCAGCAGGGGGGCTAGACCCCACTTATGTGATTGGCGGGAAGTTAATCAGTGCAGGCAACAACGCGAAATTGGGATTGGGTAAATATTTAATCGCCGAAGCAGATGAATCCGATGCGTCTTTTTTACATTTGAATCCGACTATTGCGATTGTGACCAATATTGACCAAGACCATATGAGTACTTATGAAGGGGATTTTTCTAAGCTTAAAAAAACCTTTATTGATTTTTTACATAATTTGCCTTTTTATGGCTTAGCGGTTTTATGTGCCGATTGTCCGATTATCCAAGAAATTTTACCCGAAGCCGGAAGACCTGTTTTGACCTATGGTTTTTCAGAAGGGGCGGATTATCAAATCACGGCCTTTAAACAAATCGGTATGCAAAGCCAATTCACGGTGAAAAGACCCAATGGCTTAAGTACCTTGTCAATTTCATTGAATATGCCGGGTAAATACAATGCCTTAAATGCCCTTGCGGGTATTGTGGTGGCAACCGAAGAAGGGGTTGCTGATGAGGCCATTTTAGCTGCCCTTGAACAGTTTCAAGGCGTAGGCAGACGTATGCAAATTCACGGGGAATTTAATGACGTTGTTTTGATCGATGACTATGGCCATCACCCTAGAGAAGTTGAAGTGAGTATTGAAGCGTTAAGAGAAGCTTATCCTAACAGACGAATGGTGACGGTATTTCAACCCCATCGATATTCTCGAACAAAAGACTGCTTTGAAGATTTTGTGAAAGTCTTGTCTCGTACCGAATTATTAATTTTACTTGAAGTGTATTCAGCGGGTGAAGAACCTATTCAGGGGGCCGATGGTCGAAGTTTGTCTGGCGCCATACGTCAACGAGGGCAGGTTCAACCTATCTTTGTTTCCGATCAAGCAGAACTAGAAGCGATTTTAAAGCCACTCATAAAGCCCAATGATGTGATCTTAATGATTGGTGCCGGTAATATTGGTGCAATGGCCACCGATTTTGGTAAACGAGCTTTAGTTTTATGACCGTGCAGCAAAATATTCCCCTTAAACAACTGAATACCTGGCGCGTGGGCGGGATGGCTGAATATTTTATAGAGCCAGAAACCCCCGAGCAATTGGTTGAATTTTTGCTAAAAAATTCAGATCGTTTTGCTCAAATCACTTGGTTAGGCTTGGGCAGTAATGTGTTAATACCTGATGCAGGGTTAACGGGATTGGTTATTAGTACATCTAAGTTAAATAAATTATATTTACATGAGCCCAATTTAGTTTATGCGCAAGCGGGTGTGCCTTGCGCGAAGCTGGCTAAGTTTTGTGCCAAAAATAATTTGGTTGGGGGCGCATTTTTTGCGGGCATTCCTGGCACGGTAGGCGGGGCATTGGCCATGAATGCCGGCGCATTTGGGGCAGAAACTTGGCCCTTAGTGAATGAGGTAGATGTTTTAAGCCTTGATGCTAAAGTGATGCGCAAGCCAGCAAATGATTTTGCTTATGCCTATCGTCACATTACTCATTTAAGCAATTTAAGCGAAGAATCTTATGGATTTTTGGCAGGGATATTTAAGTTTGAGCTAGCTGCACAGACAGAAGATATGCAAGCAAGTGTGCGTGCCTTATTAAAAAAACGGAATGAAACTCAGCCCATTGGCACATTTAATTGTGGCTCGGTTTTTAGAAATCCCCCGGGTGATCACGCAGCTCGGTTAATTGAGTTTTGCGGCTTAAAAGGAAAGAAAATCGGGGGCGCAGCGGTTTCGATTAAGCATGCAAATTTTATTATTAATGAAAATAATGCGACAGCAGAAGAAATTTTTAGATTGATAACCGAAGTGAAAAATACAGTATTTCAAGAAACTGGTGTTACACTTGTACCAGAGGTTAAATTTTTAGGTTGGCAAGAGAGTCAGAACCCATGAGAGATAGAAAGTCTTATAGTACACCGGTGTTGATTAAAAATTTAAGCGCAATTTTGCCAACACAACAGCCTGGGCAATATGATCCGGCTAAGTACTTACCAACTGACTTTGGTAAAGTGGCGGTGGTCTATGGTGGGACTTCTTCTGAGCGAGCGATTTCACTTGAGAGTGGGCAAGGCGTATTAAATGCGCTTCGTGCCCGTGGTGTGGATGCGCATCCTGTCGATCCTAAAGAAGGATTGATGCCTTTAATGCAAGGTACGTTTGATTCTGCTTTTGTCATATTGCATGGTAAACCCGGTGAAGATGGCAGTATGCAAGGATTTTTAGATACCCTAGGTATACCGTATACAGGCAGTGGCGTGATGGCTTCTGGTTTGGCCATGGACAAGCCGCGATCTAAATTAATTTTTAGAGAGTTTGGTTTGCCTACGCCTGAATTTGGCGTTGCGTTTACTTATCAAGAAGCGCAAGAAGTGGCCAAAACATTGGCTTATCCTTTGGCAGTGAAACCTGCCTCTGAAGGCTCGAGCGTGGGGGTGACCAGGGTCGCGTCGCCCACTGAATTATTGGTGGCTTTTGATAAAGCAGTGATTTATGGCCCGGTTATTATTGAAGAATGGCTAGATGGTAAGGATTTCTTTGTGACAATATTAGGTGAACAAGCTTTGCCTTCTGTTCAAGTGCAAATCACCAAAGGTTTTTATGATTATCAGGCAAAATATCTTTCGGATGAAACCCAGTATTTTTGTCCTGCGCCGATTAGCCCTGAAGATGAAAAAATCATCAGAGATATTTCTTATGGGGCCTTTAAAGCCTTAGGCGCTGAGTCTTGGGGACGAGTGGATTTGGTGCAAGATAAACAGGGTAAGTTTTGGCTTTTAGAAGTGAATACTCAGCCGGGTATGACGTCGCACAGCTTGGTACCTATGTCAGCAAAAGCCGTGGGCTTGTCTTACGAAGACACTGTTATGGTTGTGATGGGACATATGCGTGATAAGCAATTAGCCAGCAAGCTTGGGGATTATGTTGAAAGAGCAAGAAAGCCAGCTTAAAAAACTAAAAGTGACTCTGCCGAAATTTATGTTACAAATGTTGCAGGGGTGTTTGGTTGGGTTGTTGTTGGTATTGACTTTAATCGGATCAAAAACGTTATTTGATCCTAACCGTTTTCCTGTTTTAGAAGTGAAAATCATTGGAGATTTGCGTTTTCAAGATAAAGATCAAATTCAGACTGTCTTACTAACTGAATTATCTAAAGGTTTTTATGGCTTAAGCGTTAACCGTTTAAAGAAAAATTTACTAAGCTTATCTTGGATACAAGCATCGGAGGTCAAGCGAGTTTGGCCCGATGCTGTCCAAGTGGAACTGATAGAACGGAAACCACTCGTTATCTGGAATCAAACTGGCTTGATTTCAAGCGAAGGGGATTTATTTGTTGCTAAACACAACAAAGAAATGGCAAGCTTAGAAAGCTTGCCAAAATTAGATGGACCAGAGGGTAGACATAGTTTAGTTTGGCAAAATTATTTAGTGATGGAAAAAGTGTTGGAACCAATGGGTCTAAAAATTAGTAAATTAACTTTATCTCCAAGAGGTTCTTGGGAGATAAATTTAGAAAATAATCTCAAGATTATTCTAGGGACGAGAGAAGTCTTACCAAGATTGCGGCGTTTTGTTCGCTCTTATGATAAATTAACTAGTCAACGGCCAAATCAAATAGCCTATGTTGATTTAAGATATACCAGCGGCATGGCGGTTGGTTGGGGAAATAACGTATCCTGGTTAGGAAGAGGCTAACCCATGTCAAAAAAACCAGATAGAAATTTAATTGTTGGACTCGATATTGGTACGTCTAAAGTTGTAGCGATTGTTGGAGAGCTAACAACAGAAGGTGGTATTGATATTATCGGCATTGGCGCGCATCCCTCGAATGGCCTAAAAAAAGGCGTCGTGGTGAATATTGAAGCGACCGTTCAGTCTATACAACGTGCGATTGAAGAAGCTGAGCTGATGGCCGGTTGTCAAATTCATTCGGTTTATACTGGCATCGCCGGTAGCCATATTCGAAGTTTAAATTCCCACGGTATTGTGGCGATTCGCGAACACGAAGTGACACAAGCAGATGTCGACAGAGTGATTGATGCGGCAAAAGCAGTGCCCATCTCAGCGGATCAAAAAATTCTGCATATTTTACCGCAGCAATTTATTATTGATACCCAAGACAGCATTCGTGAGCCCATAGGCATGTCTGGCGTACGCTTAGAGGCCAAAGTGCATATTGTGACGGGCTCGGTGAGTGCGGCACAAAATATTATTAAGTGTATTCGTCGTTGTGGTCTAGAAGTGGACGATATTATTTTACAACAATTGGCCTCTAGTTATTCGGTGTTAACCGAAGATGAAAAAGAACTGGGCGTTTGTATTGTCGATATTGGCGGTGGCACCACAGATATTGGGGTGTTTACCAATGGGTCTATTCGCCATACGGCGGTGATTCCCATCGCAGGGGATCAGGTCACGAATGATATTGCGGTGGCTTTAAGAACTTCTTCACAAATTGCTGAAGATATTAAGCTAAAATATGCTTGTGCGGTATCGTCTATTGTCGATCCACAAGAAGTATTTGAAGTGCCAGGTAGTGCGGGAGAACGCACTGCGCGTAAATTATCTCGCGCCGCTTTAGCTGAAGTTGTTGAGCCGAGATACGAAGAATTGCTCATGCTGGTTCAAGCCGAGTTACGAAGACAAGGGTTAGAAGAAGCATTGGGTTCAGGGATTGTGGTCACAGGTGGAAGCTCAAAAGTTGAAGGCATGATTGAATTAGCTGAAGAAGTATTCAGAATGCCGGTTAGATTGGGATACCCCAGATATGTGACAGGATTAACGGATGTAACGAAAAACCCAATTTACGCAACGGGCGTGGGGTTATTGCTTTATGGTCGGGAACAACAAACTGTTCGGCACTCTGGTGACTTCCCGGTTAATCCGGTGCAAGGCATGTGGGGTAAAGTAAAGCGTTGGTTCCAAGGTAATTTGTAGCGGAGAAGAGACAATGACTGCAATGACTGATATGTTTGAACTAGTGGACAGTTTTCCGCAGACCGCGGTAATTAAAGTAATTGGTGTCGGCGGTGGTGGCGGTAATGCCATTGAGCACATGGTGGCGGCGGGGATTGAAGGCGTCGAGTTTATTTGTGCAAATACCGATGCACAAGCACTCAAGAATAGCTCTGCACGCACGGTGTTACAATTAGGCACGAGTGTAACCAAAGGCTTAGGCGCAGGCGCAAACCCAGATGTGGGTCGTCAAGCAGCGCTTGAAGATATCGATCGTATTCGTGAAGTGCTTCAAGGCGCAGACATGGTCTTTATCACGGCCGGTATGGGCGGTGGTACGGGTACCGGTGGCGTACCGGTTGTGGCTGAAGTGGCCAAAGAATTAGGTGCATTGACCGTTGCTGTGGTCACCAGACCCTTTCCGTTTGAAGGACGTAAGCGCATGTTATTGGCTGAGCAAGGTATTGCTGCGCTCAGACAACATGTCGATTCTCTGATTACGATTCCTAACGAGAAATTGTTGACTGTGCTGGGCAAGGGTGTGACCCTACTTGAGGCATTTAAAGCGGCTAATAATGTTTTATTAGGCGCAGTAGAGGGTATTGCCAGATTAATTACTTGCCCAGGCTTAATTAACGTCGACTTTGCAGACGTTCGAACAGTGATGGCTGAGATGGGTGTGGCCATGATGGGAACGGGCGTAGGCCGAGGTGAAAATCGTGCACGTGAAGCTGCGAATGCCGCTATTTCCAGCCCGTTGTTAGATGATATTGATTTATCTGGTGCTAAAGGTGTGCTGGTTAATGTGACTGCTGGCATGGATTTATCTATTTCTGAATTCGAAGAAGTGGGTGATGCGATTAAAAACTTCACTTCTGATGATGCTACAGTAATTGTCGGTACCGTTATTGATCCAACCATGACAGATGAATTGCGTGTGACCTTAGTCGCAACCGGTTTATCTTCCACTAACTTTGGTTCGAGCAGTGGTTCTCAGACCGAAAGCATGGGCGGACGTGCCGGATTAAACAGTAATAACCAACAACGTGCAGGCTTGTATAAACGTACGCCAGCAGGTTCAGGTTTGGGAACCGGGAATCCTAATGCAAGCAGCATGGGTGGTAATCTGGGTAATAAACGCAACGATCCTAAACAAGATGAGTTGGATTACTTAGATATTCCTGCTTTTTTGCGTCGGCAAGCTGATTAAAAATCTTTAAATTTGTGATAGTATGGCCGCTTTATTACACTTGTTATATTAAGTTATAAAAGCGGCTAGGACTATTTGCTATATGTTAAGACAAAAAACACTCAAAAACGTTATTCGTGCTACTGGAGTCGGGGTTCATACCGGCGAGAAAGTCTTGTTGACTTTAAGGCCTGCGCCTATTGATACTGGAGTCGTCTTTAGACGCGTTTTTGACGATAAATATGTTGATATTCCTGCTCTCGCTGAACACGTTGGCGATACGTCTTTTTGCACCACTTTGCTCAAAGATGGCGTGAGAATTGGTACCGTGGAGCACTTGCTTTCGGCCATTGCTGGCTTAGGCATCGATAATCTTATTGTTGAAGTGAATGCCAATGAAGTGCCTATCATGGATGGCAGTGCTGGACCGTTCGTCTTTTTGATTCAGTCAGCAGGCATAGAAGAGCAGTCTGCGCCTAAAAAATTCATTAAAATTAAAAAGACCATTGAAGTGTCTGACGGCGATAAAATCGCTCGTTTGGAACCACATGATGGCTTTAGCATCCGCTTCGGTATTGATTTTGATCACCCTGTTATCAGAAGAGCAAATCAAGAAAGCGAATTGGCTTTTTCTATGATGTCTTATGTGAAAGAAGTTTCTCGTGCCAGAACCTTTGGTTTCTTGGCAGATTTCGAATGGCTGAGAGCCAATAATTTAGCCTTAGGCGCTAATTTAGATAATGCGATTGCCTTAGATGAATTTAAAGTCGTCAATGAAGATGGTCTGCGTTATGACAACGAATTTGTTCGTCATAAAATTTTGGATGCCATTGGGGATTTATATTTATTTGGTTCAGCTGTGATTGGGTCGTTCTATGGTTATAAATCTGGTCATACTTTAAATAATAAATTAATCAGACAGGTTATGTCTGATGCTTCTGCTTGGGAAGTGGTGACGTTTGAAGAAGAGCAGGCTGCGCCTGATTGCTTTTTGACACATGCTGAAGAGCGGTTTGCATAACCAATTCTCAGCAGTCTATACCTTTAGGCCGTCAAGCTAAAATATATCATTCCCTACGTGCCGCGGCTTGTCCGCGGCATCCAGGTTCGCAAACTGCTCTTATGCCGCCCGCTTAGCCCTCATCATTTCAGCAATTTTATCAGTATTAATATATAGCTCATCGTTTTTACGAGGATACGGTTTTAGATTATTTTTCTGAGATAATATAAGCGTTTTCGCTGTAGGATTTAAATCAGCTAAATTGGCGGAGGTTTCTGCACTTTCTAGTGATTTATTTTGAACTAAATCATTTAATTTATTAATTTGTTTAAATTGATTCACTATATCGTTAAGGTTTGGGTTATTTTGTAAAGCAGTGGCGATTTGTTCTAATGACATGGCCCTTAAAATGCTGAAGGCAATTTCAGTATGACCTTTTTTATTTGCTAAAGTCAGCGCAGTTTGGCCAAATTTAGGTGAGGTAACATTAGCCCCTCCCTGAATCAAAGCATTGGCTATGTCGATGTGACCATTTTCAGCAGCCCACATGAGCGCGGTTCTCCCATACTGGTCTACTATCTCGAGGTTAGCGCCAGCTTGAATTAAAGCCTTTGCTAGGTTAGTGTCGCCATGAAGAACAGCACAAATGAGAGCAGTGAATCCGCGGCTATTTTGGGGATCAAGCTTTGCTCCTGCCCGAATTAAAATGTTGAATACTTCGGCATCGCCATCTGAAGCTGCAATGATTAGTGGGGTATTTCTGCCAGGATCAGATTGCGTATCAAAGTTAGCCCCGGCCTGAATTAAGGTATTGATTATAATTATGTGTTCGATTTGTGGTTGGCGCTTAAAAAAACAATCAGAGCTGTGTTCATAAATAGCCAAGTATAACGGGGTTTCACCACGCCTGTTTACTGCATCGACATTTGCGCCAGCATAAAGTAGGGCGTTGAAGATGGGCATGTGGCTATGCATGACCGCCAAGGTTAAAAAGGTCTCACCATTAGTATCAAAGAATAATCTTTTGTCAAGCAGTGTAGTTTTTATTTTGAAAAAAGACAGTAGTTTTAAAAACTTTTCAAAGGTAGATAATAACGGCGGTGTTATTATTGGGATTAAAAACCTCGCCGCTCTTGTAACTTTGTCTGCGATAGAAATGATTAGTGGGTTTATAAATTTGTCAAAGCTAGAAAATAGTGAATTAGCCATAATAAAGTCCTGCATTTCAAAAAAGTCATTATTAAAAGTAAGTTTGAGGACTGTTATGCCGCCCGCTTAGCCTTAATCATTTGAGCAATCTTATCCGTATTAATATCTAGTTCGTCGTTTTTACGCGGGAACGGTTTTAGATTATTTTGTTGAGATAAAATAAGCGTTTTTGGTTTAAGTTTTAAATCCGTTAAATTATCCGGTGTGCTTGTGATTTTTTCTGAGTGATTTTGCACTAAATTGCTTAATTTATTGAACAGATTGTTTTCAGTATTTAATTTTTCTTGTTTAAATTTATTCACCACATCATTGAGTATAGGATGCCTTTTTACAGCAGCATTGATGTTTTCCAAAGACATGACTCTTAAGAATGGGTATATGTTTTTTTCATCACAATCATTATAGGTCATGTAATCGACCATGTATGATAGAGGAATATTACCATATATGTCTTTTTCGTTAATATTAGCGCCGGCCTGAATTAAGGCATCAACTTTAGCTCCATCACCAGCTTTAGCAGCGAAAAACAATGCTGTTTGGTCAAGGTTATTTTTTATCTCTAAATTAGCGCCGAACCGAATAAAAGTATTGATTATATCAATGGTAGCGTGAGGCGAAAATGCAGCAAAATTTAAAGCCGTATTTCCCCCTGGCTCTTGTGCATTGAGGTTAGCGCCTGCTTGAATTAAGGCATCAACTTCAATCGCCTGACCATAATGAGCGCATATCATCAACGCAGTTCTGCCGTAGATATCTGTTTTCTCTAAATTAGCGCCTGCCGGAATCAATGAATTTGAATTAGTCATAATAAATCCTATATATCAAAAAAGTTATTAAAAGTTAGTTTGTGGACTTTATTACATTGAGTTGGCTTTGTAAATAATTTAGACGAACGGTTAGATGAACGGTAGTGATAGGCCGATGAACGGTTATTTTTGGTGGATGAGGTGGTTTTAAGGGGGCAGGTGAAGGAAATCTTAGCCCCGCTTCGCCAACTTTTCTAAACTAGCTTTTAATTCTTCACTACCAGGCTGAGATCCTAAGTTTTGGGCTAACATTTCTAGCTGCTCGGCAGTTAATCTACTAATCTTATTTATTTGATTGTTATTTTCAGTTGCGCTTTCTAGAGCCTTAGGCTTGTTTCCTGTGGTAAAATGATTGCTTTGATTTGGGGTTTGCAGAAAAGTAGGCACAACCCGTACTTGAATTTTTTTAATGTGCCCCAATTTAGGATGTTGGCGCAGTGCAGATAGCAAATCGATGCTATCAAAGCGAACAAGCGTGGCTTTTTCAGCTGAGCTACAGAGAAAGGTAACAATTCCGTCCTCTACGTGGGTATCGGCTATCAAAGCTTGCAATTTAGGCGAAAGTGCCGCAATGACCAGATTTTTAGTTTGGTCACTTTGTAAAGCTTTTGCTATCAACGAACCAAGGTTGGTGTGTTGAGTAATTAGGTGTTGAATACAATGATTAAACGTTTTCATATATATATTTTACTGGGCTTATTGGTTGTCAGCCAGTCTGCGCAAGGTGCGTGGACCAAATGGTCATCTGACAAGGATACTGACAGGGATTCAGAAGAAAAGCTAGAAGATCTGCATTTTAATCATCATCATTCAAGTTTAACAGAAGAAATTTTTTGTCTGGTAGAAGGCGGTTTGATTTCTTCTTTGTTTGGTTTTAGGGTGGATCCGCTTTCGGGTAAAAAACGAATGCATTCAGGCATAGATGTGAGTGCCAAAGAGGGCACAGATATTAAAGCAATAGACGGCGGAGAAGTGGTTTTTGCGGGCCCTAAGGGGTTATATGGCAAACTACTTGAAATTAGACACGCCAATGGGTTAGTCACCCGTTATGGCCATACTAAAGAATTATTAGTACACGTAGGTGAATGGGTCCGAAAAGGTCAAACAGTTGCTCTATTGGGTAAAACGGGCAAAGCAACTGGTCCTCATGTTCATTTTGAAGTCAGACAGGACGGTTTGCCTGTTGATCCATTTTTGATTTTTCCCGAATTAAAGAAAAGGTTATTAAGCAAATATGATCAATAAGTTATTTCAATCGGTTTTTGGTAGCCGAAATCAGCGTTTAATTAAACACTATTATAAATTGGTTGCTAAAATTAACCAGTTTGAACCCACGTTTGAGCAATTGTCTGATGCAGAATTATTTGCTAAAACAGCTGAATTCAGAGGCAGAGTGCAAAAAGGCGAAACACTCGATGCGCTTTTGCCAGAAGCATTTGGCGCTGTGCGTGAGGCCAGTAAACGATCTTTAGGGCTCCGTCATTTCGATGTGCAGCTCATTGGTGGCATGGTGATACATCAAGGTAAAATTGCTGAAATGGGCACGGGGGAAGGAAAAACCCTCATGGCTACTTTGGCAGCCTATTTAAATACGCTTGATGGTAAATCTGTTCACGTGGTGACGATTAATGATTATTTGGCCAAACGGGATGCAGATTGGATGGCACCTGTTTATCGGGCATTAGGTTTAACCGTTGGGGTAGTGATTCCAAAGTTATCTTATGTTGAGAAAAAAGATGCTTATCTCAAAGACGTGATTTATGCGACCAATAATGAACTTGGGTTTGATTATTTACGTAATAAAATGGCCTATAGCTTAGAGGAATGGACACAAAAAGAATTGTCTTTCGCTATTGTCGATGAAGTAGATTCTATTTTAATTGACGAAGCGAGAACGCCTTTAATTATTTCGGGCCCGATTGATGACAGTTCCGATTTATATCTTCAAATAGATAAAGTCGTCCCGCTGTTAACCCGTCAAACAGAAAAAGAAGGCCCTGGCGATTATTCTATTGATGAAAAAACACGACAAGTGTTTTTAACTGAAGAAGGGCATCATCAAGCAGAAAGTATTTTAGCCAAAGCGGGTTTATTAGCCCCCAATAGCAAAAACTTATACGATCCCGCCAATTTAACTTTATTACATCATTTAAATGCCAGCTTACGTGCCCATGCAGTTTATAAAAAAGACGTCGATTATTTAGTGCAAGATGATAAAGTCGTGATAGTGGATGAGCATACCGGCAGAACGATGGCGGGTAGACGTTGGTCTGAAGGGCTTCATCAAGCTATTGAAGCCAAAGAAGGTGTGGCCATTCAAAGCGAAAATCAAACCCTTGCGTCTATTACTTTTCAGAATTTTTTCAGGCTATACGATAAATTATCCGGTATGACGGGTACTGCGGATACGGAAGCGTACGAATTTCATCAAATCTATGGTTTAGAAGTGGTGGTGATTCCGACCAATAGGCCGTGTCAGCGTCAAGACAATGTGGATATGATCTATCTTACCAAAGATGAGAAATTTTCCGCCATTATAGATGAAATCAAAGAATGTATAGAACAGAAACGACCTGCTCTTGTGGGCACGGCTTCTATTGAAACATCTGAATATTTATCTGGTTTATTGCAAAAACAAAATATTAAGCACCAAGTATTAAATGCAAAATATCATGCCCAAGAAGCAGAAATTATTGCAGAGGCTGGCAGAGCAGGCGCCATCACAATCGCGACGAATATGGCCGGTAGAGGGACAGATATTGTACTGGGTGGGAGCTTAGATGCAGAATTAAAACGCAACCCGAATGCCACTACAGAACAAATTCAGCAGCTTAAAGCCGAGTGGCAAAAACGTCATGATGACATTGTTGCCAGAGGTGGTTTGCATATTTTGGGCACCGAAAGACATGAATCTCGCCGAATTGATAATCAATTAAGAGGCAGAGCAGGGCGTCAAGGTGATCCTGGTTCTTCTCGTTTTTATTTATCCCTAGAAGACAATTTAATGCGTATTTTTGCCTCTGACAAAATGGGAGGATTAATGCGTCGTTTGGGTGTTAAACAAGGCGAATCGATTACCCATCCTTGGGTTTCTCGTGCTATTGAGAATGCCCAGCGTAAAGTGGAAGGCCATAATTTTGATATCCGTAAACAATTGCTAGAATATGATAACGTTGCCAACGATCAACGTACCGTTATCTATCAAGAACGAGATCATTTGCTAGAGGTTGAGCAAGTAACAGACAATATTCAATCGATGATTGATACCGTCATGTCAGAAGTGATTTCTGAGTATATTCCGCCTCATAGTTTAGAAGATCAATGGAATGTGACAGGGCTTGAGCAATGTCTTGCAAACGAGTTTAGATTAGATTTACCTATTCAAATTTGGTTAAAAGACAATACGCAACTTCATGAAGAACCTTTGCGTCAAAAAATTATGGAAGCGGCGCATGTGCATTATGAGGCACAGCAACAATTGGGTGGCCAAGAATTATTCCAACGATTTGAAAAATCGGTTCTGTTAAATAGTCTGGACACACATTGGAAAGAACATTTAGCCGCCATGGATTATCTCAGACAATCCATAGGGCTAAGAGGCTACGCACAAAAAGATCCTAAACAAGAATATAAGCGTGAAGCCTTTAACTTATTTACGAGTATGTTGGAAAATTTAAAACGAGATGTTATTAGCACTTTATTTAGAGTCGAAGTAAGAGCCAAAGAAGATGTTGAGGCCATTGATCATGCTCGTCAGGAAGCCGGGGAGCGCCCAATGGATTTTCAACATGCGAATCCTTCTAAAATTTCTGAAAAAATGTCAGCGCCAAATGATATCATTAATGAGGCAAATCAGGCTCAAGTGCTTGATTTGGGCCCTAAAGTATCACGCAATCAGGAATGTCCTTGTGGCTCGGGTAAAAAATATAAGTATTGCCACGGGCTGTTGGATCATGAGCAACCAGCCTAATATTTCACCTAGCATTACTAAAGTTGTCGTTGGGGTTTTATATAACAATCAAAATCAAATTTTGATTGCTAAAAGACCTCTTCACAAACCTTTTGGTGGTTTGTGGGAGTTTCCAGGGGGGAAAATAGAACCCGATGAATCTCCTTCATCGGCTTTAGATCGTGAGCTTTCAGAAGAACTTCAAATTAATTTGCAAGGTGATTTTGCTTTGCTTAAGCCTTTTCATGAAATTGCGTATGCTTATCAGCCAACGCAACATATTCATCTGATGATTTTTAAAATTACTGCGTTTAAAGGCGATCCGATTGGCGCAGAAGGCCAAGAAATAAAATGGGTTCAACCAAAGGATTTAGTTAATTATCCTTTTCCTGCAGCTAACCAAGAAATTGTTGAATTATTGATATAAAATTTCCCAATATAAAAATAAAAAGGAGTAGGGTGATGCGTGAAAAAATCACGAAAGTATCTTTAATTGTAGATGAATTTATAAATTACCTGGGTTCCAAACAAAGCGATCCCCGGAGCTGGTACTTTGCTTTAGTTCAGGTGATGAGACACAATGCTGTCGCAACACTCAAAAAGTTAGATCATTTGGATAGATATCTTTTGTATTGTCTCAAAAATAATAGTAATCCTGCTGAGTTCGTGGAGAATAAACTCTTAGAATATGCAGGTAGAGTGCAAGAAGTCATACAAAGTTGTTTGCTTCATGAACAATTAGAATATAGAGTCGCCAGCCCTTCTTATTCGACTATTGTAAAACAAAAAAGTGATTTATTAGAACAGTTAAGTCAAAAATTAAAAGAAGTCATTCAATTCCCTGCTAACAACCTAAATTATCCTAAAAAACACTGGTTAAGTGAAGAATGGAAAAAAGTTGAAGCAGGGCTTCATGGCAAAACCGCTATGGAGCTGACCCTTGAAAATAAAAATGAAGATAGCATTCAATTTTTTCAAACACTTATGTTTACTGAAAAGCACAGAAAGCCCGTGATCATGGTCACAAGTAAAACAAGGGCACTGAATCAAGATTTTGGAAAAAGCCTAAAAAAAGCAGCGGAAGAGGCTGATTGTCAAAATGCATTTGCTTTGGCGCTTGTTTCTTCACTTCCCGCAAAAAAATCTAAGCTTTAATAAATTTTATTATCATATCAAGGAGTTTGTAAATGAAAAATAAAATTAAAAATCTTGAAGAGATAGTTGTTGAATTTGTCACTTATCTTGAAAGCCCCCCTGGTGATGCTCAAGATTGCCAAATCGCTTTGACAGAAATAATAAGACAAAATGCCTTAGATACCATTAATAAATTAAAAAAATTGCATAAATTGGCAGAGGCTAATCCCGAACCCAGTAAAACACTAGAAAAACGCGTTTATACCAAATTAATTGAATATATTTCTAGAGTGCAAGAAGCGGTTCAAAGTTGCTTGTATCGTGAATATTTAGCCTATAAAGCAAATGAGACTGATTCGCAATTAGATAAATATAAAGTTTTAAAAACAATAGGTGAAAAATTAGTTCAGGTACTTCCTCTGTCATCTAATGTGGCGATGAATCCAGAAAAACATTGGCTAAGTGAACAATGGAAAAAAGCCGATGCAGGCCTACAAATGCAAACTGCTATAAATGTTTTGAAGACCAATCCAGATGATTTGCTCGAAACTTTGTTTAAAACCGTTGTATTTAGCGAAATGCAAAGACAAGCCGTTACCAAAACAACGAGAAAAACAGTAGAATTTACTAAAGCAAATCCAAAAGCAGAAAATGAAATAAATACTTTATACTACAAAAGTATTTCTGCATTTGAATGGGCTTTACGTAAAAGGGCTAAACTTTAGTCCATCCTTTTTTATTATTATATCCCGCAGCAAGTTAAATCAAACTTAATTTCTTCTTTGGTTTGGCTTGCGCTGCCTTTTTCTAAGTCGGTGCTTAGCATTCGGATGCTAATACGGTGTTTGCTGCCGCTCACTTCGGGATGCAAATTTAAATGATGGTGCAAACCCACTCGAATAAGCTGACTTGGATGTACAGGATTCAAAGATTTTTGAAACAAGCCATTTGTGGCGATTTCTTTTTTGGGTATACCGCTTTGACGGATTAATCCTAATAAATACACAACAGCTTCTTGAAGGATTTTAATGGGGCCTAACCAGCTGTCTAATGTTTCTAAACGGGTCTCATAATTAAGATTGAGCCAATAGTGGTATTGAGGTAAATCGAAGCTACAGGTTCCCCCAGGAATAGCTTGGCGTTGTCTTACGCTATTTAAAAATTCATTTTCAGTAAAGGGCGCATCTAATCGACTGGCAATGGGTTGTAAAAAGTTAATGTAATATTGCAATTTTTCGATTACAGAAGAGAGGGTGCTGCGATTAATGGAGGGTGTATCTGATAATCTTTGTAAATGCCCTAACTGTCTATCCATTTCTTTAATTAATTCATTGGCTAGATCGGTACGTTCAAGCAAGTTAACGATATCCATGAGCGCATGAATGGCTGAGCGAGCTTGCCAAGCATGATTTAGTTTAACGTCATGCATGAATTGTTGAAATAGATACTCGACGCGGAGCAAAGTTCGCATCCGTTCGTTTAATGGAAACTCATAGGTCAATAACTGACTTACCATACGATCCCTCGTCTTTGGTATTAGCGAAAATATGTCTATATGGTATCAACTTAGCACAAATAAACAAAACAAATCAAAATATAACTTGGACACCCATAATAATTATAAATATAAATCGGACACCCAAAGTAGTGATTAAGGTAAAAGAGATATGGATATAAGTAGTTAGCACATTTTGATTATTTGTATTACGCAAATTCAGCATAAATAGATAAAGCTGAATAAAGTATCAGCTCAGGCATTTTGTAGATTTCAGAAATGGCAAATTAGAGAAAGAGTACCTTTAAAAGGTGGAGCTTAAATAACATTGTTTGGAAATAGTTTTACCTACTGGGGCACGCACTCTATGTTTTTTTGCAAAATTATCAAATCGAAGATGATTGCCCAAAACATGACAAAAATTAGTTTCAAGATTTTGCACGATATGTAACCAACCTTTAGGAGATAAGTTTAATCGAGTTAAAATGGCCTGATGATGATTTAAAATATAACCTGGTTTATCTTCTCTTAAAATTCTACCTGTTGTATCGACTAACTGTAAATAATCTGAAAAAGTAAAATCGATCGTGGGTAAGGGATGAGAAGAATCCGCATCAGAAAATGGCATTAATTCAAGTGGTTGTTCGTGATTTTTTTCAGCTTGCTGAGGCATCGATAATGTATTGTACGCAGTTTGGATGCGTTCATATATAGACGTAAATTCAGATTCTTCAGGGGTATTAGCCTGTTTAGCTCGAATAGGATTTAAATCAACATAAGCCATAGCACTTAACACGGCCCCTTCATCTAATAAAGCTTGAGATTTAAATCTGCCTTGCCAAAATCTGCCATCAAGTCCATCTTCTTCATTTGAGCGACGAGCGATATTTTCATTTAGGCAACGCATGAACCAACTTATGCTTGAGAGCCTGTTTCTGAGCTCAAGGATTTCGTTTTCAGCTAGGTCTGCGGGTAAACTGTTAATTTCTTTGGCTCTTGTTGGGCCAAATAATCTTGTCCAATGAGATAAAACGTCATCTGCTGACCAGTTTTGAGCCATATCTGTGTTCACATATAACACCAGATGATAATGATTACTCATTATGGCATAGGCACATATATGGATCGCAAAAATACTTGAAAGGAACTTAATGCGATCGATGAGCCATTGTTTTCGATGGCTGTAATCTTGGCCCGAGTCTTTATCAATGCCACATAAATATGAACGACGAACACATCGGCTCATTAAGTGATAATACTGAGTGACTGAATAATCTACTTGTGCTGCTCGAGCTGTTGGCACG
The DNA here is from genome assembly GCA_902826485.1 of uncultured Gammaproteobacteria bacterium. Taxonomy (GTDB): domain Bacteria; phylum Pseudomonadota; class Gammaproteobacteria; order Berkiellales; family Berkiellaceae; genus CADEEZ01. The sequence continues at coordinate 59,314 of CADEEZ010000002.1, forward strand.
ATATATCCTTATATACTTACCATTATGGATATCTTAACTACTCATAACAGAATGTCAACTTGTTATGGGTGTCCAAGTTATTTTTGGTTGCGTTGGGTGGGGAGCTGGGTGGGTTGTTGGGGGTTAATTTTAGCGTCCATATTTTGGCCGGGGAATTTATCATTTAGTTTTTGTTTTAAGTGATCAGTTAATTCTCTTTTAACTTCTTCAGGCAAACGCTCAGAAATTTTAAAAGTAGAAATCGGGGTTGCTGACGCGACAATTTTATCGATGGCAGCCTTGGCAGCTACTTTAAACCCTTCAGAAGTGACAACTACCCCTTGTGCCATAGTAATGCGTCCGTTTGGAGCAGGTTTGCTTTCTAATTGAACTTGGACCATCATTTTATTGGTTTGAAGGTCATGAAAATCTTGAGTCACCATCTTAGGTTTATTGATAATAGGTGGCTCAGATCCATTTGTAGGTGAAATAGGGATGACAGAAGAAGATGTCGAGTTAACTGTTGGTGTCTCTTGTTTAGATTGCGAATTAACTAATTCAATAATCGTTCTATGAGGCGAAATTTGGTTTGCTAAAAAACTAAACGGTTTTTTATAAAAAGCCACTTTTTCTGTTGATTTAGGCGCTACAGTAATAGGTGTAATTGTTGCTTGGAGCGTTAAATTATATAAACCTTCACGTGCTTGTATAGACTGAATAAGTTTAATCTTGTCTCCTAAGTTGGCTTTCAGAGTTTCACTTGGTATTATCATTTGCAAAGATTTAAGTTGTGAAACAATTTTACCAGGATCATTATTATCGTTCATTAAAACAGATATTTTTTGATCGCACAGAGAAGGAATAATAGAATGTTCGGCGTATTTGAATTTTATATAATTGACGAGTATATTCGCCTCGTTTAGTTCAGCTGCATAGGCTTTTTCTAAAGTAGGTTTATCTCCAGTGGCAATAATTCCCGCCATGATATTATCTAATTTTTTATGATAACTGTTACCCGATGCAATAGGTTTAATCTTTTTCTCAGCATCACCAAAGTAAGTAATTTTTCTTTGCTCTACAACTTTGCTGAGCAAGTCTTCAACTGTAGGAACTGAACTATCTTTAAGTGTATTATGAAGTTCTTTAAACATCTGATTCGTAATCACAGAAAGCTCTGCGGATAGTTTTTTGCTCGAAGGGTTTATAATTGAACGTTTTTTTTGTTCTCGAACCAATTGTTGATTAATTTTGACAATGACTCTGTCTGGCATACTGACTTGATTTGATACCCCATATTTTATGCTTCGATCGTTAGAATTAAATTGTTCAAACTCCTGAGGGGTTATGCCAAAACCTGCGAGTCTGCTTGAAAAGTTTTGTTGATATATAAGAAGCACATCAAACCTATTAAAACGAATAAAATCACCACAACGTGTTTTATACGAATTAAGTATCACTTCTTTCATTAATTTTTTATTTTCGGTGTCTGGCGATTTGTCTAGATGCCATTTGAGTGTTTGTTCAAGCTTTTGTCTTAAAACCAAATATTCAGATAATTTCATGCTCCTTGGAGACGTTAACACGCCTTCAGCATGTGCATGGTTAATTGCATTGTAAAGAATCGAAATCTTTTGTTCCAAAGGCATATTCTCGGTAAAGTTAGGATATAAATTTTTAGAGACGTGATTTTTCTTAAAGGAAGCGAGCGTTTCTTTGTAAAGTGCATCAATTTCAGATTCTGTGGCTTTATTAACTAAAGCTTGAGAAGGCTTGTCAAAAACTTTGCAAACCAGTTTGTCAGGGTTTATATTAGTTGATAATCTTCTAGATACACTTTCGGTGGTAGGTTTAGGTTCTCTTGTTGTATGCGCTTTTTTAATAATTTTGTTTGCTTCAAAAGGTAAACTGTTTATATCGATTGCTTTTGCAGCAGGATGTTTTTCTAAAATTTTATCATATCCTTGGGTTTTGTTATCCCAATCTTTATTAGCGTGCGAAAGTAAAGCAGTTGCCAATTCATTGATATCGACCTTTTTATCTGAAGCCAATAATTCTGCTTTTTTAAGATCTAAGTCTAATAACACGGTTTCCCAATTTTTTAATAAACCAATTCGATATGAATCAGCATCACTAAACTCGAGTGCTTTCATGTCTATGTGATCAAATTTACGATCTTCTACTTTTTCTTTGTTCATTTCAATAGCATGCTTACTTCGTTCAGCATTATAATGATCATCCATATTATCTTTAAGCAATAACATTTTATTAAAATATAAATTTCGAATATCACCCAACACTTCTGTTTGTTGACGTTGATCTTTGGCTGTATAATTTCTTTTTTCTCTGATTTTTTGTACATATTCTTGTACTTTTTTCTTTTTAATTTTATCTTCTTGAATATTCACATTGTTCAGATCTTTTTGTAAAGCCTCTCTGCTGATAAGGGTGATGGCTTCGCCCTTGGCGCCTTGTCGACCACTTCTACCTGATACCTGCCTTGCAGTACGCTCGGTATCGAGGTAGGAATGAACCACAAATAAGCCATGAGCATGTTTAATATCTTTTTCACTCGTTTCTTCGTTAATTTTATCTTCAACGGGTTTAAAATCTGTTCCTCTTCCCAGCATAGGGGTAGAAATAGTGATGGTCCCTGCGATGCTAGCGTGTTTAACAGCGTCTTCTTCACTCAACTTCAAGTCAGCATCACCTAGCGGTTTATTAGGTTCAAATTTTTGTTGTGAGGTTGTAATACCTGAAATTAATTGAAGGGTTAGGGGATAGTTTTTATTAGATTTGAGTAATTCTTTTTGAATAAAAGCATGAAGTGCTTCTGCATCTTTAGGATCTTTACAGATAATTAAAGCGGGCATTTTTTCATTTTTACGAATACGTTTTAATATTTCATTAAATATAGCCTGTTTATGCTCACTATCTGAATCTATTAAAATAGGATCACGGGTAATGCGTTGTTCTATTTGATGTGCAGGAAATGAAAATTGCTTAAAACCAAATTTTTCAGCATGTTCGATTTTTTCACTTTCTGAACCAATTGTTCCGGTCATGCCAAAAATTGTGCCTCCATTCTTTGTATAAGAATCAAAGAAATTTTTGCTGGTCATCGAAGCAAGGGCTGATTTTTCAGGATCGATGAGGGCAGGGGGAAATTTTCCCGCTTCAATCAGTTCTTTATGTTCCTGATTAATTCTAGTATGCACAAATTGATGTACGCCATTACTCCATTGGGCATCTTTAGACACCGTATGATTGGTGATTAATTTTGCGGAAGATACCTTTTTGCCATTTTTTTCTTCTTCTCTTAAAGTCCAGGCGACATCTTTTTGCTTATATAAAGCCTCTGCTGAGATGGCAGAATTAATCCAGGTATCTAATTGCTTGTCAGACATGAATTCTTTATCTTTAATAATGCGAGCATATCTAGAAGGTGCATTTTGCATTAAATAAGCACGAAGATTATCTGGTGTTTCAGATTGATTGGGATCATCAATGAAATTATTGATAAGAGGATATGCCCATTCAAATATATTTTTGGAAGAGGCTGTAGGGTCTAAACTTGCGGCATATCGATATTGGGTTTTGTCATCTAATAAGTAATAATCTATTTCATCTACTTGTAAAGCTCTTTTAGTAGGTAATTGAAAGCCTTCAATTTGAGCACGTTCTAAAAACATAGCAAATTGTGGCACATCAGATAAATTAATGCCATCTACATTGTAATCGTTGGGATCCATCGACGCTGTCAAAATTTTGGCTTTCACCCCTATGAAAGCGTAAAAATCTTTGTTTTCATTTAAACCATCTTTTGCTAATTGAAGGTTAGAGGTGGCACTATCAACCGTAAAACCTTCAGCATGTCGCATGGCGGAATATAAAGCGGACATAAGTGATTTACCTTGGCCCGTTTGAATTTCAGCGATATTATTACTATTTTGGTTCATCGCATTTAAAATGACCAAAATCTGAGTTGAGAAAGGGAATCTACCTGTTGAGCGGCCCATGGATTCTCGTAATAGAGCCAAATAGATTAATTTAGCATTATCTCTTTCTTTTTCTGGTTTACCTTCATCACGAATAATGTCCCGATATTGAGATAACAGATTTTTTATTTCTGTATCTTCCATATTTTTGATAAAGTTCTTCTTTCCATCAGGGTTTGTTAAATCTACCGCTAATTCAACATGTCTACCTAAATGATTGACAATATGAAATTGTTCTTGCAGTTGCTTTTTCTGTGGATAGCTTAAGCCTGTACCATGTTCAAGATTTTGCATGCTTTCTAAAACACGATTCACTTCTTTTGTATCAAAACGTTTATCTAATGCTTCTGGATCGTTCCTGCTTTTTTCTAGTTTGTCATATAAGCCTTTTACCACTTCATCCGCTGTTTTATTCTGAGTAATGGCTTCTACAAGTTCCTTACTATCAGGATAGGGTATTTGTATTGGTAAGCTGAGGCCTGCAATTTTAGATAAAAAATCTGATCGGATGTTTTTATCTGGCATTGTCGATATTTTATCTAATAATTCATTTAATTTATTGTCATATTTCTCTTTATCAATTTTGTCAGGGTAAGCATAGGTTGTTTTAGATATAATCAGCAGAATATTTTTCTTATCATCCGCAGATAAATCTGCAGTATTACCTAACATTTGTCCTGTTTTGGACAAATCATCAACTTTACCACCCATCTTAACGTAAAATGTTGATTGTAATTCAGGTGTGTTTCCTACTATATTGGCTATTACACGGATGTTGCTGATTAAATCAGGAGAAGGGTTTTGAGCAATATTTTCTATGATTTTTATTAATTCATTTTTAGTTTCTTTGTTGTCTAATAAATTTATTAAATTATCGATTTGACTGAGCTTAATATCTTCATTAGCCGAAATAGTGACAACAGAAGAAATTAAAGAATTTACTTCTTTAACATTTAAACCTAAATTTCTATTATTGATTATTTTGGGAATAATCATGTCTTTAATCAATTCATTAATCTTATCGGATTCCATGTCTTTTAACATAGGGTGAGCAAGAATCGTTTGGAGCATGGTGCTAGGGAATTTAGTTTTATATATTTTAGAGAGAGAATCTGTTAAAGCAGTTAAATTTTCTAAAGATATTTTCTTGACATCGGGACTTTCAGTAATAAATTTCACGCTATTCTTATAAGCAACAGGATTGGCTCCCTTAACTAAGGTCAATTTATCAATAAAACCCATTGCTCGTTTTTCATAATCATCTAAAACATTAAGCGATTGTTCTAAATGATCTATCCCGCCCTTTAAAGGTAAATTGGCAAAATGTTTTTTATCTAGAAAATTAATTAAGCTATCTGTTTCTGGACTAGGAGTCAAAACATCCTGTTCATTTTTAACCCCTAGTTTATTGGCGATATGATCGTTAATATTGTTTGTCGTTCCATCTTTCATCATTGAAAATAGTTGACCTATGGCAACTTTGATGGCTGCTTGTTTAAGTGGATTGCCTTTTACTGCAATCAATATTTCTTTTATTAATAGTTTGGGATCGTCTCCAAATTCATCTTTCCAAACGACACCTAATTGGTCTGTTAGCAAGGGTTTAATGTCGTCTAAATTTTCTTGAATTAATAGTTTTAATTTATCCCCATTATATTGTTCTGCTTTTTTAGCAGGGAATACACAACCGGTAAAACCTGGCGCATTTCTGATAACATCAAAAATTTTATCTTCTGAAGGATTTGGAAGTAAATTAATTTTTTCCACAACCGCTTTTAATTGCTCAAAAGTAGGGTGAGGGGCATCTTTCCCTCTAAATTTAACAGAGGCTAAAATATCTAGGGTTGAATTAAGTTTATTTCCCTCGACATCTTTTAAGCCTGTAATAAATTCTTTAAGCTTATCTTCTTTTAGATCAGGATGGTCAGAATAAGCTAATATTTTGAATAAATTATTACGCTGATCTAATAGGGGAAGAGTCGGGAATGTACCATCATCGGCTAAAACATTTGCGATAACAGCAATATTTTTAGCTGCTGCAGCAGTATTGGTTTCAGGTCTATATAAATAATTATTGTCTATTACATCAAAATAACTTTTTCCAAGTTTTTCAGTTATTTTTAAATAAGGTATTTTATCCTGGTAGTATAAATCAATCACGCCTTCTCGTTGATCAAATTTTTGAGCATTCCAGTTATGATCTCTTCCCAGATCTTTGTGAAAGGCAATCAACGAAGACATTTGCTCTAGTTGAGGGCGCTTTACATCAAGGTTTTCGCCTAAATGTAAATAGGATAATAAACTTTGACATAAATTAATTCCTGGTTCTCCCTGAAGATCTTTGGTCATCAATTGATCAACCATTTTAGTATAATGAGTAGCGTCAATTTTAAAAGCATTTTCATGCACAGTTGCAAATGCAGTGAGTGCTAATGCATGAGCGGTAACCGATGTAATTCGTCTTTCATACTCTTTAGCATATTTTGAATAAGCATTGCTATAGGCTAAATTAATGGATAAATAATCTGAATATTGATCGGCATTGTAGCTTTTTCCCACTGTTCTTAAGAACAAACTTTTAAAATACTCATCGTGCTGAATGTTATGAGTAGGGGCTGCACCTAAAAGTTTAGCGGCTTTTTGATTTACTTCGGACTGAGCACTTAATACATTATTTAAATATATAAATTCTGATAATCCTGAATTGAGTGTGGAGGGTAAATTTTTAGGTAAAGCATTATCGTTGAACGTGTCGTTTGTGTAGAGAGAGAGATCAGAGAGCAACTGTCTTTTAACTTTATCATAATTTGGCTCACCAAATTTCATGTCATTGGTGACAAAATAATACCCCCCTTCAGCAATGGCCTGATAAGCTTTATAGGGTGATAGATCAAGATTCTCGATATGTTTATATTGGGCAATAGGATCAATCGAGTTTTTTAATATGGTAACGATACGTTGCATAACAACGGCCATATTTTGACCTTTAAAATGATGACCTGTAGCATTTAAAGGCGTTATATTGAGGTCAATGCCTAGGTTTTTTAATTCCTCTTTAAACGTATTAAAATCTTTAAGCCTTTGTTCTAAGTTTGTATTGGCATTGAAACCGTCCTTTCCTGTTTTAGCATCATTTTCAGATAGTTGTATAAAAAGCGAAAATTCAGCAGGAGATAACTTAGTTAAATCAGAGAATGACGTTAATCGGCTGGGAATTAGCATGGCATCATAAGAAACACTAGAATTTGACAGATAGAGAGCAACAAATCTTTTGGTTAACTCTTCACCAAATTTATTTTCTAAGTTAAAGGTTTTTTCAAGGATAATATAGGGGCCTTGAGCGCCATATTGATTGATAAGTGTGGCTAAAAAATTAACTTCTCTCTCGTTAAAATAGGTCTCAATGGTTTTTTTAATGATATCATTCTTTGATTGATCAACAAAATTTGGGGTTTCACTATTAAAAAAACGAATCACCAAATCTACTCTATCGGTGGCAGATAAACCTCTCATTTTTCCAGGATTTGATATTTTTTCAAAATCTTCTTTGGTTAATCCCTCAAATTGCCTTTCATCTCCCACCCATTTGATGTCCATGCCCACTCTGTTTTCACTAACAGGATGTATCGATTTTTTGCTTTTATCTTCCTCTATACTAATTAAATCTAATTCATATTGTTTAGCGGTGAAATCTAAAATAAGTTCTTTGGGATTATTTCTATCTTCATGAAGGATAAAACCAGGAGGTAAGGCATCTAAACTTAATCCCGATTTAAAAAAATCGGCATTAGAGCAGAGCATTTCTGCTACTTGGGCAGAAACGGCAACAATTTTCGGTTGATCTATAGAAGGATTTTTTCCGCCAATGAACTCCCACAATTTAGCATGGTCTGAAGTGACGTAATTTCTTTTTATCTGAATATTACTATTGTTAAATTGCGCTTCACTTAAGTAATCTTCTTTTGATTTTTTTTGTCGATCTCCTCCTTCTCCGTTCATCCTTTCTTTTAAAGCATCAATATTTGATTGCCTTTGTTGTTGTAGCTCAACTTGCTGTTCTTCTTGTTGCTCTTCCTGTTGTTCTTCTTGCTGCTCTTCTTGTTGATTTATTTCAGATGAAACATTATCAAGTGCTTTAGCTCGATTTCGTTTTATCACTCCGGTTGAGGGTGAAGTTTTTGTACTCGATTTTTGTAACCCTTTTTCTAAATCTTCAGTGGATGAGAGATTGCCCTCTCTTAATTGTTTATTATATTCCCGCTGATTTTTTGCAATCATTCCTTGTAGTAAGGTCACCTTATCCGTAATGTCTAAAAAAAGTTGATTATTTTCTTCATTTGTTTTACTTGGAAATTTTAATGTACTTAATACAGAATCTATCTCTAGTTGCGTGCTCGATTTTTTATAGATTTCACTTTTGAGTAAATCATCGAGTAAATCTTTTAATAATGTTAAGTCGTTTTTTATTAAGTCATTTTTTGCATCGCCAGTGCCTCCTTTTAAATTGTCATAATACCCATCAGGGCCAGATCGTGCGCTTAACACAATGCTCGATATGCCTTTTGCCGATGCTTGTTCCATCATGCCCAGCATGGTTTTTCGTAGATTTTCTGTTTCAGTAAGATCTTTATTTAAGATATCTTTAACACTAATCGTGATTTTTTTAAAGGGTTGAAAGGGGGTATCTTCATTTGGCGTTAAATAATCGTTTAAAGAAGTACTTAAATTAAGAATTGATCCATTTTTGTAACCTAATATTGCTTCAGGAAAACGAAAATCTGTTTTTGTTTTGTCAAATCTGTCATTATTTTGTTGAATATAATTCAACCAACCAGCCGACCACTCTAATTCATTTATAAATAAGGGTTTCCCTTCTTTTTCTTTTCGCATACTGCTTTCATGATAGGTAAAAGCCATCGCTGCATTGGAATTTTGAAAATAATTAAATTCTGCTGCAAAAAGATGATCTTTAATAATATCATCTGCTTTTTTATTGAGATTTTCTGTGGAGTTGAGAGATTCATGCACTTTAGGTAATTCTAGATAATTATTATATTCTCTGAGTATGGTATTTCTTGTTAAAAAATAATTTGCTTTTTCTACTAAATTTTTATTTATGTCTTTGTTTTCTTCAGTTTGATTGGTAAACTCTAATTGGGCAAAACCAATCGATTTTTCCATTCTTTGTTCTAAAAAGCTTACAATGTCTTTATTTTCATCAGTAATCGCATCAGGTAAGTTAATATTAATCTTTATATCTGGATTTTTGGTGTTTAATAAAAATTTGGTTTCTAATTCACTAAAAATATCATTTATTTGTGCGTTTTTTTGATCGACCCCACCGCCTGATGTCAAAATTGTTTTTAAATCCAGGGTAAACGTATTATTATCTGACATACAACCAAACTCCTGATATTTTCGCCATTATCTTTGACTTACTAATGAGTCGACCATTTGTATTAACGAAAGTTCAGTTTTAGAGAAGGTTTAGAAAGTTTTAAGCCATTTTAGAATAGTGTTGATGCAAGGTTAATATGCTTGCCTTTAGATGAGCCAAATCTTGGTTGTTTAAAATGATATCATCAGCCAGTTTGTTTCTGTCTGTTCTAGAGGCTTGAGCCGCTAAAATATCTTTTATTTTTTTAAAATCCGGTTCGATATTTTGTTTACGATATCTTTCTAGTAATCGGTTATATTGGGTGAGTTCATCCAAATCGATTACCAATACTTTATCGGCCAATTGTTTATAATTTGATTTTAATGAATGTGCTGGTGATAAAATAATTTCTGCATAAATTGGAATGTCAATAATGCAATAAAGTGGGGCAGGGCGTTGTTGTTCCAATTGGGTAATTTGTGCTTTAATTTCAGTTAATATTTTAGGATGTAATAAATTTTCAAGCCAGGTTTTTTCTGATATGTCAGAAAAAATGACGGCACCTAATTCTGCGCGATTAATATTTTTATTATCTTCTAAAATACCTGTACCAAAATGCTTTATCACTTCTAGATAATCTGGTGTGTTGTAAGCAAGCAAATCGTGCGCAATTTTATCTGCATCGATAACGGGCACACCCAGTGCTTGAAATAATTTACTGGCTTCAGATTTTCCTGTGGCAATGCCGCCTGTTAAGATTATTTTTTTCATAATTTAAATAAATTAAAATAAAGCTGACTAATTTGAGCGCCCCAAATTAAATTCACCCAACCGGCCAAAGCTAAAAAAGGCCCAAAAGAAATCGGGCTACCGGGTTCAAGTTTTTTTACTGCCCTTAATCCTAGGGCAATAACGGTTCCTAATAAAGCCGAGATGAGTAACACACTCGGCAAAGCCTGCCAGCCTAGCCAGGCCCCTAATGCAGCGCATAGTTTAAAATCGCCATATCCCATGCCTTCTTTTTGGGTGATTAATTTAAATGCCCAATAGACAGACCATAAGCATAAATAACCCAGGCAGGCCCCTATAATGGCGGTGGTGGGATAAATAAAGATACCGAATACACTGAGCACCAATCCCAGCCAAGTTAAGGGCAGGGTGAGGCTATCGGGTAATATTTGATGATCGACGTCGATAAAAGTCATTGTGATTAAAAACAAGGTAAATACCATCGCCCAAAAGGCTTGCCAGCTGACCCCAAAATGATAGGCACACACAAATAAAAGCAAGCCGGTAAGCGCTTCAATAAAAAAATACCGGGATGAAATCGTGGAATGACAATAATAACACTTGAATTTTAAAATAAGCGAACTAAATAGGGGGATATTTTGCCACCAACTTAGGATATGTTTACAGTTAGGGCAAAAAGATTGAGGAAAAAATAAATTGATCGGTTGAGTTGCAGGCGGGGTTATTTTTGCTGCTGGCGTAAGGTTTTGTTCTAACACAAACGCATTAATTTCTTCTATAAAATCGTGTTCCATCATTTTAGGGAGACGATAGATGATGAGATTTAATAAACTACCGAGTAAAACGCCCATTAAGATAATAAAAAAATAATATAGCCCTAAGTGTTCTGATAAAATAATCGTCAAGTCTTGCATTATTGTGATTCCAAATGAATGGGCTGAGAAAATTAGATAACAGAACCCATTTTGAAAATGGGCAAATACATGGCAATGACTAAGCCACCTACTAATACCCCTAATATAGACATAATTAATGGCTCAAGTAAACTACTTAAACTGTCTACCGCCATATCTACTTCTTCTTCATAAATCGTGGCGACTTTATCTAACATACCATCTAGCGCACCTGATTCTTCACCGATGGCAACCATTTGTACCACCATATTGGGGAATACACCAGTTGTTCGCATAGCTAATTGAAGCTGCACACCTGTGGTGACATCTTCTTTTATTTTCATAACGGCCTCAGAATAAATAATATTTCCTGCGGCACCAGCGACAGAATCAAGGCCTTGATCAATAGGCACACCTGCTGCAAAAGTCGTCGATAAAGTTCTGGCAAAACGAGCAATAGCGGCTTTCTGTAAAATGCGCCCCACAATGGGTAATTTCAAAATAAGCTGATCCAATAAACGTCTAAATTTTGCCGATCGTCTTTTAGTCACGGTAAAAAACCACGCACCAATAAATAATAAAATCAGACAAAACCACCACGATTTTTGTAACCCATCTGATAAATTAATTACTAATTGTGTAAAAGCTGGTAAATCTGCGCCAAAGCTTTTAAATAAAGTCTGAAATTGAGGTACAACAAATAGTAATAAGATGACGGTAACAATGAGCGCAACAAAGACAACGGCAGTAGGGTAGTAGAGGGCTTTTTTAATTTTTCGCTTTAACGATTCTGATTTTTCTCTATAGCTTGCAATTCGGGCGAGCATTTTTTCTAATGAGCCGGAAGCTTCACCTGCATGCACCAAATTACAAAATAATTCTTCAAAATGTTTAGGATGTCGTTTTAAGGCATCTGAAAAATTTCGGCCGGCTTCAATGTCACTTTTAATCGCAATAATCAGATCTTGTACTGAATGATTGTCTGTCCCTTTTGCAATGATCTCTAAAGATTGCACAAGGGGAACACCCGCATTTAACATGGTGGCCATTTGTCTGGCAAAAGTAGTGATATCTGAAGATTTAATTTTTTCTTTTTTGGCATACGAAAATAGTGAGGTGGTGTTTCGTTTGATTTTATTGGCGTTTACCCCCACTCTGCGCAAATTGGCTTTGGCCAAAGAAATGGTTTCGGCTTCAATTTCGCCTTTTATTTTGCTGCCTCGAGAATCTATGCCTTCGTAAATATAACTATTTTTTTTGGCTTTAACTATTTTTTTTTCGAGCTTGGGCATCGGTTAATCCTTTGTGACGCGATTGACTTCTTCTAAACTGGTTAACCCTAATTTAACTTTATTGAGGCCTGCTCTGCGTAAAGTAATAAAGCCTTCTTTATCCATTTGATGGGCAATATCAATGGCACTGCCATGTTGCATAATAATTTTGCCCATTTCTTTAGAAATAGGAAGCACTTCGTATAACCCCACACGTCCTTTATACCCTTGATTACATTGTTCACAGCCTTTTGGCCCAAATAATTTTAAAGTGGGTAATTCTTCTTCTTTAAAGCCTGTTTCTAATATGGCTTCTTTGGGAATCGTGATTTCTTCTTTGCAATGGCTGCATAATTTTCTGGCTAATCTTTGTGCCACAACCAGAATAACCGAGGTGGCTAAATTAAAAGGCTGGACGCCCATATTTACTAACCGCATAATGGTTTCAGGGGCACTGTTTGTGTGTAAAGTAGAAAGCACCAAGTGGCCTGTTTGAGATGCTTTTACAGCGATTTCTACGGTTTCTAAGTCGCGAATTTCCCCTACCATCACAATATCGGGATCTTGACGTAAAAATGATTTTAGTGCTGCCGAAAATGAAAGCCCTGCTTTGGGGTTAACGCTCACTTGATTAATACCCGGCAAATTTATTTCAACGGGATCTTCAGCGGTAGAAATATTCACTTCATTGGTGTTTAGTATATTCAATGCCGTATATAAAGAAATGGTTTTACCACTACCTGTTGGGCCAGTCACCAATACCATGCCTTGTGGGCGATGAATGGCGTATAAAAATTGTTCTTTTTGTTTTTCTTCGTATCCTAAGGCATCGATCCCTAATTTGGCATTCGCCGGATCTAATATCCGCATCACGACTTTTTCCCCGAACAAAGTCGGGCAAGTGCTTACCCGAAAATCGACGGATCGGTTTTTAGAAATATTCATTTTGAAGCGACCATATTGCGGAATTCGGCGTTTAGAAATGTCTAATTTTGACATCACTTTTAAACGGGCACATAGCCTTGAGCCTATGTTAACAGGCGGGGTTGAAATTTCACTCAAGATACCGTCTTGGCGATAACGAATGCGATAGTTTTTTTCGTAGGGCTCAAAATGTATGTCAGACGCCGTACGGTTGATGGCATCAAGTAAAATTTTATTCACGAATCGCACAATAGGGGCGTCATCTGCATCTGTTGAACCACCAAAATTGCTGGATTGAAAACCATCTTCTTCACTACTAATGATGTCTAAGCTATCTAAATCGGCATCTTCTAATCCTGTAAAAGATTGAGATTCTGAGCTGGTTAACACCTGTTCGATACAGATGCGCAGATCAGGATCTTCTACCATGATGGCTTCTATGCTTAGTCCTGTGCCAAATCTAAATTCATCCATTGCGGTGACGTTTGTGGGATCGGAAATGGCAAGATAAAGTCGATTGCCCCGCTTATAAATCGGTAGGGCGTGGAATTCTCTGATGATTCTTTCATTTAAAATATTTTTTGGCAGGTATTCTAAGTTAATGCTTTTAAGATTAAGAAGCGGAATGCCAAAGGCTTCACTGGATATTAAAGCCAATTCAGACGCAGACATGATGTTTTCTTCGATTATACAGGTTACCAGAAAAGTTTTATTATTTTTTGCTTTTTCTAATAATTCAACTGCTTTGGTTTCGTCTAAGCGCCCCATTTGTACCAATTTACGAGCAAGACCACTAATAATATGAGGTGTAGGGGGTTGTGCCTGTGTTTTACCTTGTGATGATTCTTTTGACATGATTTTCTTTTTGGCCTGTTAGTTTATTAAGAATTTATCCTCTAATCTTAGCTAACTTGTCCAAACTTGAGCAACGACTGGATGCTTGAACAGCTGAATTATCTACAAGAAGCAGGCGCAAGTTGAGATTTAGCTCCGCCAGCGGTGCATACCCAAGTAACCTTGTTACCGCTGTTGGTTGGTGTCAGGATGATAGTTACTTCGCCTGCTGTGCCGGTGACGGCAGCAGAAGAGGTAACGGTAATAACACCTGTGTTGGCTCCAACCGTCATACTACTTACCATTGGTGTGCTTATCGTTGTTACGCCTGCGGCTGCGGCACTAGGGGGAAGCGCATTTTTTGATAAAATATACTCAGAAATAGAAGTTTTAGCTGCAGAGGCGACTGTCACCATTTCAGCCACACGAGCGCGAGACATGTAATCTGTATACGCAGGTACCGCAATGGCGGCTAAAATCCCAATAATGGCGACCACAATCATTAATTCAATTAAGGTGAAGCCTTTTTGTATTGAGATTCTCATGATATTTTTTCCAAAATTATTTTATCTAAGTTTATCAACTTGATGAATGGTGACCCCTATATTAATGATTATAGGACACTGACTTATAAATACATTGCTGACTAACTGGACAGACACACATGTGCAGTTAAAAAAACGGAGGGCAAGCCTCCGTTTCCTTCATACAAAATTCGTCTTATCTGCAAGAAGCAGGCGCAAATTGTGTTTGGCCAGTAGAAGTACAAGCCCATGAAACGCTTGTGCCATTATTTGTAGGCGTCAGAATAATAGAAATAGCCCCAGCCGTTCCTGTCACTGCTGCAGAAGAGCTAACTGTAATCACCCCATTATTAGCACCTAGCGTTAAACTTCCTACCATAGGCGTTGTAATGGCTGTTACCCCTGCTGCTGCGGCATTAGCAGGAAAAGCGTTTTTGGCTAAAATATATTCAGAAACAGATGTTTTGGCAGCAGAAGCCACTGTCACCATTTCAGCAACGCGTGCACGCGTCATGTAGTCGCTATAGGCTGGTATTGCGATAGCCGCTAAAATACCAATAATCGCAACCACAATCATTAATTCGATTAAAGTAAAACCTTTTTGTAGTGAGTTTTTCATGGCGTTTTCTCCAAGTAATTTTTTACAGTGTTCAATAGGGCAGGTTAAAACCATACATTTTTTTTATAAGAGATGAATGGATATGAGCTACCCTGCATAGAACATGCCAACTTAGTTTTTTAACTATTAAGTGATTGTATTTCCACAAGTTATTTAAATTGTAAATTATTATAAATACCTACCCAACTGACCAAATGTGACCAAATCTGACGATTACAGACAATTATGATTATTTTTTTTCGGACACCCATAGTAATCTTCGACAGCCTGTATATTTGGGATTAATAAGCGCTGTTTTTTTACACAGACTATTAAGCTATAATACTTCCTTTCAAACTGATTTATGAAACGAGGTTTTTCCAATGTCAGATTCACCAAAAAAAAATGTAATTACACTTAATACAAAGTTTGCTAGGCTTATGAGCAGCGGCTATGGCAATGATACTCACGAAACGGGCACGACCGACTTTTCAACGCTGATAAATGCTGAACGTCCTACCCACACAAATGAATGGGGCGAAGAGTTAGATGTTACAAGCGAGAAAAATAATCAATCCCATGCGACACTATTGGTGAATCCTGATTTGAAATTTAGAGCTACCCGAGTTGAACAACATAAAAATGAAGTGAAAAAAGTAGACCGAAGAGCAAAAGATGAGTCTACTGAGGTTTATGGCAACACTGGCCTTAAGGGCACTAAGTCTGTTAATAAAACAACTCATACAAATACAACAACACTTAAAATTAAAGAAGAAATTAAAATTCACATTGAACAAGAAAATACAGATAATAGAAGAAGACATAAAAAAAATAAGTGCTTTCCTTTCTAATTAGCAGCTGCTAAATACCCGCAACGAAATCCTGGCCGGCACGGAGGCCGGCCACTACAAATCAGTGGCTTTAATAAAATTGATCGAAGATGCTGCAATCTTGTAGTGGCCGGCCTCCGTGCCGGCCAAAGTTCTAGGTTTAAGTTTTTTTTAACTCACCCCTGTTAATCCATTCAGAACCCCTCAGCATTGTTCAACCCACTTTCAAATTTGCCTATATAATAGTCAGTATGAGCACACTTTATTCTCAAGATTATTTTGATAAAATCAAAGAGCTATCAGACGCTATTGTGATAGCGCAAGCCCCTATCCGCATTTTAGACGCCATTAAATGGGGCCCTGAAGTTAAGGCAAAATTCTTCGAGTCAAAGTTTAAAAATCTACCCGAAGTAGATAAAGACTATTATTTTAAAGCCAACCAGCTCGACTGGATAAAAAAACGGCAAGAATTTCATTTAATCGAAAGAGCTGTTACGCGAAGTTTGGGGCAATATTCTGCTATCGGTCATATTATGCGCCGCATTTGTAGAGAATATAACACGGTGCTTCGCATGCTCGAAGCAAGAGGCACTCCTGAATTTAGCATGATGTCGCAGCAGCTGTATGGATCGGCCCTTGATGTATTTCATGCAGGTGATCCGAATATTGCAGAAATGGGCACTCTAATGGTCGAATCGCTCATTGAAATTGATAAAAGTAATTTAATAAAAGAAGAAGAAAAAAATATTTCCGCTGAAGAAGCTGTCGCTATTTTACAAACCAGGCTAAATGAATACTTTCATGATGATGCCGTAAGAGTACTCATTAGTGATGGCATTATTGCCGATGCTGCAGCCGGCGCAGATTATATTAAAATTCGAAAAGACGCGATGTTTAATGAACGAGAAATTCGAGTATTAGAAGTACATGAAGGCTGGGTGCATTTGGCTACCACCATAAATGGCCTAGAGCAACCTTATTGTACTTTTTTGGGCAAGGGGCCACCTTCTTCTACGGTAACACAAGAAGGCTTAGCCATTTTGATGGAAATTTTTACGTTTGTGTCCACCACCTCTAGACTTAAACGATTGGCTAATCGTATTCGCGCGGTAGAAATGGTTGAAAACGGGGCCAATTTCTTAGAATTATTTGAGTATTTTAGGGTAGAAGGCTTTAGCGAAAACGATGCTTATTCTAATTCTTCACGGGTATTTAGAGGCAGCTTGCCTACTTTAGGGCCTTTTACAAAAGATTTGTCTTATTGCAAAGGGTTTATAGAAGTTTACAATTTAGCGCAACTTGCTGTTAGATTTGGCAAGTTAGACCGCATTGGATTCTTGTTTTGCGGCAAAACCGCCTTACAAGATGTGGGGACCTTATCTGAGTTGGTTCAAGAAGGTATTGTGGTGCCACCAAAATATTTACCGCCGCAAATTGCAGATTTAAATGCCTTGGCTGCTTGGATGTGCTTTTCAAACTTTTTAAATAAGCTCAGCTTAGATAAGGCTACGCTCGATTATAAAAATATTTTAAATTAAACTATTTTATTTTTTAAATTTTACCAACGTAAATCCAATGGCCCCAATAATCAGGCCAATAGGGATAATGCTCAAGCCTTGAACAAAGGCTTCAGGGGGATACACACGCGCCCCATCAACTATCGTCCCGTCCCAGTTAAGATCCATAATTTTCCCGATGATCGAATGAAATAAATACCCAAAAAGCATGATAATCATATTGGCACAAGCCGTGGTTAAGCCAATGATGGATTCATGAACAAACGTTGAGGCCAAATAAATAACCAAAATTTGGTAAACACACATTACACCCACAACTGAAAACAGAATTTTTAATTCAATAGGCGTAAACGTACTAGAAAATACCCAAATAAAACTGGATGCCATGATAACGCCCGCGGCAATAATAAAGCCGAAGTAAGATCTAAATTTATCTGCAAGGAAAGTAATAATGGGCGCGCCAAAGCACATACCAAAAAAGATATACGAAGGCAGACCAGAGGCAAGATCATTATCGAACCCCATGCTGGATTTTAAATATTCTTTACCCCATACGTCGGCAAACCCTTCAAGGGGGCCCACCATCATGCCGCCTAATAAACAAGTAAATAAGACTTTTTTATTGGTTAATACATTTTTTATATCGACTAAAATACTCGAATTATTTACGGTATCGTCAGTTTTTTGTTTTGGCATGGCTATATAAATACCGATAGCTAATACAAAGCCAATAGCTGAAATGATCCAAATGAGTTTTTCTAAGCCAAAATTATCTAATAACAATTGCAAAGGCTCTCCACCCCATATGGCGCCAATTAAGCCAATGGTCGCAGAAATACCTAACATGCGGTTGAAATTCGCATCGCCAAATCCCATACGAATAATTTTAAATACCCCTAAAATGGCACCACTTGATCCCATGCCAATTAATAATCGACCGAGAGTAGGGTAGGCCCACTCATTGCTATAAATAAGCGGCATCATACCCAACACACTGAGTAAAATGCTCAGGGGTAAAATAATTTTAGGGCCTACTCTGTCTAGTAAAATACCAATAGGAATATGCATGGCCGCATAGCCAATATAATAGATACCTGAAAATTGACCGAATTGTTCTGCGTTAACATGAAACTTTGTCAGTAAATCAGACATCAGCACACTGGGGGTGACTCTTAAGATATATTGATAAGCATAAAAAAACGAGGCTAAAAGCCAAATAATCCATATTCTAATAGATGCATTAGGCATACAACAAAGTCTCTTGATTTAATGGGGTTTTTGTTTAGAGGTTAATAAAGAACTAGCTTGGCAAACGGTTTCAACTGTTGCCAGTGTGACAGCGATAGGGTATAGATATCGACAGAAATACACACCGGGGATATATTGTTGTGCCCCGCAATTTTCTACGGCTATTTCAAAGGCTGTATGGGCGTATAAGGTTGCTTTGCTCATATTCAGCGTTGCTTTTAAATATTCTCTACTGATATGCAATGGCGTCATTTGTTCATCGGGAATCAACATCGAGAGTACAGGTTGATTTTCTTTAATATTTTCAGCTTTATATACATTATTTTTAGCTTGAATCAGACTTTTGATGGTCTGCCATGCGGTCATCAAAAATAATAAATAATGCCAAATTGAGGTTAAAAAGCTCATTATAAACTCCATCTTTTCCCGATTCTAAAAGAGTTTACTCAAAGACTCAATGGTTTTTTGGGCGGACCATATTTATTCATGCCTTTAGTGCCTTCAGAAAGCATCAATCCAAGTAATACAAATAAATTAACAAAGGGCACGATCACAAAAATGGCATACCAAATTTTGCTGTCCAGATCTTTTAGACGTTTGACCGAAGAGACCATTAAAAGCCATATGCAGAGGATTGTATTTATGTTTACTAATTGACTTATATACTCTTTTCCCGGCGGTAAAGTTACGCTAATTAACGTACCTGTTTTTTTTAATTCAAATTGTGCGCCGGGCAGGTAAACACCGAAAAAGGCAATTAAAAAAAGAGTAGTGAAGACAATCAGAAAATCAATTCGACCTATTCTGCCAATAGGCAAAAAATAAAGTTTGGCAAATACCAGAATCCATTCTGCAAAAGGTTTTTTTGTTATCAAAGCCATAATCTAGATTCATCCTAGCTGAAAAGCGTCCTGAACAAAAACTAACATAATTATAGCGTGAATTACAGCCAATAAAAAAGCTAACATATTAACTTTCATTAATGATGTTAGCCTGAACTGTTGTTATTGGAGTAATGTTTTTTAATAGTAACCTTTTTTTATGTTAGCTATTCGCAAAACTCCTAGCTCCCTTTGCCTTTAACGAAGACACCGTAGAGCATGTACACAGCAGCCAGGCCGACGAGCACATACACCACTCTGGTAAATACCGATCCAGCGCCGCCAAATGCCAGCTCAACTAGATTGATATTGAAGGCGCCAACTAATCCCCAGTTTAAGCCTCCCACCACCACTAACAACATTACTACCACATCTACTACACTCATGCCTTTCATAAAGCACCTCCGAGTATGGTTGAATAAGGTAACCTACTCCCTTATGATTAAGTTAAGGAAGAATAGCAGGGAAATCTAATTGCTTAAAAATCCCCTCTATCGCGACGTTAGATAGTTGATCTCAAAAAAGAGTTCCATTTTTAGCAAATCGATTAAAATAAGGACATCACGTGGGGCTTACAGACAATCATGATAAACGCAGCATTCAGGCGCGTTTAAAGCAGGTTACACACCATAATTATCTGGGAGATGCCGTTCTTGGCGGCATCGATGGCTGTGTAACAACGTTTGCAGTGGTAGTAGGTACCTTGGGGGGAGGCTTTTCGGCCATTGTAGCTCTTGCCTTGGGGTTGTCTAATTTACTTGCCGATGGGTTCAGTATGGCTGTTAGTAACTATCAATCTGCTAAAAGTCTTCGGGATACGATATATCGAACTCGACAAATGGAGCTAGAAGAAATCAAAACCATTCCTCAGGGCGAGCGAGAAGAAATTAGGCAGATATACGCGAATAAAGGTTTTGAGGGAGAGCTTCTCGAAAAAGTGGTGGAAGTGTTAACCCAAGATGAAGAGCGTTGGGTAGACGTCATGGTGCAAGAAGAATATGGGCTGCCCCTCACAGTCGCGCACCCTATTAAACCCGCCTTAGTGACATTTGTTTCCTTTGGGGTTGTAGGCATCATGCCTTTGATACCCTTTTTCTTTACCCTTAAATCTTTACATGATCGTACTCCTTTTTATTTCAGTATGGTGCTAGCTGCTTTCGCTTTTTTGATGATTGGAGCCTTAAAAGGCTGGGTATTAAAAATGTCGATAATCAAAACGGCATTAGAAATTTTGGTTTCAGGTGGGGTAGCGGCTTTGCTTGCTTACGGGATCAGTTATTGGGTGCAAATTCATTTTGGTGTTTGAGGTTTGGATTGTTTCGCACGAATGAGATCCCTTTGTTTGGGGGTGAGCTCTTTAAGGCGCAGTTCTCGCATTTTATCGATGGGGCCATGGGTATGATGGGCCTCAAATTTATCAATAATTAAGGTACCGTTTAAATGATCGATTTCGTGTTGTAATACACGAGCAGTGAATCCTTTGGCGATGCCTTCAATCCAATTACCGGATTCGTCTTGTGCGCGATATTTTATTCGGCGGTAACGCGGTACTTTTCCCATAGTCGACACAACTGAAAAACAGCCTTCCCAATCATCAATTATTTTTTCTGTTTTCCCACTAACCGGTTGATACTCGGCATTCAATAGGGCGGTAACAGGAATGGATTCATGCGCATCTTCTCTTAAGGACTTGGCATCTTCGGATATAACATACACAAAAAGATTAAGGCTATGGCCTACTTGAGGGGCTGCCAGGCCAACGCCATCGATTTCGATGACTTTGTCTTTCATGTCAGCAATGAGCTGTTTGATTTCTGTGGAGAGGGGAAAGCTAACCAACGCGGCTTTTTTTCGCAAAACTGGTTTATTCTCAGAATGTTCGATATTAACTAATTCTAGGGCCATTGTTTAAGTGCTCATTGTTTTTATTCAGAGCAATTAAAATACTACAGAGAGCGTATTTTTTCTAGTTCTATCTAGGCGAGATAAATAACAATTTTGGCACGAACTGTCCGGTTACGGCAGGCAGGCAAGGATTCCCTACGCGGTATCCAGCGGTTTACATTACCAATCGTAGACGGGGGAGTTGTGCTGTATTACTGATAAGCAATCAAGCGGTTGTGATGCAGGTAATGCTTCGGTATACCACTCGGTATAGATATCTGAATCCGGGCCTGAAGGGGCTTCTTCGAGTTCGCGATTTTCACCATTCATAAAGTCATCGAAAACGCCTTGTGCTATTTTAGCCATCTGCATTATGCCATTTGCACTGTCTGCTATTATATTAATGGTCGTGGTAATTGGCCATTTATATTCTAAAACAGCTTTGATTTGTTCAATGTCAGCAGGGGTTTGGTTGATATAATACTGGTAAACAAAATCTGGCAAGAGACTGGGGATAGGATCATTTGAAATAATGTCATGGTGTGAGTGCGCGGTGTCAATTATCTCATATATAATGTTAGGCAGAATGCTAAAAAAATCTCCCCAAGCTATATTGGGATCGTAAGTAAATTTATCAACATGACAGACCTGAACAGTCGCTAAATCAGAAGTAATATCGGTAAAGGGATTTTCTCCAAATTGAGAAACAATGTCTCTGTCGCTCACAGCGATATTAATATTTATGTCTAAAGGGCTAGAGTCGATTTTGTTTTCGAATAATAAATGGGCTAAAGAGGTTTTTAAGTCACTATAACTACCAGGCGCATTTAGGCTATTTAGCGTTACTTTATCCACATTTTGAAATTGGAAACCATGAAGATGATAATAAAGAAAATCATGAAAGGCATAAGTGGCATCGGCGCCCCCTAAGCTGTGGCCAGTAAATTCTAGTTCTACAGCTTCATATTGCTTGGTAACTGCTTCAAGTTGTTTAGCTATGTTTTTGGAGGCTTCTGTAAAGGTATTCAAACCCGGACCACCGAATTCTAAACCACGTTGAAAGCTACTGGGATCAGAAACAGGTTGCATCCCTCTAAAACAGACCTTAATTTTTACTGTAGTTGAAGCAGGTTCAGCTTCGAGCAGAATAAAACCATGCATGCCAGCAGGAGTATCACTAAGTTGAATGACTTTATAAGAGCTAATAGGCATTGCGGTATCGAGTTTCCCCTGATTTTCGAGTTCAGTTAAGGTATAGGCATAGTTAGCTGTTTGATAAGCACTCGCAAACTCAGATAGGTATTCAGGCGATGTTTTAGGACTTTCTTGAGAAGTCATCGCAGGCGAATTAGAGAAAATTCCCGGTTCATCTGATATATAAAAGTAATCAAAATAACTCATTATTGATTATCTACCTAAATAATTTAAATTAAGACCTATAAAATAAGTTCTTAAGCTTAAATATATTTAATGTGGTGGTAAACTACCTTTCATCTGAAAAAATTGGCTGGAATGGGGAAGAAAATAATAAGGACGAACAGGGGTAAAAGCAGGATTCATTCGGGTAGTTTTTATTTTTTTACCTTTATCGCATTTTACCCATGTTCGCTTACTACTTCGGATTGGCCCACTAAATAATAAATAACATATTATTATCTAGCCACTCACATCATGCCAAAATTTAAATTTGTGTGTCAAACAGCTATTCGTTAAAAACATAGACAACAGACGCATTTTTAGTAAAATGCCTAGACGGACTTGATCTTATTGATTGCATTAACTTAGACAGGTACCTATATAAAAAATATGCTAAATTATCTTATCGTCGGCAATGGCCGGCTTGCTCGTCATTTACATTTTTATTTTTCGAGCTTAGGCATAAAATATCAAACCTGGGATCGTCGCACGAACACCTCAGATGAATTAGGGGTGTTTGCGCAATCTGCCACTCGAATTTTATTAGCCATTTCAGACAAAGCCATCGAGGCTTTCATTTTATCTTATCCCCACATACCCCAAAATAAATGGGTACATTTATCGGGTGCTTTAAGTATTCGTGGTATTTATTCTGCTCATCCCTTAGGCTCGTTTGGCGAAAAATTGAATCCCATCGAAACTTACGGTGAAATATTTTTTATTATTGAAAAGCAAATAGGGCACACGCCCATTGGTTTTTCTGAATTACTGCCAGGGTTACCCAATGGTAGCGCTGAAATTTCAAGCCTAGATAAACCCTATTATCATAGCTTGTGTGTACTGAGTAATAATTTTTCAACGATTTTATTTCAAAAATTATTTTCAGGCTTAGAACAAGAGTTAAATATTCCTAAGGCAGCCGCCTATCCTTATTTAAAACAAACTGTTTTTAATCTCGAAAATACACAAAACCCCTTAACAGGGCCATTAGCCAGACAAGATTGGGAAACCATAGAAAAAAATATACACGCCTTACAAGAACGACAGGATAAATTTGCACACATTTATCAGGCGTTTGTTGATTTAACCCAAAACATTCATTTAAATAAAATAGGAAAGATACATGAACATTCATGATTTTATCCGTTGCAAGCAACGGAACCAAAAAATATCGATGATCACTTGTTATGATTATGGCTTTGCTAAAATCATTCAGGGTACGCCCATTGATCTTATTCTCGTTGGCGATTCGGTTGCCATGACGGTACATGGTTATCCCAACACTTTGTCGGCCACCGTAGACATGATGGTGATGCATACTCAAGCCGTAGTAAGAGGCGCACCGAGTAAATTTGTGGTGGGCGATTTGCCTTTTATGTCTTATCGTAAAGGCTTAAAATCTGCGATGCAGGCAGTTGAAAAAATTATGAGAGCGGGCGCCAGCGCCATTAAACTGGAAGGCTGTGAAGGAAACCTCAAGCTGATTCAACACATTGTTGAATCGGGTGTACCCGTAATGGGGCATATTGGCCTTATGCCGCAATCGGTATTCAGTTTAGGGGGATATAAAGTGCAGGGCAAAGACAATAATAGCCAGCAAAAATTGCTTGAACAAGCGCTGGCATTGCAACAAGCGGGTTGTTTTTCGGTTGTTTTGGAATGTGTCACTGAAGAAGTGGCACAGCATATTTCAGAAAAGTTAACTATCCCCACCATAGGGATTGGTGCTGGGCGCTATGTAGATGGCCAAGTGTTGGTATTACAAGATTTATTGGGCTTAAACAGCGATTTTAAACCCAAGTTTGTTAAAACCTATTTATCCGGTGAGCAATTAGTCAGCGAAGCGATTAATCGTTATCATCAAGAAGTGGTGGCAGAAGTTTTTCCCGAACCTAAAAACTGTTTTATGTTAAAAGCCGTGAGTTAATCATGCAGATTATTAAATCTATTGCTCAGATGCAGGATATTGCTCAGCAATTAAATAACCAAGGCAAATCGATTGGCTTTGTGCCGACCATGGGTTTTTTACATGCCGGGCATGAATCTTTATTAGCGCAATCTCGTGTGGATAATCCCATATCGATTTTAAGTATTTTTGTTAATCCTACTCAATTTAATCAAGCTTCCGATTTTGAGGGATATCCCATCGATTTAGAAAAAGATTTAGTCTTGGCTAAAAAAAATCAGGTCGATTATGTTTTTATACCCGATAAAACTGAAATCTATGTTGATGCGTATCGTTATCAAGTACAAGAAAATCAGCATAGCATGCTGCTCGAAGGCGAACATCGACCCGGGCATTTTACGGGGGTATTGACCGTTGTGCTTAAATTATTAAACATCGTCAGACCCCAAAAATTATATTTAGGCAAAAAAGATTATCAACAATATCGTTTGATTCAAGACATGGTGTCAGCATTTTTTATGCCCATAGAAGTGATTGGCTGTGAAACCCTACGCGAAATAGACGGGTTAGCCATGAGTTCTCGAAATGTTAGGCTGAATACGGAAGAACGGGCATTGGCGCCTGTTTTATATGATGTATTAGCCACAAGTAAAACAGCTTATGAAGCACAAGAAAAATTAATAAAATATGATTTTATTAAAGTAGAGTATGTTACTGATTTAGAATCTAGGCGTTATGCAGCAGTATGGCTAGGGCAAACGAGATTAATAGATAATGTTGAATTATGAAAGCCCCCACCCTAACCCTCCCCCGCGGAGCGAGGGAGGGGACTAGAATGTTCGTCACGATTGTATCTCTACGTACCGCGGCTTGTCCGCGGTATCCAGCATGTGTGCCCTTTTTTATATAGAATAGGATTATTACCATGAGATTATGTTTAGATATTGGTAACACCCATATTTACGGTGGGGTGTATCATCAAGATCGTTTTTTATTTCATTTTCGATACGCCAGTTCAGAATTAATGACTTCGGATCAATTTGGGGTATTTTTATTAAGTTTATTACGAGAACATGATTTAACCAAAACACAAATCACCCAAGTGGCCATCGCCTCTGTTGTGCCACAGCTTGATTATTCTATACGGTCAGCTTGTGTAAAATATTTTGAGCTTGAGCCTTTTGTTTTAAAATTGGGCGCCAAAACAGGCATTAAAATTTTGTATAAAAATCCTCAAGAAGTAGGCGCAGATTTGATCGCGGGGGCGATTGCTGCGGTACAACACTATCCTAATCAAAATATATTGGTGTTTGATTTAGGCACGGCGACCACGTGTATGGCTGTATCTAAAAATAAAGAATTTTATGGAGGCGCCATATTTCCTGGTGTTCGCGTCGCCATGAAAAGCTTGCAATCAAACACAGCAAAATTATCGAGTGTTGAAATTATACAGCCTAAGCAATTTATTGGCCGATCTACGGTTGAATGTATTCAATCGGGGATTTATTATGGTCATTTAGGGATGATGAAAGAGTTAATTCAAAATTTTACCAAAGAATTATTTCCGCAAGACAAGCCCAAAATTATTGGCACAGGCGGATTTGCACAGTTATACCTTGAACAAGGGATATTTGATATTGTGCTACCTGATTTGGTATTAGCGGGTTTAAACAGTGCAGCTGAGGAAAATAAATAATGATTTATGATTATGATGTTATCACTATAGATGGCAAACCAGAAAAATTATCTGCTTATAAAAATAAAGCATTATTAATCGTGAATACTGCCAGTCAGTGTGGTTTCACCAAACAATATGCCGGCCTAGAAACGCTATATCAAGAATTGAAAGACAAAGATTTTGTCATATTAGGCTTTCCTTGTAACCAGTTTGGTAAACAAGAGCCGGGTGATGAAAGTGACATAAAAAACTTTTGTGAACTCAATTATCATATTACTTTTCCGATGTTTTCTAAAATTAATGTCAATGGGGCAGACACGCATCCATTGTATGTTTATTTAAAAAAACAAGCTAAAGGGTTATTAGGCACTGA
Source organism: uncultured Gammaproteobacteria bacterium (assembly GCA_902826485.1). Classification (GTDB taxonomy): domain Bacteria; phylum Pseudomonadota; class Gammaproteobacteria; order Berkiellales; family Berkiellaceae; genus CADEEZ01. The sequence goes on from CADEEZ010000002.1 coordinate 86,192, forward strand.
GACCATAAAATGGAATTTTACAAAATTTTTAGTGAATAAGCAGGGCGAAGTGATTGAGCGTTTTGCGCCTAAAGATACGCCTGAGAGTTTGAAAGAAGTGATTCAAAAGTATCTTTAACTCCTATTCCCTACGTGCCGCGGCTTGTCCGCGGCATCCCGTCGCACAAAAATGGTAATGTAAACCGCTGGATACCGCGGACAAGCCGCGGTACGTAGAAAAACGAGGTATGTTTCTAGAGGCAAGATCTGTAGGAGCACATCTTGTGTGTTCCCTTTTTTACGATTTATTTAAACAATACTTCGCCTTCAATTTCCACCGGCACCTGAAAGGGCAGTTCGTATAAACCGACGGCAGAACGCGCATGAAACCCAATATCTGGCCCAAAAATAGCCAAAATTAAATCGGTAAAGCCGTTTATCACGGCAGGTTGTTTATCAAACCCTGCGGCGCTGTTCACCATCCCAAAAATACGCACCCACTGCGTGATGCGATTTAAATCGCCTAATTCACGTTTTAGACTGCCTAGCATGGCAAGCCCCACTTGTTTCGCGGCTTCATACCCTTGCTCAATGGTCAGTTCTTTGCCAACTTTACCGAGCGGTTGCCAAAGGCTGCCATCGGGTTTTAAAGGTAAATGGCCAGAAATAATAGCTCGATTTTCAATGAGTTTTACCCACGGGAAAGGTAGTTTTGCATTGTTTGGCGTGAGTAGAGGTTCGGGTAAAGTATAGCCCAGTGCTTGTAATTTATGTTCTACATCCCATCTGGTTAATTGTGCCATGCTTTTTTTCCTCTCGACAATTATTTTTTAAAACGTTTTTCAGAACCACGTTTTTTTCCAATGATGCCTGCGCTGGCGACAAATTTGATGGCTTCGTCTACGGTCATATCGATAGGCTCGATTTGATCTTTTGGCATAGAAACCATAAAACCACCTAACTGATAACTAAAAGGTAAAAACACCAGGACATTTTTTTTATCGCCTAATGCATCGGGCAAATTATCCAGATCCTCACGGGTAATTAAGCCAATTTGTTTTCCTAAATGGGTGTCCACCACCACTACTTTTTGTTGTTTACCACCCGTTTTTTGCGCATCAAAAAAGCTAAACATGTCTAATAAAGCGTTATATAAAGTTTTGACGATAGGAATATGTTTTAAAATCTTTTCTAATAATTCATAAATTTGCTTAACAATAAAAGCATTGATCATTAAACCCAATAAAAAAATAATGACCACGCCTAATACAATGCCCATACCCGAGACGTAATATTCTGCCGGTAAAAACAATTTAATAAAACGACCAAAAAAATCTTCGATGTTGTTAAATAACCAAACACACAAAGATAAGGTGATAGCCGCCGGTAAAAAGGCCTTAATGCCATTGATAAAGATACGCTTAATGCCTTTTAACATCTTTAATACTCTCTTGTAGGCTTATTTGATATCAGTATACTAGATCTTCGGGCTGAATTAACTCGCCCTGAAAAGTTAATGCGCTTACTAATAAAATTAAAGAGTAAATAATAATGGCAAATGTATTAATTATGGGGTGTGGCTATATAGGCACGCATTTAGGATTACTGTTAGCAAAGAACGGCCATTCCGTTTGGGGCGCAAAACGTAAAGTCGATACTTTGCCTGCAGGCATTCAACCCGTGAAAGTGGATGTATTGAATTTATCCGACACCGATTTACCCGAAAATTTAGATTACGTTTTTTATATGGTTTCTCCAGATGATTACTCTGATGAAGCGTATCGAATTGCCTATGAACATGGCGTAAGAAATTTATTGTTTGCGCTTGAAAAAGCCCATCAAAAACCTAAGCGCGTTATCATGGTGTCTAGTACAGGGGTATATGGCCAACAAAAAGGCGAATGGGTAGATGAATCGAGCTCTACAGAACCCATGGATTTTGCTGGATTTAGAGTACTCATGGGCGAAGAAACTTTTTTAGATTCTACTTTTACCGTTTCTATTGTCCGATTGGGCGGAATCTATGGCCCGGGCAGAGAAAATTTAATTCAACGCATTAAAACTGGAGAGGCTAAGTGTAATATACGTTCGCCGTTTACTAATCGCATTCACTTGGCAGATGCAGTCGGGGTATTAAGCCATGTGATGAATCTAGAAGAACCCGATAATATTTATTTAGGGGTAGATTCAGAACCTTGTTCTAGAAACGATGTGATTCAATGGATTGCCAAACAAATAGGCACAAAAGTAGAATGGTCGGATAGCCCAGATAGATCCAGTCATCGCCCACTGAGCAATAAAAAATGTCGAAATACACGTTTATTGCATTCGGGGTATCACTATATTTACCCGAGTTTTAAAGAGGGGTATGCGGCGTTAATTCGGAGCCGATTTCACAAACAACCCGAATTAGAACTAAGTTAAATGTTTAAATAAGTAGTAGGAGTACATTATGGATTCAAATAAGCAACAAAAATTAAACGAAGATCTATTAGAAGCATCAAGAATTTCTACCGATGAAGAAGTGATAAGCCTCTTATCAGCTGGTGCGGATGTAAATACGGTAAGCTTAACGGGTATGACGCCACTTGGTTGGGCTGCATTTAGAGGGAATAAAAAGCTTGTAGATATATTTTTGGAGCAGGGCGCTAAAATCAATGGTGCGGGGGACAAGTATAACACGCCTTTAATGTGGGCAACTTTTAATACACAACCTGAAGTTATTTCACACTTAATGCTCAAGGGGGCCGATGTGAATACCCAAAATGAAGTGGGTAATAGTGCGCTGCATTTTGCTGTCATGGACCGGTCTTACGCTTCAGTTTGTGTCTTGATAAAAAAAGAAACGCTCAATTTGCGAAATAAGGCTGGGAAAACACCTTTAGAATTATCTCTTGAATATGGCTGTGATAATATTACCACTAAGATATTATTTTGTATCTCGGAAAAAGATTTTCGAGATTTACAAAATATTCCTACCTACAACGCACGTCTCAAAGAATATAGAAAACGCTTAACTGGCGAAATAGTAGACTTACCTGCCTCAGGATATTTACCTTCATTTGATTATAAACCTCCTGTTCAAGAGGATTTTTTCGAAGTCATACAGGAAGCGGCGTCTTACGTCCCTAAAAAACGTCAATTTTTAGGCATTTAACGTAGTTTTGCGATTAAGGTTAGCCAAAAAGCGCTGATAAATATCACCCCAATTTGTATATAAGCCGTGTTCAATTCACGGCTATGTACTATATCGGGGTGTAAAATAGCATAAAACAATACCGACAACCCCATAAACCCCATGCCAATGATCGTCATGAATCGATTCGACATTTTTGCTAAGATTAAAATCAACAACATCATCGCAATAAGATAACCAATAAAAAACATCGATATATCAGGATAAATAATCGGATGCGTTAAATTGTAGAGAGAATGACAAAAAACATACGTGACGCTGCCAATGATAACCCAAAGGATATTAACCAAAATAAAAAGAGGGCTTATCATAGGAGGCGGGCTTAATTTAGGCACATAAGCATCCCATACTAAAAATACACTTGAGATGGTCAATAAGCCTAGTGTATGGCCCAAGCCGGTTACCATGAGCGTAAGACTCGGCGTCATCAAAAAATTAAAAACCAATTGGGGAACAAAAATAGATAAAATAACAAAGGCAATCATTTCGTTTGATTTACGCATGGAAACCAAAGCCATATGTAATTTATCGAGTATAAATCTCATAAAAAAGGCGCAAAACAAAATTTGAACAGTATTTGCCATAGCCGATACTATTTTGCTAAAAATATACGCATATTCGTGTGATAAGGGCGAAAAGTAATGGGCAACCACGCCGCCCAAGAACAACCCTGCTGTAATGCGGTAACCTCTGATAGAATATAAAGCAAAAACAACGGCAGTAGAAAGATAAATAGGTTGAGCAGCTAATAAACTGGTGGGGTGGATTTTACACCCCAGATACATCACCACGAATCCAAAAATGAATTCTAAAAAAATGCGTTTGGTTAATCTATTTTGATATGCGCGTTGATACTGTGGTAGATTATTCAGAGTTCACTCCAAAACTGTTAGAAGAATAGCTAATGATTAAAAATACTGTTAATCATGAAATTGTACAAGGTTATCTCGACAATTTATATCAAGATGTCAATGGCTATTTAAAATATACGCCAGAAGAAAAAAATCATTATACGAACAACGATGTCTGTATCACTTATGGTGAGGTACTGTACTTAAGTTTAATTGCTTTTGCAAAGCAAATACAATTAGGACCACAAGATGTGTTTCTAGATTTGGGATCAGGGTTAGGTAAAATATGCAGCAGCATTTTATTGGGCACCTCCTGCCGACAAGCGATAGGCATAGAAGCGTCGGGTAGATTGCATGAACAAGCAATAAAAATATTGCCTAAAGTGGTTTCTTTTTTAGTAGCGGAACATAAAAAATTAAATTTAATACAGGGTAACTTTTTAGCGCCCGAGTTATTGCCCGAAATTAAGCACGCCACGGTGGTATTTATTAATTCAACGGCTTTTACCTACGATTTATTAGATAAAATTGCCGTTGTCTTAAATCAATGCCCCAATATACGCGCCGTATTAAGTTTTAAACCTTTGGCTAATTTAACCCTGCCCTTTAATAAAACCGTGATTCTTGAAGCCAGTTGGGACAGCATTTTAAGCCGCTTGTATGCGCGCAAAACGCTTCCAGACTAACCATCCCAGTGCCGCAATTTGAAGAAGCATGCCGGTTATGCCAAATACATTCACTTCTTTTACGCTTGGCAAAAACATACCGATAAACATTTTTCCTTGAATGGCGGTGAGTAAAGCCGGAATAATAAAATATAATAAGACTAAATAAAGCAAAGAGGACAATGCCGCTCTTTTGGGATTTTCAGCAAAATAAAAGAAATGCACCAGCAAAATATCTCGAATGGCTAAAAGCAAAGTAGTGGTGCCAAACACAACACCATAAACTACTAATTTCGTGTTATCCATGGAGTCTATATTCAGATTTAAAGCAACGCTGATGTTGCCGAAAAAAATCACCAGCACATACAGAGCAACAAAAATAATGCCTGCGAGTACCCACCGGGGTAAATGAAATAAAATTTCGGTGTATTTTTTTTCTAAGAATAAAGACAATATTTTTCGATAAGCGACGATTTGGTATCGTTCGCTAAACAAACTTATATAGAGCAGGACAGAAGAAGTTAAAAAAGCGACATATACTCTGCTAAAAATGGCCGCACTTTTTAGTTCTGAAGATAATTCACTCAAAAAAGATTTACTTAAATCTAGGTTATCAAACCCTGTCATATACACAACCCAGAACAAACAAAATCCAAACCACCCATAAGGCAAGGTTTTATATTGGAATTCAGTTTGAATAAGTCTGTAGGCACCAAATGTAGACCAGGTTAAGACAAAGCCTACAAAAAATAATAAGAATGCATAAGTGTTAAAATTCAGGAGATACCAGTGTATTTGCACATCCATTGTTTTCGTGAGCATGGTATTTAGCAGGGTGCAAAACACACTGACGATAAGCAATGCGGCCATAAAGTAACGAAATGAATATTGTTTATCTCGACCAAATTGTATGGCATTTAAGCTAAAAGTGAGCGCCATATATTGCCCTGTTAAGCCACATAGCATAAAAATAAAATATTGGTTAATAAGCAAATGAAGGGGTTCGTCAAAATATAGACCTAAACCCAAAAAGTAAACAAGACAAATACCCGCTAAATACCACGTGTAACTGGTTGACCCCAATAATTTTCCCCAAGTAAACCCGAAAGGAGAATGGGTGGACATGCGTTGATAATCCCAAGTGCCATGTTGACATTCTTCTTGAATAGATTCGCTGGCTGCTTTAATACCCCAAATGCAAATTACACCAAACGTTATCCAATAAAATAAATTGGATTGACCTGAAGCGTAATTAAGCCACGCTAAAATGCTCAAAATAACGATGCCACCAATTAAACGATGTTTCGTTAATTCTTGCCATAAATTTCGTTGAAACTCAGGGTTGGACAAAATAGGATAGGTTCTCATGGTTTTTTCCCTAAATATAAATCTTGTAAACGATGTTTTATTTGGGTAATTTCTGTGACGGGCAAGCCTAATAGGATCAGATCTTTTAAAAGATTGGCTTGATTTTTATCATCGCCGATATATTGCAGGGTGAGTAAATTAGCTTGATGCTCAAGAATGGTTATTTTATTAGATAAAGCAGATAGCTTGATTAAATAGTGTTCTGATGGTTCAGATAGGGTGACTTTGTAAATTAAAGTGGGTGTCGCACTATCAATTTGTTGAAAATCGGTAATTTTGCCCTCTCGCATCACAAGCATTTGCGTACAATAATCTTCTAATTCAGCCAGAATATGAGAAGAAACAATCAGCGTTGCGCCTGCTTGGTTTAATTCGACAAATAAAGCAGATAAATGAATACGGGCTTCTGGATCTAATCCTGAGGCAGGTTCATCTAAAATAATTAATTTGGGTTCGTGCACAATCGCTTGAGCAATGGCTAAGCGTTGTTTTAATCCCCGTGACAAAGTTCCTGCGGCTTGGCTTCTATAAGCCTCTAATTGTAAGCGACTGATGGCTTTATCGACTTTAAGTTGAGTCTCTTGAAAAGGGATGCCGTGACTCCACGCAAAATAAGATAAATTTTGTTCAACACTTAACTCATCATAAAATCCATAAAAATCGGAAAGATAGCCTAAATCGTGATGGATTTCTCGTGGATTTTCTAGGGTATCAAAGCCGGAGATGGTAATTTTACCTGAAAAAGGTTGCGTGAGTGCTGCTAAACAACGGATTAATGTCGTTTTTCCTGCGCCATTTGGACCAACCAAAGCCGTGATAGTTTTTGCTTCTAAACTAAAAGAGACATTCTCTAAAGCTCTTTTGCCTGGGTATTCATACACTAGATTCTCTACAATGATCACGAATATATTCTCCTGATGGCTAAAGATCGTGAGATCAACGAGCAAAGTTGCTTAAAAAAGTTTATCATAATTTATAAGCAGGCATTCATTGATATTAGACAAAAAACTAACTACGTTCAATCATACACGGAGTGCTCATGTCATCTAAGCCCAATTCTAATTCAAATAAACAATCTGTGCAGCCACCATCTGACACCTATTCTCAAAATGTGTTTCATTGGGCACAAACCGGTGGGTATGTAGCCCAAGATATTGGCCGTGGCATATTAGGGTTTATACCAGATGGGTTAATCGCAATATATGATGAAGGCTTAAAAAATCTGCCTGTATTAGGCGCAATCTTTCAAGTAAGTTTGATAGAAACCTTAATTAAATTTCCGCTTAATATCTTACAAGGCCTCTCAGCCGATGTTTCAAAGTTTTTAATTAAGCCCATTGGTTTTATCATTGGCACGGTATTAGGCACAGGTATGATTACTAACTCTAGTAAAATACCTAATTATCAAGGGCAAATTGGCAAATTTATTCAAAAAGTGTCTGGCCAAACTTTGGCTGGCGGATTATTTGGATTGCTTTTATTAATGATTTTACCTTCCATACATCCTATTTTTCGTTTTTTAAAGTTAACCTTGCCTTTTTATGTTATTTCGATAGGGGCGGGTGCTATTTTAGGATTATCGTTTAAAGCCACCATGCTATTTGCTGTTCAAGCGGTTGAGGCAGCCAATGCCGCCAGTTCAAGAATGAATGCAAAACGTGCGCAAAAATTATGTGAAATTTTAAAAAATCGCACCAAAACAAAAACCAAAGATTTTGTGCATCAGCAAGTGGTCAATGTATTAAATAAATATCACGGCGAAGCCGCAATGGGCTATATCGATGCTTTTTGGCACGATAATGTGGATAAATTATTACAACACCCCTATAAAAAAATTGAACGTCATTTAGCCTATTTAACCGACAGAGCCATATCGGGTGATTTAAAATCCTTAAGAAAATTGTTTAAACTTTACCGAGAAGAAGGCGAAGAAAACAAATTAGAAACTTTGTTAAATCGCATTTTAAACGATAGAGAAAGTTTCAAAATTAAAGATGATGCCGATATGCTGTTTGATAGATGGTATTACCAAAGCTTAAGACGGTTATAAAC
>CADEEZ010000002.1:94402-127829 GCA_902826485.1 uncultured Gammaproteobacteria bacterium
AGGTGCACGCTTATGGATTTCACAAAAATTACTCATTCTTTAAATTCTGAACTCACCCAAGAAGAAAAAATTAGCCAACTTTTTAAAGCCGTCGAAAATAATAACATTTTAGTAGTCGGAAGTTTGCTGAAGCAAGACATCGACCTTGAGGCAAAAGATAAATGGGGGTATACGCTCTTGCATTGGGCTTGCGAAAAAGGATATGTCGAGATAGCGACGCTCTTGATTCAGCATGGTCACAAAGTAGAGGTAACTGAGGACTGGGGTAATACACCATTCCATTTTGCATGTGGAAATGGGCATATTACTATAGTGACTCTCTTGATTCAGCATAATGTAAAACTAGAGTCCCAAAATGCTCTGGGTAATACTTCGTTGCATGTAGCATGCAAAAATAGACATAGCAAGATAGCGGCGTTCTTGATTCAACAAACCCCAAATTTACTCAATATAGTAAACAGAAAAAATGAAACTCCCTTGCATTTGACATGCGAAGAAGGACAAGTCGAGATAGCGGACGTCTTGATTCAGCATGACGCAAATCTAGAGGATAAAGATGAAAACGGTAATACGCCCTTGCATTTGGCATGCGAAGAAGGACATATTGAAACAGCGGCACTCTTGATTCAGCATGGTGCAAATCTAGAGGATAAAGATGAAAACGGTAATACGCCCCTGCATGTGGCTTGCCAGTATGGGCAAGCCAAGATAGTGGCACTCTTGATTCAGCATGGTGCAAATCTAGAGGCAAGAAATAATTGCGAAATGATATATGACAAAGAAAGTTTAACCTCTTTTACTCTGAGCCCTGAAAAGAAGAACATGTTAGGAATTTGCGGCGAGACGGTTCTACATGTGGCAGCAAGTTGGGGCAGAACAGAAACAGTGGCGTTCTTGATTCAAAAATGTCCTAACCTAATAAATGCATTAACTTGGCATGGTTATACTCCGTTGGATTATGCGCACCAGCACCCAACAACACTAGGGTTATTAATGCAAAATGGCGCACGGCTTGAGGCAGGCAACAGAAAGGGCTATACCTTACTTGCGCGTACCTTATATTCTTACAGAATGGATATGGCATTTTGTATTTTATCATTTATGACTAAAGATGAAATTGATAAAATGGAAAAGGAATTATTTAATAACATGCTAAATTATTACCCTTGTTTTATCGCGACGGTCAACGATTTTAGAAAACAGCGTAAAGTACAGGCTGATAAGTTATATGAAATATTTGGTCATTGCGCGCTGAACGTAAATCAGGTTCATTATCCCCAAAATCAGACACCTGAATTACTGATGAAGCAAATAGCTTACCGTTTTCCTGAATGGTATCACCCTCTTATGCTCGCCCATTTAAAAGGGATTTTTGAGATTCCCTACATCTTAGCAAAAAAACAAAAAGCACAAAAACAAGAACAAGAAGACGCACTGTTTAATCGTTTACTTGCGGCACCGCTATATGATGAACGGTTAGCGATTTCGCAAGAATTAGGCTCGCGAGATACTTATTTCAATCGAGCACAGACCTTAGGTGTTGCGAATACGAGTCGTCTTTTGTTTTCAGATATAACAGAATTTGTGGGAGAGGTGTTTAATAATATTTATACTCCTTTATCTTCTATTATGAAACGAAAGCATGAAGAAGATAACAAAGGCCCGCAAAGGAAAAAACTAAAGGCAGAGGCCCCATTAACTGATGTAGAAATGGTTGAAGAATACAAGGAAGAGACTCTTTCAGATGATGTAGAGATGCCTGATAAAGATAAAAGACCAAAAAAGAAATAAGTATTATTTTTCTTCTTGTTTATATAGGCCATTTTATCTTTAAAAATGGCCTTCATTTTATTTTCATTGAAACTACTTATTTGTTAGAATATTGATTTAATTTATATTCATTTTTGTAGCAGGTATACGCTTATGGACGTCTCGACAGACACAGATTTATCACCCGACACTAGGGCACTTTTTGACGCAATAGCAGACAAGAATATCTCTCTAATGAAATATTTGGTTGAAATAGTCTCAAACCTAGATGAAGTAAATGAAGACGGAGACACTCTGCTGCATGTTGCTGTTAATTATGAATGTATGGAGGCAGTAGCGCTCTTGGTTGATAAAGGTGCAAACCTGGAGATAACAAATGCTCAGAGTGACACTGCATGGCAGTTGGCATGTTGGAATGGATATTTAGATGCAGTGAAATTTTTTGTTCAACGAGACAAAAATCAACTATATGCCGTAAACTGTATTGGTAATACTGGCCTACATCTTGCTGCTAACAATGGATATACGAAGATAGTGGCGTTCTTCGTTTTAGAAGATAAAAAACTACTAGATAGGGTAAATCGCCTAGGCAATATCCCTCTGCATTTGGCATGCCGGAATGGGCATGTCAAGACAGTGAAGTTTTTGGTTGCGCAAGACATAAAACAACTAGATAAAGTAAATTTACAGGGTGGTACGGTGCTGCATGCTGCTGTTGAGTGGACGGGATGTTTGCAGACAGTGAGCTTCTTGGTTCAACAACATAAAAAGCTATTAGACGTAGGAAATGCCCTGAGTGATACGCCGCTGCATGTTTCAGCCTCTAATGGCAATAAAGGGTTAACAGCCATCTTGATGCAACTTGGTGCAAAGTTTGATGTCACAAATTATTGTGGCATGACACCACTCCTACAGGCCTATCGTAGAAATAAAAAGGATGTGGTTTGTTGTATTTTATCTTTTATGCCAGATGTTGAAGTGAAAAAAATAGTAAACTGGCTCGGGATCCGTTTTGTAGAACGAATAGTGTCATACTTTCAAAAAGACCTATCATTATCAGATGAGGTAGATAGTCTTCTCGCCCGTTTTCAGAGAATAGGTATTGTTTCTACCAGCGGTCTTTTGGCTCCTCCTCCTGTAGTGAGCAATACAGTTAATCATTATACACCTTCATTCTCCAATGGAGATCAACAAGGCAATAATACAAGGCAAGATAACATGCCAAATAACCCTGGTATCTCTGCTGAAAATAATAAACGGCCAAATAATAACAAATAAGAAAGAGTACCCTGGATGCCGCGGACAAGCCTCGGCACGTAGGGAAAATATTTAAGCTTCATGCCTATGGGGTTATATTTAGTGATTTTTACAGCGCTTCTATCCGCTTATTGTAAGTCCCTTGCTCATTATAAATAAGCCGATTTCGATTTTTTTCCCAAGCGGTTACCCCATACGAATCATGCCAAGATTCTAAAGTGGTGCGTAAGTCTTTTTCCAATTTTAAATGGTAGGTATCAGCCATATACAAATAAATTCGAGCAAAAGCCCCTCTTTGTGCTTCAGGTATATGTATTAAATGTCTTTTTTTATCCACTTGCAGTTCATGACATCCTAGCGCAGGGGTGACATTAGCTAACACAGCAGGTGTATGTTGTGCTCTTAATTGTTTAGTATGTTTCATTTCAGGCACCCAATTGTGCAAATCTTGACTCATGCGTTGATAAAATACATCTATTTTTTTACAACAAGATAACCCTTTATAAAAAAAGCTATTAGGCTTTGAGCAAAGTTTGTGCTGATAACAAGGCAAATCTTTTGCGAGCCATTCAGTGGGTACAATGGGCATCCTGACCACAGAAACTTGCTCTATGGGGCAATAGCCGCATGCTTGAAATGTCACTTTACCTTCGGGGGAAATAGGCAGTTGGCAAAAAAAAGTATGGGGTTGCGCTTGGGTGATTTTTTTAAAGGATTTTTGAAGTGTGTCTGCTTGGGCGTGAGAAAGGGGGAAGCACATTAATAAAATAATAATTAAATTTGTCGTGCCAGCGAAGGCTGGCATCCAGGGCGGTAATATCTTCATTATAATATACAAATTAAGATTTTTTTAGAGAAGTACTGGATGCCAGCCTACGCTGGCATGACACTATTGCAAATTATACCCATTTTGATTTAGCACTTCTTTCAAGGCATCAGCATTATAACCATAAAGCACAGTGTCGCCGACTTTGACAACCGGGATACCCTTGCCGCCCAGAGAGCGATAAAGCTGATAACCCATATTAGATTTTTCAATATCGTATTCTGTAAATTTAACGTTGTTGTTGTTTAAAAATTGGCGTAACTTTGTACAATAATGGCACCAGCTGGCGGTTAATATAATGACTTTGCTTTTTTCTGCTTTTACCATATTGAAAGTAGCTGGTTTTGCCAGAACAGGGGGGCTTAAGGCTAAACTAAAAAAGCCAATACCGAGGACAGTAATGAGACTAAGAAGAATGTGAGTAATGCGGCTTGGCGTACTTGCCTTAGTGTTATTTAACATAGTGATACATGCGCCCTTAAAATAAGTCAATAAACTTTCTTTTTAAATAAAAACCTATCAAAAATATACTGATGTTTTACCATAAGGTAAAGCGAAAAGCCTATTTACTCAGAATAGGCAAGGTGATTAAATACAAAATTAAGCTAAAGCTTAGCTAATAACATAGAAATGGGTTGTTTTATGACAAGTTTTATTCAGGTTTTCAGACGGTTTTATATATCGCCCATGATTTTAGCTGTTTCTGCTTTATGCGTATTGATTTTTAGTTTATCGATCTCTCATGCTGCGGCGCCTCTTATGCATGCTTATGTGGGCAAAATTTGGTTAGAAAAACTGGGCGCCCCCGATCAAGACCAAGAGGCTTTTTATGTGGGCACGCTTTTCCCAGATGCAAGATATTTGGGGCATTTTAAACGCAAAAGCACGCATTTTAAAGGCGTGACTTTAGCCGAAGTACAAGCTCAGCCTAATAGTTTTTACAAAGGGTTAAAATTGCATTCTTGGTTAGATGAAACGCGCGAAAAATTTGCGGTAAAGTATGGCGTGTATCAAAAATTACAAACTATTCCCAGAAAGTATCGAGCGAGCTTTTTAAAGTTTATTGAAGACGAAGTCATTTTCAAGCAAACAGATTGGCAAATGGTTAAAAGCAGCCTTTCGAACACCTATACTTACCAAGCTGATTTTGGTGCCGATGAAAAATCATTATTCATTTGGCATAATTTACTTAAAGTGTATTTTAGTTTCCCTCCGAGCAAATCGCTTAGCCAATTGGCCTTATTTCAAACTAATTTGGGGGATGTGCCTCAAGAAATGATTCTTACTTTAAGTGAAGCCTTGCCGCTTTATGCTCAAGATCCCTATTTTCAGACTTATACTAAAGATTTGTTATTACATCTCACTCAAAAAATAGATCAATATGCTGCTACAAAATAAGTCGTTTTTTAAGAAATGATATAGCCAACTTATTTAAATTCTCTCAAAATACAAAGATTGAGACATTCGCCATTGCTTTTAACACTCTAACTAACAATAATCTATTCGCGTAATTAAGTAGTTTTAGTTCTTAATCATGAATAGGAAGTTTTTTTCATGGTAGGTCAAATCATTCCAACGAGCGCTTGGGCACATAATTGTGGTATGCATGTAGTCGCTGATTTTCTTATAGAGCAAATTAAAAAAGATAATTTCGAATCTGTTTTTAGTCATTCAGCCTACGATAAATTATTAAGTAGTTTTCGAATCGCCTATAAACTGGAGCATTTAAGCTGGGCTGAAATTCGCGAAGCAAGTATAAGAAGTACTCGAACAGACGCTCAAATTATTTGGGGATATCCTTTAAGAAAGATTTTGCCAGAAATTTTAAAGAAGAATGCAGATTATAAAAAAGATTTTTACCCTCAGTTTTCAGCTTTATTAGAGCTGCTTATACAAAATAAAACAGAAGAAGCTCAAAACACCTATCCGATCTTGTTATTGAGCAATGAAGTGTTTTTAAAAAAACAAGCAAAAATTCTAATAAATTCTGACGAACTAGAACAGTCAAGACAACATAGGCTGATTGGACAGTATTATGATGTTATTGGATTTAATAACTATTGCAAAACTATTTTAGAAGACAATAACAAAGAAGATTTATATATTTGGTTGGGTATAGATGAATTAACTGTTTTTTGTAAATATTTTGGGATTAACGCAGAGTTTAATGGTTATCTACCCGTAGTAGAAAATAATGCAAATAAATTATATTTTGTTAATTCAGGAGAACATTGGGAACGCCTAATAAATTCAGTTGAATCAGCCATTTTAGATAAAGAAACAGACACATCAGCATTTTATGGCGCTTACCTGACGAAGGGGCGAAGTTATTATGTGGCGAATGCCAATCAAATGGCTAATATATTTTTTACTGAAAAATATCTTGAATTTGAATTGTTTTCTCCCTTTTCTAAATCCACTCTTCCTGAACAAAGTCTATATCTAGAAAAAATCTTTAAAGATCAAATTCTAGAAAAAATGACACTAGACATAGCAATCAAAATTTCATTTGACTATGCTCAAAATAATACAGATCGTCCCTTTTTATATCTGGCAGCCCAAAAGTTCTTATTAAACAAAAGCCAATCGACTAATATATCTTTAAGCCCAGAATCTTATAAGCTTATTGAGGCAGCTTTAGAGCATGCATTTTCTGACTGGGTTAAAAATATAGTCGAATATCTTGAAAAGTGTCCTCTTGAATCTTCTCTTATAAATTTAAATCAGATATTAGAGCTTTGTGCTAAACAAAGTTGTAATGCAATTTCAAATAATGATAAACATAAATTATGGGCGTGCTTAAGCGCAGAAGAAAGAATTTTAGTCATACCTGGCCAGCTTAATTTATTGCATCATGCCTTCAAAAATAATCAAATTGAGTGGCTTAAAGATAGCGTAATTGATTTTTATAAAGCACGTTATCCAGTAGGAAAGGAAATTTTAGCCCAACAATTTTATATTTTATGTGATAAAGCAAAAGATGAATATGATAGAAATTTGACGTTCAGAATGGAGAGGGTCAAAACAATAAATGAGTTGTATCAACAACTTAATCAATCTGCTTCTTTCTCAGAAAGTCTGGGTATACGCACAAAAATAACTTCGTTTTATGTTAATGAAGCGAGAATTTATGCGGTTGATAAGCATTATGAAAAAAGTAAACATACCGCTAAAATTCAATCTAAAAAAATATCGACCTGGGGTTATCCTGCTATGCTGGCTTTGCGTTCAGCAGGCGTGATTGCGGATGGAGGGCTCTTGAAGTTTGGCTTAGAAATGGCGCGGCCTTATCTTCCTACACTGGTTCAATTACCTTTTACTTTTTTGGGTGGAAAATTTGCTTCATATGCCGGACCCAAATTAGGGTTAAATGCTAAAGAATCAGAAGAATATACCAAAATAATAATGGGCAATTTGGTGAGTTTTGCCCTCATGCCGCAATATTACGTTGCTTCTACTGTACTAGGTGGACTGGTTTATTACACCTTTAAAAATAGTGACTATGATAATGTAGAAGCATTTGTTCAATTAGCGACGGATGCAGCAGCATTGGGCATGAGTAATGATTCGCAAAATAAGACGACTAAACAAGGTGAAGCTTATGAGTATCAGCTCAATAAAAATTTAACCCCATTCTTTGGTGACTATTCAGCTGATTATGTCGCACCAATGGTTAGCTATATTGATAAAAAAACTCAGCAGTTTGATGGTTTGGTTCAATACCCTGTTATCGCACTTTGTGAACAATTAAGTCCATATTATAGCGATTCCATGCTTTCTCAGATGGCAGGTGTAATGGGAGAGTCGGTCAAACTTCCGATGGAACTGGTTAAATCATTACAAAATTATAAAAATTCATGGGGAGAATCTGCCTTTAATCTTATTGAGGGTACAGCCTTAGGTTTTATGGGAGAATCTAAATTTAAAAATGAAAGATTACATGCCATTCAGTTATATCGTACTCATGAACTTCAACAAAAAGTGAATGGGTTATCAGAAAATGTCACAGAGCAACAAAAAGTGCTGACTGAGTTTCAAGCTAATTTAGAGAAAGAAACACTTACTTTGGCTGAACTTAAGAATCAATCGGATTCACCAGCTGATTTCTTATCAAAGCAAGAAAATCTGGTAGCAAGCCTTCAAAAGCAGGTTGATGTTTGTCAGCTTAAGGCAATTGAAGCAAATGCAAATTTAACTAGCCAAATCGAAAAGTTAACTCAGGCATATGATCAAACTGAAGATTTATATGAAAAAACTGAAGGGTTTTTCTACTCTGAAAAATGGAAAGACGCTTTTTTAAAATATCAAAACAGCCTGGTCAAATTTAATGCAACAAAGCCAGAAAGTGATAAACTTAAGCTGACCAATGAAAAAGCTTTGGCTGAGTCTCAATTTTATAATACGAATACTGTTAATCAAAGTTTAGCCTCTTGGGCTAAAGGAATAGAAAATTTGTATGCTAAATACAATAATAATTTTCCGAATGGAGCGAGTCCAGGCAGGTTCTTAGATGCTATTATAGATGAGGGGTTTAAGCTTTATTCTGATAGAAATCAATTGGCTAAATTTTTAACAGATGAATTGATTAGGCTTATGTACCCTTTTTATCCGGATGTTGGGGATAAGACAGCAATAGAAGCTGAGCGCAAATTATTGTTACATGAAATTTCCACCGATGAGTTATCTGGTTATGCACGAAAGACAAGAAGAGCAAAGAACAGATTATTTGATTATTTTATAGCGAAAATTACCCATACAGATAAAAGGCCCCATTATCATCGATGGGAAAGAATAACTAAGCCAGTTCTTAATGAAATTTTTGACAAGATAGGTTGGAAGCCATTTAAAGATTTTAATGGAGGGGGTGATAGGCCAGGTTATGCGGGGATTCAATTTACTTATAATTCAGGTGGTCATTCTAGCATACACGTAACAGCAGGTGAAAATCAGCCAATTTATACGGTTTATGATTCGAAAGAAAAGCAAGCTCAAAAAATCTCGGCTATACCACAACCCTTGCCTTCAAAATCGGTTGTCACTGTAAATACTCAAGGGTTAAGTTCAGCCAATCATCCAACAAGGGCTATTGTTGAGGAAAAACCAACTGATAGCTATTCTTGCCTAAGTGTTGATAATCCTGCTGCGCAACCTTTTCTTTCAGCACTTCACAGTGAATTATGTGCAGAAATAAATAAACTTGGTGAGGATAAAAAAACTGAGGAAAAAACTGGCTATAGCAAATCAACTAAATCAACCTTGCCTAAATTCACGCAAACTAAAGAAAGTGAAAAACCTAAGTCACAAGAAAAAAATAAAGTCGTCCCTAAAAAGATAACAGAGACCCAGTTATCAGGAAAAACACCTGAGCCTGTTTTGTTTAGTAAAACTAATTATAAAATGGGGGAAAGTCCCTTTTGGCCAAAATCTAATGTAGACGATATTCCTCCAAAAGAATTAGTCAAAATAGCAGGGAAGGCGCTTGGTGAGTTTTCAGTAGAATTTGTCGAAGGCATGGCTACACTTGGTACTATGATGCATGAAGATATGTTTGGGTCAACCAAAGGTAAGAACACGGCAAAATTAACTTTGTTTATGATCAAATATTTTAGCAAAGAAATTGCAAACATTATTAAAAATGAAAAAACTGATACAAGAAAGCTTCTTGAAAGGTCATTAGCTAATTTTGAAAATTTAAGTAAGGAAGAAAAAGCAAAAGAAGGGTTTAAAATATTATATTCACTTGCTCCTATTGAGGCTTTAGCAAAAGCAACAGGCAAGGGAGCGATGTTAATTAAAAAAGTTAATGCTTTTGCAGATAAAATTCCTGTGCCCTCAAAAACACCTAATCCTGGGCCTAAGCTTCTTCCTCTTAAAATAGATAAACTTAGTGATGTGGCTTTGAAGGCTCCTACTAAAACTATGACAAAAAACGTTGTGGCTGCTAGTACAGGCCAAGTTCCCAAACCACCTGCGAAACTTCCAAAAGCTAGCCAGAATCTTGGGCGATTAGAATCAAGGCTGCAAGAAGTGCCTAAAACTAAGTTTGCAAACAATATGCCTAAGACGTTTACTCAGCATTATGATCTAAAAAGTAGCACTTTAAACTCAGGTCTTAAGCAAATTGAGGCTTTTTCAGTTAAATCTGGATTTGATGGAGCTCTTTATCCACAAAAAAAATTGACAACTTTAGTTCAATATTTAGAAAAAAGAGGAATTCAAACTTATGGAACTGAAGGAAATCCCAAATTTGTAGCAATGTGGGATGGAACTGGGCAAATTTATTTGCCAAAAAATCCTACTGTTCTTCAGGTTAAACATGAGTTATCACATTATTTAGATTTTAAAAAATATGGTGTCCATGAATATGTTAAACTAAGTAGGTATGAGCGTGAACATATGGCTTTAGAACGTTTGAAAAATAATAGGCTTTGGTCTGATTTGAATGAATTGGAAAAAGACTTTTCTGTAAATTATGTTAATGGTCTTAAATCTAATACGAATCTAACGAGGAATAGTCATGGATAAAGAACAGATTTTTCATCTTGCCAAAGATTACCTGCATTCTAGAAATATAAATTTTGTTGATGCAGGAAAACTTGGCCGATTAGAGCAAGATAATCAAGAAGTTATTTTTTTAGATCCTTTAGTCCTTGATCCAAATGTTGCCTCGATTGATCCAGGTGATATACGGGTTTGGGTTAACGTTAAAACTAAAGAGGTAACCTGGATAGAGCAAATGTAGTGGGCGACTTGGCCATAAAGACAAACATGGATAAATATTTAATTTTATGCAGTTTGACTTACAATGTGTTATAAATTCTATCTAAAAAAAGGTATCGGATTGATAGTTTGGGCCTTTGATTTAATTGATATAAAAACTATTCTGCAGAAAAAAACAAGAGTTTAATATGAAAAATTTAATAAACGAACAAATCGAAGCAACTTCTGGCGGTAGTCAGGGTGTGTATACTGAAGATGGGGTAACTTGCCAAATTAATTGCCCTTCGGTTTCTCAGCCCTGTTTAGATAGGTTTTTAATGTGTACAGAGGAAACTCTGACTAAAGATGAAGTATATGACTGTATGAAAGCTGTAGCAAATGATTTCGGTATTCATGGTTTAGCTGAAGTTTTTAATTGTGTTGATGCTCATTTAACTTAAAAGTATTTTATAATCACACTGTATCCGGTACAATGACACGAGTATGATTTTACGCATTTTATACAGTAGGAATAGTTATGTTAATTTTGACAAGTCATGAAGTTTTTAATGTCGCAGGGGGCAGCACTAGTGCTGATGCTTCTTTTGAGTTGAGTTTAAAAGAAACGTCAATTGAAAGTTTGCCAATTCTTCTTCAGCTTTCTCAAGCTTGCATTGAGAATAAATGGGATATAAATCGATTTGCGACTGAGTTGGTTAATGCAGGAATTGATTCTCGACTCATTACAATTAGCTCTAAGGTTGAATTTGAAGTTGGTTTTTATGACTCTGCGTGGAAAAAGTAAATGTAACTGTACTAATAGAAATATTTATTAGTGTCTGGTCGCTTGAGTCAGAAGTGTTTAGAAGTATCAATTTTTCTTAAGGGGCTGTAGTGAAGAATTTAAATTGCAATGAGCTTAATTTTGTTTCGGGTGGAAGTTTTAGTATTTATGCGACTTTTGATGTAAAATTAAAAGAAACACCAATTGAAAAACTCCCTTTGATAGTGTTACTTGCAAATGATTGTGTTAAATATAAATGGGATGTGGCTCAATACACAAGTAAAATGATCAATGCCGGCATTGATCCGGATCTGATGTTAATAGATACTAAAATACAATTCCAGACGTCTTTTCACGATTAATCCCTCACCGGGGGAAAATTGTTAGCCATTTCGGTTCAGGATCTCGGTTTGTTGATTTATGTCATAACAACAGTCCGAAAAAATTTATATTTGATGCGAACATAGAATATGTTTTTTAAATCAAAAAATAGATAATTACGCTAAAGTGCTTGCTTTAAAAAACAAAAAGCCAGGGTAACCTGGCCTTTCGTTGTTGGTTTATTTTTTTAAATTTGAGCAGAAACCGTTACGCTATGTTCTTGCAACTGAGCCAAGAACTCATTCGCAGAGGGCATGCTCATGGTGAAACCAGGGTCTTGAATAGAAAGGTTAGTGCCATTATTAAAGCTAACATGAATATCTCCGTTAGGTTTAACTTGGCTTACCGAACCAATCGAAGAAAGAATGTCACCTATGCCTAAGCCTGCAACGCCGTCTGAATCGGATACATGCGTGAAGGCAAGCGTATTAGTGGCACCTGATTTAAATAAATCGGTGATAGCAATTTCTGAAGGATTATGATTAGAAGCAGAAGGATTGCTTAAATCAATCTTAAAGGTATTATTACCATTCGCTCCTGTCATACTGACCGTGCCGGTTAAATCACTTGCATCTAAATTGCTAGGGCCATTATTGCCGGTTAGTTTAGTGTAGTCAGCATTGGCATCGAAAACATGTGCTTTAATTTCGCCCATGGAGGAGTGATTGCTGTTGCTGGTTTCGACTATTTTATAACCAAGCGTGTCGACATCAGATTGGCCATTTGCTAAGGCACCTGGTTTGTATTGTAAGTTGCCATCTCGGTCGATTTTAACTTCGGCACCAGAATGGGTGACGAAACTTACAAAAGCATTGTTACCGTTGCCAGATTGAGGCACTTGAGCAGTTTGGCTTAAATTATTAATGTCTTGGTAAGTAATTTCTTTTACTTTAACATCGCCATTTAATACATCATTGTCTAACACATTTATGTTTGTTGTACCTGAATCTAAGCTCCAAATATGGTCATCATTGGCCAATGGGGCATTGAAGTTTTTAACCGCAATGTTTAAATCGGCTTCTGATTTACTGCCATCATTGTCAGTAATTTCATATTTGAATTCATATGATTTATCGGCACTAATACCTTGTGCAGGTTGAGCCAAGCTATAGTGTCCATCTGAGCCTATGCTCATGAGTGCACCGTCTGGTAAGCCAAAAGTGATGTCACCATTCAAGGGAATGGCTAAAGCCACTTTGCTTATGTTGCCGGCTAGAACAGAAATCACCGCACCAAGGGCTAGGAAAGCCGCTTGATTGGCATTCGATAAGTTTAATACTTCAAAACTAATTGCATCCACTGCAGTTTTGGGCGAATAAGCCACTGGCATTGCATCAGCACCTGATTTTGCGCCATCTAACACATTGCCAGATGAAACAATCATGCCATCGGATTGACCGGCGACAATGGGTTGTTCCCATACCATCACATCATGTGAAACAGCACTTGGGGCATCGTCTGCGATACTAATATCAATAGTCGCTGTGCTAAGTTGGCTGTTGGCTAAAATGCTGTAGGCGATAGAATCAGATGCAGCGCCAGAAGCATTCATTAGCGTGTAAACGTAGTCTCCTTGGTTATGGCCGTCTCCTGTGGCTAAATAAACTTTTATTTCACCACTGGCTGTATCCACAATTTTGAATCCAGAGGCTAAATCAGAACCAGAAACATCTACGCCACCTACATTCATAATTTGTACAGGGCCTTCAGCACTGTCATTAGCAAGAATATTGCCATGAACAGAGAGTAAAGCTGCATCAGGATGAGATCCCGAACCTAAATGCGCTTCAGAGACACCATTGGCATCGTCGTTAGCGATAGGCGCATCCCCTAAAGGTGCGTCATCATTAGAGTTTACAAGCGAGAGAGACTCTATGCCTACTTCTTGTTGTGGTAACACTTCAAAGCAGAATTCTGCTGAGCTTTCGTCTCCATCGATATCGACAAGGGTGTATAGAAAATCAATATGGAGTTCTTCATTCGAGAAATTTAAGGGTGGGGTGAAGGTATAACTACCATCAGAATTCATTAATAAGACGAAATCATACCCAGGAGGATTGACTAAATCCGCGTCGGTTAATTGTAATAATCCCCCATCTGGAACAACAAATGATTCTCCATTAAAAGTAACGAGAGAAACACGATTTCCACCGTCGGTGCTCATATAGTCATTATCAAGCACGTTGCCTGTGGCTTGACCAGTGATGCCGCAAGTAGGGCATTCAAAATTGTTTTGAATGTTGACTTGTACATCGTTAAAATCTTGATCGCCGCCGGCAAATAAATCTTCCCAGTTAAAATTGCCGCCTACATTGTTAACATGGGGATAATTATCGATATTTAAATTACCGTTATCGAAGTAAACATTCGCGTCTTCACCGGTGAGTAGGACATTGCCTGGGGTAGTTTGGGCTTGCCAATTGTTATTCTCATCTAAGATGAAGGTAACGGCTGTGCCATCGTTTATATTATTATGATTGCTTCCGTTTGGAATGATAAAGTATCCGATGTCACATGGATTGACATTGGGTAAGTTTATCTGATTCATCAGAAAATCTGCATTATTGTTTGCGCCATTTACATCTTCCCAAATCACTTTTCCTTCAGTTGGGAAGCCATTGGCGTCTTTAATATAATAGCCAAATGAATTATGGTAACTGGCACTGGTATTATTAAAGTGCACTAGAATTGACCATTCAGTGGGAATGGGTGCTTCTTCGCATCCACAATCTTCAACTGCAATAGGCGCATCGTCATCGCAATCTTCCATGTTGGGTTTGAAGGTTATGGTTGCAGAACGGTTTGAGCCACCTGCACCATCAGCGTCAAAAGTGAAATAGGTAATCACTTCTTCTTCTGCTAAGCCTCCTTCAGGACGCGTATATTCATAGCTACCATCTTGACGAATCACAAAAGTAGATCCTTGGGTAGTGGTGAAAACATTATCTACATCTGGGGCTAACGCACCACCCACAAATCCAGGGCCACTTACAAAGAATACAGTCATACCATTACTGGCGTTAGGGCCATCAGGAATTCTGTCTGCACTGGGGATGTCATTGTCTAATACATTGCCGGTAAATACTTGTTGAAGGTTGCTGCAGCATTCGCCTTCTTCTTCACCTTCTCCCTGTATTTGCATTCCTTCTCCATGCCGCATGACTTCAACTTCACCACCCTTATCATCACAACATACAGGCACTAAAACACAGTCATCGTTGGCTATTTGTACATCATCCACTATTCTGATTTCTAAAGTCATATCTGTGCAAGGGGCGACAGGAGGTTCGCAGCCACATTCATCAGAATTATACCAACCACCATATTCACTGCCTTCAGCAGACATGATATTCGTTAAAGCAGGCTCTTGATTGTCATAGTTGCAGCCACAACCGCAATCATCGGGCAATGGACAGAGCGTGATGACAATATTTTCTAAGAAACTTTCATTTTCAGTACTTTCTGGACCAGCGGGAGGCGGATTCATGACATTGCCTGTTAATTCATAAGTCCATGAACCATAATCGCCTATGCCATTATCAGAGGTATCTATCGTAAAAATAAAATGATCGCTGGTTAAAGTAACGGCATCGGCATCGCTGTCATCTAACACGTAAAGCGGATTAAGCAATTGTTGGATATGGACCTCGGTTTGATTAGGATTAAGTCCAAAATCAAAGAATACGTTGCCAGTTAATAGCGTATTCGTGTTTCCAACCCCAGTACCATTAGGTAAGCCTGCTTCAAAAACAACAAATAAACCAGAATTACTGTTACCAGTAAGCGGAGGCTGTTCAGGAATGGGTTCTGGTTGATCAAAAATGATGCCTTTACCAGAGGTGTCGTTTAGATGTGAACACTCATTGATAATAGTGCAACTGGTGTCTAATTCAATGTACATATTTTCTGTACATTCGTCATAGCAATCCTCTAGGGTATCTACTAAAATAGTTGCTGTTTGAGAAGATTGTCCTGCAATGGCATTAAAGATGAGCTCGCCATACACCCCAGTATAATCAGGGCCATTTTGTGCTGAGCCGTCGTAAGTATAATAGGGGACATGTAACACAAATCCGGGAGGCAATTCACCAAATATAGTGACTTCAAATGCTAATTGATCACCCTCTACAGCACAAGCGTTACCAATTTGAATAACGGGTGGATCATAAATTTGTACATATACGCTCGCAGGGTCACTGTCTGGCGTGCTATCGCTTAAAACATAATCGAATATTTTAACGGTTTCAGGAGGGCCGGGTAGCTCGCAATTATTTACATCAGATGGGCCGGTGTAATACAAAGAGCCATCTGTGTATAAAGTAAAAGAACTTCCGTCATCTAAGACATATAAAGTGCCGTTAAATTCAGCTGGGGTAAAAGTTTGAGGTATCCCGCCTAAAATAACGGTGATGCTAGAAATAATGTTGGGGTTATCTGAGCTAAAAATATCATTGGGTAAAATATTGAACTCGAGCTCATTATAGGTGGGGCCGCAACAGCCTCCTTTGCCTTTCCCATCGAAATAGTAGTAATCGCCTTTACCGCCTTTTCCACCACCACAGCCTCTGTCACAGCAGCTACCCCGAATCACGGTACCAATAAAATCATCGGTTGCAATAGGAACAGGATTGAAAGGGGCTTCAGCAATTTCAGGAGTAAAATCTTGGTCAAAGCCATATTTATATTCTATTGGGGGAGTGGGTCTGTCCCAATCGTAACGGGTATCATCTACACCATCTAAATTACCAAAAGGAATATAAAGGGCATCTTCAATCGAATCTCCAATAGGGTTACCTGCAGCGGTGCTGTCTAAATTTTGTAATTCAGCAACAGTCAATAAAGTGCTGGAACCGGGTATGCCGCCATCAGAAGGATTTGCTGCCGTATTAGCAGGGGGGTTAGCGGACGCTGCGCTGTCTAAATTTTGTAATTCAGGTTCTGACAATACGGGTGCTGGTTGAGACTCAGCAGAGGCATTATCTGGAATGCCATCTTGTTCGGTGATAAGCGGTACTGGCAATTCACTGTTTGCTTGCGCTAAGACAATGGTGGCAGGTGCGTTCAACGCATGGGCCTGACCTTCTGAGTCTAATTGAGCAAGTAACATCGTATGCGGTGCGTCGTTAGACACACTTTTATCGTGCTTACCTTGCTGTTCAGCCGCATTGGTTTGACCTAGTTTGCTGTTGCCGTTATTGTCAGTGTTTTTCATATGTCACCTACTTTTGCAATCTAAATTCTTTTGGATATTCGTGTAATTAAACTTAATTAGCACATGTCCAATTTGCTCATAACCTAATCAAAGCATTTCTGACATCCCGTGTTTACTGGACCAAGGTACTAATTTTATCAATCTTGCCCAGCTGTTTGCTTTCAGGTCACTGTATAAACGTTATTTTTTTGAGAAGTTATAAATAATATAAGTAAAGGAGTAGCGCTACGTAATAAAAGTTCGGGTTCTTTATTTCAAGCTGCTTAGGTTGATAGCGTGTAGTTTTGCTGATAGCATAATCGGTTATTATTTCTGCTAGGTTGTGAATGTTTGTGATGGATCTCATGGTACAAAAATTAAAAAAATGTGTAGGGTTAGGTTTATGGATGAATTTATTCACCCTATTAATAGTAATGACAATAACTGGATGTTCAGACAAGCCTTCAGGCCCGCCTATGATGGGCATGCCCGTTGAAGCCTCCACCCCCGAGATTAAAACCGTTTATAAAAAACTGAAGGCAACCGGTACACTTTATCCACAACAAGAAATCACAGTGACTTCCGAAATTGCGGGGCGGATTACTCAGCTGCCCTTTAAAGAAGGGGAATTAATTCATCAAAATGATGTGTTAATTGATTTGGATAGCACTGTTTTGATAGCGACGTTAAATAGAGCAAAAGCGGCGAGCAATTTAAGCCAAGTAAAATACGATCGCGCGAAATCATTACTGGGTAAAGGCAGTGGCGCACAAAGCGAAGTAGATGAAACTTTGTCAGCTTTAAAAATTAATGAAGCAAATGTGGCTTTAGCTCAAGCTGAACTTGAAAAAGCACAAGTGCGAGCGCCTTTCACTGGCCATGTTGGGATCACAAAATTAGATTCAGGCGAATATATTACGCCAGGTGAGGTGATTGCTCAATTAAGTGATATCAACACTTTAAAAGTCAATTTTAGATTGCCTGAAACCTACTATCAGTTATTAAAAACAGGCCAAACAGTTGAAATAGAAGTGGGGGCCTACCTCAATAAAAAATTTACGGGTAAAGTGGTTTCAATTGATCCCCAAATTGATGTGGAAGGCAGAAGTATTTTATTACAAGCTCAAATCCCTAATCCTAATTTAATATTAAGACCGGGCTTATTTGCTAATGTCGAATTGATTATTGAAACGCATGAAAATGCCCTATTAGTGCCTGAACAAGCCATTCAATATGACAACTTAGCCACAGATGACAATAATACGTATGTTTTTGTCGTGAAAAAAGCGGAAGATAAAAATAAGAATGATGAAGCTGTGATACAGCCAGTGACGGTGGGGGTTCATGAAAACGGTAAAGTAGAAATTACTAAAGGGGTAACTAAAACTGATTTAGTTATCACCAGTGGACATATCAGGCTTTTTCCGAATGCGCCGATTAGGATAACGAAATAACAATGAATTTATCAGAATTTTGTATCAGACGACCGGTATTTGCGACGGTCATTAATTTATTGATCATGCTTGCGGGCATCATGACCTTTAAAATGCTCACGGTGCGTGAGTTTCCCAATGTATCGGTACCAGTTGTCAACGTCGAAACTTTCTATGAAGGGGCCAATGCCACTATCGTTGAAAGCCAAATTACGCAAAAATTAGAAGAAACGCTTTCTGGTATCGAAGGCGTTGACTACATGAGCTCGAATACAGTCGATGAAAAAAGCCAAATTACCTTAAGATTTAAACCCAGTCGAAATATTGACGATGCCTCTAACGATGTTCGAGATAGAGTGTCTCGCGCTAAAAAAATCTTGCCTCAAGAAGCAGATGATTCGGTTATTTCTAAAGTAGAAGCGGATGCGGACCCGATTATTTGGTTAGCCTTTTCAAGTTCTAAGCATAATTTGATGGAAATCAGCGATTATGCAGACAGATTTGTCAAAGACAAAATAGAAGTGATATCGGGTGTTGCGCGGGTATTTGTGGTTGGTGAACGCCGTTACTCGATGCGAGTATGGCTCGATAACCAAAAACTATCTGCTTATGGTGTCACAGTAGGGGATATCTCTGAGGCCTTACAAAAACAAAACGTGGAGATTCCCAGTGGTCGTATCGAAAGTACTGACAGAGAATTTACTGTTTTAGCCAAAACAGAATTGGTTAAACCTGCCGAATTTAAAGAAATAATTGTAAAACAATCTCAAAATTATTTGGTTAAATTAGGCGAAGTGGCCAAGGTGGAGATTGGTCCGCGTGATGACCGTTTTTTAGCGCGTTACAATGGCAATAATACGCTAGGTCTAGGGGTGATTAAGCAATCCACCGCCAATCCATTGGACATTGCCAATGATTTGAATAAAGTCGTAGAACAAATTACTAAAACATTACCCGCTGGGATGAAAGTAGAATTAGCTTATGATTCTACCGAAAATATTCGAGAATCGATTAAAGCCGTTAGCCATACTTTATTAGAGGCTATTGGCTTAGTGATATTGGTTATTTTCATGTTTTTACGCTCAGTCAGAGCGACGATTATTCCTATCGTGACCATACCGTTAGCCTTAATTGGCACATTCACGATAATGTATATTAGTAATTTCAGTATTAATACCTTAACGTTATTAGCCATGGTATTGGCAATTGGTTTGGTGGTGGATGATGCCATTGTGGTATTAGAAAACATTTATCGCCACATTGAAAATGGAGAAAAACCGCTTACTGCCGCCATAAAGGGCATGCGTGAAATCAGTTCAGCTGTGATTGCCATGACCATTACCTTAGCAGCGGTATTTTTACCCCTTGGCTTTACTGAAGGTCGAATTGGTAAATTATTTACCGAATTTGCAGTAGTATTAGCAGGCAGTGTGTTGATTTCAGGTTTTACCGCCTTAACTTTAACGCCGATGATGTGCGGAAGAATTTTAAAGCACGACACTGAAAAACACGGTAAAGCTTATAATTTTATAGAGAAAATTTTAAATAATATTAGCACGGGTTATACAAAACTACTGAATAAAGCATTGAATAGAACCCGATTTATTGTATTCGGCATCGGCGTGGCACTGATTTTGAATGTCATATTATTCAGTTCTTTGCCTTCTGAATTAGCGCCTAAAGAAGACAGAGGGTTTGCGATTGCTATTGGGATTGCACCTGAAGGCTCGACCAAAGAATATACCGATAGATATGCTTGGAATCTCAAACCCATGGTAGAAAAAACACCTGAAATTAATCGTTATTTCTATATTGTTGGCTATCCTAATGTGACCCGTTCTATTGCCTTTTTAGGTCTCAAACATTGGGATGATCGTAAACGGACGCAAGATGAGATTGTACAACAATTGAGTGGGCAATTATTTGGAATACCCGGTATTTTGTCTTTTGCCGTTAGTCCGCCTTCCACGCTCGAAGAAGGGGGCTTTGGTGGTCCGGTTTCTTTTGTGGTGCAATTATCGGGTTCTCACGAAGATTTAATTACGCTGTCTGATAAATTTATGGCCAAAGTGCGCGCTAACCCTAAATTAATCAATGTGGACAGCACCTTAAAAATTAAAAAGCCTCAAATTTTACTTAAAGTAAAACGCGAAAAAGCAGCCAGCAGTGGTGTATCTGTAGACACCATAGGAAAAACCTTAAATATATTATTGGGTGGTCAGCAAGTTACTTATTTTCAGCAAAATGGCAAACAATACGACGTGGTTTTAAGAGGGATAGATTCTCAGCGTGCGAACCCTAGCGATGTCTTGAATATTCGGGTGAGAACCAAGAATGGGGAAATGGTTGCGTTGTCTAATTTTGTCGAGGTTACTGAAAATGTGACACCGGCTTCTTTAAACCATTTTAATAAATTGCGTTCATTTACTTTATCTGCGTCTTTGGCGCCCGATTATAGCTTGGGTGAATCTTTAGCGTTTTTAGAAAAGACTTTAAACGACGTCAACACAGATGGGGCGGCAAATTTCGATTTTGATGGGGCATCTCGAAATTATATGCAGTCCACAGGGACGCTCATGTTTGTGTTCTTTGTGGCTTTATTGGTCATTTACTTGGTGTTAGCCGCACAATTTGAAAGTGTGATTGATCCTTTCGTGATTTTATTAACGGTGCCATTAGGGGTGCTTGGGGCATTAAGCTTAATGAAATTATGTGGGGCGAGTTTAAATGTATTTAGCCAAATTGGTTTAGTAACGTTAATTGGCTTAATTACTAAACATGGCGTATTAATTGTTCAGTTTGCCAACCAGTTATACCACACTAATAAAAATGCGCTTGAATCAGTTAGAGAGGCTGCTTTAGTACGATTAAGACCTATTTTAATGACCACAGGAGCCACGGTTTTAGGTGCGTTACCTTTGGCAATGGCCTCTGGCGCGGGCTCGGAATCTCGTCAACAAATTGGTTTAGTCATTGTCGGTGGCATGATATTTGGAACAGTGTTGACTTTATTCGTTGTTCCAGTAGTGTATAGTTTATTAGCAAGGTTCAAATATAGGGATGAAGATGAACAGTCGACTATCGAAAACACTGGTTAGTTTGTTTGCAGTTTGTACTTTACTTTCTCCAAAAGTTTTTGGTGAATCACCTCAAGGGAGCAATTTACCTGTAGAGGCAGGAGAATTGTTGGTGATTGCTGCGGCGCAGTCTCCAGAATCGGCTTCTAATATTAGTACATCCACTAAAAAGTCACCGGTTTCTCCTTCTGCTCACACAACGCCTATTGTTTTAACGCTCGAAAGTATTGAAGTCGTTAAAACAGCTGAACAATTCTCTGGTGATGAAATTTATGTGAATATCACTGAATATTCTTCTGTAGATAAGCCAGCAATGCATCGGGTACCAGAATATCCATCGCATTGGTTGTCTAAATATATGGACAAAGTAAAAAATGTGCCGCTCTGGACGAAAAACATAAGAGACACAGAATCGGTTGAATTAATTATTTCGGTGGTTGAATCAGAAGCTCCACCTTGGGATGTGGATGATTTAATTGGCTCGGTAAAATTAAAGGTCTACATAGAAAAAGGCAAACTCGAACAAGAATGGAGTGTGCCTAATAAATCGATTGTTAAAGAAGAAGGCGCAAAGGGACACTTTGTGTTAACAGGTGATGGTGCCGAATACAAAATAAGTTTAAAGCTTAAATTAGATAAAGAAATAGATAAAACTAAAGAAAAAGATAAAGCTAAAGCTAAAGATAAAACAGCGAATAAAAAGTAATAATCTTGCATATCCTGGCCGGCACGGAGGCCGGCCACTACAAATAACTTAGTTTAATTGCTGTAACTAGGAATTGAGAAAATCTTGTAGTGGCCGGCCTCTGTGCCGGCCAGAATTTCTTATCAGGGTAACGCTGACTTAAGCGTGGGAAGAACAGGGTTAAAGGCTGAATAATTTCTATGAAAGTTGATTTAGATTCGGCTCTGTTGGTTGATACACAATCAACAGACCGACTGTTATTTATCCCTTCTCCCAATTTTAATGCACGTCCTGCCGGCACTGAAATTGATTTGTTGGTCATTCATTCCATTAGCTTACCGCCAGGCATATACACAGGGAATGGGGTAATTGATTTTTTTTGTAATAAATTAAATATCGCTGATCACGAATATTATTCACAGATCAAAAATTTAAAAGTCTCTGCCCATTTATTTATTAAGCGAGATGGCCAAATCATACAATTTGTGCCTTTTAGCCAGCGTGCGTGGCATGCGGGTGAATCTTATTTTCAAGACAGAGAAGCATGCAATGATTTTTCTATTGGCATTGAGCTTGAAGGCAGTGATTTCGAGCCTTTTACTGACAATCAGTATGCTAGCTTGATTTTGTGCACCCAGGCTATTATTAGAGCCTATCCAGCTATAACGCCCAGAGAATGTATCGTTGGACACCAAGATATTTCCCCGAGCAGAAAATCTGATCCTGGTCCTTTTTTCGATTGGGAAGGGTACCTAGCCTCTTTTGGGTAAATTTCTAAGCGTGTTATAATCGCCGCCATTATATTTTTCAACTAAAAGAAGTTGGTTGCCTATGCAAGATATTGATCCGCAAGAAACGCAAGAATGGTTATCTGCGCTAGAAGCCGTCGTTAAACAAGATGGGCCGGCTAGAGCTAAATTTATCATGGATAAATTAACGGAAAGTGCTCGCTTAACCGGGGTATCAGCTTGGCAAAAAAATACGCCTTATAGCAATACCATAAAAGTAAACAATCAACCGGCTATCCCAGGTGACGCTCACTTAGAACAGCGCATCAGAGGTTTAATTCGTTGGAATGCGATGGCCATGGTTGTGCGCGCACAGCAAGTGGATTCTTCTTTAGGTGGCCATATTGGCACGTTTAGTTCATCCGCAACGTTATATGACGTTGGGTTCACGCACTTTTTTAGAGGCATGGATCACGAATCGGGTGGAGATTTATTATACATTCAAGGGCATGCTTCTCCAGGTATTTACGCCCGTTCTTATTTGCTGGGCGAGCTTTCTGAAGATCAACTCACGCATTTTAGACGCGAAGTCGATAAAAAAGGCATCAGTTCATACCCTCATCCGTGGTTAATGCCAAGCTATTGGCAGTTTCCGACAGTCTCTATGGGATTAGGCCCATTACAGGCCATTTATCAAGCCCGTTATATGCGTTATCTAGAAAACCGTAATTTGATGCCAAAATCAAACCGAAAAGTCTGGTGTTTTTGTGGCGACGGTGAAATGGATGAACCAGAATCTTTAGGTGCCATCACACTCCCTGCAAGAGAAAAACTCGATAATTTAATTTTTGTGATTAATTGTAATTTACAAAGATTAGACGGCCCAGTTCGAGGCAATGGTAAAATTATTCAAGAACTCGAAGGCATTTTTGCCGGAGCCGGCTGGAATGTGATTAAAACCGTTTGGGGTAAGGGTTGGGATAAATTATTAGCGGCCGATAAATCCGGTTTATTACAAGACCGTATGGAAGAAGCTTTAGATGGCGAGTACCAAAATTATAAAGCCAAAGGCGGTGCGTTTACGCGTGAGCACTTTTTTGGCAAATACGAAGAATTAAAAAATTTAGTGGCGCATTTATCTGACGACGAAATCTTTCAGTTAAAACGCGGTGGCCATGATTTTGATAAAGTTTATTCGGCTTATCATGCGGCAACGAATCATACTGGCCAACCCACGGTTATTTTAGCAAAAACCGTAAAAGGCTATGGTTTAGGCAAAGCAGGGGAAGCGCTCAATACGGCCCATAACACCAAAAAATTAACCTTAGATGAAGTAAAAGAATTCCGGGATAGATTTAATATCGCCATGCCCGATGATAAATTGGAAAATATTGATTTTTATCGACCAGATGAAAATAGCCCCGAAATTCAATACCTCAAAAAATGTCGTGAAAAATTAGGCGGACATTTACCGGCCAGACGCGTAAAAGCAACGCACCCCAAATATGTGTTACCGGATTTGTCTTTATTCGAAGTTTTATTAGGCAGTTCGGCAGACAGGGAATTGTCTACCACTATGGCATTTGTTCGAATTTTAACGGCATTGGCTAAAGACAAAAATATTGGCAAATATATTGTGCCCATTGTGCCGGATGAATCGCGCACCTTTGGCATGGAAGGCCTGTTTAGACAATTAGGCATTTATTCCAGTGTGGGGCAAAAATATAAACCCGTCGATTCCGATCAGGTGATGTTTTATAAAGAAGCCACTGATGGTCAAATTTTGCAAGAAGGCATTAACGAAGCAGGGGCCTTTTGTTCTTGGTTAGCCGCTGCAACGAGTTATAGCACGCACAATTTAACCATGATTCCTTTCTATATTTATTATTCCATATTTGGATTTCAACGTATCGGCGATTTAGCTTGGGCTGCGGGTGATTCTCGTGCGCGCGGATTTTTAATTGGCGGCACGAGTGGCAGAACGACGTTAAATGGCGAAGGATTACAACATCAAGATGGCCATAGTCATATTTTAGCGGGCACCATACCCAATTGTGTTACGTATGATCCCACTTTTGCTTATGAACTTGCTGTGATTATTCAGCATGGTCTAAAACGCATGGTTGATTTAGAAGAATCGGTTTATTTTTATATTACCGTGATGAATGAAAATTATACGCATCCCGCTATGCCTAAAGAGGCTGCTGTTCAAGAAGGGATTATTAAGGGCTTATATTTATTTGATAAAAGTGAATTCAAACCCAAAAACGCAAAACAGCATGTGCAACTATTAGGCTCAGGGTCTATTTTACGCGAAGTGATTGCTGCGCAAAGTTTATTGGCGCAAGATTTTGGTGTGGCCGCAGATGTGTGGTCTGCGACCAGTGTCAACGAACTACGCAAAGACGGTTTAGATTGCGAGCGATATAATCAATTTCATGCTGATAAACCTAAAAAAGTCTCTTATGTAGCGGCTTGTTTAGATAAGACCACTGGTCCTGTGATTATGTCGACAGATTATATGAAATTATACGCCGAAGGCATCAGACAGTTTATTAACAAGCCTTTTTATGTTTTGGGTGCAGATGGTTTTGGCCGAAGCGATACCCGAGAAAAATTACGCGAGTTTTTTGAAATCGATAGACATTATGTTGTTTATCAGGCTTTGAAAGCATTAGTGGATCAAGGTGATTTAGATATCGCGATTTTGGCCAAAGCAAAAGAAAAATATCGTCTTAATTTAGATGCGAATAACCCATTAGGAGTTTAAGTTGTCGAACATCATAGACATCATCGTTCCGGATATTGGTGATTATAAAAACGTTGTGATCATTGAAGTGGCGGTTAAACCCGGCGATGAAATCAAACAAGAAGCGACGTTAATTACGCTTGAAACCGACAAAGCAGCCATGGATATTCCAAGTACCCATGCAGGTATCGTTAAATCGGTGTATGTTAATTTAAATGGTAAAGTATCGCAGGGCGATAAGATTATTTCTTTAGAAATTGCTGAGCCTGCAGATAAACCTAAATCACAAGCCAGCGAACCAGTTGCCACGCCTGCACCGGCTGCAGTTGTTGCGCCCGCTCCCACAACAACAACTTCCCCTGTTATTTCTAGCCCACCTGCAGCGCCTGATAAGCCCATTATCTCTTCAGCTGATATTTATGCAGGCCCAGCCACACGGCGTGTCGCACGAGAATTGGGGGTAGATTTAACTAAAGTTACTGGAACGGGTAGAAAAAATCGTATTGTCAGTAGCGATGTTTTTCAATTTGTGAAAAATATCATGACAGGTCAGACGAGTATACCTGGGGTGAACACGGGCGGCGGTTTGTCAGTTGCACCTGATTTAGATATCGATTTTACTAAATTTGGCGCCATTGAAAGCAAACCCTTATTACGCATTAAAAAATTAACTGCAGCAAATTTGCATCGTAACTGGGTTAAAATTCCCCATGTGACACAGTTTGAAGAAACCGATGTGACTGAGTTAGAAATTTTTAGGCAAGAAAATCAAGCAGAAGCCCAAAAGCGTAATTTAAAACTTACGCCTTTGGTGTTTATTATTAAAGCCGTGGTATCAGCCTTAAAAGCTTACCCGCAATTTAATGCATCGTTATCTAAAAATGGCGAAGACTTGATCTTAAAAAAATATATCAATGTTGGCGTGGCGGTTGATACCCCAAATGGTTTAGTTGTTCCGGTAGTGAAACAGGCTGATACTAAAAGCTTATTTGATTTAGCCGAAGAATTAGGGGCGTTAAGTCAAAAAGCGCGTGAAGGCAAATTAACGGGCCAAGATATGCAAGGCGGTTGTTTTACGATTTCGAGTTTAGGTGGCATAGGCGGAACAATGTTTACGCCGATTATTAATGCCCCTGAATTGGCGATTTTGGGTATTTCTAAAACACAAATTAAACCGGTTTGGGATGAAAATACAAACGGGTTTGTGCCCAGAAAAATGTTACCGCTTTCTTTATCTTACGATCACAGAGTGATCGATGGCGCAGAGGCTGCAAGATTTATCGTACATTTGGCAAAGCAACTTCAAGATATTCGAAAATTGTTACTCTAGTTTTTATTTAATTTAATTTTATGTTGGTGGATTATGACGATTGAAAGTATTTCGGCAAAAGTAGTAGTAATAGGATCAGGCCCAGGTGGATACACCGCGGCATTCAGAGCCGCAGATTTGCTACCAGGACAAGACATTGTTTTAGTTGAACGTTACGGCAGCCTAGGCGGCGTTTGTTTAAACGTCGGTTGTATTCCTTCTAAGGCTTTATTGCACGTGGCTGAAATGGTTGCGTCGACTAAGCATTTTAGTGAAATGGGCATTGATTTTGGTAAACCCAACATCGATTTTAATAAAGTACGCGAATTCAAAGATAAAACCGTGGGCAAATTAACGGGTGGATTAGCACAATTAGCCAAAATGCGTAAAGTCAAAGTAGTGACCGGCACCGCAGAATTTACGTCGCCAACCACATTAGCCATTAAAGATGCAAAGGGCGCTGTGACCAGTGAAATTAAATTTGAACAGGCTATTATTGCGGCCGGTTCAAGCGTGATTAAACTCCCGTTTTTACCAGATGACCCCCGAGTATTTGATTCAACTGGTGCGTTAGAACTTCGCAGCATTCCTAAAAGAATGTTGGTGATTGGCGGCGGCATCATCGGTATGGAAATGGCCTGTGTTTATAATGCACTAGGCAGCAAAATTAATGTGGTTGAATTAACGCCGACCATTTTGCCGGGTGTCGATAAAGACCTAGTCAATGTTGTTCATAAATTTGTTAAGCCAAACTATGAGAATATTTGGGTCAATACCAAAGTAACGAAAGTGGAAGCCAAAAAAGACGGTATTTGGGTAACCTTTGAAGGTGACGATAAAGCACCTAAAGCACCAGAACGTTTCGATGGCGTATTAAGCGCAGTGGGCCGCAAACCAAATGGCCTAGCATTAGGCTTAGATAAAGCGGGCGTGAATGTGGACGCAAGAGGGTTTGTGCCTGTTGATACACAAATGCGCACGAATGTGCCGCATATTTTTGCCATTGGCGATATCGTGGGTCAACCGATGCTTGCTCATAAAGCCATTCCTGAAGGCCGTGTTGCAGCCGAAGTGATTGCCGGTAAAAAACATTATTTTGAACCTAAATGTATTCCGAACGTTGCTTATACCGATCCAGAAGTTGCATGGGTGGGTTTAACAGAAACAGAGGCCAAAGCACAAAACATAGAAGTGGAAATTGGTGTATTCCCTTGGGCAGCATTAGGTAGAGCATTATGTTTGGGTCGTGATGAAGGCCTCACCAAAATGATTTACGATAAGAAAACACATCGTATCTTAGGCGCAGGTATTGTTGGTCCGCATGCGGGTGATTTAATTGGCGAAGTGGCTTTAGCCATCGAAATGGGGTGTGAAGCGGAAGATATTTCATTGACAATTCATCCACACCCAACGTTATCTGAAACGATTGCTTTGGCAACGGAAGTAGCTGAAGGCACCGTAACAGATTTACCCAATAAGAAAAAATAAAAATTATTTTATTTTTCAAAACTAAAAACCGCTGTAATAGGCGGTTTTTTTTTAGTTCCGCCTGTACAAAAAATCGGTTATTTTGAGCCGTATTTTTATTCACTATTTTACTATTAGCACCTGTCAAAAAAATTATGTGCTTAGGGTTGGGTCGGAATGATTAGGGTTCCCGATGACCTAGATCTAAACTTATTTAATCATTCAGAAAAAATAGTGCTTTGGTCTGGTAAAGATCGGCTGTAAAACATGCTTTATTTATATAATGAGATAGTTTTTATATCACATCGTGTAACTACGCCAGTAATAAAAACTAAATTCATCATATGTCGTGTTAAAAATAGGTGAACAGTTGCAGGTATTATTTTTATGAAGAATACTAAAAGTGGTGATAAAGATACGGATGCACAAAAAGATTTAGGCCAATTGCCTAAAGCGGTATCTGAAAATCTAAAGCATGCTGAGCATGATAAAAATGCAAATACTTCAACTGATAATACGCAACCCATTCAGGTTGCTAAAATGCTAGGTGATATTCCTACCGCAGAAGATCTACTTGTCTCACCCGTTACAAGGGAAGAGATAAAGGCAGGCAATGCAACCATCGAAAAGCAAGATCAAAACCCATCTGATAAAACGCCATTACTTTCAGAAAGTGAATTACAAAATTTAGACAGTGCAGCTGCCACAAACCTCACTGACAATAATAATAACAATAATGCAGTCGGTGTGTCTGATGTGGGCATGGCAAAAGGGGAAAACACTTTGTTATCTCTGGCTGAATTACAAAGCTTAGATAGCACCGCTGCGGGTAATCCTATTGGAGATTCGATTGAAGATGCCTTTTATAATCCTTTTGGTAATTTAGATGATGTGAATGATACTCGTTATGATTGGGATAGACCCACAACCACGCCAGAATTCAAGTATGGTTTTGATCAAGACTTTACACCTGAAGGGGGCATTACTATTGTAGTGGGCCTTTCAGTCAAAGAACCCGAAATTTTAACGGTTGATGAAACTTACTTCGACATCGATGCCACAGCTGATTTTTCAGATAACTTTACACCTGGTGTTTACGATTTTGGCCCGGGGGGTTCAGTCCAAACGCTTTATTCGCTTTCTTTACCTGGGGGTAATGGTGAAGACAGTGGTATGAAAGATACTGAAACGGGTAACCCAGTACTTTTGAAAATAGTTGGAAATGATGTTGTTGGTTATTATCATGAAGGCGCAAATGATGTTACGGTATTTACATTTATATTAGACCCTGTCTCAGGAAAAGCCATATTAGATCAGGATCGCTCTATGGTACATCCTGACGCAACTGATCCTGATGACCTAATTACCTTAGGTAATCTGAATCTTATTTTGCTCACGCGTACAGATACCATCAACGACGGACAAGGTAATACCGCAACCAGTGCGGCCAGTTTAGATATGTCGCAATCCTTATTTTTTCATGATGATGGCCCGTCGATTAATGTTTTTGCCAGCGTAACCGGCACAGAGCCGTTAGTTGTTGATGAAAGCGATTTGAGTAACGATGCGAGTGCAAACTTTGCCAATTATTTTTCAATCGTCAGTAATTTTGGCGCCGATGGGGCGGGTACGTTATCTCCCCTTACTTATAATCTGTCTACTTTGGGAGGAGACAGTGGCTTAATAGATGTCGTTACAGGTGAGCATGTTATTTTGTCGCTCAATAATGGCGTCGTTGAAGGGTACACACAAAACAGCCATGATTTAGTATTCACTGTGTCGGTTGATGCTTCGGGTACCGTAACGTTAGACCAGATTCGTGCATTGGAACATCCTGATAGCAGTAACCCCGATGAAGCGGTAACGCTAAGTAATGCCAACTTAATTAGCTTAACTGCGAGCAGTACGATTGTTGATAGAGACGGTGATTTTAAAACAGGTTCTGCCAGCATTGATCTTGGCACCTCTTTAATTTTTAGAGATGATGCGCCTAGTATAGCGTTTAACGATATACAAGATCCTACGCTTACTGTTGATGACAGTGATTTCTCGAGCAACGCGACAGGATCATTTGCTAGCTTGTTTGTGTTTAATTTCGGAAATGATGGTTTTAAAGATGTAGACCATAACAACATTCAAGATAGTGATGCCATTACTTATACCTTAGGACTAAATCCCGGCAGCAGTGGTTTATTCGATACTCTGACTGGCCAAGGGATCGTATTGTCCATATCAGGTGGCATTATATTTGGTAAAGTAGGTGCTCTGGAAGTATTTAAAATTTCAGTAGATGCGAACACAGGTGAAGTCACGCTAGATCAAAGTCGTTCGGTGGTGCATAACGATCCTGCGGATCCCGTAGAATCAGGCGCTTCAGCAGCAGGGTTTGCTTCTCAATCATTGATCACTTTATCTGCTACGATCACTGATGGAGATTTAGATAGAGATAGCGTAACACTATTTATTGGCGGGTCCTTTAAATTTGAAGATGCAGGCCCCAGCATATCGCTTACTGATGTGAGTGTCCCTACGCTCACCGTCGATGAAAGCGATTTTACGATAGATGCCAGTGCCTCTTTTGCCGGTTTATTTAGCGGTACTTTTGGTAATGATGGTCCCAAAGATGTCGATCACAATAGTGTTCAAGATAGCGATGCCATTACTTATACGTTAGGCATTAATGCGGGCAGTAGTGGCTTGGTAGATACCGCGACGGGCAGTCCGGTGGTACTATCCATTTCGGGTGGCACAGTTTTTGGTAAGGTAGGTGGGCTTGAAGTCTTTAAAATTACGGTTAATGCCAATACAGGTGAAGTATCTTTAAATCAAACCCGTGCGGTGGTGCATAACGATCCTAACGACCCAGACGAAGCGGGTGCTTCAGCAGCAAAATTGTCAGCAGCGAATTTAATTACCCTAACTGCTAAGATAACAGATGGTGATTTGGATATAGCGAGTGCCACCAAAAATATTGGGAATGCTTTTGCTTTTAAAGATGACGGTCCTTCTATTTTAGTTTCAGTCATTGCAGCAGCAGATGCCTTAGTGGTAGATGAAAGTAATTTATATCAAAATGCGACAGCAAATTTTGCCAATAATTTTGCTACAACCTCTGCCTTTGGGGCGGATGGTGCAGGCACGGTAAGCAATTTTACCTATGCACTTTCAGTCATTGCTGGGCCTAGTGGCTTAATCGATGTGGCCACCAATCAAAATGTCATTTTATTGATGAATGGAAGCACAGTAGAAGGGAGAACACAAAGCAGTAATGCGTTGGTGTTTACCGTCAAAGTTAATTCTGCTGGCACAGTAGAACTCGATCAAATTCGTGCGCTTAAACATCCAGATGGGAGCAACCCAGATGATGCAGTAACTTTAAGTAATTCCAATTTAATTAAATTAACTGCCACAGCGGTTATTGCCGATAAAGATGAAGATACTGCAACCGGCTCTGCCACCATTGAGATAGGCAAATCATTAAGTTTTGAAGACGATGGTCCTTACATAAACGTTTCAGTTGCAAGAGATTGTGATCCTGATATGCTCGTGGTAGATGAAAGTAATTTAAATCAAAATGACACGGCCAATTTTGCGAATAATTTTAATTTTAGCAGTAGTTTTGGTGCGGATGGTGCAGGCACGGTAAGCAATTTTACCTATGCACTTTCAGTCATTGCCGGGCCCAGTGGCTTAGTCGATGTGGCGACGAATCAAAATGTGATTTTATCGATGAATGGAAACACCGTAGAAGGCAGAACGCAAGGCAGTAATGTGTTGGTGTTTACTGTTAAAGTTAACTCTGCGGGAACAGTGGAACTCGATCAACTTCGAGCGCTTAAACATCCTAATGCATCAAATCCCAATGATGCGGTTACGCTCAGCAATGCCAATTTAATTAAATTAACGGCTACGGGTGTTATCACCGATAAAGATGGTGATAAAGACACAGACTCTGCGACCCTTGATATAGGTAAATCTTTAACGTTTAAAGATGATGGTCCTTATATAAATGTTTCAGTTGCAAGAGATTGCGACTCTGATATGCTCGTGGTTGATGAAACTAATTTAAATCAAAATGCTACGGCCAATTTTGCTAATAATTTTAATATTAGTAGTAATTATGGTGCGGATGGGGCAGGTTCAATTGGGGCAACTACATATTCGCTTTCTATTTCAAATGGCTCAACTGGATTAGTGGATGTGGCCACCAATCAAAATGTAGTATTAATCTTGAATAATGGTGTAGTAGAAGGTAGAACACAAAGCAGTAATGCCCTTGTGTTTACCGTCAAAGTAAATGCTTCTGGTGTAGTAGAGCTCGATCAAATTCGTGCGCTCAAACATCCGAATGCGTCGAATCCGGACGATGCTGTTACCTTAAATAATGCTTATTTAATTAAATTAACGGCTACGGCGATTATTACTGATAAAGACGGTGATACAGACACAGACTCTGCTACTCTAGATATTGGCAAAGCTTTAACGTTTAAAGACGATGGTCCTTCTACTTCTATTTCAGTTACTGCCGCCGCCGATGCCTTAGTGGTCGATGAAACCAATTTAGCCTTAAATGCCACCGCTAATTTTGCAGATAATTTTAATGTGGTCAGTAATTTTGGGGCGGATGGCGCAGGTACTTTGGTGACCACCTATGCGCTTTCAATGACAGCGGGCCCCAGTGGGTTAATCGATAACACCACCAATCAAAATGTGATTTTATCTCTCAATGGTGGAGTGGTAGAAGGTCGTACCCAAAGCAGTAATGAACTGGTGTTCACCGTCAAAGTAAATGCGGCGGGCACGGTAGAGCTCGATCAAATTCGTACGCTCAAACATCCTAATACAAGCAATCCTGATGATGCCGTGACCTTAAGTAATGCCACTTTAATTAAATTAACGGCCACGAGCGTTGTCACTGATAAGGATGGGGACATTCAGTCGAGTGCGGCGAGTATTAATTTGGGTCAAGCGTTAAGCTTTAAAGACGATGGGCCCTCTACTTCTATTTCAGTTACTGCCGCCGCCGATGCCTTAGTGGTCGATGAAACCAATTTAGCCTTAAATGCCACCG
>CADEEZ010000002.1:127929-162025 GCA_902826485.1 uncultured Gammaproteobacteria bacterium
ATGCTGGCGTCGTTGAAGGTCGTACCCAAAGCAGTAATGAACTGGTGTTCACGGTCAAAGTGAATGCCGCGGGCACAGTAGAATTGGATCAAATTCGTACGCTCAAACATCCCGATGTGAATAATTCAAATGAGGCAGTAACTTTAAGTAATGCCAATTTAATTAAATTAACGGCATCAGTCACTATCACAGATAAGGATGGAGATACACAAACCGGTTCTCAAAGCATTGACATTGGTAAAGCCCTAAGCTTTAAAGACGATGCGCCTACTGCAGTGGATGATCTCTCAAGTGTACAGACACCTAGTATCCCTGAAGTATGGTCGATTGTTATTGATTTTGTTAATACCAATGCATCCTACAATAATTCTTTTGGGTATTATATTAAAGACGCCAATGGCTTTCCAACTATAGGTAAAATCATTTGGGAAGGGGTACAAGATGGTACGCCTAATAATACTTTTACTTTAAATCAAACTATTTTACCGGGTGTTAACCCAGTCGATATTGGCTATTTTATTATTCCCGATGGGCATACCAAAAACAATGCGAATATTAGCGATGGTACTTCAGTGACCTTTAGCCTTGATGGCAATGGAGATTGGCAAGCGCGTACGGCTGTTGGCAACATTGCTTTAACAGGAGAAGATGCAAATATTTTCTTTGATAATGGTAATTTAAATATTGATAATTATATTCACTTAGTTAACATGGGCAATGGACAATATAATTGGGAAGATATATTTAATGGTGGTGACGCTGACTTTAATGACGTTGAAGTCACCATTCAAAATAATTTCCCCAGCGGTACTAACCCCACTAACAGTTTAATTTTCGGCAACGTTTTAGATAATGATATGCTGAGTGCAGATGCGCCGAATCTGGTAACAGCCATAAAGTTTGGGGCACAAGAATTTGCGGTACCTGTTGGTGGCTTACAGTTAACAGGAGCTGATATTACAGGTGAACCCCTTAATTTTATTTTGATTATTAACCAAAATGGTTCTTATAGTTTTAATCCTGCTTTGAATACTTCGGGTCAAAAAATAGATCTGAATTTTCAATATAAAGTAGTTGATGGCGATGGGGACAACAGCTGGGCAAAACTTGAATTTGATGTATTACCCCAAAATAATTTACCCGCTATTTTGGTTTCTGCCACAGCAGCAGCTGATGCATTGGTGGTTGATGAAACGAATTTATTAAATAATGCCACAGCGAATTTTGCAGATAACTTTACCATCACCAGTTCGTTTGGCGGAGATGGTCCAGGTGTGCTCTCTCCTCCGACTTATACACTTTCCGTGGTGGGAGGACCGAGTGGTTTAGTTGATGTCGCCACTGGCCAAAATGTGATTTTATCCATGAATAGCGGAATGGTGGAAGGGCGGACTCAAACAAGTAATGTTTTGGTCTTTACTGTATCAGTTAGTGCAGTGGGAACAGTATTGCTTGATCAAATACGGGCATTGAAACATACGAATACCAGTAATCCCGATGAGAGCACGACTTTAAGTCTAGCGAACTTAATTAAATTAACCGCATCAGATACTATTACAGATAGTAATAGCGATAGCAAAACGAGTTCTGCCAGTATTGATATTGGCACGGCGATAAGTTTTAAAGACGATGCGCCAAGTATGACCAGTAAAACCGATCCTGATTCAGATAATATTGTAGAAATATCTGTCAATAATCCAAATGCTTCCGGCACTATTTTCAATGCGCCTCTTGCAAACTGGAGTTATGGAGCAGATGCTGCTGCGACTTCTAATCCGGTAAGTTTAACTTCGTCTGGTTCAGGCAATGTGGTTTTAAGTGGCACAGCAGCGCAACCTATTCTTACATTTAAAGATGCTTCAAATGTAACCGTTGC
This sequence comes from uncultured Gammaproteobacteria bacterium, assembly GCA_902826485.1. GTDB lineage: Bacteria > Pseudomonadota > Gammaproteobacteria > Berkiellales > Berkiellaceae > CADEEZ01. The sequence goes on from CADEEZ010000002.1 coordinate 129,806, forward strand.
GACCCTTACGATGAATGTGAATGGTAATGACGTGCTTGATGTGGTGCACCGAACTCCTGCAACCATTACGGATACATTATTAACCAGTGAGGTCACTGCAAGTGGAGCAGGATTAACAAAATATATTATTAGTTCAATATCAGATCTGCGGGTTAAAATTACTGCTTCAGATGGTGATGGATCAGCCAGTGAAGGTAATGGCGATGATGATGTTAATCCCGGTGCGCAAGGATGGGGTGTTGATAATACACTTATTACTAGAAATGAGTCTATGAAATTTGAATTTATTGATAACTCAGATTTTCCAACGGTAAACCAAAAACCCGTTCAAAACTTCAGTTTTATTGCAGATGGATTTACAGGCAGCGAAAATGCATTTGATATTCAAGTAATTGTTACCTATGCTACGGGGCATAGTCCCGCTACAGAAACTTTTTCACTCAATGTGAGCAGTGGCCAAGTGGTATCCATCACAGGTCTTTCAGGTTTTGATAGCGGTACGCTAATTAGAGCAGTAGAAGTAAAGCATGTAGAAACGGATACAACTAATGGATTTCGATTAAATGATGTTAAGGTGACGTCTAGCAGCGCACCAGTTGATTTAGATTATAATTTTACGCTTAAGATTGTAGATAACGATGGCGATTTTGTGAATCAAGCTTTCACTTTACATTTAGATGGTGAAAGCCCCTTAAGTTCGCCAGGTTATGCCATTGATGGTCCTATTGCAGGCGCCACAATTTATCAAGATGAGAATAATAATGCAACGCATGATTTGAATGAATCATTTACCATTTCAAATCCCGTTGGGGCTTATAATCTCAGTATTATCGATACAAATTTAGATGGCATAATTGACGGACATGATGGACGCCTAGTGTCTTTTGGTGGACAAGATATAGAAACCCATCTTCAATATCATATTCCGCTTTTTGCCCCTTTAGGAAGTGAGATTATTTCGCCTTTAACCAGTGTATTGGTCATGCAAACAGACAATTTTGATCTGCATACAGTCAATCAACAATTAGTTGAAGGCTTAGGATTATTGGTAGGAACAGATTTAACCAAATTAAATCCAATCGAAGCTGCCTATACGGGCGGTGATTTGAGTTCTCTTGCTAAGGCAGCGGCAATTATGACATTGAGTGTTCAATTGAGTGAAGCATTTGGACATAAATTAGGTGTCGTGCAGGCAGATGTCGCGAATGAAATTTATGACGCCATTGGTAATCAAATTTTAACCTTGCCAAAAGGCACAATAGCAGATTTTACTGATAGTCATTTTTTACATGCCATTGTTGAAGACGCTTCCCATCAATTAGGCTTAAAAGCAAGTGATTTCGATCCCATTATGAATTTACTCACAGAAAGTCAAATGGCGTTACACAATAGTGTGGATCCGATTTTACCAAAAGGGGAGAATGTTGCTGCCATCAGTGAAGTACAACATTATACTCAAGGGGAGTATGCCGATGCCATAGGTAAATATTATTCTGGCGCCCTCTCTGAAGACCAATTAACTGATTTAACAGAATCGGTACACCAATATAATCAAGCAGAAGGTAAAGGTAACATAAATGAAACGGGATTAGAGTTAGCCGATGTGGTATCTGGCGAATCTTCTAGTCATGATGCGGCGCTTTCTGTTTTGAATGAACCGTCTCCCGCGTCTAGTTCTAACACGTCGAATGCGCCTGTACCCAGTTCAACAGTTACACCATCAGAACCTGAGCCCATTTCTGGACCCACAAGTATTGAATCTACTCATATCGATCCGCCACCCACGCCACATGATATTTCGTAGGGGGTTACGAAGGCGTCGAATTGGAAAGCACTCGGGTAACTCGAATCAATTCGATGCGGCGATCGGAAATGGCGGTTACTTCAAAGCGAAATTCGCCAAACTGAAAAGATTCACCGACTTTAGGCATTTCCTCTTGTTGTGCCAGTAACAAGCCTGCAATGGTGGCGTAGTCGTCGTCAGCATTTACCAGAGAGATACCACCCAGAGATTGTTCAAGCACATGTAAATCTGTCGAACCTTTCACCAACCATCCCTCGCCATCACGGACAATATCAGGCGACTCGTCCGCATCGGGGAATTCTCCTGCAATGGCTTCAAGAATATCAAGGGGAGTGACCAGCCCTTCAACTGCACCGTATTCGTCTACAACAAGCACGAGGCTCCCTTTTGCTTTACGCAGGATGCTCATTAACTTAGTGATATCTATTGTGTTGGGAACAAAGATGGGCGGGTGTTTGGCTGCGCAAGCCTTCAATTCTTCAGCGCTATTCAGTACTAGGGCCAGTTCTTTAGCCTGTACAACACCGACCACACTCTCAAGAGCGCCTCGGCATACGGGATAAAGACTGTGTGGGGTCTTAAGAAGTTGAGAGCGGATTTCTGCGAAATTGCTTTCACAGTCGATCCATGAAATGTCGAGTCGGGGTGTCATAATGGTTCGCACAGATCGTTGCGCAAGGGTTAATACACTAGAAATCATGAAACGTTCTTCGTCATCAAAGGCTGTCTGAGATTCTTGCATGTGGCTTTCTGGGTTCTCAACCGGGGAATGTCTTTCTCCCATCAGTCGCAAAATGGCGTTTGCGGTCCGTTCACGCAGAGGCACTCTGGCCTCCTTCTTGGAAAGATTGCGCCACGTCATCTGATTCAATGATTCAATAAGAATGGAGAACCCAATGGCAGCGTATAGGTAGCCTTTGGGAATATGAACGCCAAATCCTTCTGCCACCAGACTAAAGCCAATCATCAGCAAAAAGCTCAAACAGAGAACAACGATGGTCGGATGTTTATTCACAAACCGGGCGAGCGGCTTCGATGCGAAGATCATGACCCCTATGGAAATCACCACGGCAGTCATCATAATGCCCAGTTGGTTCACCATCCCTACAGCGGTGATCACGGAATCCAGCGAAAAGACCGCATCGAGAACAATGATTTGAGCCACCACTACCCAGAAACGGGCATAAGCTGGCTTGGTTCCGCCACTGTGATGGGCCGTTCCTTCGAGCCGTTCATGGAGTTCCATGGTGGCTTTGAACACCAGGAATAGACCTCCGCTCAGGAGTATCAAATCCCGACCTGCGAAACTGAATCCGCTAATCGAGAAAAGCGGTTCGGTCAGTGTCACCATCCAAGAGATGGCGAATAGAAGCCCCAGTCGCATAAATAATGCCAGCGACAAGCCAACCAGACGGGCTCGATCGCGTTGTTGGGGTGGAAGTTTCTCTGCCAGGATCGCGATGAAAACCAGGTTGTCGATACCCAGAACAATCTCGAGTACGATCAGTGTCAACAAACCGACCCATATTGAGGGGTCCATCAGAAATTCCATCAGGTGTTCCTAATCAATTGAAAAATCATTAACAGCAGATATACAAATTTAATATAGGACACTCATATTTAACTGCCAGGCTAGACAGGGATTTTTCTTCTCTGATTTGGTATCTGAGAGAGGTAGTTAGAAAATCGCCCTACAAAATTTACTTAGCCATATTCTAGAAAGTTGTAATTCTAGTTTAATTCTGGATGCTTGAAATATTCAGTAAATTAATATGATTTTGATATTTGATTAGCCACCTGCTTTTATTCGCAAAGTAAGCTTGGGGTGCAGAAGAACGAGTGGTATAATCCCAGCAATTTTTACTGAAGCAGGATGGATTGGTAAATGTTTAACGATGTCAGAGCCTTTACTTTTATTGCTTATCTGTTGGTTGTATTACTAGTTGCCTTAGTAGCTTATGTTGTTACTAAGAATTTATCTGATTTTGTATTAGGCGGCCGTAAATTAGGTGGCCCTGTTGCCGCTTTGTCTGCAGGGGCATCAGATATGAGCGCGTGGCTTTTAATGGGGTTACCTGGCGTAGCGTTCCTATATGGTTTTAACCAGATATGGTTGCCTATAGGGTTAACATTAGGGTGTTATATTAGTTGGCGAGTGATTGCTAAGCCCTTAAGAGTTTATTCAGAATTTGCAAAAGATTCGATTACCTTACCCTCGTTTTTAGAAAATCGCTTTCATGATGATAAGGGCCTGATTCGCGCTGTTTTGGCTGTTGCCACACTTTTTTTCTTTGCGGTTTATACGTCTTCTGGACTCGTGGGCGGAGCAAGATTACTCGAACAGTTTGGATTAGAATACTATGATGGCCTCATGCTAGGGACGGCTATCATTGTTTGTTATACCTTTGTCGGCGGTTTTTTAGCAGTCAGTTGGACCGATTTCTTCCAAGGCATTTTTATGTTTTTATGTCTAATGGCTGTGCCGATTATTGCCACCTATAATTTTGGCGGCATTGATCAAGTGGTGGCAGCTTCCAGTGCACAAAAGATTTTTCTTTTAAATCCTTTTGATAATATCAATGCCTTTTTGTTTATGAATTTATTTGCTTGGGGATTAGGGTATTTTGGCCAACCCCATATTTTGGTTCGCTATATGGCTGTGACCAGTACTAAGGTGATACCCACTGCCAGACGTATTGCCATCAGTTGGATGGGATTATCTATGCTGGGCGCAACGTTGACCGGTATAGTCGGAAATGCCTATTTCATGCAAGGTGAGATTCATCACGAATCTATCTTTATTTTGTTTTCCGAAAAATTATTTCCCGCTTGGTTTACCGGTATCTTATTTGCGGCGATTTTGTCTACTATTATGTGTGCTATCGACTCTCAAATGCTGGCCTCGAGTTCGGCATTGACAGAAGACATTTATCACAAGTGGATAAGAAAAAATGCGACCCAAAAAGAATTAATGTGGATAGGGCGCGTTGCCATTATTCTTATTGCAGCGGTGGCGGTGGTGCTGGCTTCTAATGCAGGAAACACCGTCATTGATTTGGTCGGTTTTGCTTGGGCAGGGTTGGGCTCGGCTTTTGGCCCTGTGGTTATTTTGAGCTTGTATTGGTCTAGGACCACTCGAAACGGTGCTGTCTCAGGCATCGTTGTAGGGGCATTGACCGTTATCTTTTGGAAAGCGGCCAGATTTTATTTTGGCGGCGATTTATTCGAAATTTATGAAATTATCCCCGGTTTCGTTTTTGGGTTTATCACCATCGTTACCGTAAGTTTATTGGGTAAAATACCCAATCAAAAAATCACCACCGACTTCACACATGCTTGGCAGTTAATTAGGAAGCAATAATCATGACGATAAATAATAATAATAAAATTGACGCAACCCTAGATAGTCTCGATCCGTATTATCGATGTGATGAAACAGAACATGTTCTCGCCTTAACAAAATTAGCTGAAGTAGATGCCAAAACAGATTTGGTCATCAAACAGCAAGCAGAAAAATTGGTTGCTGAAGTGCGCAAGAGAAGGCTTAGCGAACGGGGGCTAGATGCCTTTATGTTGCAATATGATTTATCGAGTGATGAAGGTATTGCTCTTATGTGTTTGGCTGAGGCTTTATTACGTATACCCGATAAAGAAACCGTGGATAAATTAATTAAAGATAAGTTAACGGCCAGTAACTGGGAACAACATTTAGGAAAAAGTCATTCTTTATTTGTGAATGCAGCCACATGGGCTTTAATGATCACCGGTAAAGTGTTGAACCAACCTCAAAATCATGAAACGCAAGCAAACATGTTGTCTCAAAGTTTACGCAAATTAGCGAACAAAGGGGGAGAACCCATTGTTAGAACGGCCGTTCAAAAAGCCATGCAAATTTTGGGTAAACAGTTTGTTAAAGGTCGCACCATTGAAGAAGCCTTAGAACGTTCAAAAGAAAAAGAAAAAAGAGGATACCGTTTTTCTTACGATATGTTAGGGGAAGCGGCTTATACGCAAAAAGACGCGGAAAATTATTTTAGAGCCTATCAAGAAGCCATTGAAGCCATCGCCAAAAATGGCCCCTATGAGTCTCCTATTACGGCGCCAGGCATCTCAGTTAAATTATCGGCACTTCACCCTACCTATACGGTTAAAAAATCAGATAGAGTGTTAACCGAATTAACGGCTAAGGTAAAAATGTTGGCCAAAATGGCCAAAGAAGCGAACATCAATTTAACGGTGGATGCGGAAGAAGCCGTGAGGTTAAAACTTTCTCTTGCCGTCATAAAAGAAGTGATGGTGGATCCGCAATTTGCTGACTGGAAAGGCTTTGGATTGGCTGTGCAGTCCTATCAAAAAAGAGCCTTAGCCGTAATAGAGTGGTTAATTAACACGGCCAGAGAAAATAAGCGTTACCTCATGGTGCGATTAGTGAAAGGGGCTTACTGGGACAGTGAAATCAAACAAGCCCAAGTCAATGGTTTACCTGGCTACCCTGTTTTTACTCGAAAAATTTCAACCGACATTAGTTACATGGCCTGTGTTAAAAAATTATTCGAAGCACAAGATGTTATTTACCCCCAATTTGCTACCCACAATGCGTATACTTTAGCGTATGTGATGGCCTGTGCAAACGAAACGGGCACAGATAACTATGAGTTTCAGTGTTTACATGGCATGGGTGATACGTTATACGATCAAATCGTAGAAGACGATTCACCGCTTACCTGTCGAATTTATGCGCCTGTGGGCAGCCATGAAAGTTTATTAGCCTATTTAGTCAGGCGTTTATTAGAAAATGGGGCCAATACGTCATTTGTTAATCGCATTGTGAATCAAAATTTACCTGTTTCTGAATTAATTGAAAACCCCATTGATAAAATCAAAGATCTAAAAGAAATTCCCCATTCAAAAATAGCTTTACCGATTGATATGTACGGTAAATCAAGAAAAAATTCTTTAGGGGCCGATTTGTGGGAACCTAAAGTCTTTGAGCCTATGCTGCATTACGCCAAAAAAACGACCAGTAAAATGAATGCCTTGCCCACAGCCGTAAAGCATGATGAAGTGTTATTAACACAATGTGAATTAAAAGAAGTGGTCAGCCCCATTGATAATCGACTTATTTTAGGGGTAGTTTATCAAGCAGATGCCTTAATTTTAAATAAAACCCTCCAAAGAGGGTATATTGCTTTCCAACGTATCAGCATGGAATCGGTGGATAATCGTGTTGCTGCGCTTGAAAAACTCGCTGATTTATTAGAAATGAATCGCCAAGAAGCCATCCGCTTATTAATTTTAGAAGGGGGTAAAACCCTTGAAGATGCTATTGGTGAAGTGCGTGAAGCCGTTGATTTCTGTCGATATTATCGTGTTCAAGCGATTGAAAAATTTGCCACACCCGAAATTTTATCCGGCCCCACGGGTGAACATAATCAGCTTTCTTTGCATGGTAGGGGCGTGGTGGCGTGTATCAGCCCATGGAATTTCCCCTTAGCTATTTTCTTAGGGCAAATCACCGCCGCTTTAGCAGCAGGCAATGCCGTGATAGCCAAGCCTGCACAGCAAACACCGTTAATTGGTGCGTGGGCAGTGAATTTGCTTCATGAAGCGGGCTTTGATAGCGATGTGGTTCAATTACTGCCAGGAAAAGGCAGTGTGATTGGCGATAAATTAATTGAAGACTCTAGAATTGCTGCTGTTATGTTTACAGGTTCCACCGAAACAGCACAACATATTAATATCAAATTAGCCCAAAGACTTGGGCCAATCGTGCCGTTTATTGCTGAAACCGGTGGGCAAAATGCCATGATTGTTGATTCGTCAGCCTTACCCGAACAGGTGGTTTCCGATGTGATTCAATCTGCTTTTCAAAGTGCAGGCCAGCGGTGTTCTGCTTTAAGAGTGTTGTTTATTCAAGAAGATATTTACGAAAAAGTCATGACCATGTTAGTGGGAGCAATGAATGAACTTGTTGTGGGGAACCCTTTAGGGATTGTCACAGACATTGGTCCGCTTATCGATCATGGTTCGGTTAAAAAATTACGAAGCCATGAAGCAGAGTTAAGTAAAACAGCCCAATTAATTGGTCGAATTGAATTATCTAATGATTGTGAAGAGGGCAGCTTTTTTGAACCTTGTGCTTATCAAATTGATAATTTAGATAAATTAACAGAAGAACATTTCGGCCCCATTTTGCATGTGATTAAATTTAAAAATGATGCCTTAGACGATGTTTTAGCTCAAATAGAAAAAACCGGTTACGGTTTAACGCTTGGGATTCACAGTCGTATTGATGAAACCATTCAGTATATTCTTGCTAGAGCCAAAGTGGGCAATATTTATGTGAATCGCAACATGATTGGTGCGGTAGTAGGCGTTCAACCTTTTGGTGGTGAAGGCTTATCAGGCACCGGCCCTAAAGCGGGTGGACCAAATTATGTCACGCGTTTAGCCATAGAACGTACGTTGTGTATTAACACAACGGCTTCAGGTGGCAATGCCAGCTTAATGGCAATAGGAGATTAATTCCTACAGTTTTATCGCCAACCACCAAAGTGAGTAGGGCATAAAAATAAAAAACGATCCTAACCACAGCATGGCATAAAAACGGTATTTTTTAGCAAGTTTTTCTTGCGTGGTGCTAGAAATCAAATAGGGTTGACGACCAGTCAGCCCTTTTTTACTTAATACATTAATGACGGCTTCTTGGTTTTTGGCGGCATATTTTTCTCGAATTTCCTGTTCTGCCGCTTGTTGAATGGCGAGCTTTTCTTCAGCGGATAATTTACCATCTTTGTTTAAATCAAATTTGGCCATTAAACTGTCGTAATCGTTTTCCCATTGTTTGACTAACAAATCAGCCTGCTTTTCTAATGATGCTTGCGTTAGGCTGGCTTCGCCCGCCCGAATGGTTGCAAAATTGCCCAAAGCGTAAACATCAGTGTCTACCTCCATGCGGGATTCTTTATATTGATATCCCCCAAAGATAAAACCTAAAATTAACATGATTAAGTGCTTTGATTTTCCTTGTGGGTCAGCTGAAAATCCATGCCAAGTGTCATGTGTATTTGAGTGAATATCTGCTCCACGCGGATCCACCACACAAAATCCGGTGCCGTCTTTAATCATAAAGTGTTCTATCGATTCCCCTTGTGCAATGAGAAACCACGCATGCTTTTGATTTTTTCTATAAACAGCATAGCGGTACCACGTGCAAGGCGTTAGGGAAAGCGGTGCTAAGAGTTCATGATTAGGAAGCGAGTATTGTTTTCCGGATACTTCAGCATACCCTTGAGCGGTTGACCGAATTTTTGAAGCAGGGGTATCTTCGATGGTTCTGGCTTTTAATAAATTTCGATAATTCTGATATAAACTCAACAAAGCAATTAACAAAAACACACTTAACCAAAATAAATAGACTTGTTTGGGAAGTTGTCTTAAAGCCGCTTGATCAAAAACAGTCAAAAAAAGATTTTTGAAAAATTCAATGGGCAACAATTGAAAAGATTGGGCTATAAATTCTAATTGTTCCATCATGATATTTATTGAAATAATTGTTTAAGATCAATCGGGCCTGTTTCCCCTTCACTAAATACGAGCACAGTTTGTTTTTTAAAGCCGGTTAGCTTTGCGACAACTAAATCGGGAAATTGTTCAATACGAATATTATTCAACGTTGCAGATTCGTTATACACTTCTCGACGATCGGCTATGGCATTTTCTAAAACAGAAATTCTGTCTTGTAGATGTCTGAAAGTGGTATTGGTTTTTAAGTCGGGGTAATTTTCAGCAACGGCAAATAAATTCATTAAGCCCTGTCTCATCGTACTTTCGGCTTTTCCCAGTGCGGCAATGTCACCCGCTTGTAACGCCGACATCACAGAAGCTCTGGCCTGAGTGATTTGGATGAGGGTATCTTTTTCAAAGCCCATATACTGTTTGCATGTTTCAACGAGTTTAGGTAACTCTTCATGACGCTGTTTTAATAACACGTCTATATTTGAAAAAGCTTTGAAAACATTGTTTTTCAAGGTAACAAGATTGTTAAAAATAAAAATAAAATAAATCAACACCACGATGGCGACTGAAAGTGATAAATAAGCGTATATACTCATATTGATAGTCTCCGGTGGCTTTGCACCATAGTTACTAATACCCTATTTTAATATATATAACATTATATATTATATTAACCCTTTTCGAACAATATATAACAGTCCCTCTACAGGGATATCTTCTTGATATCGTATAATCACTTGCTTGCTTACTTCTAGTTTAAATCCTGCTTCGTTGAGTTCTTTTTCTATATATAATTGGCTATGGGCAAAACGGCCAGAGGTTTGTAAACGGTAGGGTTGATTTTTTTTTGCAGGATTACTTAAATATTCTACAGTAAAAACCATAAGGTTGTTATCGGTAAGCGATTGGTGACAATAGCGGAACACTTCTTTTAATTCGCCAAAATAGCAAAAGACATCCGCTGCCACGATTAAATCATATTCATTCGGGTGCTTGGGTAAAAAATGCATAATATCATCGTGATAGAGCTTATAATAGGCGCCTAAGCGTTTAGCCACTTCGGTCATGTTTTCTGATATGTCTACCCCAATTAGTCTGAGAGAGATATCGAGTAAAAAAGGCGCCATGAGACCTGTGCCACACCCTAAATCTAAGGTTTTTTCGGGTAATGTTTCTTGACTGATGAAGGGCGTAAGTGCTTCTCGAATTAAACTGGGCACTTGATATTTTAATTGCGTTTTAACATGATCATTATAGTTATAAGCATATTGATCGAATAAAGCTTGAATAAAAGCAGGGGGGCTTTGTTTGGCTTCAGGGTTTTCTGAAATGGCATCGATCATGTGTTTTGCTGTCAGGTTTTCAGGCTGTAAATGATACGCTTTTTTAAAATAATCTAATGCTAAAGCGCGTTGATTTAAATGCAACAACACGGTTGCAAGATTATGAAAAGCAAAGGCATGATTTGGGTTGAGTTCAAGAATCCGTTCATAAAGTATTTTGGCGTTATAATAATCTGCTTCAGCAGAATGAATAATAGCCAGATGAAATAAGAGATCAATGTTATCGGGATCACGAGAGATGGCTTGGCTTAAAAAACCTTTTGCTTCATCATAACGTTTTAATTCGGTAAGCAAAATGCCCGCATTGTGCAAAGCACCTAAATGATCCGATCGCTTTTTTAAAACAATTAAGTAATGGGTTAGGGCATCTTGAAACCTGTCTTGTTTTGCATAACAAGAAGCTAAATTATAATGGGCGTTAATTTTTTCAGGATCACTTTGCACGGCTCGTTCAAGTTCTTGGGTCGCTTCTTTAATTTTGCCCATTTTAAATAATAAGGCACCCAAATTATTATGCGCATCGGGGTAGGGGGTTTTAAGTCTAAGGGCTTCGCGATAATGTTGAAGTGCTAAATCAATTTGGCCTATTTTTTTGTAAGCATTACCCAAATTATTATGAAACCCAGCAACATTAGGGGCAATCTTGATGGCTTTGCGTATCCATTTTATGGCTTTATCATATTGTTGACGTTGGGCGTAACACAAACCCAGGCCATGCAATGCATCCACATTTTGCGGATCGATTTTCAACATTTTTCTAAATAAATTACTGGCTTTAATTGGTTTACCTGATTGTTGCACCATAAAGGCAGTGGATAAAAGTTCTGAAAGCGGTAATTTTTCTACCATAACTATATTATTCCGTATTCACAACATCTATTTTATTCAGATTAAGGGGATATAAATATCCTAAACCATTAGAAGATTGGGCGATAAGTTGATTGGGGGCACTAAGGGCTAATGCAATGATGGGCGCAGGGCTGGTTATCCAATTTGATTTTTTAGATAAACTCAATTGCTTGATTAATTTTCCGGTTTTGACTTCAAAAATACGAATATATCGGGGGGGGCAGCCTGTGGCGAGGTAACGATTTTGATCAAAAAATATGGCGGAGAGTAAGCTATTGGATCCTAAACTAAAATCATGACCCAATTGGTTTAATAAACCACTGATTTCTTCGCCTGTTTGAACCGAAAATATTTTGCCTTTTCCTAAGGTTTGACTGGCCAAGATAAATTGGTCATCAGGTGAAAAGGTCACATATTGCACCGGACTTTCCATTAACCATTGTTTGGCTAAAGCCCCTGTGTTTAAATCCCAAAGCTTAACTTGACGATCAGCTGAGCCAATCAAAGCAAATTGGCCGCTGTGAGAAAGCGCAACGGCGGCAATCGAATCGGTTTGTTTAAATTCTTTCAGTGTTTGTCCAGAGACCAAATTGATCAAAATGGCATGGTTGCCACTAAAACTTATTAGGGCATATTTTCCGTATTCCGATAAGCTCAGCGATAAAATTTGCCTATCAGCGTAAGGTAATGTCCAATATCTCAGTGATTTTCCGGTATGCAAATCCCAAACACCCAATTCGCCTGGCAAAGCGGTTGCCCCAATGGCTTTTCCGGAGGCTAATGCGACTTGTGAAACGGTTTTGTTTTGCTTTGTTTTAGGATCAATGCCATGGGTGAATTTAAATTTTTCTTGGTTGTTTTCTAAATCCCAATAAGAAACCCCTTTGTCTACCGTAGCACAGAGGCTGTATTTTCCCTCAGGTGAGAGGCTGGCTGAAAATAGACCGACAGAAGAAAATTCCCAAATTTTTTCTGGTTTATCAACAGGCGTACAACTTACTAATGGTAATATAACCAGCAGCAGAGTAACTAAATAAGTTAAATTTTTATAATTTAGGATCATGATATTTCTAGAAAAGTTTATCCCTGATATATTTTCAGGATAACGGAAGATGACAAATTTGGCGAGGGCTATGAGTTGACGACATTACTTTTTTTCATCTTTTTCGGGGCAGCTATTTTTGCCACACTGGCTTTATGGACAAGACAAACCTTATTGGTTGCTTATATTTTATTAGGAGGTGTGTTGGGGCCGTTCGGCTTTGCGATTATTGATGATCCTAAATTAATTGAGCAATTGGGTGAAGTCGGGATTATTTTCTTATTATTTTTACTCGGCTTACATCTAGAACCCGATAAATTGCTTAAGGTACTCAAAACAACGCTCTCGGCGACTGTTGTCAGCAGTGCCGGGTTTTTGTTTCTCGGGGCTGCTGTGGGCTTCATTGCAGGGTTTACCTACTTAGAAGCGATTATACTCGGTTTGGCGATGATGTTTTCGAGTACGATATTAGGCCTAAAGTTATTACCCACCACTGTGCTGCACCATCAACGTATTGGGGAGATGGTGATCAGTATCTTATTGCTTCAAGACGTGCTGGCGATTTTTGTATTGCTTTGTTTGCAAAGCATTGAACCGGGTAATTTTGTGACGTGGACTACTATTGCAAAGCTTGTGTTAGGGCTTCCTGCTTTAGTCATAGGGGCTTTTGCCATAGAAAGATTTTTATTACAAAAATTAATCAGACGTTTTGATAAAATTCATGAATTTATTTTTTTATTAGCGCTTGCTTGGTGCTTGGCTTGGGCAGAGGGCGCCAATATGTTAGGCTTGTCTCTTGAAATAGGCGCTTTTGTTGCGGGCATTTCTTTGGCACAAAGCCCCATTGCCCGTTTTATTGCTGAAAATTTGAAACCCCTGAGAGATTTTTTCTTAATCTTATTTTTCTTTTCGTTGGGTGCGAGTGTTAATTTAGGTCAATTATCGAATTATATTGGCATTGCTTTATTATTGAGCATTACCATGCTGATCATGAAACCCTTAATTTTTTATTTTCTACTGAGCCATTCTTTTCCTAAAAAATCTTCTGCTTGGGAAGTGGGTTTTAGAATGGGACAAATGAGTGAATTTTCTTTATTGTTGGCAGTGGTGGCGTTTGATACAGGATGGATTCGAGAAGAAGTAGGGGTAACATTGCAATTGGCCACGGTCTTTACGTTTATTGCTTCATCTTATTGGGTGACTAACCGTTATCCTTCCCCCATGGCAGTAAGCGACAAACTGCGTCGCTACTGATCTGAGGTGTTTTACTTAGCCTTTGTTTACATTACTTTGACTAGCCGATTTTTGAGTTGAGCTAGAGGGAGAGGTTGCTTTTGAAGTGCTTTTTTTAGGGGCACTTTTAGGCGCATCTGTGCTTTTGTCTTTGCTATTGATAGATAATAACTCAATGTTAAACAATAAGGTTTCGTTTGGTCCGATAATTCTGCCTACGCCGTTTTCGCCGTAGCCTAATTTAGCAGGTACTACGATTTCCCATTTTGCACCGGGCTGCATTAATTGTAATGCCTCTGTCCAGCCGGGAATAACCGCATTGACTTGAAATTGAGCGGGTTCACCACGTGAGTAAGAGCTATCAAATTCTTTACCATTAATAAATTGACCGCTGTAATGCGTCGTAACGGTATCTGTGGCGGTGGGTTTTGGCCCGGTGCCTGCTTGAACGACACGATATTGCAAACCGCTAGGCAAAGTGGTTACACCGGGTTTTTTCTTGTTTTCTTCCAAAAATTTATTGCCATCTTCTAAATTTTTAGAAGAAAGTTTTATTTGGTTTTCTTGTTGTTTTTGAATCATGGTTTTTTGGAAATTCACCAAGGTGTTTCTAACTTCTTCTTCGGTTAAGATTTTAGGACCCGTTTCTTGGGCATCTGCTACGCCTTGCATAAATAGGGTCGGGTTTATTTGAATATCTTGTTGTTTAAAATCAGCGCCCATTTGAATACCAATACTGTAACTTACTTTATCCAGTTCAGACATGGTCGAAGCCGCAGGAGAAGTGGTGGTTGTCATAGTCGTCGTCGTCGAAGTAGTTGAAGGGAGTGTTGTTTGTGCTTTATTAGGCGCATCTGCCGCAAATGCTGCATTGCTAAGTACCACAGCTAAAGCAAGTGTGCTAAAATAGTGCTTTTTTGTCATGACTAAAGTCCCTTTGGGTTATAATAAAAAAATTAAATAGTGTATGAGTATATACAATACTTCAACTACGTAAAATATTATATTGCATCAGTAATCATATCCGAGAGTATAAAAGCAATGAAATTAACTAAATCAAATCGCTCGGAGATACTGAGTGTTCTTTTTCAAAGTCGATTGTGGTTAATTTTAACTTTGGGTTTTTCAGCAGGGTTACCTTTAGGTCTTACTGGCACAACGCTACAAGCTTGGTATACGGTAGAGCATGCCGATATTGTGGTCATTGGCATGTTAGCGCTCATTGGCCAACCTTATGTTTATAAATTTCTTTGGGCCCCTTTTTTAGATAGATTTGTTTTGCCCTTTGGTAAAGGTCGGCGCCGAGGCTGGATGTTGTTTACGCAACTCGCCTTAATTCTTTTGATAGGGGGGATGAGTCAGCTTAATCCCGCGCATCATGCGACCGCTTTGGCCTTATTGGCGTTATGTGTGGCGGTATTTTCGGCCACACAAGATATTGCCGTCGATGCTTATAGAACAGAAGTGCTGACGCCCGAATCACGCGGAATAGGGGCTGCTATGTTTGTGGCAGGCTATCGTATTGCTATGCTGGTTTCGGCAGGCTTTGCGATGGTTGTTGCTAATTTTTATGGCTTTGAAAGCACCTATTTATTAATGAGTGGCTTAATGTTGATAGGCGTTGTGGCAACGTTACTGAGCAAAGAAGCACCTATACAACCTGAAACTTTCAGACCACCGACGACGTTAACAAGCGCTTTTATCGATCCGCTTAAAGAATTTTTTACACGAGAAAATGCCATCGGATTAATCGCCTTAATTATTTTATATAAATTAGGGGATGCTTTTGCAGGCACCTTAACCACTACGTTTTTAATTCGCGAAGTGGGCTTTGATTTACTCGATGTGGGACTTACCAATAAAACAACGGGATTAGCAGGATCTTTAATTGGGGCTTTTGTGGGCGGTTTTGCGCTGTCTCGAATAGGCTTATTCAAAGCGTTACTCAGCTTTGGTGTGTTACAAGCGGTGTCTAATTTAGGTTTTTATCTTTTATGTTTCACGGGGCCCGATTATACGGTAATGGTCTCAACCGTGTTTATTGAAAATTTTTGTGGCGGGATGGGCACGGCGGCCTATTTAGCGCTCATTATGAGTTTATGCGATCAGCGATATACGGCAACTCAATTTGCTTTACTGTCTGCCCTGAGTGCAATTGGCAGGGTATTTGTTGGTCCCTTAGCGGGCCTTATGGTAAAAGAATATGGCTGGGCTGACTTTTTTATAGCCTCTTTAATTTTTTCACTTCCAGGCATTGTGTTGTTATTTTGGTTCAAGCAGCCCATTAATAAATTTTACCAACCGGCGCCATCTTAATTATTTGTCGTTATTTAAAGTTTAATTTTTTTGTGCAAAGGCATGTCCTGACTTATCTCAGTGGAATCATTTCTTGCTCTTTTATTTGAGCTGAAAATAAAATCACGGACATTTGATAGGGAACTAAACAAATAATGACGCCCAGCTGTGTATAAATTGAGCGAACTTTTTTCCACAGCGCCTGTTAAAATGATGTGTTCTTTGAGCCTTTTCATATCGGCCTTTTTGTGTTTAGGATTGTGTAATTTTGCATTATGCCTAATGACCATAGGAAGCAGCGTTTTAGGTAAATAATTGTCATTCGTGGGTTTGGTTACGATAAAATTTAATTCTCTAGTCCCAAAATGCTCTGGTTTTAATAGGGTTTGAGTTTCAACAGAAACGCCTTTTTTACAACTAATAATAGAGAACTCAGGATCGACATGAGTGACACTGTTTTCTAAAGAATGCTCAGTCTTCAGATCAATAGTACAGGAAGTGACCACATGAGATAATTGGGTGGGTATATATTTAGTACTCGATTCAAGTTTTGAAAAAATAAGCTTTTTACAATTTTCTTTAGCAACACCCCTGTGATGATCTAAACAAATATCTATGCCAAGCAACTTTTTTTTCCCTCCTAAAGTAGGAATCTGAAAGACATTATTGTAGGTTAAATGTTGCAAACATCCCTTAATATAAAGTTCAGGAAACACAATTTCTTTATCATCATTGATGGAGATATTTTCATAGGTCACATACTTGTCAGAGTCATTTTTACCAGAATAGGTTGGATCGATACAGGAAGGAAAATTTTTAACTGTAAATTTTATTTTGCTGTTTTTACCACACCGAATAAGTGCCACAACATTAAGGGTTTTATTGTTTAATGCTCTCATTGCGAAAGAAGACAAGATAATAATTAAATTATCAGGTTGGTTTTCCGCAAATTTCCCTATTTTATTAAATAACGCATTGAATTCATCTGACTCTAGTCTTTTTTTGGTGTAAAACATGAACTCGCTGGTGCTTAATTTTGTTAAGGTATTTTCATGCCCTGGCTTAACCTTAAAATTATTTACGCCATTATTCTCTTTTGTGAAATTCATTTTTAGATGTAATTTAGCTGCTCTGGTAATCAGATTTGTTATAAGCAGAAATAGTCTATCCGGTTGCGTGTGTTCATCGGCATTAGACTCACACCATTCGCCCATTAAAAGAGTAGCATTCCAATGATCTGTTGGTGTAACAACAATATCTACTCCATTGATAGGATGATGAATCGTATCGAACGTGTAATCATCGAGGTAATCGTCTAGATATTCGTTTATTAAATCCATTGATAATTTGCCTAACAAAGTTTGCGTAAGGCGTTCAGCTTAACAGCTAACCTGTTGTTTTTACAGTGTTTTAAGATTAATGGTAGGTTTTTTCAGATAAATTAACATGTTTTGCTGGTAGACTATAGGCTCAAAATCCCCCCGCGAGCTTTCAGCGAGTGGGGGGATTTATGCTTCTCCCATCCTCCCAAGCATTAACGATGCTCAGGAGGAATAGGGAAGTCGTGAAGTGGTGATTATTTCGAAGACGAAAAATTAGTCGAGTTTCTTCGCTGTCTCATCTCAGGTGATTTTTTGGTATTTTTTTGCTCAACATTATCCTCTTCTTTTCTAGGCGTATTGCTAGCCTGTGTCAATTTTTTGCTAGGTCGATAATCTTTATTTTTAGTTAATAGACTATCGACTTTTTCTGTTTCAGGCTCAGGTTTTGATTTTTGCTTAGATTCTGATTTAGTTTCTATTTTATTTTTTATTTGAGATTCTAGTGTAGACTCAGGTTTCTCCATAAAATCTTTTACGCTGTCAAAAATTTTGGGTTGAGTAGGCGTTGCTTTGGTGGGTACCAGTGTAAAATTATTTTTACTTAAATTTTGGAGTTGTGTTACAAAACTTTGCTCTTGATATGCAGTCCAGCTACCAAGGGGGTCAAATACCCAAGAAAGCAAGCCTAGTTTTGGATAAGGCATAGCAGGAGGGGGAGAATAGACAACGAGAATGTCTTCGGGCAAGATTTTTTTTGATTTAAGGTTTTCGACGTAATTTTTTAACAGGTCAATGCCGGTTGTTTTATAATCAAAAGAAAAAAGTGGTTCACCCGGAATTTTATTGTTATATTGTTTTTCAATGTTGTTACGTTGCAATAGATTGGTATTGCTGTGAAAAACGACGAACGTGTCATTTTCTTCACTGTGCAATTTAGTCGCTTCATCAAAAGCTTCACGCGTGAAATCAGTGACTTGGCACATGGCATTCCAAGCGGCATCAATTTCTTTATCTGATTTGCTGTTCAGAATGGGAAATTTATTTTTGAGGTAATTTTTAAAAACGGTAGGACTCAAAAGGCCTTGATTAAATTCATCAATAAGGGTAAGTAATGAAGGGCCGTTTCTAAACGCATTTAGTTTTTTTCCCCAATAGCCGGGCAAATCAA
Source organism: uncultured Gammaproteobacteria bacterium (assembly GCA_902826485.1). Classification (GTDB taxonomy): domain Bacteria; phylum Pseudomonadota; class Gammaproteobacteria; order Berkiellales; family Berkiellaceae; genus CADEEZ01. Next base: position 148,380 of record CADEEZ010000002.1, read on the forward strand.
TCCAGTGATATAAAAGAGATAATTTTGAGATGCCCAGTTTTGCGAAAGCATCAATCGCAAAATTTTGGTTGGTGTTCACATAAGTATCTAAAGATAAGAGGATGAATTTCATTATTCTCAATGCCGTCCTTGTTATAAGCTAAAACTATCATCGTTTCTTTTCTACATACCTCGGCTTAGTTTCTTCTCTACGTACCGCGGACAACCCGCGGCAGGTAGGATGTGAGACTAGATAAATTTTGGTTTTGTCTCTAGAGGTGTTTTTCTTTTATTCGTATTTTGGCGTTGTGTGGTGTCATCATCAGACAAGCTAGAGTGTCTGTTATCGGTTTTTGAACTTGGTTGGTATGTTTTTGGTTTATCGCCTAAAACCTCATCGAACGAATCTTGCTTTCCTAATTCAGGTTTAGGGCTTGGTATAAAGTTTTTTACGCTCTCGAAAATTTTTGGTTCAGCAGCCGTGGCTTTGGTTGGCACAAGCAAAGCTGGGCCTCTGAAATAATCTAATGCTTTGCCCAAATAACTTGGTAAAGCAAACCACTGGTAAAACATTTCAAATTGGTTGACACCCAACTGTGAAAAAGCAGTGATAGCACGGCTTTGATTGGTATCTACATAAGTACCTAAAGATAAGATGATGAATTTCATTATTCTACAATGCCGCCTTGTGTTAATAAGAAGGGATCTAATAATCGTTTTAGATCGGTTTCAGATAAATTAGTCATTTCTTTGGCCACATCAATCAGCGGTCGTTTTTGCTGATAAGCTGTTTTGGCAATTTTAGCGCCCAACTCGTATCCAATTTCGCGATTCAGTGCCGTAATTAAAATCGGATTTTTCGCTAAATTTTCTTCTATGTGCGCATGATTGACCGTAAACCCTAAAATGGCTTTATCTGCAAGTAATTTAGCAGCATTGGCCAAAATTTCAATGCTTTCCAGCAAATTTTTAGCAATAACCGGTAACATCACATTCAATTGAAAGTTGCCTGATTGACCACCTATTGTAATACAAGTGTCATTACCAATGACTTGTGCACACACCATCGTTACCGCTTCTGCAATCACTGGGTTTACTTTGCCGGGCATAATTGAACTGCCTGGCTGTAAACTGGGCAGCGCGATTTCCGCAATACCTGCTAAAGGCCCTGAATTCATCCAACGTAAATCGTTCGAGATTTTCATTAAACTCACGGCCGTGGTTTTTAATTGCCCCGATAATTCTACGGCGGTATCTTGTGAACTGAGTGCCTCGAAATAATTATCGGCAATACTAAAATTTATTTTTGTATAAGCAGATAATTGTTTAGCAAAAGCAGGTGCAAATTTAGGATGCGCGTTGATGCCGGTGCCCACCGCTGTGCCACCGATAGCCAGTTTGGTGAGGCGCGTCAGCGTGCTTTGCAGGCGAGCAATATTTTGATTAATTTGTTGTGCCCAACCGCTCAGTTCTTGTCCTAACGTAACGGGCATAGCATCCATGAGGTGGGTACGACCTGTTTTGGTCAGTGTTTTAAATTCTGCTGAACGTTTTAAAATAATATCGCGCAAATGGGTTAACGCCGGTAATAATGTTTGGTTTACTTCCAGACTGGCAGACACATGAATAGCAGTGGGAATCACATCGTTGCTCGATTGCCCCATGTTCACATGGTCGTTAGGATGAACGTCTTGTTTTAATTTTAGGCTGGCGAGTTGAGCAATCACTTCGTTGGCATTCATGTTTGAGCTGGTGCCAGAACCCGTTTGAAATACATCAATAGGAAAATCAGCATCATGTAAATTATCAGCCACTTCGATGCCGGCCTGAATGATGCTTTGCGCAATTTTTTCGTCTAACAAGCCGAGTTCTAAATTGGTTTTAGCGGCATTGAGCTTTATTAATCCTAGGGCTTTAATAAAACTTTTGGGTAAGGGGTTAAAGCTAATCGGAAAGTTATCGATGGCACGTTGAGTTTGCGCGCCATATAACGCACTTTCGGGTACTTTTATTTCGCCCATGGAATCGTGAACGATGCGATAAGAAGTTGTCATGGTGGATTATCCTTAATTTTAAAAGGGCCGGCAGGGACCGGCCCTTTCATCTTATTTTAATAATTGCCTAATCACATACTGCAAAATGCCACCATGCTCATAGTACTTAAGCTCTTTAGGGGTATCTATACACACTAGCACTTTGAAGGTTTTGGTTGTTTTATCAGTGGGATGGGTAGCAGAAACCATGATTTCTTGTCTGGGCGTGACTTTCCCAGCAGGGATATTAAAAATTTCTTGCCCCGTTAAGCCAAGGGTTTCGCAACTTTCATTCGGCATAAATTTAAGCGGTAACACACCCATGCCAATTAAATTTGAACGATGTATGCGTTCAAAAGATTGAACGATAACCGCTCTCACACCCAACAAAAGTGTTCCTTTGGCTGCCCAGTCTCTCGAAGAGCCAGAGCCATATTCTTTGCCGGCTAAAATAATGAGCGGCGTTTTGCTCGCTAAATATTTTTGTGAAGCCTCAAAAACCGATTCGACATTCCCCGTGGGTAAATAGGTTGTGATGCCGCCTTCTGTGCCAGGTGCCAATTGATTTTTAAGCCGAATATTGGCGAAAGTACCGCGCATCATCACTTCATGATTCCCGCGTCTTGATCCATAAGAATTAAAATCTTTTACTTTAATGCCATGTTCTTGTAAATATAACCCAGCAGGAGAGTGCGGCTCGATACTGCCCGCAGGAGAAATATGATCGGTTGTAACAGAATCACCCAATTTTAATAACACCCGTGCATTGTTAATATCTTTGATTTGGGCTGGCATTTTGGTCATGCCTTCAAAATAAGGCGGATATTTCACATACGTTGATGAATTATCCCACGGGTATAAATCACTTTTGGTGGTAGCCAAACTTTGCCATTCTTTATCTCCGTCGAACACAGATTTATATCGCGTACGATACATATCTGGATTAATTGAATCGCGTACCGCTTGTGCCACTTCTTCGGAATTAGGCCATACATCTTTTAAATAAACGGGTTCATTTTTGGCGTTAAAGCCTAAAGGTTCGTTATATAAATCGATATTCATGGTACCAGCGAGGGCGTAAACGACGACCAAGGGCGGCGAAGCCAAATACGCATAGCGCACATCGGGATGAATACGGCCTTCAAAATTTCGATTGCCAGAAAGGACTGCCGAAACGGCCAGATTCCCTTTTTGGACCGCTTTATGAACCGCTTCAGGTAAAGGGCCAGAATTCCCAATACACGTTGTGCAGCCGTAGCCCACCAAATTAAATCCCATGGCTTCTAAATCGGGCATGAGTCCTGCGCGATTTAAATAATCGGTCACCACTTGCGAGCCAGGCGCCAAAGAAGTTTTAACCCAAGGTTTAACGGTTATGCCCTTGGCTTTGGCTGCACGGGCAACCAAACCTGCCGCAATCATCACCGCAGGGTTAGACGTATTGGTGCAGCTGGTGATGGCAGCAATAACCACATCACCGTGTTTTAAAGTGATTTCATCACCATTGAGTTGAGAACTGGCATCTTGAAGAATATGCGCGCCTTCTGCGACCGCTTCATCGTTATTGATCTGCACTTCTTGTAAATTACGCTGGAAAGCCGATTTGGCATTTTTTAATAACACTCTGTCTTGGGGGCGTTTTGGGCCAGCGATGCAGGGTTCTACTGTCGCTAGATTTAAAGTCAGCACTTCGGTGAAAACAGGTTTTGGGCTATTATTATCCCAAAATAACCCTTGTTTTTTGCAATAGGTTTCAATTAAATCGACTTGTTGTTTGGTGCGACCGGTTAATTGTAGATAAGCCAGGGTTTCTTTATCGATAGGAAAAATACCCACCGTGGCGCCATATTCGGGCGCCATGTTTGCAATGGTTGCTCTGTCTGCTAGGGGTAAATCTTTTAAGCCATCACCAAAAAATTCGACAAATTTACCCACCACGCCATATTGTCTTAAAATTTGGGTGACTGTTAAAACTAAATCGGTGGCTGTCGCCCCTTTGCTTAATTCACCCGTGAGTTCAAAACCCACAATTTCAGGAATCAACATGGTAACCGGTTGACCCAACATAGCGGCTTCTGCTTCAATGCCGCCCACACCCCAGCCTAATACCCCTAAGCCGTTAATCATCGTGGTATGGGAATCGGTACCTACTAAAGAATCTGGGTAGACGACGTGTTGATCGTTTTCAAACACCACACGGGCTAAATATTCTAGGTTTACTTGGTGCACAATGCCCGTGCCAGGGGGAACCACTCTGAAATTATTGAGGGCTTGTTGTCCCCAACGTAAAAACTGATACCGTTCTTTGTTGCGTTGAATTTCGAGCGACGTATTTTGAGTGAGGGCATTTGCGTTCGCAAAAAAATCGACCATCACAGAGTGATCGATAACCAATTCAGCAGGAGAAAGCGGATTAATTTTTTTAGGATCGCCCCCGATGGTTTTCATGGCGTCTCGCATGGCAGCTAAATCGACAACAGCTGGCACACCGGTAAAATCTTGTAAAATAACGCGGCTGGGCGTAAAAGCGATTTCATGATCGGAAGGCGTTTTGGGATCCCAAGCCAGCACCGCTTCAATGTCTTTGGCCATAACGGCTTCATTGTCTTCGGTGCGCAATAAATTTTCTAATAGAATTTTCATGGAAAAGGGTAAGCGGTCGACGTTGTATTTTGGGTCGAGGGCCTTAAGATTAAAATAGTGGTAGGTTTGGTTGTTAAGCTCAAAATTCGCTTTGGTCTTAAAACTGTCTTTCATCTTTTGCTGGCTCCCAAGTATTTTGGATACACGTTCGTACGATCAAGTGGTAATACACCCTACCGAAAATACCTTCAGTGTATTATTTTTTGCTGGATAATGCGAGGAATTACATTGATGTAACTACCATTCGTCGGTTAGGTCAAAAATATTTGTGAAAACTAACTAAAAACCATGGCAAGATATTGGTAAGCGATCCTACACTAATTAAAAAGGAGGGTAGCTTCATGGAATTTAGTAACCCGAAAGAGTTTAAAAGCATCAACGCCCGATGCAGCTGTTTCAATTTTCGCAAGGTAACCCGTGCGGTTACACAGTTTTATGACCGGGCATTAGAGCCTGTGGGTATTCGTGCCACACAATATACGTTGCTGATTTCAATGGCAGCGCATTCGGCTCATACATTGACAGAAATGGCGCATAGTCTGTTAATGGATAGGACGACCTTGACCCGTAATTTACGCCCTCTGGAAAAAATGGGATTAATTGGCACCTCTGATGCCAGAGATAAGCGTTCTAAAGCTTACCTACTTACTGACAAAGGCAAACAAGTCATTGCTTATGCTATTCCTTTATGGGAAAAAGCACAGGTAAAGGTAGAAACCGCTCTAGGCTTAGAGCGATACAACCGTTTGTTGCAAGAGTTAGAGGCAACAGCCAAAGTAATTGGGGATTTTTAAACACAAGGATGTCCCATGGCTCAACATACTGATGTGGCGAATAACCTGCCTGAGGCTTCTGTTGAATCAGACGAGCTTTTTGTTGATCTCGAGGCAGATTTGCCAGAACCAGAAGAAACAGAACAAGGTGTGAGTTCATCCGTTACCGAAATTGAAACCGAAATTGTATTAGAAGAAGAGAGCAGCATTGATGCGACTCAAATCTATTTGGCTCAAATCGGCCGCACGCCACTCCTTTCCCCCGAAGAAGAAATCGAATACGGTCGTTTGGCCAAAAATGGCTGCATGAAAGCCAAAAATCGCATGATAGAATCGAATTTACGCCTGGTCGTTAAAATAGCCCGTCGTTACCTGAATAGAGGGTTAGCACTCGGAGATTTAATAGAAGAAGGTAACCTAGGCCTGATTCGCGCTGTAGAAAAATTTGATCCCGAAAGAGGCTTTCGTTTTTCCACGTATGGCACTTGGTGGATAAGACAAACGATTGAGCGGGCGATTATGAACCAAACCCGTTCAATCCGATTGCCCATCCATGTCGTCAAAGAACTGAATATTTATTTAAGAACGGGCCGTGATTTACAGCATGTCTTCCATCATGAAGTAGGCGCCAAAGAAATCAGTCAAAAATTGAATAAATCTTCTAAAGAAGTCGAAGAGATCCTAGTCTTAAATGAAAAAACCACCTCACTCGATTCGATTATCAGTGCCGAAACAGAAAGAACCTTAGTAGATAATATTCCAGACGATCCAAGAGAAGATCCAGGCGAAATTATTGCTTATTTAAACATCAATCAAGAAATTGATTCGTGGTTAGGTGGCTTAACTGAAAAACAATGTGAAGTGATCTGTCGACGATTTGGATTAAGGGGCTATGATCACGGCACCTTAGAACAAGTGGGCGAACAAGTTGGCCTGACCCGTGAAAGGGTAAGACAGATTCAAGTGGAAGCCCTCTCTCACCTCAAATATGTCGCCAGACATAAAGGCCTTGCTAAAGACTTACTTAATATTTATAAATAAATTAGGTTTATAATGAAAGTAAGTAATTTTATATAGAAACGTGAATAATGACATTTTATTTATTTGTTGGCTTAATAGGATTTATCCTATCACTATATTTATTAACAGCCCTCTTAAAACCTGAGCTTTTTCCATGAGTGCGGCGCTCTTATGGCAAGAGTGGCAAACCTGGCTTGAAATTTTTATTTTAGTTGGGATATTAATAGGGTTAGCCATACCACTTGGTAAATATATTGCTAAAGTTTATCAAGGCCAATCTGTATGGTTAGATAAAATAATGGGGCCTGTTGAACGCGCTCTGTATAAACTTTCGTGGATAGATCCCTTAGTAGAAATGTCTTGGCAAAATTATGCAAAAGCAGTTGTTTCACTAGGGATTATCAGTTTTTTATTTTTATATGCTTTACTAAGGTTACAATATTATTTACCGTTAAATCCGCAACAGTTTTTAGGGGTAGAACCCGATCTCGCTTTTAATATCTCAATTAGTTTTTTAACTAATACCAATTGGCAAAGTTACGAAGGCGAAAAAGTACTGAGTTATTTTAGCCAAATGATGGGATTATCCGTACAAAATTTTGTGTCAGCCGCAACAGGCATGGCAGTCGCTATGGCTTTTGTGAGAGGAATTAAGGGCAGAGCTTTAATCACATTAGGAAATTTTTGGGTAGATATAACCAGAGGGATATTGTATATATTGCTTCCGCTTTCTCTAGTTATGGCCATATTATTGAGTGCAGAAGGCGTGATTCAAAATTTTAATACCTATCTCACGCTTCCCAGCATAGATGTCAATTCAGGTGCTCAAATGATGCCAGGTGGGCCAGTCGCTTCTCAAGTTGCTATTAAGCAATTGGGTTCAAATGGGGGTGGCTTTTTTGGGGCAAACTCGGCACATCCTTTTGAAAACCCCACGCCCTTTTCAAATTTCTTACAGTTATTGGCTATTTTATTAATTCCGGTTAGTTTTATCATTGCTTATGGAAAAATAGTAGCGCAACCAAAACATACTAGAGCTTTATTAGGATTATTATTTTCCGTATTGATAATAGGCTTTATTTTATGTGGCTATTTAGAATTAAATGGCACCATTATTAATTATGAAGGTAAAGAATATCGGCATGGCATATTGAATTCGGTATTATGGTCAGTAGCTACTACGGCAACCGCTAATGGCTCAACCAATGCGTTAATTGGGGAGTTTACGGCATTAGGTGGCATGATACCCTTGCTATTTATGCTGACGGGCGAAACTTTATTTGGCGGGGTAGGCCAAGGTTTATACTCCCTCATTTTATATATTTTAATTACGGTATTTATCGCAGGTTTAATGGCGGGGAAAATGCCAGCCTATTTGGGTAAAAAAATTGAAGTATTTGAAATTAAAATGACCATGCTGGCGATGTTAATTCCGCCATTAACCATTCTGATCATTTCTGCCATTTCAGTCCAAATCCCTCATATCAATCAACTCGTATCCCATCAAAGTGCTAAAGGCTTTACCACGCTTTTTTATGCATTCGCTTCCACCACCGTGAACAATGGTAGTGCTTTTGGTGGGTTAAAAGCCAATGTACCCTTTTTAAATATTATTTTCGGTATCACGATGATATTGGGTCGATATGGTGTGATGATACCGGTGTTAGCAATAGGCGGCAGTCTTATTAGAAAATCAATGACAATAGAACAACACCATCATAGCTTAAAAGCTTCTGGTGTATCGACCAATTCAATGGTTTTCATTGTATTGTTATTTAGCATTATTGTTTTAATATCATTACTCAATTTCTTCCCTGCTGTCTTAATGGGGCCGGTGGCTGAATATTTAGCTGAGTTAAATTTATGATGGGAAAAATAGCAATAGAGAGAGAGCTAGGAAATGGTTATAAAGACAAAATAATTAAAACCCTATTAAAATTATCGCCTCTTTATCAAATTCGAAACCCCATTATGTTTGTTACCTATTGTGGTTCATGGCTGTTAACAGCTTACTATTGTCATACTCCCAATAATTTTACGCTGAGCATCACTTTGTGGTTATGGGCTACCGTATTATTTTCGGCCATGTCAGAAACGATAGCAGAAGCCAAAGGAAAGGCACAAGCTAAAGCGTTAAAAAAAACCAGAGAAGAAGTCCAAGCTAAAAAATTACGAAATAAAATAGATTTTCCTCACTATGAACTTATTTCCTCAGATGAGTTAAAAATAGGAGATTATGTTTTAGTTGAAGCCGGTGATATTGTGCCCGGGGATGGCGAAGTCATCAAAGGCATCGCTTCGGTAAATGAAAGCGCGATCACAGGAGAAAGTGCGCCGGTTATTCGAGAAGCAGAAAGCGATCAAGATGCCGTAACGGGTGGCACGCAAATTATCTCAGATTGGCTTGTTTTCAGAATTACGGCGAACCCAGGCGAAACATTTTTAGACAAAATGATTAATTTAGTTGAAAGTGCCAAACGCAGAAAAACCCCAAACGAAATGGCGCTGAGTTCATTTTTAGCGGGCTTGAGCCTCCCTTTTTTGATTTTAGTCATGAGTTTAATGCCATTAGCTGAATTTTATTCAGAATTAACCAAAGAAACCAATACGCAAGTTCATTTATTAAATGTGACCGCTTTAATCGCTTTATTGATTTGTCTTATACCAACGACAATTGGGGGGTTATTATCTGCCATTGGGATTGCGGGTATGGATAGATTAATTCAAGCCAATGTCATTGCGCTTTCAGGCAGAGCAATAGAAGCGGCAGGTGATGTTGATATTCTGCTTGTGGATAAAACAGGGACAATTACTTTAGGTAATCGCCAAGCAGTTGAGTTTTATGCTTTTGCTAATATTGATATCAGCAAATTGGCAAGAGCTGCTTATATAGCTTCTATTTCAGATAATACCCCTGAAGGAAAAAGTATTGTCAAATTAGCACAAGAAAAATATTTAATTTCTCCTATTACCTTGAACGAAGATGAATATATTTTTATTCCTTTTAGTGCTGAAACCAGAATGAGTGGAACGAGCAGTAATCAAGTTGAAATATTTAAAGGCGCAGCAGATGCCATTATAAAGCATATTAAATCACTTGATGGTGAGGTTTCACCAGAGGTAATGGAAAGAGTAAATCAAATTGCTAAAACAGGCAGTACGCCGCTGTTAGTCACAGAACAAGCCGTTATTTTAGGGGTGATACAACTTAAAGATGTGATTAAAGCAGGGATGAAAGAACGATTTTTACAGCTCAGAAATATGGGCATAAAAAGTATTATGATAACAGGAGATAATCCTTTAACGGCAGGTGCCATCGCCAGTGAGGCGGGGGTAGACGATTTTATTGCTGAAGCAACACCTGAAACCAAATTAAATATTATTAAAAAATACCAAGAAAATGGGTTAGTCGTTGCCATGGTAGGGGATGGCACAAACGATGCACCTGCCTTAGCACAAACGGATGTGGCCTTGGCGATGAACAGTGGCACGCAAGCTTGTAAAGAAGCAGCCAATATGATCGATTTAGATTCTAATCCAACGAAACTTATCGAAGTGGTTAAAATTGGCAAACAGTTGCTCATGACACGAGGGGCATTAACCACCTTTAGTATTTCAAATGATGTGGCAAAATATTTTGCCATCTTGCCAGCGGTATTTTCTGGCATTATTCCCGGCATAGATAAATTTAATATTCTTCACTTATCTTCATCCGAAGGAGCAATATTATCAGCCGTGATATTTAATGCGTTAGTTATTGTTGGATTAATTCCCTTTGCGTTAAAAGGGATTAAATTAGAAGCCAAAAGAGCGGAAACCTTATTGTTGAAAAATTTGATTGTGTTTGGGTTAGGCGGTGTGATTACTCCCTTCATTGGTATAAAATTGATTGATTGGATAATGCAATGGCTTTGATGTTTAAAAATATGATTCAAGCATTTTTATTGCTTAGTGTATTCACTTTAATTTTGGGTGGTTTATACCCTTTTAGCATCTATCTTGTCGATCACTATGTGTTTGGCAAAAATAAGAATAAACTCGTTTTGAATGATAAAGTAATGGGGTCAATGTTATTAGGCCAAACCTTTACTGAACCGAAATATTTTTGGGGCAGGCCACTTGCAGATCAAAAACAACAAAGAATAGAACAGTATAATCAATTTCAAAATAAGCACGCTTTGCCTTATATTTTTGCCCCCACAGATTTTCCTGCAGATTTTATTACGGCTTCTGCAAGTGGGTTAGATCCGCATATTAGCTATGAATCAGCCATGATTCAGATAGATAGAGTTTCACGAGAAACAGGTCGGTATCGAGGCATTCTAGAAAATTATATTTTATTATCTACAGAAAAAAGACAATTTGGGTTTATGGGACAACCCCGAGTGAATGTGGTAAAACTTAACTTATTAATTTACGCCAACGAATAGACAAGGCATAAAAATGGACTATAGTCGGCCCACACCCGAAGAATTTTTAAGCAAGATAAAGGCAAATGAACCTAAATCTAAAGGTAAGTTGAAAATCTTTTTTGGAGCGTGTGCAGGGGTAGGCAAAACTTTTTCTATGCTCGCGGCAGCCCAACAGAAATTAAATGATCAAATTGATGTCATGATTGGGATAGTAGAAGCACATGGTCGAATCGAAACCATTAAACAATCCGAAGGCATTCCTTCGCTTCCGCTTAAAGAGCATTTAAGACAAAATATAACTTTGTATGAATTTGATTTAGATGCAGCCTTAAAACGGGATCCCGCGATAATTTTAATAGACGAGTTGGCACACAGCAATGTACCGGGTTCACGTCATCCAAAACGTTGGCAAGATGTTTTAGAATTACTAGAACATGGCATAGATGTTTATACTACGCTCAATGTTCAACATCTCGATAGTTTAAATGATATTGTGGCACAAATTACCGGCGTAAAAGTAAGAGAAACGATCCCCGATAATATTTTTGATGAAGCTGATGAAATTGTTTTAGTGGATATTCCCTCAGAAGTGATTCTAGAACGATTAAGTGAAGGCAAAGTATATTTAGGTGAATTAACTAAGAAAAAGGCTGCTCAAAACTTTTTTAAAATCGAAAACTTAGTGGCACTTAGAGAAATTGCGTTACGTCGAGTGGCTGAGCAGGTGGAAGCCGAAAAAGATTTATATGTGCGTTTTTTAAAAAAAGGGAAAAAAGGTAATATTAGTCAGATTCTAGTTTGCATTGGGCCTGGCGAAAGTGCCGCAAAACTAATTCGAGTGGCAAAACAGTATGCGGTGAGAAGTAAAGCAACCTGGACAGTACTTTATGTTGAAAGCAAAGAACATCATTATTTATCAAAAGATGAAATGTTAATTATTGAAAAAAATATTCATCAAGCGCAATTATTGGGTGCAAACACAATGGTTATCCCGAGCTTGGATATTGCCCATGCCATTATTAATTTTGCAAAAGAAAAAAACATCGGGATTATTTTAATCGGAAAATCAACTCGATACCTTTCTCACTCTTTATTTTATCATAGTATGGCAAAAAAAATATTAGAGAGTGGTGAATCATTAGATGTCTATGTCATTCATCTTGAAAATGAAAGAAAATTAGAAAAAAAACATTATATGCCTAAAATTCAAAATTATTTTAAAGCCTTTTTTGTTTTATTTTCCGTCACCATGCTTTCTTATGCTTTACGGCCTGTTTTGGCTTTAGAAAATGTCATTATGTTTTATCTGATGGCCATTATTTATATTGCGGTAACAACAGAAACCATTATTGCCTTAATTTCAGTTTTTGTGGCATTGATTGTGCATAATTATTTATTTGTTCCGCCTTATTATCGTATTGATTTATTTCGAGAGTTAAACAGTTACAGTGCTCAAACGTCTCTTACTCTGTTCGTGTTTATTTTAGTGAGTTTATTGGTCGGTGTTCAAACAAATAAACTTCGCATTCAAAATCAACTCATCCATACCAGAGCGAAATATAACGCAGAACTATATGCGTTTACGCAAAAATTACTTACTGCAAAGGGGAAAACCAAAATTGTTAATATCACGACTGAACATATTGGTCATTTATTTAATGTCGTGGTCTTAATTTGGGAAGGCGATGAAAACGGGCATCTTCAGTTACTTTCTCATAAAGATACATTGCTTGATCCTAAAGAAGAAAGTGCGGCAATTTGGTGCTATGAAAATAATCATGAGGCCGGAAAAGATTCGGATACCATACCTAGCGCACGCGGTTATTATTGGCCTTTAAGTATTGGGGACAGAGCAGTGGGTACGTTGGGTATCATTGCAAAAGATCCGAATAGAGAGTTCGATCAAGAAGAAAAAAGAGAGTTGCTTGCTCTAGTCACCCAGGCCACATTGGCATTTGAACGAGTGAAGAGTTCTGAAAAAGCAGAAATATTCAGTTCGGAATATGATAATTAAATCACTCAATTAAACCCCCTACGTGTCGCGGCCCAATTAAAACTCCCTACGTGTCGCGTCCCAACTAAACCCCTACGTGCCGCGGCTTGTCCGCGGCATCCAGGCATTCTATTATTTTGAAATTCTTTCTGGATACCGCGCATAAAGCGCGGTACGTTGGGAGTGGAGATTCCGGTACGTAGGGAGTAGGTATATTGCCCACTAAACCCTCTACGTGCCGTGGCCCAGCTAAACTCCCTACGTGGTGCCACGGCCCAATTAAAACCCCCTATGTGGTGCCATGGCTCAGCTAAACCCCCTACGTGCCGCGGCTCAGCTAAACCCCCTACGTGCCGCGGCTTGTCCGCGGCATCCAGGAAATTAAGATGACTGATCTAAAAAATGATTGATATAATTTTTAATTCAAATTTTTAAAGGAAGAGTATGAAGGAATATTATGTTTATATCTTATCGAGTCAGAAAAACGGAACTCTTTACGTAGGGTCTACCGGGGATCTTGTAAGAAGAGTTTGGGAGCATAAAAATAAGGTAATTCCTGGTTTCACAGCAGAATATAATGTGAATTTACTTGTTTATTATGAGATGCATGAATTGTATGTTGAAGCAGCCCGGCGTGAAAAACGATTTAAAAATTGGTGCAGAAAATGGAAGTTGAATTTAATTGAAGAATTTAACCCAACTTGGCGTGATCTATATCAAGAAATCTGCTCATAATGTCTGGATGCCGCGGACAAGCCGCGGCACGTAGGGGGTAGTGGGGTGGCAATACTCA
>CADEEZ010000002.1:162125-217836 GCA_902826485.1 uncultured Gammaproteobacteria bacterium
CCGCGCTTTATGCGCGGTATCCAGGAAGAATTTGCAAATAGTTGAGTGAAAAAATCCTGGATGCCGCGGACAAGCCGCGGCACGTAGGGGGTAGTGGGGCGGCAATACTCACTCCCTGCGTACCGCAATCTTCACTCCCTACGTACCGCGCTTTATGCGCACTATCCAGGAAGAATTTGCAAATAGTTGAGTGAAAAAATGCTGGATGCCGCGGACAAGCCGCGGCACGTAGGGGGTAGTGGGGTGGCAATACTCACTCCCTACGTACCGCGCTTTATGCGCGGTATCCAGGAAGAATTTGCAAATAGTTGAGTGAAAAAATGCTGGATGCCGCGGACAAGCCGCGGCACGTAGGGGGTAGTGGGGTGGCAATACTCACTCCCTACGTACCGCGCTTTATGCGCGGTATCCAGTGGGTTTTTAAAAAACCTAAGAATAGATGTATGGGAGAGAACTGAGCCTAGCCACTCTCAAAAGTAAACAATAAATCCGCAGCCGTGCGGCTTTGAGAATCGGTTTTGGCTTCTAAAATCAGATGATTACCCAATAAATATTGTATGCTGTACACACTCACTTTATCCGCAAGCCCTAAACTATATTGAATATATAATTTATCGGATAGTCTTTTACCCACGTTCACATATTTTCTTTCAAAATCGGATAATTGATCTTTTGATTCGTCATCAAAAGGAGAGTGCCCAATGCTCCAATCGAGTTTCAATCTGTCATAAAAAGATTTCTTCTCGGTTAATCTTTTTGCTTTGGGGTAAAAAGCGGTGGTTAATTGTTTAACCGCTTCCATCAATACTTCCCCATCGGCGCCGGTATTAGCATTTTGACCATGACCCAAAATTAAATAAGAAATAATCTCGCGATCATTAAAATGAGGGTTAGAATAAAGCTTGGTTTGTAGCTTAGATATTCGGCCATATAATTGCATGCCCACAATCACATCTTCTCTGACAGAGGCATTATTTTTGATTCTCATATTTGGTTTTATCACTCTTTCTGCTCGAATATCTACTTTAGGATCTAAAATAGGATCAGATTGAAAGACGAGTTGTCCATGAGATAATGAAAAATAATGGTTATAGGCGCCATATCGGCCATTGATCAAATTTATTTTACCTGTGGCCTTAGACGTATCATCTTGACGCGTTTCAATGATAACGCGACCCTGAGCTCGTGTGGTTAACCCAGATCCTTCAAAAAAGATTTGATCACCCAGCACAACTTCTATATTTGTTTTTAATTTTTTAAAGGTTTGAACCGATTGAGACGTTGTATTCACGCGTTTTCGATTTTTAACCAACACAATATCTTCCGATTCAGGAATGCCTTCCGTGTTATCTCGTGGGGTAATTTTCGCTTTGGGGACATATAATTGCCCAGACAAAAGAGAAGCATGTTTGTCTATCGTTAAAGATAAATTAGGTGAAATGCTGACTTTATATTCTGAGGTATTACTCACCAATAAATTAGACCCTTTTAGGGTTAATTTTAATTCAGGGGCAATGGGATCTTTTTTGGCATAGCCTTCTATTTGAAAATCCCCTTTACCCATTTTGCCAAAAGCTTTAATGTTAATTTTTGAGGATCCTAACTCATAAAAGCCTAATTGTTCTATAGCAATATGGGTATTTAGCTTAGGTAAGTGAGAAGTGATTTTGTTAAAAACCAATTCACCCATTATTTTAGGTTGGCTTAACGTGCCTTGCAAAGAAAGTTTTAAGAGCCCTTTACCCTGAAGAGAATGTAAATCGCCAGATTGTGTCAAATTTGTCCAGAGTGAGAGCAGAGCCAAATCTTTAATTTCACCAGAGATATGCCCATTTAAGTTAAAGGGCTTTGCATGTGACATCTCTGCTTCTAAGTTGAAATGATTATTTCCCCATAAATTAAAATCCGTGCTTAAAAAACTTTTTTCGGCAGAAAATATTAATTTAAATTTAGCCATGGTGGGTTGAATATTTTTATACTTGGGATCGGTATAAATCAGTTTTTTAATCTGTCCTTGCCAAATGGATTGGTCATGCGTTTGATTCAGCTCAGCATATAATTCTGCTTCAAACTTTTTTTGTTGTTGATCAAAAGAAATGTTAAGGCTATGTTTATGATAATTGCCTTTAAATTTTAAATGGAGTTTTTTGGCGGTAAACGAATCAATAGACAAATGAGAGGAGGTCAGGTTAAGTAATAAATCGTTGTTTTCATTACTTTGCCATTGACCTTTAGAGTATAAGTCACCTTTCAGTGAGGCGATATATTGATTGAGGTCTTTGATCTGTATGGCCCAGTTCAGTTGCACCTTGTCTGCTAAGTTTATGTGAAGATTAATTTCAGGCATTTTGATATCAAGCTGCGTAAACAAGTTTTTATTTTTAGAATCCAAATTATTTAAGGTAAAGTGCTCAATATCATAGTGCTGTTTACCAGAAACAAAATGTAAATGATTAATGCTAAAGTTTTCAATGGAGAAATCATATCCAGTATAACTGGGTAAGAGACTTTTCCATGAAAGAGTATCTTTGGTTTCTATTTTATTGATCCATGTTTTAATCTGCTGTTCAATAGAAGCAGATTGATCAAAAGGAGAATTAAATTCCACTGAACGAATCACCGAAGGGGTGTCAATGGTTAATGTTTGAATGTCTATTTTTTTAGTTAATAATTTATAAAATGACAAAGAGACATCAAGTTTCTTAGCATAGAGGTCAATATTAGGGCTTTGAAGGTGTATGCCCTCAAACTGTAATGTGCCGCTGGAGAGTGTGCCTGAAAGGGTATCATACTGAATGGCGTAAGAAGAGACGTAGGGTAAGGCTTTTAGAGCCAACTGCGTTCCCGTTTGCGTGGAGAGGATAAAATAGCTCATGCACCCTAATAAGCACAGCACAAACAAGCTAATATAAGCGAATGCCCACTTGGCTTTGCTAATAAAATAATTAAGTTGATTTAGGTTAGGAAAGGGCACTAATAATCCAACCGACTAACATAGTATATAAGTATTCAGGCCTATTTTACCAAAATAACACGTTAACAGCCAACAAAAGTAAGCTCAACAACAAAATTTTTGTAAAATACTTTGCTTTCTTATTGCTGAATGTGACATTTCATCGTAAGCTATCCAAAAATTTCAACCGCATATACTTGTGGGTAAGCTGAAGTTTATCTGCTTTTTTTGATTTTTGGGGGAAATGCTTTGTTTAGTATCTTTAAACCATCACCGTTTATTGAACCCATAGAAGATCCTAAAAAAATCAAACAAGATTATCGCTATTGGCGACTTCGCATTTGCTATTCAATTTTCCTTGGCTATGCCATTTTTTACTTTACCCGTAAAAGTTTTACCTTTGCAATGCCCGCACTTATATTAGAGTTGGGCTATACAAAAGCACAGCTAGGCATGGTGGGGTCTGCGCTTTATCTTTCTTATGGTGTAAGTAAATTTGTGAGCGGGGTGATTTCCGATCGCTCTAATCCACGCTATCTGATGTCTATTGGGCTGATTATCACCGGTTTCCTAAACATATTTTTTGGCTTTACTCAATCGATTCTTGCCATGGCCATTTTGTGGGGCATGAATGGCTGGTTTCAAGCGTGGGGATGGCCTGCTGCCACTAAACTTCTTACAAGTTGGTATTCCAAATCTGAAAGAGGCTTTTGGTACGGTTTATGTAGCACCTCTCATAATGCAGGGGGCGCACTTATTCCCCTGATAGTAGGATGGTCTGCTGTTTATTTTGGTGGGTGGCAGTGGGGCTTATTTGTTCCAGGCGTCATTAGTATCATCATGGGATTTGTCTTAATGATGTTGCTAAGAGACGTGCCTGAAACCTTAGGTTTGCCTCCGATAGATGAATATAAAGATCATCTCCAAAATCAAACTAAATTTGTTAAACCCGTTTCTTATAAGCAACAATTGTTATCTGTCCGTGAAATTTTGTTTAAACAAGTTTTAAACAATAAATTTGTCTGGATTTTATCAATTGCTTATTTCTTTGTTTATATCGTCAGAACCGCACTGAACGATTGGATGCCGTTATTTCTAATGGAAACCCGTGGCTATGAGCAGATGGCGGCCAATGGTGGGGTGTTTTGGTTTGAAATTGGGGGAGTCGTCGGCATGCTGATAGCAGGCTGGGGTTCAGACTTCTTTTTTAAGAGTAAAAGAGTGCCCATGATGGTTATCTGTGCCTTGGGTATGATTGCTTCTGCTTGGGCAATTTATTTCTCTCCCTTTAGTTCATTACTTTTAGATTATGTCTATTTAGCCTTAGCAGGTATGTTTGTTTTTGGCCCCCAGATGTTGGTAGGGCTTGCTGCAGCAGAATTAGTAGACAAAGGCGCCGCCGCCGCTTCTAATGGATTCACTGGAACTTTAGCTTATTTTGGAGCCGCTTCCGCTGCTTTCCCATTAGGTTGGGCGATTGATCAATATGGCTGGGGTGGTTTTTTCACTTTCTTAGTAATGTGTTCTGTTGTCGTATTTGTGCTTTTATTGCCTTTATGGCAAGTGGGCAGAACAGGGGTTGTTCGACGCACAGAAGCGAACAAAGTGGCGATTTCTCAAGCATAACCCTCGATTATTTATAAAGATAAAAAAGAAGGGCATACACAAGGTATGCCCCTACAGATCTTGCCTCAAGTTATATAGCCCGTAAATTAAAAAATCTTAACTGTACTTTGGCCGGCACAGAGGCCGGCCACTACAAATCAGTGCCTTTATAAAAAGGTATCGAAGCGCGTGTTTGCAGTCTTGTAGTGGCCGGCCTCTGTGCCGGCCAGGATTTGTTTCTTTGATGATTTAAGCTTGACGTTAGAGTTCAGGCCCTATTTGCAAATGCACCCGCCAGTGGTGATGATCATCCGTTAAAGGCCTAGCCAGATCCATTTTGATGGGCCCGATAGGTGTGTTGATTCTTAACCCTGCTCCCGCGCTTACTTGAACTCTGTCGTTTGAACGGTGAAAAGCGTTACCGGCATCTGTGAACACGGCAACACTCAAAGGACCATACACACTTTTTTCAAATTCAACACTGCCGATGGCAAGATAGCCCCCGCCGATGGCTCTGGGGTTGCCATTTTTATCTAAATTTCCCGGTAAAGCACGATAGCCAAACCCCCTTATACTTTGATCTCCCCCTGCATAAAACCGCTGTGAAAGCGGAATGCGATTGATATCATCAGGCACGGTCATGCCCAATTCTGATCTGAAGATAAATTTAGTATCCGGGGTAAATTTTCTTAAATATTTATAATCAATTTTCGGTTGAAAAAAGGTTGTGTCGCTGAGGAGTGAGCCAATCGACGCTTTTAAATTAAAAGCAAAACGATGGCCTATATTTGGCGAAAATAAATCATCACTGACCACTTTAATAAATTGAATGGAAGGCAAGAATAAATTATCGCGTCTGCCTAGTGTGCTGTCATATTGTTCAAATTTTTCTTGTCTGTAAGCTAATGTTAACACGCGTTGCCATTGACCGAGTTGTCTATTTTGACTGATGCCAATTTCTTGTACTCTAGAATAATTGTCTAAATAATCCTCATTATGTAAACCCGCATTCAGTCGATAATTATCTGTAATGGGGAATTTCCCAGGGATAACATAAGCCGCATTTGCTTCATGGGAGTGGTTTTTTTGACCCGCACGTAGATTCATGAGAAAACGATGCCCCCATTGATTAAGGTAACGTCGTTGCCAACCCGCCGTACCTCGTATACCAGTATCCGTACCGTACCCAAGCCCTAAGGTATATTTATTCGGTTTTAAGGGAATTAAAGTGACTTCAAGCGGCACTTGTCTATTGGTTGAATTGGGAATAGGCTCGACTTGAGCAGATTTAAAATAATCGCTTTGTTGTAAAGCAGTTTGAAAAGCCAATACTTTTTCAGGGGAGTAGGGTTCGCCTTCATAAAATTTCGCAAATCGTTTAAGAAAACGTTCATTAAAAGCAGAACCCGAAAAAGCAATATGTCCTATGGAATACACGTCAAGGGTAGCAAGCTTTAAATTAATTTCTGCTTGATTTTTATCTAAATCGACGACCACTTCATGGTTTTGAAAATACGCGTCTAAATACCCTTCATGAATGGCGGCAGCCAGTAAATCATTTTTACTGTGGGTATAGGCTTCATGGCTTAAAATATCATTCGGTTTTAAAGAGAATTGGTTTAACGCTTTTAAAATTTCTTTGTTTTTTTCCCCAGCACCGACAATGGTGACATTTATTTTTGAGACAATAACGGGCTCACCAATTAAGATATGATAATGAACATGCCACCGGCCTTTGCCATTAGGGGATAATTGAGAAAATATTTTGGCATGGTAATAACCAAACGGATGGAGGGCAGATTGAATTTCTGCTTTTCCCCGTTCTGTTAATGATTTTATTTGAGCAGAATCGATGTTTTGATCTTGTTGAAGCTTAGTGAGGGTCAGTTTTTTTCTGATGTTATCTTCAACTTTTTCATTTACCCCACTAATGGAAAGGGTAATGGGTGTGACAGCGCTGTAAATATTTTTTTCGGGGGTTAGCTCACTGCTTTGTGAAAAAGCCACAGGGCAGGGGCCAAAAAAAAATAAGCTGCCGAGCAGTAAAGAGGTAAAATAATAGGGTTTAGTTTTCTTATTTAGGGTTTTCAAGGCTGAGCATCCCTGAATCGTAGTCATAAGAGAATATTTCAGCATAGCGACCCCAATCAATAATGGTTTTAAATACGCGAGCTGCTTCATTTTCGGTTAAATGCTCTTGAAGCTCGGCCAAGAAATAATCTTCTGATTCTTTATGGAAAGGACGTTCGTCTAAAATTTTACGAATATGTTGAGCAACAGGAACGTGCGCCATAAACTGGTTAGCAAATAATTGTTTTCTTTCTAAAATGTCGGTGTCATAAAACTGTTTGCCAAAGGCGGTTAGAGTAATATCCCCTTTAGAAACGGTGGCCAACTTTAAAATTTCCATGGCTTCAAGAAGGGGGAAAAGTTGATCTGTTTCTAGCATCAATTCATCTGCTAACATCGGCAAATCGATAGGCCCGTCTTTGTTAATTTTAACAATGGTGTCGATGAGGCCCATTAATTCGTTCACACCCGCATTGGGCAATCGATAAGCCACGCCAATTTTTTGAGGCTCCATTCTGGCTTCTCCGCGTTTAACGCGTTTTTCCGATTCGGAGGTGGTCATTAAGGTGTAGATTTCGTCTACCAATTCGCGAATTTTGGGTTGTTGCGTACTTCTGGGCAAAGGCAGATTCACGGTGAGTTCCGCACTGATATGACCGGGATTGGAACCAAATATAATAATTCGGTCGGCCATTAATGCCGCTTCTTCAATGCTGTGGGTCACAAATAAAATGCCTTTGGTGCGCGTGCGCTTTTCTAGCCATAAATCGAGTAAGTCAGAGCGTAAATTATCGGCTGTTAAGACATCTAATGCTGAAAAAGGTTCATCCATGAGTAACAACTCAGGTTCAACAACGATGGCTCTTGCGAACCCAACCCGTTGACACATGCCGCCCGATAGCTCTTTAGGATAAGCAGATTCAAAGCCGTCTAACCCAATGGTATCAATGGATTTAAGCGCGCGTTTTCGCCTGTCTTTGCTGGGTATGCCCAGTGCTTCTAAGCCTAATTCTACGTTTTCAAGCACGGTTAACCATGGCATTAAAGCAAACGTTTGAAAAACCATGCTGATGCCTTTTACAGGCTTATCGACGGGTTTATTTCGGTAGATTACTTTGCCTGAAGAAGGAGGCATTAAACCGGCTATCATTCTCATTAAGGTGGATTTGCCTGAGCCCGATTTTCCCACAATCGCCACAATTTCGTTTTCATACATCGTAAAATTCACGTCGTTGACGACTTTAAGCTCTTGCCCTTCAGATGAACGAAAAGAACGGCCGACATTTTTTAATTCGAAAATGATGGGTTTGTTTTCAGCGTGAATCGTCATGATTTACCTAATAATTCATATTGGAGTTAAAGCGACTTTCGGCAATTTCATAAAATTTATGCCAGATTAATCGGTTAAATAAAATCACATATATGCACATCACTGCAATGCCCAGCGTCATACGAGGAAAATCGCCTGCTTGAAAGGCTATCGTGATATAACCACCTAATCCAGTGGCTTGAATGGTTTTCCCACCCCAGGTAATCACATCAGATATAATACTGGCATTCCAGCATCCGCCGGCAGCAGCCATAGCCCCGGTAATGTAGTAAGGAAAAATAGTAGGCAAAATAATCCGTTTCCACCAGAGAAAACCGGTGACGCCGTAGTTTTTAGCAACTAATTTCAGTTCTTTAGACAGGCTCCCAGCCCCAGCCACTACATTAAATAAAATATACCATTGGGTACCCAGTATCATGAGAGGTGAACTAAATACATCGACATTGAGATCATAGGTAACAATCAACATAAATAACACAGGAAATAAAAAGTTGGCAGGAAACGCCGAAAAAATTTGCAAAATAGGCTGAATAATGCCAGATAATCTTGGGTTAAGCCCAATCCATACGCCAATAGGCACCCAAATTAAAGAAGAAATTAAAATTAAAATCGCAATTTTAATGGCCGTAATAAAGCCAAAATAAAATACCTTGCCGACTTCTTGCAAGCTAAAATTGGTATAAACAAAATGAACAATAAGCCAGAGTGAAAACAACAGTGCTATGCCGATTAAGGTCAGGCCAGTCCATTTTGTTAAAATTTTAATCCACGGCGCATGCTCAGAAGGTAATAAGTTAAATTCACGTGTGTCTAATAAATAGCGTGAATGAACAAAGGTATCACGAATCCGGATAAATAATTTTAACGTATGTTTTTTTATATTGGTTTTTTGTAGTAGGTTTAAAAACCAGCTGGATGATTCATCATTTTCGTCGGGGTCGGGTTTAAATTTTTCAGACCACACCATAAGGGGTCTAAAAATAAGCTGATCGTAAATAATAATCACCAGTAACATCGCAAAAATAGCATAGCCAATCGCATGGTAATCGGATTTTAAAGTCGCATAGCTAATGTAAGATCCAATCCCCGGTAAACTAATTTGCTGGTTGGCAATAGAAAAGGCCTCAGAGGCAACCACAAAAAACCAACTGGCCGACAAAGACACCATGGTGTTCCATAAAAGGGCAGGCATGGCAAAGGGTACTTCTAAACGCCAAAAGCGTTGCCAAGCACCCAGCTGTAAATTCATGGCAGCATCTTTTAATTCGTTTGGGAGCGTCTTTAGGGATTGATAAAAGCTTAAGATCATATTCCAAGCTTGAGAACTAAATATAGCAAGTATGGCCGCGCATTCTGGTCCCAGCATGCTGCCGGGAAATAAAGAAATAAAGCCTAAAACAGAAATAGATAAAAAGCCCAAAACAGGGATAGATTGTAAAATATCCACAAGGGGCAGTAATATTTTCTCAGCCCGCTTACTTTTTGCTGCCCATGTGCCAATCGTAAAGGTCACTAAAAAAGAAAAAAACAAAGCAATGACCATTCGGAGTACGGTTTGAATGGCATAGCCAGGCAATGCGCGGGGAGAAAGATCGATAGGGATGGTTTCCCCCACCTGATAAGGCCCGACCATTTGTACCGAGCCCCAGACGATTGAGGCCATGATCCCAAACATGAGTGACAATATCACCACGTCCCAATAGTTGATGGCTATCGGGAAATTGCTTTTTAATTGTGAGTAGTAAGGCTTAGACATGGGGTTATTATAATCCCATCTCTAAGCACTGTCATTTTAGAGTAGAGGTTCTTGATGAGGGTGATCAGCTAAAGGACTTAATATTGGGGCTGGGAGCTCAACATGCGTTTGTTGTTCGATAGCAGGTATTTCCGTTAGTTTTTGAACTTCTGCTTGAAAATAGTCTAGAGCAGCTTGATGTGTTTTTGATAAAATCTGGTTATCCAACACTACTTTTTCTTGCTCAGCGATTTTTTGTTCTGTTTCCACCAATTTTGCTAGTTGAGGCTCAATTTTTAAGGGCTCATCCGTTAACGTGATCATTAAATCATCCATTGCTTTGCGTAGGTCATTATTTTCTTGTTTTTTGCCTTCGATCAATTTTGCCGTATCTATCTCATGTTGCGTCTTCTGAGACCAATTATCGTGATGCTTAAGGTAATCTTTGGCATGTTCTATTGTTTTAGCAGAGGCTTTGGCTGCACTATAGGCGTCAATGGCCTTTTCTAATTCAATCCCTAATAAATTGTCTTTTTCAAGCTGTTCTGCGCTTCGCTCCTTTATCGGTATATTTTTGATTGCCTCAAAATCTGCTTTAATTTTTTGATAGGTGGTTAATTTTTCTTGCAGTGTACTTTTGGTGTCTTGAACAACGTTAGATGCTTTAATAAATAATTCGATATTATTCACGAATTTTTCTTTATTTAAGACAATCGATTCGATTGATAGCTTATTAAAATCATACGCTTGTTTAATTAAACTGGGGTCGATAGCCTTAGCGGCTGAAACCGTGTATTCAATTCTGGCCAAAGCAGGCTCTAAAATAGGCTCGAGCGCTTTAATCTCAGCCAAATTTTGATTAATTTTTTGCTGATGAGCAACTAATTTTGCAGAAGGATCTTCAAGTAAAGTTTGAATGGTTACCACAGCTTGTTTGATTGCTTCATATTCTGACTTTAAGCTTAATAACGTGGTTTGGGCTTGAAGAACCGCCGTTTCAGCTTGTTTCCAGCCTGCCGTGTTTTTATCTTGGCATTGTTCGATGGCTTGTTTATGAATAGTCGCTTTGCTTGCCTCTGGAGAAAGATACAGGGTAATTTTTTTAATGAAGGTAGAAGAGAGATCTTCAATTTTTTGTAGCAATTCAGCTTCAGCTGCTGGATTAGTATTAACCTGGGTGTCTGGTTTAATATCCGATTTGGTATTCAGTTCTGCTGTAGGCAAAAAAGAAAAATCGAGCGATGTTTTTTCATCAATAATGACATCTGCACCAGCAATGGCATTTTTATTAGGCCCAAACATTATGTTAGTTACTCCACTTACTTCTGTGTCAAATAATCAAGGTAGAATACTAACAGGTATAAACTGAGCCAGCAATGGATTTGACTAACTATTTTTATGAACCCTCACCCTAGCTCTTTCCCGCGGAGCGGAAGAGGGGGCTAGAATCTTTCTGTACTGTATCGAAGGGATAACCTTAAAAATGATTAGGTAGTACCTTGTTACTTCAACCAGTGTAATTACATCTATCTTGCGATCTTTGAAGATCAAATGCTAAGTTTAATAGGCAGTTGTTAGTTTTCATAAAAAAAGCACATTCTTGTCTATAACTTTGTCTATAACAATAGGTGGTGGCTCTGGCTACCACCTCTCCCTTTTTAATTCTTCCACTTTTTATGACTGCTTTAATTTTTAGTAGGTCGTTTAATTTTTTTATTATCTTTGTAGACGAAGATAAGGTATTTAAGGTAATAATCTAATGGGTGCTTAAAATATAAATAATATAATAATGCTAGGATGCAGACATGTCGGACAGCCTTTCATTGTTTTTATCCAATTTTTGTGAAGATCTATTATTATCTTTTTTAGGTTATTTAGATGATCTTTCAGATTATAAACATGTTTTTTTAACCCATAAAAAATTTATGCATTTAGCAGAAGGGCAGTTATTGTGGCAACATTTATTAAAAAAATATTTTAGCCAAGAAATTCAATTATATTATCCTCTATATAAAAAGGATCCCCATGAATTATTTAAGACGCTATATTTATTAAGATTAAAACTCTATTATCAGAGTTTTAATGTAAAAAAAAGTAACCCGATCGATTATTTATTATTTAAAAACATGATCTTAGCAAGAGTAGGTGAGATAGATAAAACCACCATTTATGCATCACAAAAACTAATGAAGACGCATGCTTATCTGTTGAGTCAAGGTGCTTTTGGCGAAGTAGAAGAAAAATATTTTGCTCGACCTGATGATACAAAAAAAACATTATACAACGAAGCCTTTATTTTTTGTTGTAGACATAATCATGCCGTTGAACTCAATATAATTTTAACAAATTATCATGCTTATCTAGATCTAGATAAAAACCTAAAAATAGGCTTAAGCGAATCGGTAAAATTTGGACACTTAGAATGCCTTGAGACACTATGCATGCATAAAAATGTTATTATTTCGACGAACATAATAGGTGAAATATTTACCTTGAGCTGTGCTCTGAATAAAACAAGCCTTATTGCCTTTTTATACAATTCATTTCATGAACAGATCTCTAATCATCTTTATGGTCATGCCGTTATTGCGATGTGCAGTTATAACAATGAAATGATTTTGTCTTTATTTTTTGAACAGCCAAAAAAGAATTTATTTTCCAATCAAGTAATAGGTGCCCTTAATGCGGCGTTAAAAGGTGGGCATCTTAGGTTAGCTGATACGCTCATGTCAATATTTAGAGATCTTCTAGAGCAGGTAAACAATTTTGAGGTAAAACTGTTATATCTCTTAGTGCAAGAACAGTGTTTATCCGGATTTGTTTTTTTATTTAAAAAAATGCCAGAAGAACCTAATCTTAATTTAATTTCAGGGCTTTTAAGAACTGCCTATCAGAAAAATGCTTTTGATATTATGCGATTTTTTTTAGAAGGATATTCAGACAAATTGCCCAGCTTTTTAAAACAACAAGTAGAAACAAAGCTGAATCAGCCCTTTGATTTAATCCCACTTGTTCAACAACCCACTTTGTTGTTTTCAGAGGGGCTAAATCATCAAATTGATTTTCTGGTGAATAAACTAGAAAGCTTAAAATTAACGCATAGTGAGCAAGTTATTAAAGAAATCGTAAATAAAATTTAAAAAAAAGGGCAGGAAACCCTGCCCATAACAATGGGTGGTGTCAAAAGACGACCACCTCCTCCCTGAACTAAAAAGTGCTTATTCGTCCCAGCTCAATGTGCCACCGGTTTGATATTCGGTCACACGGGTTTCAAAGAAATTCTTTTCTTTTTTCAAATCAATCATTTCACTCATCCAAGGGAAAGGATTGGTCGCCCCAGGATATTGTTCTGCTAATCCGATTTGAGCTAAACGACGGTTGCCAATAAAATGTAAATATTCTTTAAACATTTCTGCATTTAGGCCCAATATGCCTCTTGGCATGGTATCGAGCGCATATTGATATTCTAATTCAACGCCTTCTTTAACCAAATTAATCATTTGTTGTTGAAATTCAGGTGTCCAAACATCAGGATTTTCAGCTTTAATTTGATTAATGACATCGATGCCAAAATTCATGTGCATGGATTCATCACGCATAATATATTGAATTTGTTCTGCTGCACCGACCATTTTATTACGTCGGCCAATCGAGAATATTTGCACAAAGCCAACATAGAAGAAAATACCTTCAAACACTACATAAAAAGCAATCAAATCTCTTAATAAACGTTGGTTGCTCGCAAAATCACCTGTCTTAAACATCGGATCGGCGAGACTTTGTGTAAACGGCAGAGCCCAAGCCGCTTTTTTAGCCACAGCAGGAATTTCACGATACATATTAAATATACGCCCTTCATCCATCCCTAAGCTTTCAATAATATATTGATACGCATGGGTATGCAGTGCTTCTTCAAAGGCTTGGCGCAATAAATATTGACGACATTCTGGGTTGGTAATATGGCGATAAACCGCTAGCACCAAATTATTGGCAACCAAAGAATCAGCAGTAGAGAAAAATCCTAAAGTCCGCTCAATCATAGTGCGTTCGTCTTCGGTTAAGCCGTCTTTGCTTTTCCATAAAGCCACGTCTGAAAACATACTGATTTCGTTAGGCATCCAGTGATTGGCACAAGCAACGAGATATTTATCCCACGCCCATGGGTATTTAAACGGCACCAATTGATTTAAATCGGCATGACAATTAATAATTTTTTTGTCGTCGACGCGAATGCGTGCCGCACCCATTTCTAAATCTTCTAACCCTGTCGCGCCACTGTGTTCAAGTGGGCGAGAGGTGGGGGATAATTCCGCAGTAGCTGTCATAAATAAATCTCACTTAATTCATTGTTTATTGGCAAGCTTCACATTCAGGATCGTCTATGGCACAAAATTTAACTTCGTCGGTTTCATTGCCTACTTTTACGGCATTTAATTGACCCGTTGTTAGGGTAGACTTTTCAGTATCAGAAGCCCCTAAAGATCGGCAATAATATGTTGTTTTTAAACCGCGAATCCATGCCAGCTTATAAACATGATCTATTTTTTTACCAGAAGGTTTATCAATGTATATGTTTAACGATTGTGCTTGGTCAATCCATTTTTGTCTACGGCTGGCCGCTTCGATTAACCATTCTGCGTCAATTTCAAACGACGTAGCGTATTTTTGCTTTAGGCTATCAGGAATGCGGTCGATGTTTTGCACACTGCCGTTAAAATATTTTAAATCATTGACCATCACTTCATCCCACAGGTTTAATTTTTTCAAATCATTGACCAAATAGGGGTTTACTACTGTAAATTCACCCGATAAATTCGATTTAACATATAAATTTTGATAAGTCGGTTCTATCGATTGACACACCCCACAAATATTCGAAATAGTTGCGGTAGGCGCAATGGCCATCACATTGGAATTACGCATACCAACGGTTTTGACACGTTCGCGCACTTTTTGCCAATCAAGTGATTGTTCACGATTGAGCTCTAAATATTGTGCACCGCGATTGTCAGCCAATAACTGTATAGAATCGATAGGTAAAATACCCTTAGACCATAAAGATCCTTCAAAAGTCGCATAGGGTCCGCGTTCAGCCGCCAAATCAGCAGAGGCCATGATGGCATAATAACTGATTAATTCCATGGATTTATCCGCAAATTCAATGGCCGCAGCAGAACCATAAGAGATATTCAATTGATAAAGCGCATCTTGAAAACCCATTAAGCCTAAGCCAACAGGACGATGACGCAAATTAGAACGGCGTGCTTGTATCACCGAATAATAATTAATATCAATCACGTTATCGAGCATTCTTACCGCAGTATTAATGGTTTTAGCCAATTTAGTGATATCTAAACCAGTTTTATCTGCATTAATATGTTGCGCTAAGTTAATGCTGCCTAAATTACACACCGCGATTTCATCGATATTGGTATTTAAGGTAATTTCAGTACATAAATTTGAACTGTGCACCACACCAGAATGCTGCTGAGGTGAACGTAGGTTACACGGATCTTTGAACGTCACCCAAGGGTGGCCTGTTTCAAATATCATGCCCAGCATTTTGCGCCAAAGCGATTTTGCCGAAATCGTTTTATGTAAAGTAATCAGGCCTGATTTAGCTTGTTCTTCATATTTTATATAGGCCTGTTCAAATGCCAAGCCATATAAATCATGTAAATCGGGCGCTTCATGAGGAGAGAAGAGTGTCCATTCTTTGTCTTCAAATACGCGTTTCATGAATAAATCGGGTACCCAATTGGCCGTATTCATATCATGGGTACGGCGACGTTCGTCTCCGGTATTTTTACGTAATTCCAAAAATTCTTCGATATCGATATGCCATGTTTCAAGGTAAGAACATAAAGCGCCTTTGCGCTTACCGCCCTGATTCACCGCAACAGCCGTGTCATTAGCCACTTTCAAGAAAGGCACAACGCCTTGAGATTGTCCATTGGTGCCTTTGATATGCGCACCCATGGCACGAACAGGGGTCCAATCGTTGCCTAAGCCGCCAGCAAATTTAGACAACAGTGCATTGTCTTTAATGGCATTGTAAATGCCCGCCAAATCATCGGGAATGGTCGTCAAATAACAGCTAGAAAGCTGAGGACGAAGCGTGCCCGAATTAAATAACGTCGGCGTAGAGCTCATATAATCAAAAGAAGAAAGCAGGGTATAAAACTCGAGCGCTCGTTCATTTTTGTTGGCTTCATTCATGGAAAGGCCCATTGCCACGCGCATGAAAAACATTTGCGGCAATTCGAAGCGGTTATTTTGATGATGGATAAAATAACGATCGTAAAGGGTTTGTAAGCCTAAATAAGTAAATTGTTGATCTTGAGTGGGGTTCAGGGCTTGGCCCAATTTATCCAGATCAAAGGTTCTTAATTCAGGTGACAATAATTCAAGTTCAATGGCTTTATTAATATACAGCTTAAAAATTTCTGGATAATGCGTCAAAATCGTTTGATTGTCGTAATAGCCATCTGTTTCTTGAGCAAGTGGATAGGCTAAAAAGTTAAGGGCTTCATTATGTAAATCTTCGAGCAATAATCTTGCGGCCACATAGCTATAACTGGGATCACGTTCAATGCGTGTTCTGGCACTCATTACAAGCGCTTTACGCAAATCACTCATTTTTATGCCATCAAAAATATTTTTGAGGGTTTCTTCAATAATGACATTGGGCTCAACTTGATCTAAGCCTTTGCATGCGGTGTGAACTAAATTATCTAAAAACTCACGTTTTAGCGTAACGCGCTGGCCATTTTCTTGTGTGACCGTTAAAGCAGGTTTGCCATCAGAGGTAACAGGTTCGCCTTTATGTTGGGCTTCACGCGCTAAACGGCGTTCTTCACGATATAGGATGTAGGTGCGGGCTACTTTTTGCAAACCATGGCGCATGAGGGCTAACTCAACCTGATCTTGCACTTCTTCAACACGCACCACGCCACCACTATTCAAATGACGAGAAAGGGCTTTTATCACCAATGACGTTAATTCTGAAACAATTTCATGTACCCGACGGGAAGCGGCAGCATTGCCGCCTTCTACCGCCAAATAGGCTTTGGTAATGGCAACTGTAATTTTGTTGGCATCGAAAGGCACAATGGATCGATTATCGCGACGTAAGACATGTAATTTTCCAGGAGAGAGTTGAGGGTATCCTAACTGCTCAAGATTTTCTGAAAAAGCGTGAACCGCGGGTGTCATTGTCGATGTATTTTCGTCAGTAGTGGGTGTATTTGGCATCGCCATCGATCCTCCAAGAACCTTATTTAGGTGATAAACATTTTTTAGGGAGTTACATTAAAAACCCTACATATAGGTAAATACCATGCTGTTACATACAAGATAGTGCGTACGAGGGGGGAATGCAAGTGGAGAACCTGGGGAGAACTTGTGGACAACCTGGGGGCAATATGTGTAAAAAATGTGGATAGATTGAAAAGCCCAAATCTACTCAAAAAAAAGGCGCCTTGCGGCGCCCCTAAACTCTACAAAAATATTTACATACTTTCAATATTCGCAATTAAAAATTGCGTTTGTTGATTAACATAAATTGGATCTTTGAAAGTTAAAGTAATCAAGCTGATACCTTGAAGGCTAGCAACTAAATTAATCGCTAAATTACCCGCAGTTTCATCATCTTTACCTAAGTGGCGAAATTGTGTTTTGCACCATTGGATGATTTCTTGCATTAAGCCAGAAGCAGTTTGGCTAATCGCCCCACCAATCTTGCCCAATTCTTGGCAAAGACTGCCAAGTGCATCGCCAAATTCACAAGCCACATCAGCACTTGAAGAAGCTTGAGCAATAAATTGCGCTAAACGGCTTTTAATGTCCGCTTGTGCATTTAATTCGTCAAACATTGCGTGAAGCAACTTACGACGACGATCAATCACCGCTAAAATAATAGAATCTTTTGATTTAAAGTAGTAATACACGTTACCCAAAGGAACATCTGCAAGGCTTGCAATGTTCGCTAGGGTAGTATTGCTCACGCCCTGTTGATGAAATAGCTTATCAGCTGCTTCAACCAATCGAACGCGCTTATCGTTACGTCTTGCCATGATGTTAAATTTCCTCTGTTTCAGTCAATCGTTGGTAATCGTTAGTTTTCTAAATTCAGAAGCCAATTATACACAGCATAATTTATAGTTCAATAGTTAACTGAAAAAAAATCACAACAATTTGTCAATATCTTGGTGACCACCGGTAGGGTTAAGGCAGACGAAAGGCGTGTATATATGAGCATTTTTAAATAGGACACCCATAATATGGTCTTATATTGGTTATATATAATAAGTGCCTAACATAAATGAGTTAATTAACTTGATTTTTTAGATTGATTTATGATAGTATGCTTGCTTGATATTTGAATGTTGTGTTTTCTTACTTCAGAAGGGGGCTATCTCTATATGGATTTAAGCGCAGATCTAGATTTTCTTAAAGACGAATTAAAAACTTTTGTGGAAAAAAAAGCATTCTATGCAGGTTCTGCTCTTATTCAAGAAATGATACAGCTACAAATTCACTTAACCTATTTTTTAATAGATTGCTTAGATGGCACCCTCGATAAAACAAAATCAAAACGCAAATTTGAAGAAGAAACCCAATTATTAGAAGAAAAGAAACAAGAAGAGATAGAAAAGCTACTGGAAGGCATAGAAATTTACTTTGATAGATTGGCAGACCAAGCTGCTCGTGCAAATACTCAAAAAGAATATCAACAAGCTCGAGATCAAAAAATAGAAAAAGAAAAAGCAGAAAAAGAAAAAGCAGAAAGAGAAAAAGTAGAAATACAAAAAAAGATGAACGAAATAAACAGAAAAATAAATGAAGCACATCATGCAAAAATGCGTGAAGACGCGCTGCGCCGACAAAGAGAACAAATGGAAAGAGAAGCCAAAGCAATGCCTAGATCTAGGGCAAGAGCGGCGAGTAAATAATTTAAGAAGGGCGCATCTTACTCATGCGCGTCAAGCTTAATTCTTTGATGAGAGAAATGGCCGGCCTCCGTGCCGGTCAAAGCATCCCAGTCGTACCCCACAAAAAATAAGTTAACTTACTTGATTTTTGAGATTTCTTGAGATCTGTCACCCATCTCTTTATACTATTCAACTTACATTAGTAGCTGAATATCTGGAGCCAGCATGGGCATCGAAGCAAAATTAGATAAATTAAAAGACAAACTTAAAGATTTAATCGAAGAAAGAACATGGTATGCCGATGCCAACCCTATTCTCAATGTTGGAGAATTAGATTTAAAAATTCGCCTGGCGTTGTTTTTAATTGATCTTTTAGATGGCAGAGCAGATAAAGCGAAAACCAAATATAAATTAAAAGAAGAGCATTTAGCGGCAGAAGAAAAAGAAAAAGAACGTAAATTTTTAGAAGACTTAGAAGAAGAATTAAAACAACGTTATATAGATTGGATAACAGAACAAAAGGCTGAAGCGGCTTTATCTTGTCTTAATCATAAAAACAATCAACATACTTTTGTATTTGTGCCATTTTTCAATGTGCCCCCCCCCAAATCATTCTTTAAACCCGTACCAGCACCAGAAATGCTAGAAGCCGAGCTGAGTCTTCAGTTCAATAACACAACTAATAGAAGATATCATTAGCCATCAAAATCCACACTGAATAACTGGTAGTTGCAAGCATAGGGCGAGTTTGGCACTATGCGGGCTCATCAACCAATGCAGGAAGGAATTAAGTGTGGATAATAACAAAAAGAAAGAACCCTTTAAAATATTTGGATACACACCTCAAGAATTAATTTTATTCGCTCCCATGACCTTAACGAAAATGGGAATTAATGCCTTTAATCAACCTCTTGCCAAAGTAGCCAATGAACAAATAAGAAGCGTTACTAAAGCAGATGGCCCCTATAATTTTATTAGGGCTTGTAGACAAATTTATTCATCCGGCCCTGATATTCTCCCAATCTCAGATCTTCCTGAGATGAACCCCAATAATGCAAAGCTTAATAAACTTTATTTGTCTGAAGACGGTAGTTATGTTGCGCGTACCCCAAAAGGAGAAGTTCAACAGGCTTCTCTTGCAGATAAGAAAAGTATTCGTTTCAAGAATTTTAATGATCCTACTTTTAGAAAAAGGGTGCTCAAAGAGACTGCAGCACTCGGCCACACTAATCCAACAAGAGGGATAGTTGCATTTTGGGATGCCACTGTCATTAGTATGGCAAGGGAATTGAAAAGCGCCTATAAAATACCTATCCAGGTTTTTTCAAGAGATTTTGCCACTAAGCTTATTTCCAATCGCATTAGGTATGCAAATTTTTTCAGAGCGATTCTTGCTGCTGCGATTATTGCCCCACTCGATGTGGGCATTATTAGTCCACTAGAAAGATATAAAACCTGGCTGTTAAGCCAAAGCCAAAAGGTAACATTTAAAGGCTATCTTAAACAAATTAAAGAGCAACAGGGAAAACATTTGTCTCCAGAAGCGAAATTACTTGGGGTATTTCAAGAGTTGTATCGTGGCACATTGGTGACAATGGGAAAGCAATTTTTAATGAATCTTTCTCTGTTAGGTGCTTTGCCATTAGCCAATCAGGTAATGGAACCCTACAAAAAGGATCACCCTAAAAGCGCTATGGTGGGCGCATCTGCTTTAGCCGGTATAGCCTCAGCATTTGTGGGTGCACCCTTAGATGCTTTAAAAACATTAACACAACAACAAACCGGTAAAAACGAAAAATTAAAAGTATTATTAGATCGCGTGTTAGCGAGCCCAGCAGGATGGAGAGGCTTATTTGCAGGACTCCCAGCCAAATTTGTGTTGATTGCCATGGGATACGGGTTAAATGGTTTATTTTTAAATATATTTAGTTCACTTCGAGATCCGCACAAACCAGAAGCTTCCCCTTCTAAATCTAATACAATCATTAACCCAATGGATGAATTAACCCGTAAGTTATCGCAACTTTCGATTGATTCTATTCAAGATGAAGAGATTAAAGCGCAAAAAATAGAGGAATTTTTACAGGCACTGGGGCCAGAAATTTTGGTTCAATTACAAGAGATGATCCAGCTTTCTCCAGAAGAGTTAGAAAAACGCTTTGGCAAAGACTTAGAGCATAATCTAGATGAATTTATTCATTATCTAGAGATGCATCAATCAAATACCCATGATGGCGAGGATAATATGGAAATATCTCCTATGATAAAGCCTGTTATTTTTACTCAAACCCCGAAAGATTCCAATATTGAGAAAATGGAAGTGGAAGAACCAGAAAATACATTTAATAAGGTTAATCGGTTAGGGCGGAAGTAAGTTTTAAAAAACATCCCCTCGCTCGCATCCTGCTACGCTGAAGCTTCGCAGGACAAGCCTCGCGGCCCCCTATCAAAAGGGGCCCTAAGAAAAAAGCAGCTTTAAACACCCCCTTCGATAGGGGGTCGACCTTTTAAGCGTAGCGAAAATGGTCGGAGGGATGTGAGTGACTTGCAATAATGGCAATAAGTATTCACATCGGACAAAGTTGCATTTTAGGCATCACTTTAGGCTCAGGACTATCCACACTAAATAAAGCATCCACACACGCTCTTACATTCGTGCTAACTTTTCCAAAAAGAGCGGTATTATAATAAGTGGGGTTTTTGCCGGAATAGACTCTGTTGCCGGTGGCATGCAACAAATCTTCAGCATAATCTAATAATACTTGTGTTTCAGATTCAGGCAAATATTCATTTAAGGGTTTAATAATACTATTTTCAATTTGCTGAGCAGAATAACATCTTAATAAATCCAATTTATGCGCAAAATTTAAAATTTTAAACTCAGGAGACTGTTCATTTGGGCTGCCCATTTTATGAACAATATGCTTGTAATATTGTAATTCAGCTTCACTTAAATTAAGTGTCGCACGCGCAAATTGCTCAAAAGCTTCCGCCGATTTTAATCTATATTTCATATATTTTTCGGGGTTATCACCAAAGCCAGCATCATTTTCTCGTCCTACCACAGAAAATAGGGCAGCGATTTGCAATAATTGTGTTTGTTTAGGGGTTAATGTAAATGAAGTGTCTTCAGCATGTGCATTCAGAAAATTTGCCACAACAGGCACGAGTTGAGCCACACGCATACTATGCGCTAAGCCATGATTAGGGCGTTGGATGGTGCCGAATTCTGTTTCAAGTTCCCAATCCCAGATGCATTCCCTATCTGTATAGACCTGAGAGAGATAGTATTCGTAAACGAATTGGCAAACGGGTAATAAGGGGCCTAATGTTAACATGGCGCACATCTTCGTTAATGCTAAATAATAAGGGTGAGATTACCAACTATTATATAATCACTCAATTGTAATCCGATATAAGGTCGTATAGAGGGTATAAACGGTGAAGCATGCCCTAATGTTGAAAAATTTGATAAAGTATTGACTATGAGAGAAAAAAGCATAAACACACACCAAGTTAGTTACTCGTTATGCTATCAAGATTATATGACAGATTTAGAGTGGCAATCGTCCATAACGGCAGTTAAGCAACAAAAGCTTGCCTTGTCAGCGTTACATGATTTAGGACAATCTATACAATTAAATCAGTTACAAGCTCAAGTTACAGCGGGAGCGAGTATCTTAACTTTGGGACATTTTAATTATGTGTGCCCCATGCAAGATTGGCAATATTTGCTGAATTCGTCTCCGCGCCCATTGAATGAGCATTTAAATCAAAATCTAAATGCAAAAACAATTCATCAGACTTCAAGATGGTTTAGTTCTCGGGCGTATTTTAATAACGTTGAGTTAAAAGAACCTGATTTAAATTTAAATCTAGATTTTCATCCTTTGTGGGTTGAAAAACTAAAATTAATTTGCCAAGTTCAAAAAAATTACCCCAATCATAAAATAAAATATAGTATACCTGGACCTTTAACTTATTTATGGTTTAATAATTACTTGGGGAAATCTAAAAGCCTAACACCCGAAAAAATAGATTTTTTACCAAAATTAATCCACCAGTATAAAATAATCATACAACACCTTAAAAATCTAGATATAAATTGGATTCAATTAGAAGATCCTGTTTTTATTACGGATATTCATACTGAATTTCAAGATAAAATTACACAAGCGTATCAAGATTTATTAGAGAATGTCCCAAATATGATGTTAGCAACTTATTTTGGTGGGATAGATGAAAACATTAATTGGATGAAAAAAATACCCTTTCAAGGTTTGCATATAGACTTAGATAATGCACCTGAACAAATTATGTTTGTCTTAAAAAATGATATCATGAAAAATCTTCAGGTTTTATCATTAAGCGGAATAACGCAGAAAGATAGCCATTTAGCCTCAATAAAAGAGTATATGAAAAATTTTATTGAGTTTAAGCCTGATATTTGGGTAAGTTTTTCTGATAAGATCAAAAAAGATAAACCCAGAAATGCTCATGATATTGTGCAATTATATTTAGAAATAAATTTAGATTGCCCAGATAATTATCCGAAAATATTGGCTTTGCAAAAATTGCTGAATAATCTAAAAACAGAAAATCCTCAGATTAAATTTTCAACTGAATCTTTGAACGAATTAACGTGTTTTATGAAAAAACGAGATCAAGCAGATTTTATAAAAAATATAAAAATATTAAGTAATATAATATGAAAGAATATTTGCCAAGAAGCTGGTTATTTGGTCATCCCGAAAAAAGTTTACCCAAAATAAGCCCCAACGGAAAATATATCAGTTATCTTGTTGCCGATAATGATAATTTAGGCCTCATTATTCAAGAGCGTGGGGCAAACAATCAGCCCATAAAGCTTAATACCGACACTAAAAAATATTCTATAGAAGATTATGTATGGGCCTATACCAATAATCATCTTATTTATTGGCATGATGAACAGGGCGATGAAAATTGGGGGTTATATTCAATCAATTTTACCACCCAAAAAAATGTTAGATTAACGCCTGTTAACACCCAAGCGAAAATCATCAAATTATCTGCAAAACACCCTCACAAAATTGCCTTATTATTAAATAACAGAAATCGAGCCTTATTCGATGTGTGTGTTGTCGATATTTTAAATTCGGAATTAACATTAATATACGAAAATCAAGAATATATTGATATCTATGTTGATGGTGAATTTAATCCAAAAGTAGGCATTAAACCCAATTCAGATGGTTCTTGTAGAGTAGATTGTATACAAGGTAATCAAAGCACGCCGTTCACGAGTTTATCTCAGCTTGATTTTTTATGTCATTATATGTTTAAAGAAAATCGTATTGGATTAAATTCAGCAGGCGATGCCGTATTTTTCGCTCAAAGCACCGACTCAGATAAAGCGCAATTAGTCAGGTTTGATTTAAATAATTCCTCGCAAAAAATATTAGCGTCTAACCTAGATGCAGACTATCAAGATATTATTATGGATATAAAAAACAAAGAGCCTATTGCCGTTGCCTTTAATTATCATATCAAAAAATGGCAGATAATTTCTGAAGAATATTCAACCGATCTTGACATATTAATTAAACATAAGCCCAATCACGAGCTCAAGGTTATATCACAATCTGAAGATAATGCCATATGGCTAATAGCTTATCATGCTGATATATCTCTGCCAGAATATTGTCTGTATTTTACACAAACCAAATTAATTCAATCTTTATTTTTTAATGATTTGCGCTTTAAAAATGTAAAAAATTTAGCCACGCAACAGTGTTTAACGATCCCCAGCATCGATAATTTTAATATCCCTTGTTATTTCTCTGTGCCGCCTGACGTTGCTCATGATTCAGAAAAAAAAATTCCCTTAATTTTATGGATTCATGGTGGCCCTAATTCACGTGATTTTTGGGGATTTAACCCCATCCATCAGTGGTTAACCAATCGAGGATATGCCGTATTAAGTATTAATTTTAGAGGGTCGACGGGTTTTGGTCGGACTTATTTAGAAGCAGGGAATGGCCAGTGGGGAGGGAAAATTGCAGAAGACATTAAAACGTGTGCTGAATGGGTAGCGCAGAATTATACCATTATCGATAAAACGAAAATCGCCATCATGGGCAGAAGTTTTGGGGGCTATTCTGCGTTAATGGGGCTTGCGAAATATCCTGATTTTTATGCTTGTGCGGCCGACTGGGTAGGGCCCACAAATTTAAACCATTTTTTAGCACACATTCCGCCCTATTGGAAAATAGTTTATGACATGCTAATTAAATTAGTAGGCGATTCAGACATTCGATTAGCCCATTCTCCCGATCAATATATCCATCAATTTAAAAAACCGCTATTTAAAGCGCATGGCGCACATGATGTTCAGGTGAATCAAGCTGGGCCAGATATGTTTATACAAAAATTAGCAGGCCATTTGCCCCATTTATGGTATGCGACCTTTCCAAATGAAGGACATCGTTTCGAACATCAAAATAATAAAATTGCTTTTTATGCTTTGGTAGAAGCGTTTGCGGCAAAATATCTTGGTGGAGGCTTAGAGCCCATCCACCAAGAAATGGTCAATAGCTCACTGGTGCTACACAAAGGTAGTTTAAACGATTTATTTATGCCTAGCCTTTCCGAATGAGTATAAATATATTGGTTTTCCGGCAATCACAGCCTCTTCTTTGAATTCTGCATAAACTCTCGTGCCGGCATACAGTTTTGATTTGCTTTTTAAGCGTATAAAAGCAAAATTAGGATCATTTTTTTGACTGGGCGGGCGGTGAATTTTTACCCCGGCATCGTCAACGTTTTTCGCGACATTCATCCCATTTTCATCTAGCATGCTTTTAAAATGTTGTTCAGCACCTGAATCTAAGTTATTCACTTTATCCCATACCAAATAAGTATTGGTCGATTTCTTTTTTTGATTTAACCCAAAATAAACAGGCGTAACCGTTTGAGTGGGGTACTGTTTAAACCCAATTTCTTTGGCGGTGAAGACGTGAGGACGTGTTGGCGTCTGAAGGGTTAGGGAGTGAGCTTTTCTTGATTTTTCGGATTTTTCAGTTTTTTTAGTCTTTTCAGTTTTTTCTGGTAAAGAATCGTCTAACAAGAGTTTACTGAGTTTATTTGTTAATTCCTCTGTTGAAGCAACAGGTGAGGTAACCAGCAGAGGACAGGGGGGAATTAGCTCAGCTTTTTGTTCAATTTCTTGCAGAGGTTTTATCACAAGTTCAGTGCTGGCGCTTGATTCTGTTGGTTTAGAAATTAAAAGCGAGGGTTTATTTTTGGGTTTGAGCTCAAAAACTTTATGGACAATAATGCCTTGCTGAATAAGTGGAACCAAAACATTTAATTGCTCAGATAAGAGCTCAGACTTTAAAGGCATGGCATTTAAATTAATGTCTAATTTAATTTGATTGGTTTGTGTAAAATAATGAATGCCACTTATGCTCG
Organism: uncultured Gammaproteobacteria bacterium; assembly: GCA_902826485.1. Taxonomy (GTDB): domain Bacteria; phylum Pseudomonadota; class Gammaproteobacteria; order Berkiellales; family Berkiellaceae; genus CADEEZ01. Next base: position 188,204 of record CADEEZ010000002.1, read on the forward strand.
CAGGAAATTTTTTTCTGCTATTTGGTTTTTTGACAGCGTAATTTAGGGAGAGTGAAATTTCTAAGATATCTTTCTGAGCGTCAACTTTAAAAATCATGTGCTCTTTATCTTTCAGATGATTTTTCAAAAGCATTGAAAATAAATCTAATTTAGTATTTTTTATCCATTTTTGAAAGTCATTATATTCTGAAAATTTCTCGGTATATTGGCAAATTGTGATGCTTCTATCTAATATGCTTAATGCACTGAAGTGTTGGTTGGGGTTGGCAAGCATGCGGGGTAATAGAAAGGTCAAATTAACAAATATTTTATCTAACAAGCCATCTAAATTATTATGCGTGCCGTTTTCTATGGTGTTTAAAAAATCTTCATAATGTTCAATGGCAGAATCATGCGAGCCTCTTTTTGATTCGATGATGGTCATATTAAGCTGATATTGAGCAATGAGAACTTGTTTATGCCAGTTGGAATCTATCGTTAAATTTAATTTATCAGAAAATGTTTTTTTGAGTAAATCATGATCATCAGAAAGGCATTTTGAGTAAAATTTATCCGAACACCATTCCGCATAATTCAGTTCTTCTAAGGAACTGCTTGGAAAATAAGCTATTTTTTCAGAGGTGAATAAATATAAGGTATCTAGCGTTGTGATCAATAGTGCACGTTGATTGGTGAAAATTTGGGCATTATCGTTGCTTAACTTTTCTATGTTTTGCTTGATGATAACATTATGTAACACCCATTCAAGGATTTTACACCAGTCAGCGCACAGGGGAACAATAGGGCAGTTTTCCAAAGGAGGATAAAATAATAGCATCGCATTTATTTTTTGGGTTATTTTAACCAAAGGCATAAAATGGTCTTCGAAATATTCAAATTCGGGAGGGTTGTGTTTAAAGCGCGATTTAAGCTGTTTAATAGAGGCATTTAAGGCGAAAAGTAAGCTTTGTTTTCTATTATTCGCAACGAATTGAGGATATTGTATATGATCGTCATCTAATGTGTCTATATAGGGTAGCAAAGGAAATAAATGGTCAAGACGTACACCCTGTTTCAACATGTCAGGATGTGATAGATTGTCTTCAACACAGCTTTCATAATAAGCGTGATTAAATTTGTAGTAATCGTGATATATGTTTTTTAATTCTTTATGAGAAAATTTTTGAAAAAGCTGCTCATGGGTATTAATGAATTCGAGCTCAGGGTAGAGTAAGAGTAATTGAGATTTTATTTTTTTATTCGCTTCAAGTAATTTCATTTTTTGAGGCAAAATCAATTTGATGGCGATTTGAGGGTCAATAATTGTATAAAAATCATTGAGGAGTTTATTGGTGATTTTAATTTGTTCTCGTAGCGTTAAAGAATCAAAGAACATCTTCGCAATAGAAGCATCGCTAAAAATTTCAAGGGGTAAAATAATGGGTTTTTCAAACATAGTGCTACAACCGATCCGTTTAGTAGATAAATATAGGTTAGTTAATTAGAACACGACCTACTGATGGTATGAATATTCTAAATGACCTAGATCGCTTTAAACAATACTTTAAAGAATAGACTAAAATAGACGGGATTTTGGGCCCTGCTGATAATATTTATCAGCAGACGAAGTCCCACGAGAACCAAAAGTATTTACTGCCTTTTCGGTAAACTTTTCTTTAAACGTTTTTAAGCTGCCCCATGTTTTTTCAATTGCCGCAAGCAATTCACCCGTGGGGGCTTAGAGCCCCCATTCTGAAATTCAAAACAGTACCATAGTTACTTGGGCTTAGTCCGGCCAAATGAATATAAATATACCTTTTTACCTTCATTATTAGGTAAAATACTCGTTGTTTCTTCTTTAAATTCGGCAAAAACTCGGGTGCCTCCATATAATTTTGACTTACTTTTTAGTCGTATAAACGCAAAGTTGGGATCATTTTTTTCACTGGGAGGCCGATGAATTTTTACCCCCGCATCGTCGATGTTTTCTGCGACTTCCACGCCTGTTTCATTTAACATATTTTTAAAATGCTTTTCGCCCTCAGAATTTAAATTTTTCACTTTGTCCCATACCAAATAAGTATTGGTCGATTTCTTTTTTGGATTAAAGCCAAAATAAACGGGAATAACGGTTTGATCAGAATAAAGTTTAAACCCCACTTGTTTGCCCGTAACAGGTGTGGAAGCAACAGGCTTTGAAGGTATTAAAGGTATCGAAGGCATTGGCGTGCTGATAGCGTGTGTTTTTATAGATTTTTCAGGCGAGGGATCTCTTAATATTAGTTTAGTAAATTTTTCAGTTAATTCGTCCGTTGGGTTAACAGGTATGACCTGGGTCGTAGAAGTGATAGTTAACTCAGCTTTTTTTTCAGTTTCTTGAACTGGGGAAAGGGGGATAGAGGCCTCAAGAATGCAAGGTAGGGGCTCTTTTTTAGGTTTGGGAACAGAAATGCGAGGGGCAATAATAGCTTGCTCAGTCAGATTAGTGATGATTTGTATTTGTTCTTGAAGTAGATCAAATTTTAAGGGCAAGGCATTTAAATTGAGATGCAATTTAAGGATATTATGTTTAGTCATATACTCGATATGGCTGATGCCGACAGGGAGTTTTTTTCTATTATTGGGCTTTTTGAGCTGATAGTCATTACAGAGGGTGAGTTCAAGTGAGTCTTTTAGGTAGTCAGCCTTAAAGGTTATCTTTTCTTTATCTTTCAAGTTTTGTTTCAACATCAATGAGAAGAGATCAATTTTTGTTTTTTGAATCAAATTACGTAATTCATTGAATTGTGCAAATTCCTTTAGTCCTTCGCAAATAGGGACACTTCTGTTTAATAAATTTAGCGTCCGCTCGTATTCATTTGGATCGGAGAGACCCTTGGGCAAAATAAACGTTAAATTGACATATATTCTATCTAATAGTCCGTTTGACTCATGATTAGGATAAGATTCTTGGTTTTTTAAAAAATCTTCATAATATTCAATAGCTGTTTCAGGTGATCCTCGTTTAGATTCAATGATAGCCATAACCAAAAAATATCGCGCAATTAATTCTTGGTTTTTACCTTTGGGTTCATCTGATATACGATTTTTAAAGGTTTTTTTCAAAATATCCTGGTCGTTAGAAAGACAATATTGATATACCTTACTCACGCACCACTCGGCATAATTCAATTCTTCTAAGGTACTGTCTTTATGATAAACTAACTTTTCAGAGATGTATAAATAGAGCGTATCAAGCGCAACAAACAATAGGGTGCGTTGTATTATAAAAAGTTCAGCATTACTTTCGCTTAGTTGGTCTATTTTTTCTTTTACCATCATATTGCGTAGCAGCCATTCTATTGTTTTGCACCACTGTGTTGCCATGGGCATAATTTCAGACTTTTCTAAACAGGGCGTGTAATAAAGCATTGCATTTATTTTTTGAGTTATTTTAATGACGGCAAATAAATGACTTGAAAATTCATGCATGTCAAAATCTGATCTTTTAAAGCGATTTTTTAATAAATTGGCTGATGTGGTTAATGTCTCAAGCATATATTCTTTTTTTGTTTTTAAGTCTAAAGCAGGCAGTTGAACATAATCGTCATCTAATATATGCATATAAACTAAGGCAGGGTAGAGCTGTTGCACGCTAATGATATTTTGGTTCACCGTGAGTTCATTACTTTTTGAAAGCATGTTTGAGTAATAAGATACGGTCTCCTCATGATAATCTTTGTAAAGTTGTCTTAACGCATTAGGGTTAAAGCCTTCATGCAGTTGCTAATGTGTTTCGATGGTCGTTAGTTGGGGATATTGGATCTTTAGTTTTACCATTCTGCCGGTTTTGGCGATCATTAATTGCTTTTTTTGCGGCACGAGCAGGGGGATGGCAAATTGAGGATAAAGTGTCACGCTAATATCATTCAATAACCTATTCATCACGATAAGATGATCTTCTAAGCGCAAAGACTTAAAAAATAAAACGGCTTTTAAAGCATTCTTAAAAATATCGAGGGGTATGATTATAGGCTTTTCAAACATAGATTACTACTTTGCTCTCGTTAGGGGGAAGCACCCCGCTGATAATAGTAACCAGCAGGGTGGAAATAATTAAGCGGTAAATTGTTTGTTTACAAAATCCCAATTAATGATTTCCCACATCGCTTCAACATATTTTGGTCGCGCATTTCTATAATCGATATAGTAAGCATGTTCCCATACATCGACCGTTAACAAAGCCTTTTGGTTTTGTGTCATGGGTAGGCCAGCATTAGAAGTAGAAACAATGGCCAAGCTGCCATCCTTATTCTTAACGAGCCAAGCCCAACCAGAACCAAAAGTATTTACCGCCGTTTCGGTAAACTTTTCTTTAAACGTTTTTAAGCTGCCCCATGTTTTTTCAATTGCCGCAAGCAATTCACCCGTGGGGGCTTTGTGGCTGTTAGGTGTCATACAATGCCAATAAAAAGTATGATTCCATACTTGAGCCGCATTATTAAAAATAGGACCCGGTGAGGCTTTTAGAATAATTTCTTCTAAACTTAAATTCGCAAATTCAGTAGAGGGCACTAATAAATTTAATTTATCCACGTAGGTTTGATGATGCTTGCCATGATGGTATTCAAGCGTTTCACGTGAAATGATGGGTTGCAAAGCATCCAATTCATAGGGTAGTGGGGGTAGGGTAAAAGTCATTATATTCACTCCATTAAGATTCTAGGGCAAGCGTAGTCTAAATAGCCTGAGCTTGATTTTCAATTAAAATAAATTGTTAGACAAATGGATGAATATAGAGTCTAAATGGCTATAACCACCTAGTTAGTATGCTCAAAATTCAGTATAATCACTCCAAACTAATCATCATCCTAGTGACTGAACATAAAAGGTTAAATAAATGAGTGCAGATACCTTAGAAAAAATTAAAAGCCAAATAGCGGGCCATAGTTTGTTGCTTTATATGAAAGGCACGCCACAATTTCCTCAATGTGGTTTCTCATCTCAAGTGTCGCAAATTTTAAAGTTATGCCAAGCCAATTATGCGTTTGTGAATATTTTAGAAAACCCGGACATCAGACAAGAATTACCAAAGTATGCCAACTGGCCTACATTTCCACAGTTATATCTCAACGGAACATTAATAGGGGGGTGTGATATCGTCACCGAACTTTATGAAAGTGGGGAACTACACACAATGCTGCAGCAAGCGGGTGTAACGCAAGAAAAAGCCAATTTTGTGATGGCCGAATAGATTTTTAATTAATGAAAGAGGAATAATGTAATATGAGTATTTTAGTTGGCCGCAAGGCACCTGATTTCACCACAGCAGCTGTATTAGGCAATGGCGAAATCGTGAATAATTTTAACTTGTCTGAAGCCATGTATGAAAAATATGGTTTAGTCTTTTTCTACCCATTAGATTTTACTTTTGTTTGCCCATCTGAGCTTATCGCTTTGGATAAACGGTTACCTGAGTTTGAAAAGCGAAATGTGGAAGTCATGGCGGTGTCTATCGATTCACAATTCAGCCACTTGGCCTGGAGAAATACCCCTATAAATCAAGGGGGTATTGGTAAAGTGAACTATACCTTGGTTGCCGATATTAACCATAGTATTTGTCAGGCTTATGGTGTTGAGCACCCTGAAGCAGGTGTGGCTTTTAGAGGCGCATTTATTATTGATAAAAATGGCATTGTGAGAGCACAATTGGTCAATGATTTACCACTTGGCCGTAATATCGATGAATTATTGCGTTTGGTTGATGCGCTACAGTTTCATGAAGAGCATGGCGAAGTTTGCCCAGCCGGGTGGCAGAAGGGTGATACGGGCATGCGAGCGAATCCAGAAGGGGTTGCAAGATATTTAGAAGCACACGGAGAAACCCTCTAATGGCCTGTTTTTATTAAGTATTTGATTTTATTCCCGTTATTAGCCAATTTGGGGTTTCAAGCCCTCAAATTGGCATCTTGCGTTGTTTTCAGCAAAAGATTATAATTTCAACTAGGTAACTGAGAGCACTAGGTGCATTGGTTACTGTTTCTTTTATTATTTTTAGGACTTTATATAATGCGTAATCAAATTTACATCGGCAATTTAGCTTTTACCGCTTCTAAAACTGATCTTCAGACTCTATGTGCAGAATATGGCGAAATCGCTAATATCCACATTCCTGTAGACAGAGCTAGTGGCAAACCTCGTGGTTTTGCGTTTGTGACATTTGCCGATGAAGATGCTGCAACTAAATCACTTGCGTTAAACAACATGCAATTCTTAAGCCGTCAAATTCGTGTGAATTTAGCTAATTCACCTAAGCAAGATGATCGTGGTGGCAGCACTGGTGGTCGTCCAAGCGGCGGAGCCGGTCGTCCATCTGGTGATCGTGGTGGTCGCGGTGGTGATCGTGGTGGTTTCGGCGGTGGCCGTGGTCGTTACGAAGACTAATTATTGACGATTTTGCAGAATAATTCTGCCGTACGCATAGCGTCATAAATGGCGCTATGTGCTTCGTCTGCATTGTAATCTATTCCTGCAGCCTTCAGTGCTTTAGGTAATACGGTTTGGCCATAAACAAGCGCACTCAGTGTGGCTGTATCAAAAGAAGTAAAAGCATGAAAAGGGCTTTTAATCTTATTTCTCGCTGCTGCTTCATTAATAAAAGCCAAATCAAACCAGGCATTGTGTCCTACTAACACGGCATGTGTACAACTGTGTAGCTTTTTGAGCTTTTTAATCTCATCAAAAAGAAATTCTAGCGCCTCTTTTTCTGGTTTCGCAAACCTAAAAGGATGATAGGGGTCAATTTTGTTGAAGGCCAGGCTTTTGGGATCTAAGCGCGTTTTGTCATGAGGTATAACATGTTCATGATAGAGGGCATCAATGCTGAATTGACCCATCTCATCCATTTTTAAACTGACCATTGCAATTTCTAATAAAGCATCTTGTCGGCTATCTATGCCGCCTGTTTCAACATCGACAACAATAGGCAAAAAACCTCTAAAACGTTCACGGATATATTTGACTGATTTCATTGTGTACACCAGGTTAAAGTTTGACCAGCCATAAAGGGCACCACCTCATCTTGTTGAGTAAGGGGTAAGCTTTCGGGGATGAGATTCGTTTGCTTCAGAAGCGCAACCAACGGCGTTTCACTCACCGGCAGCCCATAAAACTGCGCCCCAAATCGGGTGGCAAAATCGGGTAATAAGCTTAATTTCCCCACTTTATCAAAAGCCATCGCATAATAAGCCAGGGCATCATTAGCAGAATAGATGCCGGCGCAGCCGCAGGCATTTTCTTTTTTATGTTGTGCGTGGGGGGCAGAATCGGTGCCTAAGAAAAATTTGGGATTGCCAGAAGTGGCCGCCCACAGCAGCTTTTCTTGATGATGCTTTCGTTTGGCAATAGGCAAACAATAATGATGCGGACGAATTCCTTTATGAAACATATCATTTCTATTGATCAACAAATGATGTGCGGTGATGGTCGCGCCGATATGTTTGGGGGCATTTAATACAAAAGCCACCGCTTCTTCTGTGGTGATATGCTCTAATACGATTTTTAGATGGGGAAAAGTTTGGGTCAGGTAGGCTAATTCTGTCTCGATAAATACTTTTTCTTTATCAAAGATATCTACATCAGGATGGGTTACTTCACCATGAAGTTGTAAAACTAAGCCAAGTTCCTGCATACGGCCGAAAATAGGGGCAAGCTTTTTTATGTCACTTATCCCTTTATCAGATAGCGTGGTAGCGCCCATGGGATAAAGTTTTATACCATGGATTATCCCACTTGCCTTGGCCAATTCTAGCTCAGAAGGCGCTAAATCGTGTGTGAGATACAAAGTCATGAGTGGGGTAAAGTGTGCAAGATTCTGAGCTTCTTCCGGGTGCTGTTCTATTAATTTGTCCAGTGTCGCTAAAATCTGTTTTTTATACGCAATGGCTTTATCTACTGAAGTAATAGGGTTTACTAAATTAGGCATAACCATCACACGGTTAAATTGACGTGCGGCATCATATACGGTTCTATTTAGCGTTTCGCCTTCTCTTAGGTGTATATGCCAGTCATCAGGCTTGGTTAGGGTTATTTGCATAAAGATTTACTTAAATCCCAAATTTAAACTAAATTTAATATATTTCTAGAGATAAACCAAATAAAGAAAGATAGTAACTTAAATAAGAATTTTTCTCAAATGAATTGGGTATTAATATAGGGATAAGCATGAAGCAACTATCCACAAGCTTGTATAAACTATTGGCATTTACGTTAGGTTTATTGCCGTCTATTAACTGGGCCCAATCAACTGAAAATTTTGAAAATAAATGGGGTGCATCTAGCAGCTTATTCCAATGTGAAATGAAATATGATTTAACCGGATTTGGTGAAGTGTATTTTACTAAAAAAGCTGGCAATGATTTAAGTTTTAGTCTTTCTGTTTATTCACCGGGTCACTTACAAAAAAACAAAAAACAAGAATTAATTTTATATGTCAAAAATCCCGATTGGGTAGATGCGGGCAGAATGATGGTGCTGGGCAGCGTGCCTTATTATCCCAATAAAGAACAGGCCGTTTTTTTGCCAGCTGATTTAACTCCCCAAAACCCTGATGATTATGTTTTTGCTGTTAAAACCAAAGTAAAAAACGATAAAAAAATAAAAATCCAAACCAATAAACTGCAAACGAAACGTGAACCGAAATTAGCGTTAACCTATGATTTATTAAGCGCAGATCAATTATGGGAAACCTTAGAATCGGGTAATAATATTATTTTTCGCGATCCAAAAAATAATCAAACACACTTAATCTCTCCCGTGGGCTTCAGTGAAGAACAAGAAAAATATCAGCATTGTGTGGCGAAGATGATTCCACGAGAATTTGATGTATTAAAATCAACTCGCATCTATTTTCCGACTGCCAGTGCTGCGATAACCTCTGAAAATAAAGCCATCCTCGATAGGATTATCCAACAAATTCTGAATGATGAATATATTAGTAAAATCGAACTCGGCGGGCACAGTGATATTGTGGGCGGGTATAGCGATAATAGAATATTAGCGAATCGAAGGCTTTGGGCTGTAAAAGATTATTTGGTGTTGAGGGGCGTGCCCGCTAGCTTAATTGAAGCACATGGCTATGGTGATACCAAACCGATTGCGCCGCATAACAGCAAAGAAGGCAGAGCCAAAAATCGGCGGGTTGAGGTTAAGCTTTCTCATTAGATTTAGTTAGTAAATCTGTATAAACTAGTTTTCAATCCAATGTTGCCATTAAAAAAAAGGATTGCACACAATTAGCAGAAAAGGTATTCTCCGAAATGCAGCGTTCATACAAGGTGCACTAACACCTTGTATGAACTAACCACAAATTAACCGACTTAGGAGATCAACTTATGGCTTCGTCCATTCTAATCTATTTTTCCCCCTAATAAAAGTTGTCAAATAACCTGAACTAATTGATTTTTATATCTTTTATTTTTGTTATGGATAATTAGGGCAAAATAATGCAGCGTTCTCATTCATTGACTGATTCACAGTCCAAAAACACTTGGCTAAAAAATGGCTTTCGCTATTTTTGCGAGGCCATTCGCATCGGATTATTTACATCAGGTGTGCTGGTAGATGCTTTCACCGATTCTTTACGAAGAATCAGTGTGGGCGTTTTTGGCTGATCAGTCTATCTAATCAAAAATTTATGTTCGCGCGCCTGGAAGTTATTCAGGCGCATTTTACAAACAATAAGGAAATGTGATGAAAAAATTATTAATCACTGGTTTATTAATAGCCAGTTCAAATGCTTATAGCCAAGATCTCGATTCAGAATTTATCGAATTAGATGATTTTCAAGATATGAGGTTATCAAGCCTTCAATATCCCAATTACGGTACGTATTATGGCCCTGAAGCACAATGTGAAAGTGAATATGAAAATAGTGAGAATGAACTTAATAAATTATGGGAAGAGAGATGTTATTTCCAGATTAGCAATAAACTTAATTAATCCGGCGTAGCACATAACTGTTTGCAGCGGCAGCTGCAATCTTTGCTAGCCCCGTCTGTAGTTGCTTTTAGTAAGGGAAGGCGGGGTAGCTTCAGTAAATATTTACATGTAGATACAACAATTATTATATTATATGTATATAATATGTGTTGACAACTCATATATATGACATAAAATATAATTATGGATAAGAAAAACACCAAGCCCAAAACAATTGGACCAATTAGCTCTAAAATGCTGCAAGGGCTCTTTGCCAAAGGAAAAATCATCTTTACGCTAGATGATGCATGTGAAATATATGGCAGGGAAAGACAAGAAACCACTTATTTTCTCCGAGATCTTGTTAATCGAGGTGTTTTAGCTCGAATAAAATCGGGTGTTTTTTTAATTGTGCAAATGGGGCAAGAAAGCACACAATTAGCTAATTGGCCTATCATAGCTCGCGTTTTAGCCGGAAAAAATGAATATTATATTTCACATTATGCTGCGATGCGTCTTCATGGCATGACAACGCATCCATTAATGAATGTCATCCTTACCCTGTCTAAAAGAAAGCCCACAAAGCAAGTTCATAATATCCAGTATCAATTCATCTATTCTAAATCAGATCATTTTTGGGGCACTACTCAGTTATGGGTGACAAAGCAAGAAAAAGTGTGTGTCAGTGATCTTGAACGAACAATATTAGATGGATTAGATCGCCCCGATTTGTGTGGTGGTATAAAAGAAATTGCAAGAGGAATTTGGGCTAAGCAAAAAAAAATTGATTGGGTTAAAATAGTAAACTATGCAAAAAAATATCATTCTAAAGCTGCAGTTAAACGATTAGGGTTTATTTTGGAATGCCTGAATTTAGGTTTAGATTATGTTTCTCAATTGGAAGAAATCATATCCTCAAAGAAAGACTATATTTTACTTGATCCAAATGGGGCCCAAATGGGTAATTATTTGAGTCGTTGGAGGATACGCATAAATATGAATAAAGATGAAATAACTGCGAGTGTGTGGGAATGATACCATTAGCTGAAATTAATTATTTTGCTCAAATTTTAAAAGTTCCAGCAGAAACAATAGAAAAAGATTATGTTATAAGTTGGATTTTGTATTGTTTATCTAAGAGCCCACTGAAAGATGACTTCATATTTTATGGTGGAACAGCGATTAAGCGGATTTACTTTGAAGCGCATCGTTTTTCAGAAGACATAGATTTATTAAGTGCTAAAAAAATTTCTACAAATGTGATAATTGAAAATTTAATAAGCTGCTTAGCGTATGCCCAAGATATGGCCAACCTTTCATTAAGGATAAATGAAGATAATATTATTATTGGAAAAGGCCGTGTTCAACTCTATGTTAATTATTTAGGATATGATGAGATTGTAGGTGCCCCAAAAGAAATTAGGCTAGATTTTTCCATGGATATGGATTTATATGGAAAAATAATTGATAAAGAAGTCATTGAAACTTACAGTGATCTAAAAAAACAAAATATGACCCTTGCTGTGCTGACCTTAAATACCATATTAGCTAATAAACTTGGACTTTTATTGGATAGAACACGTAACGAACCAAGAGATCTTTTTGATATCTGGTTTCTTCTGTATCGTTTAAACGAATTTAATTATGATTTTAATGAAGTATGTAATGCATTCAAAGATAAATATGGCATCCGATTATCAGTTAAAATCTTATTGCCGCTACTAAAAAATTCTATGATGAAGAAAAATTGGAGTATAAGATTAAGTAAACAGATGCCAGAATTGCCAAATTTTGATGAGGTAATTAACGATGTTGAAATTAAACTCAAAGAAATATTTTTTGATGAATTAAACGAAGCGTAGGGCCAGCAGAGATTCCGCGACGATTTTATAACATCTGCGAATGTTTTAATACAATCGCCAAGCATCCCCTCCCGCTACGCCAAGGCTTCGCAGGACAGGCCGCTCAAATCCTGCTATCCCCGGTTCTTCGCGACCCCCAAAGGGGGTGAAAGAAACTCTGATTAAATCAGGAAATTACTATTATATTGAGTCGGTTCTTTCGCCCACTTTGAAAAAGCATACCTTTATACACAAGTAGGCACAATCTAAATCCCCTCTACCGAAGCGAGCAAAGCAGAGCGCGTGGGAGAGGGTAGCGATAGCGCCGAGACGGGTGAGGGATTTTTAAATCATATTTTTTCCCCTCATCCGGCCTTTCAGGCCACCTTCTCCTGCTACCACTCAGCTACGCTTCGTTGCGGTAGAAGGGATAAAGCCATATCGAGCCATTTTTTTAGACTCATTACAAACATTCCCAGACTTTATGTATAAAGATATGCTTGAAAAAGGGGGCCACCACGTCGTAGCCTGAGTGAAGACGGGAGGGGATGCTTTTGTTGCGAAATGTGCGAAGACGAGCAAGGAGATTTTTTGAATTGAATTTTACCCAAAAAATCGACATCGACAATATTTTTCTTCTTCTGGATCAGAGTCGGAATCAAGATCTAAATCAGATTCTGGCTCATCTTTTTTGGTTGGGCTAGTTCGGAATTTAGAAAAAATTAAGGCATGAGAAAAACCTAAGCATTGTCGTGCAATAGTATATCCCCATGGTTTTTTTGCACCATATTTCGTTAATAGATCAGCAATTTTAAAATCAAAATAAGCAAAAGCAATCTGTAATGGTGCAATGCCAAGGTTATTCGGGGTATTCACACTCGCTTTAGCCCCATGCTTTAATAAAAAACGTACAATGCTTTCATAGCGATACAGACAAGCAATCCCCAGGGGGCTTTGTTCATGTATATCAAGTGCATTAACATCAGCGCCATTTTCTATGAGCAAACGAACGAGCTTGAAATTACCTTGTACACAAGCACTCCAAAGAGGCGTTTGTTTACTGAAGCCTGGGGTATTTATACTTTCTTTAGCACCATTTTCGAGTAAGAGTTCAACTAAATCAACATGATTATACTCACAAGCAATATATAAGGCTGTTGTGCCATTCTGTGTCTGGCTGTTAATGGATTCTTTTGCCCCATTATGTAATAAAAGTTTTGCAATATTCAAATAGCCACGTTCACAGCAGATAGAGAGAGGGGTTATCATGTCAAGGTTAGGTTGATTTATGATTTTTTCGGCTCCATATATGAGAAGCAGCAGCACAATATCATAATGTCCATTAGCACAGGCAGTGAAAAGAGGTGTTTGTCCTAAAAAACCGGGTATAAAAATACTTTCTTCTGCCCCATTGGCTAACAAGTATTGCACTACGTCAAAATGGCCATTTTGACAAGCAATATATAAGGCTGTTGTGCCGTCTAGTCTCTGGCTGTTAATGGATTCTTTTGCTCCCTTATGTAATAAAAGTTTTGCAATATCCAAATAGCCACGTTCACAGCAGATAGAGAGAGGGGTTATCATGTCAAGGTTAGGTTGATTTATGATTTTTTCGGCTCCATATATGAGAAGCAGCAGCACAATATCATAATGTCCTTTACTACAGGCAATGAAAAGAGGTGTTTGTTCTCTATTGGGTATAGAAACACTTTCTTCTGCGCCATTGGCTAACAAGTATTGCACTATTTCAAAATGGCCATTTTGACAAGCAATCCACAGGGGGGTAATCCCCGCAACATTAGGGGTATTAATGCTGATGGCACCATTTTTTTCGATTATCATCCTAACCTGTTCTAAAAGACCACTTTGACAGGCAATGAAAAGGGCGGTTATGTTTCTTTTACATTGACGATTGTCTAAATTAAGTGCGGCATTTGTAATTTTTTTTAATTGACGTATTAAGTCTGTTTTTGGTTGTCTTGAAACAGATAATAATGAAAAGGGAGCATATATATCGTTTTCTTCGTTTTCTTCGTCTTCAAAAGATGAAAATATTAACGGCGCTAAATCTTCTACGCTTTCTGTAGAAATAAAAAAACATTCTTCAGTCAGAAGATTGATATCAAAATAACGCCATTCTAATAAATCGCTATTATAATAAAAACCTATCACATGATCAAAGGAAGATACCATAAATACAATAGGTTTTTTACAATTAGATTTAACGATTTCAGTTTGTATAGCAATTAAATAGTTTTTAAGCTCATCTACAGTAGGAATCAACACACCGATAGAATTAATATAAAAAGCGCCAGTTTTATCAAGTTTTTCAGATGATGTCAGAGGATATATTTTTTCTTTTTCATTTTGGTTAATAGGGGTCTTGTCAAAAACAAGTCCCGGTTCTTGCTGAACAGCGATGGCTTCTGCAAAAGCTCTTATTTCGGTTAGTTTTAATTCATTTTCGGTAAGCTTCGATTTAATTTTATTTTTGGCACGCGAATCATACAATTGATCTATATCAGATTTTAAATTTTCCACCGATTTTTTTTCAAGATAAACTGAAATATCAGAAAGACGATTATAATATAAGTTCTCATCTTCAATGCTCGTTAATACAGCTTGAATCCACATTGCAGTGGCTCCATCACAGACCCCGTCGTCAGTTAACCCTCTATTTACTTGGGGTGCAAATAGCGTAATAAATTCTATGATTGAATCGTGTGATAAATCTGGCATAAACAATCGCTACAAGATAAAAATTTGTTTGGTAGTTTACTTAAGTTGAGGGGTGAAATCAAGCATTCCGCGGTTTAAAAAGTAAAAGTCAGGGTATAAAAAGTGTAATAGCACTTGTGAGGAGAGGATGTCTTGTATAGATCCTAAATTTTAATGTAAGCCAGCCATTGCTGAAATTGGCCGGATAATAAAAATACGGCTAATACCCCGGCTAAAAACCCAAATAAATGCCCTTCCCACGAAACGCGTTCTTCGCTGGGGAAGAGGCTCAATAAAATCCCACCAAAGTAATATAAAGCGATACCGCCTACGAATAAAGTCGTGACCGAAGGCCTATCAATGGCTTGAGCCAATACAAAAGCAAAGTAACCGGATATCACGCCACTGGCACCAATATGATTACCACGCCTTCCCATTAGCCAAACGAGTATGCCTTGCACCACCCAAATAATCACAGTCACTTCAATATATTGCGTTACCCCTACGGATAATATAAACAAACTTAAAGCAAAAAAGGGCAGGGTGTTAAATAATAAATGCGTAAAATCGGCATGTAATAAGGGAGAAAAAATAATACCCGGTAATCCGTATACTTTTCGCGGCACGATACCCAATACATTGAGTTTAGAGCCAATTGCCCAATTGAATAAATTAAAAGCCCATAACCCGCCCATTATTTTTAATAATAAAGGCATCACAGCCCGTGAGCTGTCGATAAAAAGACTTAATTCGTTACTCATATTGTCTAGCATATTAATTTCTCGAGTTTAGCTAAATATTTTTTTTCATTAGGGGCGGTAGGCTGCTGAGATGATTCAACTAAAAAAGCCATTAATGATTTAATCATTAAATGTTCAACTTCAAGTGGGTCGAAATACTGAACCATTAATTTATCGTAGATTTTTTTAATGCCTTTGGGGCGGTCGGCTTGTAATTGTTCGCCTAAGGCGACATGTAAGCCTAAATGAAAGAAATGAGGTGTGCCATCTGAATGAGAAAGCGTAGTATTAATATTATTTCTGTCGAGAAAAAAATCATGATACTCAGGGTGGCTTAATATTGCTTGTGAAATAATGCTTTCAAGAGGGGTTAAAACTGCTTTCTGGTTGAATTTTTCCCAGGCATCGAAATACACTTTTCTGAGTTCTTGTATGTCTTGACCGAACATTTTTTTCCTACTGCTATTTGGTTAATTGTTTGTTGAATCATAACACAAAATAAATTAGCAGGTTAAGAAACTAAGTAAATCCCCCCGCTCAGGAGTTCGCGACCCCCTTTGATACCAAAGGCTGGCGGGGGGATTTAGTTATTTATTAACTAAAGATACCTTTTTTTGTGTACTAATCGTTAAGCTTTCTATGTTTGAACTAGCTTGTTTTATCTCTTCATTTTCTTTCGCTAAATTACTGAATATTACTGTGTTTTGAGGTTTGAGTAATTTGGGTGATTGATATTTTTCTATAGAGGGAGGCAATTCAAAAAGAACCCCATCCTCGCAGATTAAACTATTACGAAGATCGACGACTTGAATCGCTTGTTGTTCTTTGGCAAGAGGCGTAAGGTCGTGACAAACGGGTTTAATGTTATTTGGCAGAGGGAAACCATAAACCACATCGAAAAGCTCAGCGGCTTCTATTTTGGGCGCATTAGGCTCTGTCCCATATCCCCATTTGTGCAAGGTTTTTGTTATTTTGTGCGCGTGCAATTCCTGATAAAGGGTGTTTGGTGTGCTTTCATCATAGTAAAGTACGATAATTTGTCTATCAGAAAAATATTGTGCAAGGGGTTCAGCGACTTTGGCAGCACGAACTGATTGGTTTTCAAAATTTTGAAAATTCATTCCCTGCATACTTTTATCTGAGTTAACGGCCATGACAAGAGAACAAGATGGGTGTGGATCAGAAACACATTTAAAGCCAGCTAATGCAGTTGGCACTATTAATTCGGGTTTATATGCAAAAGTACCATTTGTAAAATGTGCACTGGTGCATTCCAATTTATTCAGCGTTTGAATAATTTCGCTGGGCGATGTTGAAGAAATGTAGGTTAGATTTTGTAGGGCTTTTGTATTATCTGACATAAGAATACCAACTTAATTAATTTTATAAAGTCGTTTATCTTAAAATGTTTTAAAATAATTGGCAACCAAGCAAAAAATGTGTCATGCCAGCGACCTGTCCTCCGAAGCTTTAGCGTAGACCTCCAGTCTCTACGTGCCGCGGCTTGTCCGCGGCATCCAGGCTTCAAAATTTTACATGTAAATCTCTGGATTGTGGATACCACGGACAAGCCGCGGTACGTAGGGGATGAGATATTAGCGAGTATTTTTAGGCGCTTCGTATTTTTTTAAATTGTCAGGCAGTTCAAAAAGAACACCGTCTTTATTTATCAGTTTATTACGCAGATCGACGACTTGAATCACTTGTTGTTCTTTGGCAAGTGGCGTAAGGTCGTGACAAACGGGTTTAATGTTATTGGGCAGAGGGAAACCATAAACCACATCGAAAAGTTCAGCGGCTTCTATTTTGGGGGCATTAGGTTCTGTTCCATATCCCCATTTATGCAATGTTTTTCTGATTACTTGTTCAGATAAGGCATGATAAAGAACATTTGGTGTGCTTTCGTCATAGAAAAGCACGATAATTTGTTTATCAGAAAAATACTGGGCCAGAGGTTCAGCAACTTTGGCGGCACGAACCGACTGATTTTCAAAATTGTGGATATTCAGCCCTTGCATACTTTTATCTGAATTGACGACAATAATCAGCGGGCAAGAATCTTGTTGACTAGAAACATATTTAAAGCCAGCCAGCAGGGTGGGCACAATTAATTCAGGTTTGTAGGTAAAGGTGCCATTTGTAAAATGTGCGCATTCGAATTTATTCAGTGTTTGAATAATTTCACTGGGCGATGTGGAAGAAATGTAAGTTAGATTATGTAGTGTATTTGAATTAGTTGTTACCCAAGCTTGAGACGCTAAACCCAGAATGAAACCAAAAACACTCCCAAGCGTGGGGATCCAATGGCCTTTCGGGTGGGCAAGAGGGGCAATATCATGAAATATTAAATATAAAATACCGCCTGCACTAAACATAAATAATCCGCTAATGATCTCAGGGTGTCCTGCTAAGAACAAAAAACCAATTACACCGGCAAGGGGGCCAGATAATGAGGAGATGAATTGAACCCACATGTTTTTCTTGGTAGAGATGCCACCTGTTTTTAATTCATTGAAAGAATTAAACCCTTCAGTGATATTTTGTAAACCCACAAGGGAAGCAAGCAAAAGCCCCACGCCACCCCCTGTGGCGAATGCCGCACCCACACCTAGAGATTCAGGTATGGAATCCATGGTGTTGGCCAATATTTGAGAAGCTCGGCCGCCATTTTTTTCAATCACTAAATCTAACAACATGAAAAAAATACTGCCAATAAAAAACCAAGTACTGGCCCAAAGAAAGGAAAGCGATTTGGTCCCTTCTGGAATAAGTACTAAAGCGATAGCCGAAAATAACAGCCCACCCCCTAAAGCGACAATAAAATTTAAGATATTTTTGGAGATTTTATTTTTTCGTATGAAGAGATAAGCCATATAGGCGCCAACCAACGTGCCCATGGCGGAAATACTGGTGATTACTATCACCATCATCAAATTCTGTTGGGCCAGCATAATTATCCTTAATCTATTTGTTTATCTTCAAATTCACACCACTTTTCAATCACACACTGTCCACATTCTGGCTTCCTGGCCTTACAAACATATCTTCCATGTAAGATTAGCCAATGGTGAGCATTTTTAATATATTTTTTAGGGATAATTTTTTCTAATTGCAATTCTATGGCTAACGGTGTTTTGCCATTAGCTAATCCAATTCTATTGGATACTCTGAATATATGTGTGTCTACCGCAATAGTATGTTGCCCAAAGGCCGTGTTTAAAACCACATTGGCCGTTTTGCGACCTACGCCTGGTAAGGCTTCTAGGGCTTCTCGCGTATCTGGTACTTGGCTGTTGTGTTCATGAATTAATATGTCACACGTTTTAATGATATTTTTGGCTTTAGCGCGGTATAAACCAATGGTTTTAATATAATAAGTTAACCCTTCTTCACCTAAAGCAAAAATCTTTTTAGGGGTGTTGGCCACAGGATATAATAATTTGGTAGCTTTATTAACGGATACATCGGTAGCTTGTGCGGATAAAATAACTGAAATTAATAATTCAAAATTATTTTTATAATGTAATTCAGTTTGAGGCTCAGGATTGTGTGCTTCTAAAGTAGCAAATATTTTTTTAATATTATTTGGGTTCATTGTTTAATATAGTTGCCAATGTTTTTTGGATGGTATTGATATTGGTGAAATCAAAATGTTTTTGCAATTTTTTTTGTGCATTTTTTTGATCACGTTCTTGTTTAGAGTGGTATCTGGTTTTATAAATTATTTTATGGTCAGCGTGTTGATTAGGGGTAGATACCGAAACAAAATCAATGCAACTGGTTGGGCAAGGGGGTAAACACAGCCCACAGCCTGTACAAGCATTGGTTAATACGGTATGTAATTGCTTAGATGAGCCTATAATTGCATCAACAGGGCAGGCTTTAATGCACAGCATACACCCAATGCAATTGTCTTCGTTTATCACAGCAACTTGGTTTAATACAGACTCAGCGTGATAAGGTACAGTAGAGGGCCGACCGGTTAATGCACTTAAAATATCAATGGTTTCTTGTCCACCAGGCTGGCAGCGGTTTATGTCTATGCCTTGTTTAACAATCGCATTGGCGTAAGGCAAACAGCCGGGGTAATCACATTTTTCGCACTGCGTTTGAGGCAGTGCGTCGTTAATTTTACGAATTAAATCAACTTGGTTCATGTTTTAAACTATTATATTTATTGTACGCGCATGCCAGGCTTAGCGCCGTCATGGGGTTCTAATATATATAAACCCGATTCATTGGGGTTTTTAGCCGCTAATACCATGCCTTCTGAAAGTCCAAAACGCATTTTTCTAGGCGCTAAATTAGCGACCATCACGGTAAATTTACCTTCAAGGGCTTCAGGCTGATAAGCTGATTTAATGCCGGCAAATACTTGGCGATGTCTGCCTTCGCCAATATCCAAAGTCAATTTGAGTAATTTTTCAGCTTCAGGCACGGCTTCGGCTTTAACAATTTTGGCTACACGTAAATCGATTTTGCCAAAATCGTCTATGTTGATGATTTCAGCAATGGGTTCAATGTTGCTGCCTGCAGGCGCAGCTGCATTATCCGTTGTTGTTTCTGTCGTGTTTAATTCTGGATTGGATTGGGCTTCTTGCATAATTAAATCTACCTGCTTTTGATCAATACGTGTTAAAAGAGAGGTGAAGGGGTTTAAAGTCTTACCTAAAATAGGGTCGGCTAAATTTTCCCACGTAAATTCACCTTGGTTGAAAAATTGTTCTATTTTTATAATTAAACTGGGCACAACCGGTTTTAGATAGGTTGCCAAAATTTTAAATAAATTTAACCCCAGGGTACACACAGCCTGTGCTTTGGCATGCGTTTCAGGGTTTTTAATTAAAGCCCAAGGCTTTTCTTGGTCGACATATTGATTCGCTAAATCGGCCAATGCCATGATTTCACGAATGGCCTTATGGTATTCACGTTGTTCAAAACTGTTGCCAATTTCTTCAGATTGTTTCACAAAGTGATCATATAATTCCGGTTTATCTAAGTTTGCGGATAATTTACTTTCAAATTGTTTAGATAAGATTGCCCCTAATCGGCTGCCGATGTTTACAAATTTATTCACTAAATCTGAATTCACGCGTTGAATAAAATCTTGAAAATTTAAATCGATGTCATCCACGCCGCTGCCCAATTTTGCGGCAAAATAATAACGCAAATAATCAGGGTTGAGATGATTAAGATATTGCCTAGCCGTAATAAAAGTGCCACGAGATTTTGACATTTTTTGGCCATCGACACTTAGAAAACCATGGGCAAATATCGCTGTCGGGGTCCTAAAGTCTGCCCCCATTAACATAGCGGGCCAAAATAAGGCATGAAAATACACAATGTCTTTGCCGATAAAATGATAGAGCTCCGTCGTGCTATCTTTATGCCAATAGGCATTAAAGTCGACATTATTTTTATCACAAAAATGCTTAAAGCTGGCCATGTATCCAATGGGGGCATCTAACCACACATAAAAATATTTATCGACTAATCCAGGAATAGGGAAACCAAAATAAGGCGCATCACGCGTGATATCCCAAGATTTTAATCCAGCCTCAAACCACTCACCCAGTTTATTACTGATTTGTGATTGCAAATGGCCGCCTACCGTCCAATTTTTAAGTTTTTCAGTATAATTTTCTAATTTGAAAAACGCATGGTCGGTTTGTTTTAATATAGGGGTGGCACCCGTGAGTGTGGAAACAGCGTTTTTAAGTTCGGTAGGGTTATAAGTTGCCCCACAAGCTTCACAGCTGTCGCCGTATTGATCTTTGGCTCCGCATTTAGGGCACTCGCCCTTAACGAATCTATCGGGTAAAAACATATTTTGTATGGGGTCGTAAGACTGCTCTATTGTTTTAATAACAATATCGCCCTTTGCTTGCAATTTTAGGTAAATTTCATTAGCGAAAGCTTGGTTTTCAGGTGAGTGAGTGGTATAAAAATTGTCAAATGCAACGTCGAAAGCTGAAATGTCTTCAATTTCTTCTTTATTAATTCTTTTGACCCATTCTTCGGGATCCACATTTTCTTTCTGCGCCCGAATCATAATTGGGGTGCCGTGCGCATCTGTCCCACAAATATGGTAGCAATGATTTAGTCTTAATTTTTGTAATCTTACCCAGATATCAGATTGGATGTATTCCAACATATGCCCCAAATGGATAGACCCGTTCGCATAAGGCAGCGCACTGGTGACTAAAATCTGGCGTTTTGGAGCAGGAGAGGTCTTCATGGTATGCGTTATCCAATATCTAGTTAACTATTGTTTATGGTAAAATGGCCTAAATTTGACCCGGATAGTGATAATTGACTGAGAGTTTTATGAATAGCCAAAATCTACCCGATATCTTGCCAGACAGTTTACCCAATTTTTGCGATCCTTTCACGGGTAAGTCGCTAGATAAAGTCGCCAAATTAATAAAAAATGAGCAAGGTTTGCAACTTAGGTTTAATTATCCTATCCCTGTAGCGGCCCAAGAGGCTACAAAAATGCAGTTAGCTGAACAATATAAATTGCCCGCTAATTTTAGCGTCACTTGGCGCATCGCCAGCCACCAAATTTTACCTCAAATTCAAGCCATACCAGGCATCAAAAATATTATTGCCGTGGGTTCAGGTAAAGGCGGGGTGGGTAAATCAAGTGTCGCCGCGAATTTAGCCCTTGCCTTACATCAATTGGGTGCCAAAGTGGGTTTATTAGATGCCGATATTTATGGCCCAACTCAACCCCGAATGATGGGGGTCATAGGCAGAGCAGAAATCAGCGAACAGAAAAAAATTATCCCCATTGAAAAATTTGGCATCAAAACCATGTCGATTGGCTATTTAATCGATTCTGATACCCCTGCAATTTGGCGTGGCCCCATGGTTAGCTCTGCGCTACAGCAATTATTATTTGAAACCATTTGGGGTGAACTCGATTATTTAATTTTAGATTTGCCACCAGGAACCGGCGATACCCAACTGACTATGGCCCAAAAATTTCCTTTATCTGGGGCGATAATTATTACCACGCCTCAAGATGTAGCCGTTTCTGCTGCAGAAAAGGGCCTAAACATGTTCAAAAAAGTAGGCGTACCTGTTTTAGGGGTAGTGGAAAATATGAGCTATCATATTTGTTCAAACTGCGCGCATGAAGACAATTTGTTTGGTGAGCAGGGTGGTAAAAAAATGGCGGTTAAAGCCGACGTGCCTTTATTGGCAGCCTTGCCTTTTGATAGGCTTATTGGCCAAGATTTAGATGCAGGGCATCCTACCGTGGTGAAAGCCCCAGATAGCCCTATTGCAAAGCGTTATCAACAATTGGCGGTAAATGTCACTGCGCAATTAGCCTTACACCCTATTAATTTGCGTGCTGGCATCTCTGTAAAATTGACGCCCGAACCAGTAATTTAATTATTTTAAGTAAATAAGGGAGCAAAAATGAGCATTCGAGCAGATAGCTGGATTCGAAAAATGGCAGTTGAACACAATATGATTCAGCCATTTGTTGAAAGACAAATAAGACAAGAGCCGATGCAGGCTGAAAACAAGATTATTTCTTATGGCGTATCGAGTTATGGATACGATGTACGGTGTGCAAATGAATTTAAAATATTCACGAATATTAATTCGAGCATTGTTGATCCTAAAAAGTTTGATGAACGTTCGTTTGTCGACTTTGTGGGAGACGTTTGTATTATCCCCCCCAATTCTTTTGCGCTGGCCCGCACGGTCGAGTTTTTTAAAATTCCTCGTAATGTTTTAACCATCTGTTTAGGTAAATCAACTTACGCTCGGTGTGGTATTATTGTGAACGTTACGCCCCTTGAACCCGAATGGGAAGGGCACGTCACCTTAGAATTTTCAAACACAACGCCGCTACCCGCTAAAATTTATGCGCATGAAGGCGTAGCACAAATGATTTTCTTACAGGCAAGTGAAGTGTGTGAAACTTCTTATGCCGATAGAGCAGGAAAATATCAGGGGCAGACAGGGGTAACATTGCCATTGACTTGATTCATCCAGTAGGTCTCTTTGGTTTATTATTTTTTGAGTGACATTTTAGAAATCTCTTCTACACTTGAAGATGTCACTCAAATTATTAAACAAAAAAGATTAAACAGGAGACCATATGGATAGTGGTGTAGTTGTCATTTTAGAAGAAAAAAAACCTTTGCTCTTAGCGCAGGAGAGTTTTGAATCAATAACCGATTATCATCGATATCTTCTCTTAAATCCGAATGGATGTCCGCAAAAAAAGGATCTGGCCAGTGAAGCACTTTATAATGAAAGCAAAGAAAACCCCTTGCTTTTTAGTCGTGATAACAGCCCGAAACCTAAAAAAATAAAAATGTTAGGTAAGCCAGAAAAGCAAGATAAGAAAATTGAAACTTTAGGCAATGATCTTAAAAAAATGAGTATTTCTTCCTCTAATTCATTGTCAGATGAAAAAGAAAAAATAACTATTCCAGAGGGTAACTATAGTGCTTTTCCGCGATCTAAATCCCGATCGAATTCAGGCGGTTATTCACTAAAACTCCCCCTTAAGTTCAGTACCAATAAAGTGGTTGCTTTACCTACAATTGATGAAGATATTCCCTTACTTCAGGAAAATAATTTTACCAAGCAAGTTTCTGGTGTAAAATTAAAGTCAATGTAGTTACAGGTGTATCTTAACATTCCGCAGTAAATAGTAAGGCCAGAGGTTGTGGCCTTACCGCCTTCAAATTTATTCAGCAGGTCTTTTTAATTTATTATTTTTTGCATGATGAGATTTTAAAAATCTCTTCTACACTTGAATGTGCTAGATGAATTTAAGCAAAAATTTTAAACCGATATTAGGAGTACTTATGGATAGTAAAAGCAAAGAAGAGATAAAAGAAAAAAAATTGAATGAAATCGAAGATTTTCAAACCCGTGAAGATTATGAACGGCATATTATTTTGTCTAGTCGGTCTCAACACGAAATTGATGTAGCAAGTGAGTGTTTGTACAATAAAAGGGGGTCAAACAGTCCCTTTACCTCTCCCAAAACAGTCCGTAAAATGCAAATTACACCAAGTGTGATAAATGCTACTACAACCTCAACAATAAATCTTCCCTCTCTTGAAAAATCAACTGAAGAGAGCTCAACGAGCAGTTCGTTTTCTTCGCCAAACAATTCACGCAGAGTACAGGTGATTAATATAGAGGGTGAAATGAGAAAACGAAGAAGCCCAGAATCAGCAAGAAAACCCAAGACCTTGAGTGAGTCTTTGCAAGAATTAAGCATTTCTTCTATCGCTTCGCCCTCTCAGTCGTTCTCCAATCTCATTAGCTCAAATTCAACGTCTAATCTGTCTACCACTTCGTCATCGAATCTAATTAACTCAAATTCAACATCTAATCTGTTTACCACTTCGTCATCCAATCTAATTAGTTCAAATTCAACGTCTAATCTGTCCATGACGTCGCCCTCCAATTCGTCTTCTAATCTTATGGACACAAATTCAACCTCTAGCTTGCTTTCAAGCTCATCTTCTTCTTCTACTCTTTTATTTTCCCCTTTGGCATCTACGTCGTCTGAAAGAAAAATAAAAATTCCCGAAGGGAGTAAAACGCTTTTCCCGACTTCAAGAGCAAGATCGAGCTCAGGAGATTCTCCTGTGTTGAAGAAGCGGGAATACCAAGAAAGAAACGGAAAGCTACTAAATAGCAGCAAAAAATGTGAAGATGAAATAGGGTCTTTGTCCGCATCAGACAATGATTCCTCCATGAGTTTTACACCTAAACAAAGGGGGGCAAAAAAATAGTCGACAATATTTTTATGGCGGTAATCATTACCGCCAAATTTAATCTGCCCAGTAGGTCTTTATTTATTATTTTTTTTAAGATCAAATCTTATAAATCTCTTCTACACTTGAGGATGTTACTCAAATTATACGTCTATATATTTAAATAAATGGGAGGATATATGGAAAGCGATCCAAAAATAATGCCACTGGGTTCTGGTTCAGGCTCAGATATGTCGTGGGAAAAACAGCCTTCGTTTATCTCTGGTTCAAGCTCTGATATGTCTTGGGAAAACCAACATCCGTTTTTTTCCGCTTCCGCTTCAGGTTCAGAAATGTCAGATTCATGTTCATTAAAGAAATCTTTTGAAAGATGGCCCTCGTTGGTTTCAAGTTCAGAAGATGGTATGTCGGTTGAAAAAAGACGATCTTCACAATCTTCAGATTCAGATTCGGATATGTTTTATGAACAACGCCGGCCTTCCATTTCTTTAAGCTCAGATCCAGATTTTAAAAAAAAGAAATTGCCTGTCATCAGTGAAGAAATTTTTGAATCACCAGAAGATTATGATCGGTATCTTATTAGTTCGGGTGTTTATCCTGAACGTGTTGAGGAAGCGAGTGAGCGGCTTTATGCTCGAGGTAAAAGAAAAAGCATTTCTTCTGATGAGCCAAGCGAATATATTTTTGCTCGAAGAAAAAGTAACCCTTTGATTTTAAGCGGTGAATTAAACCAAAGCCCTAGAAAAATATCGGTTTTAAATAAAAAAGACATGCCCAACGCTGATTTGAATAATTCCATTAGAAAATCAACTGAATCCTTGACGCCACCTAATTATTCAGCACCTGACCCTCTGCCTGAAGGGTTCAACCGAAAAAGAAGAGTCAGTATTCCAGCAGATGGAAGTACTCTTTTTCCTACAACTAAATCGAATTCACCTAAGCATTCTCCAAAGGTTCCGCTTAGGTGTAATCCAAATCAAAAGCCACCCGATTTTCTTATTCGCAGAGATTCAGATCTGTCTTCGCCAAAGCCTAATGATTCCATATCAATAGAAAGTTTATCTTTAAGTGATGGCACTTCAAAAAGAAGGTTGTCGGGTGGTTTTTAACCCGATAATCCTGTTATTTCTGCGGTGGTGATGATTTTGCCGCCGCGAGCATGCATAATTTTAGCGGGTAAATAATGCCACTCTTTGGCAAACCAAATAGTGGTCACCCTGTTTTTTTCAGTCGTGTTTTGTAACTTAATGGCTTGTACATTGCCCATAGGGGTTTTGAGCAGTTCGGTGCCTACGTATTCAAAGGTATAGGTTTTTGTTTTGTCCCCAGTGGCAACGGTATAGGTTATGGGTTGATTGGGCTGTTTGGCTTTTTGCAAATCGCGTCTGACCATAAATAAATGGGTCAGCTTATCTTGAAAATGTTGATTTAATTCCAATTCGAAAGGGTCGGCCTTGTTTAAACTGACAATTTTATTTTTATTCCAGTCAAATTGAATATTTGCAGCGCGCTTTTTTTTGCCTTCATTAATATTATATTGAAAGTGATAAGGTTTTATTTCATTTTTTTCCCAAGTAAATAGGGTGCTTTCAGAAGCATGAAAGGGCAAAAAACCCAAAAGTGGTTCAGTTACCGCTTCGAAATAATAACGATCTTGCGTTACCTTGCTTAATCGATGAATCGACACCCCCGCATCGACACCGCGCCAGGTTACTTTGTATCGCGCTTCATAATTATCAAAAGGGAAAACATCTTGGTGCCTACTATCTTGCATGGGCGTTGCTTGAGGTTCAACGCTGGCTCTGGCATTCAATGAAGTGCCATACACAAAAATAAAAAATAACGAACCGATGATTAAATGCGCTAGAGTAATTTGTCTCACTGATTCACCTCTGTGTTGATTCCCAATGCAATGTTATTTATTACCATGGGGTAGAGCCTATGCTCAAGTGTTAATACTTTTGTTTTAATGCTGTCTTCTGTGTCATCAGGCATAACCGGTGTTTTTGCTTGTGCAATAATAGGTCCTGCATCAAGCTGTTCATTCACCCAATGGACAGTAGCGCCATGCTCTTTGTCTTGATTAGCAATAACTTGTTTATGGGTATGTAAACCGGGATATTTAGGCAACAAAGAAGGGTGGATATTGATAATTTTATTGGGGTAAGCCTGGATAAATTCAGGTGACAACACGCGCATAAAACCAGCCAAGCAAATTAAATCAGGTTTTAATGTCGCTAATATGTCTAATATAGCAGTTTCAAAACCTGTTTTATTTCCAGCAAATAATTTGGCGGACACTATATAGGTTGGCAACTTAGCTATTTTTGCGCGCTCAAGCCCATAAGCAGTAGGATTATGGCTAATAACCCCCACCACTTCAAAAGCAGCAGGGGCTTGCTTATTTTGAGTGGCATCAATAATAGCTTGTAAATTTGAGCCATTACCGCCAATCAATACGACTATTCGAGATAAAGTTTTACTCATGGGGGTTTTGAATAATCTCACCTATTACCCAAGCCTGCTCACCTGATTGTCTGAGGCTGGCTAATACAGTTTCTTCATCTGATTCTGCGACGCATAAAATCATCCCAACGCCATTATTAAAGGTTCGCCAAAAATCTTGTTCAGGTATATTTCCCCACGTTTTAAGCTGTTGAAAAATAGCAGGAATTTCCCAAGAGGCGTAATCAATTTGAGCCGCCAGTGTTTTAGGTAATACACGAGGTAAATTCTCGGGTATGCCACCGCCTGTAATATGGGCAGCGGTTTTAATTAAGTTTTGGTGCATCAAGCGCAATAGCGACTTAACATAAATTTTTGTCGGCGTGAGCAGTACATCGATTAATCGTTGATCTTCAAGGCGCGTGGTGTACATATCAATTTTTTTCACCTCAAGCACTTTGCGAACCAAAGAAAAGCCATTGGAATGTAAGCCGCTAGAAGCAAGCGCTATTAATTTATCACCGGCTTTGACGGTTTGACCATCAACAATTTTATTTTTTTCGACAATCCCAACACAAAAACCCGCTAAATCGTAATCTTCGCCTTGATAAATGCCAGGCATTTCTGCTGTTTCACCGCCAACCAAAGCGCAACCGGCTTGTAAACAGCCTTCAGCAATCCCCTTAATAACTTGGGTAGCCGTGTCGACGGATAATTTACCCGTGGCAAAATAATCTAGGAAATATAAAGGCTCTGCGCCACTCACGATAATATCGTTCACGCACATGGCAACCAAATCAATTCCGATTTTGTCGTGTAACTTAGAGTCGATCGCCAGCTTAAGCTTCGTACCCACGCCATCGGTGGCCGAAACTAAAATGGGCTCTTTATATTTATCGATGGGTAAAGAAAAAAGAGAGCTAAAGCCCCCTATGCCAGCCAATACGCCTGGGCGATGAGTAGGCTTGGCAATTTTTTTAATGTTTTCAACGAGGGCATTGCCTGCTTCAATGTCTACACCAGCTTCTTTATAGGTTATCGATTCGGTCATACAGTCCCCCTTAAATAGTTGCTTATTCTACCAACCCACACAAAGGCATGCTAGCATCAATTTAGGGGGATACAATCATGGATGACGTCAAGAAAGTACTTATTTATCTAACTATTTTGTTTTGTGCGCTTGTTGGTGGTTTTATAATCATTAAATTAGCCGGTGTGCTCATACCCTTTTTATTGGCCGGTTTTTTAGCTTATTTATTTAATCCACTGGTCAATAAATTAAGCAGTTTGCACATAAAGAAGAGAAAGTTACCTCGCTTAGTTAGTGTTTTAATTGTATTTTTATCTCTACTCTTATTGTCCGCTATTCTGATTTTGTGGCTTATTCCAATTTTAGTCACTCAGTTATCGCATTTAGTGATCAATGCGACACATTGGTTCGAGATTATCGAAAAAGAATGGCTTCCCTGGTTAGCTCAACATCTAGATATAAAATTAACAGACTGGAATCTTGATAAGAGTAAAAGTTTGCTTATAGCGCATGGTAAGCAAATATCCCTTGCGATGGGGTCCATTACTGCCATAGTGTTACAATCTGGAATTGGAATAGTTAGTTGGATTGTTCAGTTTGGAGTTGTTTTAGTTGTCTTGTTTTATTTATTAAGAGATTGGCCAATCTTAATGAAAAAAATGCAAAAAGAGTTAACGACACATGAATTCGGTCCAAAATTTATCAAAATAGTGGCAAAATGCGATGGCGTGTTAGGCGTATTTTTTAGAGGGCAGTTATCAGTGATGGCGGCTTTAGCGGTGATTTATGCCACTGGGTTGTCTTTAGTCGGATTAAATTACGCTATATTGCTGGGTTTTATCAGTGGATTACTGAGTATTGTGCCCTATTTAGGGGGGGCTGTTGGCCTCACTTTGTCGTTATTTGTTGGCTATCTTCAATTTCATGATTGGACCAGTTTAGCCTTAATTTTAAGCGTATTTGGGGTAGGGCAAGCACTAGAAAGCATGCTGCTCACACCTTATTTAGTGGGTGACAAATTAGGCTTGCACCCCGTGGTTGTGATATTTGCTATTATGGCTGGGGGTGAATTGTTTGGCTTCTTTGGTGTATTATTGGCGCTTCCAGTAGCGGCTGTTATGGTTGTCCTGATAAAAGGCTACCATCAAACTAGGGGGAATAA
>CADEEZ010000003.1:0-99207 GCA_902826485.1 uncultured Gammaproteobacteria bacterium
TACTTGGCTGTGGCGTACTTGGCTGTGGCGTACTTGGCTGTGGCGTACTTGGCTGTGGCGTACTTGGCTGCACTGGCGTAGTTGGCTGTACTGAAGTAGTACCTGAAATATTTTGAGGAATATTTGGAGTTACTACAACAGGTTTTTGCCCCGTACTTCCCCCTAGAATTGGTGTAGTTGGAGTGGGTACTGAAGGCTGAGTTCCTTGAGGAACAGGCGGAATATACTTAGGATCGCCTAATAACGCAATTACCTTCTTATATTTATTAGGATCACTATCAAGTTCTAAATACGTTTTAATTACAGCAGGTAAGGCTGATTTAATGGAATTAAACTCAGTTTCAGATGTTGCATAGGTATTAATTTTTCCAGCAAACATTCCTTGGATATCTAAAGTAAAATTCTGAGTTAAGGCGTTAGCCTCATGAAATATTTTATCTGCAATCACATCTGCATCAAAAACAGATGAACCCGAAGGTTTAGAAGGCGTAACAATAGGTTGCGCAGTAGCACCAAGTTTAGGTAATTTCAGTTGTACTGCTTGGATAATTTCAGAAGGCAATGCCGAAGAATCAGTACCTTGAATCGTACGATAGTCACCTATTAAACCAAGTGAGCTATTAGCAAAAGGATCGGCTGGGTAAAATTTATTGTGCTGATTGGCATCTGATATATTTTTATTGGGTTCTTCATATTCCCAATGCATGCCTTTGTTCAACACTTTGATTGTCCAAGGATGCGGAGAGACAGGCTCATCCTCAATTTTTTTGACCGCAGGCATAAAAGTATAGGCAGCAATATGCAAATCTTCACAAAACAATTGAAACTCTTCAGCAGAGACCATTTCTTTATTTGTTAAATCACCTATATAATCAAAATATCTTTTTTCACCGCCGTCTTTTTTCCAATAGGTTTCAAATTGAGCTTCGTATTCGTCCAATAAATTATCTTCTGCCAATTTAGATAACGCTGGTTTAGCTTCACTAAGCTTCTTATCATATTCAGTTTTTAACTTTTCATAATCAAATTTACTGCCTTTGAGAGATTTAAATATGGGCTCATTTGTATTGACCCTTACATTTTCTTTTTTCTGGTCTGATAGATAATGTCTAAAATCACCTCTAACATTAAGAAGTATATTATCTGGCTTCGAAGCCATTAAATTAGCCAAACATTTTCGTAACACAGGTGCTAGCACCGCTTCCCTATCATGAGGTGCTGGGTAGGTCTTTAATAAATCTTTAATATCATCCCAAGTGGGTGGATTCTTAAAGTGATAGTATTCTTGAAAGGCTTTTAATATTTTTTGATACTCAGGATCTTTAGAATACAATTTTTGTAATTCATTTGTTTCTAATTTTGCGAGCATAAAGTGTGCTAAGCAATTTAATGCGCAATTATTATACCATCCGGTTGCTTTACAAAGTAACTTATCATCCCAGATAACGGTTTGTGTTGGTATCGTTGGTTTGATGGGCACAGTGGGCTTGATTGGTATATTTGGCACGGTCGGAGTGACAACAGGTGTGACTGGCTGAATATTTGGGTTAACTGGTATATTAGAACTAACCGGCACAACAGGTTTCACCACAGGTAAATTAATTGTCACATAGTCTTTAATTTGCTTTATTTGGGTCGATTGGTCTGTAATAGCGCCTCCAAAAGTTTTAAACTTACCTAATCCAGGTGAATAAAATTTATTATGTTCAGCTGCTGCAGTTACATCTTGTTTAGGTTCTTCATATTCCCAATGTGCACCCGAATTCGCTACTTTCATTGTCCAGCCTGATTGCGTGGTTGCCTCACTGTCATTAAAATGAATTTCATAAATACCTTTGTTATTTGGCCTATAAATTTGCGTATTTACTTTTAGCGCTTTTGCTAAAAACCCAAGTTGCCCGGCAGAAATCATTTCAGCTGTAGTAAGACTGGCCATATGGTTTGCAAATTTTTCAGCCCCGCCACCTTGTTTAAGCCAATGATCTTTTGCCTCTTTTACAATGATATCTTCCCATGCCAATTCACGCGTATTTTTTACCCGTTGTTGAATAGCTTTTTCATCTGTAATATCCCAAATTTTTCCCGATGTTTTATTTTCTGTGTTATCATGTTTCATCTTACTAATTACATCTTCTCTTTCTTTCTGACTGACTGGAGTTTTAGAAAAATCTAACTTTGAAAATCCTTCTTCAAATTTCTTTTTCAGCTCGTCAAATTTGTCCTTATTGGTGGCAAAAATTGGAATAGACACATCATATTTTTCCCTGCCTCTTAAATGATCGCCCAACGCAACTGCTGCATCTTCATTCCACACTTTACGCGCATCTTGAATAATGAGTTTGCCAAGATGTTTACGCAAAACAGGGGCTAAAATCGCTTCAACATCATGAGGCGCTTCTAACTCTTTAATTGATAATAATGTTTTAATATCTTTCCAAGTAGGTTGATTGGCTAAGCCATAATATTCTTGGAAGGTAGCCAATAACTTATTATATTCAGGGTCGGTTGAATATAATTTTTCTAAAGAATTATCTTGTAATTTTGCATATAAAAAGTGTGTCAAGCTGTTTAAACCACAATTATTATGCCAACCTGTCGTTTTGCAACGCAGCTTTTCATTCCAAATGGGATTCACTTCTTGTATAACCGGTGGGATAATCACTTGCGGTGGAATCGACGGCGTAATTAAAGAAGGATTAAATGTGGCTTCATTAAGCATCTTTATTGCAACTTTATACTCTGGTGAATGACGTACCAAATCTCTGCCAATCTGATCTGTTAACTCAACTTTGATTTTATCAAAATCATCTTTAGATTTTGAATTATTATGAAGTTTTGCAAACATTAAACCAACATTTTCATTTTTAAAATGATCGGTTGATTTAGAAAGCGCTTGAAAGATTTCATTAGCAATTTTTTTATAATCTAATAGGCTTGTTGTGTTTGACCCGCTCACTGATGTTGGCGTAACAATATTGCTGCCCGTGCTTGGAGTTACAATATTTGACAAATTAGGGTTATATTTAGCTTTGTTAATCAACTCATATACAGCCGCTGTTCGCCCGCGGCCTTCAGGTGCGTTTAGGAAAAAATTATCTAGCATGCCCTTTAATTTATCTCTAAATTGATTAAAATCTTCTTGATTAGACACATTTTGATTCATAAAATCTTCAACAGACACATCAGATTTTTTTGTCGTCACGCCTGAAGAAAATTTTTCACGAAGGTAATCAAAACCTACCGCATCTAAATTTATGGGAATGCCTTGTGGAGGGTTGGTAGATGGAATAACAGTAGTTTTTTTGCTAGGGGTAGTTGTACTCAATACATATTTTACATTTTTTAATGCATCTAATATTTTCAATTGCAAATCTGGCGTTGTTCCTAAATTTTTAGAAACGTACGTATTTAATAGATCATTAATAAGAATAAACTCTTGTTCCGTGCTAGAATTTGACTTAAGTTTATGAGCAATGTAATCGCTAAGTGAAAATTCACTTTTATTAGCATTAACTTGTATTTCTTTTATTATATTGTTAGCTAAATTGTTCGCCACTTGCGTGTATAATCTTAAAGCATCAGCAGATATTGGCTTAACCGTTTCGACCTGTTGGGTGACAGGCGTAACAGTTTGGCTCCCAAGTGTTAATTGCTTGTTTATTTCATCAATTTTTTGGTCTACAGTAGCGATTAATGCTTTTTTTTCGTTTTCAGATAAATGACTATAAATTAAATGAGGATCATTTAATTCTTGTTTTATTTTTTCAAATTCATTTTTTAATTCTTGTGGAGGTTTTTTAAATTTGAGTTTTACTTTAATATCACCTTCTAACTCATTAAGTATATTTGATCTAGCCATACTCAGATCACCAAATTTGGCTGCTAGATTTGTCTGTTGAATAGTTGAAAATAACTTATTAGCTTTATTATCATCCAAAAACTTTTGTGCTTCAGTATATAATTTGACAAAATTAGCATAAGATTGTTTATCTTTTAATTTTTCAACGTCAGTATTTATATTATCAATAAATTTATTTATAGATTGATAAATTTTATCATAGGCAGCATTCCAATCTTCTTGTTCTTTATTTAAAATTTGTTTAGGATTTGATACAGCTAATGCTTTAATAAATACATCTAATCCTTGAAGCAATTTGTTATATTTTTCTATATCATTTTCTTCTTTTTCTTCGTCGTCCGATAAGCCGATTGATTTTCCTTTTACTGCTCTCTTAGTATCCGAAATCCATTGTGACCATGTCGTGTTTGGTTTTAACAATACTTTTGTGCTTTCTTCTAATTTATCAAAAACTATTTGTTCAACAATAGGTTTGTTGCCTTTAATTACCATTGCTTCATAAGCTTCTCTAAATTTTAAAATTAAATCTAAAGATAAATACGTACTTTTATCTATTAGCTTGATATTTTCAACCATTCTATTGTATGTGAAACTCACAGCTCGTTCGTTTGCCTTTGCTGAATGTAAAGCACTCTGGTCTTTTAGGTTTTTAATATTTTCTTGAAAGTTTTTAAAGAAAATAATGCCACTAGGTAAATCCTTTAGCATTTCTGGATTGTTTATTTTTTCAATATTTTTAAAGATCTCCGCAGTTTGATCTTTTATGCGCATTCCCCTTTGGAAAGAGGGACTGGTTAAGCCAAACAACTTCAAATATTTTGTTATGCCATTAAAATCTCCATTTTCAATTTGATATTTTTTATAATCATGAACTTTTAAAATATGACCATTCGCCAGTATTTTATCTAAAATTGCTTGTCTATTTTTATCTAGGAAATCTTGAGATAGCTCTTTTGGTAGCTGAATTCCAGATAAATCAATCAGATTATCGACAAGTTTTTTATCTAGGCTTTCAACCATATAGTGTAACTTATTATCATCCCCTATCTTCAAATGAATATTTTTTGACATCGGCATGCCTGATGTAGGCAAAGGCGCAAGTGTAAGCTCATAAGCATTACTTATAATATTTTGGTAAACGCCATTTTCTGCTGTTAATGTTTCTAATTCTAACATATACTTAGCATAATGTTTAAACTCCGCAATGCCAGAATGAGTAGTTAATACTGCTTTTAATTCTGGCAAGGCTAAATCCAAGTCATTTTTTAAATTTTTAACTCTGGTTATATATTGCTTAGCAAAAATCAGATCATTTTTTATTATTATATCCGATTCTTTACCGATACTTATCTCTATTTCATCTATAAAACTTTGAGGGATTCGTTCACACAAATCACGTAATGCTTGTTCAGTATCTAAAAGTTCTTTATATGCCACAAAAGGCGCTATTATGGTTCGGGCATTTTCTAATTTTGCGTGAAAATCTTTTTGTTCCTTAAAAACAGGATCATTTTCCAAAGTAGAAATATAACCAGGTTGTGTACTTTGCTTAGTTTTATCCATAATCGCTGCATTTAGAATCGAAGCATGTAATCGATTTTGTTCTTTGTACATATCAGAATGTAAGATTTTTAAGTCATCAAGCTTGTCTGGGAAAAAGCGTAGTAATTTGGCTAGTAACACTGAAGCGCTCTCAGCTTGAGCCACAGGTTGGGTGCTAGGTTGAGTGATTGGCTGTTGATGCACTACACTTTCTGGTTTAACTACAGGCGAAACTACGACAGGGGTAATTTCGGGCTTAGAATCAGGTTTAATTGATGGCTGGGGAACTATTGGGGATGGCACTTTAGGGGTTACGTTTACTTTAATGCCAAGATCAATAGGTTTTATAGCATTAAGCATTTCTTTGGCTTTTTGATTTTTCAGATAGTCGTAACCCAATTCACTATCGATAATATAATCTAATTCTGCTGTTATTTCATTAAAGTCTTCTTCAGTTTTTGCATACTCTTTAATTTTAATTTTAAATGCAGTATCAAATTTAGTCTCGTATTGATTGGTAAATGGAATACCATAAGTGTATATGTCTCTAGCCATAACCGTATAATTTTGCGTTGGCAATTTTATAGCAGGAATAAGTTCTACTTTTTTAACTTCAACTTTTTGCTCAACTGGTTTTTGTGATACATTGCTTTCTTCTTTCTGTTCTATCTTTGCTGCATTAGTTTCCAAGGGTTTACTTAAATTATTTTCTTCTACCTTAGGTTGAGGTTTTGAAGAAATTAAGAGCTTTGAGTTAAATTTAAATGCACTAGGTTGTTCGGCAAACTCTGCAAAAGAATATTTTTTCTCATCAATTCTTCTTTTTTCTTTAACTAGTATATTAAATTCTAAAACAATATCTTTAAACTCAGATTCCTCTTTAGCCAAGGAATGTAGATCTTTGGAAATTAGGTCTTTATTTCTTGGATGTATACCTTTAGGATAAGACTCTGAACGTTCAAAAACACCTTCAACCAATGCACGATATTTTCCAGATACTTCAGATTTTTGCCCTACTTGTACACCACTTGGTTTATCCACCACGGGTGTTACTTTTGGTTTATAAGCAAGCTTTTCAAGCGCTTGTAAAGCCGCATCACGATCTGTCAGTGTATCTTCTAATAAGGTATTAATTTGAGTTTTTAAAGCTTCTTTAAGTTTATCAAAATCTTCTTTAGTGGATACATTGCCATTTACAAAACCATCAAAATCAATGTTTTGATACTTGCCCCTATATTGTCCAGAAGATACGATATCCCAAAAATAATTAAAGGCTAACCCATCAAAATCAATTTTAACCGCTTGAGGTTTATCAGGTTGTACAATTGGCTGAGGCGTAACGCCACTAATAGCGGGTTTCTCAGAAGGAAATCTTGAAGAGTCGACTTTAATTTTAGAAAGTTGCTGTATTATAGTAGTAATATGCGCATCATCATCAACACCATTTAGCATTTTTTTGAGTGAAATAAGGGTGGTGCCAAATTCGCTCACTGTCTTAGTGTTTTTATATAATCCATCAGAAATAGTCTTTTGCATTAAAATAGGATTATTTATTATCGAATTGTATTCAGAATTGTTGATTAAATTAACATATATTTTAGAGGCAGTCACTTCCGCCTTCGGCCAAGTAGCAGGAAATTCGGCTAGTTTACCTGCCAGTTTTATTTCCCCTAGCTTAGGGGCACTAAAATCCTTAGGTGTATTCATTTTACCTAAATAATTTTCATTATATGAAACTTTTTCATACATTCCGACTATACTAGGGAAAATTTCTGTAAGTTTGTATAATGAATCTTCATTAATCACTTTATATAATTCAGATTTATGAATATTAAATTCTGATTCATTTCTAGAAAAAGCATGTAACACTTTATTAAAAATATCTGTGCGTGGTTTATTAGAGTCATTATATTGGCTCAAAACATACTCATAAACTCGATGTGACAAAAGTGATTCAACCGGTAAGTCTTTTAGATACAAATGGGGATATTTGACTTTATGTGCCGCGGTAATTAATTTAACAATTTCTGGACTATATGATTCGTCTTTTGCTAACGCTTCTTTAACTAAATCTAAGGCTGTTTTTTTGTTTTTATCTTCTAAATCAAAATTAAACTCTTTTGTATCTAATGCTAATAGTTGTTTTACCATTGCAACATTTTTATTGGTTACAGCCATATGAAGCGCAGTACCACCGTCTGAATTTTTAACATTAAAATCAATCAAATTACCTAATGGTTTTAAATAGTTAAATAATTCTTCGATTTTATTTTCATTATCTTCTAAGTTAACCATTTCGTGAATAAAAGTATTACCTTGGGTATTGACTGTCTTATTTAAATTCCCACCTATATCTTTACTCACATACAGCGTGGCTTTCCTGATGACTTCAGTCATTGATTCTTTATTTGTTTTGTCATAATTTCTAAGAATCAAAAATTTATTTTCTTTAGATGTGAATGCAGGATCATAATGGATGTTAGTACCTGCTTTAGATTTTAAATGTTTTAAAACAGTGAGTGATTTATTCTCTTCTAAGGCAGCAGCAAAACCAGGCTTTATATCAACATTATTCTTGAGCAAAATATCAATCATTTTATTTAAGTCATCATCTTTGATGTTTTTTGAATGTTTAATAAGCGTTTCAAGCGCAGTACCCTTATCTACTCTTGTTATGCTAAAAAATATGGCATAATTATCTAAGTATTGGTACAAGGCTAAATTGGGTTTTTTCAACACCTTCTCAACCATTGTCTTATCAAATTTTTTGATATCTAATTTTTTATTAAAAGGTCGCTTGTTAAAATCAGGCGTAGGACTATAATTATTGATAATTAATTCATCAATTTTATCGACAACCACAGATTCTAACTTACGGTATTTTTCAAGCAGATCGCCATTTGTGCCATTGGTTTGAATTAATTTTTTAATTAGAGGATCACTAGGGGTAGGCAATTCTTTTTGAGCAGCGTGCAACATGGTAATCAAGGTTTGTTCTGTTGCAAAGGAATCAAGATATTGATTACTCACAAAGATAAACAAGGGTTTAATATTATGTTTAACAGCTAACACTAATAGATTTGAAGCAGCATTACTACTTCCTGCATAATCTGCAATACTGTCCTCCGACCCAAAGGTTTTCAACAATGTACTTTCTGTATTTAAACTAGAATTTTTCGATAGGTGTTCAACAATAACTTCTATGTTAGTTTTTCCTTCACCATTTATTTGGTTGGGATCTATTCGCTTATTCTTTCCAAAAAACGGAAGCATTTTTTCGGAGGTGCCATTCTTTAATGTTAGCTCAAATAATGTTTGATTGTCACTTAAAAAATTCAAATCAAGTTCTTTATAATCATCACTTGATATAAAGTTAAGATCGGTTTTATTTTTAATTGCGTTAATCACTTTAGTTCTTTTATCTAAAACATTAATTTTATGATGCTTTAATATCGGTCTTATTTGTTCATCGAATTTTCTTAAATATTCATCAAACGCAGCCCCTTGTAAGTCGGGATGGTTAGCATTGGATGCATGGAGCATATTAATGTCATTTAAGGCGATGGCAAAATTATTAATGCTTGTTTTGTTGTCTTCAGGTAATT
The DNA here is from genome assembly GCA_902826485.1 of uncultured Gammaproteobacteria bacterium. Taxonomy (GTDB): domain Bacteria; phylum Pseudomonadota; class Gammaproteobacteria; order Berkiellales; family Berkiellaceae; genus CADEEZ01. Next base: position 9,007 of record CADEEZ010000003.1, read on the forward strand.
TTTCATAATTTGAAAATTTTGATTTCCAATCAAAATCTAGATAATTTACAAACGGATTATCTAAGATGAATTGCGTTACTTTCGAGGTGATATCTAATCGCGCTTTTAATAATTTGAGGTTTTTTGCCTTATGGCGAAACCTAGGTAATACTGTATCTTGCATAAACTTCAATTTTTCATCTGTTTTTTCATTTAACCAGGTCACTCCCGATTTTTGCTGAGCAATTTGCTTAACATCGCCATTGATGAATCTGACTTGTTCTAAAGTTCGAGTGTATGTATCGGGTAAATCGACGGGCATGTTTCCATGTAAAAAGGTATCATTAGGGGAGACAAACCAAACATGCTGATTAGGATATTTACTCGCCAGTTGTGATTTCGTCAGTTTGGTATATTCTTCTGCTTCTATTTTAGTTAATATAACGCAAGTCAGCTTTTGTGGATCATTTTTTGACACAACCATCATGCAGACGTGTATGGGCTTTATATGTTGATCATAATATTTTGGTTGCTCATTTACTGTTTTTGACTGCATTAAAGAAATGCGTATATTATCATCAAATGAAAAACTAGGTTTATTGCCTAGCATAAATGAATCATTTGCTTTAACAGACATAGAATTCATGCTGTTTAACTCAAATTTATTAGTAGAAAAAATTGTTACCGTTTTGTCATAAAATATTTGTTGTTTTTCCAATTCTAATTCATTTTCAATTTCTATTTGTAACTCGTTTTCTAGTTCGTTTTCTACTTCAGTATCCAAGCCTTCATCCAAGTCTAAGGAATCACCTGCATGATAAGGTTTAATGGGCTTGCTTAAAAATTCAGCAGCACAATCTTCAGCCGCTTTTTTAGCAAGTTTATCCAAAATGTCTTTTACTTTCTCCATTTCAGTTTGAGAAGGATTAATTTTGGCTTCTTTCAGCAAATCAAGCCACTGCTCATAATAATTATTAGCTAAAGTATCGAAATAAGCTTGTGTGTCTTTTTGAAGGGTTTCAACCCCTCCATGATTTTTAAAGTGATTAGGTTCATATTTTTTGGTGAATATTGTTTTAAATATCTTAAAGGCTTCGGCTTTTTCTATGGGTTTAGGAATTTGAGCAATTTTACCTAAGAAATCACGTCGTAAAACATTTTTAAATTTTTGATTTGCACCTTGAAAATGAATTTTTAAACATTTATCGGCTTCTACTTGGTTTACAAATTCAAGTACGCTATTGATATCAGGTTTTACTCTATCCACTAAGTAACTGGGTTCAACTAAGGTAACAGATTGATTATTTGTAAATTGGCGCATTCTTTTAACAGCTTGCAATAAATTACTTTGTGTTGTTTTTTCACTGAAAGTAACAAAGGCATGTGCATTGGGTGCTTGAACAATATCTGTACCCGTTATTCTAGCTTGATCATAAAAAGTAAATCGTTCATCTGGTGAGCATCCTAAAATCTTGGATACTTCTTTTTCATCTGTTACACCAACATATATTGATTTATTATTTTTAATATCCCAAGCATGCAATACATTTTCTTTATTATCAAAGTATAATACATATTTTATTTCAGTAGAAGAAAGTTTTGGGTTTTTAGTATAAAAATCCCCTATTTTTTGGGCCACTTCCAAATTAGATTTTTCTTTTTTCAATAGTGCGCCCGCATCAATAATAACACGGGTATCTTTTGCTTTGGGGTTTTTAGCCACCAGTTCTTCTAAAAAGCCAGTGACCGTTTCATATTTATCACTCACTTCTACCTTGGTATTTTTTCTCTTGAGTTGATCAATTGTTTCCCCATCGGTACCCAAGCCTTGCAATTCATCAAAATGAATATCTTGAAGAAAAGCGCGTGCATTATAAGGTGTGCCTGTCATCCCTTGTGTGGTCTTGGTCATAGAGCCAGAATTTGCGCTGTTACTAGAAAGCACAATCGGATTAATTTGCACAAGCGGTAAAATAAATTCTGCTAATACAGCTTTTTTAAAGGCGTCAGATTCTTTGCAAGACTTTACGACCTTAATCAAGTCATTTTTACTAAGTGTTGAAATGGTTTTTAATTCAATGCCTCTTTCTTTTCCGAATTTTTCATTAAATTGGATAGAGGCTTGCGTATTCTCAAATTTACCATTTGTAGAATCCAGCAGCTCAGTTTTGGCTTTATCTAAATAACTTGTAATAACCTCTAAAACAATGTCTTCGGTTAAAGGCTCGATGATATTCAGTTGAGTTGTATTGTTCATCGATTTAATAAATTGACCAACCCGAGACATTTCCCTGGGCGTGTCTTTGCACGCATAAGGTATGGCTAACTTTTTCTTTAATGCACTGACATTTTCATCTTTTGAAGGGCCATAATTTTCATTATAGGTTTCTAATAAAGTTAGTCCTAAAATCTTTGAAAGCTCAAACTTTAATATACCAATTTCATTTAATTCTCGTGGAGATAACTTTTTGGCTTTAAATATAGAAACGATTTTATCATTTTTGTCTAATAAATAATCAACCAAATCCTTACGTTGATCGGAAGTTAATTGTAATTTTTCTATTGTTTTTTTAAATGGATTATTGGGATTATCAGGTTCATTGACTAATTGAGTCCCAATTTGCCTCATGATTTCTTGCATTTTAATCTTCAATTGTGAAGAATCTAATCCTACTAAATCTTTGTTATCATGAATCAAATCAAAAACGGCTTTATCAGACTTGAGATTTAAGATTTTGGTAACAGAAACGTCTTTTAAAAACCACATGAAATCTATGGTAAATTTTACATCGTCTTTGGGTGGCACTAAGGAAGAGCCAAGGGTAAAATTTAATTCTTTTGAGGGATCAAGCTCATCGTGAATTTCATCAACAATTCTATCGCCTTGATTAATTAAGGCTAATGTACGTTCATACCACTTAATTTGTTTGCTCCACTCTTCTAATTCGCTTTGATTTTTAACATCCGGAGGAGAATCAAGGGTTTCTAAATATTTAAGCTCTAATGACTGTAAACTGGTTCCAGAGGTAACAATGTAGTTTTTATCAATGGCTGTTTTGTGGAATAACTGATATAATTGTTTTAAATCTTTGCTAGTAGAAGGAGAGGTTCTGTCAAATTTAAATAAAATAGCTTTTTGATTGAACAAGCGTTGTGATGTGGCATTCATATCCGAAAAATTTGTTTCTAACAAACTGTCCTTTACTTGAAATATAACGACATTTGTTCCATTCGTTTTTTTTAATACACTTAAGGGGCCAAGTACCTTACTCTTGCCGCCTCCCATAATTAACTGGATTACTTCGTTGCTATATTCACCTGTTTTTTTATCTTTATTTAATAACTTATCTAAATAAAATTTTTGCAAAGGCATGATAAGAATTTCTTCTTCTTTTTGGAAAAATTGAAAATCCGCCTCACCCACAGTGGAAATAATATTACTTGCAGAAAGTACTCTACCCAATTGAGTAATTTCAACTACTTTATCATCATTATTAAAATCAGCATCTTTAATTTTATCTACGTGAATTTCTTTACCAATTTTTTCATATTGCGTTTTTAGAATCTCAAAATTAGTGCATTGTGCCATTTGATCGTGGAGATGCTGTATATCTTCTTCTTTGTCTAACTCAGTGATTCTTTTGTATTCACTGAAATCAGCTAAAACAAATAATCGATTTAAATCAGCCAGGGTTAATGGTTCTCTTTTTCTCGCTAATAAATCTAATTTATATTTTTCTGCCAAACGGGGATCTGAGGGGCCTTTGTTGAGTAACTTTAATAATTCAGGTTCTATAACGTTAATTTTTTTATTTAATTCTTTAACAAAACTTTCACTTTCTTCAGCGATTTTTGTTCTTACTTGTTTATCGGAAATAAATTTCTTAGTGATATCAGCAAGTTTAACTAACTCATCATTCTTTTCTTTCCCAATTTGTTCATCATATTCCCGTTTAGGTTTAACCGAATCCTGAAAACTTTTCCCTTCAATTTTTTGTGCTAGTTCGTTTTTAAGCCTATCTACCTCTGTTTGGGTATTTTGTTTAAGTTTTTCCACTTCATTATAAAAATCTGTCAATTTAGATTGTTTAATAAAATCTGAATACAACAGCCCAGCATAGGCTGTATTAGTTGAAGGATTAATTTGAATAGGCTTGGGCGTATATTTTTCGATTTTTATTTTTTTAGAGGTAATATCCACCACTTTAGATTCAGCTCTGTATCCCATTGTTGAAATATTAACTGAAGAATTAACAGAAACCGCTTGGCCAAATATATCTTTAACATAGTCCATAAATCGACTATCTTGATTTGTGGTGTCAGTTCCCCAAGCAGTTTTAGTTTTGGCAAAAGGCTTAAGATTATAATTATAAAATTGACTTTGTTTTTTTAAGACTGTTAATAAGGTTGCACTCCAAATAGGAATAAGACTTTTTTGTTTATCGTTTTTAATGAGTTGATTTGCCTCAAGGGTATCTGTTAAAAATCTTTCCAACACCATTCGTTGGTTTTGAGTGCCAGACTTTGCAATGTTTACCAGTGGGATGAAATGCCGAACAAAGTCTCTATCAGACATATCTGGTTTTAATTTTAAAATTGCTTCGGCGGCAGAAATATTTTCTCCCTCTTGTACAATGCCATTAAAATCTCGAAGATTATTAGGATTAAATTTATCATATGTTTGTTCAAGTTTGAATGGAACTTCTTTTTGATGTACCTTTTGCGTAAAGCCAGTAGCTTGTTTTACTCTCGTTGTTTTTTCTTCTAAGCGTTGAACGACATCTCTATTTTTTTCAGGCATATCTAAGGCGTGAATTTTGCCTAATTCTCTTACCCTGTACCAATTTTTAAGCTTTTCATGCCGCGCTTTGAGGGGAATAAAACTTTTTGCTTTTACATTTAAAAGTGACATCATTTTATATTCAAGTTCGCGAGCTAAAAGCATTGATTTAGGTATATTGGCACGTGTGCTCAAATTGTCATTTAGGGTGGATATCATTAAGCTTGGCAATGAAGCTTCAACTTTTTTTAAGTGTTCATATCGTGCTTTAATTAAAAAACCGTCGGGCGTAGTCGGGGTCATGTCTTTAGGTTTGGGTAGGGAAAAATCTTTCTTTTGATAATTTAGTTCAGATACCAAATATAATAGGTGTGTACGCACGGCAATAAATTCAGGTGAATCAATTTTACTTGCTAATCCAGGAGCGGAATTCAGTATTTTGTCGATGATATCTAATTCTTCGGGCGTGCCCTTTAATCCACCCGATTTAATTAAGGAGCGAACGGCGCTCAATGCTTCTACCGGTTTAATATTAATTAAATTAATATAGGCCAAATATAATTTTTCAGCAGGTGTACTTGCTTTAATTTCATTTGTATTTGGATCAATGGGATAAACAAAGTATTTTTCAGTATTTGAATAAGTAATGCAACCCTTAGGAAAACTATTGAAAGCTTCAGGATTAGGCGGAATATTAAGTTCAGGTACACCTAATCCCAAATCCATCCTTTTAATTACATTTGTGCTATCTAAAATAGGGGTATTATAAGCTGTTTTAAATTGATCTTCTTTTAATTTGCTATCTGCCGACATATCAACATAAAAAGCTTGATTGGGCATATAGATTGAGCGTTGTTTAGTTTTGCCGTCTTCTGACTTTTTTTCAAAGACTAAGCCATTATTCATAATTGGTTTAGTTTGAATTTTTTTATCATTTACTAAAATTAAGTTGGGCTGGCCAATTGGATGAATAAGCCACTTTTGCTCTGTAATGTCAAATCTACCGACGAGTTCAATATTATATCTTGGAAATTTAATTTTAATTTCATCAATATTTTTTGTGCCTATTTTATTTTTAAATAATATTTCAGTAAACTCTTTTTCTTCAAAATTAGAAAATAATGGGAAAAGTAATGAGGCTGGATTTACGTCTATTTGGTTTACTTCAAGCTTAGAATTTCCTTTAAAAAAATCACCATGATCACTTATCAACACAAAACCTGTTTCTTGTCGTTTACCATTTAATTCTTTTATTAATTTAGTTTGTGTATCAATTAAATATTGTCCATTTTGTTTTTCAATTAAAATCTCTCTATTATCTAAATCTGCCCATGCTTTGATTTCATTACTATAAAAATACTCAGGTAAATTTATGTCTAAATTACTTGTTTGGTTTAGATCACTTCTTAATAATAAAGAAAAAATATTTCTTCCCGCTGTTCTTACAATGTTTTGTTTTTCATAATATTTTTTTACACCATTAACTATTTTTTCTTCGTGATAAACAAACGGTTTATTGTAATTTTGAGTCTCAAGAAAATAAGCATTGGATTCTGACTCGTTAATTTTATATGTCTTAACTAGGCTATTAGATTTAGCGTTTTTACCTATTGTAACTGTTAGTTTAGGTAAATTATCCCCCATCATTTCTTTATATAAAGCTGAATTAACCATCTTAGCAGGTGGATAAGATAAATAACTACCTTGAATTAAAATCTGCCCTTCTGCCATATCTATAGATAATATTTTTTCTCCAGAATCATTTAATCCATAAAAATAAGGATACTTGGGTTTTCGTGTTTTAATTTTTGATAATTCACCTACATTCCAATTTTTTTCTTTAAGCCTCTCAATTGTAAGATCAAATATTTTATCTTGATGGTCCAAAAATATTTTTGTGCTTTCATCCATGAGTTTTCTATGCATTTCATGAGCTTCATTCGATTCTAATTTATTCTCTTTGGCATTTGCACTGTATTCCATATAATTATTAAATAATTCCTTGATAACTTGTTCTTGTCCTTTTATCAATATAGTTGTGTTATCGTTTGACATTTTATTTTTAACTGCCAGATTTTTAAAATTTTCGCCAAGATATTTTAAATAGGCTAAACTTAACTGAAGCTTAATTTTAGATATTTGATATCTTTCAGAAGGCATTAATTCATTTTGATTAAAACTACTTAAGAGTGTATTTAATTCTGCATTCTGTATCATCAATTCATTTTTATTTTTAAAATCAGGCATTGTTAATATGTAATCATTTACGTCTGCTTGCAATTGACAAAAATACAAGGCACTATCTGTTATTTTATCTTGTTCACTAAAATATAAAATAGCTTTATCTGTAAATTCTTTAAAGTCGTTTAAGAAATTAGGATTGTTTTTTACCGCTTCTGAAAGAATGCCTGGTTGAAAAATATTTCTTCGCAAATACTGTTGCATATCATGCTGAAGCGTATTTTTTGAGGCTTCATTTTTTTCATTTAAAGTTTTATCTGATAATAAATCTAGTCTATCTTTAAAAAAATCCAGGGTAGTTAAAAATTGAAGGCTCGGTGCAGTTCTTAAATGCATTAATTCTTGATAAAGAGGATCAAGATCTGATTGTAAAACTTTATCGTCACCCCATTCTGGTTTAATACCATTGGCTGTCGAATAAATTTTGTTATCTTTATAGGTATCTTCGTGCGTCGACTTGCTTATTTTATTATCGGTGGTTAATTTTATTTTAATTTTTTCATCGTTAATTTTTTCAAAATGCGTTATTAATTGATTATTTGTTTCGAAATCCCTAGTAATTTCTATACGAGAAAAAAGATAATCGTGTGTTTTATCATCAGGTCTATATATCCATTTGTCAGGATCACTTTGTAAAAAATTAAGTGAAGATAAAGTGTTGTTTGAGAGGGTTTCCGATATTCTACTACTCTGTGCTCTCATTTTTTTATAAAAAGTAACTTGTTTAGCTTCTTCTGCGTACAGCCCAGGTGACTGTTCAAAATAATGCAGATAAGCTACGGCAGCACGATAATCTTCGCCAATATACTTTCTAATTACCCGATCTTCATCTCCTGTAAATAAAGGGGCATGATTTTTGTCATACAACTCTTCTAAATATTTTTTAAGACGCTCGTTCCTTTTTAAGTAAGATAAAATTGTCTCTTTACTAATTGTCTCACCATAGGTTTGTGTACTATTTAATAGCCCTTTAACTTTTTCGTCTAAAATGGCGTTTTGAGTAGCTAAATAAGGTGTTAAATGGGATTTTGCTTTAAAAGTACTAAAACCACCCCAATTAAAAAACCCATCTAAGCCACTATTTTTGCATACCATATTGGTATTTTTATAAACAGAATTCATGGATTCTGCTACACATAGTAAAGCCGCTACGTTTGTTGAGCTTAAATTTCCGCTTCCATTTTGTGAGGTAATGGACCGGCTGTATTGCTTTAACAGTATATTCATCCCCTCAATATAATCAATACTCTGTTGAGCAGAATTTATGGAACTATAATACTCTGCATTTAATGGCAGTTTAGATACGTATGATAATATTTGTTTTTCTGCATCAGAATGAAATCCTTCTTTCATCAATAGTTCAATATGTTTATTTAAAGTATTTAAATTATTAACAGAAAATTTTTCTGGATCTATTAACTTGCTAATATAATCTTTTTTATCTACATTAAACGGTTTTTCATCAATCATTTCTCCTGAAGGAATGACTTTTAGTGCTTCGTCAGATTTATGCGCAAAATTTGTTCTGCCTGTTTCTTTTTTATTTAAGTCTTTGATGCTGTCTAATGATTGGGATACTTCTTCTATGAATACATGTTCGTTTTGTTTTTGAATTTCTTGTGCGTTTTGTAAAAGTTTTTTTGCTTTGTCTTGGATAGGCTGAGGGATTTTATCACCCATTTTAAGCATAATTCTGGAAAGATTCTCTGTGGAATATCTTAGCTGAGTTAATTTTTTTTGATCCATCGAGGTATGATTATTTTTTATAAATAATTCATTACTGTATAATTTAAGACAAAAAAGAATTAATTTAGATTTGTCTTTATCCTTCATGTCATTTTTCATTAGTTCATGTAATGATTTTTCGGCACAAGTTCCTGATCTTTGGCCCATCGAAGCATTTTCTTTAAAACTATCTCCTAATGAAGCGGGGTCAATTTCCTTGCCCCCTAGATAAGCAATTTTTCTAAATACTTGTTCGTATAAAATTTCTGCATTGTAATCAAGTTCTTTACTTGAATCGCGATTGGGTACAAGAGGATATATTTGGGGTTTTGTTAATTCACTTATAAAATAAGTCAATCCTTCTTCAGTGAGTTTATCTTTGGGTATTCTATAGGATTTAACGGTTTTATAGCGATCTTTATCTTTGCCCGGCACGGTTTCATGATACTCTAACCCTGAACCAGAATTATAAACTAAAAATAAAAGATCGCCATTTTGATCTCTTTTGAATTCATAAGCGATCGCATGACCGGCTTTACCTTTACCATTCCAACCCCCAGGCATTAAAACGCTTTCATCTGAAGCTCGTGTGGGAAGTTTTAGTATCCTTTCAGCGACAGGTGCAACAAATTTCTTCAAGCGTTCGTTGAGCTCATTTTCGAATATGTCTGCACCTGTCAACCAATTACCTTTACTAATTGGATTTTTTCTCAAATCAGTTAAAAAATTTTGATGATTAAGTTGTCCGCTAGTTATCAACATTGAACCTAATCTTTGTTGAAGGTGGGCAATATTGTTTTTATCGTTTTGGTTTTTTAATACATAATTCAAATCGGGGCTGAATTGTACAAAATGATTCATAAAAGCAATGGTATCTTTGTATTGCTGGCCTTCTAAGTTTCGTGTCCCAGAAATGAAAGCATCGTTATTAATGTGTGCGAACAACGCAATACTAATATCCATAATTTAATAACCTCTGTATATGCACTCACCGAAAAAATAAAACCTTGGTCACTAAAGGACATTTTTAATGACAACAGGTTCAATATTTTTAAAGCAGTGAGGTATATCTTTATCCCTTAAACGGGGCAAATGATATTTGATAAAAGGTATTAAATTGTAGATACGTGGTATTTTATAATGTGTTTGGTGATAGGTTACGGTTCGGCAGATAATCATCTTGAATGAATTGAGTTAAATCCAGAGCAGCAGTAAGATTACGTTGGTGAGAGGGTAAGTAACTGTTGATTTTTTTGGGGAGAATTTCAACCTCACCTGTTTTTTCTTCTGAAACATTAAATAATTCAAATTCGGATATCAATTTTTCGAGAGTCCGTTCTTCTTTTAGTTTTTTTAAACATTTTTTTGCTAGATTTTTGCCTGCTATGTCTTCTTCTGTTTGAGTTTCTGATGATAAGATAGATTGGGGGATATGTTTAAATGCTTGGTTAATAATAGGTAAATCACTGCGAGTGCCTAATATTTTTTTTGTGCCCTTTTCAGCCAAATATTCTCCAAAGCCTTTGGCCAACACTTCGCTTAAAAGCAAAACGGGCATCCCGACCAAACCTGGTGTCCCCACAAATAAAGCAAAGGTTAAGCTCGCTACCCCTGCCCCCATTGTACCGCCAGCCATATGCATGATATCGATAGGCTTTACTGTGATCACATAATTTTTACATTCATTTGATATATCATACATCATAGTTGAGAACCCCGATTCTTCAGGCATATCAACTAATACAAACCCTTCTTCGGTTATTTTTATGTCTAATTGATCTATCGTATCTTCTGTTATTGTTTGAGGTGAATTAAATGCACAAACTAATTTTTTCCCCAGACAAGAAAAACCAAATTTCATAGAAAAATAAAGAGGCTTAGTTAAAATACTTGAAGAATGGCATAAAGCTAAAAAGCCCGCGTGTGCAATTTTGCCGCCTGCAGAACTCGCTATATCTTGAGCTAATCCTTGAGGTTGAATATTTCTAATATAGCCAGAAAATAAATCCATGATATTTTGAGTCGCCATATTAGAGCGATGTGACGTTGTTTTTTTGATTAGCGTTTGGTTTGCGTTGTCCATCGGTCATTTTTTCTCTTTATGATTTTCAAAAAATCCCCCCGTCTACTTTTGCCTAACGGCAAAATTAGCCTGCCCCCCTTTTTCAAAGTGGGGCAATAGTGCAAAAATATAAACTATGCTAATTAATTTAATTTGATGTATATTTAATCACAGTTTTAAATTTAATAAATAATCTGTATCTTAGCCCCACTTTGAAAAAGGGGGGCAGGCCAGCTAGCCTTTAGGCTGGGTGGACGGGGGGATTTAAGGAACACACCATGCTATCAGGTTACTGGTTTATTATTGAACAAGATTCTCTTTGGTTAGCACAGGGAAATACACCAGGTCATTCTTACTTACCTGAATTCAGTCTACCTGAACCTGCTGCTTATCTGGTGTGTTACATAAATAAAAAACCTTGTTTTGTATTAGAAAAAAACCTTCTATCGGCTAAATACCTCAATGAGCTCAATCCTATTCCCTTTCGCCAAACATATGATTTATTAACGCCTGATATTTTTAAGCTAGCAACCAAAGCTAAGGCTTTATTACATTGGCTCATGGTGCATCAATATTGTGGGCTCTGTGCCCATCCAACTATGATATTAACCGATGAGCTTGCCCGAAAATGTACAAATTGTGCTCAATTGTTTTATCCTAAAACTTCGCCCTCGGTGATTGCCATTATTGAACGTAAAAATGAGATTTTATTAGCGCGCTCTCCGCGGTTTGCTGAAGGCGTATATTCTTGTATCGCGGGATTTGTGGAACCAGGTGAAACAGCAGAAGAAACACTCGAACGAGAAGTATTAGAAGAAGTTGGCTTAAAAATAAAAAATATACGTTACTTTGCTTCTCAGTATTGGCCCTTCCCCAATAGTTTTATGATGGGCTTTTTTGCGGATTATGCTTCTGGAGAAATCGAAGTAGACAATATTGAAATTATCGATGCACAATGGTTTAGCAAAGATCATTTACCCATTTTGCCTACTCATGCCAGCATTGCTAGGCAATTAATTCAAGATTGGCTGAATCGGCAATAAAGTAATCATAGGCCAATAAAGCTAAAGCTTGTGCTGAACTGTGGTGATTATGTTCGGTTTTAGCCACCACCCAACCGTGAAATTCGGTTGTTTTTAATAATTTAAACAGATTTTTCCAGGCAAAATTAGTGGGATCGATACCACTGAACATATTGTTTGCCACTAAATGGTAATAACTGTATTTTTTCTGTTTGGCTTCTGCATAAAATTCGGGGTGAATATCTTGACAATAAATATGCGCAATACGTCTATAAAATTGCTGATAAAAACAGACTGGCGAAATAGATTCGAGTAATAAATAACTGATGTCCATCACTAAACCAATATCAGGATGCGCTTGTGCTAAAAATTGTTCCATATCTTGTAAACTGGCAATAATGCTTGCCGGATGAGGGGCATAAACTAATTTTAAGCCATATTGAGCCACCTCTTGACATAAATGATTTATTTTATAGATAAACTCATGCCATTGAACATCATTTAAAATTGGGCGAACTGATAAGGGAGATTTTTTGTCTTCGAGAATGCTATATGAATCGTCTCGATAAATGACATATTCACATCCCATCGATTTTAAGATGGGCAAAAATGTATCAAGTTTATCGGCCAAATTGGTATGACCTTGTTCAAGTAACTTACCTGTTAGCGTGCCAGTAATTAAACTAAAATCGACATTAGATAATAAGTTATTTAATTGGTGTGGATAATTGGGGAAGTTTTGACCAAATTCTATGGCTCGAAAACCAGCAATATCCGCCTCTTTTAAGCACCTTTCAGCCGTAATTGCGCTGCCAAATTCAGAAAAAGATGCATTTGACCATAATGTTGGGCTTACCCCAAATTTTAACGACATATGAACACTCCCTGTGCCTGGCTATCCGTTTATTGTTACTCTTGATAGCAGATTATCCAAATTAATTCAAGCAATGAGTGGCAATTTTGACATAGCCTTGTTAAAATCGCGTAGGTTTATAATAATAATAATTTTTTGAAAAATACGGGAATGTTTATGACAGATTTTAATAACAATCCAAACTGGCCCAATGATCACCAAAATCAACCACCAATTACCTTTAACCCTGACTTTCAAAATAACCCAGATCCATTGCCGGATGCTAATCAAAATACGCACGATTCAAGCTCGACTCTTGCCGGCTTAGCCACGCTCCCAAATTTTGTCAATATGGCCCATGCAATAGCCGCTTTTATTGTGGTCGCTGGGCTTGCTGCTCGTCATTATTTTAAAAAGCACAATACAAATGCTTTGGATGGACAAAATCCTGAACTTGATAGTGACGATTCTACTATTGAAATGTCTGATGATGAAAAATCTGAAAATGAAAATTTAGATGCAGATGATCTCAATCAAACCATTGAGGCAAGAAAAGATACTCAGCCTGAAAATTTACATGGCACAGAAAATAAAGAAAATCCTATTGAAATACCAGAAAATCTTGATCACCAAGAAACTTTACCTGAACATGTAGACGCGATAGAAAATAAAGAAAACGACCTTGAAATGCCTCAAAACCCTGAGGCAGAAGAAAAAGCACCTGAACATTCAAACACAACCCCTACGGCAGTCGTATTCTGTGGAGGCCCCACATTCGGAACAGAGGCTGAACCAGAAAATAATAACGAAAAACGCCAAGAAGTTACTGTGATGGTACAAACACATGCTTCACAAATCGAACCTGAGCAAGCAACAAAGTCTGTAGCAGATGAAGCGCTAGATAATACTGCACCTACGCTTACTCCTACGTTTAAAACTAGAAAGCCTCGCACGCCTAGAGCACCCTACCAACTACCTGATGGGGATGAAACGATTGGTCAGCGGATGAGAAATGGTTCTTTAACAAGGACTTGTAAGAGATAATCTCCAAATCTGTCATGCCAGCGTAGGCTGGCATCCAGGCCTATCAAAGTTTTTTAACTTTTTTCAAAATTAAAATCATATTTTAGAGAAGTACTGGATGCCAGCCTACGCTGGCATGACAGATTAGAGATTAGATTATATATTCGCTTTTTCTCTATCTGATAATTTTTCAACACTATATCTATATATTACCCTCGGCATATTTTTTACGTGCTGGTTTAAAAAACGAATCAAAGTGGCTTTATCTTGCTTCCCTACTTCCCTTAGCATCCACCCTGTGGCTTTATGAATTAAATCGTGATCATGATTTAAATAACGCTCAGCTAGTTTTAAAGTATGCTCAAAGCTGCCTTGTTTAATAAAATAGTATGTCGATACAATGGCGAGTCGCTGCGCCCACATATTTTTACTTTTAGATAATTGCTGTAATTTTTTTTGTTGTATGTTGGGCGTTTCAAAATGATATAAATAATGCCCTAAAATTTGATGAGCAGAGCAATCTACCAAATCCCAATTATTCACCCCAGCGAAATTATTTAAATAAAAACGGACAATGGATTTCACAGCCAAATTTTGTTTGAAATTTTGTCGGTAAATATCAACTAGGTAAAATAACGCAAATAATCTGACTTCATGTATTCTGTGGTGAATCAGTGTTTCTAAATTATTAAAATCTATTTCACTATTTTTTAGGTGCTTTCGGAGCAATGGCGTGGGAATACCAATAAATTTATCATTAGGCGAAGTGTAATGGCCTGGGCCAATTTTAAAAAACTTTTGGGTTTGAATAGCCGCTGTAGGGCTAGCAAGAGACTGGAGTAACGAGACCACTTGTCGTGCTGAGATCTGTTTGTTTTTCATAGGGTTAAAAACTTAAGAAGATGGTGCGCCCGGAAGGAGTCGAACCTCCGACCACCAAGTTCGTAGCCTGGTACTCTATCCAACTGAGCTACGGGCGCAATGGCAAGCATTATTCCCTTTCAGGGGGGGAAAGTCAAGGTATTTCAAGACCTATCAACAGGGACGGCACAGAGGCCGTCCCCTACAAAAACAGTACTGTTTAATAAACTTTAAAAAAATAGATTTAGATTTAGGTAGGGGGCGGCCTCTGTGCCGTCCCATCTTCAATAAAATAATTTATTGAGAAGAGGAGATAAAAAAATATAAAATTGTTTTAAGGCTGGCGGAGAGAGAGGGATTCGAACCCTCGATGGAGTTTAACGCCCCATACTCCCTTAGCAGGGGAGCGCCTTCAGCCACTCGGCCATCTCTCCGTTGTAAACGACAAGCATCTTATCATAGACTCACACTAAGGTTAAGCATTATCTCTTTTAGACTTTTTTAGACCAAAAGAGATAAATGAAAACAATGTGAGTTGGAGTAATAAACCAATTCTGTTTTTATTCTTTGTCAGAATGATCAGCATTGCCAAAATTGTCTTCAGGTGAAGAATGGGGATCCCCTTTTTCACGCTGTATACGCTGATAGATTTCTTCACGATGGACAGAAACTTCTTTTGGTGCGTTAACACCAATACGAACCTGATTGCCTTTTACACCCAATACTGTAACGGTAACTTCATCCCCTATCATGAGGGTTTCACCAACACGTCTGGTTAAAATTAACATGACCTTCTCCTGTTATTAGACAGCTTATCTTTAATACTTTTCAACACTACACTGTCTATATCAATCCCCAACCCCTTCGCATCATGCGGTAGAAACTGGTTATTATTCCTCAATTGGGTGCTCATGCAACTTAAATGCGTCATGCAAAGCACGAACGCCCAACTCTAAATATTTTTCGTCCAAAACCACAGAGACTTTAATCTCTGAGGTTGAGATTAACTGGATGTTAATCCCCTCCTTGCCTAAAGCCTGAAACATTTTACTTGCAATCCCTGCATGAGAACGCATGCCAACGCCCACAAGGGTTATTTTGGCAATTGTACAACTTCCTTCTACTGTTGTACCTGATGCTGAGAAAGCAGGCATTTGGCTATTCAGTATGTCCAGCACAAGATCATAGTCCCGACGATGCACAGTAAAACTAAAATCGGTTTTACCGTTTTCACCCATGTTTTGCACAATCATATCAATTTCGATGTGCGCATCACCAATAGGGCCCAAAATTTTGGCCGCCATGCCCGGTTCATCTGGAACGCCGCGCAGCACAATTTTCGCTTCTTGGCGGTTAAACGCAATACCCGAAACAATCGCCTGTTCCATCACCTTGCTGCTCTCCTCGCCCTTTTTTAATGATTCAGTTGCTATTAACGTGCCTGAGCCTTCTTTAAAGGTAGACAGTACACGTAATGGAACGTTGTATTTACCCGCAAATTCAACAGAACGCAATTGTAAAACCTTCGCCCCTTGGCTGGCCAACTCTAACATTTCTTCGAACGTAATTCTATTGAGTTTTCTGGCATTTGGGACAATTCTTGGATCTGTTGTGTATACGCCATCTACATCGGTGTAAATTTGGCACTCAAGGGCTTTTAATCTGGCCGCCAATGCCACCGCAGTGGTATCAGACCCCCCTCTTCCTAAGGTGGTGAGGTTGCCAAGGTGATCCACTCCCTGAAAACCTGCCACAACCGCAATAGTGTTTTTCTCAACTGCGTCTAATAAGGCTTTATCCCCTATTTCAAAAATTCTGGCGCGAGAATAAGCATCGTCAGTAATAATGGGTATTTGATGCCCCAAAAATGATTTAGCTTTACAGCCTAGTTTTTGCAAAGCCATGGTCAGTAAAGAAACGCTGATTTGTTCACCTGTGGCTAACAACACATCCAATTCTCGAGTAGAAGGCTGTTTGCTGATTTGCCTTGCCAGTTTATCTAATCGGTCGGTTTCGCCATACATAGCAGAAACCACGACCACAATTTGGTGGCCGCTTTCTTGCTGAGCAGCAATTTTTTTGGCGACAAACTCAATACACTCTATGTTTGCGACCGAGGATCCGCCATATTTTTGAACGATTAGTGCCATAACAATTTTTTAAAAAATCCTAGTTAGTATAGGAAAAAGGGAAAAAGCAAAATAAAGGCATTGGAGTTTATCAAAAAACATGTTGACATCCAACAATTGTTAAGGCGCTTATATAAATAATTTTTTTTCAACCCAATCAAACACCGATTCTAGTGCTTTATTTAAGCCAGCTGGATTATCTCCACCTGCTTGAGCAAAGTCGGGTCGCCCACCCCCTTTACCGCCAACCTGAGAAGAAACGAAGTTTACTAACTCCCCTGCGTGAATTTTATTCACCAGATCTTTGGTCACCCCACTCATTAGGATAACTTTGTCGTCTTCCACTAACCCTAAAACCACCACACCAGAACCCAATTTGTTTTTTAAATCGTCTACCGAGATTCTTAATGTTTTAGCATCTCCTGTTGGCAATACCTGTGCAAGCACTTGAATGCCTTGGATGGTTTTTGCCTGCGAAGCATAATCTTTTGCTTGGCCTGTGGCTAACTGTTGTTTTAATCGCTCATTTTCTTTTTCAACTTTACGCAACTGTTCCAATGCTTGCGTGATTTTTTGGCTCAATTGAGATCTGTCGGCTTTGAACACACCAGACAACCCCTGCAACATTTTTTCATCTTCTTGAAAACGGGCGAAGGCCTTTTGCCCAGTAATGGCTTCTATTCGTCGCACACCTGATGCAACACCCGTCTCTGAAATAATTTTCATCTGACCAATGTCGCCCGTTCGAGCACTATGTGTTCCGCCACACAACTCAACCGAAAAGTCACCACCCATTTTTAATACTCGCACCGTGTCGCCATATTTTTCGCCAAATAAAGCCATGGCACCCGATTTCAGTGCTTCTTCCGTTGGCATTAAAGTAACTTCAGCAGCGGTATTATCGAGGATTTTTTCATTAACCAGATTTTCGACATCCGAAATTTCTTGTTGAGTTAAAGCCGAAAAATGTGAAAAATCGAAACGCAAACGATCAGGATCAACCAATGACCCTTTTTGAGTAACATGTGCACCCAATATTTTTCTTAGGGCCGCGTGCAATAAATGCGTCGCAGAATGATTCAGCATGGTAGCAGCGCGTTTATCTTTGTCTACTTCTGCGACTATTTTGTCGCCGATAGTTAATTTACCCGATAAACATTGCACCGTGTGTACAATAGCCTGATTGATTTTTTGGGTGTCGAGCACCTGGCAAGTCATTTGCTCAGATCTAAATACCCCTTTATCGCCCACTTGCCCGCCAGATTCTGCATAAAAAGGCGAGTGATCTAATATCACTTGGATGCGTTGATCAGCATTATTTTGATTAAAGACATACTCAGGTTGTTCTTGACCATCAACTAAAATTCGTTGAATAACCGATGTGGTGCTTAATTCATGATATCCCACAAAATCGGTTTTATCTTGTAAGCTCAATTGGCTACCATAATCTGCCCCAAACTGACTGGCCGCACGCGCCCGTTCTCTTTGGGCATTCATGGCTTGCTCAAAACCTGCAGCATCTACCGTAAAATTTCGCTCTCTGGCAATGTCATTGGTTAAATCTAATGGAAAACCATAGGTATCATATAATTTAAACGCCAATTCACCCGGAATCACCCCATCAGAAATAGAATGCAAAGCCGTGTCTAAAATTCTTAAGCCTTGTTCCAAGGTTTTATTAAATTGTTCTTCTTCTTGACGTAAGACTTTTTCAACTTGTTTCTGATTTGCTTTTAATTCAGGATAAGCATCGCCCATTAATCTGACCAAAGGCGCCACTAATTGATAAAAAAATGGTTCTGTTGGGTCGCATTTGTGGCCATGTCGGATGGCCCTTCGAATAATTCGTCTTAATACATATCCCCTGCCTTCATTACTAGGGAACACACCATCGGCTATCAGAAAAGCACAAGAACGAATATGATCAGCAATCACTCTTAAAGATTGAACGATTTTTTTATCTTCAGGATTAACATCTAAAATTCTACTCGCATGGTGAATTAAAGTATGAAACAAATCGATTTCATAATTACTGTGCACGCCTTGCAATATCGCCGCCAAACGCTCTATGCCCATGCCTGTATCCACAGAAGGTTTTGGCAAAGGATGCAACCTACCGTCTTGCGTGCGGTTATATTGCATAAAGACCAAATTCCAAATTTCAATGTACCTATCACCAGATTGATCCGGTGAGCCAGGAGGGCCTCCCCAAATTTTTGGGCCATGGTCGTAAAAAATTTCAGTGCAAGGGCCACACGGCCCCGTATCGCCCATCGACCAAAAATTATCGTCTTCACCACAATAAGAAAGTCTCTCGGGAGACACGCCTATTTCTTTTATCCAAATATCAGCAGCCTCTTGGTCGTCTTTATAAACACTCACCCAGAGTTTTTCTTTGGGAATACCAAATTCTTGGGTTAATAAATTCCACGCAAATTGAATGGCGTCTTTTTTAAAATAATCCCCAAAACTAAAATTGCCGAGCATTTCAAAAAAGGTATGATGCCGAGCGGTATAGCCCACGTTTTCTAAATCATTGTGTTTGCCACCTGCTCTCACACAGCGTTGTGCCGTGGCTGCTCGTGTGTAGGCTCTTTTGTCTTGTCCTAAAAATACATCTTTAAATTGATTCATGCCTGCATTGGTAAACAACAAAGTATCGTCGCCTTGTGGGACTAAACTGCTACTTGCTACAACGGTATGCTGATTTTTAGCAAAATAATCTAAAAATGTTTTTCGGATAGTCTCAACTTTCATGCTTCTGGCCTTGGTTGCTGCTGTTAATTTTGTTTTTTGTTACTCAAGAAGAGACGGCACAGAGGCCGTCCCCTACAAAAATATATGCCTATTTCAACGGTATGAGATTCGGCTAGTTTCACTATTATTCGATAAATAATTCATCGCTCATTTCTGCTGTAGGGGACGGCCTCTGTGCCGTCCCTTTTATCTCTTTTATTCTCTCAATATCTCTCATCCATTTCTGTAGCGCAGCTACTGTCTTTCAACGCCCTTCTAATTTGCTCTGAGGTATACCCTTTGCTTTGTAAATACTTGGCTTTTTTAGGCCAAATGATGGATTGATCATCACCAAATTTTTTACCTAAAACTTGCACGGCTTGTTCAACCCAGTTTATTTCTTGCCAGGCTTCACAGTCTTCTAAAAAATGATTTATTTGTTGTTCTGTTAAACCTTTGTGGTTTAACTCATATAAAATTTTTACCGGGCCTACTTTTTGGTTAATTTTCATGCGGGCAAAGGCATGAACAAATCTTTTTTCTGATAACCACCCAGCTTCGGTTATTTTTAATATAACCTGGTTAATGACTTCAGGTGATTTAGGTTGATTTAAACTCACGCATTTTTGATTTAACTTGGTGGTTAATTGACATGCGGTTTGTTCACCACGCGTCAATAATCTGATGGCGTAGTTGTAGAGTTTTTTTTCTAAATCTATGTCTGTCATAATTTAAATGCCCGCCGGGCAAATCGAAGTCTTTTTGTCCCTTAAAAGGGACAAATAAAACCCCAATTTTTTGTCAGAGAACTTTTTTTATACTTCAAACTCTTCTGTTATTTCGTCTTCTACTTTATGTCTGCTAATCCCTGCCGCTCTACTCGCTTTTCTCGCATCTTCAATAAAATGCTGACGAATTTTCGCTTCAAGCTCAGTAGCCAATGCGGGATTATCTTTCAAAAATTGACGGGCATTTTCTTTGCCTTGGCCTACTTTTTGACCATTGCAAGCATACCAAGCGCCGGATTTTTCCATTAAGCCTAGTGTGACAGCAAAATCGATGATTTCACCCATCTTACAAATGCCTTCGCTGTATATAATTTCAAACTCAGCTTGTCTGAAAGGCGGCGCCACTTTATTTTTAACGACTTTAACACGGGTTTCATTGCCTAAGATTTCTTCGCCTTTTTTCACCGCGCCGGTGCGTCTGATGTCTAAACGAACTGAAGCATAAAACTTAAGCGCATTTCCGCCTGTGGTGGTTTCAGGGTTACCAAACATCACCCCAATTTTCATTCGAATTTGGTTAATAAACACGACCAGCGTATTAGAACGTTTAATATTACCGGTGAGTTTACGCAACGCTTGTGACATTAAACGCGCTTGTAGTCCCATATGCGAGTCGCCCATTTCGCCTTCAATTTCGGCTTTAGGGGTTAATGCCGCCACGGAGTCGACAATAATTAAATCAACCGCCCCAGAACGCACTAACATGTCAGCAATTTCTAATGCTTGCTCGCCCGTATCAGGCTGAGAGACCAATAATTCTTTGATGTTTACGCCTAATTTTTCAGCGTAAATCGGATCGAGTGCATGTTCTGCGTCAATAAAGGCCGCCGTGCCACCATTTTTTTGACATTCTGCGACCACATGTAATGTTAAGGTTGTTTTACCTGAAGATTCTGGGCCAAAAATTTCGACGATTCGACCTTTTGGCAAACCGCCAATGCCTAAAGCAATGTCTAAGCCGAGTGAGCCGGTTGAAATTGCTTCAATTTCAGGCATCACACTGTCATCACCCAAACGCATCACTGAGCCTTTGCCAAACTGTTTATCAATTTGTGAGAGCGCTGCGGTCAAGGCTTTTTTTCTGTTATCATCCATCGGGATTTCTCCAATTTTTAAAATAAGCAATTCAACAAAATAGTAAATTATCAAGCTGTAAACTAGGTTAGCAGAAAATGGATACGCAACATACCCCGATGATGCAACAATACTTGGGCATCAAAGCACGTCACTCCTCACATTTAGTCTTTTATCGCATGGGTGATTTTTATGAATTATTTTTTGAAGATGCAAAAAAAGCAGCCAAATTACTTAATCTTACTTTAACAGCAAGAGGACAATCTGGCGGTCAGCCCATTCCGATGGCTGGCATTCCCTACCACGCCGCAGATGGCTATCTTGCTAAATTAGTTAAATTTGGCGAATCCATCGCTATTTGTGAACAAATCGGCGATCCCGCGACGACCAAAGGCATCGTTGAAAGGCAAGTTGTCCGAATTATTACTCCCGGCACCCTTACTGACGAAGCACTATTAGATTCGCATCAAGAAAATTTAGTTTGTTGTGTTTATTTTCATCAAGATCAATTTGGTTTAAGCACTATCGAACTGAGCACCGGCCGTTTTGTTATTTTGCAAGGCATTACGAGCACCCAACTACTCAGTGAAATAGAACGACTCCAACCTAAAGAATTGCTCATTAATCCGGTCGATGAAGCATTATACCGACAACTCAAACAAATATTGGGTCAATCAGCTATATTAGTTCAGCAAGCCTGGGATTTTGATTTACCCAGCGCTACGCGAGATTTATGCCAATTTTTTAATCTAAAAAGTTTAGCTGTTTTTCAATGCCAAGATTTACCCAAGGCCATCGCCAGCGCAGGCTGTTTATTACGCTATGTTCAAGACACGCAAAAAGCGTCGCTTTCTCACATTGGGCAGTTACAAGTTGAACGCCCCGAAAAAGCCTTACACCTTGATGCGCATACCCGGCGTAATCTCGAACTGTGCCAAAATCAGCAAGGCGGTAAAAATCATACGGTATTAAGCATTTTAGATAAAACGCATACCCCAATGGGGGGACGTTTGCTCTATCGTTGGCTTAACCTACCCAGTCGAGATCAAGCTTTGCTTACACAAAGACAATTATCGATAGATTATTTTATTACCCACGAATTGATTGCGCCTATACGCGAATTACTAAAAGACATCGGTGACATTGAACGCATTTTAGCCCGCGTTGTTTTAAAATCGGCACGCCCTGCCGATTTATTAAAACTGGCCAAAACCTTACAACTGCTTCCCCAATTAGCCAAACTTGCGAATAAAAAAAATCTTGACCATCCTATTGGCGCAATGCTCAACACCCTTAATTTACATCTACCCCTCTGTGATTATTTACATTCAGCGATTGATGAAAATCCGGCCAATTTAATTAAAGACGGGAATGTGATAAAAAAAGGCTTTGATGCAGAATTAGATGAGCTGAGAGATATCAGTACCAGTGCTGAATCTCACTTGGCTAAATTTCAGACAAAAGAAATTAAACGAACCCAAATTCCTACCCTTAAAGTTGGCTACAATCGCGTGCATGGTTTTTATATTGAAATCAGCCGAATGCAAGCCAAAAACGCCCCCAAAGAGTACATTCGTCGGCAAACCCTTAAAAATGCTGAACGGTTTATTACGCCTGAATTAAAAACCTTTGAAGATAAAATATTATCGAGTCAAGAACGCGCATTACAACGCGAAAAAATATTATACGACCAAATCCTCGATTTTGTGCTGTTAGACTTAAAACCGCTGCAAAAAACGGCTTCCAATCTCGCGCACCTAGATGTATTTTCGACCTTGGCTTATGTGGCAGAAACACACCATTGGGTCAAGCCTACTTTAACCTCAACCCAAGAAATAAGCATCGTTAAAGGCCGACATTGTATTATTGAGCCGTTATTGGGCGATAAATTTATCCCGAATGATTTGAAGTTAAATACTGAGACGTGTTTATGGATGATAACCGGGCCCAACATGGGCGGTAAATCCACGTTTATGCGCCAAACAGCGCTGATTGTTTTGTTGGCGCATATCGGCAGTTATGTGCCCGCCGATTCAGCAACCATTGGGCCAATTGATCGTATTTTTACTCGCATAGGCGCACAAGATGAATTGGCACAAGGCCAATCTACTTTTATGGTCGAAATGACGGAAGCCGCCAATATTTTGCGTTACGCCACTCAAAACAGTTTGGTATTGATGGACGAAATTGGACGGGGCACCAGCACCTATGATGGGCTCTCGTTAGCCTGGGCCATGTTAAGTCACCTAGCCGAAAAAACGCGCTGCTTCACTTTATTTTCCACACACTATTTTGAATTAACCGAAGTGGTAAACAAGCTGGCTCATGCAAAAAATGTGCATCTCGATGCCAAAGAATATCAAGAAGAATTGGTATTTTTGCACAAAGTTGCGCCTGGCCCTGCTAATAAAAGCTACGGATTACAAGTGGCTAAATTAGCCGGCGTGCCCTTACCTATTATTCAAAATGCTAAAAATATTTTAAGCCAGTTAGAATCAGATGCCGCTAATCTTAATGAAGATTACAGTCAATCTGTTGCTAATAGTATAGTTATGGAACTAAAAAATATAGATTTTAATAATCTTACAGCTAAACAAGCATTAGATTTAGTTTATGAACTGAAAAAAATGAGTAATACTATAAGCAGTAAGCCAGAGACTGTTGCAGCAACGTAAAAAGGGGATGCACCTAGCTTAACCGCGGACAAGTCGCGGTACGTAGTGCCACACGATAAAACAACCAGAAAGGAAGCCATGGTTTATGACTGATCTATCTACCTTAGTAAAAAAGCTACCTAAAGCTGAATTACATGTACATATCGAAGGGACATTGGAGCCCGAATTATTAATTAAATTAGCGCAAAAAAATAAGATTGATATCCCCTACAAATCAGTAAGCGAAATAAAACAAGCATACCAATTCAGAAATTTAGAGGCCTTTTTAGAATTATATTATCAAGCGACCAATGTCTTGGTAGACCAAACAGATTTTTATCATTTGACCATTGCTTATTTTGAACGCATTGCACAAGACAATGTTCGACACGTTGAATTATTTTTCGACCCCCAAGCACACGTTTCACGTGGCGTCCATTTTAGTGAAGTGATTGAAGGGATTTTACAGGGCATGGAAGAAGCCCGGGCGCGATTTAATATCACTTCAAAACTTATTTTATGTTTTTTACGACATTTATCAGAAGAAAGTGCTTTTGATATGCTCAAGATGGCACTCCCCTACCGAAATTACATTACGGCAGTTGGGTTAGATTCGGCTGAAAAAGACCATCCGCCTAAAAACTTTGAACGCGTTTTTACCCAAGCCCGATTAGAAGGCTTTTTAACGGTGGTGCATGCAGGAGAAGAAGGCCCTGCTGATTATGTTCGACAAGCGATTGAATTGTTGAAAGCACGCCGTATCGATCATGGAGTCAGATGTGCTGAAGATCCTGAATTGGTCAAAAAATTGATTGAGCTGAAGATCCCTTTAACCGTTTGTCCTATCTCTAATATTAAACTCAAAGTTTTCTCAAAAATTACCGATCACAACATTCGCGCGTTATACGACAGTGGGTTGTTAGTGACGATTAATTCTGATGATCCTGCGTTTTTTGGCGGATATATTAACGATAATTTTATGGAACTAGTGGATCATTTGCGTTTTCAAGCACCTGAAATCATCCAATTATGTAAAAATAGCTTTATGGCGAGCTTTTTAGATTCGGGTTCTAAAGAAGAATATTTAAAGTTGATTGATGACACTGTAAAAGAGTTAATGGCAGAGCAGCCGGCGTGATTAATAATAATGGCGCGGTTCAAGAAAAAGGGACGGCACAGAGGCCGTCCCCTACGTAAAAAAAAAATTTTTGCCAATTTTACTTACATTTTCATTTAAAGCATTTTATATACATAAAATATATTAACGGCATATTCTGGTGTAAGGGACGGCCTCTGTGCCGTCCCTGCTCATATCAATATATTCATGCATCATCTAACCTAGAAGTTACTGCTTAGCCGGTCCAGGCGCCTGAGTAGGTGCTGGCGGTAAAGGTTGTGCCGCAGCTGGCATATCTTCTATTTTTGGCACGTCAATCTTAGGGGCTTCTGCTGGTGCTACTGGTGTCGCACCTGGCATAGTCCCAAGTTGTGGCGTTTCTTTCACTTCTGATACAGGCATAGGTTCAGAAGGTTTAGCAGGATCATTGGGGTTATTATTCACCATCGGTTGAATGGGAGAGGCTGGCGAACCCGGCACGGCAGGTGATGCACCTGGCGCAGGCGCTGTAGGCGCAGGAACCGGTTCAGGCTTAGGTTTATTTAGCTCAGCATGCTTAGCCATAATTTCATTCATGCTTTTGCCATTGATGGTAAAGGTATTGTTTTCATACTTAAACCGGCTAATCATTTTTTTGTTTTCATTGACAAATGCGCCGGTTTGAATAGCTTCATCTTTTAGTTTGGCCACATTATCGCTCACCCATTTTTCTTGGGTCGTTTGTTGTTGTGCCCAAAATTCTTTAGGAAGCCCGTTAGCCGTTTCTTGCGATTGTTTTTCTAACATATAATCAAAAACTGATTCGTCGATGTTAAACTCGCCAGAAGCTTTAGACATCATCATTAGCATAAAATAATTGTCCAGCTTATCCAGTTTGGCATCCGGGCCGCCTAAACTGGCAATCGCATTGATGAGCACTTGTCCTTGTTGGCTTTGAACAATAATTTGGTCGATTTTGGCTTCAGGCGTTAATTTAAGCTGTTTGTTAATAATGCTCAAAGCATCTTCTTTATCTTTTGATTGATAGGTTTTCAGTGCTCCTAAGAAACCCTCTGGTGATTCTTTAGCACTATCTTCAATATTTTTTATCATTTCAATAAAATTTGGCTCAAGATGATGAAAACTGAACATCATATTAATGGGGCCCAATTTAATCTTATCAAAAGCCAATGAATCGATATTATAGTTTGCTGACGCGGTTAATAAATTATTTGCTAATCCTAAGACATGTCCAAAGGTCATGCCATTTAAGCTAACAACGAATTGACCTTCTTGAACGTCAATACTCGAGAGATTGACTTTTATGTCACCAAGCCACATATCCTGATTGGCCATTTTTTGATGATTGCCATTTACACCAATGTCTTTTACTTTTATAGAGGTAGTATCTTCAGCTATTTCTATAGAAGGGAAAAGCATTTTATAATTTAACACAGTCATATTGTTGTTTAAATTCATTGTGCCGTTTAAGCCTTGCCATTTTAAACTCATGTTATTCTTTTTGTGCTCAAATGGTTTGCCTTTTAATTTTGAACTTAAATTACCATTAAAGGCCACAATGGTTTCTGAAGAATACATGTCTTGAGGAGCAATCGGCCATTTAAAGTCAATCAACTTGGCGCAACTTTTAAAAATCTGTTCATCTATCCCGACAAATCTTCCGTCAATTTTAGAAAAAGCAAATTGAAATTTTGATGCGCCCTGGCCAAATAATATCGGGCCATGTTGAATGTCTTCTGCAAACTTTAAGACTAAAGGTTCTTTGCTATCGGGGCAAAGTTGATTTTGCATATTTTGAGGTAAAGTTATTTTTAAACTGGCACGGGAATGTAACCATCCCAGATCATACGAAACCACTTCTATTTTATAATTTTGGACCTTAGACAAGGCCTCTAAAGCATGGTGGTAGTGTTTTTTGGTATAGTAGCCACAGACATAGGGCGATGCTGCTCCACCTGCTACTAGTAACATTAACAGTGATCCTAGGAACTTTTTCATACAACCGCCTTAGTTTCTTACCTTCTTCAGATGGACTAAAATGGGAACATTGGGTATTTCGCCCACTCTTGTGTCAAGATCTCGGCAGGTATGAAAAATATTTGAATGCCTTAGAAGAAAAAATGGAGAAGGAACGTGGTACATACGCTTTTTTGGACAATTTTGTGGTTAAGTGGCCTTTTGGCACTAGGTTTTTTTTCAGTATCTTTGCCATTAGCAAGCATTGCAATATTATGCGGCTTAGTCTTCACCAGTTTATTTAGTCATTTCGGTATCTTTACTCAGCTGATTATCTGGCTAGGTGTTTCAAGCATACTACTGGTTTTTAATCACCCTACTTTTCGTAAACAATTTATTACGCACCCTCTTTATAAGATACTCAGCAAAAATATACCCAAAATTTCTGAAACAGAGGAAACGGCCCTTAAAGCGGGCACCGTGGGATTTGAAGGCGAGCTATTTAATGGCCGTCCTAACTTCGATAAATTATTTTCAACGCCTAAACCCATCCTCACACCAGAAGAACAAGCTTTTTTAGACGGCCCTGTTGAAACCCTACTTAACATGACAAATGATTGGGAAATCACCCATGAAAAGGGAGATTTGTCGCCTATCATTTGGGATTATCTTAAAAAAGAAGGTTTTTTTGCCTTAATTATCCCTAAAGAATATGGTGGAAAAGCTTTTTCTGCTCTGGCGCATTCCGCTATATTAGCAAAAATAGCCGGAAAAAGTCTTACGTTGGCTTCAACCGTTTCTGTGCCTAATTCTCTTGGGCCTGCTGAATTATTACTTCATTACGGAACGGAAACACAAAAAAACCATTACTTGCCTCGTTTAGCCAAAGGCCAAGATATCCCTTGTTTTGCGCTCACCTCTACTTATGCCGGTAGTGATGCCGGATCGATTGTAGACAGCGGCATCATTTGTAAAGGTATGCACAATGGTGAAGAAATCATTGGCATAAAATTAAATTGGCAAAAACGCTATATCACGCTTGCCCCTATCGCCACTATTTTAGGCTTAGCCTTTAAGCTTTACGACCCCGATAAATTAGTAGGCGAAAAAACGTATTTAGGCATTACTTGTGCCCTTATCCCCACTGATTTACCCGGCATCGATATTGGCAGAAGACATTTCCCTTTGAATATTCCTTTTCAAAATGGACCCACGCAAGGAAAAGATGTATTTGTGCCCATCGATGTGATCATTGGTGGCCTTAAAATGGCAGGATTAGGTTGGCAGATGTTAGTAGAGTGTCTTTCTACTGGTCGCGCTATATCCCTTCCTTCTTGTGGTTCAGGCGGAGCGCGTGCTGCGCTTTTAGCTACATCCGCTTATAGCCGCATTCGTCGGCAATTTAAAATACCGATTATTGATTTTGAAGGCATCCAATCCGCTTTGGGCACAATGGCCGGTTTAACTTATCTATCCGAAGCCACTCGCATATTTACCGCACAAATGGTCGATTTAGGTCAAAAACCTTCCGTACCTTCAGCTATTTCTAAATATCATGTCACTGAAATGAGTCGGACAATTGTAAATTTAGCGATGGATGTACATGGCGGCAAAGGGATTATGCTTGGGCCAAAAAATTATTTGGCAAGAGGATATCAAGGCGCCCCCATCGGCATCACGGTTGAAGGCGCAAATATTTTAACTCGAAATTTGATCATCTTTGGTCAAGGGGCCATCCGTTGCCATCCTTATGCTTTAGATGAAATGGCCGCCATGCAAGCACAAGATGAACCCTTATTTGCTGCATTAGTCAATAAACACTTAGCCTATAGCATTAGAAATGCCTGTACCAGTATGGTGTATGGCTTGGGACTTGGGGGAATTTTAGCTTTTTCTGCTCACGATAAAGCAAAAGTTCACACCCAAAAATTGGCTCGCGCCAGTGCTTCTTTTGCGCTTGTTTCAGATATGTCTATGGCCTTACTGGGTGGAAAACTCAAATTCAAAGAATTTTTATCTGCTAGGCTTGGCGACATGTTATCCATGATGTATATGGCCAGTGCCGCAATAAAGCGATTTGAAGATCAAAATCAACCGCAAGAAGACGTGCCCTTGTTAAATTGGTGTGTAGAACATTGTTTGGCTCAGTACTGGCATGCCATGGATGAAGTATTAAACAATTTCCCCAACAAATGGGTGGGGATGATGCTGAAATTGATCGTGATGCCTTTTGGTAAACGCGCAAAATTCCCTACAGACAAACTCACTAAAAAAGTGGCTTATTTATTTGCTGAGCCAACAGGCACTAGAAGTAGGCTGATACAAGAAACCACGACAGGTGAGCCTTTTGCCGCCTTAGAAAAAGCGTTTACCAAAACCGTTCAATCTGAAGCTTTATATCGTAAAGTATGGGATGCCGTAAAAAGCGATCCAATTTTAAGCCAAGGAGCCT
This sequence comes from uncultured Gammaproteobacteria bacterium, assembly GCA_902826485.1. Taxonomy (GTDB): domain Bacteria; phylum Pseudomonadota; class Gammaproteobacteria; order Berkiellales; family Berkiellaceae; genus CADEEZ01. Next base: position 38,459 of record CADEEZ010000003.1, read on the forward strand.
TAGAAAAAGCGATTGAGTACGCCGAAAAACTTAAGATTATCTCTAATCAAGAATCTGAGTTACTGCGTCAAACTGAGAAATTATGTTATGAAATTTGCTCAGTAGACGATTTTGAAGCGGATGAAATTGCGGGGCATAAAACAATGCATCATGAGCCAAGAACCCTCACCCGCCCTGCGGGCACCCTCTCCCGCGAAGCGGAAGAGGGATCAAAAAGTGCCAAATACTAAAATGGGGATCTTCGCCTCTTCCGTTTGCGGGAGAGGCCGGCGCTTCTAGCGACGGGCCTGCCTGACGAAGCTTTAGCGTAGTTAGGTGAAGGCTTATACCGCCTTGCGAGCAAAGTACTCACATGGTAGCCTAAACTAAGATTAAATTTTAAAGAAATAGGCTCAAACTAAATATGTCTACCTTGATGGATGCCCCAGCCCTTGAACTCAAAGGGGGGTTATATACCCTTACCGCGATACGAATATACTCAACCGATCGTGAGCTGCTAATAAAACAGTTAGAAGATAAGATTAAACAAGCACCTAAGTTTTTTTATTGCGCGCCAGTGATTCTTGATTTAAGTCAGTTTAAAGGTGATTTTCCAGAAGAACCAGAGATCTTGCTGAATACAATTTTAGATTGTATTAGATATTCTAAACTTATCCCTGTTGGCATCATTCCCATGCAAGGCGCGCCAGAAAGCTTAATTCAAGCGGCCAGGAAGCTGGGTATTGCGCTGATTTCTGATTCAAGAAACTTATCTGCCCCAGCACCTAAAGAATCCCTTGCTCCAGTAGCCCAAGAAGAAAAAGAAGAAATAATAGTAGACACGAGTTATGAGGCCCCAGAAGCTTTATCTCAGTTAACCCCTACTCGCACCATTATTCAACCTGTGCGCTCAGGACAACAAATTTATTCCCCCAACGGCGACTTATTGGTCTTAAATTCTGTTAGTCACGGCGCCGAACTTTTGGCTGATGGGCATATTCATGTTTATGGCCCCCTAAGAGGCAGAGCATTAGCAGGGATTTCCGGTAATGAAGAAGCACATATTTTCTGCCAAAGCTTAGAGGCTGAACTTGTTTCAATCGCGGGTCGATATAGAATAAGTGAAGATTTGAAAGATGACCCACTTTGGAAAAAACCTGTTCGCTTATTCTTAGAAAAGGGTAAATTACAAATCGCCAAGCTATAAATTGGGTTTATCATGGCAATATGATGATTATTTCTTCCAACTATTTATCAATTTAAATTATAATCACTATAATCATTATCATAATGTGTAGATCTTTATTTTAATTTAATTAATTTAGGAAGGGAACATACCTTGACTAAACATACGTCAAAAGTCATCGTCGTCACTTCAGGCAAAGGTGGCGTGGGTAAAACAACAACCAGTGCAGCAATTAGCGCTGGGCTTGCTAAAAGAGGGTTCAAAACCGTCGTTATCGATTTCGATATTGGGTTGAGAAACTTAGATTTGGTCTTGGGCTGTGAACGCCGCGTTATTTATGACTTTGTTAATGTCATTAATGGCGATGCAAATTTATCCCAGGCTTTAATTAAAGATAAACGGACCGATAAATTATTTATCTTGCCCGCCTCTCAAACTCGAGACAAAGACGCTTTAAGCACCGAAGGGGTTCAACGCGTTATCAACGAACTCAAAAAAGACTTTGATTTTGTGATTTGTGACTCTCCTGCGGGCATTGAGCGCGGAGCCTACATGGCACTCTATTTTGCAGATGAAGCCATTGTGGTCACTAACCCTGAAGTTTCTTCAGTTAGAGACTCAGATAGAATTCTGGGCGTGTTGTCCAGCAAATCTTACCGTGCTGAACAAAATCTCTCTCCCATCAAAGAGCATTTGTTGGTTACCCGTTATTCTGAAGCCAGAGTAAACAAAGGTGAAATGCTTAGCATTAAAGATGTGACGGATATCTTAGCTGTACCCTTACTCGGCATTATTCCTGAATCTCCTGCTGTGTTAACGGCCTCTAACCGTGGTGTGCCAGTTACTTTAGATACCCCAAGTGATGCGCAAGAAGCGTATGAAGATGCGGTATCTCGGTTATTGGGTGAAGACATTTCTTTTGATTCGAGCAAGTCATGGACGCAAAAGCTCTTATCAAAACTAAATCTTTTTAGGAGTCCTGCATGAACCTACTCGATCTCTTTCGGTTTCCTGCAAAACGTTCTGCACAAGCAGCCAAGGAACGGCTACAAATAATTGTGCAGCACGAAAGTGCAAGACACCGCGGCGGTGATGATTTCATTAAGCAACTTCAAAAAGAATTGCTCGATGTGATCAGCAAATACGTCAACATCGACCCTGAAAAAATCAAAGTTCAGCTTGAACGTACAGGAGATTATTCTGTGCTTGAGCTAAATGTTACTCTGCCAGAATTTGATGCCAAAGCAGAAGCCAAAGCTAAAGCTGCTGAAACTAAAGCAGCCGAAGCCGAAGCAGTGACCGAAAAAACGGCTGCTGATTAAACCTCTCTTCCCCCACCCCAACCCTCCCCCGCACGCGAGGGAGGGGGTGAACCCCCAATTTCCCCTTATTGTGTGCTAAATCCTGATCCGATCTCGTCAATGCGAGAAGCAACGCGACGAAGCAATGACAAAATCGAGCACTTCCACCACGGGGGATTTAACCCATCGTTTATAAACAGGTATACTACTTCCAGGATTTAAAAAACAAGGAAGGGTCAACCCTATGTTAAATACACTGCGAGTTGTTATTCAAAATTCAGCTAAAAGCCCCGCCATTAAACTCAAACCTGCTTTTCCTTTATTTTTAGTCGAAAAATTTTTAGCCCCCAACTTATATTACCCTTGCAACGAAGGGTTTATGATCCCCGACGAGACACCCGTATTAGTCATCACACCTGTTCCTGTTTTACCTGGTGCCATTATTTTATGTCGCCCGATTGGTACGTTGAATAAAAGAATTATGGCAGTGCCCATTTCAAAGCTCACAAACTTATATGATCAAGTTCATACGATAACCGATTTACCCAAATTTTTACTTCAGCAGATTAAACATTTTTACGAACATACCCAAGCGAGTATTGCTTAAAACTGAGTGTAAAATATTTTTGATTGAAATTTAGCTGTGCTATAGTTTGCTCGAATTTTCTTTTTAATTTTTTGTTAGAAAGCTAATCCTGCTCTTCAACTCTAAGGGATAAATAGGTGTGCAGTGACACAAAACAAGCAAAAGGAACTGGAATTTTTTGATAATTTGGCTAGCGAACAAGAATATAATGTATTCACTGATGCCGCTAATCAAAAAATTATTGAGACCATCTTAAGTCTATCAAATATTCAGTCTGGCGCTCAAATTATTGATTTAGGTTGTGGTTCGGGTATTTTTACTCAATTATTAGATCAACGCGGTTTTGATTGTATTGGCTTAGATTTGAGCCAAAAACTCCTTCAGATTGGCAAAAAACAGCAAAAAAATATTCATTTTATCCAAGCCGATGTAGAGGCTTTGCCCTTTTCAGATAATAGCGTAGAAACGATTGTATTAAGCTGTTTAATACATCATTTACCTAATCCCCAAAAATTAGCAGCCGAAGTATTTCGCGTGTTGGCGCCTCGTGGCCAATTTATTGCTTTTGATCCTAATCGCCTAAATCCTTTCATGTACCTTTATCGTGATAGAACTTCTCCTTTTTATAGCTCTAAAGGCGTAACTGAAAATGAACGCCCTATTATTCCAGGAGATATTCGTCAGGTATTCAATACCGCAGGCTTCGAAACGCATTCCCATTATGTAGAAGGTCTTTCGTTTCGGTATGTCGCTTCAGGTACGGCTAAGGGTTTTTTACCCATTTATAATTTTTTTGATCGGCATTTTTTCAAACCCTCCATGATGAAATTATTTAGGGCTTTTGTTTTTACTCACGGCATCAAATCGATGAGACATCCTGCATGAGAATACAAACATTTCCTTACGGTTCATCCCTGATGAATTTGGGAGGGATAGCAGTGTTATCCCTTTTTATTGCCCGAATCATCACAACCATTTCATTTAACGAACCCTTACATGTTGTCACCAGTGGGTGTGAAGAAGAATCACTCTTTGCCATGTGGAAATGGATAAACGGGCAAGCTATTTATAGCAACCCCCATCAAATTCCTTTTGCAGCCTCTTATTTTAATTGGTTTTTTTATGCTTTTTATGGCACGATTATTTCCTTTTTAATGAAAGCTTTTCACTTATCCGATGTTTGGCTTCCTACGGTGGGTCGTCTGATTACGCTAGCCATTGTCAGCATCGGTTGTTGGATGAATTTTCGTTTGTTAAAATTTTTACCACGCACATTGGCTGCATGTCTTTCGTTATTTGTTTGGTTTGGGCCTTTAATCGGGTATTGGGCCATAACCGTTCGCCCTGATTTACTCGGCCTATTTTTTGATTTTTTAGCCATTTTTTTTCTATTAAAATATTTACCTACTCGCCCTTTACTCGCGATATTAATTGCTGCATTGGGTTGTTATCTATCTTGGAGTTGTAAACAGGTAAACATTGTTACCCCTATTGCGATAGTATTGAGTTTAATTTGGGATAAACAATGGCGATTGGCTTTTATATTTAGTATAAGTCTTTGGACTGCCTATGCCCTCACATTTTGGTTAGCTACCCCTGATATGCTAAATGCCCTATTTTTTGCTCGTACGGCTATTCCGATATCAATGGACGTATTTGTGAGCAATTTACTGAGTTTTATTAAAAAATCTCTGCCTTTTTTAGCTCTTTTTGGTTTACTTACGCTTCACAGACAATGGATAAAAGATCCCATGTCAAAATTGGGTTGGTGTGGACTCATCGCTTGGGCATGCACCCTTCTACCCTTTAGCAGTAAAGTGGGCAGCGCAGACAATTATCACTTTATTGCATTATTCTTCTTGTTATTAGTCATAGCGCCAAGCTTAGCAATTTGGTTAAAAAAACGGGATCAAAGGGCTGAACGTGCGCTTGCCTTATCTGGCCTTGTATTAATCTTATCGATTGGGGTTGCTTTTACGAATGGCACTTTTAGGGTACTTCAACAACAACATGAAACTGCATTAATCCTAAAAGATAAACTTAAAAACTATCCTGCCCCTGTGTTCGTGAGCAATTTATATGGTGCGCTCCCATGGATGCATACCAGTGCCCCTTCGTTTTTGCTTAATTATAATTATAACTTCGACAGACAAGCCGGAGAGCGCTTTGAAGAGAATGGGATTGGGGGATTAATTGAAAAAGGCTACTTTAATGCTTTAATTCTTCCCTTAGAAACTGAAAAAAGCTTTGATCAAGGGCTGCTCAACCACTACAGACAGTTAGCTAATCCTGGCGTACCTTATGCTGTTTTTATTAAAAAGGAACCGGTATGAAAAGCATTTTAATCACGGGAGGCGCCGGATTTGTCGGTTCTTCATTAGCCATTGATTTTAAAAAAACTTATCCCCAAACCAACGTAATTTGTTTAGATAATTTATCTCGAAGAGGGAGTGAATTAAATTTACCCCGTTTGGCACACCATGATATTAAGTTTGTACACGGGGATGTACGAAACAGTGAAGATTTAAATAAAATAGGCAAAGTAGATTGGTTAATTGAATGCTCTGCTGAACCTAGCGTTCATGCGGGGTATAATGAAAGTCCCGCTTATTTAATTAACACCAATTTGCTTGGCTTAATCAATTGTCTTGAATATTTACGTCAATTTGGTGGCCAATTGGTATTTCTTTCCACCAGTCGAGTTTATCCTATCGACCCCCTACGCAAATTACCGCTTCAAGCTGAAGGAAACCGATTTGTTTTAAAACAGCCCTTTAGCCAGCTGGGTACGAGTAATCAAGGTATTTCTGAATTATTTTCACTAGAGGGCCATAGGTCGTTATATGGTGCAACGAAATTATGCGGTGAATTGTTAATCCAAGAATACCAAAAAATGTATGGTTTAAAAGCCATTATTAACCGTTGTGGTGTTTTGGCAGGCCCTTGGCAAATGGGCAAAGTCGATCAAGGTTTTATGGCATTATGGGTAGCTCGCCACTTTTTTGGTGGGGCTTTAAAATATATGGGGTTTGAAGGAAAAGGATTACAAGTCCGCGATGTGCTTCATGTAAGAGATTTATTTAACCTATTACAGATTCAAATGAATGAAGATTCTGCTTTTGAGACCATTTTTAATGTAGGTGGCGGTTTAAAAAATAGCATTTCGCTATTTGAACTCACTGAAATGACACAAAGCATTGTGGGCAAAAAACCTGAAATAGGACAAGACCCTATCACAAGAGAAGCCGATTTGCCTTTTTATGTGACCGATAATAAAAAAGTGATGGATAAATTAGGATGGTCGGCAGAAATCAGTGTTATGCAGATCGTAGAAGAAATAGCCCTTTGGTTAAAAGAAAATCAGGCGACACTCAAACCCTTATTTCAATAGCATGATATTAAAAAGGAAAATAGGATGTCAGTTGTACTCATAACCGGATCAGCAGGTTTAATAGGGTCAGAAGCGGTTAAATTTTTTGCACAAAAGGGATTCAATGTTGTTGGCATTGATAACAATATGCGTAAACAATTCTTTGGGGAAGAAGCTTGCACCGAATGGAATTTATCTCATTTAAAAAATAAAGTGACAACCTATTCACATTATGACTGTGACATTCGTGATTTTGCCCAATTAGACAAAATATTTAAGCATTTTGGCAGTGCTATCAATATTATTATTCATGCTGCAGCACAACCTTCTCATGATTGGGCGGCTTCAGACCCGCTCACCGATTTCACGGTGAATGCCAATGGTACACTTAATTTATTAGAGTTAACGCGTATACACTGCGCTAAAGCAACGTTTATGTATTTAAGTACAAATAAAGTGTATGGCGATACACCAAATCATTTACCCCTTAATGAATTAGAAACTCGATGGGAAATTGCCTCCGATCATCCTTATCGTGGGGTTGGCATCGATGAACATATGTCTATAGATCAGAGCAAACACAGCCTTTTTGGCGTATCTAAAGCATCTGCCGATTTAATGGTGCAAGAATATGGACGCTATTTTGATATGAACACCGCCTGCTTTAGAGGGGGCTGTTTAACCGGGCCGGCTCACTCGGGCACAAAGTTACATGGCTTTTTATCTTATCTGATGCGGTGTGCAGTACTAAGATTACCCTATACCGTTTATGGTTATAAAGGTAAGCAGGTGAGAGATAATATTCATAGTTTTGATTTGGTGAATGCCTTATGGCATTTTTGTCAATCGCCTAAAGTAGGCGCCGTCTATAATATGGGCGGTGGTATTCACCATAATTGCTCTATGCTTGAAGCCATAAAAATGTGCGAAAATATCAGTGGTAATACAATGCAATGGCAATATATGCCCGAAAATCGAAGTGGAGATCACATGTGGTGGATAAGTGATGTCAGAAAATTTAAACAAGATTTTCCTGAATGGCATTATCAGTATGATCTCACTAAAACACTGACCGAAATTTACGAAGTCACCAAAGAGGCACATGCAAATCATGAGCTTGCTTAATAAAAATAGTTTATCGATTGTTATTCCTGCCCACAATGAAGCCGAAAACTTAAGGGGCACAATTGAATATCTTGCAAATACTTTAGAAAAAGCAAAGATTCCTAATGAAATTTTAGTGATAAATGATAATAGTCAAGATAATACCGTAGAAATCTTAACACAGTTACAAAAAATCCATCCTACTTTGCGTTACGTGAATAATAACCCGCCTAATGGTTTTGGGTTAGCCGTGCGTTGTGGTCTAGAAAATTTTAACGGCGATTTTGTTGCCATTATGATGGCCGATGGTTCTGACAGCCCTGATGATTTAGTTAAGTTTTATCGTAAAATGTTAGAGGGATACGATTGTGTATTTGGTTCACGCTTTATGGCAGGCGGCGAAGTCATCGATTATCCTATTCATAAAAAAATATTGAATCGTATTGCAAATAATTTTATAAGAATATTATTTCAATTTCGTTACAATGATATTACCAATGCTTTTAAATGCTACCGTCGTCATGTCATTATGGGGCTTCAGCCCATGCTTGCGCATCATTTTAACTTAACTGTTGAGCTGCCTCTAAAAGCCATTATACGAGGGTATAATTATGCTGTTTTACCAAATAGTTGGCATAATAGAAAACATGGTGTGTCTAAACTTAAAATTCGCGAAATGGGCAGTCGTTATTTATTTATTGTTTTATATTGCTTAATCGAACGATTGTTTTCACGTGGTGATTACAAAATACTAGATAAAAAAAGCCCCTAAAAAGGGGCTTTTTAAAACAACTGTACTTAATTTAATATATGCGCCAATACCGCTAACATCAGCAATGCCACAATATTAATAATCTTAATCATCGGATTAACCGCTGGTCCTGCCGTATCTTTATAAGGATCGCCAACTGTATCACCCGTGACAGATGCTCTGTGTGCATCAGAGCCTTTTCCACCATGGTTGCCATCTTCGATATATTTTTTAGCATTGTCCCAAGCGCCACCACCAGAGGTCATAGAAATTGCGACAAAAATACCCGTGACTATCGTTCCGACAAGCATCGCACCCAGTGCCGTAAATGCCGCTTCTTGTCCTGCGACAAAATTAATTAAAATCCAAAGTAACACAGGGGCCAAAACAGGTAATAAAGAGGGCACGATCATTTCTTTGATGGCGCATTTGGTTAATAAATCAACCGCTTTGCCATACTCAGGTTTAACCGTTCCTTCCATAATGCCTTTGATTTCCCGGAATTGGCGTCTGACTTCAACCACCACTTGTCCACCCGCACGGCCAACGGCCATCATGCCCATTGCCCCAAATAAATAGGGTAACAAACCACCAATAAATAATCCTACAACAACAAAAGGATCGTTTAAGCTAAATTGAACATCGAGGTTTGGAAAATAATACGTGAGGTCTTCTGTGTAAGCTGCAAATAGCACTAATGCTGCCAAACCAGCTGAACCAATCGCGTACCCTTTGGTTACGGCTTTGGTTGTATTGCCTACTGCATCTAACGCATCGGTAATGACTCGAACTTCTTTAGGAAGCTCAGACATTTCAGCAATACCACCAGCATTATCGGTAATAGGGCCATACGCATCTAGTGCTACGATCATTCCTGCAACCGCTAACATGGCTGTTGCTGCAATCGCAATACCGAGCAAGCCTGCACTCATAAAGGCTATCAGAATGCCTATGCATATAACAATCACGGGCAAAGCACACGCTTCCATAGAAACCGCTAAGCCTTGAATAATATTCGTTGCATGACCTGTTTCAGAAGCCGCTGCAACACTTCTTACTGGGCGATAGCGAGTAGAAGTGTAATATTCGGTTACCCAAACAATTAATCCTGTCACTGCTAAACCCGTAAAGGCACACACTAATAATTGTAGACCCGTCACAGATCCTTCTTTTAATAAGATAGGCTGATCAAATCCAATCAAGAAATAAGTTGCTACCGCAATCAGCGCTGCTGATAAGCCAGAACACACCATAAGGCCTTTATAGAGTGCACCCATAATATTATTGGTAGAACCCAGTTTTACTGCAAACGTTCCTGCAATAGACCCTAGAATACAAACGCCACCAATTAATAAAGGATAAATCATGAGGACTTCAGCTTGTTGCCCTGTCGCAAAAATCGACCCTAAGAGCATGGTAGCTACAATAGTGACCACATAGGTTTCAAATAAGTCGGCAGCCATACCTGCACAGTCACCCACATTATCACCCACATTATCAGCAATAACCGCAGGATTTCTGGGGTCATCTTCCGGTATGCCAGCTTCAAGTTTACCTACTAAATCTGCGCCAACATCTGCACCTTTCGTAAAAATGCCTCCGCCTAAACGCGCAAAAATAGAAATTAAAGAGGCACCAAAACTCAGTGAGATCAACGCTTCCATCATCGTATGCAAAGGGAGATCTAACGTTTTGAGGTATAAGTAATAAGTGGTTACGCCAAATAGGCCCAATCCAACTACTAACATACCCGTTACTGCCCCACCCTTGAATGCGATGTCGAGTGCTTCTTTTAATCCCGTGCGGGCAGCATGAGCTGTGCGGATATTTGCCCGAACAGAAACATTCATTCCAATATAGCCTGCAAGCCCAGAAAGTACAGCACCACAAATAAAACCGATGCCGGCATACTGACCCAATATCCAAGTTAAAAAAGCAGTTACCACTAAACCGACTATCCCGATTGTGCGGTATTGACGGTTAAGATAGGCATTCGCCCCTTCTTGAATTGCTGCCGCAATTTCAATCATCCTGGGATTTCCCGTTGCACAAGCGAATACTTTTCGCCCCGCATAAATCCCATAGATTAGTGCCATGGCAGCACAACCTAAGATAAACACATTCAGTTCCATTATTAAAATCCTCTATTTTTTAGAAATTTCCCGCAACGTAATTTGTCACAAATCTTGCTAGGCCGCAACAAAACCATTAAATAGTTCAGGTTGAGTTTTTTGAGAATCAACTTGATCTCCTATTGCTTCTTCTCGACCTAACTTAAATTGATTTTCATTTAGATTAGCAATCGTCGCTAATATTCGACCTGAGACTAAATAAGGATCACAGTTTGCACCTGGCCTTCTGTCTTCTAAATAACCACATCCATGTTGCTTAACTTGTAAAGGAATACGAATTGAAGATCCTCTATCAGAAACACCTGAACGAAATTGATCAATACTACAAGTCTCATGTGCGCCTGTTAAGCGCTCTCTCAAACTTGCACCATACAACGGAATATGTAAATCATGCTTTTTAGATAATAATTGTACGGCTTCTTCAATGGCTTTAATGCCCACTTTAGCTTCACGCGTTTTATTGGTTGAAAAATTAGTATGGCACCCTGCTCCATTCCAATCACCTGCAACGGGTTTGTTAGCAAAGCTGACTTCAATGCCAAACTCTTCAGATAATCTGTGGAGCAACCATCTTGCCACCCATAGTTCATCACTGATGGTTAGAGCACTTACATCTTCCCCTTCAACCCCTCGGTAGCCTACTTGAAATTCCCACTGCCCTGGCATAACTTCACCATTGATCCCATAAAAAGCAATGCCCGCTTGCACACAGGCACGAGCATGTGTTTCTACTAACTCTCGACCAAAAACGACTTCACTTCCTACGCCACAATAAAAAGGGCCTTGCGATTGTGGAAACCCTTTCTCTGGCCAACCCAAAGGACGTTGCATCATAAATAAAGTATACTCTTGCTCAAATCCAATCCAGGGCTCTAATTTTGCCCCACCTAATTCTAATATATTTCTAAGCTGAGAGCGGGTATTAGTAGAATGAGGTTGACCATCTGCGGTAAATACTTCACACAACACTAAATAATTGCCTTGGCCGCGAATCGGATCGGTAAAAAAATTAACTGGCTTTAATAATAAATCTGATTTATCTCCTGTAGATTGATAAGTAGAAGATCCATCAAAGTTCCATTCTGGAAATGAATCTAATTTTACTTTATCTTGGCTTTTAATGGGAAGATAGCGAGCTTTAGACCTCAATTGCTGAGTAGGCAAAGCACCATCTAACCATATATATTCTGCAAACATTTTAATCTTCTCCTTTTATTATTTATTATATTTTTAATTTAAAATTTTAATGTGAAACCACGGGCCCATCTCTTAAAGCTCTTCTTAAAATTTTGCCCACATTCGTTTTAGGCAAATCATCTCTGAATTCAACGTCTTTTGGAATTTTATAATGAGTGAGATAAATTTTACATTGTTCAATAATTTGTTCACTTGTAATGGGAGGTTCCACCTTAGGGTCTCTCACCACAAAAGCTTTAACAATTTCTCCTCGTGTTCCTCCATTAACCCCAACCACTGCCACTTCTCTTACACCAGGTAATTTTGAAATAACATCTTCCACTTCATTAGGATAGACATTAAAACCAGAGACAATAATCATGTCTTTAATTCTATCAACTATTCGAAAGTATCCTTTGTTGTCGACATAGGCAATATCACCTGTTTTTAACCAACCATCAGGGGTAAGCACTTCAGCCGTTTTCTCAGATTGATTCCAATAGCCTTTCATCACTTGGGGGCCTTTAATCCATAATTCACCTGATTCACCAAGGGGAAGTTCACTTCCCTTTTCATCTCGAATGGAGGCATCAGTAGACGGGATTGGCAACCCAATACTGCCGTTAAATTCTTTCAAATTCATGGGATTAATGGTACAAGCAGGAGAAGCTTCTGTTAATCCATAGGCTTCAATTAAAGGTCGGCCTGTTATTTTTTCCCATTTTTCAGCAACCACACGTTGTACTGCCATGCCTCCCCCTAATGCCACCGACAAATTCGAAAAATCCAGTTTTGAAAAATCAGGGTGGTTCAATAATGCATTAAATAACGTATTCACCCCCGTAATGGCAACAAAGGGTTGGCGCGCCATTTCTTTAATAAAGCCTGGTATATCTCTAGGATTTGTAATTAAAATATTACATTTCCCCACATTCATAAAAACCATACAATTGGCGTTTAACGAAAAAATGTGGTACAGGGGTAAGGCCGTAATAATGCCCCCTTCTAGCTGTTCATTTAACAACGGTGTAATCCAGGCTTTGGCTTGTAAAATATTGGCCAACATATTCCGGTGCGTTAACATTGCCCCTTTTGAACCACCCGTCGTGCCACCCGTATATTGCAAAAATGCCAAATCTTGATTACGAATGGGTAAAATTTTATAAGGCAGATTCTGCCCCAACTTCAAAGTATCCAAAAATTTCATATGATGAAGAATGGTATAACTCGGCACCATTTTTTTAATATATTTCACGACAAAATTAACTAACAGTTTTTTCGGAAAAGGAAATAAATCCCCCAGTTCAGTTACTATCACTTTTAGTTGAGGACATTGTGGCAAAACTTGCTGTACGGTATTGGCAAAATTTGCTAACACAATGAGGCCACTTGCCCCTGAATCAATTAAGACATGTTTTAATTCTGCAGGGGTATATAACGGATTAATATTCACCACCACCAGTCCGGCTTTTAAGATGCCCCATAAAACAACAGGGTATTGTAAAAGATTGGGCATCATAATGCCAACTCTCTCTCCCTTTTTCAACTTCCACTGATGAATAAAAAAACTGGCCAAGGCATTTGACAAAGCATCTAGTTGTTGGAAACTTAAAGTATGTCCCATATTGGAAAAAGCAGGTTGATCGGCATATTTTGAAAAAGCTTCTTCTGCCAATTGAACCAAAGAAGTATATTGATCGGGGTTAATTTCATGAGGTACACCCTCTTGGTATTCCTTTAGCCAAATTTTATCCATACTATCTTCCTGTTAATATCTTTAGTTATTGAATTGCAAATTTAATGCCTTGAGCAAGGGGCAACGTTGTCCCCCAATTCACTGTATTGGTTTGTCTTCGCATATATGCTTTCCAGCTATCAGATCCCGCTTCTCTGCCCCCACCTGTTTCTTTTTCTCCACCAAATGCACCACCAATCTCAGCCCCACTGGTGCCAATATTGATATTGGCAATACCACAATCACTGCCCATCGCAGATAAAAATAATTCGATATGTTGATAATGATTGGAAAACAATGCTGAAGATAAGCCTTGAGGCACCTGATTTTGCAGATTAATTGCTTCTGATATCGCGTTAAAAGTCATGAGATATAAAATTGGGGCGAAAGTTTCTTGTTGAACGATAGGCCAGTCTGCTTGAACTTGTAAAATAGTCGGCTCGACAAAATAACCCGGTTGAGATAACACTTTACCACCCGTTAATAATTTAGCCCCTAAGCCTTGGCAAATCTTTAGGGTATCTAAATATTTTTCTACCGCATTTTTATCTATAAGGGGCCCCATGTGATGATTGACGTTCAGGGGATCCCCTATTTTCACTTGCTTATAAGCATGCACTAATTTATCTATGACAGATTTTTCAAGATTTTTATGCACTAATACTCTTCGGGTTGAGGTACAACGTTGACCTGCCGTACCGACCGCACCAAATACAATAGAGGGAATCGCTAAATTTAAATCCGCACTTTCATCTAAGATCACGGCATTATTGCCACCGAGTTCTAAAATGACTCGACCAAATCGTTCGGCAACCAGTTTTGATACATGACGACCTGTATGGGTTGAACCGGTAAATGAAATAAGTGGCACACGCTTATCTTTCAGAAATTTATCGCCTAATTGACGATCGTTAGAAATAAAGACCGATACGATATTTTCATACCCTAAAGTTGTCATGGCTTGCGCACAAATATTGTGCACCGCGATAGCACATAAAGGGGTTTTAGAAGAGGGTTTCCAAACAACTGTGTTGCCACATATCACGGCTAAAAATGCATTCCATGCCCACACCGCCACCGGAAAATTAAACGCGCTAATAACGCCTACAACACCATAAGGATGCCATTGTTCAATGATTCGATGATGTTCACGTTCCGAGGGTATTGTCTTGCCATTGAGCATTCTAGATAGGCCCACAGCAAAGTCGGCCATGTCTATCATCTCTTGAACTTCCCCTTCTCCTTCTTGAAGGCTTTTTCCCATTTCAAGTGAAACCAATCGACCCAATTGTGCTTTATTTTCCCGTAACAAATTGCCAATCAGTCGAACTAATTCTGCTCTTTTAGGGGCTGGCGCCATACGCCAGCTTAAAAACTGCTCATGGGCAAGTTGAATAATTTTTTCATATTGTTCATCTGAGCATGTTTTTATTTGACCCAGAATTTGTTCATTGGTTGGATTAACAGAAATTAATATATTTTTGGGGTCTTGATTTTTTTCAAGTGCGTGATTTCCTGACTCTTTTAGACTCACACCCGACAAGATCTCTTTTGGATTAAATTCAATTTGCATAGCACTTTCCAAAACGACTTTGTGTGATATCAGACAGGCTAAACTGCTCTTGATAAATAAGTCCTTTATATTTTTGCGAATTATTCATGATGACATCGAGCACACTACATAATCCCGATGCGGTCGTTCTTTGAATGGCAGACCATTGCTGACCTACAAATTCAGTGGGATATATTTTTTTTACAAATGTTTCTTCAATAAATTCATGATTTTTCTTTCCCGATACGGCAACATAAACCAAAACCACATCTTGTGTGGTTTTAGGAATGGCACGTTCTAACATTTCTTTTAATATTTGACGATGATCGTTTAATTTTAAATCATTCATTAAAAAACGAATTTTTTCACAATGCCCAGGGTAACGTAGCGTTTTATAGTTCATGGTTTTGACTCGGCTTTCATATGTTTTAGCCAAAGTGCCTAATCCCCCAGCAGTATTAAATGCTTCATAAAGCAGGCCATCTATTTGTATCGTTTCTCGTCCTTCCAGTGGCTGTAACGTGACTTGCTTGCCATTTTTTAAGCCAAAGCAAGGGCTTCCATACTCGTTTATTAGGCCATCTGTAGACCAAGTCAATGAATATTTTAAGCTATTATTGGGATATACTGGCAGTGCCCCCACTCGCATTAATACCGAATCTAGCGTGTCAAAATGCTGCATGTATTCATGGGCCACAATGTTGATAAAACCCGGTGCTAAACCGCACTGGGGCACAAAAGCAGAAGAAGCATCAGCTGCAAGCTCAATGACTTTTTCCGTGTTGCTGGTATCTTCTGTTAAATCAAAATAATGAATTTTTTGCTCTTTGGCCACCACCGCAACGGGGTAATTGGCAAAATAGGGCAAACAGCTCACCACTGCTTGAATGTTATTTTGGGTAATTGCCTTGGTTAATTCATTTTTGTCTTCTGCTTTTAAAGACAAAAGTTTAATGGCTTCTTTTTGCGTGCCTAAGTGATTGCTGTCAAACATATCCATAGACATATCGCTCAAAAATACTTGATACTGATTGCTTTCAGATAACATACAAGCTATCAATGTGCCAATCTTACCTGCACCGATAATGAGAATATTATGCAAAGTATACCTCTATAGATAGCTTTTTAACTAAAGTATAATTTTGAGGTATCAGAAAACTTATGATACCGGTGAATGATGCTACTATGGGTCTTCTAAGAGCTGCAAATAAGTATGGATATTTTTTGATAGCTTGAATATTAACTTGTAAAATATTTCGACAAATAATCTATAATGCATCTGTAAAAAGAGGAAATTGATAAGATGAGACCTTTATTGCTGCTACTAAGTAGTTTATTAATTAACCAAATTACTTTCACAAGCTATGCTGCCACCCCGCCAATTGAAGTCTACTCAGCCAATACAACCATGGTGCATTTAGGTCAGGCCATGCAAGAATTATATCCGATTATCTTTTCAGAAAAAAAATTCCAAGATCCTAAAAACCAAGAAACTGTTCATCAGGATCTTGAAAGCATCATTCAATTATTTGAAAAGTCTGGTCCACATTTTAATCAACGATCTATTGCCTATAAAGTTTCTTATGAAGGCATGTTACAACATTTAAAAGAATCTCAAATCGTCTTAGACAAAAAAAATTACAAAAAAGCTAACCAGATGCTTCGCGCTGTGCCCACCATGTGTGCCGCTTGTCATGCACAAGATGGCACTGGACAGAAACATTTTTTAAGTTTAGATAGAAGCCAATTCGATTCTGATTACCATTATGCTGATTTTTGTTTTACCACAAGAGATTATGGCAACGCTATTTTTTATTATGACCGATTTTTAACTCGTGGCGGACAATATCGTTCTGAGCAGCAAACTGAACAAGCGTTAATAAGATTGATGATTGTTTATGCACAAATGAATAAAGATCTCAATCTGGCTGCTACTTACCTTAATGAATATGTTGAATTTATCAAGGAATATCCTTCCGTTAAACTTAAACTACTTTTTTGGGTAAAAAACATTCAAGATGCTCATAACAAATTTAATACCGGTTATCACAATTTAGACTATGTGAAGTTTAAAAACTTGGAAGAATTTACTCAAGCCTATTTATGGCAAATTAAACCTGAAGACGAATCAAAAGCATTACCCTATTATGTTATTTTAAGAGGGATGATTTATCGATATTTGAACAGTGGGCAAAAAGTGCCCGATGCTGAAATGCCTTTTTTACTGTACTGGTTAGCAAAATGTGATAAAACAACTAATATAAGTGATTATTCAGCGAATGCTGATGTTTATCTAAAAGAATGTTATACAAAATACCCTGAAAACAAATGGACTAAAGCTTGTAGGAAAGAATATGATGCTTATGCGACGTTGGCGATGAAATAAATCCCCTCGCCAGCCTGCGGCTGTCGGTCCCCTTAAAAGGGGACAAAATCAGTGCGCTTAATTCAAAACAAATAGGATTGAGTACTAATAGTGCTGCCTTACATCAAAATTTGTCATGCCAGCGAAGGCTGGCATCCAGTGCAAAAACTTTAAAGATTATCAAGGCCTAGATGCCAGCCTTCGCTGGCATGACAGATTTTATCGTTTAATTTGATTCATGTTTAGCTAAAGCAAGCAGAACTTCATTAAAGCGTTTAATAAACGAAGCAGGATCTTCTAGCTGACCGCCTTCAGATAAAATAGCTTGTTCAAGTAAAATCAAACTCAAATCATCGAAATGGGCTTGATTGGTTTCTTCTTTAAGACGCAATACCAGTAAATGATCGGGATTAATCTCTAAGATAGGTTTAGAGTGTACTTCCTGACCAGCGGCTTTAAGAATGCGTTCCATTTGTGCTGTCATGTGATGCTCATCTGCTACAATACAAGAAGGCGAACTTCTTAAGCGTTTTGATAATTTCACTTCTTGCACTTTTTCGCCTAAAGACGTTTGAATACGTTCAAGAAAACCCTGAAAGTCTTTTTGTTTCTGATCAAAATCTTGCTTTTCAACTTCAGATTTTTCTTCTAGTTTATTGGCAAAATCAAGAGAATCTAAATCGCCTTTCGCAATCGATTGAAAATGTTTGCCTTTGTACTCTGTTAGGTGAGACATGAGCCATTCATCAATACGTTCGCTTAAGAGTAATACTTCGATATTTTTTTCTCTGAATATTTCCAGATGTGGGCTATGTTTAGCAGCATTAAACGTTTCAGCAGCCACATAATAAATTTTTTCTTGTCCTTCTGGCATTCTCGCTAAATACTCATCTAAGGAACTTAATTCAGTTTCTTGATTTTTTAGCGTGGAAGCAAAACGCAGCAAACCCGCAATTTGTTCACGGTTAGCAAAATCTTCTGCCGGCCCTTCTTTTATTACTGAACCAAACTGTTTCCAGAAGGTAGAAAATTTTTCGGGGTTTTCTTTAGCAATGGTCTCTAGCGTAGATAAAACACGCTTAATGATGCTGCCACGGATACTTTCGACTAATTTGTTCGATTGTAAAATTTCACGAGAGACATTTAATGGCAAGTCATTGCAATCGATAATGCCGCGTACAAATCTCAAATAATTAGGCAAAAACACTTCCGCGTCGTCCATAATAAAAACACGCTGTACGTATAATTTTAGGCCTCTGGGTTTATTGGCTTGGAATAAATCAAAAGGGGCTTGAGAAGGAATATAGACTAGCGTTGTGTATTCATATTTGCCTTCCACTTTATTATGAATCCAAGTGAGCGGATCGCGAAAATCATGAGCCACATGCTTATATAACTCTATGTATTCTTCATCGGTAATATCAGACTTTGGCAGTGTCCATAGGGCTGTTGCTTTGTTGACGACTTCTTCGGAGATATCTTTAGTCTTAGTTTCAGACTCTGATTCAGAGTCAGGTTCCTCCGCTCTCATCACAATTGGGAAATTAATATGATCGGAATATTTAGTGACCACATGCCTTAAACGCATGCCACTTAAAAATTCTTCTTCGCCCGGTTTAACATGCAAAATAATTTCAGTACCGCGTTCTAATTTTTCGATACTTTCAAGGGTATATTCCCCTTCTCCTACTGATTCCCACAAAATGCCTTCTGAAGGCAACGCACCCGCGCGACGCGTTTTAACAGACACTTTATCTGCAACGATAAAACTAGAATAAAAGCCTACCCCAAATTGACCGATTAATTTGCTGTCTTTTTTCTGATCGCCAGACATAGCATTTAAAAATTCTTGTGTGCCCGATTTAGCAATTGTGCCTAAATTTTTAGTCACTTCGTCTTTTGACATCCCCACGCCATTGTCTTTAATGGTAATCGTATGGGCCTTTCGATCGTAATCGATTTTAATTTTAAGATCGGTATCGCCTTCATAAATTTCTGGCTTACCAATCCCTTCATATCTTAATTTATCTAAGGCATCAGATGCATTGGAAACCAACTCTCTTAGAAAGATTTCTTTATTAGAATAAAGGGCGTGAATCATTAAATGAAGCATTTTTTTTACTTCAGTTTCAAAACCACGGGTTTCTTTTTTGGTATTTTGTGTATCTGCAGTCACGGTCATGATTTTCCTATAAAAGTTGTGTATATGAGCGATATGGGGATATTTCGCCCCAATTCAAGTCCTTGTGTATTATTTTTTTAAGCCATTTCGGTTCGAGAAACCAGGGCTTTAGCTAAAGTATTACTATCAACATACTCTAATTCTCCCCCCATGGGCACACCGAAAGCGATCCGAGAGACTTTTAGACCCTGCTTTTTTAATAAATCGGCTAAATAATAGGCTGTTGCTTCGCCTTCTACAGTAGCATGTGTGGCGATAATGGCTTCTTTTAAGGCCGAATCCCGCAGTCTTTCATGAAGCAAATCGATGCCAATTTGTTCAGGCCCTATGCCATCAATAGGCGATAAACAGCCACTTAACACAAAATAATACCCACGGTACGACCCTGCATTTTCTAAGGCAATGACATCTTGAGGGGTTTGAACGATACATAATGTCTGGGATTCTCTAGAGGGTGTACTGCATAATTGGCAATACTCTGTTTCACACAAAATTCGGCAACGTTGGCAAAAACCGACTTCTGCCATGGCCTGCTCAATGATTTGGCCTAAATTTGTCCCTGCACTTCTGTCACGTTCCAATAGATAAAAAGCCATACGTTGTGCCGATTTTGACCCGACGCCTGGCAAGACAGTAAACGCGTGAATAAGCTGTTTGAGCAAGGGGCTAAATGACATTGCTATCCTGTTTGGTTATTTTCTGAGTCTAAAACGGTAACCGATTCAACCTCAGCACCAAAAGTTTGGACTAAGTTTTGTACCAAAGGATCGTTTTGAATGGCTTTCATGGCCTCTTCAGAACGAACCTGTTTATGATGGGTATCTAATTGCATCGGCGTTTTTGACACTTGTCCTAAAACAATTTTTATTTTAATGGATTTATTAAAGTAAGCTGATATCGCTTCTTGCAAAGTTTTCTGCCTTTCCGGCGTCAAACACACTTGCTGAGATTTGTCTAAAGTAAACGTCATGTCTGCTTCACCAAAATGGGTGAGTTCGCAATTATTCGCGAGCATTTTAGTAAAACCAACCAAAGGCAGTTTGGGAACAATAGTCGGCCAACTAAGATTGCTTGTATTGATATCAGCAGGAACCTGTTGGATTTGAGGTACGGCTGGTGTGTTATTAGGCTTGGTTTGTTGCCTAATGGGTGCCGTAGGAGCTTGAACACCTGCCTCTACTGTATTGATAGAATTTAAAGAATCGACAGCAATAATATTCGGGCTACTAGGATAAAAAGCCAATAGGCGAAGCAAGGTCATTTCAAAACCGATACGTTGACTCGGTGCATACATTAACTCTTGTTTGCCCACTAGGCCTATTTGATAGAACAGCTGCGCTTCTTCTAATGAAAGCTTTTCTGCAAAAGGCTTAAGCTCTAAATCAATATCTAGTTCAGAAGAAATATCGACTTGAGCGCGTAAGAGATTTTGTAATAAACTAATATGATAAAAAGCCTCTAACAGTCTATCTAAAACCTGCGTAAAATCTGCGCCAATTTCTATTAAATGCGCTACTTCTCTTCTAACTAAAGTGGCATCTTGCTGAATAATGGCTTGCAAAATAGCATGGATAATTTGAGGCGCAACCCACCCAAGCAGTTGTTCAACCTCTTTGTTGCCTAACACACCCTCACCCACCAGAACAGCTTGCTCTAATAGACTTAAAGCATCACGCATACTGCCTTGTGCGGCTACGGCAATAGGGGGAAGGGCTGTTTTTTCAAAAGCAATATTTTCTTGCTCTAAAATTTTAATTAATTGCCCAACAATAAGAGGTTCAGGGATGGGGCGCAATACAAATTTTAAGCAACGAGACAAGATAGTTGCCGGAATTTTTTCTGGATCGGTAGTAGCTAAAATAAATTTAACGTGCTCTGGGGGTTCTTCTAATGTTTTTAATAAAGCATTAAAGCTATGCGTAGATAGCATATGCACTTCGTCGATTAAATATATTTTATATCGACCTTGCGTTGGCGCATATTGCACGTTGTCTAATAATTCTCGTGTGTCTTCTACCCGTGTTTTCGACGCCGCATCCACTTCAATTAAATCAATAAAATGGCCCGCATCTATGGATGTGCAAACACCGCATACACCACAAGGCTCAGCAGTTACGCCTTCTTCACAATTTAAACACTTTGCTAATAATCGCCCTAATGTGGTTTTACCCACCCCACGCGTGCCACAAAATAAATAGGCATGGTGAATATGGCCTGTTTTAAGAGAATGAGAAAGGGCTAATTTAATTGGTTCTTGACCAACCAGATCAGAAAAAGATTTAGGACGCCACTTGCGTGCAAAAACTTGGTAAGTCAATGGACTTTTTCCTGTTTTCTTAAGAGAAGATTGGTGGTGATCCTGGTAGCCACACCTCGGCACACAGATCAGATACTACCGTTGCTCCCTTCCGGGCCTGGCGGGGTTTGCATCCTACTGTTGCGAAGGGACCAACAAGATCACCATTGGACTGAATAATAGGCTATTCGAGGCGGGTATGCTAGCAGGAAAGCCATAAAAAAACAAAATGATTTAGATTAATATTTGTTATTAAACTTGATTATTTTTTATTCGTGATTTAATAAAAGCATGCTTTTGCGCGCATCTATTTGTAAATTATCGGTTAATTTCTGAAATTTTTGTTGCACACCCATTAATTTAGCAGCAAATCTTAAAAAACTGGGGGGCAGATTAAATAATCTAATTTTTTTATTATTCAAATAGGCAATATATTTAATTAACTCTGGCGTAGAAATATCTTTGCCATCTGAGACCAATAATAATTGATGATAAACAGCTGAATTCAAAATCGCTTGTTCAATACATTTGGCTAAATAATTTACTTGAATTAAACTTCTTTTGTTATTAATGCCGCCTAAAAGCCACAACAAGGGGCTATTTTTGTTTACGAGCTTAACTAATTGTTCAAAATTACCAACCGCTGTTTGCCCATAGACTAAAGGTGGACGAATAATGGTATACGCCACATCAGATTCTATTAATATTCTTTTTAAATTAAGCTCAGCCAAATATTTTGATTTGGCATAATCATCTTGAGGGTTTGGCACATCTTCATCGCAAAATGGCTTATTTTTATCAGTTTTTTCCCCGTTCACTTTAATGGTGCTTAAATAAATAAATTGCTGGACGCAGGCATCTGAAGCCATTTCTGCCAATTTAGACGTCACATCTAGATTAATATCATAATATAATTTTTTATCCTCTTGACCTGGTAATGCTTTATGCACATGGGCCGCCAAATGCACAATCGTGTCGATGCCCTCAAAAAGCATTTCATCACATTTCATGAGATCGGGAACACAAATTTGTTCAAGATGAGGGTGAGAAAAATCTACGGGACGATTGCGAACGAGCGCTCGAACAAAATACCCCTGCTCTACTAATAATTTGGTCAATACTTGCCCTACAAAACCACCTGCTCCGGTTATTAATACACTGGCTTTATTTTCCATGGTGGCCCTTTTTTTTAAATTGTTTCATTCTTGAAAAAAGCTTATAAAAAATAAATCGACTAACTGAAATTTTTAAGTTATTTTTCTTAAATGCCAAATAAATACAATAGTTTTGTTTAAGAATATTGCCTATATTTCGATTAGAAACCCCACCCGCTTGCATATGAACTAAGACCTTGGGAATGTGTCCACCGGGTAGCTTATTTTTTTCTAACAACCTTAACATCAATTCTATATCATTTGCCCAATTAAAACTTAAGTCAAACCCCCCCCATTTTTCGTAAACTTTTTTTCTCACAAAAAAAGTGGGATGTGGAGGGTTCCAGCCCAGAGAAAATAAGCCTGGCTTAAATTCACTCGATTGCCAATGTCGGAATAACTTACTTTTTTTATAATATTCTAAATCAGCCCATAAAAGATCTTTATCAGGATTTTGGTTAAACCAATTAGCCACCAAACTTAACGCTTGATTATCGGCATACACATCATCCGAATTTAAAATGCCGATAATATCTCCTGTCGCTAAATTAATGCCTTGATTCATGGCATCATAAATACCCTTATCAGGACGAGAATGACAATAGGCTAATTGTTTTTCATGTTTTAAAATATGCTGGTATGTCGCATCAGTTGACGCCCCATCTAAGACAATATGTTCTACTTTATCCTTAGGATAATCTTGATTGAATACTGAATTTAAGCAATTTTGTATTAATTTTTCATTATTGCGAACGACGGTGATAATGGATATTTTCATAATAACCTAACTTTCTGTTTTCTCTACGTTTTGTAAGCCTGGATGCCACGGACAAGCTGCGGCACGTAGGGAATGACATAATTCTTAACCATCTTCTGTTTACTCTACGTACCGCGGCTTGTCCGCGGTATCCAGCAGTTTACCTTTCTAGGGAATGGGGAATTAATTCATTATATAATTCAATTTGTTTTAAGGTAATTTTATTCGGCATAAAATCTTGCACAGATAACACAGCCTGCTCAGAAAGTTTTTGATAAAATTCAGGGTCATGAACAAATATCTCTTCTGCTTTAATTATTGTTGCACCCAGATTTTGCGGCTCACATAAAAAACCATTATGCCCCTCTTGAATATACTCTTTACGCGTGCCAATCCTAAAGCCTATCACTGGTGTGCCTTGAGCAAGAGATTCTAGTATCGTTAACCCCTGCGTTTCTTCTACAATGCCCGGATGAATCACATATTTAGCTTGGGACATTTTTTCTAATACTTTTGCTCTTGGTAACTTATCTAAAAAAATAATATGATTATTTTGATTATATTCTTGTTTTAATAATGCTTGATTTGGCCCAGAGCCAATGATTTCTAAAATAAAGCTTGAATCTAGCTTTTCCCAAGCAGCAAGCAATATTTCAATGCCCTTTATTTTTTCTAGCCTACCAACATATAAATAATTTTTTCGAATAGATGCCTTGATTTTTTTAGACTCCACAAAACTGGGTTTGAGTTCAGATTTAAGTATAATAGGCGTTTGAATTTTTTGTAACATCTGTTTTTGCGTTTCAGATAAAACAAAAAATTTGTCGACATAAGATAAATGATGGGTGAATTTGTAATAAAAATAGGCTAAACCCGCTAATAGACTTTGTATTTTAGACCCTCGATAACAGCCGTGTTTAATGCCTGGAATTGGTAACTTTAATTTAGCGCAATCATAACATTCCGGCTTGTTTTCACGATAAAATAATCCCGACAAGCACCACTCCCGATAATTGTGCAAGGTATACACCACTTTTGCACCGGCTTTATTTGCTGCCTTAAAAATAGGGGGGGTTAACATCGGAAAATAGTTATGAACATGCATGATATTTATATTATTTTTTTTGATGAGAGCATAAATCTGTTTAGCATGATAAAAACTATGCCAAATAGTGAATATTAATTTAAATTTACTTAGTTGATCATTAGAAACGGTGTAAGTAAAAATATTTTCCGAGCCTAATGCATTAATTAAAGCGTTTTTTTCTTGCTCAAAAACCAGATCTTCTCCTCCCACATGGGTAGATTGATAAAAATTATGGACCAGTAATATTTTCATGTATTAATGCCTAGTTGATATACGCCGCTATTTGGTTTTTTTCTCGGCTACGCCAATCAAACTCTGGATAACGGCCAATATTTTCTACCAAGTTAACATAATTTTGAGCTACCCAATAACAAGATTCCGTGATTTCAGATAATGTAACCTCAGAATTGTTTTGATCTAATCTAAATACATACCCATTTATTTTATGTTTGATTATTTCAGGATGACACCCTACTTTGTTTGAAACAATCACGGGTAACCCATAAGCAATGGCCTCTTCAACTACTAAGCCCCAAGGCTCTTGTTGAGAAGGTAAAATCAAAACATCATGCTCGTAAAATAATGCGCTGATTTCTGAATTGGGTACGTGGCCTAGCAAACTGACATTGGTGATGTTTTTTTGCTTAATTTCTAGCTCGACAACCTTATCTAAGGGCCCTGTTCCGGCCAATGTTAAATGGTAATTTTTAAATTTTTCAGTAAATAATTGAATGAGTAGGCCAATATTTTTTTCTGAAGATAACCTGCCTAAATATAAAAAACGACCTGAAAATTTCTTAGCAAGCTTTACCTGATTGGTGAGCATTTTAGGTGGGTGTATTAATCCTACACCACCGGTAATTATTTTAACCTGCTTAAAATCTAATTGTTCTGCTAAGTTTTTCTGAAAAATGCCTGAAACATAGGCTGAAGAAAGTTTTGAAACAAATATTTTTTTAAGCCAAGATTTTGGGCCGGTTGTTTTACTTTCATGAATGCTAGATTCTATTGCTACAGATAGTTTTGTTTGAGAAACTAATCCCCATGCTAACCAAAATTCTAGCAAATCCCACCCGCCTAATATTATTTTCTTAAATTTAATCTGGCTTAAAATTTTTATAAATTTTAAACTGGACTTAAATTTAGATCGTTGCTCAAAAGGTGCAGAATTAATCATGAGGTGATCAAAACGATAATCAGTATTCTGAACAAAATCTTGAGTTCTAATTAATGAACTGCCCGAAATAAAAATAACTAAGATAGATAATTGGTCTGCGAGCTTATTATATAAATTTATCTTATAGAAAGCCGGAAGGTGTGTAACAAACACATAGTCATATATTTTCGTCATACTAAACCTACCTAAGGTGTCCAGCTATTCGCCATAGCATTTACTATTAATGCTTCATCTTAACGCATAAATACTTTAAACTTACGCTCTTCTGATTACTGAGTTATACAAGGGAGTGAAATTTGAGTAAAGCAGTTTACATACTTGGGGTATCCGCCTATTATCATGACTCGGCAGCTGCACTCATCAAAAATGGTACCATCATCGCCGCTGCACAAGAAGAGCGATTTACGCGAAAAAAACATGATGCAGCCTTCCCTAAACAAGCCATTCAATATTGCCTCGAAGAAGCAGGCATTCGGCTTAGTGAAGTTACCCACGTTGTTTTCTATGATAAACCTTTGCTTAAATTTGAAAGAATTTTAGAAACTTACCTTAGTTATGTTCCTAAAGGCTTTAGTTCTTTTTTAGCCAGTATGCCCGTTTGGTTAAAAGAAAAGTTGTTTTTAAAAACGACTTTGGCGAAAGAGCTTTGTGCTCTCTCGGGTTTGTCTAAATCTGATTTACCTGGTCTTTATTTTACACAGCATCATCAATCGCATGCTGCTTCTGCTTTTTTTCCCAGCCCTTTTAAAAAAGCCGCTGTTTTATGTCTAGATGGCGTAGGAGAATGGGCCACTTCTTCTCTTTGGTTAGGAAATGAAAACAAATTAACCCCTCTTTGGGAAATTGATTTCCCTCATTCTTTGGGCCTACTTTACTCAGCTTTTACCTATTTTACCGGCTTTAAAGTCAATTCAGGTGAATATAAGTTAATGGGCCTAGCTCCCTATGGTGAGCCAAAATATGTTAAAGCGATATTAGAAAATTTAATTGATATTAAGTCTGATGGTACGTTTAGGTTAAACATGACGTATTTTAATTATGCGACTGGTTTATCGATGACCAATAATGCTTTTGCTAAATTATTTGGTGGGCCGGCTAGAAAAGCCGAAAGTGAAATCACCCAACGTGAAATGGATTTAGCCGCTTCTATTCAAGTGGTCACAGAACAAATTGTGCAAAACTTAGCCGAAACTGCTTACAAAGAATGTAATACGCCTAATTTATGTTTAGCGGGTGGCGTCGCACTCAATTGTGTTTCTAACGGAAAGCTACTTCGAAATGGGTCATTTATGGATATATGGGTGCAACCCGCTGCGGGTGATGCCGGGGGCGCATTAGGCGCAGCTTTGTCATTATGGTATGAATATTTAAACCAATCACGCAATATTACTGAAACACATACCACCAATCTTAATAACTATTATCAAGATGACATGAAAGGGGGATATCTAGGGCCCGAATTTACCACTTCGGCTATTACTGATTATTTAGACAAAATGCGTGCTAAATATAACGTATTAGATACAGCAGAATTAAATTCAACTGCGGCAGGTTTATTAGCCAAAGAAAATGTGATTGGTTGGTTTCAAGGCCGTATGGAATTTGGACCCAGAGCATTAGGTGCTCGGTCGATTATTGGTGATGCTCGTTCACCTAAAATGCAATCGACCATGAACCAAAAAATTAAATTTCGGGAATCTTTTAGGCCTTTTGCCCCTGTGGTAAAAGCAGATAAAGTCAGTGAATGGTTTGAACATAATAGACCGAGCCCTTATATGCTCATGGTTTCACCTGTTCACCCAAGCAAGCAAATTTCGATGACCGAAGGGCAAAAAAAACTATTTGGCATATCAAAACTACAAGTACCGAGATCTACCATTCCGGCTGTTACACATGTAGATCACTCTGCTCGAGTTCAAACAGTTCACCCGGAAACCAATCCTAGATTTTATGATTTGCTCGATAAATTTGAAGAGATAACAGGTTGTCCGGTATTAATTAATACGTCTTTTAATGTGAGAGGCGAACCCATTGTTTGCACACCTGAAGATGCTTACCGCTGTTTTATGCGTACTGAAATGGATTATTTAGTATTAGAAAATGTGATTTTAAGTAAAAAAGAGCAACCCTTGTGGGAAGAAGAACACAATTGGAAAGATGAGTTTGTGTTAGATTAAGAAAAATAGAGAATATAATGCAAAGTAAACAAGAATTAAGAAAATTTGGCTTAATCATGGCGGGTGTGATTACTGTTTTATTTGGCCTGATGATCCCCGTTATAAGTAATAATTCATATCCACTGTGGCCATGGACTATTGCTTCTGTTTTTTTAATAGTGAGTATCATCCATCCAAAATTACTCAACCAAGTATATAAACTTTGGATGGAAATTGGCCATGTTTTAGGCTGGATAAATACCCGAATTATCTTAGCTGTTTTATTTTTTGGCATATTAACGCCTGTTGGTTTGATTATGCGAATCTTGGGTAAAGACCCTTTACTGAAAAAAGTAGACGCAAATTTAGCTAGTTACCGTGTAATCTGTAAACCCATAGAATCTAACGAATTTGAGAGGCCTTTTTAACTATGATTGAATTAATGTGCGATCTTTGGCAATTTTTAAAAATACGTAAAAAATTCTGGCTAGCCCCTATTATTATGGTGATGATGTTATTGGGTGCCTTAATTGTGTTTGCCCAAGGTTCTGTGGTGGCGCCTTTTATTTATACGTTGTTTTAATTCATCGGTATAATCTGTCATGCCAGCGAAGGCTGGCATCCAGGAAAATAATAGCCTGAATAAGAATTATGTTTTAGAAAGGTACTGGATGCCAGCCTTCGCTGGCATGACAAATTTGATTATGATAGTAAACGAGCCCTTAATGAAACCAACAAATAATATTTTCGAAAAAAACCCTAAAAAAACTTTATTTTTTTTAAGTCTATTTGCTATCGTTATTTCGCTGGTGTTATTAGAGCTTTCTGCCTCAAAAATATTTGGCCTCGGAAAGGTGCTTGTTTATCAATCAAACCCTCTTTATGGCTACCGTCCTATACCTAATCAAAATGTATCTCGAGACGGCGGTAATACTAATATTAAAATTAATAATTTGGGCTTAAGAGCGAATCATGATTGGCTTGAAAAAACATCTGATAAAAAACGGGTGTTATTTTTAGGGGATTCAGTTACTTACGGCGGTAGCTATATAGACAATAACGATTTATTCTCAAGTTTAGCATTCAAACATAATAAAAAAATAGAAACCGCTAATGCCGGCGTGAATGGCTGGGGCATTTTAAACATACAGGGTTTAATTACCAATCTAAACTTTATGCCCGCAGATATTTATATTACGGTGATTCCTGAAGGCGATTTTTACCGGGGATTCAATGGCATTGGAGGGCAACCTTTTTGGACAAGAACACCTAAATTTGCTCTTGAAGAATTATTACAACACGTGATGTATGTTTTATCGCTTAAAAAAAATTCGGGTTTAAATATTTCAGCATTGCCCCATCACGAACTAGAAAAAATTATTGACTTAGGTGCTCTGGCACTAAAAGAGTATGATTTATATTTAAAGCAAAATGGTTTTAAGCATTATATTTTTATTAGCCCTACTCTCCCTCAGGTACTCAACCAAGCAAAAAACGACGTTTTAGTTGAAAATGCTTTAAAAAAACATGCCTTAAATGCTACTTATATTAAAAATAAAATAGACGAAAATTTATCAACAGCACAAAGACAAAATTTATTTCACGATAGTATTCATTTATCTAAAGCAGGCCATCAATTATGGGCAGACCTCATTCAACAAGAAATAAATTTAAATTTTTCTTCTTAATTTTATTATTAATAAGTACAATTTTTAGCTTATCGACTAATATATATTTTTTTAAACTTAACCATTACTTATTGATCCCTAATACTCTTTTTAGTTTATTTATCATAAGCGTTTTGTACAGCGTTTTTTTTTCAAAATTAAGAATCATAACCGCAAACTTTTCTGTTTTAATCGCTTTACTATTATCTATCGAATCTGGATTTTTTTTAAAATCGCATATATTTTCACAAGATAAAAACTTAGGAACATACAGTTACCATTTTTTTGAATCCGATCCTGAGTTAGGATATAAAATCTCGGCTGGACCAAAAACATACACCAGTATTCGTACAATAAATAAAAAAATCATTTACGATGTTTCATATACTATTGATAAAAATGGATTTCGACTCACACCCAAATCTCAATCTAATAGGGCTTGTATTTGGTTTTTGGGAGATTCTTTCACTTTTGGTGAAGGTCTTAAAAATGAAGAGTCATTACCTTGGATCTGGGCTGAAGAGAAAAAGGTCAACACTCGCAATTTTGCTGTTCCAGGATACGGGCCTCATCAAATCCTTCGTTTTTTAGAATTAAGCCATTCTTACGATCACAACGACTGTAAACCAGATTTTATTTTTCTTCAGCTAATACCTTCACATATATTAAGAACGCTTGGCAACTCTAGTTGGGATAAAAACGGCCCTTGGTATGATATAGACAATGAAGGAAATTTATTTCTAAAAGGAAAATTTTCAGATCAGGTAAATAAACCTAAAAATATCTATTTACAAAAAAGCTACTTAGTAAGATATATTGAATCTAAAATTACCCCACCTGCTTTCGTTACTGAACATGATTGGAAAGTATATAAAAAAATCATTCAAAATATATATACCCAAAGCCATAAACTTAATGCAAAAGTTGTTTTGTTATTTTGGGATATTGATATATCCAATAAACCGCTGACTTACACTGAAGAATCAAAAAAAATTCTAGATGATCTGAATATTGATTATGTTTTAGCCTCTAGTTTACTCGGACCAAAAGTCGAGCATTATTTTATTAAAGGTGATGGGCATCCAAATGCAGAGGGATTTAAAACTGTTGCATCCAAGTTTAACTAGTGCTTAAGTAGTTTAACTCTGATTTTATATTTTAAAATACTCCAGTAATGAATTAACTTTAAAATATATATTGGCGCAATTTTATGCCGCATTTTAATATCATGATATTCTTGATAAATATCTAAAATTTTTCCTGTACCCACCCCACCCTCGACCCAATTAGCGATAATTTTATCGATTAATTTTATTTTGGGGAATTGATGATAACTCCTTAATAATAATTCATAATCCATGGCATACTTAATGTCAGGGGAAAATAAACCATAATGATTAAAGTATCGTTTATGCATAAACATACCTTGATGAGGTAGGCCTAATTTAAATAACAACGAATTTTTATTAAAGTTTTTAATATGGCTAGGGGCCACCCACAATAGAACACTGTTTATACTGACTCGTTGTATTTTACCCGCGATAATATCGTAAGTATTTATTTCTTCTAGATTTAGATTATTAAATATCTCAGATAAAATATTATTATGATAAAAACTGTCTCCTGCGCCCAAGAAACAGATATAGTCGCCAATTGATGCTTTTACTCCCTTATTAAAAGCATCGCTAATGCCTTTGTCTGATTCTGAAATCCAATATGAGATTATTTGATTATTGCTTTTTAATACATCGATAGTCTCTTGCGAAGAGCCGCCGTCTATCACAATATATTCTAGATTATGATAGGTTTGATTTTTTATACTTTCTATTGTTTTAAGCAGGCCGATTGGATCGTTTAAGACTGCTGTAATGATGCTAATTTTTGGATTCATATTTTTTACTTTTGGGCAACCACACATAAATTTAAGCCAAGTTGAAAAGTCGATAGTTTAAACTTACTAAAGCCTACTTTAATTAAATCTCGACTTAAAGTTTGCTTAGTATAATAAAATTTATGATCTCGAATTTCAGCTTCATCAATTACTTTTAATTTGTAAGCAATAAATTCTAATATGGGTTTTGCCGCTAACGAAGGGGTGGTTAGAATTAACTTTCCCCCTGGTTTCATCATGCGATAAATTTCAGCTAAATTTACTTCAGGTTTTTCTAAATGTTCAATATTAGCTAGCGATGTCACCACATCTATTGAATTATTTTCTACTGGCAAAATTTTATTTAAATCTGCTGCAATCACATTCTTACTAGGGGTAAGATCGATTCCCCATGCATCGTACCCTTTTTGCCTTAACTGATTAATTAGCAAGCCTTTCCCTGACCCCATATCTATAATCTTAGTTTGATGTGGCAAAGTATGACAATTTTTCAATGCTTTGTACACTTTACTAAACCTAAAGGAAGCCAATAATTTGTCTACTATAAATTTTGGTTGAAAACTATGATTGCGCATATATTTTCCTGCCAATACCAAAATATTCAATATTTTCTTCTTTCATTCTTTCGGGTTCATACATATTTCTGCCATCAAAAATAACAGCAGATTTTAAAGCCTTTTTTATTTGATCAAAGTCAGGATTTTTATACACATTCCATTCGGTTAAAATCGCTAAGGCATCAGCCCCCTCTAGTGCTTGTTCTGGCGTCTCACAAAACATAAGATTGGGGTTATCCCCTAAAATTTTACGCGCCGAATCTAATGCTTCAGGATCGTGTGCCTGAATTCTTGCACCTGATGCTAATAAGGCCTTGATGAGAACTAAACTTGGGGCATCACGCATATCATCGGTATTAGGCTTAAATGCCAGCCCCCATAGGGCGATTACTTTATTTTTAAGATCATGTTTAAAATATGTTTGTATTTTATTCACAAGTACTTGTTTTTGTTTTTGATTTGCCTGTTGAACGGCCGATAAAATACTTAAATCATAATTATGTTGCTTTGCCGTGCCTATTAAGGCCTCAATATCTTTACCAAAACAAGAGCCACCATAACCACAACCTGGATTAATAAAGTGGTTTCCTATTCTTACATCACTCCCAATGCCACGCTTGATATGCTGAATATCAGCCCCAACCTTTTCTGCAAAATTAGCTAATTCATTCATGAAACTGATTTTAGTCGCCAATAAGCCATTAGCGGCATATTTTGTTAACTCTGCAGAAACACAATCCATCCAGATTAAATTATTTTTTGCTTCGGTAATAGGTTTGTATAATTTTTCAAGTGTTTTTTGTACTGAAGTGTTATTTGTATCACACCCTAAAACAACTCTATCGGGTTCTAAAAAATCTTGAATGGCTGAGCCTTCTTTTAAAAACTCTGGGTTTGAAATTACTTCAAAATTTGCTTTAGGTGATTTTTCAAGTATTATCTCTCGAATTTTTTGAACAGTACCTACTGGTGCTGTTGATTTTTGAATAATGATTTTATAAGTAGTCATATTTTCAGCAATCGTATTCGCAACCGTGTAGACAAAGCGCATATCTGGCAGGCCATCAATACCTGGAGGCGTGCCAACAGCAATAAAAAGACATTCCCCGTGTGTGACGCCCAATTTTGCATTTGTAGCAAATTTTAAGTGTTCGGATTCTGTACACCGTTGAACAATTTCAGCTAACCCTGGTTCATAAATCGGCACGATACCTTGTTTAAGTTTGGCAATTTTTTCTTCATCAATATCTATACAAAGCACATCATTGCCCAAATCAGCAAAACACGCTGCTGCCACTAACCCTACATACCCTGTACCAAAAACTGTTATATTCATCCTTATAACCCACTTAATTTTTTGTTTTAGTTATTCAAAAAGCCATAATAGATCTAATAAAGGCCATTGTGCTAGACTATGCGCCAACATTCTAGAAAATATAGTTGTTAGTTATGCAGCAAAAACGGATTTTAGTTACTGGCGGCGCAGGTTTTATTGGCTCACATTTGTGTGAGCAGCTTTTAAAGCAAAACACCAATGATTTTGTTTACTGTCTAGATAATTTTTATACAGGCCAAAAAACTAATATTAGCCATCTTGATCAATCGTATCCGAATCGATTTGAATTTTTAAATCATGATGTCATCGAGCCCATAACTTTAGATATCACCCATATTTATCACCTAGCCTGTCCTGCAAGCCCTGTGCATTATCAAAAAGACCCGTTATATACCATGAAGACGAGTTTTTTAGGTGGGCTTAATATTCTTGAACTTGCCAAAAAATCGGCGGCTCGAGTGCTATTTGCTTCTACCAGTGAAGTTTATGGTGATCCTAAGGTTCACCCTCAAACAGAAAACTACTTTGGTAACGTCAATAGCTTTGGGCCCAGAGCTTGTTATGATGAGGGCAAACGAGCCACTGAAACGCTCATGTATGATTTTCATCATCAATATGGCCTAGATATTCGAATTGCCAGAATATTTAACACTTATGGCCCAAAAATGAATCAAAACGATGGCAGAGTAGTCAGTAACTTTATTACTCAAGCGCTGTCTGAAAAATCTATAACCCTATATGGCGATGGTTCTCAAACACGCTCATTCTGCTATGTTGATGATTTAGTTGATGGGCTAGTTAAACTCATGGACACACCCGATCTTCACTTTCCCATAAACCTGGGCAACCCTGTTGAATTGAGCATTAAGCAAATTGCTGAATTAATTTTAAACTTAACCAAAAGCCAATCTGAATTAAACTATCTGGTTTTACCACAAGATGATCCTTTATTACGATGCCCAGATATTACACTTGCACAAAATAAATTAAATTGGCACCCTAAAATTTCTCTAGAAGTTGGTTTACAAAAAACCATTGATTACTTTAAATCAATACGGATATAAACATAATGAGCTATAAATTATCTGTTGTTATCCCTTGTTATAATGAAAAAAATACTGTCGAATCCCTATTAGATGCGGTACGTGAAACCCCAATCGATGGTTCGCTTGAAATTATTGTGGTGAATGACGGCTCAACTGACGGTGTTAAAGAACTGCTTGACGGACTCTTAAGAAAAAAAATCGATATTTTAGTACACCACCCCTACAACCAAGGAAAAGGTGCCGCTTTAAGAACAGGTATTCAGCAAGCTACCGGTGATTATGTCATTATTCAAGATTCAGATTTAGAATATGACCCACAAGAATATCCAAAACTGCTTCAACCCTTATTAACTAAAAAAGCTGATGTGGTTTATGGCAGTCGATTCAAGGGGGGAGAATCTCATCGGGTACTTTATTTTTGGCATTCTTTGGGTAATCGTTTTTTAACACTACTCAGCAATATGTTTACTAATCTTAACTTAACCGACATGGAAACATGTTATAAAGTATTCAAACGAGAGATTATTCAAAGTTTAACAATTCAAGAAAATCGATTTGGTTTTGAACCTGAAATTACGGCCAAACTTTCTCAATTGAAAAATATTCATATCTATGAAGTCGGCATATCGTATTTTGGCAGAACGTACGATGAAGGTAAAAAAATTGGCTGGAGAGATGGCTTTAGAGCTATTTATTGTATTATAAAGTATGGCTTTATTAACCGCTTTATATAAAAAATATACAAAAAATCATACGTGTAATATATTCATTATCATTTCAGTATGTATGGGTTATATTTTTTTAGCGCCTTCTCAGGGTTGCCCAGTTGATTGGGATTGTAATGCCTATATCAAAATGGTCGATTCCATTGCTTATACGCCGGATATACTGCCTCATTATACTATGCGAATTTTACCCGTTCTGATAGTAAAAGTGCTTGTCACTATCTTAGGGTTAAGTATAGAACAAAGCTTTAATTTATTATCAGGTTTAAGTTATTTAGTTTTTTCTCTTAGTTTTTATTATATATTAAATAAAATCATTGGCAGTCAATCTAAATCTAAACTATTTACCCTAAGCATCACATTAATGACTATGGCTAGCCATCATGCCATGATACAAGCCTTAGTGAATGTCTATCAAAGCACCGATGCCTTAACTTATCCCTTTGTTTTATTTATGTATTACTTTACTTATTATAAAAAACAATATCATTGGGTTTTTATCTTAACAATATTTGGATTAATCACCAGGCAAAATTTGTTTTTCATGGGTGAGTTATGCCTAATATATGGCCTTATTACCCATAAAAAAATAATAAATTTAGTTTACATTGGGTTAGCTGCTTTTGTTTATATTTTGCTCACAAAATATTATCATGCTGGAGGAATGTTGTTGGCAACCATTACCCCAGCGGACAACTTTTTCACAATTGAGCATATCGTATTTGTCATCCAAGAATCAGGCATTTTAAATCTCATTATACCTATTTTGCCTATCACAATATTTGTATTTAAAGCTTCGGTAAAGTTTTATTTTAAACATTGGTATTTATTAATATATACTGCCATTACAGTTGGGCAGCCTTTTTTATCTTATCATTTAACGGGTGCTAATTTTGAACGCATTGCCATGCAAGGCCTTTGGCCGTTATATCTTATATCCGGCATATTATTTTATAAACATTATTTAAATCATAAGTACAATACGGCCATATTTTTAATGTTATTGTTATATTCTAGCTTCTTGTTATTAATAATAAAATTTAGCCCTGCAGTCGCTGAACCGATACGATTAAATTTGGCAATGTTACTCAGCCTAATTTTATTATTTATCACCCAATTACATAAATTTAAATCAAAAAATGAGCAACCACTATGCAGCTGAGTATTAAAAATTCTATTTATAAGCTATTTCCTATTTTAGATATTCTATTAAGCCCGTTTATGTGGGGAATTGGCTGGTTATTATTTATGCTTAGAAGAATAGGCTTGTTTCGATTCCCTCTAATCCAAAAAATATTTAAAAAAATAGGCATACTGCCGATTCGCGCTCATTATTATGAACCATTATGTTACGCAGAACAGATGCGACATTCACTTGAAACCGTACGTAATTTACCCGGAATTAACCTTAATGTAGATCAACAACTTGTCTTATTAGGTTTTTTTCAATATCAAGAAGAATTGAAGCAATATCCCCTTACACGTATTGTTGGCAAACCTTTTTTTTATCAAAATAATTTTTTTGAAGCTGGTGATGCTGAAGTTTATTATAATATGATTCGACATTTCAAACCAAAACAAATTATTGAAATAGGCAGTGGTTTTTCTACTTTCATGGCCATTGATGCTATTAACAAAAATAAACTAGAAAATGCTACCTACAATGGTAAAATCACCTGCATTGAACCTTTTGAACATCCCGAACTTGAACAGTTTGATATTACAGTGGTACGAAAACAGGTGGAGACTTTGCCTGCTTCGTATTTCGACACTTTAGAATCTGGTGATTTTTTATTTATAGATTCTTCTCATGTTATTAGGCCTCAAGGTGACGTGCTTTATGAAATATTAGAGGTGTTAGGCAGATTAAAATCAGGGGTTATTGTTCACATACATGATATTTTCACGCCTAGAGATTATCGTTTTGGCACGGTATTTGACTCGCAACTTTTTTGGAATGAGCAATATATTTTAGAAGCTTTTTTGAGCTACAACCTAAATTATAAAATAATCTGCGCCGTTAATCATTTATATAAATCTTATCCAGAGGCTTTAAAAAAGGCTTGTCCTAATTTAGCGCATTATGATTCAGACCCCTGTTCGTTTTGGATACAGCGAACATAATCATTGTTTTTTCCTGATTAAAACGGCATATGAACCAACAAAAACAATAGTTAACAACAAAATTTGATAATAAATACTTATTGGCGGTCTTTCTCTAATGTCATTAAGTTTATCAACTTTTTCTGACAAATAAGAAGGTAAGTGTAACTTATTAATATCGATTCCCAACTCTTCCAAAGCACCTATCAGTATATAACCTGGTGTCCGTATTGCTAACAATGTCGCCCAACTTGATGGCTTTGCGGCATACTTGATGACTTCTATGTTATACCCTTGAGCATTCCCTCCTTCTTGCCCAAATGAACTTTTGTGCTCAGACTTATACATTAGATCTTGATTAAGCCCAAAAAACATATTGGCCGTTAAGCTAAACATACATAGAGTCATAATAAAAATATGTGCGATCTTCTGAAATTTATTTTTTATTGCTTCATGCCAAAAACCATAACCTAAAATTGCCAACGGAAATAAGCAAAATAGAAAACGATATCCATAGGCATCTCCTACTGTTTGCCAAAATAAAATCACCGAAATTGGCAACCCAACATACATTGCAGTCAATACAAAAATTGCCAAAGATAATATTTTATTATATTTGTACATTTTTAAAATATAAAATATAAAAAAACCTGTTCCAAAAAACAAAATACTCGAACAAAAAGCAATGCCAAATTCAGATGAGAAAAAAATAATCAACAGATTGGGAATTCTGAAAAATAAAGTCGTTATCACTTGAATTGCATCAGTCATATTAGATATAGCAGGTATAGGTCCATTGGTCGTACCATACAAAGACAAAAAAGAAGGGTAAACTTCGTTATATAGTGACATATTAAGTACTGCAAAGGGTAAGTAATTTAAAAAAAGCAATCCAAAATAAAGTAAAATTATTTTTCTGCTAACCTTTATTTCCTTGAATATGTGATGTATAGAATACAAAGCGGTCCAAATTATAAAAGGTAATAAAATTACATTTATATTAGCAGGTCTTATTTGTAAAGTAAGCACCACGCCTAAAGTAGTCCAAAAAATGGGTTTTATTTTTTCTTTATTCTGATCTGATTGAATCAAAAATACTTGAACACTTCCCCAAAAACACAGTGCTAAGCTAAAAAACTCAAAAGAATGGCCCATAACAGGCCTAAAAAGCACATAATATAAAATGCCAAAGCTAGAGGCCATTAACAAAAAGTGCCATGCCGCTATTCTTGAGAAAAGCTTATCTAAAGCATTGCGATACAAAAAAAGACCCGCAATAAAATAAAAAACAGAAGAAAAAATAAATCCGAAATACGACCAAGAGTATTGATATGCATTATGATCTTCTATTACTTCATGCCCAGTTAATTTATCAATAATTGAAAATATAGCAATAAAGGGCGCCGCAAGTAGCCCAGGGCCTATAGGATGTGCTGCAATTTTTTGATCTCTCGTTTTCCAATCTGCTACGTTATCATTGTATGCCAGGTTAAAATCTAGCCCCAAAGTAAACCCATGGGCAAGATAAGAAGCATCATCAGCCTTCAGATTAGCTCGTTCAATTGCATGATAAGGGCTAAACGCTAAACTAAATAAAAATATTATAATTACTAAAGGTAATAATTTCTCTTTGGTAAACATAAATGATTATGACTCCAGGAAAAAATTTTATAACATTAAATTATTGATAAAATATGATTATTAAATAATTCATAAAATTTATGTTGATTCCAATTATTTACGTGTTCTAATCCAAGTTTTATTTTTTCATTTCTCAAATCAGAATTAGTTATAATAAGCTTAATATTATCAGCTATATCTTTTGGCTTATTCGGATTAAAATAGACGGCAGCATTACCTAACTGATCTGGCATACCATAAATGCCAGAAATTATAACAGGGCATGACATTTGAAAAGCTTCCATGGGAGGAATATTTGTTGGGCCAAAATAAGTTGGCATAACTAAAGCAATCGCTTGTCTATAAAATTCCGGCATATCTTGTTCATCTATAAAACCAATTATATGAACCAGATCATTTAATCTTAAATCTTGAATTTTTTGTTTGACCAGTATTAATGCATTTTTCTCTGTCCCTACAAAAACTAAATGCACATCAGGAAACTCATTTTTTATTAAATGTAAAGCTTCTAATAAATTAAGATGATTTTTATGCAACCAAAATTGAGCAGGATAAAATAAATATTTTTTAGGGAGGTTATATTTATTATCAAAGTTTTTCGGGGTAGTATTTACATTAAATAATTGTCCCGCAACATAGGGTAAAATATATATTTTATTTGGATTAATAAAATATGATTCGCACAGCTGCTCTTTGCCAACGCGAGAATCTACAAATATTGCCTTACACCATTTTGCCATATTACTATAAGCATATTCACGAATATTATATTCTATTTTATTGCCTACTTCAGGGAATCGTGACTCATAGCGATGCATCAAATCATGAATAGCCACTATGCTTGGTAAGGGAAATAAAAAACTAATGGAATCTTGAGAGGGAAAAAACCAAAGAGTACAATTTTCAGCAAGCATCATTTTACATAAAGAAGATAAATGTTTATTTATCAATCTTGTAAAATAAACTGGCAATTTTAGAATTCTTGATATTCTTGATATAATTTTTGTGAAAAATGATTCTTTAACATGTTTTACATTTAACGCCTGTTCTAAAAGATACGCTTCCCAATAATTGTCAAGATAATATACTATCAGCTCAGTGTTAGAATTATTTTTTGTAAAATTAACTAAAGAATCCAAAAGCGTTTTGTTATAACTATAGGTTCCTCCACATTTCGGGGTTCCACTTAAATATATTCCTAGCTTTTTCATATTGCCCTTAATACAAAACAGGCACCCCAATTGTCTTCGCCAGGATGTTCTTCCGTTAGCCAAGCATGAGATTCCACTAACTCAAAACCAGATAATTGGCAAAATAATTGAATTTCTGGTTCAAAATAATATCGCATAATATGCGTTTCTTCGTATGTATTATATTGGCTAGTTTTAGAATTTAATTCAAATATATGATAATGAACTTTAACTATATTCTGATCAATAGCTAATTCTGGATCAGCAAGTCTAATATATTCGTTGTCACCCTTAGTTAATTTTTTAATTCTTTGCGTAGGTCGTTGTTTTAAAACAGCAGGTCCATACCAACAATCGAATATAAACACACCACTCTCATTTAAATGCCTTCGAGCATTTTTTAAAACTGCCAATACTTGATCATTATTTTGCATGTAACTCATCACATGAAATATAGACACGCACACATCGTATTTTTGATCTAATTTAACAGATTGAATGTTATCGCAAATCAGCTTTACTTTATCATCATCTATTTTATGTTCTTTTATTGTTAGGCTTGCTTGTTCCAACATTGTCGGACTGAAATCGACACCACAAATAGTATAATGCTTAGCAAAATGGACCGCGTGCTTCCCTGTTCCACAACCAAATTCAACCAAACTGTTACATTTAGCCACATGTTGTGATATTAATTTTAAAACATACTCAGCTTCTTGACTGTAGTTTTTTTCTTGGTTAAAGATGTCATAATATTTAGAATAATTATCAAATGTTTTCATTTTTTCTAAGCCTGTATAATATATTTACTTAAAATATTTTATTAAAGTTTCACAAACAGTTAGTATCTCGTCTTCAGTAAGGCCAAGTCCGCTTGGCAAATAAAATCCGTTTCTTGCAATATTTTCAGAAACTGGATAATTCTCATTATTAAAATATCCTAATTTTCTAAACACTGGCTGCTCATGCATAGGCCAAAAAAATGGGCGTGTACCAATTTTATGTTCAGATAAATAATTTATAATTTTTTTAATGGCTTTAGACTTATCTTTAAGGACTAATGAATAGACCCAATATATATTATTAGCATAAGGGGTGGTGGGAACCGGGAGTTGAAAAATATCTCGCATCTCATGTAGATGATCTGAATATATTTTACCAATTAAATGCTTTTTTTTAATATATTCATCTATATGCTCAAGCTGTGCCAAGCCTAATGCAGCTTGAAGATTAGACATTCTAAAATTCCAACCTAATTCCTCATGATAAAATCTTCTATCTGATACAAAGCATAAATTTCGGTAATATGCACATTTTTCACTTAGCTTAGGATCATCTGTTAAGATCATCCCCCCCTCACCTGTTGTCACCATTTTATTGGGATAAAAACTTACAATACTAATATCACCAAAACTACCACATTTTTTATTTTTATAGGTTTGGCCAATCATTTCAGCAGCATCTTCTATAATCTTTAATCCATGATTATTTGCTAAGTTAATGATTTCATCCATCTCGGCAGGCAATCCATAAGTATGCACAACCATAATGGCTTTTGTTTTAGGTGATATCTTCTGTTCGATGTGATCTGCAGTTGAATTAAAGGTAAGAGGGTCACAATCCACTAAAATGGGGACGAGATCATTACGAACTATCGCCGCAGCGCAAGATATTATGCAAAATGTCGGAATGATAACCTCATCACCGGGTTTTAATCCTAAAGCTCTAACAGCTATCTCAAGCGCCGCAGTGCCATTCATAACGGCGATGCCGAATTTTCTGTCTACATAATTTGAAAAAGACCTTTCAAATTTTGAAACAAAATCACCTTCGGAAGAAATCCACCCTTCATCAATACATTGATTCAAATATTCTTTTGATTTAAGGTTTAATAAAGGGGTATTTACCGGAATACTGGTCATGCTAAGATTCTACCTTTTCTGCAGGCTGCATTTTAATGTTTTCTTTTATTACAGTATTAAATCGAACTTTATCTTCTTCCGCCAAATAAGGACCTTGTTTTATTTCAAACATTTCAAGATTTTCTAATACTTCGAAGCCATGCCCACCTGAAGCCAATAAAATCACGTCGCCTGTTTCTAAGATTCGACTTTCTAAATAATCTTGTTTATCATTATAAAAATCAACTCTTAGTTTACCTGTTTTTATCACCAAGACTTCTTGTGTATATTCAACTTGTCGAATCACAACATTATGTAAATGAGGTTTGATTTCGTGTCCTTTAGGGTGACACATGTAGGCTAGTTGCTGTGAAAAAGCAGGTGGTGTAAAAAATTGTACTCCATTATTTTGATAATTCGCTTTAATTATTATCGCAAGTGTTTTATCAGAAAATTTAATATTTTCAATCATATGTTTAAAGCCTTTAATATTTCTTTTGCTTCTTTTTCGAGATTTGCAAGCCCAAAATTTTGCTCGACCATACTAAATGAATTTGATGCTAATTTATTTGCTAATGCTTTGTCATTAACAATTTGAACAATGGCATTTGCAAAAGCTACAGGTTCATCTGCAATCAAAACATTTACGCCATGAGTTACTGGGAGCCCTTCAGCGCCTAGTGTAGTCGAAACCATTGGTGTCCTACACGCAGCAGCTTCTAATATTTTAAACCTAGTGCCCGACTCATATTTAAGTGGCGTCAAAGCTACATCTGCATTCGTTAAGTAGGGTATAACAGAGTCCACTTTACCTAAAATTGTAATACTATTATTTTTTAAATCTTTAAAACTTGTATCAGAATTTACACCCAATATATACAAATGAATCGATGGGATTTTACGCTGAACGATTGGGAATATCTCTTTAATCAACCATTTTGCAGCTAAATTCATCGAACTATTTTCATGCCCAAAGGTGCCTGCCAAAAAGAGGTAAGGTTTCTTTAAATTAAGTTTAGCATTTGTTTTTATTTTATATTCACTTAAATCGATGACATTTGAAAATTGCATTATTTTTTCTTTAGCTTCTGTAAGCGTTTTATAGTATTCAACATCTACAGAAGAAACCCCTGTTGTAATATCACATAATTCGACCCATTTTCTTTCTTCTAATACTTTTGTTTTGCTTTCACTTAATAAATTTATTTTATTGTCTTGATTTGATTCAAACTCAATTTGTCTTGATATAAATCTTGACCACACACTGTCTGTATCACAAATCATTTTAATATCAGGAAATCTTTTTCTTAATTCAACTATCAAAGAATATGATATATTTCCATAACCGAACCAAATTAATTTAATCTCATTTTTTTGGATAAAGGTTGAAAGATAATTAGCATCAAGAACTAAGTTTTTTTGTGAGCCTTGCAAAAATCTTCGCACGAAAGGAATATTTCTTAACCCTCTTGCTGAGGGCAAAAAGTGAAATGATGAAGATAAACTTTCATAATGTTTTTTTGCATTATTTCCCCCCAATCGTTTAAGATTTGCTCCAGAAAATATATGTATAGACGTAAGTTTGCTAAGTGCTTTTATCGAGTTCAAAATCCTTAATTCTGGTCCACCAAATGCAGGATATCCCATAATTGGACTTGTATAAATTATTTCCATTTTTTATTTACTTAATAATTGAATATCATGAAGTACCATTTCTTCGAGTATCTGGGTAATTTTCTTTTCTGAAGACCACCCTAATATCCTTCTAGCTTTACTCGGATCACCAACAAGCTGAACAGCAGGCTCTGGTCTTACATATTTTTCGTTAGATATTACATATTTTTCATAATTTAAGCTTACTGTTTTAAATGCTGATTCTGTTATTTCCCTTACTGACAATAAATTACCGGAAGCAATTACGTAATCATCTGGTTTGTCTTGTTGAAGCATCTGCCACATTGCTTGAACATATTCGGGGGCATATCCCCAATCTCTACGTGCATCTAAAGAACCTAATTCTAAGGTGTCAGCTAAGCCTAAATGTATTTTGGCAACGCCTACGGAAATTTTTCTAGTGACAAATTCATAGCCTCGTCGAATTGATTCATGATTATACGTCTTCCCCATGCAAGCAAAAAGACCATAATATTTTCTAAAGTTATCTAACAAATGATAGCAAGCA
Organism: uncultured Gammaproteobacteria bacterium; assembly: GCA_902826485.1. Lineage (GTDB taxonomy): Bacteria > Pseudomonadota > Gammaproteobacteria > Berkiellales > Berkiellaceae > CADEEZ01. Next base: position 82,744 of record CADEEZ010000003.1, read on the forward strand.
ACTTTAGAAATTCCGTACATTGTTCTGGGCCGAAAAACCGTTCCTTCATTTTGTGGCATGGTCTGTGCTTCCCCAAACATTTCACTTGAGCCCGCGTAATATAACCTGCAGCTTCTTGCAGATTCTTTAAGTGCTAGCAAAATGTTATTTAGAGAATTAAAGTTGTATAAAAAATCGGAGGCGCCATTATCAAATCCGGAATTAACAAAACTGGGAGCAGCAAGATGATAAAACTCATCTGGTTGTACTTTCTCAACCAACTTTGAAACACTATGAGAATTATCTAAGGAAAGGCCATGTAACGTTATTTTATCAAGAATGGAAGTAAGATTACGCAACCTAACTTCAGGCGCTTGTTGTGCTTCTCTGCGTATAATGCCAAAAACTTCATATCCTTTGCCTAAAAGCAACTCAGCAAGATATGAACCATCTTGACCGTTAATGCCAGTGATGACAGCTTTCTTTGCCATAGTGTGTTCAAAATCCCTATTTTAAGAAGATTTAATGCTAAACCAACTCTGATTTTAGTTGATTAAAAACCCTTCTTAGACTTATACCTTAGTTTAAATGATAAAAAAACAAGTGGATAAAGATATAGAGATCATTTTTTTCATTCAAGATACTTACCCTATTTTAAAAAATAAATTTGTTTTGTTTCCAAACTTAAAATTAAAGGCCAAGAAGTTTTATAGCGCCATTCTTATCGTTAAGCTATACCCATTAAATCTAGGAGTCGAACTTACATTGAGAACAATTTAACTATGTTTTAAACTATATTACTCAATAAACAATTACGCTCAAGATAGTTTTTGTCACATAAGATCTGATAAATCATTTTCGCAGCGATTTTATTGCCTTCTTTACTCAAATGTCCACCATACTGACTATCATCACAATATAATTTATTCAGATCAGGTTCTGCACTAAATTGATTCGTTAAATCAATAACTTCAATTTTATCTTTTATCCCGTTGATAAAATCTTTATAATAATGATCTCCTGAATTAATAGACAACATGTCATCTTTTTGTGGCATCCATAAAAATAAGGGGATAAAGGAATTATTTTTGGCAAAATCAATATAATTATCTATTAAACAATTCATTAATTTTAACGCAGAATCTTCTTTAAATAATCTTTTTCTCAATATTAAGTTATATTCCATAATTTTGCTAAGGCTAGAGTCAAATTTTTCATTTCGATATTCTTTAATAACAGACCATAAGATAGAACCGTGTCTAATAGGATTTTTTAAAATGCTATATAGATAAGGAAAGCATAATATCTCATCTAAAAATTTAGAATGGTAGAAATCATCATGTTCTTTTATTTCTGTAAGATAATGTGCATAATTTATGAATTTTTCTCGTGAATTGATAATATTTTCTTTTAAAATCAATTTATTATTCTCTACATAAAAGCGTGGCTTGAATGCCAAAATATTTCCAAATTCATTATAATGTTTCCAAACGCATAACACTCTCACAATTGTTGATGGAACTGCACCTAAAATAACGACTTTGGTTTTATTTTTTGAATATTCTTTTTTTAATCTCAGTAAAGCTTGATCTAAACCATAGTTACCCACGCCATAATTCAACACATTACTGTCAGATAACTTTGATAAATATGATTGATAGGTTTCATGATCATTTACTTGTCTACCAAAAGTAAATGAATCCCCAAAAGTGGAAATCAAGATGGGTTTTTCATCATAATTTGGATTTAAACGTTGCCCCAGTTTATTAATATGATAAGTCGTTATTTCTTCTTTACCTTGTTCATTTTTAGTTGTATTAGGTTTTCTAGACCATCCTAAATCTACATCAAAGCCATCTAAAAAAAACTTATCGAGTAAAGCTTTTGAGAATTCTGGCCTCTTGTCTTTTCCTGTAATTAACCACTGAAAGCGAGACCGAAGATAATTAAATAAAAAATGACCACCAACCTCGAATATAAAATAAAGTCCAAGAACTACAAAAAACAACCATTTGCTAAAAAATAATATTGAGCACAAAAATACTATAAAAAACATATAGCTAATAACAGCCCTAAATTTATTTATCATATACGGTTTCATAATTTAATTAAATCGCCCAACGAGCCTTGTTTATCTAAATTGCAAATCATTTCATAATCTATTGCTGTATCAAATTCCAACCAATCTCCGTGTGTTTCTGCGACTTTAGCTTTAACATTATTATCAATAAGTAGCTGGATAAAATCTGTAAAGTATCCTTGACTGAATACTTTTTGTGATGGCTGCCAATTAGATTGTTCATCCTTTTTTTGACGATATAACAATATTGCTTGTTGGATCGTTTTACGAGAAAATTTATTTAATCCTATGTACCGATGTTTTAAATTACCTGACTTCGTTAATGTTTTTCCAAGATTATTTATATATCCTAAGGCATTAACGTTAAAACTTTCTAAATCAGTTTCCGTCGTGCCATAACGTTTTTGCCAATAATTTCTCCAATTTAAATCCGCAGCCACGACAATGTCTTCATTTATACGTAACACTTTTTCCAGTAGATCTTGGGAAAACAAGATATCTGAATAAGAGACAATCACATCCGTAGAAAAATAATTTTCATCTACGCACATTAAAGATTCAATCATGTTGGTTTTTTCAAAATTACAGTTATGATAAAAAACCACATCATCAATTTTTATTTTTTCATGCATATATCCGGTAACGATGGCAATATCATTTATCCCTTGATTTTTAAACATATCAACTTGCCATTGCAAAAGAGGTTTATTTTTCAGAGATAACATTCCTTTAGGCAAATATTTCGTATATTTGTTTAATCTAGAGCCCTGTCCCGCTGCGAGAATAATTGCTTTCATAAAAATATTTATCCCAAATAATTTTAAAGAGATCTACTGGAAATTGTTTTCGTTCAGGGTGCCACTGCACACCTAATGTCGGAGAGATTTTAGTCGAATTTATAACTGCTTCTACAATTTTGTCCTCTTTTGAAAAAACAATCGGTTTTAAATTTTTTGCTAAATCAGTCAAAGGAATTCCATGATTATGGTAAGAGTTAACCCAATATTCATTTTTTTCATAAATACAAAGGTGATCTTCAACAGTGGGATGATTTTTTAAGAAATATTGAATTTTTCCACCATAATAAAGATTAAGAAATTGCAATCCTCTACATATGGCTAATTTAAAAATACTGTTTTGATCGGCATGCTCTACCAAAAAACCTTCAACTGCATCTCTTTCTGGAAAGATATCATCAATATTTAAATTGCCATCTGTTTGAACATTATTTCCACCAGTAAAAATAATGCATGAAGGTGTCATATGTTGCATTAAATATTTAGTATGTTCCAAATTATTGGGAACGGGAATAAATATTGCATTTGATGGAAATATTTTTTCTCTTTGAAAATATTCTATGTATGCCTGCTCTAAACCATCCAGCATCTGGTTATGTTGATCTTTTAAAATTTTTAATGTAATAAAAATGACCATTAGTGAATACCTTCAACAATTTCATTTTCGCAATCAAGTCGAATTTTTGCGAAAGTCAGGAGCACATCAAATAGATCTCCACATCCAATCGCTGCAGGAATATTCATTTCTGAACAGCAAATTGCCATATGTGATGCTGCACCTCCAAATTTTGTTACAAGACCTTTGATCTTATAATTAAATATCCAATGATAACCTGGATCAGCGCTTTCAATCATAACAATTTTATTTGTTAAATCATTATCTAATTTCTTATCACTTAAAAATAAAGTTTCACCTGGAATTTTTGATTGTGTTACAAAATTTGGTTTGCTATCTAAGCTTTGTATAATTAAAAAATCATCTTGATTAAAGATTAGAGAAGGAAGATTAATATTTTTATTTATCTCAAAATCCTCACGCCTCTTAGAGAGTATTTTTTTAATCTCATTAATATTTAATTTATCTATGGCTAAAATTTCATCTAAATTTAAAAAAGACATTTCTTCACGAGAAATATCTAGGTGATTCCCCATATCAGCAATTGCTTCTAAACAATCACTTACGGATCGTGTAAAAACAAGTTTTACATATTCTCTCAGTTCAATAGCATTTTTTGTAAAATTATAAAACTCGTCAAAATCAACGCCTAATTCTGAATTTTTTAAAAAATTATTTAATTGTTCGACCTGTGAAGGGTCCATGGATTTGTATTCTTTTTCTATTTTATTATCTAAAAAAAACATATTAGACAAATCATATCTCATTTGGGTAATGTCATATGTTCCAGATCTAAGATGACCATATTCATCCATGAAACTTTCGCGTGTCAACTGACCATTTGCCACTTCCGCAATGGCACACGTTAATCTATAGCCCACAGAATTAAACGAATTTTTAATAGATTCATAAAATTCATTGGTAATAACATTAACTTTTACTAGACTCTTTAAAAGAGATTCTGCTATAAAAGCAAATCTAGCACTTTGTACAAATGGAATAGCGCCCAATTCCTCACAGGTATTCAGCAAAGCTGAAATTGATTTTGTTCTTGTATTGGCATTTTTATCTTTTAAATTTTTCTTTTCTTGAATCCGATATTTTTCTAATGCCGATATTTTATTATTAACATCTTTAAAAAAACCGTTAGATTGATTGATAATTTTTTTTGTAAATAAGACCAGATTCTCTAATAAATATAATATTTCTTGAGAATTAAAATCATGATTTAGTAGCTCTTTGGCTCTTTCTGGTGCATAAAAATCAAAAGCCGAAAACAAAATTTCAAACTCAACTTTATCATGTAGATAAGGATGACTGATAAGTTTGTTAAGATAATATTTTTGCAGTCGATCCTTATATTCATCAGGAATGTTATCAGGAGTTAAGCATAAAAACGCTAGATTGACATTAATGTAAGGTTTATAGCAAAATATTTCCATTAAATGATGTGCTTTTATTTTCTTGTAATTTAAAGGTTCTAATCCTATTCTCCATGATTTTTTCATAAAAAGAATATTAAAAATATCAAAAGAAAGTGGTGAAGGTTTGCTACCAATTAATTCAGCAGGATTCCAAAAAGCCATATCGCTAAATATGAGTTTTCTATTGTTTAATATATCAGTATTTTCAAGTATTTTATTAAAATAATTTTGTTTTTCCATATTTAGAATGGATTCAATTTTATCTTCATCACATTCCGCAACGTGATGATTAGCTGCAATAGGCCTGACTTGAAATATCACAATTTCACCACTCTGTGTAATCGCAAATTCAATATCTAATGGTAAATCTGGAATGATTCGTTCAATTTCATCAATTGAACTCAAAAGATTTTTCCACATTGCCTCTAACAATCGACGATGTGTGTGCTTAAAGATTTTTATAAGTTTAGTACTTTTTCCTGATGTGACTGTATCTGTTAGGTTCGTTTTATCATAGTTAATAACATAGTAAGGTGCATTCGTGCCTAACTCTCTGGTTAATAGCACGCCACTTAATATAACTTGCTCTGTATGTTTTTGAATTAAAATTTGATCTGCATTAGTTCGCTCATTTAAATGATATGAATCAATTACTTTATTTATTAATAATGAAACATTTGATTCATTTTGAGGATTAACATTTAAAAATGAAAGATAATGTCCTGCTTTAGATTCCATCATCATATCTTCATTTAAACATGAACTTCGAATAACAATATTAACATTTTGGAATTTTTCTTTAATATCATTAAGAATTTCTATTTTATATTGACTCCAATCCATTAAAGTAAATACATAGGTTTTTTCTATATGCGACTTTTTAAGTAAAGGCTTCAGCTTTTGTAATGTATTTGCTTTAGTTGTCACGCTAAACTTAGGTTTTTCTTTACTAAAATGTTCAAACCCTTCAATGACAAATCGCTCTGTAAAGGTATCCATTGAACCTAAATTAGGATAATATTTTTCTACTATTTTACACGCAATATGTTCGCTTTTAAGCCTTTTATAAAACCCATGTTGTTTTAATGTGATATTGATTTTATTCAATGAGCTCCCTCCAGGTGCCTCCCCCCATTGTTCTCCATATACAAAAATAATTTCATCATTGGGAAATCTTTCTTTTAATTTAACTAAATTTTCAAAAGGATCTTGGCTAGTTTGAGGAATCACTTCATTAACAAAACGTATGGCTTCTATTACACTAACTCTCTCTTGAAAATTTGAAATAGGTGCACTTCCAATTTTTGCAACTGCCTCATCAGTTAAAACACCACATATCAATTGATCTGCTGCTTGTGAAGCAGCAATTAATAATTGTAGATGGCCATAATGAAATAAATCTGAGATAACAAATGTATAGGCTATTTTCATTTTTTTCTTAACTATCTATAATTATATAAAGTCTCTAATTTTTTTTGGATTAAAAATTTAAATCACATTTTTTTAATTTAATCTTTAAATACTAAATTTTTGATGCATACTTATTTACAAGTTGCTCATTTTCATTCTTATATGAAATAAATGAAAATTTAAATGTATCCGTTGTGCGATATTTCTCTTTTGAAAAGCTGTACAATGGTGAACTATATGAGATAGTAGAAATAAATCTTGGCTTTTGTGTTACTCCTCCCCGATGCAAACATCTTGTCGTGTCAACTAATAAAATTTCATTTGGTTTTGCTAAGAATTTGATTGCGCAATTTACATCTAATCCACATGCTTCTAATTCATGATCTGACATACCTTGTGGCAAAAGTTTATAAAATTGAGTAGAACTCAGATTAGGTGGGAAAAATTCAAATGGCCCATTCTCTTTTGTGATTTCCATGGGAGAAAAAAATAACTTTAGTATTCGTTTATGTTGTGTGTCACAATGCCAAAGCTGTGATCCAAACTGCTTACCTTGATGTATAGGGTTATAGATTAATGACATTTCTTCTAATAAGGGTAAATGTTGTAAATATAGTGTCGCTAGCTCTATTAAGGCCTCATGTTGAGCTAAATCAATAAGGGGATCTCGAGCATCTTTTTTTTCATAGAGCCTATATGAAATAGTTTTACCTGCATAAATTCCTTGGTCGAAACTCTCTAAATATTGACAATTATTTTTATTTTGATTAAATTCACTTATAATAGCTTGATAAAATTTGTACACTGCTTCAGAAGAGATACCTAAATCTTTAAAGTTTAGAAATATATATCCTTTTGAATTCAATTCTTTAACAGCATCTTGAATAAACTGTGTCGTTTTATTTCCAAAGTTATAATATATTTTTTTTCGTAACTTCACTTGAAGTTGTGGATCATATTTAGCAAAAAAATGTCTCACTTTACGAGTAAACAAACCTTGCTCTGAAAAATAATTTCTTAATTTCCATTTAATGTGTCTTAACTTTTGGTACACAATGTTGTTTGACAGCATAAAATAATCCCTCTGGCCATCTAATTAAAATTTTTCTTGAAATTTTAATCCTAAAAATGTTTTATCAAAAACCGTTCATAAAAGGAGTTGTTTAACTCCCTTCAGAGATATGCAACTTCATGATACACAATGTATAAAATTACATTATGCAAGTTAACCATCATTGGAGAAATAGATAAAAATATTATTAATTAACAAAGTCATTTGAGATATCATATTATGTCTCCACTAGTCCATCAATCCCATCAAACAATATTTTGGAGACTTGTAATGATATCAGTATAAGTGTCTAATATTTAATCTTCTAATTAATAAATTAAACAGGGCATATTGTAGTAAGGTTGAACTAAACCTTTATTTCAAATACAATTTAGATCGCATATACGACTAAAGTTGATATGAATTATGTTGTTTAACTCTTATTTATTTATTTTAATTTTTCTTCCAATTTCACTCATTGGTTTCTATAGTTTCACTTATTTTTCACGCCAGCAGATAGCCATTTACTGGCTTATTTTAGTGTCGTTAGTATTTTATGCTTTTTGGAATCCTACTTATTTACTTTTAATTTTGATTTCTATTATTGCTAATTTTTCCATTGGTAATATTATTATAAATCCTAGACATAATAAAAATAAAAAGCTATTTTTATTGCTTGGGATTTTATTCAATCTTTCATTAATTGCATATTATAAATATGCTAATTTTATAATTAACAATATAAATTCAATATACGATTTCGACATTAATGTATCATCAATTGTACTTCCACTAGCTATTTCTTTTTTTACCTTTCAACAAATTGCTTACTTGGTTGATATTTATTATAAGCCAGCTTACAACACATCATTTTCAAACTACATGTTATTTATTGTATTTTTTCCCCAGTTGATAGCAGGGCCAATTGTTGCTCATCATGCCATTATTCCTCAGTTTCAACGTAACGATTTTTTTTTATTTAGTCAAAAAAATATCCATTGGTTTGTCAGTTTTTTTATTAGGTTTATTTAAAAAGGTTGTTATCGCAGATCAATGTGCTCTGTATAGTACGCCTATTTTTCAAGCCGCTGAACAGGGGGTTTCTTTAACAATTACTGAAGGTTGGTTTGGAGCATTAGCTTACACTTTACAGCTATATTATGATTTTTCTGGATATTCAGATATGGCGGTGGGGTTAGGAAAATTATTTAATCTAAACTTGCCTATTAATTTTAATTCACCCTATAAAGCAATTAATATCATAGAATTTTGGAAAAGATGGCATATCACACTTTCAGAATTTTTAAGAAATTATTTATATATTCCTTTAGGAGGAAATAGATCCGGAAAATTACGGCGCTATGTAAATATTTTCATCACTATGCTATTGGGTGGTTTGTGGCATGGCGCTAACTGGACTTTCGTCATTTGGGGCGGCTTTCATGGCTGCTTAATTGTAATAAATCATCTTTGGCATCAACTCAAATCTCGCTTGTTTAAAGCTAATTTTTCAAATACATCGAATCAATGGGACTTTATTTCCAGATTTATAACATTCATATCAATTGTTCTTGCTTGGGTTATATTTAAAGCAGAGTCAATAAATGGAATGAAACAAATGTTTAAAGCCATGTTTGGCATGAATGGCGTCTCTATGTTACAAAGCTTAGCGCCCTATTTTAATTCTTTTGACAAGATAATTTCCAGTTTAAATATACGCTTTGATGGAGTTTTTCAGCATTTCGATTTTGATTATAAAATTGGTTCAATATTTATTTTCGCTTCTTTGATCATATCTTTATTTGCACCAAATACAATGCAATTTTTCACAACCTATTTTGAAGTTAGAGATGAAATAAAACCTTACTATATTAATAATAATCATACGATTTCATTTTCAGCCAATCGTAGATGGCTATTGGTTATAAGTCTCGTTGGTGTCATCTCAATGCTATATGTGAGTAAAGCTAGTGAATTTTTATACTTTCAGTTTTAAAAAATGAACAACAAATCATGGAATTTATATTTAATTAGCATCGTTCTTTCAACGATATTAATTCTTGCCATGTTGAATTGGGCTATTGATCCCTTTAATATTTTCGACTCAAAAATATTAAAAAAAGATTATCAGCTCAATGAACGCTTTTGTAAAATTAGATATTTGAATTCTAAACATAGTTTGTACAATGGATATATATTTGGCTCATCTCGTGTTGCAGCAACCCCCCCTGATTTACTTGAAAAATACTTGCCCGGGCATAAATTTTATAATATGACCGTTGCCGGTTGCACACAATATGATAATTTAATGTTTTTAAAATACTTTATCGAAAAAGAATTTAATATTAGTACTTTATATCTCCAAGTGGATATTCCAGATGTGCATGGTTTTAACCCTTTAGCTATAAATCAATATGTACGGCACCATCCTGATCTTACGAAGGAATCTATTTTAGCGTTTTATTCTGAATTCTTAACCTCTTTACCGTTGAAAAACTTTTTGGGTAAAATGTCTTTAAATCATTCAAAACAACCTTCAATTAAAAATATGAGATATGATATTGAAAATAGTGGCCGTTGGTATATAGATCATGCCAATCAATTAATTAAAAATAATCCTGAATACTATATTAGTCTAGAATCTTCATTTCATGAAAAATATAAAACTAGAAATCAAGCGGGAAAACACTTAAAAGAAAATATTAATGCTTTAAAAGAAATAAAGAAATTAGCGCAACAACATAAGATTGATTTAATTGTATTTGTTCCACCATATCACCATTTAATGATGGATTCTTTTAATCAACATAGTTATATTCAATATTTATCAGAACTTAGTGAAATTACTGACTTTTGGGATTTTTCCTCTTATCACCCTATAACATTTAATAATTATTATTACTATTCTCAAAGCTATTTTACACCTGCACTTGTAAAATTAATGCTAGCACGCATTTTTAATGATACTTCTGTGGAAATACCTCACGATTTTGGTGTTAAAGTAAATAAGAACAATATAGTTTCTCATTTACAATATAAAAACGAAGAAATAGCACTACGGGATATTAAAAAACTTGAATCGATCGCAGCATATAAGACCAATTGATTAATGAACTATAATTTTACTACACCCTAATTTTAAAAAGTCAATTTCAGGTTGATTGGTAATATAATAATTTGGAATCATTGCTAATTCACCATAGTTTGATGTGAGGTTATCTAAATAATCGATATTTAGGTAATTTTTTAACATAGGAGATCTTTCAGCCATATATTTTAATATTCTTGCATAAACAACATCGCCACCATGTATGCCATCTATAAATTCACAATTTGAAGTATTCAACATACGCGGATCATGAAAATCAAAATATTTCAACCCGTTTACAGATAGATTATATCGAAGCTCATCTATAAATTTATAATTTTCTGAAAATGCATTCATTTTGTCTACCACAGTAGGAGCCATTGGTGGAATAAATAAAATAACATGGGTGCCAAAACTTTCAATATAATTAATTAAATTAATAAAGTTTTTTAGATGCACTGTATGAATATGTTCTCCGTATCCAAATCGTAATAAACTATTTTCGATATTATTTAAAGATGTGTTAAAACGTTCATCATGACTTTTTTCTTTTCCAATTACGTTTTTTGTATAATAATAAGAACCATCAGGACCAAATCCAGTTTTATTTAAAATTGCATCGACTCCAATACCATTACTTAAAATCGAATTAAATAAATTTTTGGGATTCACAATTCGAAAATAATCATTAAGTGAAATTTTTCCTTTCCAAAGCCATATATATGGTAAAATATATTTCTTTAACGATATTTTACTTGATAATTCTATTGGCGGTTTTATATCGGCTAAAACCGGGCTTTCATTTTCATTAAACCACCAATAATCCAATCCAATAATAACAATCTTTGGTGCTTTGATATTAAAAATTTCATTTATATAACTAAACCCTTCAGTTAGAGAACTCATCGCTCCACCGGAAGTTATCATTTTTTCATTAAAAAAACTTTGTCTAAATTGCATGACTCTTGATGAACCTAATACTAATACGCTCGGCATGTTTTTTTCAAATAGTACTTTTTTGTAATAGTATCCCTGATTTCTCGTTGCCAAACCAACAAGGGTAATATTTTGAGAAGAAAATTGATTTTTTACAATTTCATCGACAGAAAGAAGTTCACCTGAATTGAGTAAAAATAACCAATTACTTCCGAGTGGAATACAAAACAATGCAAAAAACAAAATAAAGTATTTTAAATATGATTTATACATATTGATCACTAAAATTGAAAGTATAGAAATTCATTTTCTTCAGATATAAGCATAATTGCCACAAGAAATAAGAGCGATGTTATAAATGCCCATTTCTTAGAGGGATACCATACGGAAGAAATGATATTTCCCTTTACTTCTGTACTAACTTGATAATCGGATGGATAAAATCTGCGCATGATTTCCAGTGTATTTGGTGTTTTCAACACAATTAATATTAATACCCCTATCATTAACACTCCGTTATACCAATCTGCCAATCCATTGTAGAACATACCTCTTGTTTCTAATCCTAGAGATTTCAAAATTTCAATATTTCTGAGTAATGAATTTGGAAAAGATAACCCATTAAATAGGTACATAGAGCGTAATATTGAAATTGCAACTTTAATGTTCTCTGCCTTAAAGAGCACCCAAGCAGAAACAACTGCTAAAAATGTAATCATTTGATAAAGAATATTTAGTTTTTTATTTTTTGCCCAAAATAGAATTAAATATTTTGATGTCAAACCACGCCAAAAATGGTTAATAATGATAAAAAATCCATGCATTCCACCCCAAACAACAAATGTCCAATTTGCTCCGTGCCATAAGCCACCTATTACCATAGTGATAAAAATATTTATATATCGTTTAAATGCACCATATTTATTTCCGCCTAAAGGAATATATAAATAATCACGCAAAAATGTTGACAATGTAATGTGCCATCGTCGCCAAAAGTCAATAATATTAACTGCTTTATATGGTGAATTAAAGTTTGCTGGTAATTTAATGCCAAACATTAGTCCCAAACCTACTGCCATATCTGAATATCCAGAAAAATCAAAATATAACTGAACAGAATATGCAAACGCTCCAAACCATGATTCCCAAAAGGAAAGTATAATACCTTTTGTCGCACTATCAAAAACAGTATTAGCATACACAGCAACATAATCTGCTAACCCAACTTTTTTTACTAGACCCAATAAAAATATAGTAAACCCTACGCTTATTGACTTACTTGAAAATTGTAAATTTGACAAATTTCCAAATTGAGAGATGATTTGGTTATGTTGGACAATTGGACCTGCTATCAATTGTGGAAAAAAAGTAACAAATAAACAATAATCAGAAAATCGATATTTTTTTGCATACCCTCTATTTACATCAACTAAATATGCTATTTGTTGAAAAGTAAAAAATGAAATGGCTAATGGCAATATAATTGGCGGGACATTTATATCTGCACCAAAATAATTTAAATTTTCTACAAAAAAATTGGTGTATTTATAAAAAACAATGAGTCCAAGATTAAATATTAAACCTAAATATAAAGCCAAAGCCCTCATTTTTTTTCTTGCATAATATTTTATAATGAAAAGGCCAATATAATAATTTACCATTATTGATAAAATTATCAACACTAAGTATTTAGGGTTCCACCAAGCATAAAAAAACAATGAGGCAAAAATTAGCCAATTTATCGCCGTCTTAAAAAAATTATATGAAGTAAGTAAAAAATAAATGCCTAAAGTAATTGGTAAAAAAGCAAATATAAAGATATATGAATCAAACAACATACAAACTCTACTTATTTACAATAAATATTTATTAGATTAGTGAATAATATTTTTCAAAATATACTCTGCCAATAAATTATTTGCATATGGGGTGGGATGACTATCAAATGCTATTTGGTAATAAGGATTATTTTGGTAGTATTCTGGAAGAATGTCACTAACTAAATGAATTCTAATATTGTGGCTTTTTAATTGAGATAATGTTTTTTCAAGGACTTCATCGTTATTAAAAGCATCTTTCAGGGGCCAAAATATAACATGAAACTCACTACCAGGATTCTGCAATTCAAATAAATCTCTTGATTTTACAACTATCTTTATATATCGCTTTAAATCATCTTCATTCTGTAGTCGCTTCATATTATAAGCAAATGGCTTATGTATTTTTTTTAGTATATAAGAATTGCTCAAAATGGCATAAATTCTTGATTTTAGAGGAGGCCTTTCAAATTCATCATCAAAATAACCAGCATGATACAATTTATCATTTTTATCAATTTCATAATGAGGATCATGCCAAGATACTATCCAAGATTGTAAACCTGCACTTCTCAGTATATGACCAGGCATTGCAGAATATATAGCGTACTTAGGTTTTTCTTCTACTGATTGCGTAATTAAATCATTTTCAATTGCTGCTAGCATCTGATGAGGACCATATCCAGAATAACCAAAATTATATGTATTTACCTCGTTTTTGCCTAATATTCCAACTCTGTAGGGTAAAGTGTGATTATCGTTTAGCCCATCTCCAAATGTAATAGAACACCCAAAAAATAATATTGCATTTTTGTTAAGTTCACTTCTAGGATATGAAACCCGCAAACCATTTTTGTCTGTTTTGTAACTCATGTCATAAATAATCTGCTTGCCGAAATATTTTTTACCGTATGCGTTTTGTACATTTGACAATGGGCTATAACCAAGCACTGGGTGCTTTGGATAAAACTCATGCGTCCACATGTTACCAGAAGCGGTTATTTTATCGGAAAAGGGAGCCCAAAAGTAAAATTCAAGTATAGATCCAAGAAAAGCCAACATACTAAGATTTACTGCTATGGTTTTTATAAGATCATTTTTTGCTAATTTAAAAATTATTACAAAAACAATTGACCACACTAAACCAACCCAAATATATGCTGCTGGCAATGTTTTAATTATTAATAATGAAATCACTATACCAAAAATAATAGTACTGAATATTTTCACTTCTATTTTCCTGTCTTTTCACCGAATGCCACAGCCAAATTCATACCCATCGGTTGAATTGAAGGTAAAATTGTTTCAATTAATTTTGCTGGGTATTTATTCAATGTTTCCAATGAAGCTCTAAAATAATCATTTTCAATTAATAGTGCGTATTGTCTCACTTCTGCATTAAGCTCTAACCATTGCTCATGAAATAAAAAATGACTAAATTTCAGTGAAAAAATATTTTCAAAAGCTACATCAAGATAATTATGTAACTGCTCCAGCACTGTTGTCGTAAAAATCAAATCAAAATCATAGTTTTTTAATTCTTGGATTACTTTCTTATCCAAAATACTTCCATGAATAATTTTTACATTTTTTATCATACCAAGCTCATAAGCATTTTGAAATTCAACAGGTGGTTTTTCTAGTAATTTATTAGAAATTTCAACGCCACTTTTGGTTAATTCTAAACCAAAAAATTCCACCTCCGGAAACATTGCCCCTAAATTTAATAAGTGCAAACCTGTTCCTGAACCTATTTCTAGCACTCTTTTAAATTTATAACGTTTTATATAATCACCAATTATTTTATCTGTAACTTTTTTTTGATACTCAAAAGGACTTATCATTGGCTCAATCAACTTTCTATTGTCGACAAATGGAAATTTTTTATTTGAAAAATAGGATTTATGTTCCCAAAATTTTTCCCATCCCTGATTATATTCATCATAAACTGCAGATGTAGAGCGAGGAACTGATTTTTTGATATATCGGCCAAGTAAATTCATCATAAATTTAGTGTGCCAATATAATTTTTTAAAATTATATTTAATTTCATTTTGTAGTTCTATTTTTTCATATATACTTAACATGTTATCCTCAATTGCTAATTAGTGAGTAAAAATTTCTTGTAATCAATTAATATATTTTAAAATTTCACGCACAGCAATTTCTGCTCCTTTTCCTGGATTATACATCAATTTTTCTGTTAATTTTTTTCTTTTGTATGAATTTATATTTGGATTTATTAACTCAAAAAGAATTTGATTTTTTAAAGAGATTAAGTTTTCTACAATTGTACCTGCGTCACGACCGCCATTAAATCTTTCATCATTTTTTGCTAACTCACCATCACAGCGCCAACTTGGTAGAATCTTTTCAAAATATTCAGGGCAATCCAAATATATAACCGGTTTATCTAAACTCATAAACTCTAAACCAACGCCGCTAAAATCATTTACTAATAAATCACTTACAAATAAATAGGGATTAATTAAATAATCCTTAATAAATTTGAATCGAGGATTATTACTAAAGATAGAAAATTCCCTTTCCCAATTTTTTCCACCTGTGTAAAATTCGAAGTATGGGCTATTCTGAGGCTCCATACTAGCTGGGTGTAGTTTAACTATTACATTGATATCAGGAATGGATAATAATATTTCTACAATGGAAATTCCATATGTGCGCAGAGAGCCGCCTGGATCCCAAGCTGGAGCGTATAGTACAGTTTTGAAATTAAGGTTTAATTTTAAAGACTCTAGAATTTTTGTTCTATTGTATTTCCCATTTACAAGGTCATCCAATTTTGGATAGCCAATATTTATCATCTTGATATGCTTTGCTGCTTCTTTTTTTGATTCAATGACCCTCTCAAACATTTGTCGTTCAAGTGGTCCGTGCAAAAAATAAATATCAAAAGCCTTTAAATTTTCGTCATCCCAGTGGCTAAGCTTATTAGCTTGGCCATGTCCAGTGAATATTTTTAACGCTTGCTTTGGACCACGGCTATGTATTTCAGCTTCTAAAAAGATATCAATGAAAAACATATATTTTGCAATATTAGATGGAAAAGATTTATTTTTAGGAAGATTTAACTCAGATAAATGTGAAAACATAGGGTAATCCATTGAAACATAAAAAGTTAATTTTTTAGTCTCTTGCTTAATTAACTTTAAATGTAATGGCATTATGTACTGAAGTTGGCCTGGAGATAAAAGTTGATATGCAATAATTTTGAAACCACGCTTTTTTTCCCGCCACATTAATAT
>CADEEZ010000003.1:99217-123634 GCA_902826485.1 uncultured Gammaproteobacteria bacterium
AACGATAAAAACATTGAATATTTTTCTCATGTATCTCTCGCAATCAATTTATTAAGATCATCTAGAGGCAAACTCGAGTCTGTGTGTAGTCTAAATAAATAATTAGCAAATGAATTATCAAAAATAAAGCAATTAACTGAATTAATTACAAGAAAGCTCGTAGAATGATTAAAGCTAATGACACTAAGGATATTCATTTTGGAGTGTTCTTTCTCATCGTTATACAGTTAGAACAACAGCTACCCTTAAGATGTAGCGTAGCCCTGACGATTGACATGCAATTTACCTTTACTGTCTTCTTGATTCGTTGCTTTGGTCGTTTTAACACCTGAATCATTTGGAAAATGTGGGTTTGTTTAGAGCCTTTAGATTGACTCAATTTACTAGAAACTAATAGTTACAATTCATTCTTATTAAATTTGTATAAATCTATAAAGTAGTTTGAGGTTATATTAATTTAATAAGAACTGGAATACTATATACATCAAAATTAAATATCGTGCTACACCAAATTTATATACCCAACTATCAAACAAATTTATTCACTACTTTAGAGAATTAAGAATGCTACATATCCAGCGTAAAAATGAATTTCTATTTCTACTTTCACTTTGTCACATTAGAAAACTGATTCTTATTATCTCCAGCATGGTTTTAGTAGCGTTATTTGAAACATTTAGTATTTTCTTTGTATATTTTTTTATAACTACTTTAGCAAATCCCAATAGTATTTACTCATCTAAAATTTTATCCTATATTTTTGCCTTTCTTCCTATAAGATCAATCGATACTTTTCTAATACTTTTTGGTATATCTGTTTTTATTTGTTTAACTTTAATGAATGTTTTTTCTGCATTTAATCTCTTTCTTATTAATCGATTTGGTTACAAAAAAGGAAGTGAACTAGAAACGAACATATTTAAGCAGTATTTGAATAAACCCTATACTTTCTTTTTAAATAGAAATTCGAATGAATTAACGAAAAATATTTTAGTTGAAAGCAATCGCGTTGTTGTGGGTATACTAGTAAACGGCCTACAATGCATTGCCAGATCAATTGTTCTAATTGCAATACTTTGTTCCCTACTTTTTGTACAACCATTAATAACAATACTTACTACCATATTCTTTTTTTCACTATATACGCTTATTTATTTTTTTATTAAGGTAAAGTTATCGTATGCTGGGAAAGTATCATCTTATGCAACAGCGAAAAGATACCAAATTACACACGAAACTTTTAACTCAATAAAAGAGCTTTTTATTTTAGGAAGAAAATCAAAATTTATTCAGGAATTTTCTGATAATTCTCTCTTGTGCGCAAAAGCTGAAGCATTAAGCCAAATGACACCATTGATAGTAAAACACTTTCTGGAAATTGCTGCATTTGGCTCTGTGTTACTTATTTCATTTATAACACTATTACATTGTAAAAACCCAGTTGAAATTTTGCCTATCATAGGATTATATGCATTTTCAGGTTATCGCTTATTGCCTGCCGCACAACAAATTTTTGCGGGTTATACACTCGCCCGTTATCATTGGCCTGCTCTTACAGAGTTAACTAAAGAATTTCAGGTGCTCAAATTAGGCATTCATTCTGATAAAGATTTTGAAAATGAAATAAATATATTATTTGAAAAAGAAATAGAACTAAAAAGTATTTATCATCAATACCCAAATTCGGATATATTCAGTTTAAAAAATATTAATATGCTTATTCCTAAAAATAAAATTATAGGTATTTTTGGCCAAACTGGCTCGGGAAAAACAACTTTATTAGATGTGATTTTAGGATTGCTTAAGCCTACCCAAGGTAATTTTCTTATAGATGAAAAAAATATTAACCCCGGACTAATTTATGCATTTAAGGATAAAATTGGCTACGTATCTCAACATATCCAATTAATTGATGCATCAATTATGAATAACATTGCTTTTGGTATACCTGAGAAGGATATTAATTTAGACAAAGTAATTGCAGCTGCAAAACAAGCTCAAATTCATGATTTCATTTATTCAGAGCTACCAAATCAATATCAAACGCTTGTAGGTGAAAACGGCATTCGATTAAGTGGTGGGCAAAGACAACGGATTGTCATTGCAAGGGCGTTATACAATCAACCAGAAATACTGGTTCTAGATGAAGCTACTAGTGCTCTAGATAGCTTAACTGAATTAGCCATTACTGATTCTATAAATAATATGGGCAACACTAAAACAATACTAATTGTAAGTCACCGTCTAAAAACACTAGAAAAATGTAATATAATCTATTTTATTCATAAAGGTGAGATTGTTGATTATGGAACTCATCAGCATTTACACGAAAATAATATATTATTTAGACAAATTAGCAATTTAAAAATTAATCATGATTTACCTCTTGCTACGACCTCTTAAATACCCACCCTGTTATTGTCGGGCGGCCATCTGTTTTCACCAAATATTGGCAGGTTATTTATGATCGAATCGCATATATAATCAATGGTCTGATTTTTACCCGGCAATATTTCTGCAGCAGAGATATTTTTTAGTTCAAATTCAAAGCCATCGACTCCACGTTTAATTGTCAATAGATTTTTATAATAACCAGATTCAAAAAAATCCAGCCTGCACGATGCATGAAAAGCATACAAATACCAATATTTTCTAGCCAATTCAGCTTTTTCTAAATTAATCTTTTCAGCATTATCTTGGATACATGAATTTAAATACCCAAGATATTCATCTAAATTTTTCGGTGTAAATGTAAACCCTTTATGTACATAATGACACTCTCCAGCTATTACAGTTGGTTTTCCTTGACATGCGAATTCTAGTCCACTTGTGGAAGCATAGGCTAAACCAACATCTGCTGAATGCAGTAAATCATAAGTATTAAACTTTTTGTCAAAATCAATTATTGTTACATTGCCAGGAATAGAAATATTTCTTTTTTTCATTTCAGGAACAAATTTAGTTCTTAAATCTGGGGCTATTTCAGAAACAATATTTTCGGCCGGGTGTACTCTTACGATAAGATGGATGTCAGGTTTTTTCCTTGCCCACTCTATTGTCTTAAAGGCCCAATCATACATATTTTCAAAAGCCTGAGATTTAATATTAGTAGTCGCATCCCATGCTACACCAGTTAATAAAAGATATATTGGTTTATTATCAGGAATATTAAACGTTAATGCCACTGTGTCTTTTATTAGTTTTTTTTCATGGTGTGTAAGCTTTAAATTTAAGCCTCTTGAAACAAGATCTTTCATTACACGAGCATGTCTTTTTTCATCAAAATTTTGTTTTATCCAAGAACCCCAGGCTGGGGACAGATCAAGTATATCATGAGTATCAGTTGCATAATTCCAAGACATCGTCTGTAATCCAATGGGATAATATCTATAATAGGGAATCTTTTGAATTTTACTTAAATGGGCCAATACCCCCCAAAAATAATAAAATCCTCCATTTCCAAAAATGACATCTGGTTTAAAAACTTCCAAAACCCTTGAATATGCCTTCTGTAAATAGTAAATATTTTTTAAGTGACTAATAAATAATTTTTTTGCTCGCACACTCCAAGATGAATCAACTTCTGATTGCAGATCATTGTTAACAACAGCCTTCCATGCTTCGTAGCCTGCTGGATATGTATCAGAATGTATTTCTTTCCATTTTTTTTCCGCCCCTTCTTTAGCCAGTAAATTAAAATGAATTTTTTCCTCTGGTGTTATAAATGAATTTAACTTTACGGGGTTTAAATTCAGAATTTTCCAAAAATGGACATCATTTTTTGTACAATTTTCACAAGTATTTTTTCTTGATGCAATTTTAGTTTTTAAATTTGTATCTTGCCAATGACCAGAATAAAACATGCATTCATCCGATTGCAACTCATCGCACATTGTGGGAATTATTTCTACGCCTCTGATTCTAAGCGCGTTTATCCATAATCCATCATGTGCCCACCACGTTTTTGATAAAGTAAAAGGGGTTGGCCAGATTAATTTTTTATTGGTTTTTATTTTATTTTGAGATATGTAATTCAAACAATCTTTGGTCAAAATTGATAAATTTTCTACAGTTTTTTCGCCTACTGTATTAATAAGATTCAATTTAAATTTTTTATCAATTGGTTTGATTATTTTTTTTGCTAAATTTTTGATATAAATATTTTTCATATAACTACTTATTTTAAATAAACTTAGAATTCATTACGGCATTATCAATATACTGCTTGGATTATGGATTAATTTGAATGAATAAAATTATTCAATAAAAGTAAACCTTGTTTTCCACTTTTTTCTGGATGAAATTGGCAGCCCACAATATTATCTTTTTGAATAAGAGCTGTAATTAAATTTTCGAAGTATTTCACCTTAGCTAAAATGTAACATTCATCAGTAAGAGCATGATATGAATGTACAAAATACATTGTATCTGAGATTTCTTCTACTTTATGCTCGTTAGTTTCATCATTATTTTTATTAGAAAAAATAAGTTTATTCCAACCAATATGTGGAATTTTATACTTCTTTTCTATTTTTGATTTTGGAATTTTAACAATTTGGCCGGGTATAAAATTTAAGCCTTCAAAATATCCCCCTTCTTCACTTGAAGTAAAAAGCAACTGCATGCCTAAGCAAATACCTAAAAATGGCTTACCTGAATCAATATATTTTTTTATATTTTCTACCCAATCCAGTTTAAGTAACCCTTCCATACCCTTTGAAAAAGCACCTACTCCTGGTAAAATAACATGTGAAGCTTCATCAAGCATTTTTGGGTTGTGAACTATCTCGACATTACATCCTAAATATTCTATCGCTCGAGAAATACTATAAAGATTCCCTAGGCCATAATCAATAATATAAACTTTCTTTTTCAACATAAATCTCGCACTTGATAATTAAGATTTTTAGCTGAATTTTTAATATCTGATATCGAAAGTTTGTTATAGTGTAATACACTTCCAATTGCCACTGCATCTGCATCTGTATATTTTAAGAGATCATCAAAATGCGCCAAGACACCCATTCCACCTGAAACAATAATTGGTACATCTGCAATGTTACATATTTTTTCTAAAAGTTCTAAATCAAACCCTTTTTGGCTTCCATCCTTGTCTACTGAAGTAATCAACAACTCACCTATTCCATACGATATTGCTTCTTTAACCCATTCAATCACATCTTTATTAGATTTTTCTCTTCCATTATCTGTATAAACTTCCCATTTGTTAGATGAAATTTTCTTAGCTTCAATAGATAAAACGACACATTGATTGCCAAAATCTTTTGCAATATCCCTAAGAAGATTAGGATTTTTCACTGCTGCAGTATTAATAGCCACTTTATCTGCACCTGATCTGAGTGCATTCTTCACATCTTCTACAGAACGTAGCCCTCCACCCACAGTCAGCGGAATAAAAATCTCATTAGCAATATCTTTAACAATTTCGAGTATGTTGTTACGATTATATAAACTTGCAACAGAATCAATACACAAAAGTTCATCTGCGCCTTCTTGATAATATTTTTTTGCAAAGTCATGAGGTTTTCCCATCACTCTCAATCCCTCAAATTGAATGCCTTTAATCAAATTAGGGGCTTTAATATCTAATCGAGGTATAATTCTGATAGAACGAGACATTACATTTCCTCATGCCAAACTGCATGCCGCAAACTCCATTTTCCACCTTCAATTTTCCATAAATGTGGAGATCTAAATCTATTGCATATCAATTCAAAATATTCTCTATTTATTTTAGGCTGCTCAAAAATTTCAGACGCAATTGGAAATTTATCTTTTGGCAAACTTAAATAATTAAAAAGTTCATCTTCAAATCGAGTAGGATATTCACCATCAAATTTTTTAACCAAGGAAACACCTTCTTCCCTAGTGATATCTAGAGAACGAATCTCCTGTGAAGCGTCATGGGTTGCTCTACCGATTCCGAACTTAATTGCCGTTGTATAATAATGCAAATCATCCATTTTATCATCGATACTATGATACTTACTATATGTACCAGGTGTCCGTTCTGGAGAAGCTTTAAATCCACCATTTTCAACTGAATAATAGTAACATCCTTGCGGATGCCATTTTAAATAATATCCCAAATAATGCACTGCTACTTGCTTCTCAAATATAAGATCTTGAGAAACAGGTAAGTAAGGAATCAAATCTTGTGTACATAGCCCAAATGTATTTTTTAATTCCGCAACAGAAACGCCTGACAAAAATACTTCATCATCGGCTTCTTTGCTAGTAAAATATGATAAATCTCGTGTTGTTGCATTATTATCTGCAATTGGATTCCCATACTCAGCCTCATTTTCTCCATAAAATACGAGAGGAATCTTAAATAATGCCGCTAATTTGGGAGCAAGATATTTTTGACCTAAAATAAAAGGTTGAAAGGGGTGGAATAAATTTTCAAGTGCCAAGCGAGTCAGTAACCGATGAACCAATCCATTTGGTGTATGTAAATAATTATCAAATCCTGAATGTATCCAAGCTTGTTGATTTTGCCAACCCCAATCGGTATAAATATGTGGGGCCCAAGTAATCGTTAAAGGATGCATTCCATATTTATATTTTAAAACATGAGCGGCATAAAAACTGTCTTTTCCCCCTGAACCTGGAACAAGACAGTCATATTCACCTGTTTTGCTTCTATAACGTTCGCATAAGGCCTTAAGCTCTTTCTCTCGTTTTTCCCAATCTATTTCATTGTGTTTTATATATGCTTGATTACATGCATCACAAACACCATTTGAATCAAATAAAATTGTGGTCTTTTTTGAAGAGGCAATATGTCTATGCTCAACAGTAGAATTTGGTCGTTGATTTGAAATGACACATTTTTTACAAAATTTTACGTCATTAGGTAAACCATAAAGAGTTGATACATTAGTCAGATTTTGGGAATAGCTATCTAACTCTACTACTTTTGGGTACTCAATTTTTTTCATTTTTGCTTGAGCCTCATTTCTTTTATTCAATGCTTATTTTATTTAAGTATTTTGTTTTATTCAATTATATAATCAGATTATAATTATCAATGGTTTTTTAATTGGTGCTTAGTTAACTGGGGCAATATGAGCAACTCACTAAATAAGTTATTTCCACTTATCATAATTGGGGCCGGGGGGCATGCTATTAGCGTTGCGAATGTTGCCAAATCAGCTGGATTTAAGATTAAATATTTTATTGACCTGTATAAAAAAGCTCAAAAACTGCTCGATATCGACATTATTAGTAAAATCTCAGAATTACAGGATGTAGATCGATATTGCTATTTCATTGCTATTGGCGATAATTTCGTCAGGCAACAAGTCTATAATGAATTAACTACTAAATACCCTAACTTATACTTCCCTTCCCTGATTCATACTTCTGCTACAATTTCTGATGATGTATCAATTGGTGATGGATCGGTTATCATGCCAAAAGCCATTGTTGGTCCGAGCTCTACTGTTGGCAAATTTTGCATCTTAAATACACAATCTTCTATGGATCATAACTGTTCTATCTCTGACTTTTCATCCTTAGCACCTGGTGCCATAACTGGTGGAAACGTGAATATTGGTATGCGCACTGCTATTTCCATAGGGGCCATTATCAAACATGATATTACTATTGCTGATGACAGCGTCGTGGGCGCAAATAGCTATTTAAACAAAGATTTAGTCTCTAATAAAGTTGCTTTTGGAAGCCCGGCTAAAATAATTAAAAATCGTGAAATGAGTGATCCCTATTTGTAAAAGCTAAACTCTAATCAAAGATGGGTTCATTTATCTTGTACTCTTTCTTTGCATTTTGATTTAATATATCCCAAATACGATAAGGAGCCTGACCCGTAAAAGGTCTTTTAATACTTAAATTTTCAAGTGTAAATCTATCTTGCAAAGCTATATTACCTGCAGAATAAATACCTTTTCTTGCTGCTAACATTACATCTTTTTCTACTATAGATGGTTTTTTTAATCCATCGCCTTGAAGGGCCTTTTCTACATTTCGAATTGCTGCAACCATTTCCACAAGTTCTTTAGGTTCGATAGATGCCTGATGATCGGGCCCTGCTGAATTTTTATCTAATGTGATATGTTTTTCGATTACTTGCGCCCCTAAAGTTACAGCCGCAACGGCAATTTCTATCCCTAAAGTATGATCAGAATAGCCAACGGGAATTTTAAATGCTTTTTTAATCGTTTGTATTGCCTTAAGGTTTATTGCTTCATACGGAGCTGGATATTGGCTTACACAATGCAAAATGATTACTTTGTTTTTTAAAGCGCTCAACCCATCATGCAAATAAACAGATTCAAACATTTCATTAGATGAATCTGGATTTTTTTTAAATAAATAACCATATGCAATTGAACATAAGGCAAGCTCAATATCTCTTAGGGATGACATACCCGTAGAAATAATAATTTTATTAGCTATTTTTCCAGCTTCTAATAACAAAGGAGAATTACTTAAATCCCCTGAAGAAAATTTAATGGCTTCAAGTTTTAATTTATCAACAAGAAAAAATAATGAATCGTAGTCAAAAGGAGTGGAAATAAAATCAATATTAAGGTTATGAGCAAAATCTCTAAGAAGATAATGATCTTCATGTTTTAATTCAAGAGATTTTATCATTTCATACTGGGAGGTAAATCTAATGTCATTGTTAGCCTGGTAATCAGCTAATGGAGCGTCTTTATTTAACAAAGTTTCAGCTTTAAAGGTTTGAAATTTTACCGCATTACATCCAGCATCTGCAGCAACTTTTATTAACGATTTGGCTGTATTTAAACAACCATTATGGTTTACGCCAATTTCAGCAATAATATAACAAGGTTTTTTAATCATAAAACACCTTATATTTTAATTCATTTAAATTAATTTTTTTGATTATCTTATGAATAGAAGTAGAAATATTTCCAGGAGTGCCAAACCAGTTTTGTTTATTTTCAAAACATTTTTTTTGATGTTCTGCACTGAATGCTTTTTTTATTCCAGCACTGATTTCTTCAATTTCATTACTAACTGAAATAACAGTCTCAGGTGCGATTCTGCCTTTTTGGCGCATACCTATATTAACAGATGGTGTAGATAAATAAGGTACCTCTAGTAAAGCACTAGAAGAATTACCTATTACCAAGTCTGCTTCTTTTGCCATACTCAAATACAATTTTCCTAAATTATTCGTAATAATCATTTTTTGAGACAACATCCCTGACTGTTCTATTTTTTTCATAATTCTATTTATTTCTTGGCCTGAAGGATCGTTATTCGCCTTACCAACTACTAATTGATATTCAGGAAATTTAGATAATGCGGCAAATAAATTATTGACCACTTTAGTGGAGGGGACTGCATCTAACGTCGAAGGATGGAAAGTAACCAAAATATATTTATTTAAATCAAATCCAATAAAGTTACTTAATTCCTGTTTAGATTTAAATTCTTCATATTTAATTAAATCAATCCCGGGTGCGCCCAAATTAAAAACAAAATCTGGATTTTCTCCCATCCGAATAACACGATTTTGATAATCTTCATGTGCAACAAAATGAATTGAAGATAATTTTGTTATGGCATGACGATAACACTCATCTAAGGCACCTAGCGTAATTTCTCCGCCATGGAGATGAATTATCGGAATTTTAAGAGTATAAGCTACGCTTGCTATTGCCATAGTTTCAAATCTATCACCCACTAAAGTAATAGCATCGGGCATTAATTGATTTAGACATTCAGTAAATCCGAGCATAGCTAATGCCATTGTTTTTGTCGCGGCAATATTATTATCCCCCGCTACAACGCAATCTACCTTGGCAAATATTTCAAATCCATCCTGAGTAATTTCATTAATACTATTACCATATTCTGCCAATAAATGAGTGCCTGTTACGATAATTTTTAAATCTATATCTGGATCATTATTGAGCAAACTCATTAAGGACTTTTGAATCCCATAATCTGCTCGAGAACTTGTAATCATGCACACTGTTTTCATGCTTTTTTCTTCATTAAAAATTCAACAAATTCAAAATCAAGAGGACAATCGATATCTATTGAACGTTCATATGGCATTTCATAAAGCAGGGTATCAGGATGAATAATTGATATCGTTTCAAATAATTTATCACGTTGCCAAACATAAATAGATCCATTTAGATCATAGCATATAGGTGAATCTTGTCTTCGGTAAATTTCTGCATTGGGCTTTGATAAGTTAACAAAACCATCTTGATTAAGTTCAACTAAATTAAAATAGGGTGAACGCCTTGAAATATATCCCGTTAAAATATTAGATACATTTCGGTTTTCTAATAGTTCTACTGCATTGCTAATGTCTGTCACTTCTCTTAATGGGGAAGTCGCATCTAAATCAACGACTATATCAAACTTAAGCCCTAATTTTTCTTCCACCGTCTTTATACAATGCTGAATTGCAGGCACCTTGGGTGCTTTATCATCTGCCATTTCAATAGGTCTTTTAACGATAAAATTCGCACCCCAATTTTCAGCAACATTTAAGATTTCATCATCATCGCTGCTAACTACTATGTAATCAAATAAACTTGAATTTTTAGCATGTTCTAAACTGTGAATAATCAATGGTTTGTTTAGTAACAACTTAGTATTTTTTCTAGGCACGCCTTTAGAGCCCCCTCTTGCACAAATACTGCAGATTCTTTTCATTATATTTAACCCTTAAAAATTCAAGATGAATTCTTTATCTGCACGCACTAAATCTTCATGTTTGCCAATATCAACCCAATATTCTCTAATAGGGAAAGCTATTATTTTTTTCTTTTTTTCAATAATTGTGTCAATCAAGGATGGCATATCCATATAAGTTTTTTCAGGAATTGAATAAGCAATTTCTGGCTGAATTACATATAAGCCTGCATTGACAAAATAAGAATGTAGTGGCTTTTCACGGATAGAGATAACATCTAACCCATTCAAATTTATCACGCCATAAGGTATTTGTGTTTCATAATCTCGTACACATACGGTCATTTGTGCTCCATTAGAATTGTGAAAATCTACTAATGAGGCATAATTAATTTTAGTCAGCAAATCACCATTTATCACAATTAATGGCCAGTGCAAATTTTTAGGGAGAAGATTTAATGACCCTGCCGTTCCCATTCTAGTGTTTTCCCTTAAATATTGAATATTTAAGTTAAAGCTACGACCATCTTTAAAATAATTTTCAATATTATCTGCCAAATAATTTACAGAAATGAAAATATTTTCAAATCCAAAATGACTTAACTGCCGAAGCGTTATTTCTAAAAGAGGTTGGCCAGCAATTTTTAGCATAGGTTTAGGCGTATTATCTGTTAAGGGTCTTAACCGAGTTGCTAAGCCTCCGGCCATAATTACAACGGGATTCTCAAGTTTTTTTATTTTTTTTAATTCTTCTTTTTGCTTCACGTCAACTAGATGCCCTTCCTCATCGAGTAGGGGAATAAAGGTCAATTTTTTGGCATCTAATATTTCTAAGAGATGAATACTATCATCATAAATTGAACCCGTGGTTGGATGAGTTTGCATTATTTGTTGAACAGATGCATCTAACCCATATCCTTTTAATAACCCTCTTCGAATATCACCATCGGTTATTGTCCCGAGCAATTTTCGATTCTCATTTATAACAATGGCAATTTTCTGATCGTATTTATCTATTACTGAAATTGCGTCTCTAACTAAATTTGTAGAATGCAATAGTAAACTTCGCCAGTCTTCCATTCTAAATTCTCTCCATTAATTCAGCTGTACTGGGCAGATTAATAATAGAATTAAATAATTTTTGTGAAACGGCCAAATCCATTCTTGGACTATTCTTATACATGGGCAAATGATGCATCAATGACCATGCTGGTCGAGCCAAAATATTATTGTTGTTTAACTCATTCAGTAGATTTTTAACATTCTCTAAAGAAGGATTATTTAAAATTAAGGTATTAAGCCAATAATTACTTTTGGCATAGTTTGGTTCTTGAAAAATTTTAACTTCATCTATATTCGTAAATTCTTGAATATATGAATTAGCTAATTTTCTTTTTTGTTTTAGTTTGATATCTAATCTTTCTAATTGAGCACAACCAATAGCAGCATTAATATTTGGCATTCTATAATTAAAACCAATTTGATCGTGATTAAAAAACTGGTTACCTGCAACACGAGCTGTAGTCGATAAATGTTTTGCTTTGTTCGCCAATTCAATATCTTGAAATAGAAGTGTGCCACCGCCACCCGTAGTAATAATCTTGTTTCCGTTGAAGCTTAAACAAGCAATACGCCCAACATTTCCCACAGGGCGATTTTTATATTCAGACCCCAGAGCCTGGGCACTATCTTCTATTAATTCAATCCCATATTTTTGACATAATGCAAGTAGAGGGTCTAGATCAACAGGATGACCGAACACATGAACAACTATCAACGCTTTAATTTTTCTTCCGGTAACTTTATTTATACATTGGCTCGAATGTTGATCGATAATTGTGCTCAAATAATGATCAAGCTTTTCCGGGTCGACGCCTAGTGTATCCTCATCTACTTCGACTAAATGCGGTATAGCTCCACAATAGCTCACCGCATTCGCCGTAGCCACAAATGTTAAACTGGGTAACAGCACTTCATCTTGAGGCTCTATTCCAATTAACTTTAAGGCCAAATGTAATGCTGCTGTGCCACTCACTACTGCTAAGGCAGCTTTAGCATGAGTGTGTTCACATAAGTTTTCTTCAAATTTCTTAACATATTCCCCAATATACGATACATATCTTGAATTAATACAATTTTCTAAATACTTTTTTTCATTTCCTAAAAAGTAAGGTTCATGCAATGGAATAGGTTGAGAGAGATCGCCCAATACATTTTTTATTTTTTGAATAATTTGAAGAGACAAATTATTATTCATAAATCGTCCATTTAAACATTATAGACAGTCGTTTTATATCGAGATAAATTTTTAGGTTCGCAAAACCAATCTGCTGTTATCTTAATCGCTTTTTTAAATTCTTCTTTACCACTATACTTAGGGACCCAACAGAGTAGGGATTTTGCGAGCTGATTATCAGCTAATAGCCTTTGCACTTCACTCTTTTGAGGCCGAATTCGATTTTCATCAACCTGAATGTTTGCCTTAGAGTTCATTATTTC
Organism: uncultured Gammaproteobacteria bacterium; assembly: GCA_902826485.1. Taxonomy (GTDB): domain Bacteria; phylum Pseudomonadota; class Gammaproteobacteria; order Berkiellales; family Berkiellaceae; genus CADEEZ01. The sequence goes on from CADEEZ010000003.1 coordinate 112,388, forward strand.
ACAAATACAATCAAATAATCCACCGATTGAAATTTCTTTACCTGTACCAAGATTAATAGTTTGACCTTCAAGACTATTTTTTTGTCCTGCTGCAATGAAACCAGAAACAGTATCTTTTACAAATAAAAAATCTCTTGTGGGGGTAAGTGAACCCAAATTAATAGACTTCACACCAGCAGCTAGCTGTGAAATAATATTAGGAATAACTGCTCGTGCAGATTGCCTTGGTCCAAAAGTATTAAAAGGCCTAATAATAGTAACTGGTAAATCAAATGAATAATAATACGATAAGGCTAATTGATCAGCTGCTATTTTAGTAGCAGAATAAGGAGACTGTGGTTGTAGAGGATGTTTTTCATTTATAGGTACATATAAAGCGCTGCCATATACTTCACTCGTAGATGTATGAATAAATTTTTGGACATTAGCTTTTTTAGCAGCTTGAAGTAAATTTAGAGTGCCATTAATATTTGTATCTACATATGCTTTAGGCGCTTGATAAGAATACGGGATAGCTATTAAAGCCGCTAAATGATATATAATGTCAATATTTTCTGTAATTTGATCCATTTGAATATTATCTCTTACATCTCCAGAGATTATTTCAATTTTATCTAAAAGTTCTTTTGAAAAACAATCTAACCAACCATAAGAATTAAAAGAATTATAACAAACCAATGCTCTAACTTTTGCACCTGCTTCTATTAAAGCTTCTACTAAATGTGAGCCAATAAAACCATCTGCCCCAGTAACCAATATTTTTTTATTTTCTAAGTTATTCATTTATAGTTTTCTTATAAGCTTCGTAGGCAAAATTTAATCCGTTTTTTAAATTAATATTAGGAGTCCAGCCAATTTTTTTAGCTTGATTAATGTCTAGTATTTTTCTTGGTGTTCCATCAGGCTTACTAGCATCAAAGCTTAAGTTACCATGAAACCCTACTATTTTTTTTATTTGTTCAGCAAGTTCATGTATCGTTAAATCTTCACCTGAACCAACATTAATCAAATCAACCACTTCTTTTTGATTTATAATTTGAATACAGGCTTGTGCTAAATCATCGACATATAAAAATTCTCTTCTAGGCTTGCCTGTTCCCCAAATTAGAATTTCTTCATCCTCACGAATTTTGGCTTCATGCATTTTGCGAATGAGTGCTGGTATCACATGAGAATTTTCTAAATCGTAATTATCACCCGGTCCATATAAATTAGTTGGCATGACAGAAATAAACTTAGTACCATATTGTCGATTATATGAACGGCACATTTCAATGCCTGCAATTTTAGCAAGCGCATAAGGTTTATTTGTAGGCTCAAGAGGACCTGTGAGTAAATATTCTTCTTTAATAGGCTGTGGACACTCTCTTGGATAGATGCAAGATGAACCTAGAAATAAGAGCCTCTTTACACTAGAAATATAAGCCTCATGAATCACATTAGTTTGAATCAGCAAATTATCTCGAATAAATTCTGCAGAGTAGGTGTTATTTGCATGAATACCCCCTACTTTAGCTGCAGCTAAAAAAACATAATCCGGCTTTTCTTGCTGAAAAAAATGATTTACGGCCTGTTGATTTGTTAAATCTAATTCTTGATGTGTGCGAGTGATAATATGCTGAAAGCCATTTTTCTTTAAACAACGAATAATGCTTGAACCAACCAAACCTCTATGGACTGCTACATAAATTTTATCTTCATTTTTCATCATATGTTTTTTTATCTTTGAAATGGCATCAATAGTTCTGGCTCTGCATTATTTTGCAACATTTCTGTCAATCTAGATGTGGTTATTTTTCTTGACATAAATTCACCCGCAACTTCATCCGTAAATTCAATATTTCGAGAATAACGTAATTGCTTACTTGCATCTTGCATAATGGGTTTATAATCATAAATCTCTTTAGAAGCGATACGTCCTACCAGTGATTGCTGAGCAGCCTCAACAGCTTGCATTGTATAATCAAAAGCACTCATGCCTTCAATTAATGTAGGCCTAGCATGATACAACATAGGGCCACTATCCAATCCTTTAGAAAGCAAATGTATCGTCGCACCTACATATTCTGGACGATTATCGTACATTGCCCAAAAATTACATGAAGATCCCCTATAATAAGGAGATAGCCCCATATGTATATTTATTGCTCTCTTATCAACCAAAAAGTCAATTAACCAGCCTTTTATATAACTTGCTCCAAAAACAATATATATATCGGATTCCAATGCAGGTTTTAACTTGGATTGTTCAAATAAATTGAGATCCGCACTTTTCGAAGCTAAAACCCTAACATTAGATTTAGTAAAAATAGCTTGGTCAAAAATTGCTTGTTCTGCTTCAATTACTTTTTGAAAATAATTTTGCATTACTTCAGTTTTATTAAAAAAATCTTTAATTATACCTGGAAAAAGAGTATTACATTCCATAATGGCATAAGTAACATCACTTATTTCTGCTAATTTATTTATTAAGCTTAGATGCCTAGGTTGATTACTTGTAAATAAAGTTATTTTCATTTTTGCATCTCAACTAGAACATCCGAATGATCCTTTCTTGGAACCTCAAGACTAGACTCTATTTTTTTTACTTTTAAATTGGATCTAAAGCCTATTTTAATCTTGTTTATATTTAAAATATCTAAAGTATCTGTATTATAATTACCACATGGATGAGACATAGCCATGGGGTGTTCATTCAACACCTCTGTGAGGTGCATAATATTTTTCTGATATTCTTTTACTTGGTTAGATTTTGATAATTCATGTATAATGGTAGGATGGGAATAAGAATGTAACCCTATAATATGACCATCCGCTTTAAGTTTATTCAAATCTTCATTTTTCATCCACAACTTATCCAGAATCTCTTTTGGAAAAAAATTTGCAGATTCCATAAGAGATGACATAATTTCGTCATAAATTTCTTTGCCTAGCGTTTTATCTCTTAAAAATCTAAACCATTTATCTTCTTCAGAATAAAAAGAAAAATCTTTAAGGTAATCTAAATTTTTATATTTTTCTTTAGCATCGTTATATTTATTCTCATACAATAACTCAGTCATACAAAAAAAATGTTGATAAAATTCATTTATAGATGAAAATTGTGTTGTTCTAAAATATCGATAAACCTCTAAAAAATCTGGGTCACCCAAAAAAGGAGAGGAATAAATAAAGAAAAAAGCACGTAAGTTTCTAGCTTTAAGAATCGGCGCAGCAATATCCACCTGACACAACAACGCATCATCAAAAGTCAAAACGATATCTGTTTTTTTCAATGTGTTATGCGTGAGTTTATGTAAATATTGATCTGAATCTAGTAAAGTATATTTCTCACAAAGCCAATCAAGCATTTTAGAAAATTCATCTGCTGATATCGAACCTTGAGAAACTGGATGCACACTATCATGAAAATGATGAAACATTACTCCATGGGTCTGCTCTTCTACTTTTTCTTTATTTATCATAGAGATTTATCTACTCATGATACGCAAACGTCTTATACCCTTCCTGAGTACACAGCTCGTCTCGTTTGGCTAAAATTAAATCTTCTCGCATCATTTCTTGTACGAGTTCATTAAAAGTAATTTTAGGCACCCAGCCTAATTTTTCTTTAGCCTTGGTCGCATCACCCAGTAAAGTTTCTACTTCAGTAGGTCTGAAATACCTTGGGTCTACCGCCACTAAACACACCCCCGTGCGTTTATCAATGCCTTTTTCAGCTATCCCTTCACCTTGCCATATGATATCTATGCCCACTTCTTTGGCAGCTATCGTCACAAATTCTCGTACCGAATATTGCACGCCGGTGGCAATCACAAAATCATCGGCTTTTTCTTGTTGCAGCATGAGCCATTGCATTTCGATATAATCTTTTGCATGGCCCCAATCGCGTTTAGAATCTAAGTTACCCAAATATAAACAATCTTGTAAGCCTAATTTTATTCGCGCTAAGGCTCGCGTAATTTTACGAGTAACAAAAGTCTCACCTCGTAATGGCGACTCATGATTAAACAAAATCCCATTACAAGCATACATGCCATAGGCTTCACGGTAATTAATGGTTACCCAATAGGCATATAATTTGGCACAAGCATAGGGTGAACGCGGATAAAACGGCGTAGTTTCTTTTTGGGGTGTTTCTTGTACTAAGCCATATAATTCGGAGGTAGAGGCTTGATAAAAACGCGTTTTTTTCTCAAGGCCTAGTATACGAATGGCTTCTAATATTCTTAAAGCACCTAAGGCATCGGTATTTGCTGTGTATTCTGGTTCTTCAAATGAAACAGCCACATGGCTTTGTGCCGCGAGGTTATAAATTTCATCGGGTTGTACTTCTTGAATGACCCGAATTAAACTCATCGAGTCGGTTAAATCACCATGATGTAAGATAAATTTACGATTTTTAGTATGGGGATCTTGATAAAGATGATCGATTCTATCGGTATTAAACAAGGATGTTCGGCGTTTAATGCCATGCACTTCGTAGCCCTTGTTTAATAAAAATTCGGCAAGGTAAGCACCATCTTGTCCAGTAATCCCTGTGATGATGGCTTTTTTAGCAATTGAACTCATCATATAGCAACATCCTATTATTATAGAATGTGATTTTATCTAATTTGGGCGTAAATACAACTAATGTAGAAAGCTAATAAACAACTCAATCTTAGCCGATTAGCTAAAATATAAATCATCTCCATGGACCTGGTGCATTCCATTTCTCAGGTATTGAGGCATTAAGTGTTAAGGCCAAAATAATTGGATTAATGAATAGCTCTATAGCTAAAACAAGTTCTGAAAATAATATTGGGAGATGTTCTTGCTGTAAACGATTTCTGAAAATAACCCATTGCCCTTGTTTTAGTTCTATAAATTCTTTAGAGAAAGCAACTATTTCATCTTGAATCTCTGTCGATCTCGTTTCAAAGGTTAACCGAATAGCCTCAGTCAGCTTTTGTCCTTCAAAATCAAATTGCCGTGATAGCAACCAGATATCATAGAAATCCTTAATGCGACTATTTAAAACACCTCTTTTAACCATGGCCTGAAATTTTTCAGCGATGGCACTTTCAAGGCTATAACATAATAATCGAGGTGCCGGTAAATCTAACAAGCTTGGGAAGTTAACTTCCACGGCCTTGGGGTAAATAATATCACCAAACCCAATATCTATTTGCATATGGATAATAGCTGAACCCAGTTTAACTTTAAATTTAAGTCTTATTCCCTGATAATCTGCATCTTCGGTTATTCTTTCTGACTCAATAGAAGAAAGATCAAAGTCTAGCCCATCAGCTTTTATTTCAAGACTAAGTATGTCTCTAATCTGAGCGACAATTTTTACTTCTTCATTACTTGTTATGCCAAGCATATCAATATCCATTGTCGGCCTAAAATCAACCACTTGCCAAGCGCGTAGCATTAATGCGCCCTTAAGAATAAAATGATGGAAATAGGGAGATTGAGACAATCGGTAAAGAAAACGTTCCATCGCATAATATTGCAACAGTTCATTAAATGGTCGATTATCTATTTTTGATTTATTAAGAAGCCGTTGTTTAACGGATGCCGAATAATTGTTCATGCTTTATACTCAGATAATTAATTCCAGATATGGCCTCATTATTTTTTCAACACGGCAAATTTTAGCATATTTTATAAGCGCATCTACATTAAAAATCTTGCGCTGTTTATAAAATTTTAGCGCTTCTAGCACCACATCAATCCCAATTTTGTTTCGATATTTAAAACAATCTGCTAGTGTTTTTTCTGGACAAAATATTTGAACATTTACACCATCAATTTGATGAACTTCAACACCAGCTTCAAAAGCTTCGGAAGAAAATCTATAAGTCTTAATTGGTGGCCAATCAATATGTGAAACTCGAGCATTTCTAGCAATTGCGATCTCTACTTTATGAGGGATCTGAGTTGTAAGCCCGTGAAAAGATAAAGCCGAAATCAAGCAAATCACTGCATTTGGCACTCTAGAACCGACTGTAACAAAATCTGGGTTGGAAAGATCAAGTTCAGCAACTCGAAACACACCTCGGGAAATTTGTGCAAGTACATGCTTATTTCGAAGATCATAGACCGTTTTAGGGTTAATGCCCTTTTTAATAGCTTCCGCTGTATGAATAATCCCCCCCATTTCTCGGATTATCTTAATGGCTTTTTCTTCAGAAGCGTTCATTTTATCTTCCCGAATAAAGTATAATAATGTAGCCAAATGTAACTATGTGGTTACATTATTATACAACATCTCCAAATAATCAAGGTATTTACAGCGTGTTCTAGCAATAATGTTTGTCTTTCAGCAAGAGTAACATCACTAATTTACCTTGAAAATTAGATTGTTGACTCCGAGATTTCAAGATAAAAATAGAAATTTGTATCTTTTATAGGTTATTCTACAGTGCAATTTATAGGTTTTTGAGCATAAAATTTATATTTTATTAATTTAACTTAAATTATTTATTTATAAATCAATGGATTATAGGGTTCTAAAACTTTTTGCCTTTTATTTTTAAGGCGGATAATTTGAATAATAAGAAGATTTTGTTCACCACAACAACCTTACATTTAATGTTAGAAAGCTAGTTAGTGTGATATTACTTCTTTTTCTTATCTGGCAAGAAGCCGCCCACTTGAGCACCCCAAAGTTTTTTATAAACCCCATTAGGAATAGCCAATAGTTGCTCATGCTTACCATCTTCGATGATTCTGCCTCGCTCAAATACCAATATTCTGTCCATATTCAACAGGGTCGATAAACGATGCGCAATGACTAGCGTTGTTTTCCCTTGCATTAAATCATGTAAACTGGCTTGAATTTTAGATTCGGTCATTGAATCTAATGCCGAAGTTGCTTCATCTAAGATTAAAATAGGCGCATTTTTGAGAATGGCCCTTGCAATGGCTATCCGCTGCCTTTGACCACCCGAAATTTTAATGCCCCGCTCCCCTACTACGGTTTCATAGCCTTCGGGGAGTCTGCGAATAAATTCATGGGCATGCGCTTTATAAGCCGCTTGTAAAATTTCTTCGTTCGTTGCATTAGGCTTACCGAACCGAATATTTTCCATTAACGTACGATGAAACAATGTTGGGTCTTGCGGAATCATGGCAATCGCCTCATGCAAGCTATCTTGAGTCACATCTGAAATACTTTGATTATCGATATAAATTTTACCCGATTGTACATCGAATAATCTTAATATTAACTGCACAAAAGTTGTTTTGCCGCTACCAGAATAGCCCACTAACCCAATTTTTTCGCCGGGTTTTAAAATAATCGATTTATTATTAAACAAGGGCTCAGGCCCTTTTTCTCGATGATGAAAATAAATAGACTCAAATCGAATTTCCCCTTTGGTGACTCTTAAACTGCCGGCATTGGGTACATCTTTGATATCTTGCTTGGTATTTATAATCGATAACGCTTGGCTCACTAAACCATAATTTTCTGAAAACCGAGAAAATTCATCGGCTAAATTCCAAATGGTATTTGCAATAGAAACCAATAACGTTAGCACTAAGCCAAAATCACCTACCGTAATATCATAAGATTCAAGAGAATAGGTCATGATAATTAAACAAATGGCAATCATAATGGCCGTGCTAAGCCCTTGAACCATATTAATGATAAATAAATATTTTCTTAGTTTTTTATCAGCTTCTGCATTAAGCTTAAGTTGTGTTTTTAACCGCTGATTTTCTATTTTTTGGGCCGCGAATAATCGAACGTTTAAAATATTGGTAAAAATATCGACCACAGCGCCCACAGTATGGCTGCTGGCTTGAGAAAACTCATGGGATAATTTTCGTGCTTTACGCGTGAATAAAAAGCTCGAGCCTAATAATAAACACGTCCACATTAATAACACAAAAGACAATACAGGTTGTACACTTAACAACATCAAACAATCAATCAGTAAGGCTAAAAAATTACTCAAAAATCTATCGAAAAAGATTTGAATAATTTCTTCAATGCCTCTATTTAAATCTTTAATTTTATTCGCCAAACTGCCTGAAAATTGGCTTTGAAAAAATGAATAAGATTGTCTAGAGACTTTGTCTGTTGCATAGGCCGTTAGATTTGCGCGCAAGGTAGGATAAAACTTTAAACACACATAATCATAAAACCTAAAACTTAGGGTAAACAAAAAAGCCACTAAAATATAAAAACTCACTGGCACAATAACAGATTTTACAGTGGGTGATTCACTGGCTGCATCTAAAATAAGTTTAATTAAATAAGGCTGTAGCGATAAATCAATGGCCCAATAACATGCGGTAAAAGTAATGCCTAATAGTTGAAGAGGAAATGGCCTAACCATTTTTTTAATGAATTGAAAGAGTGTATATTCAGTATTTTGCATCTACATTCACTCTATATATATCTATGATTAATGCGAAAAAAGATGGCCCTGTTATAGGTTATTGGTATGGATGAATAAAACTTGAAATTTGTATTCAAAAAAATCTGCAACAAAAAATGTGTCATGCCAGCGAAGGCTGGCATCCAGTACAGAAAACCCTGAAAAAATTATAAAGGCCTGGATGCCAGCCTTCGCTGGCATGACAAATTCGAGGGTTTTAAAATCCTAAATTAGCTTTAGGGTATTTTAGTTGACGTAAACCCAGGGTTAAAATAATCAGTAATCCTGTTACAAATTTAAAGTCTGAAGGTTGTAAACCGAAGGCCATAATAATGCCTTGTAACTGTTGAAAGATAATGGCCCCAATAATGGGTGCCAAAACCATTTTGTAGGTTTTATTTAATCCTATAATCACTTCACCAATCATCACGGCGGCGAGTCCATTGATGACCACCCCCATGCCCATATTTACTTCAGCAAAACCTTGTGATTGCGCAATTAATGCGCCAGAAAGTGCATTTAATCCATTCCCTAAACCTACGCCCAGTAAAATATATAATTTAAGCGGCACGCCCTGAGCTTGCGCCATCACAGGATTTAATCCCGTTGCCCTGAGCCTTAACCCTTTTTCGGTTTTAAAAAACCAATAAACTATTCCTGCCACAACAGACAAGAGCAAAAGTAAGAATAGTATTTTTAAATTAAGATTTGATTCAATGCCACTAAAAATAGTCGGCTCGGTAAACAAGGGAATGTTAGGTTTACCCATAATGCGTAAATTAACGCTGTATAACATCGTGGCTAAAATAATCCCAGCTAATAAACTGTTTATTTTTAAATAAATATGTAACAAAGCCGTGCAAAAACCTACCAACACACCACCCATTAATGCAATCAGTATGGCTACCCAAGGAGAATAACCGTGCATTAATAACACCGCGCATAAACAGGCCCCAAATGGGTAACTGCCTTCAGCGGATAAATCGGCAAAGTTTAATGCCCTAAAAGGAATAATAATGCCAAGCGCCAAATAAGCCAAAATAAGGCTTTGCATAAAGCCTGCTGGAACAATGTCTCGTAATAAAGCGAATTCTATCATGTTATAAAATCTCAAAAAAATCGTGAATAATGTCTAGATTCAAGCGTGTTTTTTGATCGGCATCATAATCGTGCACCACTTTTCCTTGATGCAACATAATTAATCTAGAACCATAATGTAAGGCATCTCGCATATTATGGGTGACCATTAAAGTAGTAATGCCTAACTGCTTGACCATTTTATCGGTCATCGACATGATTTTCTGTGCTGATTTTGGATCAAGCGCGGAACAATGTTCATCTAATAAAAGCAATTCAGGTGGATGAAGGGTTGCCATAACTAAACTTAAAGCCTGCCTTTGGCCACCAGACAAACTCCCTACTAATTGATCTAATCTGTTTTCAAGCCCCATTTCTAACAAAGCTAATCTGTCTTTAAATAAGTTTTCTAGTTGATTATCTGGTGATATTTTAAAACTAGCCGATTGCCCTCTTAAATGACTCAGCACCAAATTGTCGGCCACCGTCATTTCAGCAACTGTGCCCAAAGTAGGATCTTGAAAAACTCGACTAATAAATTTTGCGCGCCGATGAGGATTCATGCCATCAAGCTGACGTTTATTTAATATAATTTTTCCCGAATCTAAGGGAAGTTCACCGCAAATGGCTTTTAATAACGAAGATTTGCCAGCCCCATTGCTCCCAATGATGCTGACAAACTCGCCTTTTTCTAATTTTAAAGTTAAATCATCTAAGGCTGGTCTTGCTTCCACCCCTTGTGAATACATTTTTGTTACATTAACTAAGCTTAACATCTTAAGGGACAACCTGTAGCGTGGGTTTATTTTTAGGGAGCGTGATATGTAACTTCTCAGCCATTTTGGCACTGATATACGCTTCATGATCTTGAGGGGTAGGATAATATATGGGAATATCTTTAGGAGATTGGCCTTTTACTATTTTATCTACCACTACTGCAGCTTGTTTGCCCAAGGCTAAATACGACACTGCAAAACAAGCAAAAGCTTGATGATGTTTAACCGCATCACAATCGGCATTAAATACGGGGATAGAAGCCTGATTTGCAATCGATACTATCATGGGTAAAGAAGGTTGAATGGGTCCGCTGGTGCCCACATAAATAAAATCGACCTTTTTGGATTTAAAAGCCTGCATTCTTACCAAAATATCTCTGGGTTGATCGACAGACAAAGCAACCAGCTCTACTTTCTTTTGCGTTGCCACTTGCTTAAACATAGTTAACAAAGCCTGATCGTTATCATCGCCCGTAGAATACAGTAAGCCTATTTTGCTTACGTTAGGTAAAACTTGTTTAGCAAAGTCGACTACGCCAGCAATATCTTGCTTTTCAGATACCCCTGTTAAATTTGCCTGATTAATTAGCCCAGTTGACACAGGTTCTGTCACATCAACAAAAACAATAGGAATATCTTTAAAAGTATGCTTTGCCGCTTGAGAAACAGGCGTAGATAAAGTCACGATAACATCTGGCTTGCTCGATTTTATTTTGGCTAACATTTGAGGCAATAAAGTTCTATCAAAATTGATATGTAATATTTCGTATTTAATATTTTTGTTTTCAATATACCCCAAAGAAGCTAAGCCTTGTTTAACCCCTTTAATAGTTTCTTCTAGAGAAGCATGAGGGCCATAATTGGCGATCGCAACTTTGATCATTGCTTTAGGGGGAGCAGCTTGGGCTAGGATGGGGGTAAAAAGCAAAGCGACAATAGAAACCGTTAGAACGAGTAATCGACTAAAAACAGCAGTGAATTGAAACATGGTACGCTCTCCTAAATTGGCATGCAGC
>CADEEZ010000003.1:123644-217746 GCA_902826485.1 uncultured Gammaproteobacteria bacterium
AAAAGCAAATTAGCTATAATATCTGTATATAAGAGTAATATATCAAAAAGATGCAAAAATTATTAAAATGGTAGAACTCCTGAATTGTCATCCAGTATCATAAAAAATACGTGCTTGTTGAGTTTATCATCGCCACCCTTGTCTGCCTTCCCAATTTAATAAGTGAGCTTGAAGCGTCATAAAGTTACCAGTTAATAGACTAATTAAATTTATAGCACAGGGATCGGTTTTGATGCAAGGCTAAAGCGCCAAATTTTATCATAAAACTACTGAAACGATTGATCCTATTCCCAGCGCAATGAGGATAAGCCCAGAGGCATAATTTAACATCGTTAAGACCTTATCGGGAATCTTTTTCTTGGTATAGCCGACAATGGATGTCAAAAATAACCACCAAAGCAATGAACCTAGAAAAATACCTAAAACAATGCTCCAGGTTTCTTGTGCGCCGGTGTCAACTGCGCCCAAGGTAGAAAATACCCATACAAACAATAAAATTGTCATGGGATTCGTCAAGGTAAGTAAAAAAGCAGAACCAAAAGTAGAAAAAATTGAATTAGAAAGCTCTTTAACTTTTGTTACTTTCGGGGCATGATGTTTAATTAAATCTTTGATGCCCATCGTCACTAAAATGCTACCCGCCACTAATTTCAAAATAGTGCTGTGGTTTTCTAGCACTTGAAAGATAAGCACCACGCCAAAACCTGCCAACGTGGCATAAATAGCATCCGCGCATGCTGCCCCAAACCCTGCTGCCATACCGGCTCTAAGATTATGGTTAAGGGTGTAACGCACACAAAGCAGAGCGATGGGACCAACAGGAACCGCAACAACCAACCCCAAAAAAAGGGCTTTAACAAAAACAGTGATTTCTAAAAAAAATGCGAGCATATAAATACGTTTTAACAGCTAAAATAATGGACGATAGTAAGGTGAAACACACAACCTGTCAATAAAAAATATTTAATCAACAAACTTACTTTGTTCCTCATTTACCCCTTATTACAGGCAGTCCCAAGTTAATCCACTCTGAAATGCCACTGATTAAATTATACAAAGGTAACTCTGGCGCTTCAGCCATTATTTTCTGAATGGCCGCTGCACTTCTAAAGCCTCTGGCACAGTGCACAATCACTTTTTGTCCCATTTTTAAGGTAGGTAACTTGTCTGTGGTGATTGTCGCAAGCGGGATCAAAATTGCATCGGCAATTCTGGCTTCTTCATATTCATTTAGCTCACGTACATCTATCAACACAGCTTCTTGTTTATCAAGCCACATTTTTGCTGTATTGGGATCCACTTCAAGCATATGCTGCATATATTGCCTCTAATAAAATAATAGGGAAGAGTATAATCTTAAATCCTATCTAAAAGCAGGGGGCCTAAAATGAAAGTAATTCAAAATAATTATTTTAAATTAATTGGGGCGGGTACACTTAAAACCCCGAGCCTTACTAAGAACGACGGCGCAATAGACCCTAAACAAATGCTGTTTCCTCAAAAAAATGCGGCTGATTTTTTTTCTAAGTGGACGTCATATTGTCTGCGCTTTACCTAAAAAGAAGCTTCTAATATCGTCGCAAACTCATTAGTTGCAGACACTAGCTCTTTGGCTGTGCCAGGTTCTAAGGCAGAATGGCCCGCATCATTCACAAAAACCAGTTTTGATTTTGGCCATTTTTTGTGTAACTCATAGGCCATTTCAGGCCGGCAAATCACATCATATCTGCCTTGAACAATCGTTGCGGGTAAATGATTTATTTTTGATGTTTGATTAATTAATTGATTAGGCTTTAGAAAAAAATGATTCACTGAGTAATACGCAAATGCCCTTGCAATCCCTAATACCAACTCATCACTATCTAATTCAGCATTAAGCCTTGGGTTATCTTGCAAGGTCGCACAAATAAAATCATATTTCATGAATGCACGAGCAGCAGGCACATTAATTTTTTTATCTGGGTTCATGAGCAAATTATTAAAACTTAACATCACATTTTTTTGTTCTTGAAGCGGTAAAAAATTGACCATTTCATCCCACGCTTCGGGATAGGTATCTTTCATACCTGTCCATAAATTTTGTATTGCCAAATCGGTTGCTAAAAATACGCCTCTTAAAATAAACCCTAAACATTTGTCTGGATGCGCTTCTCCATAAGCAACCGATAATGTACTGCCCCATGATCCGCCAAATAACACCCATTTATCTATGTTAAAATGTTTTCTGATTTTTTCCATGTCTTCAATAGAATACTGAGTCGAGTTTTCTTTCATTTCGCCATGCGGTAATGAACGTCCTGCTCCTCTTTGATCAAAAGCAATAATGCGATATTTTTTAGGATCCGCATAACGAGGTTCGTTAGACGAAATGCCTGCACCAGGGCCGCCATGCACAACAATCATGGGTATGCCTTGGGGGTTGCCATATTCCACTACCCAAATTTGATGTAAATCGGATACTTTTAGGTATTGTTCTGATAACGGTGCTACCGGAGGAAATAAAGTCGCTTCTAAATCATAATTGGCTTTTAACTCATAAACTGAGGGCGCATTTAGAATATTTTGTGTAGACATCTTCGTTTCCATTTTTCCGAATGCGATATTTTTAAAGATCAGTAAGACCACTGTGGAGATGAATATAATAATTGGTGTCTGATATATTTTCATGCCTTAGATAATAATCTCAAAACATAAGTTGAACAACTTGTTTTTAGATTTAAAAACCCATTTGACTCTTGTCGAGCTTATAGTATCCTAACTGTATGAATATAAAATTTTGCCCCACTATCCAAATTCTGCACACAACCACCGGCTAGGGCCGGAATACTATATTATTTAACCAACTTTTAATCTTTACCTAAACAAAAATCATAAAGCCTTATTTTTTGGAGTAATTATGCTAAAAAAAATGCCGTTATTTTTATTGGCCATTCTCATTGGTGTTTTCTTTTTAGGGCATACCATTCCTGACTATTATCAATCGATTTTGTTTGCCATTAGTTCAACCATCAAAGAAATTTTAATTTTTGTTTTGCCGCTGATTATTTTCTGCTTATTATTCAAAACGGCAGTCACCCTTGCAAAACAAGCAACTAAACTTATTTTATTTATCTTTGCGGCGGTTTGTTTCTCAAATTTTCTCTCTACCATGATAAGTTATCAGGTTGGGGTATTAGTGTATCAATTTGATATTGCTTTAACTCTTCCCGACCAAGCCCACGCCCTAAACGCTGCATGGGATTTTACTTTACCTCAATTGCATTTAAATCAATATGCCATGTTTTCAGGCGTTATTTTAGGCGTATTTGCCGGAATAACACGTCCGCATTTTAGCCACAAATTAGCCGGCATATTTGATAAATATGTTCACTTATTTTTAAAAGGCTTTATTTATGTTCTCCCTTTGTTCATTTTAGGTTTTGCCATAAAACTTTCTCATGACGGTTTAATGGCTGAAATTGTTCAACATTACGGCAAAATCTTTATGACGATTGCCATTGCACAATTTAGCTATGTATTACTGATTTATTATGCTGCTAGTAACTTTGTTATTTCAAAATGGACTACCAGTGTAAGAAATATGCTTGCCGCTGCTATTTCTGGATTCAGCACCATGTCTTCCGCTGCCAGCATGCCCCTCACGATTTTGGGCACTGAGCGCAACACTAAAAATCATGATTTGGCCAAATCGGTTATACCTGCCACCGTGAATATACATTTAATAGGCGATTGTTTTGCCATTCCCATCTTAGCATTTGCTGTGCTTAAGAGTTTTGGCTTAGCTGACCCTAGTTTTATTCAATATGTCGTGTTTGCGTTTTATTTTGTTTTAGCCAAATTCTCTGTTGCGGCCGTTCCTGGCGGTGGCATTATTGTTATGTTACCCATATTAGAACAACAATTAGGCTTTTCCGGGCAAATGTCGACCATTATCACCGCGTTATATATCTTATTTGACCCCGTTATTACTTCTGCCAATGTATTGGGCAATGGCGGGTTTGCAATGGTGATGGACAGAGCTTTAACAAAGTTCAAAAAAGTGTTAGCATATTGACTTTTAGGTGCGGCATAAAAAATGGCCTTGAATACACTAGAATCCGTAAAACTTGCCTCTACCCTGCTTAAGCAGGGTAAACTGGTCGCTATTCCCACAGAAACTGTCTATGGGTTAGCGGCCGATGCTAGCCAAACAGCCGCTATTCAAGAAATTTTCATTGCCAAAGGCAGACCTAACAACCATCCGCTTATTGTTCATTTAGCCAATGTTTCTCAAATTTGGGACTGGGGCAAACAACTCTCTCAAGAGTCGATAAAAGACATTGAATGCTTAGCTGAGCATTTTTGGCCTGGGCCCTTAACGATCATTATGAAAAAAGCAGATTGGGTGCCTGATATCATTACAGGTGGACAAGATACGGTGGCTATCAGAATACCAAATCATCCTCTCACCTTAGATTTGCTAGGTACTTTGCCCAATGGTCTGGTTGCACCATCTGCCAATCGTTTTGGGCGAATTAGTCCGACTACCCCTGCGCATGTACATAAAGAGCTCGGCGATAAAGTAGCCTATATATTAGATGGTGGCCCTTGTACTATCGGCCTTGAATCCACTATTGTGAATTTATCTGGCGAACAGCCAGTTATATTACGACCCGGTATGATTTCGCACGAACAACTTTCTGCTGCTTTAAATAAACCCGTTTTATTTATTAATAAAGACTCAACCATTCGAGCACCAGGCGTGCTCGATTCACACTATGCGCCTAATACAGCTTTTTATCGGATTAGTGATAATGATATAACGACAGCAGAATTGATTAACGAACTTGAAGCTGTGTTGCCAGACTCAAAAATTGCACTCATTGGCCATGTTGCGCTTGAAAATAGAAATGAAAACGCGCCTATTACTTATCGCTCGCTGTCTCATCATCCGGAGGCTTTCAGCCAAAATTTTTATAGCACCTTACATGAATTGGATGAAGCAGAGTTTGATAGTATTTTTTGCCATTTAGATGAAAAACTCATCTCACAAGATATTCGATGGTTAAGTGTTTTAGATAGGCTGCAAAAAGCGGCTCACCATGATATTACGCTCCATCAAATAAAATTAATCATGTTAACTTAAAAACAAGGTAATGATCATGTCAACCATTTTAGTCGGCATCGTAATGGGCTCACAATCAGATTGGGAAACCATGAGTCATGCAGCAGAAACGTTAAAGACGCTCGGTATTGCTTTTGAAACAGAAGTTGTCTCAGCGCATCGTACACCTGACAAATTATTTAACTATGCTGAATCTGCTTCTAAAAGAGGCCTAGAAGTGATTATTGCGGGTGCCGGAGGCGCAGCGCATTTACCTGGTATGTTAGCCGCTAAAACACATTTGCCCATTTTAGGCGTGCCCGTTCAAAGCCAAAGTTTAAATGGCTTAGATTCTTTATTGTCTATTGTTCAAATGCCAGGGGGCATCCCTGTTGCCACTTTTGCCATTGGCAAACCAGGGGCCATTAATTCCGCCTTATTTTCTGCTCAAATTTTGAGCCTAAAATACCCAGACATTCAGGAATCATTACTCAAGTTTAGACAAAAACAAACTCAACAAGTATTAGATAATTCAACACCTAATTAATTTATTGGTGACCTATGCAAGCTAAAAAATTAGCGATTCTCGGCGGCGGACAATTGGCCAAAATGTTGGCCCAGGCAGCCAAACGAATTAACGTCGACGTGATTTGTTTTGAATCTAAACAAGTAGAAAATCCGTGTGCCGCTGAAATAGCCCCTGTGTTACCTGTCGATTTTGCCGACTTGACGAGTATGAGCAAATTAATCGGGGATAAAAATAACCCTATCACTGCCTTAACAATAGAAACTGAAAATATCCCCGTAAGCTTAGCAAAAGCGTTAGCTGAATCGGTGACTTTTTATCCTAGCATTGAAGCCTTGAAAACATCTCAAGACAGATTATTCGAAAAAACGTTATTTTCTGAATTAAACATCCCTACCCCAACCTATTTTAATATAAATAATATGAATGATTTATATTTAGGGTTAGAAAAAATTCAACATAATTCAGTGCTTAAAACCCGCACTATGGGTTACGATGGCAAAGGCCAGCAAGTCATCAGATGGCAGGGCAACCTAGATAAAACTTTGCCTATCGCTGAAAAAGCCTTTAATGTTTTAGCAAACAGCCTGCCGTTGATACTCGAAAGCTTTGTGGATTTTGATTATGAAGTGTCGTTGATTTCTGTGCGAGATAAATTGGGTAATATAAAATATTATCCCCTCACAAAAAATACGCATGAATCAGGTATTTTAAGGTTATCAGAAGCACCTTTTAGTGCACCTGAGGCCGATGTTTTAATGCAACAAGCCCAAACGCATGCACAAAAAATCTTAAGCAAATTAGATTATGTCGGCGTATTAGCCATCGAGTTTTTTGTAAAAAATAATATGTTGATAGCCAATGAAATGGCCCCTCGTGTACACAATTCTGGCCATTGGACCATAGAAGGCGCCAATACCAGTCAATTTGAAAATCATGTGCGAGCGGTTTGTGGTTTGCCATTAGGCTCTACCGAAGCAATTGGTTTTAGTGCCATGCAAAATATTATTTCAACATTGCCCAGTGATGAAGTAATAGCCAAAATAGCCGATTTACCTGATGTACATTTACACTTATATGGAAAAAGTCCTAGGCCAAATCGAAAATTAGGGCATATTACGATTTGGGCAGATACTCAAGATAAGTTAAAAGAGTTTATAAAAAACACGACTCAGGCGAACTAAATAAATTTCAGTTTTTTTCTAGCCCTTTCTGGCTCGCCAGTTTGATTATTCATATGAAAATTCATCATCCTGGATGGTTTAACATAACTCTTGATAACCTCTGTTTTTTCTTTAGCGACAATAGAACAAGGGATTAATTTTTCCCTTCCTGATTTTTTGGAAAATAAAGGCATCTGCATGTCTTGATTATACACCCCTTGACAGGCCGAATAGCCACCGTCTAAGTTCAGTGCTTTTTCTGCCCCTAACAGTTTCATAAGCAAAGCAAACTGTGGCAAAGTCATGCCATCTCTTTTGGACGATTCTTCTTCTCCTTTTACCGTAACCATTAACAACTCACCCTGAGAGGTAAATCCAATCGCCGAGCGAGGATTTAATTGATCAGCATGATAAAAAGTGCCGGGTGGCACTGAGCCTGGATGAGTACCAAAATGTTTTAATACTGTCTTAAACTGATACTCTGGATTAATCAACTTTTCTTCGGTAAAAGTAATCTGATTATCCCAAACTAAATAAGGCCCCGAGCTTAATAAATACTTTGCTTTTTCAAGGTAAGTTTTAAAAGACGCATCATTTTCAAAGGTACTCATTTTTTTAAGATCCGCCTCACCATTGGGTTTGATTCGAAACAAAGCATATTGATCTCTGACAGAGTGAGGTGTTTGCGTTTTTAAATGTAATTGCGAATCAATTTCTTTTTTATTTTCATAGCCTTCAAATGGAACGGTTAGTTCTTGATTTTGTTCTGCAAAATAATGATTCGTATTATCAAAATCATTATAAATCGTATTTTTATTAATTTTGTTTTGAATACCTGAAGAGGCATTATAATTAAATTTATGTAATCCAATGGGTTGATCTGTTTTTAAGTCATAGAATCCATTTATCGCAAAAAATCCGCCATTTATTATGGCGCCGTAATTAGCCGAATAATCTTTTAAATGATTAATAAAAACATCTGGTGTACCTTGGTTAGAGCTTAAGATTAGACTCACTTCCGATAAATTAACCCGTGTAATCATCACTTCATGCAACTTTTGTAAATCAAGTGGCACTGCTTCTTGCCCAAATATCATGCTCGGTTGTGTCATCGATAACTGAATATTAACAATCCCTTGACCTACGGTTATCACCTTAATATCACGATTCTTATGATTTAACTTACGGCGAATAGCTCTTTGTATTTGTATAACATGTGCAGCTTCACTATGTTGAATGTCGGTCATTCTGGGTACTTCTCTTTATTACTACTAATTACTAACAGTTAAGTTAGGAACCTGATAATAACAAGAAATTACTTTATTTGCTAACTATCATGTGTAATTAGAGAGAAATTGCATGTATTTGCACTTAAGCTATTAAGCGGGTGATATGTAAAAAAAATGATTGAAAGCGTGATTTTCAAAAATTTAGGCGGTTTTACAAAACTCTAACTAAGACAAAATGCCCATCTGAGTAACAGGCAAATCAACATGCGCCACTTCAGGCGTGTAACCCCAAAGTTTTTGCATATTATGGGCAAATGGTTGACTTTCCCCTGTCACATAAAAACGCGTATACCCTGAACGCATGCTGTCGTGATTCAATAAATCATGTTCGGTTAAGTACTGAATGGCTTTATTAACAATGTGATCGGCAGGATCGATTAATTCAATATGACTTAAATATTCTGGAATGGCTTCTCTTAAAATCTTTTCTAATAAAGGATAATGCGTACAGCCATAAACCAACGCATCTGCACCTTGCTCTAAAATAGGCTCAACGTATTTTTTAACATGAAACAAAGTATCAGTTTGCTCGATATGCCCATTTTCTATTATAGGCACCCACTCAGGACAAGACACCGCTAATACTTCAATGTCCGGGTTATGCGCTTGAATAATTTTTTTATGCATGTCGCTTTTCACAGTCCCTGCTGTCGCAAACACCCCCATCGTTTTTTTATCTGCGGATAAACTTTCGGCAAAAGGCCGAATAATATCCAGCACAGGAAAATCAAAAGATGGTTTAGACGAAACAAGATGGGGATATGCTAATGCTGAGCTTGTATTGCAAGCCATTAAAACCATTTTAACCCCTTGGCTCGCCATCCAATTCAAAATAGCAGTAGAATACTGCAAAATTTGAGCAGGCGTTTTGTCCCCATACGGGAGCCTAGCGGTATCTCCTAAATAGAGTATCCTTTCATTAGGCAACATTTGAGTTAGTTTTCTTAGAACTGTGGTGCCGCCTACTCCACTATCAAAAATGCCAATAGGAGACTGTGATGAAAGGAAATGAGTCACGGTTAACCTCAGATTTTAACGATTTTTGAGTCTAAGCGAGAAAAGTAAATATATCAATATTTCGGTTAATCTCAATCACTTAATTCGGTTGATATGCAGAAAGATATCTGATAACTTAATTAAAAACATTAACGAAGTTAACAAGCTTATACCGAATCTGGAAACCTCATGCGTAAAAAACTCCTTATATTTGGTTTTACCATTTTTTCCATGTTTTTTGGATCCGGCAATTTGGTATTCCCCTTACAAATTGGTGTCGCAACGGGAGGTTACTGGTGGCTTGGTTTTATTGGGCTGTTTTTAACCGGTATTGTCTTGCCCTTTTTAGGCCTATTCGTTATTAAGTTACACCACGGAAATTATTTGGCTTTTTTTGGAGAAGCCGGAAAAATCGCTCAAGTACTCCTTCCTTTATTTACCTTGTCGTTATTAGGATCATTTGGCGTTGTACCTCGTTGCATTACCGTTGCGCATGGTGGTGTCAGCTACGTTTATCCTGAGATGTCTTTAATCGCTTTTAGCTTAATATTTTGTGGACTATGTTATTTTGTATGTCTGAAAGATGAATGGATGATAACTATTTTAGGGAAATGGTTAACGCCCTTAAAACTTATTGCTTTAACTGCGCTAATTAGCTCTGGAATTTACTACGCCCCTTCTCTTCCTGCCCCCTCACAAACCAGCTTAAATAGTTTTTGGATAGGCTTTTCAAATGGGTATCAAACCATGGATTTATTCGCCGCTTTTTTCTTTTCTGCGGTGATTTTTCAACAAATTCAAAAACTCGTGCCCAACGAAATAGCAGGTGCAAACAATAACAAAGTATTAAAATTAGCGTTGGGGCCCAGCTTTATTGGGGCCGCCATTTTATCTTTTGTTTATTTTTGCTTTGTGTTTTTAGGTGCCTATTACCAAGAAATAGCCCAAAATGTCTCACCTGAATTAATATTGCCCAGCATTGCAGCTTATTTATTAGGCGATCACGCAACGTTAATTATTGCGCTATTAATCTCATTTTCTTGTATTTCTGCAGCCGTTGCCTTAACCAATGTTTATGCCAGATACCTGTGTACTTTATTTAAAGCCCCCAAACAACTTTATCCCGTTGTTTTATTAGGGACGATCACCGTTTCATTTTTAGTATCATTATTAGACTTTAAAGGCATCGCAGCCTTTATCGGGCCCTTACTAGAAAAAACCTACCCTAGCTTAATTATATTGACTGTATTGTCTATCTTAACGAGAAAACATAGATTACTAAAAAAATGGGTGTTTTATATTGTTCTAGGCTTAATGTTGATTCAGGGTTATATCTTAACCTAAAAAGCTATCCAACAAAATTAAATTTTGTCCGATAAACGGTTATACTCAACAGATAGATAACCTGTTCAAAAATTTGTTTGTCTTTATACTGCTCGCTGTTCAATATGATTTATTAACACGAAAGGACATAATATGAGCGACATCGGTTCTAAAGATAATACGCAAACCAAAAAAAATTATTTTTCAGGTATGCAACAAACCATTAGCACAACTGCTAGCAACGTCTATACCGAGTTCAGAAAACACCCTACTTATTATATTGGTTCTACTGCCATGAGATTAGCCATTGGCGCAGGCGTTGGATATGGGATGTATTATGGTTTAACCGCTCTTGCTGCCCCTTACCTGGCAGCTACAGTTGCCCCAGTCGAAACGGCAATTGCTACCACCAATCAAGTGATCTCGCCAATTATGAAACAATTATTTGGCAACATTCCTAATCTAAATATTCCCAACATGACGGCGGCTATACCGCAATTACCCACTACTGTGCCAAGTAGCCTGTCCGCTTTCGCTAATCTTATCCCTAAAGCCATTTCTGCTGTCAGCGCCCTAGGGAGCTTATTAGCTTCGACTAAGCTCAGCGATAAATTGCTTACCAGAATTTTTGGTGAAGTAAAATTAAAAGTGAGCTTAAACAAAGAAGATGGCGAAAATGTAACAGAAGCTTACATAAAAGATGCCGATTCTTTAAGGGGCATCTTAAACCTATTTGGGCAAAAAAGGCCTTATGTTACCCCTGTGAGTGACATTACAACTCAAATAGAAAAGAAACTAACAAAAGAGTTTAAAGATTCTCCTGATTTATTGCCTCAAAGTAAAATGTTGGCTTTTGCTTATACTAAAAAATTAGTTGAAGCGAATAAATCTGATTTTCATAAGTTTGATGCCGATGCAAAAGCAGCAGTGAATGCTGAGCCTTATGTGTCTGCGGCTAAAAAAGCGGGAATATAAAAATCCCCCTCACCCGCCCTTCGGGCACCCTCTCCCACAAGTGGTAGAGGGGATCTAGATCGAGAGCCGGCACCATCTGATCCCCTCTACCGCCGCTCTTGTCCTTCGAAGCTTTAGCGTAGAAGGATGCGCGGCAGAGGGTGGATTGGCGCCGCCTTAGCTGTGCCAAGACGGGCCTGCCCGACGAAGCTTTAGCGTAGGCTGGTGAGGGTTCTTAAAATTTAATCTGTTTTTTTACTCGAACCCTTCCTAAGCAAATTCAATTTCTCGCCTATTTTAATTTCTAACCCATTTTGGGTGGGCTCATAATATATTTTTTCGCCTATTTGTTCGGGAAAATACGTTTGGCCTAATGATAAACCACCGGGTTCATCATGCGCATATCGATAGCCTTTGCCATAGCCAATATTTTTCATGAGCTTGGTCGGTGCATTTCGAATATGTAAAGGCACGGGCAATGAGCCATAACTCTTTGCATCGGCTACCGCTTGCCCCCAAGCTTTATATACGGCATTGCTTTTAGGCGCCACAGCCATGTATACCACCGCTTGTGCCAATGCTAAATCCCCTTCTGGACTCCCCATTTTTTGATAAGCAGAATAAGCATGGGTTGCAATGTCTAAGGCCCTGGGATCGGCGATGCCAATGTCTTCACTCGCCATTCTTAAGACTCTTCTGGCAAGATAAAGAGGATCGGCACCCGATGTTAACATTCGTGCCAACCAATACAGCGCCGCATCAGGATTTGAACCTCTTACTGCTTTATGTAAAGCTGAAATTTGATCATAAAATTCATCGCCCGCTTTATCAAAGCGTAAAAAAGCACCCGTCAAGACTTCTGCTAATTCCAAATCTGAAACCTGATTTTTCTTTTCACACAGCATAAATAAAACTTCAACTGCGCCCAATAATCTTCTGGCATCCCCGTCTGCCCAATGAATTAATTTTTCTTTATAATCCGATTGAAATGCTATTTTTACATTTTGTTCGGATAATAATAAATCCCAGCCTCTATCTAGTAACACAAGCAAATCGTCAAATTCCAAGGATTTAAAAATATAGACCATGGCTCTAGATAATAGGGCATTATTGAGAGCAAAAGACGGATTTTCAGTCGTTGCGCCAATAAACACAATTTGCCCTTCTTCTATATGAGGCAAAAAGGCATCTTGCTGCGCTTTATTAAACCGATGTACTTCATCTAAAAATAATAATGTTTTTTTATTTTCTTCTTGTAAATACATTTGCGCCTGTTCAACTGCATTTTTCACATCTCTTACGCCTGCATCCACTGCAGATAAGGGAATAAAATGATAATCGACTGTCGAGGCAATTAATCGAGCTAATGTTGTTTTGCCTGTGCCAGGAGGGCCCCAAAAAATCATCGACCGAAGTTGGTTTTTATGTATGCTTTGTACTAAAGACGAATTTGCGTGCAAAAAATGTTTTTGACCCACAAATTCTGATAATTGGGTTGGGCGTAGCCTGGCAGCCAACGGCATTGTGTTTAATTTTTTTTGATGCTTCATTCTATTTTAAAGTTTATTTATTTTTAGGGCAAGAGCTGGAGTAAAACCTATCTCCAATTCTTTTATCATAACGGCTGCTTTCCCATGGGCGATGCCTTCCTAAACCTTGACCAAATCTCACTCTGCCTTTTTTGTCATATTTTCTTCTATGATAATGCGGCAGTTCTCGACATAGCCATTCCATCCAAGTTAAAGTTTTAGATTCTTGAAATTTACTGGTGCGATTGCCAAAAGGCGCCACACGCTCTATGCCAAATGGCTTTGATTTTAAAGCAAGTTCAGCACCCTCGGATAACATTTTTAATAAATTAGACAACAACTTCATAGACAAACCTATAGGTATTTTGAGCGCTATTTTTGAGGGCATATTATCCTATCTCGAAGCGTGAATCAATGTACTGAACAATAATTCACTTGCCATATAAGACAAGAATATCGCCTATTTCTACTTTAGGTGTATTTTTCTGTGTAAAAAAAGAGAATTCGCCATTCACTCTTAATATAAAAACAGGGATCTCTTCTTGAGAAGCTATTTTTTCAGCATCACTCTGAGTAAATTTTCCCGTGAAATGCCGAGATCTAAAATGATACCCTTGATAATGCAATTTAATTAAATCATCATAAACATAGTTCTGCGTAAATAATGACAAGCCGGTGAGGGCTGAGTCTAACCCCCCTCTAATATCTTCTTCATTATTTTCCAACACCGGTAGATGAACGATATTTTTTCGCTCCAATTTATGTGTAAAGTGTGAACACACTAATACATTAAACGCATCATTATGGGATGCTGCCAATATATACCCTATTTCACTAAACTCAATTCTCTCTTCAGCGCGCTCAGATAATATCTGTCCATAGAAATAAGGAATATTTTTCATTCTTGCTGCTTGTAATCTTTGCCATGACGCATCTGCAATGATTACTTTTATGTGATGATTGACTAAAACTTCTGCCAATTCTATGCTCCAGGGCGAAGCCCCAATAATCAACAATCCATTTTTTTGTTCAGCCGCTAATTTTAATTTTTTGCCTATAAATGGTAAAGAAAAACCATAAACCACCACAGAAGTAACTATCAGCACAAACACCATGGGCAAAAGCATATTGGCTTGAGGAAAATGTCTTAAGGTCAAATCATAGGCAAATACCCCGCCCACTGCTGCTGCAACAACCCCTCGAGGAGCAGCGCACGCTAAAAGCACTCGTTCCGCAAATTCTACTTTGCTTCCTAGCATGGAAATAAAGACTATCATGGGTCGAATAACCACAATAATCATTAACAACAGTAAAAAATACTGCCAATTCAGATTAAATAATATCGCCAAATCAATATTGGCTGTTAACAAAATAAACACACTGGATACGAGTAATATGCCAGTTGTTTCATTAAACCGGCGAATATCTTCGATACTGGGTAAATTTAAATTGCCAAACACAAGCCCAAACAAAGTTGTGGCCAATAATCCTGCACCATCTTGCACCGAGCTAGATAACGCAAAAACAATTAATACGGCACCAAACACGACAGGGATTTTTAAATACTCTGGTACATACCCTCTACGAAATGCACTGGCAATAAAATAACTTCCCCCGCCACCTAAAATTAACGCTGTGCCGGCACCTAGTACCATGGAGGCCACAATATGTTGCCAAGATTGACCTGCTGCACTCAAAATAAAATACTGAAAAATAAAAATAGCGAGTAATGCCCCAATGGGATCGTTAATAATGCCTTCCCATTTGATATAAGAAGCTGGGCGTCGTTTCAAATTAGCTTGTCGTAATAAGGGAATAACAACCGTCGGGCCACTTACGACAATAATCGCCCCAAATATTAACGCTAATGGCCAGTTTATGCCGCCTATATAATGCGTTGCGATACTATATAAAGCCCACGCAATAGGCACTGCAGGAAAAACTAAGCGACGAACACCACTTGCGGCTTCTCGATATTCATAAAAACGTAAATTTAACCCGCCATCGAATAAAATTAATGCCACACATACCCGAATTAAGGGGGATAACAATTCTCCAAATTGCGCCTCAGGCTTAAGAATGCCTAACCCCGGTCCAAAAATTAACCCCATCGCCGTTAATAATACTATGGCTGGTAAACGAAAATACCAGGCTAACCATTGTGAAGTTAAACCGAGTAAGGGAATAAAAATTAAGATCCAATTGAGTTCAAGTTGTGTCACATCCATTTAATGTTCTCTACCCAATTTTTAATGGTTAGTTATCTGATTTTTTCAAAATATTCTGTTTATATCAAGCTAGAATTATTTATAATATCATAGTACTAATTTTAACATTAAGTTAATTAACTATTCCCCTTGAGGATTTTTATCAGATGTTTAGAAAAAAATTAACGAAAAAAAGTGTCATTATCTTTGGTCTGATCACTTTATTCGGCATCATTATTTACACCGCATTAAAAGAGAGCCCTAACCCTAAAAACAATCTCGACACTAACAACAAAGTATTACTTACTGTCAGCGTTGTCTCTCCCGTACCTAAAACCATTGCAGAACATATCCATGTTTCAGGTTTTACCCTACCGCACGAAGAAATCATTGTGACCACAGAACTTTCTGGTATTCGAGTACAAAAAGTACTTGGCCACGTAGGAGAAACGGTAAAAAAAGGGCAAGTTTTGGCTACCCTTGATCAAGAAAGTTTAGTTCACCAAGTAAATCAACTTCAACAAGAATATAACCGTGCTTTTGATGAATATGAACGAATAGAAAAAATTAAACATTCCGGTGCCATCAGCCAACAAATTTTGGCTCAAAAACTTTCTGACAGCCAAGCAGCTAAAGCAAGGTTAGAAGATATAAAACTAAAACTTTCTAGAACCAGTATCACCGCTCCCCAAGATGGCCTTATCTATGAAAAAAATACCGCGACGGGGGATTTGGTAAACCCCAATCAACCCTTATTTCGACTTGCTCGCGATAATGCCGTTGAGTTCGAAGCTAAAATTCCTGAAACCTCACTTGCAAACATAAAGATTGGTCAGAAAGCTAAAATTACTTTTTCAGCTCATCAATCTCATTCAGATCAACAAACAGAAGGCACAGTTCGATTCATAACGCCCAATATCGATAACGCAACCAGAACAGGAGCGATACGCATTGCCTTTGATACAAAACTGGACAGCCAAATTATGGGATTGTACGGACAAGCGGATATTGCTATTGGCGAAATCACCGGCCTCAGTTTGCCTGAAACCGCATTACAGCAGGATGCGTCTGGTTATTTTATATGGACGTTAAACGATAAAAATATCGCTGAACGCCAAACCATTACTTTAAAATTACGAACAGATGGCATGATTATTGTTGAAAATATAAATCCTCAAACTAAGGTTATCGCTAAAGCAGGTGCCTTTATCAAAAGTGGCGACCAGGTCAACGTTGTGACTGGGGAAAAATAACATGTCTATGCCTCTCTCTACTTGGGCCATTCGAAACCCAATACCACCAATTCTGTTATTTTTGCTGCTCACTTTAGCGGGCATAATGGCTTTTTTAAAATTACCCATTACGAATATGCCTAACGTTGTGATTCCCGCTGTTACCGTCATGATTACGCAACCCGGTGCGTCGGCCACTGAAATTGAAACACAAATTACGCGAAAAGTTGAAAGTGCTTTAGCAGGCATACAAGGGGTAAAACATATTCAGTCTACCCTTTCTGCAGGCACATCGCTGAGTATTATTGAATTTCAGCTAGAAACCAATTTTGATAGAGCCATAGAAGATACACGTGATGCGATTTCTAGCATACGAGATCAATTACCTAAAACCATTCAAGAACCGATGATCAAACGTATTCAAATGGATGGGGGTCCCATACTCATTTACAGTGTGGAAGCACCCGAAATGCGACCCGAGGCTTTAAGCTGGCTAATTGACGACACGGTGAGTCGAGAATTATTAACCATTCAAGGGGTAGCCAAAGTTCAGCGCAATGGCGGCGCTGAACATGAAATTACTTTAACACTCGACCCGATAAAACTGGCTTCTTATGGGGTTTCTGCCGCACAAATCAGTCGTCAGCTTGCCCAAACCAATATCGATCTCCCTTCCGGAAAAATTGTTTTTTCAGACATCGAATATGCCATACGTACCATTGGCAATGTTAATGATTTATCGTTATTAAAACAAATACAAATACCCATTGGTCATAACCGTTATGTCAAACTGGACGATCTTGGCACGTTTACAGATGGCGCAGCAAGCCCGACTAGTCTTTCAAAACTAGATGGAAAACCCGCCGTTACTTTTGAAATTTACCGAAGTAAAAACGCAAGTGAAGTGTCCGTCGCAAACCTAGTTGATACTAAGATAGCTGAAATTAAGAAAAACTATCCCGACCTCATTTTTAAAAATATATTTTCACTCGTTAAATTTACAGAAACAAGCTTTAAGTCAACGTTATATACTTTTATTGAAGGCGCCATTTTAACAATATTGGTTGTGCTTTACTTTTTAAGAGATGGTCGAGCAACACTGCTGGCTGCTATCACAATACCCCTGTCTATTATGCCGACTTTTTTATGCCTCTATTGGTTAGGTTTTAGTCTAAATGCCGTGAGCTTACTCGCCATCTCGCTAGTCACTGGGGTCTTAGTTGACGATGCCATTGTAGAAATAGAAAACATTCATCGACATATGCGTGAAGGAAAAAACCCTTTTAATGCAGCGATTATTGCCTCAGATGAAATTGGCCTTGCTGTGGTCGCAACCACATTGGTCATTTGCGCGGTGTTTATACCTGTGAGCTTCATGGGGGGGATAATTGGGCAATATTTTAAACAATTTGGCTTAACCGTCGCGATTGCTGCCTTTTTCTCCTTACTGGTTGCGCGTTTATTAACCCCCATGCTAGCAGCCTATTTACTTCATCCTCCTACTTATAATGAGAATAAAACAAATTTTTGGCTGGAGCATTACACTGCATTGATCAACTGGACTCTAAAAAATCGTTTTAAAACGATGGGATTGGCGCTCATCAGCATGATACTTTCCTTTAGTATGCTCCCTTTTTTGAAAACGGGCTTTATTCCTTATGAAGATTATTCGGAATCTCGCTTAACAATTGAATTGCCTAAAGGCGCTACACTAGAACAAACGGATATCCAAGCACAACATGTTACCAGCATACTTAAGCAACAACCAGAAGTAGAATATGTCCTGACAAATATTTATGAAGGCATGCATCAAGGAATAAACCAAGCAACCCTTCAAATTAAATTGGTCCCGCCGAAAAAGCGTAAATTAACACAGCGTGAATTTGAACATAAAATTTTACCCGCATTAACAAACCTACCCGATGTACGTATTGGATTTTCTAATGCCGCAGGAATGAAAGATATTTCTATTGTATTAGTGAGTAATAACAGCGAAATACTCGATAAAACAGCTAAAGTGATTGAACTAGAGATGCGTAATATGCCCGAACTGAGTAGCATTGGCACGTCATCTAATAACACGCAGCCTGAAATCATCATCGTTCCCGATTTTATAAAAGCCGCACAACTTGGCATCAGCATTCCTGCTATTAGCGATGCAATTAGTATCTCTACGCTAGGTGATATTGAAGCGAATTTAGCAAAATTTAATTCAGGGGAAAAACAAATCCCTATTCGAGTACGTTTTCCAAAAGGATCCTACAATAATTTGGCTGCCATTGAAAATATTATGCTAGAAACCGCCAAGGGAGACGTTGTGCCGCTTGCTGCGGTGGCAAGTATTCAATATGGACAAGGTCCCAGTACCATTGAACGATATGATCGCCATCGTAAAATAACATTAGAAGCCAATTTAAATGGGGGGGCATTAGGAGAAGCGTTAAATAAAATATATCAACTTCCAAGCATGCAAAACTTGCCTAAGGGTGTGAAAGTAGAAAATACGGGCGAAGCCGAAGTGATGGGATCTCTTTTTAAAGAGTTTTTACAAGCCCTGGGAACAGGTTTACTCTTTGTGTATGCTGTCCAAGTTTTACTTTATAAAAATTGGATTCAGCCTTTAACTCGAATGGCTGCATTGCCCCTTTCAATTGGCGGCACCTTTTTAATATTATTACTGACTGGCACAGAGTTAAGTATGCCAGTGATTATTGGTATATTAATGTTGATGGGCATCGCCGATAAAAATTCTATTTTATTGGTTGATTATATCATTGAACTCATTAATCGAGGCATACCCCGACAAGAAGCGATTATTCAAGCTTGTCAGATTCGTGCACGCCCCATTATCATGACTTCTTTTGCCATGTTGGCCGGAATGATGCCCATTGCTTTGGGCTTAGGGTTAGACACCGCCTTTCGCGCCCCTATGGCCATTGCGGTCATTGGAGGATTAATTTCTTCGACCCTACTCAGTTTGATTTTTGTGCCTGTATTATTCAGTTATGTTCGCGATTTTGAAGAAAGGTTTATTGTTAAGCTTAAACGAATCATTTAGGATATGATGATGAACAAGATTATTATTGAAACTGACAGAGCTTTTTTGAGTTACATGGATCTATCCGATCTTGATTCTATGATAAACATGTTTCAGATGGATAAAAAGGAATTACTAAAAATAATTCAGGAAAATATTGATTTACATGAAAAAAAAGGATTGAGCACTTTTAGTCTATTTGATAAAAAATCGGGTCATTATCTGGGTTATTGTGGCTGTAGCGAAATTGAACTGAAAGAAAATATAGAAACTCAACTCTCATGGAGTATTTATAAAGAATATAAAGAAGATAATATAGACATTGAAATTGCTTTTGCTGTACGAAATTTTATTTTCAAGCACACCAACATTCAATCATTGGTTTCTGTTATTTCTCTCAAAGACCCTCAAAAAATGAATGTGGCAGAAGCCATTGACATGGAAAACGACTATTCATTTTTAGTAGGGTTTCAAAAATATTTTGTTTATATTGTAAACCGAGATTCTAAAAAATTTAAAGCCTCATTTGGTGATGGCGAATCAAATTCTCAATTAACGTCTTCCATTCAAAGAGGGGAAAATTCTCCTAATCCCCTCAAGAATTTTAAAAGACCCAGGCCAACGCCTAAATAAAACCTTATTTAAATATTCTTTTTAAGAATTGTTCAAACTCGACCCAAGATTGCTTATCTGCCTTAAGATTATAAGCAACACCTTTAGCGTTATCGTTACCTGCATCGGGATTAGTAAAAGCATGAACAGCCCCAGGATAACTAATAAATGTTAAATTAACATTAGCCGCTTTCATTTCTTTTTTAAATTCTTTAACTTCATTTTTATTCACATGAGGATCATCTGCCCCATGCATCACTAAAACAGGGCCCTTGATGTTTTTTGCATCTTCTGGTGTAGGATTAGACAATGAACCATGAAACGTTGCTGTGCCAACCAATGGCACGCCTGTGCGCGCTAACTCAAGCGCAGCCATTCCCCCAAAACAATAGCCCATCACCATGACTTTTTGGCTATTGACTTGTTTCATGCCAACAAATTTATCATAAGCCGCTTTCATGTGTTCTCGAAAAAGAGGACGATTATTTTTATACGTATCCGCTAATTTGCCCGCTTCCTCACTGTTACTTGGACGAACCCCTTTTCCATATACATCTACCGCGAAGGCAACATAGCCTTCTTTGGCTAACCGTTCGGCTTTTTGTTTACTAAAATCGCCTAATCCCATCCAATCATGCACTATCATGATGCCGGGTTGTGATGATTTTTTTGCATCATCATAGGCCAGATAGCCTTCCATGGTTTGGCCATTAGAAACATACGCTACCATTTCAGTTTTAATTTCAGCTTTTGCTAAATGCGATAACAATAAACTGGTCGTTAAAAGCACTAAAGTTCTTTTTAACATATGTTTTCTCTCAAATAATCCAAAAACTTAGTATAGGACCTTGTTATGACAAAATCGAACTATAGGCATTTGTATCATGTTAGAAAATTGGCTACATTAACAGAACTCTTGTCGCGAAAAAGTAATATTCTTGGCATAATAGCTATAATTTCTTTTTATAATATATTGGTTAAATTTCATGATGATTCTTCGATATGTCAAAATTACGCAAGTCGCAACGATTGCACTATTTTTTAGTTTAGTTTCATATAACAATATCATCGACTTTAATAGCAATTGGCTTTTTGTGCAGCATGTGCTCAAAATGGACACGACTTTTCAATCTCCCGTTCTCATGGAACGCGCATGGCAAGATATCACCTTACAAAAAAACGCCTATTATCTGATCATTTTTTGGGAAATCTTAACTGCCGTGGTTTGTTGGGCGGGTGTCGGCTTCCTATTGAAGCACGTCAATAAAAAAGCTGCTGATTTTGAGTCAGCAAAAAATATGGCCTATATTGGCTTGTTGATGGGATTTATCCTCTACATGGTGGGATTCATCACTGTCGGGGGTGAATGGTTTGTGATGTGGCAATCCTCAACTTGGAATGGGCAAATGAAAGCGGGATTATTTGTTACCCTAATTTTATTTGTCTTAATCTCACTTCAAATGAAAGAGGTTTCTTCGGTTAATGACTAATTCAAAAAACACCTAAACTCAATACAGATGATAAGGAATTCAAATGTTAAGTAAAGAAACGATTGCCATCATTAAATCTACTGCGCCCATTCTTGATGAGCACGGTGAAACCCTAACTCGACATTTCTACCAGCGTCTGTTTTCCCATAATCCTGAAGTTGCCCCATTTTTTAACAAAATTAATCAAGTAACTGGCTCTCAACAAAAAGCCTTAGCTGCTGCTATTTGTGCCTACGCAGCCAATATCGATAATCTGGAAATATTAGGCGGGGCAGTTGAGCTTATTGCTCAAAAACATGTCTCTTTGCAGATAAAACCTGAGCATTATCCTATTGTGGGAGAAAATCTTCTTGCTTCAATTAAAGAAGTGTTAGGCGAAGGCGCCACAGAGAATATCATCAATGCATGGGCTGAAGCATATGGACTGCTTGCAGATATCCTTATTGGCCGTGAAAAACAAATCTATACCGAAAATGCGACGATGATCGGCGGCTGGGAAGGTTTTAAACCCTTTAAAGTTATCAAAAAAGAAAAAGAGAGTGAAATTATTACCTCGTTCTATTTAGTGCCAGAGGATAAAGCTGAATTGCCTTTATTTAAACCTGGGCAATACATCACTATTCGCGTGCCAGAACAAAATAATCAAACCACCATGCGAAACTATAGCCTTTCAGATAAACCCAATCAGGATTGGTTCCGCATTAGTGTGAAACGGGAAATAGGACCGAGTGCCCACACCCCAGAGGGCTATGTTTCGAATCTGCTCCATCAAGAAATAGAAGTTGGCACAATACTTGAAGTGGCTCCCCCTTGTGGTGAATTTTTTCTCGAAGTAACTGAAAAACATCAACGCCCGCTCGTTTTACTCGCAGCCGGAATAGGCATAACTCCTTTATTAAGCATGTTACTTAGTGCAACTGAGGCCATGCCCGAGCGCGAAATTATTGTTATTCATGAATGTTTAAGTCTTAGATTGCAAGCATTTAAGCCAACAATAGATGCGCTTGCTAAAAAAAATACCAACCTGAAAGTACATTATCGTTACAGTGACGTGATACCCAAAACAGAAAACAGCAATAATCTTAGTGCGGGAGTTATCGACCTTAAATTAATAAAATCAATGGTGCCGGAGCGTAATGCCGATTACTATTTTTGTGGGCCGCAAGCATTTATGGCTAACATTTATCATGAGCTGTTAAGCTGGGGTGTTCCTCCAAATCAGGTACACTTTGAGTTCTTTGGCCCTAAACAAACACTAGAAAAACCTAAATCAGGTCAATGCCCCATGGGCAATTAAGGCTCGATAAATATCCTTAAAAATTTTCAGAGGAGCTATTATTGCTCCTCTGATACAAGTTGTACATATTTTAGCCGAGACTCAAAAGTAAATCACCTAAATCTTGTCTGCCTGCTAACCGTTATTCACCTCTAACATGACTTGATAGCCCTTTGTTTTATTGACATAATTGTTATTTAAATTTCAAATGCAGGATTTCTTCCAAATGATGACAAGAACTTTTATTACCCTCGTTTGTGTGTTTTTTATTCAAAATGCTTTGGCTCAGAATGCCTGTTTTATCGCAAAAGAAAATGGTCAAATCACTAAACATATCGGTGATTGTGAGGCACGTCATACGCCCGCTTCTACCTTTAAAATTCCCCTCGCTGTAATGGGATTTGATTCTGGCATTTTAAAATCGCCTAGCGAACCCTCTGTCCCCTTAACGGATGATTTAAAAGCCCGTATAGTTAATTTATATCATCCCGAAAAATATCCTATTCAATATTTTTACAACAGAGCACAAACACCTGCAAGCTGGATGATGTTTTCGGTTATTTGGTATTCACAGTACATTACACATAATTTAGGCAAAGAAAAATTTCAAGAATATATTGATAAGTTAAACTATGGCAATAAAGATGTTTCTGGTCATGCTGGAAAAGACGATGGACTAGATTCTTCTTGGATTTTTAGCTCACTAGAAATTTCACCTAAAGAGCAACTCGAATTTATCGAAAAATTACAACAACGCAAATTACCTGTGTCAAAATCTGCCCACGAAAATACCATTAAAATTATTAGACAAGATAACATTTGGGATAATTGGCAATTATATGGCAAAACAGGTGGCGGCATGACTGGCGGTTGGTTTGTGGGCTGGATCCAAAAAGATAAAAGAACCATTGCTTTTGCTCAGTATGTTGAACTTGAAAACTCACCCCTCTCGGGTGGCATAGTGGCAAGAGAGTCAGCGAAAAACAATTTAATTACCCTAATGCTTAACGAAAAATGATAACCTTTAAAAACATCGTGCTAAACATGTACGGTGAAAAAGGCAAAGCTTGGCTTGAAGATTTACCTAATCAGGTAAATAGGCTTGCCAAGCAATATCAGCTTTCTGATCTAAAGCCTGTAGAAAATTTAAGTTATAACTATGTTCTAAGAGGCTTTAAACAAAATAGTCCCATCGTCTTAAAAATGGGCCTTGATGAAGCAGGATTAGCCCGTGAAGAAAATGCGCTTAATGCTTTTTCAAAGCACGGTGCAGTCAAAGTACTTGCTTGCGAACGTGGCATGCTTTTATTGCAACAGGCCTTACCTGGCCAAAGCTTAACATCCTACTTTCCTAAACAAGATTTAGATTCGGTTCGTATCGCTTGTAAAGTCATCACCCAATTACATCAAGCACCTATTCCCTCTAATCATACTTTTCCCCATATAAAAGATTGGCTAGAAACCCTAGATAAAAATTGGGATATTCCTAGTCATTATTTAATACAAGCAAGAAAAACCAGAAAAAAATTACTAAAACAAAAACAGCCTTCTGTGCTACTACATGGCGACTTACACCACGCTAATATTTTAAACGATACACAACAAGGCTGGTTAATCATTGATCCCAAAGGCGTAATGGGACCAAGTGTATGTGAAATTTGGGCTTTCATGCACAATCCTGAAAAAATATCCAAAGAAATGCTTGTTAACCGCATCAATTTATTTTCTGAACGCTTAAAAATCCCAAAACAGGATATTTTATCTTGGTGTTATGTTCAATCTGTTTTATCTTGGGTGTGGGATCTAGAAGACAATCTTAAACCCAGCGCGATTTGGGTCACCGAAATATTATACGAATTAATAGATTAAATTTTTATATTTCTAGTTCTAATAAAATTGCTTTTGCAATCCTTTCGCCCGATTCTACGGCAGCTTCCATGGTGGCGATACAGTCTAAAATCGTCGTATGCTCTCCGGCAAAAAATAGCTTTCCATTGATAGGAGAAAAAAGCGATTTATATTCACCATTTTGATGCCTCTCTTTTTTATCTAATTTATCTGAAATGCTTATCGAATAACCAGAATAGGAACCTAGGGCAAAAGGATCTTCTCCCCAAGCATGGGTAACCGGATGATTGTATTGTTTAAAATTCGCGT
The DNA here is from genome assembly GCA_902826485.1 of uncultured Gammaproteobacteria bacterium. Lineage (GTDB taxonomy): Bacteria > Pseudomonadota > Gammaproteobacteria > Berkiellales > Berkiellaceae > CADEEZ01. The sequence continues at coordinate 148,519 of CADEEZ010000003.1, forward strand.
CTATCGCCGGTAAAGGGGCTGATTTTTTTAATTTAAAATCGTTACTTAATCCTCTGGCACAAATTTCAGCATATTGCCCAATGTTTGAGACAGCATTATTCATGTATAACATAGGTATGGTTTCATCAAAATTAAAAAAAGAAATCCCTTCTTTTGCCAATACAAATCGATATTTATTTCGCGTTTTTAAATTAAACATGCCTGCAATTTTATAATTTTGACCATATTGAATTTGAGACATCTCAAAAATCTTTTCGGGGCTTATGCCGGAATGAGAGAGATCTATATTTTTATAAGTTGAAACCGGAACGGCAAGCACAACAAAATCAAATTGATACGATGAATTGTCAGTAAAATAAATATTCAAACCACTCTCATTGACCATTTCGAGCTTTGACAAAATTTTATTACAAAAAAGTTTTTGATCTAAAGATTTTTTTAAAGCCAAGGGTAAACGGGCATTCCCTCCTACTATTGAACTTGTGATCAATTCATTTTCTTCATGTTCATACTCTTCGTGAAATTTTGATACCCCGCCTAAGAGCGTGGCCTCTAATGTGTCTATATTGTGATAAATAGATTGCTGATAGACATTAACCCCCTCATAAGCCGTTAATCGGGTTATTAATTCTTGTTTAATAATGGGATCATTTACACATAACCCTTCTATTAATTCACCCATATTGTGTGATTTTTCAGCTAATTCATCTAGTTTATTTTTATTGTATAATTTGCCTAAATTAAGTGAATCAACATCGATATATTCATTTTGATAATATATGGCACCTTTAAGTTTAATGGCTTTTTCCTTAATCTCCAGGTTTAATTCTTTCGCCAAGTTAATCAAATTGGCGGCAACACCTCCATCGGTGATATTTTGCCCACCTAATTCTATTTGCGACAATTCATTTTGTGCATTTAACATCTCAATGGTAAAAACTCTACCTCCTACTCTGTTTCTCGCTTCAAAAAGCATGACTTCTACGCCTTTGCTTGCTAACCGATAGGCTGTCGTTAAACCCGCCAATCCTGCCCCTATTACTGCTACTTTTTTATTTACCATAATTTCTCATCAAAAAATTTGTAAGTTATCTTGATTTTATTTTAAAAAACTTTTATAAGCCTTAAACAATAATTTATTATTGTTTATCGATAATTTTATGCTATATTAGATTCATTATAAACATAGATAGAATAAGTGAGTTAAGCCCTATGAACAAAATCCAAAAAGTCAGCACTTACCTTTTGAGCATATTTAATGTTTTATTGCTCACCACACCATTGATAATTATCTTACAATGGCTGTTCATTGAAACCAAAGTGGCTGACGCCCCACCTTTCATCAATTTTTTTGGTATTCTTGAAAGAACAATCTCCACACCACACGGTTACGTCAACTTAAGTGATGTCGCCTGGACATTGCCAACAAAATTCGTGGCCTTCGGTTCAGATATACTGAGAATCTTACCCTTTTTATTGAGCTTATTTGTGTTGAGAGCCATTGTTAAAAATTACCAAAAAAATGAAATTTTTAGTACTAAAAATGCAGTTCATTTTAAAAAATTAGGTGGATTATTTCTATTAAATGCGCTATTAGTGAAATCGCTGAGCGAAACCATATTACTACTCGGTGTCTCTTTTACTAATCCACCAGGGCTAGGACTACGATACTTGACCCTGAGTTTTGGCACGCCTAATTTAGAGGCTTTGTTTTGCGGTATTCTGTTAATTGTTTTTTCTTGGGTGATGCTAGAAGCAAGCAAATTACAAGATGATCAAAAATTTACTATATAACATAAAGAGATAACGATGAGCATTATTGTAAATTTAGATGTCATGTTAGCCAAAAGAAAAATGAAGTTACAAGATCTGGCTGAAGCCGTGGGGATCACTGTACAAAATTTATCGATTTTAAAAACCGGTAAAGCAAAAGCCATTCGTTTTTCGACCCTGGAAAGTATTTGTGAACATTTACAATGTCAACCAGGCGATATCCTCGCTTTTGAAACCCATTCTGCAATTTCTTCGCCGACTAGTTTGTTAGTATCGGGGGCGTAATGGCCATTTTCTACGTAGTTTAGCTTACTTTCATCCCATATTTCTTTTAAGGAGAGGTATGGGATCTTTTGAAGGTGAGAAACCGCACGAATTTCGGAACTTAACTGATTTTTTTTAGACCGAGGTAATTCAACAATCATAAATTTAATATGATGATCCGTTAAATAATGGTTTAATTCTTGAATATAGCCACTAACAAAGGGATGTATTTTATCTTTCAACATTTTGCTTTTGATTTTATTTTGTTTTTTCCCTAGATTCAGATCCAGGTAAGCAATTAGCTTAGCGGCCATAAGACTATGATCTACAAGCTGTTTACCCATTTTGGTTTGATCTATACGGAAAATTTTGAATGAAGCAGTATCCGCATTGTCACCTTGGGGCATATTAAAAATATCTGTATTATGTGAAAAAATGCTTTCAGTTGTTAGCTCGTTTCCACCCGAAAAAAATAAATCTGTCTCATATAAATACGAGGTATATAACACAAGATCGGGTTTTATTTTATCAAAAAAAATATTTTTCAAAAGCGCCATATTTCTAGGCAAAGGATTACCTGGCAAACAAGCATTGATGATTTCAATTGATTTTTCAGGATACATTGCTTCGAGCTTTTTTTGAAGATAATAGGGAAAGGATTGCTCAATCGGTACGCCATACCCCATCGCGATAGAGTTTCCACCTACCAGCAATACACGAAATCCCTTCTTATTTTCATAATCAATATGATAGGTTCTAAAGCCATAAGCATCATAGTCATACAAATTATTTTCTTGCCCTTGATCCTTTTCAGAAACAGCAGATTTTATCTCCTGTTTAGTAAAATAGGATTCAATTTTGTAATAATAACGCTCAAAGCACTCTAAGAGTATATATTGAACACTTATAAAGCAGAGTAACATGACCGTAATGTTGAGTTTTTTTTGCATAATTAAAACTGAAAATAAATAAAAGGAATTTCTTGATGACTGCTCCAAAAGAGTAGCATCAAAATCATAAATATAACCACATTCATTTTTATATATGTGTTTTGCATAACACTTTCATATAATGCGGGGATTTTTTCTTTGAATACATGCTGACCAAAAAGGGGAATTGTTAAAAAACTTAATAAAACCATATTTTTCACTAACGGCCCAGTCATATCGGCATTTGAAACCAGCGACGAGAGGATAAGGCCAGCGTCATGCATTGTATGCGCTCTGAAGATAACCCACCCTAAGCAGGTTAAATGGAACATCACAAAAATACGAACTAGGGTCCAAAAACGACTGTTTACGCTACTTGCCATAATGTTAAGCACTGGCAGGATTGAGCGATGAATCATTAAAAGCATACCGTGATAAATGCCCCAAATCACAAAATGCATGGCTGCACCGTGCCATAAACCCCCTAACAGCATGGTTATCATCAAATTACGAGCAGTCACAAAGCGCTTCTTGGCTTTGTTTCCCCCAAGCGGAATATATAAATAATCTTTTAGCCAAGTTGATAAACTAATATGCCATCTTCGCCAAAAATCTTGGGGGCTTGTCGCCAGGTAAGGATGATTAAAATTAGGCATCAACTCAAAGCCTAACATTCTGGCAGACCCTCGAGCAATATCGGTATAACCTGAAAAGTCGCAATAAATTTGGATGGTAAACGCATAGATTCCAATAAGGGTTTCAATGCCTTGGGTAGTTGGATTATCAAAAACAGAATTGGCTATAAGCGCAAGATTATCGGCAATAACGACTTTTTTAAACAGACCGAACAAAATCAACATTAAGCCCGATTTAAATTTCGCATTTGACAAAATTCTGCTTTGTTTAATTTGCGGAAGTAAAGCAGATGCCCTTTCGATTGGGCCCGCGACAAGCTGTGGAAAAAAAGCAACAAAAAGCGAAAAGTCGAGTAAATCTTTTGTGGGTTTTAGGCGATTGTTGTAAATATCGATAATGTACGACATGGTTTGAAACGTATAAAAAGAAATGCCAACAGGCAGTATAATGTCTAACAGCGGTAGATTAGGCTCAACGCCCAATAAAATAAGTGAACTGCTCACACTGTCTATAAAAAAATTATAATACTTAAAAAATCCAAGAAAAGTTAAATTGACGGTGAGGCTAAAATATAACCAGCGCTTACGCAAAGCTTGATTGGTGCATGTACCTAGTTGAATTCCACACCAATAATCAACTAACGTAGAAAATAAAATCAGACTTAAAAATTTGACAGACCAAAAGCTATAAAAAGCATAGCTTGCACCCAATAAGAGCATATTTTGTTTTCGATGCGGTAATTTTCTGTAAACCAGAAAAACAACTGCAAAGAATAAAAAATAACTGTAGCTATCAAAAACCATAACATTACACCGGTTTAAAAACCATTAAAAAGAATATAATAATTAAAGCAATAAAAGCAGGCCAACCTAAATATAACCATACTCTAAATAATTTGTAATATTCTTTTGGTAATTCTTCCTTATTTTTTAAAGCAGCCATCGCTAAATTTCTTAATCGAATTTGAATCCAAACAACCGGCAACCAACATAATCCCGCTATGGTGTAACCGATATAAGTTAAAGTTAGCCACAAGTCAAAAGGATTATATCCCAAATATTGTAACAACAATATCCCCGTAATAGGCTGAATAATCACGCTGGGAGCGGTAAACATAAAATCGGCGATAACAACGGTGCGCGTCGCATACGCCTTTGCGGCCAAATCCCCTTTTTTATTTGCCCACCACATAAAAAAAGCGATGCCAAGCCCTGTGCCAAATAAAATAGCAGAACTCATAATGTGCAATGTTTTGATTATAAAATACCACGGATATAATGCCATTATTAAATCACCTTGAATCAGTTAATCCGCTAAAATTTACGTTATTTTTTAATCATTTTAGAGTAATATAATCATAGAATATTTAATTATGTTTTTCGACTATCTAATTTGCACAGATGTAACTGAGAAAACCAACTTCGACTTTAAGAAATATTTATAGGCAACAAAAATGAATACCCTTTCAATGCAATCTAAACTCCTAGAGATTACTCAAGCGCTTTCAAAAAAAATTATCCTAAATGGCAAGCTAATCGATACTTCGAGAAAACAAACCTACGTCGTTATTAATCCTGCTACTTTAACTGAAATTGGACAGTTACCTATTTGTACAATTGAAGAAATGAATGCGGCAGCAAATTCTGCAAAACTTGCCTATCCTGCTTGGTCAAAATTACCTGCCCCTAAAAGAAGTGCTTTAATTCGGCAAGTGGCTCAGCATATAGCCGAAAACGTGACTTTATTAGCTGAGATTATTTCTTTTGAAACAGGCAAAGCATACAAAACAGAAAGTTTAGTAGAGGCGAATTTAATTGCCGATATATTTCATTACTATGCCGGCCTTGCCCTCGAAAGTAAAGGAGAAACCATACCCTATGATCCCGATATTTTAACCTTAACCTTGCGAGAACCCATTGGGGTAATCGGTGCGATTATACCGTGGAATGTTCCTTTAATGCTCATGGCCATGAAAGTGGCACCTGCTCTGGTAGCTGGCAACACGGTTGTGTTAAAACCTTCGCCAGAAGCAAGTTTTTGTATTTTAAAAACCGTTGATTTAATGAATCAGATTTTACCACCAGGTATTTTAAATGTTGTTACCGGAGATGCCAGTACTGGTAAAGAACTCGTCACTCACCCTGAAATTAAAAAAATTACTTTTACCGGATCGGTTGAAAGTGGCAGGGCTGTTTATCAAGCTGCAGCCAGTAAAATCATTCCCGTTACACTAGAATTAGGCGGGAAGAGCCCAATTATAATTTGTGAAGACGCGCCTATTGAGCCTAGTGCTCAGCGCATTATCGAAGGCATGCGTTTTACTCGCCAAGGACAAAGTTGTACGGCTGCCAGTAGAATATTAGTACACAAAAAAATATCTAAACAAATCGTAGACAGTGTATTGGAAAAATTAAACAAACTTAAAATGGGCGATCCTTTGGATGAATCTACTGATATTGGCAGTATTATTTCTCAACGCCAATTTGATAAAATAAACTATTTTTTAGATATTGCTAAAAAAGATGCTAGTTTAACTATCCATTATGCCAATGATTTACCCAAAGAAGCCCATTTGAAAAATGGCCTATTTTTAAGACCTTGTTTAATCACTGACATAAAAAATACGCATGAACTCTGTCAAAAAGAAATTTTTGGCCCAGTTACGACCATTATCGAATGGGACAATTTCGACGAAGCCATTAAAATGGCCAATGACACCGAATTTGGTTTAGCTGCCGGAATATTTACGCAAGATATTACGCGTGCATTACAAGCAGCTCACGAATTAGATGCTGGTTTTGTGCAAATTAATCAATATCAAGTATTTAGACCTTCTATGCCGTTTGGGGGATTTAAACACTCGGGAATAGGCAAGGAAGCTTCATGTAAAGCCATGATAGAACATTTTACCAAAGAAAAAACGATATTAATCAATATGAAAAAAGTATAATAAAAAATGAAAAAAAACTATTTGTGGACTCAATTAAAAGCACGTTTACTTTTGGTCAACACATCGACTGATTCTAAACTGAATTGGTTATTTCTTCCAGGCGGACCAGGACTTGGGTCAGAATCATTAACTTCTTTGACACAAACATTAAATTTACCTGGGCGTACTTGGCATCTTGATTTACCTGGAGACGGTTCTAATTTAACGGATAATAACACAGAATTTTTTTCTCATTGGCAAGCTGCATTAGTAGAAGCTGTAGGTGCTTTAGATCATGTTATTTTGGTGGCGCATTCTACCGGCGGCATGTATGCTCTTTCAACGCCAGAATTAGAAAAAATGTTAACTGGATTGGTTTTGATGGATTCTGCCCCGAGTGCAGAATGGCAGGGCTTATTTATGAATTATGTTCAAGAACACCCCATTTCAGGATTTGAAAATTTACACAAAATTTATGCACAAAAGCCAAACAATGCTGTCTTAACACAATTAACGCTTCTTTCTACCCCTTACCTTTTTACTGAATTAGGATTAAAAAAGGATATTTCTTTTCTGGAGTCTTTGCCTTATAACTTTGAAACCTGCGAGTGGTCTGCAGCGCATTTTGATTCTACATACAAAGCAAAATGGATTCCCAAAAACATCCCCACGCTCATATTTGCCGGGGAACAAGATATTATTACGCCATTGAATTTATTTGAAAACTCGCCCGATTTTCAGCATCCCAATATTCTTATTCGATACATAAAAAATGCAGGGCATTTTCCTTGGATAGAAAACCCTGAAGTTGTTGCAATGGTTTTTAAAGAATATAGTGTAAAGGTGGAATCAAGACTTGACCCCCATTAGAAAATGGGTGATTTTATTTTTAGGTTGGCGCTCAATTGCTTGTAATAACGCGATATCGGGAATTTTATTAATATTTTCTGTCACATAATTTTTCATATGCATCCAAACATGGTACGTACTCATCACATCACTTAATGCCCTATGTGCTTTATGTTCTTTGGGCATTTTAATGTTTAAATGAGAAATGAGCGTCGTTAACTTATAATCAGGGGAGCTCGGAATAAGTCTTCTAGATAATTTTAGTGTACACAAGAATTTATTATCGACTTTTTTTCCAATATTCTCCATTTCGGATATGAGAAATTTCTGATCGAATGGCGCATTGTGCGCAAAAATCGGTCTGTTAGCGATAAATGTTTTAAACTTAGACATGGTTTCTTCAGGGCTAGGCTGCCCCTTTACCATTTGATTAGTAATGCCCGTAATCTCAGTAATAAAATAGGGTATTGCACACCCGGGAAACATCAGCTGAGAAAATTCATCGATAATTTCTTGGCCTCTGACAACAATAGCGGCTACTTCTATAATTCTGGCATACGTAGGAGAAAGACCCGTCGTTTCAAAATCTAAGATGACTAATTCTTCCATATCAGCCTTATCGCTTTTAGTGAAAAAAAGAAGCCCGTAGGGCGAAGGCTGGCGGAGAGAGAGGGATTCGAACCCTCGGTACGCTCAACACGTACACACACTTTCCAGGCGTGCTCATTCGACCGCTCTGACACCTCTCCGCAAGGGGAAGGATTATAGCAATAATTAATTAAAAGAGTAAATTAGAATTAAAAAAATACAGTTAACTAAGTTATTATTGTTTTAATCCTACCCCTCTTTTTAATACCTGCGAGGCCACCCCTAAAGCCACCACATTAAAACCAATGAGTAAACTCATTGCGTGAAAAGCGGAAACATCTGACACATTCAGCATGGCGTATCGAAACCCATTGACCATATAAAAAATCGGGTTCAGAAAAGAGAGTGTTTGCCAAACAGGTGGTAAGGCTTGTATAGAATAAAATACCCCCCCTAAATACGACAAAGGGGTTAAAACAAAGACGGGAATAAAATTGATATCATCAAATTTTTGAGCGAAAATCGCATTAATCAATCCCGCTAAAGAAAATAATGTCGCGGTTAACAAAACCATAGCTATCGCATAAATAGGATGGAATACATGAAAATCTGTAAACACAAAACTCACCAACAAAACAATGATGGCAACTAAAATGCCTCGAATGATGCCCCCTGTTACATACCCCCAAAGCAAGACCCAATGTGACATAGGAGAAACTAACATTTCTTCAATACATTTAATAAACTTTGCCTGAAAAAAACTTGCAACCACATTACCATAACTGTTCGTAATAATGGCCATCATAATTAAACCCGGCGTGATAAATTGAACAAAACTAACGCCAGAAAATTCGCCTATTCGAGGACCAATAATGGCACCAAAAATTAAAAAATAAAGCGCCATTGAAATGGGAGAAGGCAATAAAGTTTGAGACCAAATGCGGGTAAAACGTGATATCTCACGATTTATAATGGTTTTGTAAGCAATCCAATTTTGGTGCATCATACTCTATCCAATTACTTTTTGACCAAATTTAAAAATAATTCTTCTAATCGATTTGTTTTGTTTCGTAAACTTGTTACATCTTGACCAAATGATTTTAAAATAATAAATACATCCCCAATGGCCTGATTTGCTAAGCAATCTACTTCAAGTGTGTGACTATCTATGACGCGTGTGTGAAATTCAGGAATCACAAAATCGAATGGTATCGCGGTTTTTAAATCTAAGATATAGCTTTGTGTAGGCAACGTTGCGATCAATTCTTTTACAGAGGTATTTTTGATAATATTGCCCAGATGAATAATCGCCACTTGATTACACAAATTTTCAGCTTCTTCTAAATAATGCGTCGTTAATATAATCGTGGTGCCTTGGCGATTAATTTCTTTTAAAAAATCCCAAGTGAATCGACGCGCTTCTATATCTACGCCGGCTGTTGGTTCATCAAGGATCAATAATTTTGGCTCATGCACTAAGCCCCTGGCTATCATTAATCGACGCTTCATTCCGCCGGAAAGAAAACGAGCTGGGGTATGCGCTTTAGGCCATAATTCTAATTTTTTGAGATAATATTCTGCATTTTTTTTTGCCCGGTCATAGGGGATGCCATAAAAACCTGCTTGATTGATTAAGATATTAATCACTTTTTCGAAGCCATTAAAATTAAATTCTTGGGGCACCAGCCCTAAATTACATTTAGCTTTTTCAGGCGCTTTATCGAGATCATGATTTAAAATAAAGACCTGACCACTGGTTTTTTTTACCAGAGAACAAACAATCCCTATTGCCGTTGACTTACCCGCCCCATTTGGCCCTAATAAGGCAAAAAACTCACCCTGTTTAACCGATAGATTAATCCCTTTCAGGGCCTCTAAACCTTCTCTATAGACTTTTTTTAAATTGATGATTTCTAATGCATTCATATTCATTTAGTTGACGTATTTTATACTATAGTAAATAAAGATAACCCTCTGTAAATTATACTAACACGAATATGTTATTACCATCAGACAGATCTAGAAACATTATGGCCATTTTAGAAAGTGGTTTCTTAATATTTCGAAAAAACACCCGAATGGCACTACTACTGAGTTTTTTTGGAGTGGTTTGTCTGGCATTTTCCGTTTTTATCAAGATGCAGTTCGATTTGAGCGTACCACTTAATTGGATCGCCCCTATGATTACCCTAATTTTATCTCAAATATTTTTTGGTGGCCTTATTTTTTTTCTGAATAATGCCAATAAAAATCTGCCCTGTTCTCTTAAAGAGATTTTATTTGTGGGTTTCGAGAAACTGCCAGGACTGCTAATAACACTTTTTTTATACAGCTTAATTGTTTTTATTGGCACCGTAGCTTTTGTTATCCCTGGTTTGCTTTTGAGCATTTTATGTGTATTTGGTTTATTTTTACTGTATACCGATAATTATGATCCGATTTTGGCATTAACTTCTAGCTTTCAATTTTCTAAAAACCACCTGTTAAATGTGGCGGTTATTTTATTCACATTAGCCTTATTCATTACGTTATGTAATTTACTAGGATTGGCATTAGGGTATATCGTATTTATCAGTTTCGCCTTAAAGATGTCTGATTTGGTTTATATCAATTTAATTTTTGTCATGTTAATCAATACTTTATTAATTCCCATTTCTTATAGCATTATGATAAGCCTTTTACACGATTTAAAAATCAAACATGTACAAGATTCGATGTCGAATTTAGATTTTAAATAGAATCTTTGAGCCTAATTTGAGGTTGGGTAATCGCCTGTTTTTTAATTTTCACATTTTGATTAAAGAACATCACAATTTTATTGATCATAGGTTGAATGTCATTTTTATTTTGAATTTTAATGGTATATTGTAACATGATTAAATGTTTAGGTCCTGACACGGCGTATAAATTCAAGATTTCCACTTCATTTTTATATTCGTACATAATTAATTTAGCTGCTTGCACAAAGCCTTTATGATCTTTCTTTTGTTCTTTTAAAACAGTCATTTTTTGAGTTGTTTTTTTAAATTGAGCGGCAAATTTTTCCACCGCATCTACCGCAGAAATGCCTGAATTCAACTTTGGGATCAGTAAAATAATTTCTTTTTCTTGAGCTTTCATTCTATTCACTGGAATAAAAAAGATTTCTTTGTTATTTAAGTTTTGATTCTTAAAACTTTGTGCTGCTCTAAAATTTGAAGGCAATTGAACCGATAAAACTGTCTGATCCTGCTCATTAATAGGAAGAACAAATTTCGCGCCAAGCACACGGGAGGCATCTGGTTCAGCGCTTACCGCATGCCAGGGCAAATAAAGAATGAATAAAAATAAGCTCAACCGACACATTTTCATTTGGACGCACCCAATTCAAATATCTATTCTCCTAGATATATATCGGTCAAAGTAAGATTTGCATGAAACTGGTGATTTACACAGCATAAAAAATCAGTGTGCACTTCCTCTATACTATAAGTTATATTAATTTATATTTTTTGAGATACGTATGCTGAGAATCCTGGTCAAACTTTCTAACTTATTCACTGTGTTTTTTTCATGGTTTGAACCCGTTGTTTACCTTGCTATTAGGGCATGGTTATTTCAGGTTTTTTTTACTTCTGGATGGCTAAAATACACGTCTTGGGAAACTACCAAAAACTTATTCGCAACCGAATATAAAGTGCCCTATCTTAAGCCACTTACCGCCGCCATATTAGGAACAGGGGCCGAAATTATTTTTCCTGTTTTATTATTACTTGGTTTAGGTGCAAGATTACCTGCTTTGGGATTATTTATTTTAAATGCGGTTGCCGTGATAGCGTATAGTGACGTTTTACTTAAACCAGAAAATTGGTGTGGTCTAAAAGATCATATTGCCTGGGGTTTTATGATTTCAGTTATTTTAGTAAGTGGTCATAGCAAAATTTCTATTGACCACTTATTTCATAAACTGTTCTCGTTATATAAATATTAATTTTTTTCTAAGGCAGCCATTACCTGACCTAAAAACCGCGTTGCTTCACCACCCGTGACTGCGCGGTGATCAAAAGTCAGGGATAAAGGCATTAACTGATGTACTTGAGGCTGGCCTGCTGAATTTAACTTTACTTCTTCGCGTATTTTTCCTACCGCCAATATTGTCACAATGGGTGGAACGACAATAGGGTTTGCATATCTGCCCGCAAATTTACCAAAATTAGATAACATAATTGTTGCACCGGTCATTTCAGCTAAAGTAATGCTTCGGGTTTGTACTTTGTTTTTTATCTCATCTAATATTTTTCTTATTTCGGCAGCATTTTTTTGTTGTGCTTGATGAAGTACCGGGACAAATAATCCGTCTTGTGTATCCATGGCAACGCCAATGTTCACCTCTTTAAATAAACGCCGCGCTACCTGATTACCATCGTACCATGCATTTAAAGCAGGTTCTTGCGCACAAGCTGCACAAAGGGCCAAAAGCAATCTGGTTGTATAATCTTTTGATTGCCATTCAGATATATCTACATCATCAAAGATGGTGACAGGCACCACTTCGGCATGGGACTTTTGCATGCTTAAAACCATTTGACGCCGAACCCCTTTTAAAGGTTCAAAGTCAGGATGCAGTTCTGCAGAAGTTTTCGAAGCCATTTCAACATCTTGAGCTGTGATAGCAAAATTGGGCCCGGTGGCTTTTACTGTACTGAGATCTACACCCAATTTTTTTGCTAAAGCTCTTACCGCAGGCGTAGCTTTAAAATTTAATGTACCCGATGAAGCTAAAGGAGAAGACAAATTTTGCGATTGAACGATTTCATTACCGATTTCTACTTTACCCACTACCGTGCCTGTATCCGCATTATCCTCTAATAACTCAAAATCAACCAAAGGCTTACCTGTACCAATGATATCGCCTTTCTCACCGTGGAGCGCCAAAATTTTTCCTCTATAAGGAGAAGGCACTTCTACGACTGCTTTTGCTGTTTCGACCGACACCAATAATTGATCAACCTTGACCGTATCACCCACTTGAACATGCCATTCATTAATTTCTGCTTCGGCTAAGCCTTCGGCTAAATCAGGTAATAAAAATGTCTTCATGCGTACTCCATCACTTCTTTAATGGTTTTAATAATTCGGCTTTCTGTGGGAATAAATTCATGTTCTAATCGATATAAGGGCATAATTGTGTCATAACCTGTAACCCGTTTAATCGGCGCTAACAAAGAAGTGAGCGCATATTCCGCAATTTGTGCCGCAATTTCAGCGCCCACGCCACACGTACGGCATGCTTCATGAACAATGACGCATCTGCCTGTTTTTTCGACCGATTCAATAATGGTGTTGATGTCCAATGGTTTAATTGTTGCCACATCAATCACTTCACACTCAATACCTTCTTGCGCGAGTTTGTTTGCGGCTGCTAAGCTTTCATACATCATGGCACCCCAACTCACCAAGGTAACATGATCGCCTAATCGCACTTTAAAAGACGTATCTAAAGGCAATGCCACGCCATTGTTGGGCACTTCTTCTTTAATTTTTCGATACATTCTTTCAGGTTCTAAAAATATAACGGGATCCGGATCACGAATCGCGGCTAATAATAAACCATATGCTCTAGCAGGAGTTGAAGGAATAACCACTCTAAGACCAGGTATATGCGCAAACAACGTTTCCATGCTTTCGGAATGATGTTCTGGCGCTCGAATACCGCCGCCTGATGGCGTACGAATCACCATAGGGCAAGTGATTCTGCCTTGTGTTCGATTTCGTAGTCGCGTTGCATGGCTCAATATTTGATCCATTGCCGCATAAATAAATCCCATAAATTGAATTTCTGCCACTGGCTTTAAGCCTTGTGCAGACATGCCCACACACAACCCTGCTATCATGTTTTCAGCAAGCGGTGTATCAAGCACCCTTTCTCTGCCATATTTTTCTTGCAGCCCTTGCGTTGCTCTAAAAACACCGCCATTTTTACCTACATCTTCTCCAAAAACCACCACGTCTTTATCATGGGCTAATTCATAATCTAATGCTTGTGTAATCGCTTCGATTAGGGTCAACACCGCCATTTACACGCCCTCACGTTGAAGATGTTTATTCGCCTGAATCTCATCAAGTTGATCTTGATAGATACTGGGTAACACATGATATAAATGATCAAACATAGATTTTGGTGATTTGGGCGGAATTTTTAAATAATTCTCCGCGGCACTATTCACTTCTTCTTGACAGTTTTTATATAAACTTTTTTCTTTTTCTTCGTTCCACAAGCCCATATCGTGAAGATAATTTCTAAGCCTTAAAATAGGATCTTTATTTTTTTGCGCATCCACTTCTTCTTTGGGTTGATAGCGTGAAGCATCATCTGCTGTGGTGTGATCGCACATTCTATAAGTAATGGCTTCTATGACGGTTGGCCCTTTTAAATTTCTGGCATCTTCAATGGCTTGACTGACGATTTCTCTCACCGCAATCACATCATTGCCATCGATTTGAATCCCTCGAATTCCCCCAGCAATGGCTTTTTGCGCGTACGTTTGACAATGCGTTTGCTCTTTGCTGGGCACAGAAATGGCCCATTGATTATTATTTATCACAAATACCATGGGCAAATGCCAAATACCTGCGACATTCATGGCTTCATAAAAATCCCCGCGAGAAGTTCCGCCCTCACCAATCGTCGTGACACATACTCTGGGTTGTTTGCGTAATTTAAAAGCCGTCGCGACACCCGTTGCGTACAATGTCTGTGAAGCAATAGGCACACAAATGGGAAAATCTTGTCTGGCGGTGGGGTGCTGAAAATTGCTGCCCTGTTCATCTCCGCCCCAATAAGAAAAAATTTCTTCCATGGTCACACCACGCCAAAATTGTGCACCATATTCTCGATAATAAGGGCACAAAACATCTTCAGGACGCATGGCTGCACCAATGCCCACTGAAATCGCTTCTTGGCCTGTGGTCGCAGGAAAAGTACTGAGCAAACCGGTGCGTTGTAAAGCAATGGCTTTTTTATCAAAATGCCTTACTCTGACCATCATGGTGTATAAATCAAGAAGATGTTGTGGATCTGTCTGAACAAAAGCGGGCAATGCCTGTTCAGGTTTACCTAATTCATTCAAAAAACGGGTATATAAAATATCGAAAGTCGCTTGACTTTGCCAAGTAATTTTCATCTTTCCACCTCCCTGTAACATACTGATTTAATTTGTGTGATTAACTTGTTAAAAGTGATTTATTCTGCAGTTTATCAGGGTCAACCGTGATACGCTAATCTCTGAAAAATAGCTTATTTAACTTTAATGATGATAAATATGAACCCATTATTTTCAGAAGAAGAAAATTTAGTCAAAGACTTAGCACAAAAAATAGCGACTAAAGTGCTAAAACCCAACAGCAATACATGGTCAAAACAAAGTCATTTCCCTAAGGCTGCTCTAGATGCCTTTGCCGAATCTGGTCTAATGGGGATGCTGATTCCCGAGGCTTACCAAGGCTCAAATGCCACCTATACGGCCTATGCGTTAGCTCTAATTGAAATCGCTAAGGGCGATGCGGGGTGTTCAACTGTGTTGAGTGTCCATAATTCAGTGGCGAGTTTGCCCATACTGCAGTTTGGCGATGATCAGCAAAAAAACCTTTTTTTGGCTGATTTAGCCACAGGGAAAAAATTAGGTTGCTTTTGCCTAACCGAACCTCAAGCCGGCTCCGATGCCAGTAATATTCAAACCACCGCAGTCAAAATTCAGGGTCAATATAGGCTAAATGGGGTAAAACAATTCATTACAGTTGGTCACCAAGCACAATTAGCAATCGTGATTGCGCATTCTCAACCCTTTCCGCATTTACCCCCAAGCAAGAACCTCACCGCATTTATCGTTCCAACGGACACAAAAGGCTTTAATGTGGGGCGAATTGAACACAAAATGGGCCAGGCTACCGCACCTATTGCACAAATAATCCTTGAAAATTGTGATATTCCGGAATCATATCGATTGGGTGCAGAAGGCGAAGGCTATAAAATTGCCTTAAGCCAACTCGAATCGGGGCGTATTGGTATTGCAGCCCAAGCGGTTGGCATGGCAGAGGCGGCACTAGAAGAAAGTATTTTATATACTACTCAGCGACAAACCTTTGGAAAATATTTATACGAGCATCAAGCCATTAGTTTTAAATTAGCGGATATGGCCACAAAATTAGCTGCCGCTAAACAACTTGTGTTATACGCAGCCAAACTAAAAGATTTAAAATTGCCCGCCTTAAAAGCCGCAGCACAAGCCAAATTATTTGCCACTGAACAAGCAGAAAAAATTGTCTCAGATGCTTTACAATTATTTGGGGGATATGGCTACTTGCAAGATTTTGCTATAGAACAAATTTATCGGGATGTGCGAGCAACCACTTTATATGAAGGCACGAGTGAAATTCAAAAAATGATTATTGCTCGAGAATTACTTAAACATTAACCTATTTTTATCTCGTTTATTTTAAATCCATCCCTTCTTTCTAAAAATAACCCAAGGTAACAGCGCTGATAATCCTATCCCGAGTATCACTAAAGGATAACCAAATATATAATCTAATTCGGGCATATGCTTAAAATTCATGCCATAAATACTGGCAATTAACGTGGGCGGCATAAAGATCATAGCAAGCACCGTAAAAATTTTCACAATGCCCATCTGCTCGATGTTAATTAAGCCTAATGTAGAATCTAACTGAAATTCTACTTTTTGATTTAAATAATCGGCATGTTTGAGTAAGGCAAAAAGATCTCTCTCGATTGATTTAAAATCTATTAGGTTTGGTATAAGGCTTTGTTCTAAGTAATTGATTAACATTTCTAAACTACTCAAACTTTGATAACTCATTGAAATAAGACTTTCTAGCAAATTAATTTCAATTAAAGTTTGATTCAAACGGCTTTCCCGTTTTTTTAATCCGCCCTTGCCCAATCCGCCTGATAAAGTATGTGCTAAATAATTTGTTCGGTCGCCTACGCCTTCGAGTATATCGGCATTTTTTCCAATAAAAGACTGTAATAGCATTTTTAAGAGATCATAATGAGATTTAAAAGGGATGGACTTTACTTTGAATTGATCTAAAAAGTTTTTAACGGGATTTGGATCGCTATATCTGACTGTCACTATTTTGTTTGACGTAACAATAATATTGATCGCATGATTTTCAGGACGAGGAAATGAAACCGTCACTAAATTTGCGGTTAAAAAAATGGCCTCATTTTCAATATAATACTGATTAGAAAATTCGATTTGATGTAATTCATGATGCTCGGGTAATTCAATATTTTCTTGTATTTTAATAAAATCTCTTTCTGAAACGGTAGGATTATGTATTTCAATCCACAACACTTGGTGATAATCACTGATACGCTGCTCAGTATTTTTTTCTTCAAAAAGCGTGGTGAAGAGTTTTCCTTCTTTCGAACGTTCAATAAATGTCATCATGACAACATAATTCCCTTTTTAAAGTCAGAAAAAAAACAAACATCTAACAAGCATGGCAGATTCAACTACCAGTTAAACTCAAGTTATCAACTACATCAAGTATGGGAAAGATTTAGGCAGACATTCTGATAGCACCATCTAATCTTATTATGCACCCATTTAAATAACTATTTTGAATGATTTCAAGCGCCAAGCTAGCATATTCATTTGGTTTAGCAAATCGACTGGGAAAAGGAATTTGTGCTGCTAAACTCGCTTGTACACCCTCAGGCATTCCTGCCATCATAGGTGTGCTGACCATGCCGGGTGCAATGGTCACTACGCGTATGCCAAATTGTGCCAATTCTCGCGCGGCTGGCAAGGTCATCCCGACTACCCCCGATTTTGAAGCACTATAAGCTGCTTGGCCAATTTGACCTTCAAATGCAGCAACAGAGGCAGTTTGAATAAACACACCTCGTTCACCGTCTTGATTTGGTTTTGCTTGCATCATGCTATTGGCACATAAACGCATCAGATTAAATGTACCAATTAGGTTTACTTGAATTACTTTGTTAAATAACGCTAATTCATGTACCCCATTTTTGCCTACAATACGTTTAGCAGGGGCAATGCCAGCACACGCAATGCCAATTTGAATTGCTTGCCCGAAGTCTTGCGTGATTTTATTTATGGTATCTGATAGGGGGGCATCTAAAGTAATATCACAAGCATAGGTTTTAATATTGTTGAGTTGATTTTTATCCCCTTCTTTTTTTACACTTTCTAGCTCGTCTGTATTAATATCAATAATAGCCACCTGAATCCCTTTATTGGCCAGCCTCAATGCACAGGTTTTGCCTATGCCTGAAGCACCACCAGAAATTACTGCTAATTGGTTATTTAATTCCATAAATTATCACTATCCTATTGTTTAATCATTGATTATATGATGCTTGAGCTTTTTCGCAAACGGGAGTAGAGTTACCGTACTCGGCATAATCGGAAGTTAGTAAACAAGGAACAGGATATGGCCAGAGCTGCTGATCACTCAACACTAGATTTTAATCTTTCTGACACAACCTTAATGGTTCGTGAAACAGTGAGAAACTTTGCTCAAAAAGAAATCGCCCCACTCGCACATCAAATTGATGAATCTAACCAATTTCCCAGGCACCTATGGCCTAAAATGGGTGCACTCGGCTTGCTAGGAATGACGGTAGATGAACAGTTTGGTGGGGCAAATTTGGGCTATTTTGCTCATGTGATTGCGATGGAAGAAATATCGCGTGCTTCTGCTTCAGTCGGATTAAGTTTCGGTGCCCACTCTAACTTATGCGTGAACCAAATTTTTCTCAATGGCAGCATCGAATTAAAAGAAAAATACCTGCCTAAACTTATTTCTGGAGAACACATAGGCGCACTTGCCATGAGTGAAACAGGTGCAGGTTCAGATGTGATGTCTTTATGTTTAGAAGCCAAAAAGCAAGATGACGGGTATGTGCTTAATGGCACAAAAATGTGGATCACCAATGGGCCAGAAGCGGATGTGCTAGTCGTTTATGCCCGTACAGATAAAAACCTTCAACCCCATTCTAAAGGCATTACCGCCTTTATTATTGAAAAAAAATTTGATGGATTCAAAACGGCGCAAAAATTAGATAAATTAGGCATGCGCGGTTCAGATACCTGCGAATTGGTATTTGAAAATTGCTGGGTGCCTCAAAAAAACATACTGGGCGAATTAAATCACGGTAGCAAAGTGCTCATGAGCGGTTTAAATTATGAACGCGTCATTTTAGCTGCAGGACCCGTTGGTATTATGCAAGCTTGCATGGATGTTGTTTTACCCTATGTACATGAAAGAAAGCAATTTGGTCAGGCCATAGGGCATTTTCAACTTATGCAAGCAAAAATTGCCGATATGTATACACATTTAAATGCGGCGCGATCCTTACTTTATGCAACTGCTCGCGCTTGTGACAGCAAAAAAATAACAAATAAAGATGCCGCATGTGTCATCTTATTTTGCTCTGAACAAGCCACACAAACTGCACTACAAGCCATTCAATGTTTAGGGGGGAATGGGTACATCAATGAATACCCTGCCGGTAGGTTATTGCGTGATGCAAAATTATATGAAATTGGTGCAGGCACCTCTGAAATTAGACGTTTAATTATTGGTCGTGCTTTATTTGAAGAAACCGCTTAGGAGTTGAATAATGCCATCCGCGAATAATCAAATATCAAACGAAGACCCCATTGTGATTGTGGCCAGTCAACGAACGGCGATAGGGCAATTTCAAGGTCAATTCAGTCAATATAGCGCGCCCCAGCTGGCTGCTGAAGTCATTAAAGACATCGTTGCTAAAACGGGGTTATCAACTGACGCGATTGATGAAGTGATACTGGGATGTGTCTTAAGTGCTGGTATCGGCCAGGCACCTGCAAGACAAGCGGCATTATTTGCTGGACTATCAAATGTAACGGGCTGTACAACCCTTAATAAAATGTGTGGTTCAGGACTCAAGGCGATTATGTTAGCGCATGATGTACTGTTAGCCGACACAAATAACATCATGATAGCCGGTGGTATGGAATCGATGACGAATGCGCCCTACTTGCTTAATAAAGCACGCGCTGGGTTAAGAATGGGGCATAGTACTTTGTTTGATCATATGTTTTTAGATGGTCTAGAAGATGCGTATGAAAAAAATACCTTAATGGGTGTATTTGCTGAACGCTGCGCCAAAAATTATCAATTTTCACGCGAAGCCCAAGATGGTTTTGCATTAGAATCATTATCTCGCGCACAAAAGGCCAGCAAAAATAATTTATTTCAATCTGAAATTACCCCGGTCAATACCATTAAAACAAATGAACTTCCCCTGAATGCCAAACCAGATAAAATTCCTTTACTGAAACCTGCCTTCGATAAAAATGGGACCGTCACAGCTGCAAATTCTAGCGGCATTTCAGATGGGGCCAGTGTACAATTAATGATGCGATGGTCGAAGGCAAAATCATTGGGACTCAAACCCCTTGCTAAAATCTTAGGTCACAGTACGTATTCTACTCTGCCTGCCGATTTTACCATAGCGCCCATTGAAGCAATTAAATTACTATTAAAAACTTTAAATTTAGAAAAGCACAATATTGATTTATTTGAAATTAACGAAGCCTTTTCCGTTGTGCCACTTGCTGCGATGCAATCATTAAAATTAGATCATAAAAAAGTGAATGTTCATGGGGGAGCTTGTGCCTTGGGGCATCCCATTGGCGCATCGGGATCTCGAATTCTCACCACTCTACTCTATGCCTTAAAACAGCATAAACTCAAAACAGGTATCGCCAGTTTATGTATCGGTGGCGGTGAAGCGGTTGCGATGGCAATTGAAATAATGAATTAAATACTGAATATGACAATCATACACTCAACTTTACAGCTAGCCTCTGCCGAATCCAAAAGAAATTTGCACCTCGCTATGGAAAAAGTGCACGAATTACAAACTATAATTCGTGAAATAGAATCAGGAGGAGATCTCAAGGCTCAAAAAAATCATGTTCAAAAAAATAAATTATTACCCCGAGAGCGCATTCAATATTTATTAGACGTGGATTCTCCTTTTTTAGAACTTTCTCCCTTGGCAGGATTTGATCTTTATGCCGAAGAAATTCCTGCTGGCAGCATTATTTGTGGTATTGGCAAAGTGCACAATCGATATTGTATGATAATTGCAAACGATGCCACCGTAAAAGGTGGAACTTATTATCCCATTACGGTTAAAAAGCACCTTCGCGCTCAAACCATTGCCGAACAAAATAAATTACCTTGCATTTATCTTGTAGATTCAGGAGGGGCAAATTTACCCCATCAAGATGACGTGTTCCCTGATAAAGAACATTTTGGTAGAATATTTTTTAATCAAGCCAATATGTCTGCTAAAAAAATCTTTCAATTGGCCGTGGTGATGGGTTCTTGCACCGCAGGTGGCGCTTATGTCCCCGCTATGGCCGATGAATGTATTATGGTAAAAGAGCAGGCAACGATTTTCCTTGCCGGTCCTCCTTTAGTTAAAGCGGCTACTGGTGAAGAGGTTTCCGCAGAACTATTAGGCGGTGCTTTAACCCATTGTCAAACTTCTGGTGTTGCCGATTATTTTGCAGAAAATGATCTGCATGCTCTTTACCTTGCTAGAAATTCTATTGCAGCGCTATCCTCACATTTAATCGAACCCATTTTAAATATCGTGCCGCCACTATATGAATCCAAAGAAATTTATCATTTAATCCCCAACGATTTAAAACAACCAATGAATGCCTATGAGATTATTGCCCGCATCGCCGATGGGTCTCAATTTCATGAGTTTAAAGCTTTATATGGTAAAACGCTGGTGTGTGGATTTACGCATATTCATGGGCATCCTGTTGGCATTATTGCGAATAATGGCATTTTATTTTCTGACTCGGCTAAAAAAGGGACGCATTTCATCGAGCTATGCTGTAGTCGCAATGTGCCCATTATTTTTTTACAAAATATTATGGGCTTTATGGTGGGGAAAAAAGCAGAAGAAGAAGGCATAGCAAAAGACGGTGCCAAAATGGTCATGGCTGTCGCTTGTGCAAAAGTCCCCAAGCTCACGGTGATTGTGGGTGGCAGTTTTGGCGCAGGCAACTACGGTATGTGTGGCAGAGCTTATGATCCTAGATTTTTGTGGATGTGGCCTAATGCTCGAATTTCTGTTATGGGTGGAGAGCAGGCTGCCAGTGTATTAGCGCAAGTCGTTAAAGCCAAAAAGCTAAAAAATAATGAACAATGGGATGAATCTTCTCAATCTGACTTTACAAAAAACATCATCCAACAATATGAAAGACAGGGGCATCCCTACTACTCTTCTGCCCGATTATGGGATGATGGCGTGATTGATCCCGCGCAAACACGTGATGTACTCGGTTTAGCACTGTCTATCGTCTCCACGTGCCCCATAGAGCCTACCCATTTTGGCACTTTTAGGATGTAAACATGAATAATGAACTTGTACTTGCGACCATTACCAAAAATCAGATAGGGGTGCTCACACTCAATCGGCCTGATATTCACAATGCCTTTAATCAAAAAATGATTGCTGAAATTATTCAGAAGCTCACTTTTTTTGAACAACATCCTATTCGTTTTTTAGTCATTAATGCAAATGGAAAACACTTTAGTGCTGGTGCGGATTTAAAGTGGATGGCAGAAATGGCCTCTAAAAGCATTGATGAAAATCTTAATGATGCGATTGAATTAGCAAAAATGCTCCATCTACTTCACCATTTTGAAAAACCAACCATTGCTTTGGTACAAGGTTCTGCATTAGGAGGTGGTGCTGGCATTGTCTGTGCTTGTGATATCGTTATTGCCAGTGAAGACGCACAATTTGGGTTCACTGAAACTAAAATTGGATTAATTCCTGCCACCATCAGTCCTTATGTGATTAATTCGATTGGCGCAAAATGGGCAAAATATTATTTTTTAACGGCTAACATATTTGATGTGAGCGCTGCTTTAAAAATTGGTTTATGTCATGAAATCGTCAGACCAGAAGAATTAGCGGAATTTGACTTACTGCCTACGGTTCAGCAACTCACTAAAAATGGCCCTATTGCACTTTGTCATGCAAAAGAATTAGTCCATTCGCTTGGAGAAAAAAATTTAAAAGATCCTAACTTGATCCCCATGACAGCAAATATGATAGCGCAACTTAGAGCAAGCAAAGAAGGTCAAGAAGGGATTTCTGCTTTTATGGAAAAAAGACAACCTAATTGGATACTAAATAAGTAGCATGAAAGCCATAAAAAAAATACTGATTGCCAACCGAGGTGAGATTGCTTGTCGAATTATTCGAACAGTCAAAAAGATGAATATCATCCCTATTGCCATCTATTCTGAAGTAGATAAAAATGCACTGTTTGTTAAGATGGCGCATGAAGCTTACTTAGTAGGCCCTGCCCCTTCAAAAGAAAGTTATTTAAATATGAAACGCATCATCGAAATAGCTAAACAAGCTAAAGCAGATGCGATACACCCAGGCTATGGTTTTTTGTCAGAAAACCCGGAATTTGCCGATCTCTGTAAAAGCAATAAACTTATTTTTATTGGCCCTTCTGCGGATGCGATTCGTAGAATGGGCGTTAAACATGAAGCAAAAAAATTAGTTGAGTCTTATCAAGTCCCTACAATACCAGGTTATCTTGGCGAAAAACAAGATATAAGCACATTAAAAGATCAAGCGCTAAAAATTGGCCTGCCAGTCTTATTTAAAGCCTCGTATGGTGGTGGTGGTAAAGGCATGCGCATTGTGTATCACGAAGCCGATTTAGAAGAAAACATACGAGCGGCCAAAACCGAAAGTCTTAAAAGCTTCGGTAATGATAATTTGTTTATTGAAAAATATTTGCCTGAATCACGCCACATCGAAGTTCAAATCTTTGGTGACCAACAAGGCAATTTTGTGCATTTATATGACAGAGATTGCTCCTTACAAAGGCGACATCAAAAAATTATCGAAGAAGGTCCTGCACAAAATATTCCTTCAACTATACAGGCTCAACTTTATGAGGCGGCGATAAATGCCGCTCGTTCTGTTCAGTATGTGGGCGCAGGAACCATCGAATTTTTAATGACACCCGATCATCATTTTTATTTTATGGAAATGAATACTCGCTTACAAGTTGAACATCCTGTTACTGAAATGATAACGGGTCTTGATCTAGTAGAATGGCAAATTAAAATTGCCGAAGGCTTACCTTTGCCTTTATCCCAAGCGCAAATTGTTTGCCAAGGCGTAGCGATTGAAGCCAGAATTTATGCAGAAGATCCTACTCAACAATTTTTACCAACCTCTGGCATGATAAAAAAATCAATTTGGCCCAGTACCCTAGACAAAGATGTCCGAATTGATTCAGGGTACGAAACGGGGGACAGCGTTCAAATTTATTACGACCCTTTATTGGCCAAACTTATTGTTCATGCAAAAAATAGGACACAAGCTTATGCCAAACTGTACCAAGCACTCACTGAAACCGCTTTGATTGGGCTCAAAAATAACATCGAATTTTTACAATATTTATGTCATCACCCCGAAGTTACACGAGATGACAATACACTTTCGACACATTGGATTACCGAACATTTACCTACTTTATTACAGAACGAAAACTTCATCGTTCCTAAAGAAATACTCGCTCTATCAGGATTATTTTATAGTTTAGATAAAAAAAATCCACAAACCCATACCTTGTCTGCTTTTCGACTTAATCGTCAATTCCCGGCTGTTGATTTAATTCCCATTGGTGTTTTAAATTCTACCACCCAACAATTGGATCATTATCTTATCAAAATTTTTGATTTAGGTGAAAATACGCTAGAAATTAGCATTCGAGCAGCCAAAAGCATCGAAGAAAAAACGTGGTATCTATCGGGTAAAATTAACAATCCGACACTTTTTTTTACACTTGAAAAACATGAGGCCGATGAACATAAACTGAATGCCAGTGTGACATTTTGGGCCGACAATCATATTGTCTCGTTCTTGTGGCAAGGTAGACTATATGAAATTCATTTACTTTCCGATGGGTATTATCAATACCATGCGGGACAATATATCTCTGCCACCTCTTCGCCGCTTGACGGCTTAATTTCTCCTATGCCGGGTGTTATTACACAAATTTGGGTCAACCCTAACCAGGAAATTCAAAAGGGTGAAAAATTAATGGCCGTTGAAGCCATGAAAATGGAACATATTATTACTGCACCCTATTCTGGAAAAGTGCAGCATATTTTCTATTCGGTGGGTGAACAAGTTACCCAAGGATCTGAATTATTATCTATTGAGCAGTAAGACATAAAGGAATGTTTATATGCCTGACCAAATTAAAATAGTAGAAGTAGGCCCAAGAGACGGTCTTCAAAATGAAAAACAATTTGTGCCCTCAGAAATTAAATTGTTATTCATTGATAAACTCATCAGTGCGGGTTTAAAAAATATTGAAGCCACCAGTTTTGTTTCGCCAAAATGGGTGCCTCAACTTGCTGATAATGATTTAATTCTTTCTGCACTCTTAGTGAATGAAACTTATCAAGATATTTCTTTTCCTGTTTTAGTGCCCAATGTTAAGGGCCTTGAGTTAGCCATCACGCATTCTGCTCAGCAAGTGGCTATTTTTACTGCGGCCTCAGAAACGTTTAATCAAAAAAATATTAATTGTAGCATTGATGAAAGTTTCAGCCGATTTAAAGAAATGTTGCCTTTAATTCAAAAACATAACCTTAAAGTAAGAGGCTATGTTTCTTGTGCCCTAGGTTGCCCCTATGAAGGTAAAATAAATCCGAGAGCAGTATTAGAGGTTACTGAGAAATTATTTAAGTTAGGCTGTGAAGAAGTCTCTATTGGCGATACCATTGGCGTTGGCACCCCTAAACAAGCTTATGATCTCTTTGATTTACTTAAAGAACACGTCCCCGTAGATAAATTGGCCATGCATTTTCATGATACCTATGGACAAGCAATTGCCAATATTTATGCTGTTTTAGAATTGGGCATAAAAACCATCGATAGTTCTACTGCAGGTTTAGGCGGTTGCCCTTATGCCAAAGGTGCTTCTGGAAATGTGGCCACCGAAGAAGTGATTTATTTGTTAAATGGCATGGGTTTACAAACTGGCGTCGATCTCGATAAATTAATTGAAGCGGGGTTGTATATTACCGATTATTTAGGTATTTCCCCTCGTTCAAAAGTGACTTTAGCAAAAAAAGGCGCGCTATGACTGGATTAAATAAAGTTGTTCATTCTTATGATCAAGCCCTAAAGGGCTTAACCCATAATATGACGCTCATGGTAGGTGGCTTTGGATTATGCGGTATACCCGAAGGCTTAATTAAGCATATTCATCATTTAGGCACCCATGGTCTTACCTGTATTTCAAATAATGCGGGTGTAGACAATTTTGGCTTGGGGATTTTGTTACAAAAAAGACAAATTCAAACCATGATTGCTTCTTATGTAGGTGAAAATGCTTTATTCGAAGAACTTTATCTATCGGGAGAAATGAAGGTTATTTTAACGCCTCAGGGCACCTTAGCAGAAAAAATTCGCGCAGGTGGGGCTGGTATTCCAGGGTTTTATACCCGCACAGGTTTTGGCACGCCTGTTGCAGAAGGCAAAGAAATAAAAAAATTTAAAGATAAAGAGTATATATTAGAAGAATCGCTTACAGCTGATTTTTCGCTGATTAAAGCTTGGAAAGCAGATATTTATGGCAACTTAATTTTTCGAAAAACAGCCATGAATTTTAATCCCATGATGGCCACTGCGGGAAAAATTACCGTGGCTGAAGTGGAAGAAATTGTTCAACCCGGCGAATTAGACCCCCAAGTTATCCATACGCCAGGAATATATGTTAATAGGGTTATATTAGGTCAATTTGAAAAAAGAATTGAACGAAAAGTCACTAGAACCTAAGGAATTGCCCATGTCACTTACTCGAGAACAAATTGCTGCTCGTATCGCCCAAGAAATTCAAGATGGATTTTATGTTAACTTGGGTATTGGTATCCCTACTTTGGTGGCCAATTATATCCCCCAGTCTATTCAGATCATGTTGCAATCGGAAAATGGTTTATTGGGCATGGGCCCTTACCCTAGAGAAACAGCCGACTTTTCAGAAGTTGATCCTGATTTGATTAATGCAGGTAAAGAAACCGTGACAGAAGCCTTAGGGGCTTGTTATTTTTCTTCTGCGGATAGTTTCGCGATGATACGAGGTGGCCATGTTGACTTAACCGTGTTAGGTGCTTTTGAAGTGGATCAACTGGGTAATATCGCTTCTTGGATGGTACCCGGTAAATTAGTGAAAGGCATGGGGGGAGCCATGGACCTAGTTGCTGGGGCTAAAAATATTATCGTCGCAATGAATCATGCCAATCCCAAAACAGGCGAATCTAAAATTCTAAAAAAATGTACGCTTCCGTTAACGGGCGTAAATTGTATTAAAAAAGTCGTGACCGATTTAGCGGTATTAGAACTTAAAAATAACCAGTTTCATTTATTAGAACGTGCACCTGGTGTTTCTGTAGAAACCATTCAAAATTTGACTGAGGGCGAGCTAGTTATTCCTAAGCATGTGCCTGAAATTGTTTTTTAATTTAAAGTGTTAATTTATAAGATTTTAAGACAGTGACACTTAACTGATCTAAATTTTTTAGATACGGTATGCTGATATCTTCATGATAATGCAACTTAAAACAGTTTAATTCATTTTTTAATCGATTATATAAATGCTCATTATCAACCATATTTTTTAATTCAATGATATCATTATGTACGGGATATGCTTGCCATATTCGTTCTAATTCGTTATCCGCTAAAATCAATTTTTTGAAAGCCTGTTCTAAGTTTTTATCGATAGTTTGAATATAAACCTGTTCAAGCTCAGCTATATTCACCTGCTTATAAGCGGTAAAATAAGCTTGATAATTTTCAACACAAAATTGTAGGCTCAATACAATTTCTGACAACCAACATTGTACCTGTTCTACCGCTTTTGCTAGCTTCATTACAGTCTCACGTCTTATTTCTTATAGGTATAGCACAGTTACAAAGTTGACATACTAAAGTAAATTTCTTCTTTATACTTTCGTTAGTTGGAAAATCGGATACACTACGTACCTAATTACATATTAATTTATTCAGGCTGAATAAATGAGAAATTTAACCTCTACAGAAACCAATTTTATTTCTGCTGGTAGCATTCAAGTTACCCTAATGATGGGTGTCGGCATAATTAGTACGCTACTTATGGCAAACCTAGCGATATGTTGTGCAAGACGGTATTGTGGATATAAACCTTATGTCCAAGATAATACTTATTTTTATTATAAATGGTCATGTGATTAACTCATGGCCGTTCGTCGACCTAATTTAACCCTTTATCCCCTCCTCTATTTTCTATATCGCTTTTAGAATAAAACTCTCATACACTAAATTTCTAAATTGTTAGAAACAAATCTGGAGTTTTTAAATGAGATCATTAACTAATACTGAAATGGAATTTGCCACTGGTGGAAATGCGACTGCTTTCCTAACTTTTTGCCTTTTAACAACGGTTGCGACTACTGCACTCTACTCCAGCATTTCGGGGGCTTATAGCAATTGTCATTGGGAGCCTTATATTAAAGAAGTTCGTACCCCCTTTTATGATCCCATTTCGGGAAAACACATGAATAAAGTCGATACTTATAAAGATCACCGTTGGGTGTGTGTTTAATACTTTTTTAATTTAAAAAATTATAAGGAATCTTTGTATAATGACTAAAAATCAACAAGCCATCTCATGGGGCTTAACGAGCTTCTTTGGTGTTATTTGCTTGGCAGCGGCGCCGCAATTGTCTATTGGATTATTTATAAAATATGGCATCGTGAGCACAGCGCTTGGCTTTGGTATCACAGCTATTTCAAATGCAGTAGGTGACTTATTTCCTGATGATGGTTCTGCGTCTTCATATTCAGGTGGCGCTTCTTCCGTAAATTATAATCATACAGATATCACTATTAATCCCACGCCTCGTAGAGGCTTTTGGGCTGATCTATTTTCTTATGACACTTCTAATTATTATGGACGCCCCTATTCTTCTAACAGACACACATCTCATGGCACACATGTAGGCACGAGATATGAATCGGTAACACCAACACCGCAACACCAAACACCCTCTTTTGCTGGCGCAAATAGAACAATTCACGGTGAACATTTAAGTACTCACTACGAAGCAGTACCGACCGCCCCGGTGTTTGACTCATGGTTTTCAGGGAGTAATAGTAAACCAGCTGAAGAATATTTAGGCAGTAGAACAGAGTCTGTGATACCTACCCCTACTTATTTTCCTAGTTACAGTTCTAATGCGTCTAAACCAGCTGAAACATTTTTAGGGTCAAGATATGAGCCTGTTAATTCAAATTCAGGTGGTGGTTGGTTTTCAGGTTCGGATGCGAGTACAAACGATTTCGGAAAACCTGCAACTGAGCATCTGGGCACTCGCTACGAACCGTGCTAGGAAGAGCAGCCCTCTTCACTTAATTTTAAAACCGAGTGTACTTATTTTTATGTTGTATACTCGGTGTATTTTTTTTTTGTGGCGTAGGATAAAAATTTGTATATTGTTGGCTTTTTTTTCTCTGATAATCCACTAAAATCCAACCATTTTTAGGGGGGTAATAACGCTCATATTCTATTAACCAATAAAGATCACCATGCTTCTCTTTAAATTTTTGCTGATAATTATCAGGTAATGCCCTTAATAACTCTCTTGCTCTGCCACATTCAATGCTAAATTTTATACCCTTAGTCAATTTATTGGTTTTGCCAGGATGTTGAATAATAATCGATCTCACTAAATCGTACATTAAATCTGTGCGAAAATGATTATTTTTAATCATCGTAATAATTCTTTCTATTTCATACCGTCTGAAAAAATTTGTCACTTGTTTATATTCAAGTCTTTTATACCATTTATATATCCAAGCTATACCACCGGGGATTGATAATTGGCCCACATATTGTGTGCGAAGTAACAATAACATGCCTTCTATTGAAGCCAATTTGTTCACATAACCACAAGTGGGATATTTTTGAGATTGTTGAGATAAAGTCACAAGCGGATTATTCAAGCCTATTACCTTGGCTAAAGTTGATAGCACAATGTCTGATTTATTACTGGTCAAGATCACTTTAATCCAATCTGCCGTCAATTCATTGCTATGCGCAATATCATATATTTTTGTACCTAAATTGAGATCGCCATGTTCTCCTCTATTAGTTACGCTAATTTTGCCTAGATAGAGTACAATACTGAATTTATGACGTTTCCAGCCTGCTAAAAGATGGACCATTTTACCTACATGGTATTCGCCTAATAAATCCTTGTACGCAGTGTGCCCTGTTTTTATATTATTTTGGGCATCAAAAATTTTATTCCTGTAATACTCTGACATTTTAAAAACGGCTAAAATAATATTTAACCTGCTTTTAAATTCTGAAGGTGATAAGCTTAGTACGTATTTTGACAAACTTTCTATTACCCAAGACATTCCTTTGCTATCATAGGTTCCAGCAAAATTCATGGGGAAAGCAATATCAGTGGGCAAATGTTGATTTAACAAACCCAATACATGTCCCGCTCGAGATACGGCAAGCGCATAAGCTTTTATTTTACTTTCATGAAAATGGTCTAACCCAATAAATCTTTTTACATTCGCAAGATTTTTGTCGCTTATGTATTCGTAGATACGCGGCATTATTTCAAAAAGATTTTTTTTTACTTCAGGAATCGCCATGAATTTTTCGATAATGTGAATATTTTGATTTTTTATGGCCTGATATAAAATGTAGTTGTCGCTAACATGGGCTGTGGTTTTCACAGGTGAAATGGCTAATAAATCATCTACCATACTAGCGCGACTGTACCAAACAGCATAATAAAGAGGTTTGTTTTTATGGCTTGTTAACGTTTCTTTTATATGGGGTAAATTTATCAAATATTTAAAAGCTTGCGTATTATTACTGATGATACATTGAAGCAAGATTTTATTTTTTTGCTCATGTAATCTGGCTCTTAACACAGGCTTATTAAGCAGCCCCATTGAGAGCGAATAATATTCCTGCTTAATCGTTGCACATAAGACATTCATAAAATCAATTTCACCGCGATGATCAGGTGGCAATAATTTCATTTCTTTTAAAAGGGCAATGTAATCTATTCTGTTTTGATAGGAATTTAAAATATTATTTCCTAGATTTTTTTTGAATAGATTTTGAATTTTTCTTAATCCAAAATCAATATATTGACAAGTTTTAACCACCTCAATGCAAGCCCATACCTCAATACTAAAATTAGGGGGAATAGAAATAAAAATTGTAAGAGGCTTAAGAGGGGGGGAATCTTTGTCTATTTCCATATCCCTTTGAATTAAGTCATCAAAATCCATCTGTCATCCTATCTATGAACTTAAGTGGCGAGCAAAACATTTATTTTAGCGGCACATATGAAATCATTTTCCGATAAGCCATTGAGGGCATGTGTGTGATACTGCACAATGCATTTATTATAATAAACATTCAAATCGGGATGATGATTTTCCTGATGTGACAGCCAAGCGATCATATTCACAAAAGCCATTGTTTGATAATAATTTTTAAAAAAAAACTCACGGAAAATCATTTTATTCTCAACACTTAATGACCAACCCGGAATTTTAGAAAGTAATGCTTCAATTTCTGAGAGAGACAATAATTCAGAGTCGCTTTCACAACCTTTACATTTTTTTTCAATTAATGCGTTCATGTTGCCTCGTTAAATATATTTTTGAAATGCGGGAACCAATTCAAATAAATCCCCCACTAGGCCATAGTCTGCTACTTGAAAAATAGGCGCATCCGGATCTTTATTTATGGCGACTATAATTTTACTGTCTTTCATTCCAGCGATATGTTGAATGGCACCTGAAATTCCAATCGCAATATATAACAAGGGAGCAACGATTTTACCGGTTTGGCCCACTTGATAATCATTTGGCACAAACCCCGCATCTACAGCTGCGCGCGTAGCCCCTACTGCGGCACCTAATTTATCTGCCAAGGCTTCAATTATCTGAAAATTTTCTTTATTTTTAAGCCCTCTGCCACCTGAAACCACTATTTTGGCAGTGGTCAATTCAGGACGCGTCAGCTTAGGGGCATCTAGTGATTTAAATGTACTAGACAATCGATTATCAAAAGATAATTCTGGCAAATTTGTAATCTCAGTTGATTTTTCTGCTAATTTTTCAGAAACATGTTTATCAAATGCGGTAGCACGTATGCTTAATAATTTTATTTTATCTTGGGTTTGCACTGTCAGAATTGCATTACCTGCATAAATAGGTCGTTCGAAAGTATCTTCTGCACAAATTTTTGTGATATCAGAAATAGGTTGGCTGTCTATCTGCGCGCCGACTCTAGGCATAATATTTTTACCATACGTGGTCGCCGGAAATAACACATGCGTATAATTTTTGGCTAATTCTGATAATATAGGCGCTTGTATTTCGGCCAAAGGATAAGTTAAATTAATATTATCCCCCACCCAAATTTTATCGAAACAATTTAAATTTTTTAATTCTGTCGCCAAGCTATTTAAATCATGGCCTAAAATAACCGCATCAATTGTATTCGAAAGTTCTAATGCCGCTGTCATCACATTTAAATTTACCGGTGATACTTCAGCATGATGTTCAATGACTAATAACACCTTGTTCATATTCGCTCCCTGAATCTGTCGTAATTATTAAATTATTTTTTCCACATTTTTTAGAATATCTACCAATTCTTCGACTGAATTTAATTTTACGCCAGGTTTTCTAGATGCAGGCGCTTTAATCGAAAGATTTTTTAATCTAAATTCATGTTTTATGTCTAAATCATTCACTAATATTGTTTCGATGGGTTTTTGCTTTGCTTTCATGATATTGGGCAATGTGGGATAGCGAGGTTCATTTAATCGTAAATCAGCTGTGATCACACAAGGAATATTTACTTCAAGGGTTTCTAATCCGCCGTCGACTTCTCGAACCACTTCTATTTTTTGATTATTTTCAATAAAAGTCGTTTTTGAGGCAAATGTCGCCTGTGGCCAATTTAATAACCCTGCCAAAAGTTGGCCTGTTTGATTGGCATCATCATCAATGGCTTGCTTGCCCATCATCACGATAACACCCTGTTCTTTTTCAACTACCTTTTTCAGAATTTTGGCAATAAATAAAGGTTCTGTTTCGCTTGTGTGTTGCACGTGAATGGCTTTATCTGCACCTAATGCTAATGCCGTTTTTAAACTTTCTTGACAACTTTCTTCACCAACAGAGACCACCAGTATGCTGCTGATATCTACTCCTTTTTCTTTCCATCTAAGAGCTTCTTCTAAGGCAATTTCGTCAAAAGGGTTGATCACCATTTTGGCATGTTGCGTATCAACCCCTGATCCATCGGATTTGATCATAATTTTTGCGTAAGGATCCACTACGCGTTTAATTGGCACAATAATTTTTATTGCCATAAAAGCTGACTCCTTTGCTCTTCTCGAGTTAAAATCTTAGCATTTCTCCTATATGCTTACTATGCGTGCTCAAACTCAAGATGATTAACTAACAGAGAAGGGATTTCTTTATGGCTGAGCAGACCCAACATGAACAAATGGAATATGATTTAATTGTGGTGGGTGCAGGCCCCGCCGGGCTTGCTGCAGCAATTCGTTACGCGCAATTGTGCCGTCAACATAATCTGCTTCCAAAAGTCTGTGTACTAGAAAAAGGTGCCTCTATTGGCGCGCATATATTATCTGGCGCAGTTTTCGATCCTTCAGCACTGAATACATTATTCCCTGATTGGCAGACACAAAATGCGCCATTACGTACCCCGGTCACTCAAGATAAATTTGCCTATCTTACTCACCATAAAACTTGGCCCCTACCTACCCCTAAAACATTACAGAACAGAGGCAATTATATTATTAGCCTCGGTGAACTCTGTCAGTGGCTAGGAAAGCAAGCTGAATCTTTAGGGGTGGATATTTTTCCTGGCTTTAGTGCAACTGAAATTTTATATGCCAATGACACCCCTTCTCCTAAAGTAATTGGCATTAAAACAGGCGCCATGGGGATCGGTAAAAAAAATGAAAAACTGACCACCTTTCAACCGGGTGTCAATATTTTGGCCAAACAAACCTTGTTTGCAGAAGGATGTCGAGGGTCACTTTCTCAACAATTAATTAAACAATTTAAATTAGATAACGATTCTGCTCCACAAATATATGGCCTGGGCATAAAAGAGCTTTGGGAAATTAACCCTGCTCAACATATCCCCGGTAAAGTCGTTCATACGGTAGGCTGGCCATTAGATAATGCAACTTACGGTGGTGGATTTATCTATCATCTAGATAAAAATCTTATTTCTATTGGATTGATCATTGGACTAGATTATCAAAATCCTTATTTAGATCCTTATCAACTTTTTCAACAATTTAAACATCATCCTGATATTCTGCCTTTGTTGACCCAAGGGAGATGTTTAAAATACGGTGCCAGAGCCCTCAATGAAGGCGGGTTACAATCCATCCCTAAACTCACTTTTCCTGGTGGTGCTTTAATCGGATGTGGTGCGGGTTTTTTGAATGTGGGTAAAATCAAAGGCTCTCATAATGCCATGAAATCAGGTATGCTGGCCGCAGAAGCTGTATTTGAGTTGGGTAACGACTCAGAGCTAACAGCCTATCCAAAGAAATTAAAAAATTCTTCCGTTTACCAAGAGCTATACCCAGTACGAAATATTAAACCTGGTTTCAAACTCGGTACGCTTGGTGGATTAATTTATGCGGCCATTGATCAATATATATTCATGGGACATGCGCCCTGGACATTTAGTCATAAACCTGATTATGCTCAACTTCAAGATAAAAATAAGTATAAACCCCTTATTTATCCCAAAATCGATGGCGTAATTAGTGTCGACAAACTTACTTCTGTTTCAAGAAGCAATACCTATCATGAAGAAAATCAACCTTGTCATTTAATTTTAAAAAATCCAGCCCTTGCCATAGAAGTAAACTACCAAAAATATGCCTCACCAGAAACTCGGTATTGTCCTGCAGGGGTATATGAAATCATCGAAATAGATAAGATGCCCTACTTACAAATTAATGCCCAAAATTGCATTCATTGCAAAACGTGTGATATTAAAGATCCCACTCAAAATATTGTTTGGGTGCCCCCTGAAGGGGGAGGCGGACCCAATTACGGCAACATGTAACCTATAATTTATAATTTAGGAAAACCTTATGAAAATCATTTTTGAAAAACTGCTGCTACTCTGTCGGCTATTTGTCTTATTACCGGTTATATTTGGGTTGATTGGCTCAATTTCACTATTTTTAACCGCCACTTACGATATGATTTATTTGGCCGGCGATGTTTTTTATGCTGTTAGAACAATGAACTTCCCAGAGTCATTACACTCAGATTTGGTTAGCCAGATAATCGGCTCAGTTGATTTATATCTGATTGCCATTGTTTTGCTTATTTTTAGCTTTGGATTATACGAATTATTTATTTCTGACATGGGCAGCCACAATGGGAAGAAAAAAATAGAACTCCCTTCTATCTTATCTATCTCTTCTTTAGATGAATTAAAAGATAAACTCGCCAAAGTGATCGTCATGGTTTTAGTGGTCAGTTTCTTCCAACACGTTATTTATATTAAATACACGGGTGGATTAGATATGCTGTACTTTGCCTTATCCATTGCTTCTTTATCAGTGGGTGTATATTTATTACATAAAGACAGTAAGTTTAAGAAAAAAACAGGTCATCAAGACGGGGGTGGCCAAGATAGACAACAAGGATATCATAGGCAACGTCATCACCAATCACACCGCAATGAGAGACCTTCTAATTATCGTGGTGGGCAAGGAGAATAGCGCCTTGTTTATTTAAACAGGAGCAGTTATTCCTGCTCCTGTTCTCCTCTTAATTTCCATTCAACTGTTGTATTCAATCATCGGAGTAAGCATAATAATTATTATTCACTTAACATCGGATTGTTAGATCATGTCAGATTCAAATAAACATACTAGTCGTTCACGTGCACCTTCTGATACCGAGATCAACATTAGACCTACGTCTAATGCTGCGAACACCAATACCTCTTCAACTCAGACAACCACCAGCAGCCCGTCAACTTCACCCCTGCAGGCTACTTCAAATTTTTCGAATACGAATAAGAAGATAATTAGTACTTCATTGCCGACGCTACCAAAATCTTCAGAGCGCAGAACCTTATCTCGGCATAATTCTCTACAAACTTCTCCCAGAACAGTCGGTTTATTTTGGTTGCTGACCGATGAAGATTCAGTAAAACTTCATAAAACTTTCTCTCACTTTCTCAATTGTTCAAAATCAAAAATTTTTTATTACCGAAAAGATAAAGAAAAAAACAAGCACGATATAGCTGAAAACGATTTTACTTTAGAATATGACTTTTGTTTGCATTCAGAATTACCTGAAAATGGCATTCCAGAAAAATTAAAAATATATTTTAAAACACAAGAAAATGAATTACATTATCTACTACTGGGCCCTAAAAATGAACCCGTTGAAGGCTCGCTTACCCTCAACCTTGGTAATCAATTAACAGCGTTACTACTAAAAAGTAAAAAAAATCAAATTTTAGACCGCCTTATAAAAAATGGCGACATTCTCTCTCTCAGTGATTTTATGCTGGTTTCTACTGTTAATGAAAAGAACCAACCACTTTATGTGGCCATTGACATAAAAAACATAAAAGGGCAAGGCGGCACAGGAGCCGTATACAAAGGACAAATTCTCGGTGGCAAAAAACATATTAAAAAAACGCTGCAAATAGACGATCCGATTGTTGCCATAAAACTATCGCCTTTAAAGAAAGGGCAAAATAAAGTTGAATTTGAAAATGAAATACTGATGTTGTCTAAACAAGATAGAACTCTCAGATCGCCCAGACAAGAAAAATCATCTCAGGAAGAAAAACGGCTGATAGGATTTTATATAGATGAATCAAAACAGGTGGGGTATTTAATTCAAGAGTTTGGTTATGGAAAAACTTTGTTTGATTGGTGCTATAAAATAAAAGAATTTGATGAGAAAACGCAAAAAAATATCTATGAACGCGTAAAAGACATTGATCCCATCTTAAAAAATCGAATTATATTCGCCATTATACAAGCTTATCATGAGCTGCATCAAACATATGGCATTTTTCATGGTGACATAAAGCCTGAAAATATTATGGTAAACCACACTGAACAAGATGAAATCATCATCAAAATAGTTGACTTTGGCCGTTCGTGCTTTACTTATAAATTAGGCAATCAGCCTTTAGGAACAGAAGGGTTTGAAACGCCAGAAAACTATTGGAATATTCGTCCCTATTACAGCATACAAACAGAGTATTGGAAAATAGGTTTACTTTGTGCCATATTTTACTCTGAAGAAGCTATTTATATTAACTATCACAATGAAAAACAGGCTACCGCCAGTAGCAAAAACGCCAATTTAATCCCTGATTTTGAACAAAAAGAGTTGTATACGATTTTTCCTAAAATTTTTGTTAACACCAATAAAAAAGTTGCTTCGCAAAGTAAAGAAGACCTTGTGGCATCTGATAAAGAAATTAAAACAACTGAGGCAAGTACTACTGTTCCAGAAATTGAAATGAAAATTGAAACCGACGAAACCGAAATGCTTGTTGCTCAAATTCAAGAACAGATAGCCCAATTAAACCTAACAGAAAAAAAATATAAATATCAGCTTGAAGTCATCGAAATAAAGCCTAAGCATAAAAAAAAGCTTTCTTGGTCTGATTATACAAAAGAGTGTATTCTTCAGTTAATGCATGAAACTGTTCGCCAACGCCCTTCTCCTGATGACATAACAGAAATGTTGAGAAAAATGTCATTGTATGAATTAAACCAAATAAACGCAAAAACAGAGCCAAAATCTATCATTGAGAGCCATTCTAATGAAAAAAAAGAAAGTGAAATTAATCCACCATTACGAAGTACCTCTTTGACAACTCCGTTTGGAAACAAGAAAGCTAGTTCTTCTGATCCGGGTCAATTACTCTCGCAAAATATATCAACCAAAAAAGATATTCCCTTTTCTATATTGAGTCAAACTGATACTCAGATAACGCTCGAAAAATCTGCTTCCCAAACTACCTACACCCCTTTTAAAACACATTCCAGCAAAAGCAGTCGGAGTAGCCAAGAAGAGGAAACAGAACAAAGAAAATCATATACCTCTAGAAGTAACAACAGTAGTAATAGTGGAAGTGGGAGTGAACATGAGAGAAAGAAATTTAGCATTTACACCCGACATAAAAAATAACGCTAATTTTGAAAGCTGGCCTTTTCATGATTGATTAACCAAGCTTTAATATCGATTTTTATGCCATTGGTTTCCCCAAAATAACCGCCGAGATTATTTTTAGCAATCACACGATGGCAAGGAATTAAAATAGGTAAGGGATTAAATTTGCAGGCCATACCAATAGCTTGTGCTGAACTTTTTAGGTCTTTGGCTAGATCACCGTAAGTCACGGTTTCACCAAATGGAATTTGCAAAAGCGCGCGCCAAACTTTTCGCTGATAGGGCGTGCCTTTATTATTTAAAAAAAGAGGGAGAGAAAAGTCGGGACGGGTGTTAGAAAAATAGCCCGAAAACCATTCTTCGACTTGTTTGGTAAAGCCTTCACGAAAATTAGGCAAAGGAACCAGACTCGTTGGATCGAGGAAACTGATTCTATCTACATAATCCTTTAGACGCGCAACACCCAATGTCCCTATTGGGGTGACCAAAACGACATCTACCATGTTCGGTCATCCCAAAAGAAAAAATAAAAAACTTTAGTTGCTTGAACTCGCTTCTTTAGCTGCTTTAGCCGCTTTAGAGTCTTTAGCTGTTTTAGCCAAATCTTCGGTAATTCTTGCAGCACGACCTTGCAGTGCACGTAAATGATATAGCTTCGCTTTACGAACTTTACCACGACGTTTAATTTCTACTTTGTCGATTAATGGGCTGTGCGTTTGAAATACACGCTCTACCCCTTCACCATGAGACATTTTGCGAACAGTAAAAGAAGAATTTAATCCTCTGCTGCTGATGGCAATCACAACACCTTCAAAGGCCTGAGCTCTTTCACGAGTACCTTCTTTGACGTTTACCCACACACAAACCGTATCACCAGGCGTAAAAGCCGGTAAATCGCTGCGCATCTGTGCTTGCTCAATTTGTTGAATAACTGTGCTCATGACATTACCCTTTATGGTTATTAAATTCTTGCTCAAAATCTTCTAAGAGCCTTTTGGCTTCTTTATCCAATGTTTTATTTTCTAACAAATCTGGACGTTTTTGCCAGGTTTGTCCTAACGCTTGCTTTCGTCGCCAAGCGCGTATGGTTTCATGATTACCGCCAAGCAACACATCAGGCACTCCTAATGGTTCAGCTAAGCTATCATGCACCAAACTCTGTGGCCGTGTGTAATGAGGACAATCTAGTATTCCATCAGGATTACTAAATGCATCTTGTTCAGCCGACGCAGGGTCATTTAATACCCCAGGAAGTAACCGAACCATGGTTTCTATACACACTTGAGCAGGAATTTCTCCGCCCGACACAATATAATCGCCTATGGAGATGATCTCGTCGACTTGCGTCATCACGCGTTCATCAATCCCTTCGTAACGACCTGCTAAAAAGATAATTCCTTCTTTTTCGGTCGCCCAACTTTTGGCTTTGGCTTGGGTCAATTTTTCACCCGCAGGTGAAAGATAAACCACTTTTGGATGGCAAACATTTTCTGTTTTCATCCAAGTTTTTGCAAAAGCAATTGAATCCAGTAGTGGCACTGCCATCATGACCATGCCGGGTCCACCCCCAAAAGGCCTGTCATCAACGGTTCGATGCACATCTTGTGTAAAATGTCTGGGGTTAAAAATTTGCGTTTTAACCACACCGCGACCTATCGCACGCCCCAC
Source organism: uncultured Gammaproteobacteria bacterium (assembly GCA_902826485.1). Lineage (GTDB taxonomy): Bacteria > Pseudomonadota > Gammaproteobacteria > Berkiellales > Berkiellaceae > CADEEZ01. Next base: position 188,555 of record CADEEZ010000003.1, read on the forward strand.
CACACCGACTTGTAAAAATACATCAAACAATTCGGGAAAAAGGGTAACGATACCAACTTTCATTCAATATACTACTGCTAAGCTTCTACCCAATCGACCACAATTGTTTTGGCCTCAAGGGAGACACTCACCACCACGTCGTTCAATAAAAACGGGACGTGTTGTTTACTGCCATTTGTTAAATTTTTAATTACCATCACATCATTTGCGCCAGTTTCATAAAGATGATCGACCTCACCTATGCACTCGCCCGCAGGATTAGTGACTTTTAAGCCAATTAAATCGGCCCAATAATATTGCCCGTCTGTAAGTTTAGGCAACATGGAACGAGGAATGGCGATGAGCTTTCCTCGAAGCAATGCCGCTTTATCTCTATCTGAGCACTCATCTACCTGGGCTACCACACTCTGATGGTGTCGTTTACAAACGACCTTTACCGGCTGCCAATTTTGCAAATGGTGCTCGGGTAAATACCAAGTTTCGTAGTTAGCAATATTTTCTGTCGGTGAAGTGAAAGAATGAATATGAACCCAACCTCGAACACCAAAAGGCGCGCCAATGCGGCCAATGGTTATCATTAAGTTTTCTTTTAATTCAGTTTCTATCACTACACCACACGGCTTAAGCTGCTTTAACCGCAGCTTTATCAAAATCTTTTACTAAACTGCGCACTCTGTCTGACATTTGAGCGCCACGATCTACCCAATACTGTACACGTTCACGTTCTAAACGAAGTACTTCTTCTTTGCCCCTTGCGACAGGGTTAAAAAAACCTACTTGTTCAATATAACGGCCATCACGAGCAGTACGGCTATCTTTAACAACTAAATAATAAAAGGGTTGACCTTTTGCACCTGCACGCGATAAACGAATTATAACCATGCCAAGATATCCTCTGTTCTAGTTAACTTGCTATTTTATTAATCATGCCAAGCATGATTGCTTTATTAAAGGGTCTACATATTACGGCAATTTAAAAAAAGTCGCCAGGGGGCAAATCACCCTTATTTGGCATTCTACCCTGAAACGCCTTCATCATTTTAGCCATTCCGCCCTTTTTAGTCATTTTTTCCATCATTTTGAGCATCTGGTCAAATTGTTTGATAACTTTATTAATATCTTGAATCTGTGTACCTGAACCCATCGCGATGCGTCTTTTTCTCGAGCCATTAATAATTTGAGGCCGTCTACGCTCTTTTTTAGTCATGGAGTTTATAATAACGATCATTTGTATTAAGGATTTGTCATTGGCTTTGGATTTCACCTCTTGAGGCAAAGCGCTCATACCAGGTAATTTATCCATAAGCCCCATGATGCCACCCATATTTTGCATTTGCAGCAACTGGGCCCGAAAATCGTCTAGATCAAAAGTGCCTTTAGCCACTTTCTTGGCTAACTTGTCGGCTTCTTCTTTGTCTACTTTGCGTTCTAGTTCTTCGATAAGGGATAACATATCCCCCATGCCTAAAATACGAGAGGCCATTCTATCGGGATAAAAAGGCTCTAAGGCATCGGCCTTTTCTCCGGTACCAATAAACTTAATCGGCTTTTGGGTAATGTGCTTAACCGATAAAATAGCACCGCCTCTGGCATCTCCATCGAGCTTAGTGACCACCACCCCAGTTAAAGGAATGGCCTCACCAAACGCTTTGGCTGTTTTAGCGGCATCTTGCCCTGTCATACCATCGACAACAAACAAGGTTTCATGAGGCTCAATCGCCGCATGAATTTGTTTAATTTCCCCCATCATGGCTTCATCGATATGCAGTCGACCCGCAGTATCGATAATCAAAACATCATAGTGGGCTTTTTTAGCTTCAGATAAAGCAGCCTTAGCAATATTCACTGGCTGCTGTGCAGGATCGGAAGGAAAAAAATCTACGCCCACTTCTGCAGCCAAGGTTTTAAGCTGATCAATCGCCGCTGGACGATAGATATCGGCACTCGCCACCAATACTTTTTTATTTTGTCTTTCTTTCAGCCACTTAGATAATTTTGATACGCTGGTTGTCTTGCCTGATCCTTGTAGGCCAGACATTAAGACGACGGTAAGAGAATTCACTTGGAGCCTCAGGGGCTCAACCTGCTCACCAAGCAAAGATACTAACTTATCGTTAACCATTTTAAGCACTTCTTGGCCTGAAGATAAATGCTTGGCGATTTCCATCCCAATGGCTTCTGCCCTAATGGCATCAACAAATTCCTGAACCACTGGCAAGGCAACGTCTGCCTCTATTAAGGCCTCTCGCACCTCATTCAACATGCCGTACATGTTTTCAGCTGTCAGAGACCCCTGACCAATTAAATTTCTAAAAGAACGATGTAGCCGCTCTGTTAGGCGCTCAAACATAAGTCTTCTCTCACTATTTATAATATGTACTATCAAAACCCAAACTGGCGGAAAGCATAACAAATTTTAGCTAGACTAGACCATGGCTTTGATAAAAAACCTATGCGATGATGAGATCATGCTGAATAACATTCTTATTTTAGTTATCTTTATATCATACTTTCTTCTTGGTATCTGGCAATATTTGCATGTCTTCAAATCCAAAAAGTGCCCCACTCGCTTATTTCAGTTAATTAGCCTGCTTCCTATTTCTCTCCATGGATGGTTTTTATACCAATGGATAGAAATAGCAGGTGGCCAAAATTTAGAATGGGCCAATATGGTTGCCCTCACCGCTTGGTGCATGAATATTCTGATTTTATTTTGGTCGATTTTTCGGCCCATTTTGAACTTAACCCTTATTAGTTATTTGTTAGGTTGTTTGGCTTTTTTAATCGGACTGCTTTTTTCAGGTATCGAAACCCATGTCGTGATGACCAAAGTACATCCCCAAATGCTTTACCACGTTTTATTTTCAATTTTTGGGGTCAGTTTATTCGGTTTGGCTGGAATGCAATCTGGGCTCTTACTCTTGCAATTGTCACAATTGAAAAATAAACCGAGTGTGGTTTTAAAACAATTATTGCCTCCACTTGAGGTCATGGAAAAATTTTTAGTCGATATTTTATTAATTGGCTGGTTAATTTTAGGGTCAGGGCTATTTTTTGGTTTAAGTGCTTTACCAAGCGAACAACTTTTTGCTTATTTACTCTTAGCTAAAACTATCTTAAGTTTGATAGGCTTTGCTATTATTACCGTCGTGATTATCCGTAAGCTCTGTTTTGGGCTTAGAACATCACTTTTAGCAAAATTAACCTTAGTCAGTATATTAATGCTTATTTTTTCCTATTTCGGTACAAAATAAAGGTGATGTGTTGAACGACTTAAATATACCCTTGTTGGCTTCTTTATTGTTTTTTTTGTTCTTTCTCTCTGCTTTTTTTTCAGCAGCAGAAATCGGCTTTATGGCTGCCAACCCTTATCGTTTAAAACACTTAGCGAAAACGAGCTTTGCGGCCAGAAGTGCTGAAGCCTTATTAAAATACCCAGAAAGACTCATCAGTGTGATTTTAATTGGCAATAATTTTGCTAACATCTCTATTTCCGTTATTTTAACTTTTTTAGCCACAAAATATGTTGATGGCGCAGAAGATTTGGTTTTTACCATTCTCGTTACTTTAGGATCGATTATTATTGCAGAAGTGCCCCCTAAAACCTTAGCGGCTATTTTTCCTGAAAAGGTTGCTATTATTTCAGCCATTCCTGTCAGAATCACCCTTTATGTTTTTTTTCCTTTAGTGTGGGTAACCTACTTTTTATCCAACCAATTATTAAAATTATTTGGCATCAGCATGAGCCAAAAATCGGGCGGTGCCTTGAGCAAAGAAGAATTAAAAACGGCTGTCTATGAAGCAGGGAAAAAACTGCCGCGTAAACATCGAGCCATGATGTTAAGCATTATCGATTTAGAACAAATCGCCATTGATGAAATCATGGTGCCCAAAAAAGATATTGTCGGCATCAACATCGAAGGAGATTGGGAAGATATCATGTCTCAGCTTGAATCTTGCCAACACACTGTCTTACCGATTTTTAAAAATGAATTAAACAACACACTTGGGCTAGTGCATATCAAAGATATCATGAACCTGATGGCTTCTAATAAATTTGATAAAACCTCTTTTAAAGACGCCATTGATGACGCTTATTTTGTCCCTGAAGGCACTTCGCTGGCCACACAGCTCATTAATTTTCAAAAAAGTAAACGTCGCCTTGGTTTGGTCGTGAATGAATATGGTGATGTAATAGGCCTGGTTGCCCTAGAAGATATTTTAGAAGAAATTGTGGGCGAATACACCACGGACTTAGTCACCACGCGAAAAGACATTATTCCGCAAACAGACGGTAGCATTTTAGTCGATGGCAGTATTAATGTTCGGTTTTTAAACCGCACTATGGGATGGGAGCTTCCGTCTACAGGCGCCAAAACATTGAGTGGGTTAATTATCGACTTGCTCGAATTTATTCCTGACAATCAAGTCTGTTTAATGGTCGGGAATTACCCGACCGAAGTGATGCAAACGCAAGACAATCGAATTAAAACCGTTAGAATCTTTCCGGAATTAATCAATGAATTGAAAAATTAAACATTTTAAATATTCGCTTTCTTTCAGCACAGGGTGAATGGGATGATCCCAATCTGCGCCTGAGACCTTAACAAGCCTTGCTTCTCTGCCCGCTTTTTTGATGCCCAAATAAATATGTTTCATCAACTCTTCTGTGTGGGCATGATGAGAACAGGAACTAAATACCATGATGCCCGCTTTTTCGACTAGGGGTGCGGCCATTTTGGCTAACTTTTCATAGCCTCTTAATCCCGATCCTATATCTAATTTGGCTTTAATAAAAGCAGGCGGATCTAAGCACACGACTTCAAATTTTCGATTTGATTCAGGCTGTTGAAAAGCAGATAAACTTTGAAACACTTTTTCGTTTATGAATTCTGCTTTAGTGCTATCTAATTTATTTAACGCATAATTTTTTTGCGTTAATTTAATGGCCTCTTCGCTTGAATCGATAAACACCACTGATTTTGCGCCATGTTGCATGGCTTGAATCCCAAAACCACCCAAATAACAAAAGCCATCTAACACGGTTTTATTTTTGGTTAAATGAGACACGAAAGTACGGTTGGCACGTTGATCGTAAAACCAACCTGATTTTTGGCCTTTAATCACATCCAATTCAAATAAACAGCCACCTTCTTGTACCGTCACCAGTTCGTTCTCAGAAATTGGCTCGCCACGCGTTTCTGTGATGATTTCTAGCCCTTCTTTTTTGCGTACAGGTGAATCATTTTTTAAAATAACCGTTTTAGCACCAAAATGTTTAAGTAATACTTCTACGATTTTTTCTTGATAATGATTCATGCCAGCGGTATTCACTTGCATCACAAATACGTGATCAAATCTATCAATGATTAATCCAGGTAAGCCATCAGATTCTGCATGGACTAACCTGTAATAGGGCACAGTAAAAAAGTCTGCGCGAAGTTGTAAGCTGGCTTTTAGCCTTTCAATGATCCAAGCAGAAGTAATAGCTTGCTTGCCCGAGGCTAACACTCGGCCAAATATGGTCGACAAAGGGTTCACAAACCCGGTTGCGAGCACTCGCTCACCCGTCATATCATAAAATTCGGCAATTTGACCTGGTGTCGCTGTTGCTAAAATCTTGTTATCTACTTCGGTTTTGAATACCCACGGATAACCTTCGTCTAGTTTACGGGTGGTTTTTTTGTTTAGGGTAACTTTTAAAATACTCATGGTGGGCTGACTTCTACTTATTTAGGCTAAATTGGAGTGGGATGATAGCAAAAAACGAGTAGGTTAGAAAGAACTTTGTTTTTTGGCTAGCTCAATACTAGTTTTTCTAGCACCTTACCTTGCCCCGCGGGGGAGGGGTGGGGTGCATGCGCGTCAAGCTTAACTATCTCTCTCCCTATGTGCCGCGGCTTGTCCGCGGCATCCAGGCTCACAAAATTTTTAAGGCTAAAGTAATACGTAGAGAAAAGAGAAAGCGACTAAATTTAAGCTTGACGCCTATGGGGTTGGGGTGGGGGTTACTTTCTACCTTCTAGCACAATCACATTTTGATTAAAATAATTATTGATATTACGCGTTGCTTCTTCAATATCTTTATCTGAATTGATTAACACCGCCTTTTGAACCATCACACTATCAAAGGGTCCTGAAGCGCCATAAACTTTGATGACTTCACGCCGACCATTATGGGTATACACAAGAACAGCATAGCCTTGTTCATACCCAAAACTAGAATAATATTTTTCATCCAATACTCTGGCGTCTTTACCTACTTGCTTAATTTCTTGTGAAATTTTATAAACAATCATTTTTGCACTGAGCTTTTCGCCAATATAAGGGAAAACTGTAATGATTTCAGACCAAGCATACGGTTCAATGTCTGTTTTAGGAATAAATTCCATGAGACCTGTGCCCACCCCACTAATGGATTTATACTCTTCTGGAATGTTAATAGATAAATTTACATTATTATTTTGAATCACATTGATGGGTAAAACCAAAGAGATTTTAGTACCTTCGCTGGTAGATATGGTGGTCTTTACTGTCGTGTCTTGCGCAAAAGCGAGTAAAGACGAAAAAGCAGTAGAAAGAACCATTAAGAAAATAGGCAGACACTTCATTTTACTATCCTTGTTATTAAAATTGAGTTATCAAAAAATATCATACTGCTGCTTCACATTACATACAATATGAATTTGTCACGAAAGAAACAGAATTTTTATTTAAAAGAAAAAGAGAATATGAAAATGCTGGCCTTGATTCGAATAATTAAACTTGGCAAAAAAGCAAGAACAATGATTTTATTATTCTTACTTTCTTTCTAACTAATCAATGTTAGTCGCCATCCCTGTCCCTAAATTTATGGCACCTATCACAACACCCGCGGTGGCTCCCACTACCATCGTAGCTCCTAAGATAGGCGATGTCTTAATGATGGACAAAATTGTTGTCGAAACTGTTCTCCCAATCGTATAAGGTGGCTCTTGAGCGGCTGCTATTTTCATCATAATGAATATCTGCCCCATAAGCCCCGGAATAGCTGCGGCAGCAGCTCCACGGAAACCACAAAACGCAATATAAGCGGAAGGGCTTAAACCACCATTTACACAGGCTATTTCATTTGCCGTTAAATTTTTCATATCGTTCATTCCTAATTCATGTGAAGCAAATGATTCTAAATAAATAGTGATTTACTGTCAAAGCATTTGAGTTAATTAATTAGTTTGAACAAAGCATCATAAACTGCTTTAAATTCATCTACCGTAAGACAATACGGGGGTAATATATATACTGTACTGCCTAATGGCCGTATAAAAAAACCTTGTTCTAATAAATTTGTAATCAACAATTTTATTTGATTGTCTGGCAAAGTGAACGCACTAATCGTTCCCAAGTGCCGCATTTTGATTACTGATGATAAATTTTGAATTAATTTAAGGCCATTTTCATGGGCTTGTGAGATATTTTTTATGGCTTGCTGCGTTTCTGCGCTCAATAATAATTCCAAAGACGCAATCCCTGCTGCGCACCCTAATGGATTTGCCGTATATGAATGACCGTGTAAAAAATCTTTGCTTAACTTATCATCTAAAAAAGCCTCGTATATTTTTTCAGAAGCAATCGTTAAGGCAAGCGGTAAAAAACCACCTGTTAAGCCTTTTGCCACACATAAAATATCGGGCACACTCTCAGAATTTAATTGATCTAATGCAAAAGTCGTTCCCGTTCGTCCAAAGCCTGTCATGACTTCATCAAAGATGATTAAAATACCAAAAGATTTAACCAGTTTAATTATTTTATTTAAAAATGCAGGACGACATATTCTCATGCCACTTGCGCCTTGCACTAAGGGTTCTAAAATTAAGGCAGCAATATCTTGATGATTTTTAGTTAAAATTTCTTGAATATGTTGATAAGCTGCTTGCTCGCGTTCTTCTATACTTATATCCCCTATCCAAGTATCTGGATAAGGCAAAGTAATTACATCGAACAATAATGGCTTAAAAATATCATGGTAGCCTGAATTTTTGCCTACACTCATGGCACCTAGCGTATCACCATGATAACCGCCCTCAAAACAGACAAACTTCGTTCTGGCTTTTCCTAGGTTATGCCAATATTGATACGCCATTTTTAGGGCACTTTCGACAGCCGTAGAGCCATTATCTGAATAAAAAAATCTTGATAACCCCGAAGGTAATATTGCCTGTAGTTTTTCAGCTAATAACACTGCCGGTTCATGCGTAATTTTTGAAAATATCACATGTTCAAGCTTTAAAGCTTGCTTGTATATAGCCTCTGCAATAACCGGATGCGCATGGCCATGTAAATTGACCCACCAGCTGGAAATTAAATCTAAATAAGATTTACCTTCATAATCATATAAATATGCCCCTTTGCCAGAATGTATAGATAAGGGCAAGCCTACTGTTTTTTCTTGGCTGAAGGGATGCCAGATTATTTTTTTGTCTCGAGTGGATAAGTTATTCATGGTTAATTTCTCAAGAATGAAACTATTTTAAAAGTAAACATCTGAAGCTGTCATGCCAGCGTAGGCTGGCATCCAGCCAGTCCTATCTTCAAGTTTTATTCTTTTAACCCTTAATAAGTTTTTATGCTAATTAAAAGATGTCCTGGATGCCAGCCTTCGCTGGCATGACAGCTTTGGAACGAATTCTTAGGATAGTGCCATTCGACCACCATGACAGATTCTATGCTCACCCTTAAAATAGGATCATTCAAATATTTCCTTTAATTTATTTGATATTTTTATTTGTTTAATTTTATCCGGTGTTAATTTATCAATATGTGGAAAACAAGCCAAAACAGGCACCTGACTATATAGTTCGATCGCTTGTTGATTTTCTAGAATAAGATCAGATTTATTTTCTTCATTTAATATCACCCCTAGTATAGGTATTTGCCTGCCCTTCAATGCTTCTATGGTCAATAAACTATGATTAATGGTACCCAAACCCGCTCTGGCAACAATAATAACGGGAATATCAAATTTTTTAATGAAATCTATGACGAAATATTTTTTACAAATGGGTACAAACACGCCACCTGCACCCTCAATAATGATATTAGAATTATCAGGTATGTTTATATTATCTATCATAATATCCCTGCTCTCTCGTTCAGCAGCAAGATGTGGCGACACCCTGTCTTTAAACAAATAACTTTCTGAATATACTTTGTTTTTTAACGCCATTTTGTCCACAAAATGCGTATCTGTATTATCAATGGCCCCTGTTTGTATTGGTTTCCAGTAAGCATAATCCAAATGATAACTTAACCATGCGCTGATAACCGTTTTACCGATATTAGTATCAGTGCCGGTTATAAATACTTTCATAAAAAACTCAATAATTTATCAATGTCTTGTTTTTGATGGTTTATATTTAAAGCGATTCTTAATCTGGGTTGACTTTTAGGCACGGAAGGGTATTGAATAAATGAAACTAAAATATGATTGTCAGCCAGTTTTTGTTTTAATTTTAGTGCTTTATTAGGATCTGAATATAAGATCGGAATAATATGAGTGCTAGAAGCGCCAGTATCATAATTTAATTTTTTTAAACTATCTCTAAAATAATTTGCTAATTTAAGCATATTTAATACTTTGGGCTGATAACTGGGTACTAAGCTCCATGCTTTTTGCATTGCCCCTATAATCATGGGCGAAGAAGCCGTAGAATAAATAAAGCCCGAACAACGATTAATTAAATATTCATGAATAATTTTGGAGCAAGCAATATAGGCACCCGAGCCGCCTAATGCTTTGCTGAAAGTGCCCATGATGACATGATTTACCTCTTTAAAATTTTGATTGGTAGATAATCCATAGCCATTTAATCCAAATATACCGGTGGCATGTGCCTCATCTAAATATAAAAGGGCTTTATGTTGTTTAGCCAATTCAAGCATTTTTCTTAAATCTAGCCTATCCCCATCCATACCATAGACTGTTTCTGAAATAATAAATTTTGGATTGTCTAAATGCTGATATTTATTTAGTAAAAAATCTAAGTGATTCATATTATTGTGACTATAGCGAATCAGCTTAGCGCCACTTAAGCTAACCCCTTCATATAAGCTTTTGTGATTTAATTTATCAAAAAAAACAAGGGGTTTTGTTTTGAAATTTTTGCTTTCTAACAAAGCAGATAATACAGTGAGATTTGCCTGAAATCCTGAATTAAACAATATGGCTTTTTCTGTTTTTTTTGACAGAGCGATTTCATTTTCAAACTGTTCAAAAATAGTATGATTGCCACTTAATAATCTAGAACCAGTACTACCAAAGCCATATTGCTTGGCGCACAGAATACCTGATTCTAAAACAATTTTAGATTGACTAAGTTGTAAATAATCATTACTAGAAAAATCGAGGTATTGTACTTGAATATTTTTATTAAATATCAAAGGCAATACTCGACATATATTTTGGCGTTTTAAGCTAGCAATAAAATTTTGGTAGGTTTCTGTGTGCATAGTGAAGCACACTTAAACAAATTTATGATTTTACTGCTAGCCCAGGATCCCCTTTATTGTGCTTACTGTTTAAAAATTGACCAATTTAAAAAAGTGTGCAGCCCATGCCTTGATTAGTTTTTTGCTCTACATTCGGCTTAACCTCATCATTAGCTGCCTGTTGCTGATTTGTATTGGCCGCTTGTCTAAATCGGTCGAATGTGGGGGTAACCACTTGTACTGGCACATGTGAATCTGATTGAATTCGACGATTTCCACATCCACCCGCTTTAGATAAGGCTGGCATGGAAGCCCAATGTATATGTAGCATATCTGAAGCTTTTAGGGCTTTTCGGATATCCTGTTTGCAGTTCTTTTTAACAAAGGCCACAAACTCTGTTATAGACAAAGGATATTCTGCTTTTTGCAAAAGCGCTAAAGTTTCTGCCGGATAATGTAGTTTTGCCAATTCAGGATGATTCAAAGCAACATATCTCATTACCCCATATTGACCCGAAGCCACTAGCGCTTCTTTCTCCGCCAGTGTTAACCCAAAATTTAGTGTACCAACCTCTAAGGTATCGCAATAAATGATTTGATTTTTATAAGGCCCAGTCATTAGATTGTAACTTTGCACATTTAACATCGCTTCAATTTGGCTTTCAAGACACTCAAAAACATTATTGATTTCTTTAGGGGTAGGTTTTTCACCTTTGAGAAAATAATGAATATTGGCTAAATCTTCTAAACAAATACCTAAAACTTCTTTACCGACAACACCGGACTTATTTCCAAAAACAGAAATTGGACAATTGTTTTGCATTCCCCCATCACTATAATAGCTTTTTCCAATCTTAACTGGCGCAAATACCTGAGGAAAAGCCATCGAAGCGCCAACTGCCTCAGCAATAGGTTCATCCTTATGTTCTGATTCATAAGAAAATGTTTCATTAAATCCTGTGCTAATATTACACGCTTCAACAATAATATCTTTAAGCTTTTTTTCAGGATGCTTGAGTTTAAACTCATGCCACTGTGCAAACGTAGTCTTTTCACTTCCTGTGATTTCTTTGATAATATCTCTAAAATGTTGATGCATCTTATCCGCATCAAATAGCCCGAATTTATTTACCCAATTAATGGGAATCTCAATATAATGCTCACCCATCAATAAACTTTTAAAATCCAAGTTAAACATTTTGTCTTTTAATTGTTGTACTGTATATCCTGATGCGACATATAAAGCGGCAATCGCCCCAACTGAACTACCTGCTATTTTATCTATCTCAGGTAAGATGCCTAGGCGCTCTAATTCCTGGGTCGCCCCAACAAAAACAAACCCTTTTGCTCCCCCTCCTTCGTACGCCAGTGAGTTATATCCTACGCTATTCGACGATATTACAACTGAATCCATCTTCAACTCCTGCTTTAACAAAGTTTATATCAACCCAATCAAAGCTAGACTATTTTTAGAGGAATTCAGTTACGCTATATCATATTATTTTTGACCTTCTGACTTATCAAACATCTCAAGAAATTTAAATCAATTCTATTTGTAGACTTCCCTGAACATCGAATGCTGCCAAGCTATTCTCTGTTATTATGATAGGGTTTTCAGATTCTGACTGTATAAATGGCGCTTTAACGGGTTCTGAAAATATGTCTTGGAAAGTTAATTTTTCAGCCCCTATCGCAACTTCTACAGGATCGTTTTCAGTCTGAATTGATTCTATTGGCAATTTATTTTTCCACCAATCATTGGGATTTTCGGTTACCCCTATGGCATTTTTAATTTGATAGTGTACATGTTGAGAATATTGAAAATGACCTAACGGACCTTTTCCTCCCATTGTGCCTATTTCTTCTCCTAATTTAACGACTTCACCTACTTTGACTTTTTGTGTATGTAAATGTAACAATTCATGACTATAGCCTTGTTTGTCTTGAATTTTTACGGTACCAAAATTTCCTCCCACAAAAGTCACTTTGCCGTCTACAGGGCTATATAGTTTAGGATGAGTTAAATTCACCGTCGTTTGCCCACCCACGTAATTGAAATCTACGCCTTTATGTGTTGTGCCATTTAATCTGACTTCGCCATATTGGCTAGTAATATGCGCGTGTATGCCACTCATTGTAGGAGGCAAAATTTGATTTAATTTATCTTGTAATAACATGTTAGACCGACCAATCTTCTATTTTAATTAATTGCCAATTATTTTTTTTCTTAAAACGATAAATAACTTGATACCCTGTATCCGGTTTATATAGGGTCACTTTGGCTATTTTATTGTTAATCGTTAAAATTTTTAAACTTAATACTTTGTCTTTTTGTTCTTGTTGAGTCAAAATGAGTGGGTATATAACCTCTTCACGACCTAGTTTTACAAGCTTAGGAACCAAATCATCCTGTTCTTCGACTAAGTCAAGTTTTTGTAAAGGATAGTGGGTACATAATTTCTGCATCTCCACATTTTCTGTAAAACGTTGATAAAAATCATCAAAATTCTTTGCTTTACATAATTGTTTTTGTTGGGTGGGAGGAGATTGTAATTGAGTTTCATTAGCATAAGATGCACTGGCCACTAAGCTGCTAACCAACCATACCACCATTACATAAGGCATAATCCTTAATTTTTTATATTTCAATTGACTTCTTCCTATCTGGTTAAATAGGCCTATTATTCTTTGAATATGCTTGATTGGCAACTTATTGGTTGCACATTTTTTGACCGTCTGTTACTGATTTCTTGCCATCCTAGATATTTATCACTTGAATTTATTTAAGATGTTTTAGTTAATGCACTAATTTCATCACTGCGAGATGGATAGTAACAAAGCAGCCCATGATTTTCTAAATATAAGATGGATTACTCCCTCTTACGCTAAAGCTTCGGAGGACAGGTCGCTATGCTCGCAATGACAACCCTATGCGTGTTATTTGGTTAAGATTTTTTATTAATTACATATCAGAGAAAACATATCTATGAGCATGACAATAGAAGCCATTAGAAAAATATATACTCTACCTTTTTTTGAGTTGATAGTAGAGGCTCAAAAAACACTACGAGAAAATTTCACGCCAAATAGTATTCATCTGTCGACCCTACTCAATATAAAAATGGGAACTTGTCCTGAAAATTGTGGCTATTGTTCGCAGTCTGTTCATTATGCAAGCAATATAGATCCCTATAAGTTCCTTTCTAAATCTGAGATATTAGAAAAAGCCCAAACCGCTAAACAAAATGGCGCCACACGCTTTTGCCTTGCTGCGGCCTGGAGAGGGCCAACAAACGGCCAAATAGACGTATTAAGTGACATTATTTCTGACATTAAAAAAATGGGTTTAGATAGTTGTGTTTCTTTAGGATTATTAAAATCTGGACAAGCAGAAAAATTAAAATCAGCTGGTTTAGATTATTATAATCATAATTTAAATACCTCAAAAGATCATTATAAAAATATTGCCACCACTCATACTTTTGAAGATAGATTAGCGACCATTAAAAAAGTGCAAGATGCCAACATTAATTTATGTTGCGGGGGCATTTTAGGCATGGGGGAAACTGAAGATGACCGCTTAAGTATGTTACATACCCTCGCACAATTGCCCACCCCCCCTAAAAGCGTGTCGATTAATCTGCTCACGCCTATGCCAGGCACGCCACTAGAAAATGAGCCTAAAATAAATCTATTAGAAGCCGCAAGATTAATTGCAACGGCCCGAATTTTGTTTCCCAATTCGTTTGTCAGATTAAGTGGCGGTAGAGATAAACTGAATCAGACAGAGCAAGCTTGGTGCTATATGGCCGGTATTAATTCTATTCATTTTGGCAGTGAATACTTATTAACAGAATATACAGCATTGCCCTCGGCTGAATCTGATCTAACATTTTTAAAGTCGTTAGGATTAACGCCCTTATCTGAAAAAGCTTGTCAAAAACGGTGTGAAAAAGAATGCTAGACAGCTTATTTTTAACGTGCCATAATTTTAAGTATTGTTATTTATAAAAAAATAGAGCCATCCCATGAAAAAAATCGTCGTAGTTTAAAACAAGTCAAATAACTATTTCTCTGGCCTTAAACGGCCAGTTGCCTTTTATTTGTCTTTTTAAAAATATGAGGATTTTATGAAATCAATTACACTCCCTCCCGTTTGGCTAATAGTCTTACTAGTAGGCTTATCGCAACTTTCAGAAACGGTTTATAGCCCTTCTTTACCTGAAATCGCCCATTCTTTACACACCTCAGATGCGATGGTTGAATTCACCCTCACTATCTATTTGTTCGCCTTTGGGATTGGCACGCTTTTTTGGGGAAAATTATCAGACTCTACTGGAAGAAAAACCGGGGTGATTGCCGGTTTGCTGGTTTATGTCATCGGTTGCATAGGATGTTATTTTTCAAATAGTATTGAGATGCTGATGATTTCTCGATTTGTCCAAGCTTTTGGTGGCAGCATCGGGAGTGTTTTGGCTCAAGCTATCTGTCGCGATGCTTTTCATGGCCCCCAATTAGGTAAAGTGTACTCCATTGTCGGCAGTTCTCTGGCCCTTTTCCCGGCTATTGGACCTATAATTGGCGGCATCATAACTGAATTTTCAAGTTGGACTATTATATTTTTGTTTTTAACGGGATGTGGGCTAATCCTAACGATTATTTCACTGTTTTTTCTTCCTGAAACCCACCATGCTTCACAACGTCAGCACATTAAATTGACCACTTTGTTTTTAAAAATGGCCAAAGATAAAAAAGTGCTTATTATGGGCGTGATTGTCGCAGCTAGTAATGGGATTACTTTTAGCTTTTTTGCCGAAGGTCCCTTTTATTTAATAGAACAACTGGGCATTACCCCTATTCAATATGGTTATTGTTTTTTTGCCATTGCTTTCGCTATGTCCATCGCCGGTTTTATCTCCAAAAAACTACATACGCACTTAAGTTCAGAAAAGATTTTGGGTTACGGCATCAAAACGATATTATTAGGCGCAATTATTTTTTCAAGCTCTTTAATATTTAAACCTCTGCTTTCTGTATTGAGTTTTATCATGATGACAATCATTTGCATGATGATAATGTTAGCGGGAGTTTGCATCACGGTCGCCAATGCGCTTTCTATTGCACTGGTGGATTATAAAACTTACACGGGCTCTGCTTCTTCCCTATTTGGATTTTTTTATTATTGTTTAATTTCTCTTTTCACTTTAGGTATGGGATGGTTGCATAATGACACCCTCTATCCTATGCCCTTATATTTTTTAGCGATCGGGATTATCCTGATGATATGTTATCAACTTTTACGAAAATTACCCGTTATTGAAAAATAAGGATGTTGAACATGAAGCCTTTTCATCTCAATCAACAACAATATCAAGAAATGTATGAGGCTTCATTAGCCAACCCAGCACAATTTTGGGATGATCAGGCAAAAAAATATATTACTTGGTTTAAACCTTATGATAACGTGCTAGAGGGATCATTTCTTGAGCAAAATATTCGTTGGTTTAAAAACGGTAAATTAAACGCTTGTTATAATTGCGTGGATAGGCATTTACCTGCTAAAGCAAACCAAATCGCCTTTTATTGGGAAGGAAATGACCCCAATGAGACATCTCAGTTAACCTATCAAACATTATTTACTCAAGTCTGTCGCTTTGCCAATATTTTAAAACAAAAAAATATCAGCAAAGGCGACCGAGTCTGTATTTATTTGCCGATGATCCCAGAAGCCGTTATCGCCATGCTGGCGTGTGCCAGAATAGGAGCAGTACATTCTGTGATTTTCGGTGGTTTTTCATCTGAGGCTATTAAAAACCGCATTCTGGATGCCGATTGTAAAATGGTGATCACCGCCAATATTGGCTTTAGGGCAAATAAAACGATTCCGCTTAAAGACAATGTCGATGAAGCTTTAGAAAGCTGCCCTAATGTAAAAAACGTGATGGTGATCAAAAGAAACGAAACAAAGACGCTATGGCATGAAAAGAGAGATTTTTGGTACCACGATGCCTTACAATCTGTAGCCGATGACTGCCCTTATGAAGAAATGGATGCCGATTCGCCTTTGTTTATTTTGTATACTTCAGGTTCAACCGGCAAACCCAAAGGCATTTTACATACCACGGGTGGTTATTTAGTTTATGGCGCCATCACCCATGATCTCATTTTTAACCATCAAGCCAATGATATTTATTGGTGTACCGCAGACGTCGGTTGGATTACGGGACATACTTATACTGTTTATGGTCCTCTTACCAATGGCACCACCAGTTTTTTGTTTGAAGGCGTGCCCAATTATCCAACACCCGCGAGATATTGGGAATTAATAGACAAGTATAAAATAACGACTTTATATACCTCTCCTACTGCTATTCGCGCACTCAGACAAGAAGGAGATGAGTGGTTAAAAAATAGCACCAGAGAAAGTTTAAACTTGTTAGGTTCTGTGGGTGAACCCATCAATCCTGAAGTGTGGGAATGGTACCATGAAAAAGTCGGCAATAATCAGTGCCCTATTGTAGATACCTGGTGGCAAACGGAAACGGGCGGCATTTTAATTAGCCCAATACCCGGTATCACGCCATTAAAACCGGGTTCGGCGGCTTGGCCTTTTTTTGGCATCCAACCTGATATTTTAGATGATAAGGGACAGATATGTGCCCCGAACAAAATGGGTAAACTCGTGATATCTCAACCTTGGCCCGGCATGGCAAAAACGATTTATAATAACCCTGAACGGTTTTTTGATACTTACTTTAAAGACTATCCTGGTTATTATTTAGCAGGAGATGAAGCGAAACGAGACGAAGACGGCTATTTTTGGGTGCTAGGTCGTTTTGACGATGTATTAAAAATTTCGGGGCATCGTATTGGCACGGGGGAAGTTGAAAATGCACTTCTAAATCATTCATCTGTTGCTGAAGCGGCAGTGGTACCCGTTCCAGATAAAATTAAGGGTGAAAGTATTTATGCCTTTATCGTTCTAAAAAACGATATTTCAGTTAAGGACACCTTAAAGCAAGAAATTATACAATCGGTTAGAAAATTTATTGGGGCCATTGCCACGCCTCATTATATTCAGTTTGCAACAGGATTACCCAAAACACGCTCAGGAAAAATCATGCGCCGGATTTTAAAAAAAATAGCCAATAATGATATAAAAGACTTAGGTGACACCTCTACTTTGGCAGACCCTAACGTGATTCAAGATTTAATTCAAAATAAATTACCACTAAAATAGGACACAACAATGGGCATGTTAGTAAATGGACAATGGGAAAAGACACCTATCGCCCCTCAGGATAAAAAAGGCGACTTTATACGACTTGATTCTACTTTTAGAAAAAACGTAACAGAGCCTGAGACAGGCCGATATCATTTATATATTTCTTATGCTTGCCCTTGGGCTTGCAGAGCACTCATATTTTTATATTTAAAAGGATTAGAAGACACGATTTCTTTTTCAGTAGTAGCGCCTTTAATGCTAGACATGGGTTGGGCTTTTGGAGAACAAAACTCCCCCACTGCTGATCCTATTTATCATTTAAAATATTTACATCAGCTATATCAAAAAGCTTCGCCTAACGGTACAAGTAAAGTTACGGTACCGGTATTATGGGATAAAAAAAATCACACAATTATTAATAATGAATCATCCGAGATTATTCGGATATTTAATTCAGACTTTAATGCTTTCGCTAAAAATTCATATGATTATTATCCCAGCGAATTAAAAAATTCTATTGATGAGATCAATGAATTTATCTATCACAATATTAATAACGGCGTATATAAATGCGGCTTTGCTTCTACGCAAGAAGCCTACGATACTGCCTATGATCTTTTATTTTCTGCTCTAGATAAAATCGACACTTTATTAAGTAAACAAGCCTATTTAGTGGGCGAAAAAATCACCGAAGCGGATTGGCGATTGTTTACGACTCTAATACGTTTTGATATGGTATATGTGAGTCATTTTAAATGTAATAAAAAATGCTTACGTGAATATCCCAACTTATCTAATTATGTAAGGGCTTTATATCAAATGCCGAGGATTGCTCAAACCGTAAATTTTAATCATATTAAAACACATTATTTTGGCAGCCATTTATTTATTAACCCAACAGGCATTATTCCAAAAGGCCCCGAAATTAATTTCGAGGCCCCACATAATCGCTAAAATTCCTCTATTCTCGCATTCGTGATCGTCGGTGCCTGTTTAATTCATCACGACAGGCATCTGTATCTAAAAAATTGTTCAACACAATTTCTTTTTCTTCAGAGTCTGTCATTCGATTGGTAAAATAAAGACTGCCAGCTGTTAAGGCTGTGCATGCTCCAACATAAGCTGCTTTTGAAGCCACTCGTGGCGCATGACGTGAAAATAGTTGTCTAAAATAAAATAGCATGTAGACCTCCCTACGCTAGTATGATCCAGATCAGGTAATAAGGGTTTGGTTTTCACCATTTCAGGCTGAATTAACAGCCACCCCTGGCCATTTGGATAATGAGGGATATATAATTTAAAGTCAATCTTTTATTTTTAAACTGTTCATCTCTATTACAAATCGATATTTAACCTGAGATTTCACGGCTTTATCAAAAGCCTCGTTTATTTTTTGAATGGGGATAAGTTCTATATCTGAAGTAATATTATGTTTAGCACAAAAATCTAACATTTCTTGTGTTTCTTTTAACCCACCAATTAATGAACCTGCTAGATTTCGCCTTTTCATAATTAAAGCATGTGATTCTAGATTGAGTGAATCAGGAGAAACCCCTAACATCACCATGGTGCCCTCGCGTTTAAGCAAGCTTAAATAATCCGTGAGGAGAATTTGAGCAGAAACTGTATTAATAATTAAATCGAGAAGGCCCGTTTGTTTTTTCATTTCTTCTTTATCCGAAGAAATAACAACTGTTTTTGCCCCCATTTTTAAGGCATCTTCTTTTTTATTTTTAGACGTCGTAAATAAAATCACCTCTGCACCCATTGCAGCGGCTATTTTAACTGCCATATGACCTAAGCCACCTAAACCAATTACCCCAACTTTCATACCTGATTTAACTTTCCAATGTTTGAGTGGAGAATAGGTTGTAATGCCCGCACATAATAAAGGCGCCGTTTTTGATAAATCTAGGTTAGTGGGAATAGATAAGACAAAGGCTTCATCTACAACAATATGACTTGAATAGCCACCAAAAGTGGGGGTTTTACCATCTCGCTCGATGCCATTATAAGTTCCCACAAAGCCATTTTCACAATACTGTTCTAAGTTCTCGTGGCATGATGTACAGGCACGACATGAATCTACTAAACAACCTACCCCTACATTTTGTCCAACCTTAAAGTGTGTGACCTTGGGCCCTGTTTGTATCACTTTTCCTACGATTTCATGACCAGGCACCATGGGGAACAACCCTCCACCCCATTCATCACGTGCCTGATGTATATCGGAATGACATACACCACAGTACAAAATTTCAATCACCACATCTTTTTCTCGGGGTTCCCGTCTTTCGAACTGAAATGGCGCGAGGGGGGCTTTTGCTTTACTGGCTGCATATCCATTCACTTTCATCATACACCTACTGATTATTTAATTTCGTTCAAGACTATAGAGTATGACTACTAAATTAAACTTAAGTTCCATAAAATATTTATTAATTTTCCTCTGTATTTATAGACTTCTGAGCTGAGATATCTAAGAATATAAATGAACGATTCATAAGAGGTTTCGTCATGAAAATCTGGACAGTTGACGCGTTCACCAATAAACCCTTTCAAGGCAACCCTGCTGGTGTTGTGATCGTAGATGGTTTTCCCTCGGATCAAGAACTTCAATCCATCGCAAATGAAATTCATCTTTCAGAAACAGCCTTTTTAAAAAAATTAGGTCCTGACAGCTATCATTTACGGTGGTTTACACCCGCAGTAGAAGTTAAATTGTGCGGGCATGCAACTTTAGCTGCAGCACATATCTTATTTGAACAAAATTTGATTCAGGGTGATTACATTACTTTCGAAACGCTCAGTGGTTTTCTCACTGTCACTCAAGGTTCCAGATGTTTAGTGATGGATTTTCCTTTGCAACCCGTGACACACGAATTACCCCTCACTTCACTACACACCATTTTTGGACATAATATTATTCATGCCGCTCATGCACTCGATGATTATATTATTGAATTTGATACTGAAGAAGCCGTTAGAAAATTTAAGCCCGATTTCACGAAAATTGCCGCCCTACCTTGCCGCGGGGTGATTATCACTGCGAAAGCTAAACCCCCTTACGATTTTATTTCTCGCTTTTTTGGCCCCAATGTTGGGGTAAATGAAGATCCGGTCACCGGTTCTGCGCATTGTAAACTAGCAGATTACTGGCAAAAAAAATTAAATAAAACAGAATTTAATGCCTATCAAGCTTCTGCCCGCGGAGGTGAAATGCAATTAAGCATTCAGAAGGATCCTCTCAATGATCTACCGAGAGTAAAAATTAAAGGACAAGCAAGAACTATGTTAACAGGAGCACTAAACTTAGAAAAATTTTAAGCGATATTTTTTTGTTATCCCAATGTATTTTTAAGCTCCTAATAAAAACCATTCATTAAATATTTATCTTACTAACCAGGAGTAAGATTACTTTGCTGCTTGGCTTTTTCTGCCTCATTATTGTTAAATAGTTCCAGGGATTAGATAAGTATATTTATAAGGAAAGTAAAATGGTCGGATTAATACAAAAATTATTTATGGATATGGTCTGGAGCATTGGAGGCGATGAAGCGGTTAACAAAATTAAGCAAGCGGCTAATCTCCCTTTAGATCACACCTATCAAATTTGTGACGTCTACCCCGATGATGAATGGCAACGCGTGCTTGCTGCAGGCTTAGAACTGTTAAATATTACCCCTGAACAAGCGGATGAAGTTTATGCTGATTATTTTTTAAATGATGCCATTAAAAGATTTCCCACTTGGTTTGCTATGGCTAAAACTTCTTACGATTTCTTAGTTATTCAACCAACAATTCATAATTGTTTTGCGACAAGTGTTATTGAACAAAAAGACAGAAATGCCATTAATGATAAATTTGTCGTGGATAAATTTCCTGAAACGCCAAATAAATTAGTCACGCATTATCGTTCTCAAAATCATCATTGTGGCCTTTACAAATCACTCGCAAAATGCGTTTTAAAACACTATAAAGATGAAGCACACATCGAAGAAAAGCAATGTCTAAAGCTTGGTGGCACAGAATGTGAAATTCATATTCAGTGGTCGAAGTTAGGAGAATCAAGTTATGCAACCGAAAAATGATATGCCAAATAATGACGATTTATTGGCCTATCAAAACATCATTGAAAGCATCTCCGATCAGCTGTGCAACGCCGTTAATGGCGATTTTAACTTTTCAGTTAAAATTGGCATTATAGATGAAACACTGCAAAAATTTACGATGCTTATTAACTTTGTTATTGATACAGCAAGACGCTCTTTACTCGCTGTAGAAGATAAAAATAAAAAGTTAACCGAATTAGATAGGCTTAAATCAGATTTTCTTGCTACTGTCAGCCATGAACTTCGGACCCCCTTAACCCTTATTTTGGGTCCTCTTGAAACCATTTTATGTGATGCCGATGCTATTCCAAATGAACATAGAGATAATTTAAAACGCGTACAAAGAAATGCGCAACGACTTTACATGTTGGTCAATGATGTTCTTGATTTTTCAAAGCTGGATGCAGGTAAATTTGTTGTACATGCCGAACCCACCGATTTAAACAAACAACTTAGTCAAATTGTGTTTGATGCACAAGGATTAGCTCAGAAACGCAAAATTACGCTTGAATTTATTGACTGCCCTTCTTTGCCTTTCATGTTATTAGATCGAAAAATGATCGAAAAAATTGCGATGAATTTAATTAGCAATGCCTTAAAATTTACGAATGAAGATGGAAAAGTAAGTGTACTTCTTCATAAAAAAGATGAGCATGTACAATTAATTGTTACGGATACTGGCATTGGTATTCCCGCCGCGCAGATCGAACACTTATTTGAACGGTTCCACCAGATCGATTCCTCAAATACGCGAGCGTATGAAGGATCGGGAATAGGACTTGCTATTGCTAAACAATTTACAAATCTGTTAGACGGTTATATCGACATTAAGAGTGAAGTAGGAAAAGGGACGGAATTTACAGTTAGTTTGCCAATAAAGCTGCCTTCTTCTCAAGAAAAAGCCGCTCTGGAAAGCAATCAACACAGACTCTCCGAGCAGACTGTAAAATCCATTAATACGCCTCTTTCTGTTTTAATCCCTGATGATAAACAAGTAAAAAAACCTAAAATAGAAGGCGTATCAGAAAATACAACCGACAAATTACCTCTCATTCTTGTTGTTGATGATAATGATGATATGCGATCTTATATCGTGTATTTGTTGAAAAGTTCTTATTTGATCATTACGGCTAAAAATGGTGAAGAAGCACTTGCTTCAGCACGTAAATATCATCCTCAAGTTATTCTTTCAGATGTCATGATGCCTATCATGGATGGTTACCAATTAACCAAAGCCATCAAAGCCGACCCCAACATAAAACATACTCCTGTGATTCTGATTACCGCTAATTCCGGTAATGATGCTGCTATCACAAATAGTCTTAGCATTGGGGCAGACGATTATTTATCTAAACCTTTTTCTGTGGAAGAGCTCACCGCAAGAGTGGGTGCGGCATTAAGAGCTTACCGAGATTACTGTAAATTAATCACTTTAAATAATGAAATTGAACAGACCAATACAAAATTGACGCATGCTTATAAAGAATTGGAAGAAGCACATGCCTCACTTAAAAATTCTCAAACGCAATTGGTCCAACAATCTACTCTTACCTCGATTGGGCAATTGGCTGCTGGCGTGGCGCATGAAATTAATACGCCTATTCAGTATGTAGGCGATAATACGCTCTTCCTTCAAAGTTCTTTCGTAAAATTAATAGAGTATCTGAAAAATGATCCTGCTGCTATTAATCAAGGCGCAGATAAGGATAAAGTTGATCTTAATTATTTATATCAAGAAATCCCCTTAGCAATTCAACAATCTCTAGAAGGGATAAATCGAGTATCGGAAATTGTAAAAGCGATGAAAGAATTTTCTCATCCTTCTGCTAATCAGAAAACCCCTACTGATTTGAATCGGGCGTTACAAACAACGATAGCCGTTTCGAAGAACGAATGGAAATATGTTGCAGACGTTGAAAGCCACTTTGATCCCGAATTGCCTCTCACTACTTGTCTTCCTAATGAAATGAATCAAGTCTTTTTAAATCTTATCATCAATGCAGCCCATGCTATTGAGCTGAAAGTGAGTAAGACAGGACAAGGAAAAGGGAAAATAAAAATTCGTACTAAAAAAGATGGAAACTATGCAGAAATTAGAATTAGCGATACGGGAATTGGCATTCCAGAAGAAATACAAACTAGAATTTTTGATCCTTTTTTTACAACTAAAGAGGTTGGAAAAGGAACGGGACAAGGTCTAGCAATTGCTCGTTCAATTACGTGTGAAAAACATAATGGTCAATTAACTTTTGACACAACAATGGGAGAAGGGTCTACATTTATTTTACGCATTCCCATTAGCTAATATTTGGGAATCGTGATTTTAATGGGTTCTTTAATACCCACTTGCTTGGCAATATTTAAAATTCGTTCTAATAGTGCGGGTGTAATAATCATTCCTTTACGGGCCAATAGTACATTTTTCTTCGAATAAAGGTCACTTGCTAAAATCATGCCCGCATGTAACGAAAAAATAGAGATGTCCTTTTTATCATTATCTTTTGTCTCTCCGATAAACTGAGTAACAAATTTCTTCAACAGCTCTTCATCATACCAGCCCTTACGGGTTAACATGGTATCAAAAATGTCTGTGCGACTTTGACCTTTCATTTCCAATCTGTCATAGTCCATCAATAATTTTAGCATTCTTGAGCCTAAGGGAATTGCTTCACCTTTAATGTTGTCATTTGGTATCCCTGTTCCATCGTAATGTTTTTCTTGATAAAGAATTATTTTTCTCGCTACCTCCAATCGGGGTATATGAGACAATAATTTTTCCCCAATTTCCGGCAACCGCGCAATCATTTCTTTTTCAGCTGTATCTAATGGGATTTCTTGTCTTAATTTTTGAATTGTTTCATCTGGAAGTGTTATCACACCAATATGCGATAACATGGCCGCCACTTCAATTGGCCACTTTTCTTGTACATTCAATTGTATAAGAAAATTATTCAAATTAGATTTTACCCGATTAACCATAGAAAACAGATCTGGACTTGCTAAGGATAAAATGTCAATAAGCGTCTTTATGCTTCCTTGAAGTGTTTGCTCTAATAAAATTTTCTCAGCCACCATGAGATTATATTGTTCTTCTGCTGCTCGAAGAGTTGTTAACAAACTTTCTGGAAGGCAAGGTTTTGTCAAAAAGCGAAAAATATGCCCCTCGTTGACGGCAGAAATAGCAGAATCGAGATCGGCCTGTCCTGTCAATAATATTCTGACAGATCCAGAACTGAATTGGTGAATTTTCCTCAAGAAAGTAACCCCATCCATACCTGGCATTTTTAAATCAGACATCACAACAGGAAATGGCCCGGCTTCTTGAAAAGCCTTTAGTCCTGCTTCTCCCCCTACTGCCGTGGTGACATTAAAATTAACGTTTAATTGCCTCACTAATCCAGATAGCAAATTGGGTTCATCATCCACACAAAGAATGCGTGTTTTATTGACTTCATTCATTTTACATTTCCTAGCTATTTATTTGTAATTTAGAACACACCATTTTTTGCCATTTGAGCAAATGATCCTGAACGCCCAGACTTTTCAAATAGTTCATATCCACTGTTCTTTCACTTTCCTCTTTTTGTACTAGACAATTTGTAATATAAATAGCATCCAACACAGAAAATTCAGTATGCTGAACTCTTGTTGGATCATGATGATATGCAACCGCTTCTACAATGGAAGAAGGAAGCCCCCAAATAGCCAAAAGATAGGCCCCAATCTCAGCATGGGTAACACCGAGTATTTCTTTTTCAACAACATGAAATTCATCCCCTGTTTCTCTTGCTCTATTCGATATTTTGGCATATTCATTCGGAAGGTAGGCAATGAGAATTAACTTGCCTATATCATGGAGCATACCAGCCAAAAATGCATCCTCTGCCATATTTTTATCAGTCAACATATTCTTTGCAATGTTTGCACATAATACAGAATGCACTTGTAATTCTTCTAATAAACGTCGAGAAGAAAATGATTTGTTTTCAAAAGAATGAAATATCCCCGCTGAAAGGGTTAAACTTTTTAATGTGGTGAGGCCAATATATTGCACTGCTTGAGAAATGTCTGTAATTCGTCGTGGCAGTGCAAAAAAAGCAGAATTAACAAGCTGAATAACTTTAGCACTCACCGCCAAATCATTTTCAATAATTGTGCTGATGTCTTTAATGCTAATATTGGGTTTACTGATGTTGTTTATTAACTCTTGATAAGCTTTAGGCAAGGAAGGCAGTTGGCCAATTTCTCCCACTATATCTTTTATTGATTGGTTTTGAAGTGTATCCTGAATTGACAATGTTCTTTCAATTATTTGAGCCAAATATTTTGAATCACAAGGTTTAGAGAGAAATTGATGCGCTACATGAACCGTTCGCATCGCCAGTTCTTGTTCTGTTTGTCCAGATAAAATAATACGTATCACATCAGGATATAAATTCTGGACTTTCTGCAGAAGCTCCGCACCATCCATATGTGGCATACGCATGTCAGAAATAATAACATCGTATTTTCTTTTTGATAGGGCATTTAAAGCCTCTTCACCGCTGTTAGAAAATTCCATTTCCCATTCATCTTTTTTATCATAAAATGAGCGACGAAATCCCGATAGGATGCGTTCTTCATCATCCACAAAAAGAATAGTTCTGCGACCCACCTTATTGTACCCTTACATTTCCAATTTGCTTTATTAGAAGAATATCGGCAAAGCATGTTTAACCAACACCGAATATTTTTTTGGTATTGGCCTTTTATCCCCTGGAAATTATAATAGTAATGGTATAAATACATAAGTTAATTAACTTACATGTTAATCCCTTTTTTAATAAAAACCACCTTGACTCTATAGTTACTATATATCTTATCTTCAATCATAAGGAGATTACATGATGAGCCAATGGTACGTAAAAGACTTGAGCAATTTAACCGGCGTTTCGGTGCAAACTTTGCACCATTATGATCGCATTGATTTGCTTAACCCCTCTCTCAGGCTTGCCAACGGTTATCGTCTGTACTCTGAAAAAGATTTATTAAAACTACAACAAATTATTGCTTTAAAGTTTTTTGGATTTGAATTAGCTCAAATTAAATCGTTGCTGGCAGGAAAAGTGGATATATTGGAAAATTTAAGTCTCCAAGCACAATTTCTAGAAACCAAGGCACAAACCTTATTTGACGCTAGCCAAACCTTAAAAAATATTACGGTTGATTGTGGGGTTGATAAATCTATTCCTTGGGAAAAAATAATTAAATTGATTGAGGTATATCGTATGACACAACAACTAGAACATTCTTGGGTTAAAGAAATCTTTACACAAGAAGAATTAAAACAATATGCAGCATTTGAAACTGAGCTAAAATCTCGTTCAACCCCAGAGCAAAAAGCAGCATTTGAACAAAAATGGTTCAATTTAGTTCAGGAGGTTAAAGAACATCTCAAAGAAGACCCCAAATCAGAAATTGGTATTACTTTAGGTAAAAAATTTATGGATTGGGTAAACAACCTTTATGGTAAAAAATATGCTCACTTACGGACCAAAAAATTTGAACGCGGTTTTGGTGAAGGTAAAGGTCTTGAAGAAACAGGTTTAACACCTGAAATCGTTTCTTGGTTAGAAATAGCAATGGATGCATATTTTCGACAACGCATATTTCAGATTCTTGACCAAGTAGGCAAAATTCCTGAATCTGAAGTCTTAGCACTTTGGCATGAAGTGCTAATCGAAATTCACGGAGACGATCATAAACAAAACGAATCAGTTGTGATAGCTGCCATGAATGACAATAAAGTTAGTGAGGAGGCAAAAAAGTGGTTAGCCAAAATCTCTAAATCGTAATCAAAGGCTTGCTCTTGGATGGTTGAATAAAATGGGTTAACATGCATATTATATTAAATTTTTAATGGATTTAAATAATATGCAAAAAATAATCACTGAACTGCCAACCATTAAATTGGTTGGCATTACAACCAGAACGAATAATAAACAACTATTCGAGAGCGACCCTGCTACCAATAAAGTTGCCGCTACAGTGCAAAAATATTTTCATGGCGCTTTGTCCGACAAAATTCCACATCGAAAAAACCCTGGTGTAACTTACTGTGTTTACACAGAATACGAAACCGATCACAATGGCGATTTTACTTATTTCATAGGCGAACAAGTGTCTACTTTTGATCATTTACCAGAAGGGTTTATTTCTTTAACCATTCCTGCTCAAACTTATGCCAAATTTACCAATGGCCCTGCTCCCATGCCGATGGTGTGTATCGATATGTGGCAAAAAATTTGGAAAATGGACAACAGCCAACTCGGTGGCACTCGAGGTTATCGTGCTGATTTTGAATTATATGATGAACGGGCGAGTGATCATAATAAGGTCACGCTGGATTTGTTTATTGGTATTTGATGCATCTCACTGCTTATCCTCGAGTGGCATTAGTTTAATGCATAAGTTTATTTTTCTACGATAGATAAAAACCCTCAGCCCTTACGGGCTGGTCCCTTAAAAGGGACAAAAAAACCTCTGATCTATTCTCTTTCTAATCTCGAATTTTTAATCACATACCTATCTGTTATCTCAATTGCTCTCAAAAAATCTTCGTCATGTGAAATCACCAGCATTGCACCTGGATAATGAGTAAGCACTTGAATGACATGTTCTTTAGTTGTTAAATCTAAATTGTTCGTTATTTCATCTAATATTAATAACTTTGGATTCTTAGCCGCTATCATGGCAAGACTTAATCTGACTTTTTCACCGCCAGAAAGATGTTCAGCAACCAAATTAACTTCTTCATTTTTTTTAAATAAAAAGTCACTTAAAAATCTTCGAATTTTTATTAATTCCCACGTTGGCAAGCATGTCCTAACATTTTCTAAAACCGATTTTTTCGCAAAAATATTTTGATAATGCTGATCTAAATACCCCATGTCATCGATTTTGAGACAAAACCATTCTCCCAACTTAAGAATATTAGGCATACCTAGAATTGATTTAATCAAGGTTGATTTTCCACTACCATTATTGCCTATAATGGCCACTCTATCTGTCCCTCTCATCTGTAAATGAATTTGACTCAAGATAGTTTCATTATTTTCATATCCAACAGACCCATCTCTAATTGAGAGTATAATACGATCCCCCATATTGTCTGCGCATAAATTAAATTTAGGCGCAATAATTTCTGGTTGTTTAAATTTTGAAAGTTTTTCTAGTAATCCTTCTTTTCTAGACTCTATATCTTTTTTTAGTTTATCACTTGTATTAGTGGCTCTTCCTGCTTTTGCTTTGCTGACAACGGTGGGCCATTTTCGCTGCTCAATATTTTTTTCACCTCGACATCGGCTTTTTGAGTCTTGTACCTTTTCTTTATTTTATTTTTGATCCAA
>CADEEZ010000004.1:0-98571 GCA_902826485.1 uncultured Gammaproteobacteria bacterium
GATGCTCGAACCTGTTCTTTCATTAATATTTGATGCAAAACGCTTTTTTGCTTTTTTAAAAATTTAATTTCATGGGCTATTGCTGAGCGTTGTATAGCAAACTGGTTCATATAATCTTCATAATTTCCTGAAAATATATGAATTTTCCCCTTATCAATGTGCCATAAAATATCAACGTGATGCCTTAATAAATCAACATCGTGAGAAGCAAGTATTAATGTACCTCTATAAGCTCGCAGTCTTTTTAAAAATGACTGTCGATTTCTCATATCTAAATGATTGGTTGGTTCATCTAGTAACAACAGATTAGGCTCTGTTTCTAAAACCTCTGATAGCACTTTGTTAAAACGCACTCCCCCACTTAAACTATCATATGCTTCAATTAGTTGAGGCACATACCCTATATTTACATTAGTAGGTAAGTAAATTTCCCCTCTGCTTGGTTCAAGTATGCCTTGAACTATTTTTAATAAAGTCGATTTGCCGCAACCATTTTGGCCCAAAATGGCTATACGAGTACCGTAAGGTATTTGGGCGCTAAAGCCATCAAAACAGGTTTTGTGGGGTAAAAAAAAGCCAACATTGGTAAGCTGAATAGGCTTATGACACATAAGATTCTCTTAAATTTTTCAAAAAAATTGACGGAAACCCGCCCTATTTTGTTTGGGCAATCTTTAAGAGAGAATTCTCATGACACGTTATCTGCCTATATTGGATATAATAAGATAAGTATACGTATTCTATGGTTTATTTCAAATAACACCTTACAAAAAAAACAAGTTAATTAACTAAGAAGATGAAATGACCTCAATAAAAATTCTTGCCGATATTCCAGAATCGCTAGAAAAAATCATCTCCGCTGATTTAGATTTATATGAACAAAGCCATGGCGTAACAGTTAATTACAGACAGTTTGCTTTGGTGCTGCTGAACGAAAATAAGGAAGAAATCGGTGTATTAAAAGCCTACACTGCCTTTTCTGAAATTTATATTGATGATATTTGGGTGCATAGCAAGCATCGTGGAAAAGGGTATGGTAAAAAGCTAATGACCCACCTTGAAAATCACTTTGAAAATAAAGGTTTTAACAATATTAATTTAGTTACCAGCCAATTTCAAGCGCCTGAATTTTATAAAAAATGTGGTTATACACTTGAGTTTGTGAGACAAAACACCAAAAACCCCTGTTTTACAAAATATTTTTATATTAAATATTTTAAAAATAAACAACAAACACAGGGATTACGAGGTTAATTTTTTAGGTGTTCTTGTTTTCCATATTGAATAACCAAAACCACTGGCTAAAAGCAGTAAGGTAATGATTAATGACCATTCTGCCGGAAATTTTTCCCAGCCCATTATGTTGGAAATAAATATTTTAGCCCCAATAAATATTAATACGGCTGAAAGGGCATATTTTATATAATAAAATCTGTCTAATAAGGCAGATAATGTAAAATATAAGGCTCTTAATCCTAATACAGCAAAAATATTAGAGGTATAAACTAAATAGGGATCTGTCGTAATGGCAAACACGGCTGGAACACTGTCTACAGCAAAAATCACATCCGCTACTTCAATGACAATCAATGCTAAGAATAAGGGCGTAATATACAAAACTTTTTTATTTTTCTTAGGGTTGAGTTGCTGAATAAAAAAAGCCTTTCCCTGGATTTTTTCGGTTACACGAAGATGTTTTTTTAACCAAATTAAAGCAGGGTTATCAGCCAAATCCGCTTCTTCTTGATGCGTAATGAGCGCTACCCTAACTCCTAAATAAGCCGTTAAACCAATCAATGCATAAACTGTAAAAAGGATTTTCTGGCTTTGCTCCGCATGGGTTAAGCCAATTTTAGAAGCATAAGCGATTAAGGCACAACTACATAACCAAAAAGTAATAATAATAGGTCGTGTTTTTTTTGATTTGCTTATTAAAGTTTGAACCCCTTCCGTTAAAACAAGCAGCTTCATGCCGGTTAAAATCAAAAATAACGCAAATATATATAAAATCCATTCATATTGGGCAACCAATGTGGCGCCTAGCCCAATCATGATGGCTCTTAAAATAATAACGCCTAAAATTCCCCAAAATAACACACGGTGTTGATATTTTCTCGGTATTGCAAAAAAAGAAAAGATCATGGCGATGACAAATATATTATCCATGGCGAGCGTTTTTTCTACAATGAAACCGGTCATATATTCTAAGCCCGATTGATGGCCCATTTTAAACCACACCCAGCCGCCAAAAGTTAACCCCATGCAAATATAAAATAACGTCATGAGTAAGCTTTCTTTTATGCTAATTTCATGCTCATTTTTATGCAGTACGCCCAAATCAAAGATCAATAAGGCTAGCACCACACTAAAAAATATTCCCCACATCCAAATTGGCTTGGTTAAAAATTCGGCAAAGAAAAAGTGAGGTAGAAAATCCATTTTATCATCCTGTAAAAAAAGACAGACACCTACCAAAATAGATTTTTTGGTGTCACTATTCCACTTATTATAGGAAATAATTAGTCTGTGTTTTCTATCAGTTGTTTTAAAGCTTCTGAAATATACCCCTTGTACTCGGGAAAATTTTCAATGCCGGGACAAGATTTTATCCTAGCAAAACTTAAAGCAAAAACAAACCGACCAATATTTTTAGCGATTTTAAATGCTTTAATACATTTTTCTTCTGTAAGATAAGATTCCCAAGGCTTCATATACTCCTTAAATAGCACGGGATAACGTTCATCGAACTCATGAATACCATGATGACGCTGCGCACTGTTTAGAAAAGATGCCAAAGAAAAAAAAGGATGCGTGATACTCGCATCTCCAAAATCGTGAATCGTTACTTGTGTGGCTTTTATCAAAATATTGTTATCTTGAAAATCACCGTGTTCTAATGTTTCAGGAATGCCAAAATTTGAAAGCGTTTCACATAGTAAAATAAATTTGGGATAAAAATCATGGCACTTTTGAAGCTTGACTACTGAGAGTCCCTCTTCTTCTAATAAAGCTTTATTCTGAATAAAATGTAAGTATAATTTAGGCAAATTATGTAATCGCCAATCATTCACGCCTACTTTAAGCAAGTCTTTTGTATACGGAATGCATTGAATTTGCATGGCGGCATACTTAGAAAGTGCTTGCGCAGGCAAAAAAACATCATATTTGTCTTTTAGACTCGCCCTTAGATTTTTTCCTGCTTCTTTCATTAAAAAGCAGTTTTTGGCTGGGTTCATTGCGATGATCTTAGGAATCGCCTCTAAGCCAATATCAGCTAAAAATGTTAATAAATTTGCTTCATTAGCAAATGGCGCTGCTGATGTTTTTAAATAAAGGATGCCCTGCGTAGTATAGAACCTGATAACTTGAGACCAAGGCATATTACGAACCATTTCTGGCTCATATTCTATGACATATCCCAGATGAATTAAGGTTTTTTTTGCCCATTCAACACTGCTGTTTGCATCAATCATTGGGCAGGAGTGGCAATCGCGTCTTTATTTTGAACATCAATAACCTTTGCCACACAAGAATCAGACCACACATTCAATGCCGTTTCGACCATATCGATAACCGCATAAAATGGCAAAATAAGCCCAAGTAAAGCAATAGGCACATCCATACTCGTGAGTAAGCTTGCGCTTAAGAAAAAGCACCCCATTGGCACACCTGCATTCCCAATGGCCGCAATAGTCGCAATCAAGATCCAAAGCAGCATCGTAATTAAGCCTATTTCCATGCCGTTATTTTGCATTAAAAATATCACCGTAGTGAAAATAAAGGCCGCACAACCATTCATATTAATAGACGTACAAAGAGGCAACACAAAGCGGCTCACCGTAGGTGAAACGCCTAGATTTCGCTCAGCTGTTTCCATGGTAACCGGTAAAGTAGCAGCGGATGATTTGGTGAAAAAAGCCATGGATAATGCCGGCATCATGCCATGCATCGTTTTATAGGGCCGAATTTTATTCATATATAAAAAGAGAGGTAAAATGACAAAGCCTTGAATCACATTGGCCAAAACCACGACGGCCAAATATCCACCCAATCCACTGATGTCTACTCCGCTTTTTAACTGTACCACGGTGGTGGTAATGAAACCATATAGTGCAATAGGAATGATTTTAACTACCCAACCAGTGATAACAAGGAAAATGCCATGAGCACCTCTAAAAAAATTGGTAATGGCCGTTTTGGATTCGGGAATAGGAATATATCGAATCGCCAAGCCTAATATAATACTGATTGTTAATGCGCCCAATACATTATGATTTAAAAAGGGAGAAAAAATGCTTTCCGGCACTAAATTTGACAGAAAATCTATATAATTTCCTTTAGATTGAACCGAAGGTTCTGCCAGAGTATTAAAAGCAAGAGTTGAGATATTTTTAGGGGCAATGATTAAATATAAAATAAAGGCTACGGTCGCCGCAATCACGGTGGTGCTGACCGTATATTTTAAAGTATTTTGCCATATCCTCTTCATTTGTGTATTGGTGTTATATTGAGACAAAGTCACAATAATAGACAAAGCAATAATAGGTAAACTAATGCATTTGAAAATTTTGATAAAAATATCGGAAATAAATTGCCCTACGCTCTGAAGTGCTGAAATCTCTGAGTAGCCGCTTGCTATGCCTAACAAAATTGCTAAAAGATACAGAAAAGCCATATTGGGCCTTTTTTTGGAAGGACTAGAATTCTGTTCTGCGCACATAAGGGCCTCACGGTATTGGATATCTATAATATTTGAGACGAAAGACTAAATGGCCTGTGATAGGCTAGTAACAGAAACTTAGACAGGTATATAAAGCGCTTAAATACACCCTTAATCCTCCCCTGACTTAATTCACTCTATTATATATAATATTATACAATAGTAATTACTCTATCAAACTTTATATACCTAATCAACTAAACAAAAGCATATCTTTGTTTAGCCGCTGCCTTACAGTTTAAGCTGTTTTATGCTCGTAAATATTGTTTTTAAACAAAGTGGTAAAGCCCAATTGCTCATAAATAGACAAACCCGATTCAGATGCTTCTAAGTAACAATCTGTTGCCCCAAGTTTTTGGGCTTCTAGTAGTGCGTGCTGCATTAAATGCGTTGCGTACCCCCTTCCTTGAAATTCGGGTAAAGTCCCTACATCATCAATTCGAGCAATCTTGTCATGAATTGAAAGTGTCATGGACGCAATGGGGTTATTTGCTTTATATAAACTAAAGTGACTTAAATTAACTTTATTTTTTAAAGCTGCTTCATGGGTTTTGACATACTCACTGGTAATATTAAAAGTAGATTCAAATGCTTCTATCAAAGGAATCATCCATTCCCTTAAATTACTATCGGTGGTTTTAATCTGCAGATCATCTTCTGATGCTAGCTGGCTATTGAAGTTCAATGCACCTAATTTTAAGGCCATGGCAACTGATTTTCCTTTGCCCGTAAACCCCATGCTTTTTAATACACGTTCAACTTCTGAACCACAGCTTTCTTCTGGTATTAAAACGATAAAAGACAGTTTATGTTGGAAGTAAAAATCTTTACAATTTTTTAATACCTGTTGCAATGCGGGTAAACTTTTTTCAATATAAACAAAATTGAGATCAGCGACGGGCACACCTGTCATATATGCCGTACCACTTGCCCCTAAATCTAATATTTTTAGCGCGATACCTTTAAAAAAATACTCTTCTGCTTTTCGAAAGCGTTGGATATCAGACTCTGTCATAGTTTGTCACTCTTCTGTTAATTTCTTTAAGATTTGCATTAAATTTTTTTGTTCATTTTGAGAAGTTTTACCAAAAAAATGGTTGTCTATATTTTCAACTATAGGCACTAATTTATGCACCAAGGCTTTACCTTTTTTTGTTAATAACACCGTTTTAGCACGTGTATCGGTTTGATGCTCTATGCGATTCACCCATCCTTGAATGACCAATTTTTTAAGAGATTTAGACACCGTCATTTTATCAAGCTTGGACCATTTCACAATCAATATTTGAGTGGTATCATAATGATGTGCTTCAAACCATAATAACGTCGCCATGATCACAAATTGCGCATGTGAAATATCATGGGCCTCTAATGCCTTTTTTATTAATCGCTGCCATACCATGGTGGTTTGCCAAAGCAAAAAACCGGGGCTATCTTCAGGCTTATCAAAACCAAAAGGTAAATCAATCATCTAAAGTTCGTGCCAAATTAACCAAAGCATCCGTCTCCTCGGGTACAGAGTCTGCAACATGTTGAGCAACCAATTTAATCCATACCCATTTAAGGGGGCCTGTGACAACCATCTTATTGGTGAGCTTTAACCCTTCAGGCGTTTGTTCCATTGAATGGGTATCATACATCTTAGCACCCCAAAATTTAGTGCAATCCGTAAAATAGTGGCCTTCGATAATTTCCGTTAAGAGAATTTTAACGGGGCTTACTCCCTTAGGTTTCAGCATAAAGAAGTTACCAACCTTAAATTCCCCCTCTAGCTTACAATAATCTAGATCCCCATGCCATTTAGGCCAATTGTTCACATCTGTCCATATTTTCCAAATGGTTTCAGGTTTTATACTTTCATAGGTTTTACTATAAGTCTTTGTCCACATATTTGCCTCGGAATATTTAATATATAGTAATATTGTATACTGGTTTACTATTTAATCCATAGAGACATAGACTTTGAATAAAAACTAACTTATTTTTAAATTATATCCATTCTTCGTTAGAAACTGTTTTATCGCCACCCTGATCGCCGGTATTCAAGGTTCCCGCCTTCTCAATGAGTATGCAACACACTTCTTCATGCGCTACAGGTTTATGCTCAGTACCCTTAGGTACAATAAAAGATTCTCCCGCTGAAATCTTCACTTCTCCATCACGGAATAAAATGGTTAAGGTGCCGGCAATCACCATAAAAAGTTCATCCACATCTCCATGAGAATGCCAGACAAACTCTCCTTTCATTTTAGCGGCTTTGATATAATATCCATCAAATTGAGCCAAAATTTTAGGTGTCCAATATTCATTAATTTTGGAAAATTTTTCTTTAAAGTTAATAGCTTGGTATTTTGAATTTATCATATTGACTCTTGAGGTTAAACGGCGTTAGATTGATTTTCTAAAAATGATTTAGCGTCTTGTTTGGAAATAAACTTAAATCTGGGTATGCGATTTTGCCCTACCAAAATTTCTTCAAAAAACATCTCTTTGGCTCGCACCCAAAGATGACCCTCGCCATATAATGCGCGATAGACCACTGTCTCTTCTAAAGTTTCAGTATCCCTTGCTACACCTATTACTTCATAATAATCGCCTTTATAGTGTTGATAGATGCCTGTTTTGTATACTTCATTTGTCATATTTTACGCCTTGTTATTTTTCTTGTAAGTTATTTATGAACCAGATAAAAGCATCTTTAATACGATTTTTCATTCTTGTAATACCACGAAGTGCATCGGGATCAGTCGCATTCACCAATCGCATTTGAGCAAAAATTAAATAAATCGGCAATAATGTTTCCGTAAGGCTCAATGCTTTTTGTAAATCAGAGGGCGATAACAAGCTTTTTTCAAAACACGTATCATGCAGTTTTTGATAGGTTTCAGATTCACGTGATACATCATAGCGTTTACATGGCACCGTAAGAAAAGCTGCCAATGAAAAAAACGGATGATTAATGGCTGTTTCACCCAGATCGACAAGATATACTTTTTTTGTGGCAAGGCTAATGACCATATTGTTTTCATGAAAATCAGAATGATTCAAACAATCAGGTATGCCATAACTGCTCAGTTTTTGACAGTGTTCTTCTAGTTTTGGTACTGAACTTTGTAAGATTTTTATCTGATTTGAATCTAATTCTTGTGTTTTCATAAACAAGTCATTATTAACCAATTCTTGATACAATTTTGGAAATTGTTCAAGTCGCCAGTCGGGTACGCCTATTTTAATAAATTCATCTATATGCTGGGTCGTCGCTTTTTGTATCGTTTTATAAAGTTGTAAGCCTTCAACTAAAATATCGACATTCAGCTTGCCCTCAAAAAATGTCCGTAACGATACATCACCACACTCTCGCATGATAAAGCAATTTAAAGCTTTATTCTCGGCAACTAGTTCTGGGATATCTGTGATATGACAACCATTTCGGCATAGCTTTAAAATATCGACTTCTATAAATAAACTAGGTGGCGTTTGTTTAAGATAAAAATTTCCCTTTTTTGTCTTGATTTTCATGACACTAGACCAAGGTGTTTCTACAACAGTTTCTATCTCACTTTTTTCAGGATGCTCTAATGCAGATAGGGCCCATTCAGTTATTTTGTTCATAAAAAACTCTTTAGCTCATGTCTTCAATTTTTGATGCTAAAATAAAATCACTTTCTGTTAAGCCATTAATTTTATGCGTCCAGATTTCT
The DNA here is from genome assembly GCA_902826485.1 of uncultured Gammaproteobacteria bacterium. Classification (GTDB taxonomy): domain Bacteria; phylum Pseudomonadota; class Gammaproteobacteria; order Berkiellales; family Berkiellaceae; genus CADEEZ01. Next base: position 8,422 of record CADEEZ010000004.1, read on the forward strand.
ACTTTACAGGTACCCCAAGAGACAAATAAATCGGGGTGATGCCCTTCTTGCTCAGCTATAACGGCAATTTTATTAGCAAAGTCTAAGGCCCCCATAAAATTTTTAAAAGGGTATTGTTTATACAAATGACCCGCCTCATTCATTTGCCAATTATTTTTTAATTCTAATAATAATTTGTTTGCATCAGTTTGAGTCATAGGTGGTGTTCCGCCTTCACAGGGTACACAATTTTTTTTAGATAACGAACATTGATTTTTCATTATAATTTCCCTTATAGTAGTTTTAATAAAAAAATATCTGTTTTTGAGATGGATTGCTTCGCTGTGCTCGCAATGACAACCACAAAATAGGCTTCCTAGGGATCTTCTTTAACCAATTCAAATATTACCCAAATCGTGTGGAATGTCGATAAAAATAAAAGATACCCTCCTTATTTAAATATTAGTTATTTAACATATATGGTGAATTAATCTTTCTCTTCGGTTAACATTTGTCACAAATCTATCCACTTTTACATTTTCACGAGATATCCTATGAATAACTTATTTGTCATTTACATTGGTGGCTCACACGAAAAGTCTTTAATAGAATTGCATGATATGCGGTTAATTGTCGCCAATACCATAGAAGATACCTATGAAGCACTTAAAAAATCCTGGTGGGGCACGCCCGAAAGCCTGCATCTAGATGCCTGGGGTAAATTAAACTATGCCGATGGCCATGACATTCAGCTCAACAATACCCCTACCCTTAATAATCAAAATAAATTATATTTTGTCAATTTAGGGGGCTATGACAGCAAGCAATTTACTGAATTGCATAAAAATATTTTTGTTGTTGCCGAAAATGATGCTGAAGCAAAACTGAAAGCCGTAAAGCAAGTTCAAAATTGGGAAGTTCCTCATCGGGATTATTTATTTGAAGCAGAAAAGATCATCAATGTTAATGAGATTTTATTAGATCAAAACATTCATGTACATTTAATACCTAGCAATATTGAAAAACCTTTTAAATTTACATGCAAATATGTGCCTATTGGTAGAATTTAAACATTTACTTATATAAAGAAAACTTTCGGGTAATTTCGCTAATGGTTTTCCAGGGGCCATATAAAACAGCACCAAAATATTTGTGATTTTCTTCCGTCACTTGGGCCGTTTTAATTATTTGCTCGGCATACGTTTCACCTGTCATGGTTTCAGTAAAAGCAACTTGTGTAATATTTTCTTCTTTAGCGGCCATAATTGCTTTACGAATTTCACCCGATTTTCCACGCAAAATAATATAGGGCATGCCTGAAATCGACCAATTATTCCCACTGGCATCTTTATATTCTTGAAGAAATAAATTATCTTTACCTAAAATCGCGCCTATCGCCAGAGAAGCATGCGCAATTGCATTCATGGCAACGCCCAAATCAATATCTTTATTTACGATGGCCACTAATTTATTTTCAAAAGTCATTTGTCTTCTCCTATTTTATTGAAATCACTTTTCCTGAAGTCATTTCAATTAAGGCTTTTGCCTGAAAATTAAAAACAGCATTAGGTGTCCCCGCTGCTGCCCATACACTTTCGAAGTTAAGCAAATCTTCATCAATATAGATAAATTCAATTTGTTGTTTATGCCCAATCGGCGGAATCCCGCCTATGGCAAACCCTGTCACTTCGCGAGTAAAATCAGCATCAGCTTTAATGATTTTTTCACCCACCTGTGATTCTATGACTTTTTCATTTACCCGATTAGGACCAGATGCGAGCACCAATACAGGCTGATGAGTGTCTTTTGTTTTAAAGATTAACGATTTTACAATTTGTGCCACCTCACATCCCAGTGCGGTGGCTGCATCTTGTGCCGTTCTTGCGCTCGCTGACAACTCTACCACTTTGCATTCTAATCCCTTTTTCGCCAATGCATTTTGTACGCTTTGGGCACTTTTTGCGAGTATATTATCCATTTTTTTCTCTTTAATTTACTGAAATCATTTTATTAACTTTTTTTGTTTCACGTTCAGCATAAGCAATCATTAAAAACCCTACGGCCCCAATACTCAAAGTAATCGGAATAATACTAATGCCATAAGAATAAGCTGTTGCTTCTGGAGAATTGCTAAATAACTTTATGATTAATCCAATCATACTATGAAACAAATATCCAAAACTCATAATAATCATATTGGCTACCGCTGTTGTCAACCCCGCGACATTTTCAGACACATACGTCGATGCTTTATAAATCGCTAATATCTGGTAAGCACAACATATCCCTACAATAAATAACCCTATGGTTATAGTGCTGACATTCAGCTGCCCAGCAACCAGCAATACAAAAGCGCTCAACATAACTATTCCTGCACCAAATATTGTACCAAAGTAATACCCTGTTTTTTCTGCAATTCGACTCAAAACGGGTGCGAAACACATCCCTATATAAATCATCGAGGTCAAATAATTCGCTTTGTTGGTATCCAAGCTATAAACTTGTTTTAAGTACTCAGAACCCCACGCATCGGCAAACCCTTCCATTGGCCCAACCATTAATCCTGCTAAGCAACAAATTAACATCACTTTACGATTAGTAAATACCGTTTTTAGATCAGACATTACCGTGGTATTTGACTTGGAGTCGATTTCTGGAACAATAAAATAGGTCAAACAAGCAAAGCTTAATCCCAGTAAAGCAAAAATTTCAACCACTACTTTGTGACCGTACGATTCACACATATAACTGACTGGCACGCCACCATATATCGCCCCAATCAACCCAATCGTAACGGAAAAACTTAACATTCTTGAAAAATGTTTCTCATCGAACATCATGCGAATGATCTTAAAAGTACTTAAAATTGCCGCTGAAGAACCAATGCCTATTAATACTCTACCCATGACAGGGTAAACCCAATGTTCAGCAAATATAATAGGCAACAACCCGATGACGGTAAGCAAAATACAACCACTCATCACTTTTCTTGGGCCAAATCTATCTAGCATAATGCCTATTGGCAAGTGCATTAAACAATAGCCTATATAATAGGCGCCTGAAAATTGACCAAATAGTGCGGCATTTATGCTGAATTGCGACATAATATCGCTCAACATAATATTTGGCATTACCCTTAAAATATATTGATAAGCGTAAAAAATGGCCGCAATTAACCACACACACCACGCCATGCTTCGAGATGTAGACATAACACTCCCCAAAATTTAATTTTTGAACTATGTATAAAAATGGATTGTTGTAAAAAAAGAATGTGCTCCGCCCTAGCGGAGGAGGAGGCCACTTAAAAGAGGATATTGAATGTAACAAGGGTAACCAAAATACATTATCAATTGCTCACAAATATAAGTTGAAAAACTAATTATTGAGACTTTTTACTCTACCGCGTAATATGCCTAGGTGTCAATATGCTTTTTTTGATAAATTCACCTTTTATCTTTAATATAGCTGTCTTTATCCAAATTTTCTATTTGAGGATATACATTATTCCTCCTATTTTTAGATTGTATCGAAACTCACTTGATTATAGGCATCATTCCAAAAATGCCATTCTAAGCAAACGCCCGTATGAAAAACCGTTAGCATTTTTTGTTTTACCCCTTCTGATGTTTTCTCGGCTAAATCATCAAAAAGCGCTATCACTTCATTCACAGTCTCCTTAAAATCATCACTAGAATAAGTTTCAATCCATCTTGCATACCCATTATTTTTAACAGAATGTTTAGCGATATATACACCAATCTTTTGATACACCCAGAAACAAGGCAAAATGGCTGCTAATCCTATTTCAAAAGAATCGTTCGTACAATGTTTAAATAAAAATGCTGTATAACTTAAAGTGGCTTGCGTGATTTTCCCCGTCACGGGAGTCTTAAATTTTTTATGGTAAAATTGATGAACAACTTCTTGTTCATTATGAAAAACATCATCTGCATATTTCAAAAACTTTCTAACATTTTTTAGCGGTGCTTTTGAAGCTAATAATGCTAAGCAGCGTGCAAAATCATTTAAATAAACAACATCTTGCTCAATGTAATAAATAAATTTATCTCGCGTAAGTGTTCCATTCATCAAATCTTGATTAAAAGGGTGATTTTGAATACGGTGAATTATTTCTTCAGAGTTTATCCACGCCAGTTTTGATAGTTTCATCGATCATTTCACCAAATATCATAAAAATGATGAACAGGGCCATGACCTAACCCAACCGAATTATCTTTTGAGGCTAACATCGCATGGTACAAATAATTTTTTGCATGTTTACAAGCATCTAGTAGATTAAATCCTTTCGCTAAAAAAGCACAAATAGCTGCCGATAGCGTACACCCCGTGCCATGTGTATTATTTGATTGGATGCGAGGCAATATTAACCACTCTTGAAATTCAGTTGTTAAAAATAAATCTTTTGACTCACTTCCTTGTAAATGCCCCCCTTTTAATAATACCACTTGAGGACCAAGATCAAGAAGTTTATTAGCCAAAGACTCTAATTCAACGACATTTTGAATTAAGGCTTGTGCTTCAGGAATATTAGGAGTGATAATGCTCGCTAGAGGGATCAGCTTACTTTTTAATGTTTGTATCGCATCTGGCAATAACAAAACATCACCACTTTTAGCCATCATCACAGGATCAAGTACTATCGGGATATTTATCGCATATTTTTTTAAAAAATCAGCAACAGTTTCTATAATTTCCTTTGAAAATAACATGCCGACTTTAATGCTGTCTGGCATAATATCTTCAAATATAGCCTCTAATTGTGCTTCAATAATATTAACAGGAATATCAAAACAACCTCTTACCCCGCACGTATTTTGTACTGGGAGTGCCGTAAGCACCGTCATACCATAACACCCTAGTGCTGAAAATGTTTTGAGATCAGCTTGAATGCCCGCACCACCCGACCCATCAAATCCAGCGATAGATAAGCATTTATATCTCATTAAAGCTCTCCAAAATGTGAAAATGCCTTAAGCTTTAAATTAATTTCATTGCCCTTTTCTGTAAAACTAATCCCCGTGCCATTTAATAATTTACCAACCTGCCTAATTTCATAACCAAATTTCTGATTAAATTTATCAGCCAACATCGCATAGCTCTCAGGTTTCACTGTAAATAACAGCCCATAATCTTCTCCCCCAGTGAGCATGACTTCTCGAAAATCAACGCCTATAGAACCACAAGCCGCTTTAAATTCTTCTGTAGGTGTCAAATTCTCTAAAACGATATTACTTTGAACAGTTGACGCTAAACAAAGCCGCTTTAAATCGATATATAAACCATCTGATATATCCATCATAGAGGTAATAGCAGATTGTTCACCTAGCCATTGACCTTCGTTTATCTTTGCGCTAGGGCGTAAATAGCTATTTTTGTATTTTTCAAAATTACTTAATGATTTTTCAAATGCTAATAGTCCTAAATGTGCATCCCCTAAATTGCCTATTGTGCATATTAAATCTCCAGGCTTTGCTGTGCTTCTATATTTTATATATTTCTTTTTTACTGTACCAATAGCCGTAACACTCATAAAGAATTTATCTGGTGATTTGGTCGTATCTCCCCCTATTAGCACTACCGATGCATCTAAACAGGCTTTTGAAAAATGAGAAAGAAAGTCACTGGCATATTTTTCATGTAAATTGGGTATAGAAATACCGAGCAAAACAAACTGGGGTTTAGCCCCCATTGCAGCGATATCGCTTAGATTAACATGCAAAGCTTTCTGAGCCAGACTAGCAGGGTCAACATATGAGGGGCGAAAATGTATGTCTTCAGTCAATACATCTTTACTGATAACATAATTCATCTCCCCCTGTTGAGGAATAACCGCCGCATCGTCTCCTATATAATCTGGAAAACTTAACTTTAAATTTTCAATAACTTCATTTTCATTTAACATATAGTGCACCTCTAAAAATTTTATTAATATTCTCTTTTTCGATGACGTTGCATAAATATTGCGTAGTTTTTTGGGGATTATCTGCAAAGTGAAATGCCCCGATCGCCGCGATACCATTAGCACCTGCCTTAATTACGTTGCTAACATTATTTTCATTTATCCCCCCAATCGCAACAATAGGATGGGAAGTAAATGTTGCAATATATTTTAATCCCCCACAACCCCATATAGCGGAAACGTTTGATTTATTGTTTGTAGAATATATCGCCCCAACCCCGATATAATTTATGGGAAGGCTGTTTGCTCTATATAATTCCTCTATTGAATTAATGGTTAACCCTATGATTTTTTTTGGCCCTAAAAGCTTACGTGCTTCTCGTACATCACCATCTGATTGACCCAAATGCACACCTGTTGCGTTTAATTCGTAAGCCAATTTAAAATTGTCATTAATAATTAAAGGAATATTAAAGGGGTTTAAGATTTGCTGAAGCTGTTTACCAAAATCCACCAATTCGGTATAAGTGAGATTTTTTTCACGAAGTTGCACGGCCGTTATACCTGATTTCGCGCATTCATAAATAAACTTTAAATATTTATCTAAATAAATATTTTGTCTATGGGTAACTAGGATAAGCTTATGAAAGCCAGGGTTCATTATTTTGCTCTAGTTAATTTAGTTATTGTGTTATTGGTTGAGCTAAGTAAGTACTCGACTGATATAATATCCAAGTTGTCATCAATGAAACCATTAATAAGATTACCCCGATGCTCTTTAAGTTATGCGTGTGTTCAAACGTCAAAAAACTTATGGCAAGCAATAGAGTTGAAAAGCATTTTCCAATGGTATAAGAGCTTGATATATTTCTATATCTGTTACTCCTGGGAAATAAATTTTGGGCCCATAAGTGTATAGGGGCCACAAAAGCGGCTGCCAGCAAAGTAAAAATAGTTTTTATAAGAAGAATATTAAAAAGAGCGCCTGTTTCAATAAAAGCACATAAAGGATATCCTATCAACATAGTGATACCTGATGCTGTATACATAACTTTATTTGCACCATAAATATCGGAAATACATCCAAACAGCATTAAACACAGCATATATAGAAATAAAAAAAGGCTGTTTATGATCATCAAATTTGTTACATCAATATTAAGTGTCATCGGCAGCAAAACATTAAATATTTTAGTAGGAAAACCATAAATTATTCCAAAAAATAAAGCGGCAATCGCTATCATAGCTAATTTAATATGCGGATATGCCACAGGCGTGATCATTTTCTTGTTGAGAACAGGCATATCGTTTTTTAATTTTTTTCGAATATAATAGACGATAATAACAAATAAAAAACTTATGCCATAAGCCATTCTAAAATACTCATGACCTAAAAAGTTAACACCAGTCGCCACTATGCTGGCAGTAATAATGCCCAGAACGGTAAAAGAACAATATAGGCCGCTTATAAATCCATGTTTATTTTTGTTAGATTCGTTTTCTAAACAATAAATTGCCCCCCCATTATATTCTCCCCCTAAAAAGAACCCTTGCATCATTCTAGCGAAGCAAAATAATAGTGTTGCAATGATACCTATTTGCTCATAAGTCGGTAAAAAACATATTGCGCCTGTCACGACTGAGGTACCCATCATTGCCTGACAAATGACATTTTTTCTACCGTATAAATCGGCTTTTTGACCATAATATTTAGCGCCGAAATATTGAAATAATGCGGCAAACAGTTCAAAGGAGAAGTAAAAAAAATAAGCAGTTGATTTGCTTAAATGGGGTAAAAATACTTTAATTAAAACAGGCGCAAGATAACCGTATAGGGCAATATCGTAGTACTCGATCCCTGACCCCAGCATGACCAAAAAATAGGGTTTACTAAAATGCTTTTTCAAGATATTTTCCTCAAATTTAATGAGAGAGGAAAACATCAAAGCAAATAATAACCTTATTTCTTATAAATAGAAAAAGAGTTATTCGCTTCACGCTCCCTCCGCAGGCATTAACCAGTGCAGGTTTAAAGGGTATTTCTCAGCCAAAATTGCTCACAATGAACAATTTCAGCACCCCTGGTGAATTAAATCATTTGATAATAATATCGAACTAAAACAAGATGTCAAGCGTGTTTTGTTTTTTTTCTGATTTTACTCCAGTGCCACCACGGTAATTTTTCTCCCGTTTTAGCTTCATGAATGATTGCCGCAAAAACATCCCATACACAGGGATCCTGTTTTGTTTTGGTTATCTTTTGAAGTTTTTGATAAAGATAATCTGGGGTTTCTGCTTTTAGCTGTTCAATTTTTTCTATGCCTAACATATGCAAATCTTTAAGCGTTGCTTGGCCCACATTCATTAAGCCAAGCAATTCACTTTTTGGTTTTGATTTTTTACGCAAAATGTTAGCTCAACTATTTTTATTTTTTCATTGCCTTCAAGACACTAGATACATGTTCTTCGATGCTGCCTTTGTCTGAACTCAATGAATAACTTGATACTTCATCATAAAAAGCATCGCGCTCCTGACGAAGTTTATTTAAAAATGTTTCATAATTCGTGACGGTCAACAAGGGGCGATTATATGAAATTCGTTCAATTTGCACAGCTGTGCTTACTTTTAAATAAACCGTAAATTCTGATGTCAGTAATTGCCGACTTTTCGCTGTACAAACAATACTGTCATCTGTTGAAACGACAATATTTTCTTTACTCATAAGATTTTTTAAAATATCGGTTAAACATTGATTAAAAGATTCTTCGCCCTGTTTACCTAATATTTCAACCGCACTTCGCCCAATACTAGGCGCCAATCCAAAATCGGCATCAATATATTGCCACCCTAAATTTTCTGCCAATGCTTGCGCAAGAAAACCTTTACCAGCACCGGAGTGCCCGACAATAAAAATGCGTTTTGGTTGATTCATACTAAGATTCTCCTGATATAAAAAATTAAGCTTTAAAACTTACTTTTGAGCAATGTATGCGAAATCACTCTACATTAAGTTACACTAAGTGTAACCTAGTGTAGAGTTCAAAATGAATTAAACCCTGTTTCATCCTAGTAAATTTGCCCTAGACTAACAAGCTTTTACGAAGCTGATTATCTAAATCTTCTATCAAATAAGTGATAAAGCCCCACAAATCGTCTTTTTCTATGATTTGATTAACTTGTTCTACGGACAAAAAACGACGCATTTCTTTTTTGAATTCTGAAGCGTTTTCTTTATTATCTATTAATGACTTTTTTCGGTCATTAAATGTGCTTAAAAAATACTCCAGGGTATAATTTCTATCTTGCAACTTATGAGGTATTAATTCAAATTTAGGTTTTAATCCTTGTTGATGAAGCCACGCCATATCCCATAAATCACGATGTTTTACACGATTTGGTCGGAGTGCAAAAGCAACCAATTTGTCTGCATAAATTTCTTCACGACTTTGTGCTTGTATAATTAGTCCTGTGGTACCCATATCAACACTATAGGGGTTTAATAACAACATGGGACGTTTTTCGTACGAGGGTACTGCACAAATATCTATATTAATACGTTGCGCAGGCAAATGCCTATGTTGAGGTCTAGTTTCTATTTTAATTTTCCACGTATCAACATTTTTTTTTTCTTTTATTGGTTCGCTTACCTTTACTGAAAGTCCATATTTATCATTTAGACTTTCAATTAAAACTTGGCCCATTACGGATAAACTATCGCGCGTAAAATTACTGCCTCCTGTAAAATCCAGATCTTCACTTAATCGAATACCGCCATAACAACTTCGTAAGCATGTGCCGCCTATAAAAGTAAGGTTTGATAATAAATTGTTATGACTTAATACTCTTAATATGTCATGATGCAATAATTCTTTTTCAACAACTATTCTTAAAGTTGACAAATTAGGTTGGTTCTTTAGTGCCTCTGAAACGAGTTGATCAAATAAATTCATTTGCAATATCCCAATCGATTAAATCAGTATTTCGATGTGTCACTTTCATATCCCTTAATGCTTGAGGTACTGAAGCACGCCATAATCTACAATTTGAATCATAAAACAAATGCCGAATAATCTGATCCGGCTTTTGAGTTGTATGAATAAATTCTATTGTGCCAAATTCTCCACACGAAACTATATTACTTCGCCCAGATGACATAATCGAAATCCAATTCATCGGAATTTGAGAAATAACACCAGCATCACTTAAAACCGTCTCAAGACTAATATAATTAAACTCATTGGCTCTTAAATGTGCTGCCGCATGAAATAATACCAATCCGCTTGGCGGAACTGCGCGTTTAAAAATATACAGGCCTCGACATACCCTCGTTAAATACCCAAGACTTACAGTTCGGCTCATTAAGGTTTTAAAAGCCAAATTAGTCAAGTTAGGAAATAGCGCTCTCAGATCTTGTAATAAAAACAAATAATGCTCACTATTAGCATTATTATCCAGCCAATTAGCCAAGTATTTAATCGGTTGCATAAGCTTATAACTCTACAGTAAGTTACACTAAGTGTAACCTACTGTAGAGTTTAGAGCAAAATTATCCTCTATCAAACCAATTTCTTGTATAAAATAACAGCCTGAACTTAAAACGTGCAATTAATCTTATTAGGAAAATTAACCACGTCGTGGTCGATTTTCAGCCACACCGGGGTTGATTATTAACCACAAATATAGCCTAATATAACCAATATTTATCTTTCCATTTCTCAATTCAACCCCAATAAAGCATCCCATTTTATAGAACGACATCAAGATTATGACAACCATTATTGAAACAGAAAGACTCATTTTAAGAACTTGGCAAATAGAAGACATAGAACCTTTTGCTCTCATTAACAAAGATCCCAATGTGATGAAATACATGCCTAGTGTCTTAACCAATCAAGAATCTGAAGAATTTATTAAGAAAATGGTCTTGCATTATAATCAACATGGATTTGGCCCTATGGCATTAACATTAAAAAATACGGGTGTTCTAATTGGGTACTTAGGTTTGAAAAATGTAGAGATAGAATCTCATTTTTCCCCTAACATAGAAATAGCATGGCGCATTGCATCGGAACACTGGAATAAAGGGTATGCTACCGAAGGAGCCAAAGCGTGTATTGATTATGGTTTCCATATACTCGGGTTTTTTCATGAAATTGTATCATTCACTGTGCCAGCTAATTTGGCTTCTATCAAAGTGATGGAAAAGATTGGTATGACTCGGGATTTGAAAGGCGATTTTGCACACCCAAAATTGCCTCTAGATCATCCTTTGTCAAAACATGTTTTGTATCGGATTAACCATTCCCACTAGAAAATAACATCACTCACTGATTTTACTAACTGTTAATATTCCTGTATTCTTTGAAATAGTCAAAACAATAAAAATAGCAAGGAAGTATTCATGGATGTTTGTATCAGTGCAATAGGAACGGCTACCCCTGCATTTTCTCAACCTCAATCTAAAGTTTATGAACTCATTTCTGATCGCTTAAATTTATCGAAACTAGAAAAACGCATATTAAAAAGTTTCTATCGTGATTCTGGCATTGATCATCGTTATAGTGTTTTAGAAGATTTTATAAAAATTAATGATCACTTTCCAAGCACACAAACCCGTATGCAGATTTATAAAGAAAATGCGCTAAATCTTGCTTTATCTGCCATTGAACAATGTTTAATATTGTCTCCTAATTTTGATCTTCAACATATCACACACCTCATTACCGTGAGTTGTACGGGCATGTACGCGCCTGGGCTTGATATTGAGATCGCTCAAAAGTTAAAGTTGTCTTCTTCAATTCAACGAACTTGTATTAACTTTATGGGTTGCTATGGGGTGTTTAATGCGCTCAAAATGGCAACCCATATTTGCAAAGCAGATGCCAACGCAAAAGTACTGATCATCAGTGTTGAAATGTGCACATTGCATTTCCAGAATAACTTTACACAAGACAACATCATTGCCAGTACGATTTTTTCAGATGGTGCAGGGGCATTATTAATAGAATCTCAATCAGATACCCTAGGGTTTCAACTTAACCATTTTTATTGTGACCTTATGCCCAAAAGCGAAAAAGAAATGACTTGGGAAATTGGTGATCAAGGCTTTGATATTAGGTTATCATCTTATGTTCCAGAACTAATTGAAAATGGCATTGCCGCATTTACACAAAAATTGCTTTTACAAAAAACTCTAGAATTAAATAATGTTGATTATTATGCCATTCACCCTGGAGGGAAAAAAATTCTCGAGGCCTGTGAAACGGCTTTAAATATTACGACTGAAGATAATCGATTTTCATATGAGACCTTGCGCCAATATGGCAACATGTCTTCTGCGACAGTTATATTTGTGTTAAAAAAAATATGGGAACAAGTGAAAAAAAATGACCATCATAAAAAAATATTGAGTTGTGCATTTGGGCCTGGTTTAACGTTGGAATCGATGTTGCTAACAATAAAACATCCTTGATATAATTATATATGCCGATAGAAAAATTCACCCCTAAAATAGATACTGCGCTGGTGCAGCATCTCATCACAACCCAGTTTCCAGAATGGGCTAATCTCCCCATTAAATTCGTTGAAACCAGTGGGTGGGATAACCGAACTTTCCATTTGGGTGAAGATATGTCAGTCCGGCTCCCGAGTAAGGCAGACTATGCAGAGCAAGTTAAAATAGAACACCAATGGCTTCCAAAATTGGCACCGCACTTGCCACTTCAGATCCCTGTCCCATTAGCCATGGGCAAACCAACCGAAGAATATCCCTGGCATTGGTCTATTTATAAATGGCTAGAAGGTCAAACTGCTTCAATCGATCGCATTACTGATCTAAGTCAATTTGGCACTACGCTAGGAGAATTCTTAAATACGCTACAGCAGTGCGATGCGACCGGCGGGCCTATCGCAGGACCAAATAATTTCCACCGAGGTGGAAATTTGAGCGTTTATGATGCAGAAACCAGAGAAGCGATAGCAAATCTAAAAGATAATATCAAAGTTGAAGCTATAACGGCAATTTGGGAATTAGCCCTTTCTTCCACTTGGCAACGTTCTCCTGTCTGGATTCATGGAGATATTGCCCTTGGTAACCTGCTCGTAAGCAATGGTCAATTAAGTGCTGTTATCGATTTCGGACAATTAGCCATTGGCGACCCCGCGTGTGATTTAGCCATTACCTGGACCTTATTCAAAGGAGAAAGTCGAGAGGCTTTTCGTAATGCAATAAAACTTGATAATGATACGTGGGCACGCGGCTGTGGTTGGGCATTATGGAAAGCCTTATGTTGGGCGTTTCCTGGGAAAAAAGAGATCGACTGGCGCGTTGTGAATGAAATACTTTCAGAATATTCATAAAAATAGCGCTCTTAACTTGTTTGCATAGTTAAAAATATTCATTCTGCCTTGAAGACGTATTTTGTAATGAGGAAACTGCTCATCAAACATTGATTCGGCTTTTAATTCATCACAATGATATTTATCTTTTATCTTATTTATTTCTTCCTTATAATTTGTCAGATCCTTTTGGCTATTCGACAAATGGACAATAGTCATATTAGAATTTGGAAGATACATAAGCCGTGACTGATAACCAGGACAACCACCGGAGTGTTGATAGCATATTTTTTGTTCTTCATTATAAACTTCTATGCCATAGCCATACCATACTTGATCCAGTCCATAATATGTCGGAATGGGGATGGCAGGAATATACTTAACTAGCATCAATTCAACAAAATGCATAGGAATAATTTTGCCTTGAAATAAAGCATGATTCCATCTCACACAGTCTTCCGCTGTTGAAACTATCCCTCCCGCAACACTGAGTTCATCAAAATTTATTTTGTCTTCTGCTGAAGAAAATGTAACTTCAACAGGAACAAGGTTGTATTCAAAACCCAAAGCTAAATTTTCAAATTTTTTATCTTGCTTCAACTGTTTAGGTGTTCCGCTAAGAGGGAAATAAGTTTTCTGCATACCAGCTGGATCAAATAAAACATTTTTAAAATATTTATCCAAAGAGGTGTTGGTAATTTCTGATATAACTTTACCAATCAAAAAATAATTTGGATTTGAATATAAAAACTGTTGACCAGGTGTGCATTCTAAATTTTCATCAAAATCAATTTCACTTTTTTTCTTCTTAATTCCTGAGGTATGGGTCAACAGATGATGTATGGTGACGAAATTTGCCCAATTAGGCATACTACCATTCCAAACCTGATGATCCTTCGGTAAAAAAAATGAAACAGGCTTTGTCAAATCATTTTTCACCACCCTATTTAATGTTTCAACATCATTCTTGGCATCTAATGCAATTTGTCTATCATAAAACGATTTTAGAAGTGCTACTGCCGTAAATTGCTTTGTTACAGAGCCAATTAAATATTGAGCATTTTTACTTACTCGCGAAGGCGCATCCGCATACGAAAAACTACCATGATATATAATATCATCGCCATGAGAAACGGCTATTTCACCGTGCATATCTGTAAAATTGGGCAAAATATGCTTTATGGCAGCAAAAAGTTTATCTCGCATTTTATTTTCTACATTCATATACAATACTTTCGTCATTTTCATCTGGCATAGCGTCGCTATCAAATGCTTTTATCAGACGAATATGTTTAAAACCACAGCTTTTTAAAATTTCGATTAGTTCATTAGGCGCGTAAATTCGCACTTTTATTTCTTCAATTTCAGTATGTAAAATACTGTTATTGTCAGCAAGCTCATATTTACAAAGAGTATTACAAACATTATTCTTGTAAGAGGCCAATGTGCTTAAAATAATTTTATTGCCATCTGATTTATTCCAAATAGAACCTCGCCACACGCCAAGTTGTGGCACAGATTTAATTGTTTCCCCTTCAAACAATAATACACCATCATTACTTAAATGATCATAAAATGTTTTAAGCGCCAATTTTATTGCATCTGGTTCAATAATCAAACAAAATGAACCCGCAGGAATAAAAATTAGATTATATTTTTCTGGACGTTTTAATTCTTCTACAAAACCTTTCCATACTGTTGGGTTAAGCTTTTTAGCTTTGACCTTAGAATCCAATGTGTTAAGCATATGCTCACTTGCATCAAAGCCTTGTACATCGAAGCCTTCTTCAATCAAAGGGAGTAAAAAACGGCCCGTGCCACACATTGGCTCTAAAACAGGTCCTTTAGCATTTTCTACATAACCGCGATAAAAAGCATATTCATTTTCAGGGGGCGTCGGTTTGCTTAAATCGTAAACCTCAGAACAAAGGCTTAAATATGTGTCTAGTTTTTTCATTATCTTAATTACCTTGCGAAGCCCGCCGAAGCTTTATGCGTAGGCTGGGTTAAATCTAACATCATCAAATGTTCATCAAAAAAATTATTGCCAATTTTGAGTGCTCTGGGTTCAGTGCCATAAATTTTAAAGCCCTGTTTTTCATATAACTTCATTGCACCCAGATTGCTTGTCACGCATGTTAAATGCAATTGTATCACGCGTGATTTAGCATGAGCTATAACAGTTTCTATTAGGCTACTTGCTATGCCTTTTCCTCTGGAAACTGGTTTAGTATACATTCCCCAAAGAACACCACGATGTTTTGTTTTAAGAAAACTTAAGCTAAAAAAACCAGCGCAAGCAACAAGTTCATTATCTAAGAAGGCTCCAAAAATATCACTATTCTCCATACCTGTTTTCCAATCCCCTTCTGAGCGAATAATTTCTTCTTCATAAGAAGAACCAAAAGATTCAGGCGAATCTTGTAAAGCCTCTAATCTCAGTGTCGTCCATATACCCACATCTTGCGCTTGTAATAATCTTATGTTCATCATTTTATCTCTGAAACCATTTTAATCAATTGCGGTACCAATGTTTGTAAACGAAGAATTCCCGCTAAGGTTTGATTCACTTCCTGAATGCCTATTCTTTGATTTTCAGATTTACGGCTAACACAAGCACGCTCAATGTTAAAAACGAGCCAATCAATCCAACTATAGGGCCCGTAGCAAGCAATTAAGGCATGATCTATATTAATAACCCCACCAGCTTTTTTATACGTTTCTATCATCTTCAAGAACAAGGCTTGATTAAAATCAGTGGTAATCCCACTCCAATAGAAAGCGGTATTAATAAAATCGTAGGTTGGATTAACCTTACATGCGGACTCCCAATCAATCAAAACTGGGTTATTATCTTTATCCCACAATACATTTTTTTGATCCAAATCACCATGTGTGACAATCGCTTCTATGTTTTGAAGAGGTATAACAAGTTGATATGCTTCATTTGCCGCCAGGATATTTTCTTGGTTCTTTTTCAAATCAACTGCAAAAGGACAATCAAAACGGTGCGCTTTTTTGATTATTTTAATTAATTTTTCATTAGTGTAAACAGAAATTTTAGGCTCTGTAATCTCAGGTTCATCTAAATTAAGACAATGCATTTTGGCTAATATCGCAGCGATTTTTAAAGCATGCTGCTCTGAAATAGCATGTTGGTCTAAAACTGTTGAATGCACCCATGGATACACCAAAAAGCCGACCCCTTCTATGATAAATAAATGTTTGTTTGTATTTTTAAGCGCCGATACAGTGGGTACGCCTTGTGCATTAAAATCAAAGGCAACTCGTTCGCTCAACTCGTAGTTTTTAATCACAAGTTCGTCTGATAAGGCAATATCTTTTGATAATTGCTTTATTGCATACGAACCTTTGTCTGTATTTAAGCGCCACATAATATGCAACAACCCACCGAATATGCGCTCTGGTGCCTTTTGGGGATGCCCCAAATTAAAATAATCACATAACCTGTTAAGCTGATTTTGATTCATATAAACCATTCAATATTTTTCCAATTTCCTAAATTCTGTTCTTAGCGATTATCCGCATTCTTCAATCCAAGGTTTTTGAATCAAATGTGAATATTGTCATGGCATAAGGTTCTGGATTTTCTGCAGTCTTTAGCTCTTCTTCTGTTTTAAAAATTTCTGTGTATTCTCCTTTTGAAAAATCAGAGGTAATTTTGCGCCAAAATTTTACTGCTTTTATATTTTCTGGCATTACAGCTATTGACCATTTCCCAGGATGCTCTTTAAATATTTGCTTTACTACGGCGCTCGCAATACCTTTGCCTTGAAATTTTGCAAGAACGAAAAATTCGCCCATGTTCCAATCGATAGGGCCTAGCAAGTGCATTTTATCTAATAAAACAAAACCCGCGATTTCATTCGAAACTCTTACTAAAAAAGCTTTCTCATTAGGATTCTCAAAATAATGCTTAAAGTCTATGCATTCGAACAATCCGTTTTCCGGACATTCCCAACCCATATAGGCTGTTCTATCGTATACGTAAAATCTTGCCATATTTTGAATAGTTGGGTAGTCAGCAAGCGTTGCGGGAATTAAAATAGGCTTCATTCTTTTGCTCTTTCAGATCTTCTAATTAACAAATGATGCAGCTTTCCTTGCCCTGAAACATCACCTGACATGATAAAATCACACACGTGCTCAAAACCCGCTTTCATATATACATGCTTAGCCCGAGGATTATCACTTGCGGGGTCAATTATATAGGTATCTGCTTTAGCATCGAATTCTCTTCTGAAAAAATTAAGAAATTCTGATAGTGTTTTAGCTCCATAGCCTTTTCCAACATAATTTTTATTCCCAATCATATAATCAATACCATAAGTATGACCGGTTTTCGAAAGATAATTTAATTTAATAGGAGGCCCATGATCTTCAACTGTTTCTTGAATGGTCATCAACATAGCAAAAGGATGGTCATCTACTCTTGCTATCCAATAAACGTATTTACCTCCGGCGTAAATCGACGGTACTTTTCGACCCTGCACAAAATTCAAAATATCATCTTTGTGACCCTGAGTATTGTCCCAAAATTTCTGAACAAAGGGTTCTGCCAACCAGCCAAATATAATATCAATATGCTTTGCGGTCGCTTTTTCAAACTGAATATTCATCTTATTTCTCAGGTATAAATATAAAAAATTTGGTAAAATCATACCATATTTATGCTTAAATAAGATTTCACAAAACATTGGTTATTAAGTTAACTTTTAAGTGGGGAGCCTGATTCTAAATGACAAATAGCCTGATTAACCTTATTCCTAAGGCTTTAGACTTAGCGATTTCAACTATATATAAGCCGGCAGGCTTGAAAATCACTTCGTCTCCTACCTGTGAAGCTGAAAGCGAAGAATATGGCGCATGTCGGTTTGGGCTAAATGATCAGGCCATTGCTTTTCGGATAGCGAAAATAACCCCGCGAAAAAATGGGCAATTTGTTACCCTTTGGAAACGCCCAAAACCTGATGATGAAATTGCTCCGCTTGATATAACTGACAACATAAACTTTGTTGTAGTAAGTGTCTCTGATGGCACACACCAAGGCCAATTTGTATTCAATCAAAAAATATTACTATCAAAAAATATCATGTCAAAACTAAACAAAGGCGGTAAACGCGCTTTTCGAGTATATCCCTCATGGACTCAACCTGAATCTAAACAGGCACTAAAAACACAACAATGGCAGCTGCCTTATTTTTTTCTACTAGGAAAAGATGGAACGGCAAAGTATGAGCAGGTTCAAAAGCTGTTTTTAGACAAAACACAAGGCTGTTTTAACCACACTTTGGGCTAAAGACAACTCTGTTTTAGCCATATTTTAGACAATATTCAAGGCTGTTTCAGACTCCATCCTATTTTTTCTGTATCTTCACCTAAACTTGCAACAAATTTAAGAATATCCTAAGTTGCTTTTCTCAAATAAGCCTGTTGCACTATCGCATTTTGTTCATTTCCTATCATCTCAAATACAATTTCATCCCTTCATGAGTAGCCTCAAAACCTAATTTTTCATAAAAGTTTTTAGCTCTAGAGCGTTTTTTATTGGTGGTCAATTGAATAATCGATGCGCCATTTGATTTTGTATAGTTTATGGCTTCTGCCATCATCCATTCCCCAATTTTTTGACCTCGGTATTTTTCCGCTACTCGCACTGCTTCAATCTGCATTCTGGTGGAACCCATAAAAGTTAAAGATGGCATAAGTGTAAGATGGCAAGTACCTACAACTTCACTCTTATTTTTTACCACCATTAAATATTGGTTCGGATCTGTGTCAATTTTATGAAAGGCATTAATATATTTTTGATCTAAGTTATTACTAGCATTTTCACGCGTTTGACCTAATTCATCTTCTAACAACAAATCAATGATGTCTTTTAAATCATCTATTGTGGCTTTGCTTTGTGTCAGTTTTAAAATCATCCCCGCCCCTATTCTATTTGACTTACTATGTATTTATACAAAGCTATATTCGTTACTGTGGTAACGGTATTATAATGAAAACAAAATATATTATGTTCTAGGATGCCGTAATGAACAACTCGCTGCCGTCGACCCTTCGCGCTTTTATATGGCATTTTTTGAAACCATATAAACGCCCTCTATTTGTATTTGTTATGCTGTCTATTTGTGCGGGATTTTGGGGGCCTTTTAACAGCCTTTTAATCAAGCACCTCATCAACCTACTTCCACAAATTCAAGGAGATAATACCTCAATTCTAATATTGCCAGCGAGCCTGATTGTTGTGAACTTTATCGTCTTTGATAATTTTACTTGGCGAGGGATTACTTATATTAGAGCCAAATTTAACCCCGTGATTATTAACAGCATTATAGGGGAATCAATGCTTTATGTGCTGGGAAAATCTCCCCAGTTTTATCAAGACAATTTATCAGGAAAAATCTCAAAACAAATCACTAATTTAGCAGATGGCCTTGAAAAGCTTATGAGCAGCGTTGCCTCTAATTTTCTAAGAGGGGCTTCATTATTATTAACTGCTTTCGTGGCAGCTTTTTTTGTGCATCCCATTTTTTCTTTTATATTGATTACGTGGTTTATGCTATTTGCAAGTGCAAGTATTTTTATGTCAAAAAAGCTTGTTTCATTATCTGATGCCCAGGCTTCAGCAGAATCGATAGTTGTTGGTGAGCTAGTTGATTCCTTATCGAATCATAGTAATGTCAGAATTTTTTCTCGAAAGTCTTACGAAAATTTAAGAATGGAGCCCTTCTTTGGCAAGCAGAAAAAAGCCTATGCAGATACCTATTTTTATTCTCTTATCATGCACTCTATTCAAGGCGGTCTCATCGCGATCATGATGGCTTTCTCGTGCTATTTCCTCGTTTTTCTATATGGTAAAAATTTAGTGACCGTAGGGGATTTTGCTTTAATATTAGGCTTATCTATGGAAACAGGCCACATGATGTGGTTCACTATGTCGGAAGTGGATGAATTCAATAAAGCAGTTGGCAGGTGTAAACAAAGCCTGCTCTCATTCATGATACCGCTAGAAATTAAAGACAGACCCAATGCCCTGCCTCTAAAATGCGATAACGGCCAAATTACTTTCGAAAATGTTCAGTTTCATTATGCAGGCACCGAAGCTCTTTTTCAAAACAAGTCTATTACCATTGAAGCAGGCCAAAAAGTCGGTCTTGTAGGCTATTCTGGAGGCGGAAAGTCCACTTTCGTCAATCTTATTCTGAGGCTCTATGATGTCAATTCAGGGCGTATTTTAATTGACCATCAAAATATTTGTGATGTTACCCAAGATAGCTTACGTAACAATATCGCCATGATCCCTCAAGATCCCTCACTATTTCACAGAAGCCTTATGGAGAATATCCGCTATGGCAGAATCAATGCAACCGATGAAGAAGTCATCACCGCTGCCAAAAAAGCGCATGCCGACGACTTTATCAAAAAATTACCTCAAAGTTATAACGCTCTTGTAGGTGAACGCGGTGTAAAACTTTCAGGTGGCCAACGTCAACGTATCGCCATTGCGAGAGCCATTTTAAAAAATGCCCCTATCCTAATTTTAGATGAAGCCACTTCCCAACTTGATTCTGTCACTGAAAGTGATATTCAAGAAAGCTTATGGGAATTAATGCAAAATAAAACGACAATCGTCATTGCACACCGATTATCGACATTGCTTCATATGGACAGGATTATTGTTTTTGATGAAGGCCAAATTATCGAAGATGGAACCCATAATGAATTAGTGAATAAGAACGGCTTATATAAAACCCTATGGGATGCCCAGGTGGGAGGCTTCTTGCCAGATAAAAAAGTTTACTATTTAACTTAATCTGTACTAATCTGCAATTCAATTGCGGATTTGTACAAGTTTTTGGCTATTAACAAAAAAGGGTTGAAATGTTTAAAGCCGATTGGGAAAAAAACAGTGTTACACAAGCATTGCCTCAAAATATAGTCGAGAAAATGATCGACCTTGCGTATCCAGAGAAAAAACTTATTTCTTGTGAATTAATTTCTGGTGGATGTGCCAATCTTAACTATACAACTCTGATTGAAGGTGAAAAAAATCCACTCATCTTGCGTGTATATTTACGTGATAAAGACGCAGCCTATCGAGAAAAAAATCTTAGCACGCTTTTAAAAAAAACCGTACCCGTGCCCCAAACATATTATATTGGCAAAATGAATGACTATCAGTTTGCCATCACAGAATTTATGCCTGGCATATCAGTACGAGAACTTTTACTCAGTGATTTACCTCATGATATAAGTACAATAATGTTTGAAGTCGGCACGGTTCTTTCAAATATAACAAAACATGAATTTGTTAAAAGCGGTTTTTTTGAAAAAAATCTTACTATTATTAATGAATTAACAGATAACTTTGCTTTGACCTATGCAAAAGAATGTTTACAGAATCCCAATGTCATTTCAACATTAGATTCAGATACTATTTCAAAAATAACTGAATACTTTGAAAAATATAATCACTTATTTCCTAATAGCCATGAAAAACATCTGGTTCATGCAGATTTCGATCCTGCCAATATACTTGTTGATAAAATTAATGGCGTTTGGAAAGTAACCGGCATATTAGATTGGGAATTTGCTTTTTCAAATTCAGTATTGCACGATATGGCAAATATGCTTCGATATGCACACAAGATGCCATCTGAATTTCAAAATGCATTTCTAAACGGCCTAACCAGTAGTGGCATAGTTTTACCAAAAAATTGGCAAGTTACTGTGCATTTATTGAATTTACTGTCGCTGTTAGATTGTTTAAAAAGATATGATGTAATAAACCGTCCAAATCAATCTGCTGATATTCAGGAATTAATTAATCATATTCTTAAAAATTTTGAAAAAGGCTTAAAATGAATAAAAATTGTATGATTCGTTTACTTGAAAGCCAAGATATCCCCTTAATAGTTGATGGTTTTGCTAATCATAATTGGCCGAAACCTGCTTCACTATTTGAAGCTTATCTTAAAGAACAACAACAAAATCAAAGAATGTTTTGGGTTGCCTATCTTGATAATCAATTTGCTGGATATATAACATTAAAATGGCAATCTAAATACGCATCGTTTGCCATTAGCAAAATACCTGAAATTATGGACTTAAATGTTTTACCCAATTTTCGCAAGGCGGGTATTGGATCAAAGCTCCTGGAACAGGCAGAAAAAGTAGCTTTTACAAAAAGTAATATCGTGGGAATTGGTGTAGGCTTATATGCTGGCTCAGATGGCGGTTATGGTTCTGCACAAAGGCTTTATATAAAGCAGGGCTATTTGCCTGATGGCAAAGGCGTGACTTATGATTATCAACCTACTGTACCCGGAAATAGCTACCGACTCGATGATGACCTCATCTTATGGTTCACTAAAAAATTATCCCCCTATTGACCCTCACGTTACGTGATGTTTTATCTTTAAATTATATTATTTAAGGGTGGGTGAATGGCTCATACGGTAAAAAAATTGGCCAAAATATCGGGAGTTAGTGTACGCACACTACACTGGTACGATGAAATAGGCTTATTAAAGCCTGCTTATATTGGCGCCAATGGTTATCGTTACTATGAAGAAGAACAAATGCTGACTTTACAGCAAATTTTATTCTTCAGAGAGTTGGGTTTTAACTTAAATGATATCCAAAAATTACTATCTCAAAATAACTTTGATAATATCAAAGCATTATACGAGCATAGAAAGATTTTGGAAAAAGATATTGATCGTAAAAATAACTTAATATTGACGATTGATAAAACGATTGAACATTTAAGGGAGAATCAAGTGATGAACCAAGAAGAATTATATTACGGCTTTGACAGCGAAAAACAAAAAGAATACGAGCAATATATTATCAAAAGCCATGGCAGTGAGGCTGAAGCGCTTCTTGAAGAAAGCAAAAAGCGGACGGCTAAATGGAATAAAGTTGAATGGGATGAAGTAAAAACGCTGGGTGATGAAATTCATAAAGCTTTAGCTAAAGCTATTGAGCAAGGATTAAAACCTGAATCAGAAGAAGTTCAAGCCCTTATTCATCGCCATTATCAGTTACAAGGCAGATTTTTCACGATAACCTCAGAAGTCTATATTGGTTTGTCTGAGCTATATGCTCAACATCCTGATTTTAAAAAGTTTTTTGATGTGTACCATCCTAAAATGATAGAATTTATTGGCAAAGCCATTAAGTTTTATGCAAAAAAAAATTTATAACTAAAAAATATATTTAGGTTCAAATGAAAAAAACAATTTTATTTTTATTATTAGGCCTCCAAATAATCATAATGGAGGTCTTATTTGCACAATCTCCCATCGGAGATAATATTCACACAGAAGTATATACTTTTGTCCAAGAATCCCTTATCAAATCAAAACCTTGGTCTGAATTAGCTGTGGCGAAATTAAGAGAACAAGAAATAGCCAATCAACATAACAAAGATTTAAAACCTCATATTGCAGATATTTATGAAGGTGAGCTAAGTAGTTTGTTAAAAATTTTATGCCAAGTGCAACCTAATTGTGAAGAGATAACGCTTTATCAAAAAGACGGCATAGGCATCGCCACCAGCGGCTTAAAAAAATCAATAAAACTTAAAACACCCCGAAATATTGATTTTATTGTGGGTATCTTAAGCGCTGAAATAATGCATGAACCTAAAGTTTATCGTTTACAGTCAAAAAATAATCAAAAATATAACGAATATTTATATGCTATTTATAAAAATGAAAAAGAAGATTATGCTTATCTAGCGTTTAAAAGCAAACAACCTGAAGATAAATTAATTGGATTTGTTAGTTATATTATTCATTAATTTTTGAGCGAGAAAAATATAGTATGATCATGAATATAAAAAGCGACATTTAGTATAATTTAGTCAAAATACTCTTTAAAAAAACTGATAATTGACACAATCAAATGTTTTTTGTAATCTTCTCCTCATCGCTTCCCTAAGCGAGCACCCTTCCAGCGCAAAACTCTTAGTGAGTGGGGACAATTCGTTTTATTATGTCAGAAAATTAAATATTAGGAAGGAAGTGTTTAGTTTTCGTTACATACATAAGGAATCGAATCATGTCATTAAATCAGAAAATACCTTCTATTACCTCTTTAAAGCAATCTGCAAAACGCTTAGCATCTAAAGATGCTATCAGCCTTCACAAAGCATTTAATCGCATTGCCAACCAATATGGTTTCACCCATTGGTCATTATTGCTTAAACATTTTAACGCCAAACAAATTGATAGCATTAAATCAATTTGGCAATCATTATTACCTGGAGAAATGCTTTTATTGTCTGCCAAAAAAGATTCAGGAAAAATGTCATTGGCCTTAAATATAGTTGCCCTTGCTCTAAATGAGTCTATTCCCGTAAAATATTTATCAATGTATGTTGACAAAGTATCTGTGCTCTCTCGCCTACATTTAATTGCAAATGAAAATAAAGTTAAACTATGGCAAGATGCTAAATTATTATTGGTTGAAGATGGCCCTACAAACGAAGCGAACCTACTAGAAAAAATACAAAAGTGTAATCCTGGAAGTTTAATTGTCATAGATTATCTACAGGCTATTCATACTCATACTAATCACACACAAAAATATCAAGATCTCTTTTGTGCTATTAAGTCACAATGCCATCACAATAATTTAATGATCTTGGTTCTAAGTCAGGTCACAGATGATTTACCCCTTGAATCATTAGATTACCTTATTGGTGGAAGGAATATTTGTCGTCATTTTTCACACGTTCTACATATTGAATCTCACGCCGGAGAAAATGGGGCAATACAACGGGAATTGAGTTTGTTAAAATCTACCCATTATCCAAAACAAAAAGCGATTCTGCAATTTGATCCTGCTAATTTTCGATTCTTATGCAAGACTTAATTCCATCATGCTTTTCTATGCTTTTTTTCATGATCTAACAACCATTGTTTACGATCTAACCCGCCTGCATATCCTCCTAACTTGCCACTCGTATTAATAATACGATGGCAAGGGATAATAACAGATAATTGGTTAGCGCCATTTGCGTTAGCAACTGCTCTAAATGCCATATCATTGCCTAACGCATAGGCTTGTTCACGATAGCTTCTGGTCGAACCATAAGGCACCCGCATTAAGGCTTTCCATGCCTTTTTTTGAAAAGGCGTGCCTATTAATTTTAAAGGCGTTTTAAAGTCGAGAAGCTTGCCTGAAAAATAAGATTTTAGCTCACGTTCAATTAAGATAATGGGCTTGTTTCTGCCCGGCATCATATTTGACTTAAGTGAGGTCATCAATTTTTTTAATTCACGAATTAAAACACGTTTTTCTGTGAATTCTAAAAGATAAAGATAATTTTCATCGCTGACAGCGAGCATTTGTCCTAATTGAGTATCAACCCAAGCATAGGTTAATATTTTCTCAAATGTCTCATCAATCTGTACGGATAATCCTTTTTGCATATCCGCGATAAGAGTGCTTTCTAATTCCATTGTTTTTTGATTTAATTTTTCTGTTTTTATTTAAATTCTACTGTTTTTATAACTTGGTCAAATAGCTTTTTTCGATAACTATCTGAGATTAGCATAATATGATAGCTTAAACTTTTACACTAGAAAAAAAGAATATCCACATGAATCAAGCCAAATTAGAGCAATATCTACTCGAGAATATCCCCCTTTCTTCCGCATTAGGGGTGACCGTATCTGTTGCTTCTGCCGAAAAAATCATTTTATCTGCACCAATTGGCCCGAATATTAATCACAAGCTAACCGTATTTGGTGGAAGCCTTCATAGTGTTGCCACTCTGGCCTGCTGGAGCTTTGTCTTTATCAATTTAAAGCAATTAAATATTGATGCTGAAATTGTTATTTCGGCTAGTCATACAAAATATCTTACCGCGGTTACAACTGATTTTAAAGCCGAATGCACACTAGAAAATAAAGATGACTTAGTCCGATTTGAGAAAATATTACAAAAAAAAGGCAAAGCCCGAATTAAGTTGCACGCAAAAATTTATCAGGGTGAAAATTTAGCCATGGACTATCATGGAGAGTTTGTGGGGATAAAAAAGCAAAATTAATTATGTCAAATGTCAAGACTTGACCCCATTCCCCCTTTACATAAAGCTATAAATTCTTTTAACAAATTACTGAGTTTCCAATGCTGAAATGACATCAATCTCTCTTTACCACATGCCATCATAAATCTATATTGGTACGATATCCCATAAACCATATGTAATAATTGTGCGATTTTTAAAGCATCTGATAAATGTTCTTTAGAGTCAAAAAAATTCATATAATTTTTAAAACAAGCATCTTTAATTCTTAGATACGTATCATCGTTATCTGTTAGTCCATGATGTTTTTTTATTTGCTCTAAACAATTTAACAAAGAAAAAAATGGATGTGAAATCACAATTTCACCCAAATCAATGATAGTGATAGCTTGTGATTTATCGTCTATGAGCGTGTTGTTGTCATTAAAATCAGGTTGAACAATGGTTTGTTTGATAGAATAGTCAGACATTTTTTTGCATAAATTCGAAATCTTTGGAAGCAGCGCCTCCAATTTACTAATTTCTACTTCAGATAGACCCTCTGCTATTAATAAATCATGTTGTGAAATTAATTCTTTGTATAAACCAGGCAATTTATCAAGTCGATAGTCAGGAACGCTAATATCAAGAAAAACATCTACCCTTTCTGCAACCGATATCTGAAGTGATGTAAATTGTTCAATTGCCCTGCAAAGCAATGCTTCATCAAATTTCTTTTTTAAAATTTCTCGTAATGACCGACCTGCGTCTTTCATTAAAAAACAATTTAATTCGGCACTGTGTGCGATAACGGTTGGAACAGAAGCATGAAATTGATCATGCAAAATTTGAATAATTTCTCTCTCCAATGCAAACAATTCTGGCGTCTGCTTTAAATAGACATAACCATCGGTTGTTTCAAAACGGACCAGATAAGACCAAGGTGTGTTTATTACATTTTCTGGCAAATTGCTTTTTAGTGTGTATCCAAGAGATAAAAGTTGTTTGCAACCCCATTGGATAATTTCTTTATTCAGATTGTCATTCCCTGAAACTAATTCAGTTTTCATAATTTGCTTCCTTTTATTTCGCTGATTCAATCATCGAAAATAATGTCCAATCTACAATTTGTCGCATCTAAGGTTGCCATTTGCCCAATCGGTAAAACATACCTGCTTTCTGTATGACCATATGGAAACCCACTAATACATGGCACATTAATTCGCTTGCACCAAAAATCAATTACCTCTTCTGTTGTTCCCCCTTGGGCTGAAAAATGCTGGGCCGTACATTCAGTAAACGTTCCAATAACAACGCCTGATACATTGTTTAATATCCCTGCTACATACAATTGCGAAAACATTCCTTCCACAATGTAAGGCTCTATCCCTACATCCTCAATCACTAAAATCTTATTAGAAAAATCTGGTTGATAAGGTGTGCCCATGAGATTTAGGATACACATCAAATTTCCAGCGATCAGAGGTGCTGCAACGCTACCATGATTAACCGTTGATCCTCCATGGATGGAGTAGCTTTCTTTATTTAAACAGTGTGTTAAAGTGCTTAATATTCTATTATCTATTGCAGCGTCTTTGATATCACTACAATTGAAACCAGTAAAAGATATACCCCCAGTTTTAGTATATATTCCTAGCTGCAAAGCAGTAGCGTCACTATACCCGATTATTGGTTTAGGATTTTTGCGAATAACGTCGTAATCTAGCAAAGGCAATGTTCTAATTGAACAAGTGCCGCCATTAGTCGTGATTATAGCTGACACGTCCGAGTCTTTGAAAAAAGACATAATATCTTCAGCTCGTTCTTCATCTGTTCCAGCAGAAAATAGTTCAGCTTTTTGACTATTTTTACCGACTTTTACTTTAAAGCCTTCTTTTTCAAAGTAAGCAATTGAGGCTTCAATCAACCCTGGAGAAACAGGACTTGATGGGGCAATTAGGCCGATTGTATCGCCTTTTTTTATTGGTTCTGAAACGATATTTTTAGCCTTCATATTTTAATCCGTAAACCATTCAATGATTAATTTTCGATTGTCTCGTCACATCTACAAAACCTTTTTCATGTAATACCGTTTGTGGCCTGGCGGACAATCTTCAAGAACACCAAAAATTTCATACCCATGCTTAAGGTAAAAATCTTTAGCTTGAAAATCAAAGGTATCGAGATGAACCAATTTAGCTCCCATAATCTTAGTTTCATTTTCTACTTTATTCAGCAATAAACTGCCTAAACCTTTGTCTCTATAATTTTCATCAACAAAAAGCACATTAATTGCTAGGCACTTACCAAGGTAAAAACAACTTCTTATACCTGCTATAATATTTCCGTTTTCTTTAAAAACGTAATCCTTTAAAACTTCAGCATCACCGTGAAATGAAACTTGCTTAACATTAAATGCATCCATCTTCTCATTCAGTGATTCAGCCTCTACGCTGGAAGCAGAAAACATTTTATAAGGGAAATTCTGTGTACTAAAACTCATAATGCCTTCCTAATAAAAATTCTTGAATGTTCACGCCAGTACTTTTTTATCTCGCCCATAGGTTCATTAAATGAAATCAAGCCTTCCATGACAACATCATTATCAACCTGACTAGGTTCATGATCCACAATATTGTGGAATATATTACTCATCTTTTTCTCGATTTAAATTTACTTTAAAACTCTGTAAATCATTATCTTTTCTAATTTCGATAAAATGTGTATTAGGATATTTGGTTTTAAATAAATTAAGCTGCGCATCCACCCTATTTTGAAAATTCCACAGATAGGGTATTAGCCCTAAAGGCAGTCTTTCTTTACAGCCATCAGCCCTATCTTCAATTTCAGTATTTTTATCCCATACTCTTTTAAAAATTCGCCATAAACAAATATACCGGGGATAATTAAAATATAAAACTAAATCAGCTTTAGCATATCGCATTTCTAACGATTTAGTGCTGTTCCCATCGATTATCCATGCTGGCTTATCTACTATCGATTGCTGAATAGTTAAAAATTCTTGAAAATCACGTGGCGCCCAATTAGACACAAAAAAATATTTGTCTACATGGTATAGGGGTAAATTTAATTTTTTATGTAACTCGAACGCAAAAGTTGATTTGCCACTACCTGGACGGCCAAATATCATGATTTTTTGGGGAGATGAATTTATCATAAAGATTTTAAATTTAAATTAACCCTCTTTAGTTGAACACATTATAAATCAAGTAAACTAAATATTATTTTTAGCTATTAATTTAACTCTACTATATAATATAAAATATAGCAGTAGTGACTATAATTTATAGCGCGAGTTGGTAAAAGGACACTAGAACAATGACTGAAGAAAAAAAAGCTAAACAAATAACCAATTTTTCATATTGGTTTTTTGGTGGTTTTTGTCTCTTATTGATTACGCTAAAACTCACTACCCCTTTACTCACGATTCTTTTTTCATTTTTAGCCTTACAGTTTTTTAAGATACGGGGTTATCGAACCATTTCAATTGTCCTTTTTTTTCTTATGGTCATCGCTATTTTTTTAGGGTTCGCCTATTCGATTAATCACGTGGTGATAACCCTTCCGGGCATTGTAGAAAAAGCACTCCCTGCGATTATTCACTTAGCAGATTCTTACGAAATTAAATTGCCTTTCACCGATCTTGAAGGCCTTAAAACCACTTCAGTTTATATCCTTAGAACCGAATTATCTTCTTTCGCTAGTTTTGCCAAACTCGCCTCTAAAGAGTTTATCTATTTAATAATTGGGATTGCTATTGCTGTAGGCTTATTTGTGACACCCAAAATTGATATTGAAAACGAAAAAAATACCTCCCATAAGAATCTCTATTCTGTGGCATGTTTATCTATTCATGATCGTTTCACCAATTTCTTTTTAGTTTTTAAAAAGGTCATGGGCGCTCAAATTATTATTTCTTTGATTAATACTTTTTTTACCGGCATATTTCTGTATGTAGAGAACTTACCTCATTTCGAATTATTGCTCGCAGTAACTTTTTTGTGTGGCTTGCTGCCTATTATCGGCAATATCATCAGTAATGGTATTATTTTTTTCGTCGCGGCGACTATTTCTTCGACCGTTGCCATTCATGCTTTAGTATTTCTAATCGTTCTTCATAAAGCCGAATATTTTTTAAACTCGAAAATTATTGGCCGCGCCATCAAAAACCCGATGTGGCTAACCTTGCTGGCCTTAGTGATTGGGGAGAGATTGATGGGCATACCAGGGCTCATATTAGCCCCTGTATTTTTAAATTATATTAAGCAAGAAACAAGGCCAATTAAGGTTTGAAGTTGCGACTAAAATACTAATATTTGATAAATAATTTAGTATTTTTTTCTTTTGCCATATTGTGGGTTTTTACCGTTAAATTTACTTTCTATTTTTGCATGCTTATTTGAAGCTTGATGTTCATCGGTGTATTTGTTAAAAACAGGAGTAAGCGGCGGATTGCTATTGCTCAGCAATGGATTTAATACTGCTTGCTGACATTTTTCAAACTCTTGTAATTCTTGTAATTTGCATAATGCCTGTAGTTCTAGCAGTTGTTGTGGGTGTTGTAACCCCAACAATAACATTTCAGCTTGTACTACCAGACAATCCTGTGAACTACTTAAATCCCTATTTTTTTGGCATTGAGAAACCCATTTTGAAAATTTTCTATTATTTTCTTGTGTCCATTCTAGGTGACGATCCACAGCTGCTTCCTCTCTTAAATTCTTAAATTACCGAATAATTAACAACCATATAACTCTGGGTAACGAAAATGTTTACCCTGAAATACAAATTTATCAGAAACCATCATACAAGAATCGGGTTTAGCCAATGTGGCTTTATAGTCTTTCTCATCTAAAAACTTATCAGGACAAAATTGTAATATAATTTTTTCAAAATGATCTGGAATTAACTCAACAACATCTGAAAAATTACGCTGTTCTGAGCTGATAATTTCTTTTATATAAAGTGCACCATCTGTTATATCAAAAATAATGAGCGTATTTAATTTTTCTGAGTAGACTATTTTTCTGCCCATTGTATTAAGAATAAAAAGCGACTGACCATATTTATTAAAAACACTAAGTTGATTTGATAACGGCACACGACTAAACAATAAATTTTCTACTATTTTTAAATCAGCAGGGTTGTCTAAATGTAAAATTCTTAAATCAGAATTATTTGTGTTAAATTTAATTTTTTCAGTCACAACAAAATCATACTCTGGCAGCATTATTTTATAAGGATAATTTTTATATAAATATGGCTTTTCTGTAAATAATATTGAAGAATCAAAATTAGCCTCTAGATAAGGCATTACCTCTTGCATAAGTTGCTTAAAATGGCCTTTACCTCTGTGCTCCGGCTTCACACAAACAGCATGAATAGCAGCAGTATGATGCTCTTTTTCATTAAGCATTAACGTTATGGGCAGTACCCCCGCATGAGCAATGATTTCACCTTTTTGTTCAACAATAAAAGGCGTAGATGCTTCAGACCAAGAAGCATTATATTTCGAGCCGCTCAGCGCAAATTCTTGGCATCCAGGGAAAACTTCATTGATTAGGTTCATGCAGCGTTGAAAGAGAAGGGGATCTTGAGAATAATCAGCAAGCATCGTTTTAGCAGCTCCTACTAAAGTGTCTCGTTGGCCGCCCGCAGGGCATATTATAATCGGAGAGGGAGGGATTCGAACCCTCGGTACCGGTGAAGGTACAACGGTTTTCGAGACCGTCCCATTAAACCACTCTGGCACCTCTCCCAAAGATATTGTTTGCGAATAATACGTGAGTTTCATAAACTCTGCAAAATCGAAATGATTTTATTGATAACGTTATTTGATTAACTAATTTTGGAAAAATACATGTCTGAACCTTGTGACTTTCACAAAAAACCTTTGATTATCTTCGAATTAAATGAATTTAATGAGGATTTGCTAGAAACAGCGGCGAAACAGCATGATTTAAAAAATATTTTAGCGTTATTAAACTATCCCAAAACGCGAATTAACCCTAAAAGCACACTGGGAAAACTAGATTCAACCCCTTGTGAACGTTGGGAAACGCTTCATACGGGCCTTGCTCTCAGTATTCATGGGGTAAGTCACCTTGGCCGACAATACAATCCACATCGACCTATGCCTTACTGGGATAAGCTCTTAGCAAAGGGGCACTCTGTTGGCATTTGGGGTGTCATGAATGCTAAAAAACCTAAAAGCGACCAAAGTAAATTCTTTGTGCCCGATTTTTGGCAATCAAAAGAAAATACCTATCCTAAGTCACTTGCTAATTTTATTGCCCTACCCAAATATATAGGCAAAAATTTTCCCAGCTTTGCCCCAGATGTGCTGCTACGCAACCTTTTTAAATTTATGGCCTTTATTAAAAATAGTGGTATGGGGAAAAAAATAACCCTTGAAATTACCCGATTATTATTTCAATTAATCCATACCGCACCCCGCACTTTATTATTTGTTTGTTTCTATGATTTAATCAGTTGTATGCTATTTTGCGCTCAACTTAAAAAAAATCCTGTTCATCTTTCTGTTTTTTTTGCAAATTCACTTGCCTATTTACAACATTACTATTGGAAGCAAGGGAAGTGGGTCACTACTGCACCTCTGTTACATGGCTTAAAAATAATCGATAGAATGGTCGGCATGTTAAGGCAATTTGAGCATTCTCATCATATCGTGTTAATCAATGGCCTCACACAAGAAAACAGACAATATCAACCTGAAAAATGGGTTTATAAAATAAAAGATCCCAGCCAATTTTTTAGATATATGGCCCTTGCGCCAACTATCGTTGATCCTTTATCCCCTCATGAAGGGATTGTTTATTTCAATAATGCCATAGCGTGTGAGCAGGCGTGTGAAGTGCTCAATCAATCTACTTTATCTGGCGTTTCACTTTTTTTAGCTAAACAATTAGACAATCATCCTCAAGGCTTGCATTACGATATTATTTTAAATAAAGCCGTGACCAAAGAAGATTTTTTTATGCTCAATGGTACAGAATTTAGATTTTGTAAATATTTTAAGCCCGTTTATACTTTAACAGGTAGCCATGATAATCGTGGCGTTTTATATAGCCAAGGAATAGCGTTTGCTAAAGAAATCACGCCTGAGCTATTTAGTACCTATATCCTAAACTATTATGAGCCGGCACCCATGACTGTTGCCCCACTAGCTGATCAGGTGGAATATGCTTAAACCGATTATTGTTATCCCTGCTTTTAGACCCGGAAAAAAACTCCTTGAATTACTTGAAGCATTAAGTATTCATCACCTGCATTATCATCATATCATTTTAATTAATGATGGCTCAGAAGCAATTTACCACCCTATTTTTGAAGAAGCCAAGCGTTACCCTCATGTTCAACTATTAACCCACGGTACCAATCTTGGTAAAGGGCAAGCACTCAAGAGTGGCTTTAATTCTATTTTATGCAATAACACTGAATTTGTTTGTGGGGTGATCACCTGTGATGCCGATGGACAACATCTGGCAGAAGATATTATTGCGGTATGTAACAAATTATCTCTCTCCCCCCAAACATTATGGATAGGCGCTCGAAACTTTGATTTGCCTCACATTCCGTTCAGAAGTAAATTTGGTAATATTTTAACTCGAAAATTATTTAAATGGTTTGTCGGGCTTGAATTAACCGATACGCAATCTGGATTAAGAGGGATCCCGCTTAATTTTCTGGCGCCACTTCTTAAAACACAAACCATCGGTTATGACTTTGAATTGGATATGCTTATGCTGGTAAAAAAGAACCATATTCCCTTACAAGAGCACCCCATCCAAACCATTTATGAAGAAAAAAATAAATGCTCTCATTTCAACCCCATTATTGATTCGGTCAAAATTTATTTTGTGTTTTTTAGGTATTTGGCAATTGCCTTGTTAAGTGGCATAGTCGATTATAGCATTTTCACGGCCAGTTATTTTTTAAGTCAAAATATACTGATTGCTGAATTAACCGCTCGACTCATTTCAGGCACAGTCAACTTTGGCCTGAATAAAAAAATGGTCTTTCAGTCGAATGATAAAATTTTGCCTGAAGCCTTTCGGTATTTAGTATTGTGCTTAATTAATTTAGGTGTGTCTTACAGTTTATTGACGACATTAACCAATTTAGGAACGAACGTGTATTTTAGCAAAATTAGCGTCATGATATTTCTGTTTGTCGCCAATTTTGCTATTCAGAAAGTGTTGGTATTTAAGCCGCTCCAAGCCGCTTAGCCACCACACTGTAATGCTCAATCACTTCGCCTAGATCTTGTCTGAAACGATCTTTATCTAACACTTCTTTGGTTGTGGCATCCCAGAGTCTACAACCATCTGGTGTGAATTCATCTCCCAATACAACGGTAGTCCCCATCATGCCAAATTCTAATTTATAATCGACCAACAGCATGTTACTTTGCTCAAACCAAGGTTTTAATACTTGATTAATTTCAAAAGTAAGGGTTTTCATCACTTGAAGTTGATCTTTTGTTGCCCAATTAAAGGTCTCAATATGGTATTCATTTACCATGGGATCACCGAGTTTGTCATCTTTTAAGAAAAACTCAAATGTGGGTGGATTAAGCACTCGCCCTTTTTCAATACCATAGCGCTTACATAAATTGCCTGCAGCAAGATTTCTAATAACACACTCAATAGGAATCATTTTTAAAGGCCGAACCAAAGATTCTGTTTTGTTTAGTTTTTCAACAAAATGGGTTTGGATACCATGACTCGCTAGCTTTTGCATCACCACAGCATTAATCGCATTATTCAACTCGCCTTTGTTGGACAATTTGGCATGTTTTTGGCCATTAAAAGCAGTGGCATCATCCCTAAATTCGCAAATCAATAAATTGGGATCGTCTGTTTTATATAAGGTTTTAGATTTACCTGAATATAAGGCTTCTAATTTTTTCATGATTTACCTTCTTTTAATAACTCTGGCGCAGTAGGGGGTATCACTGAAACTTCATACTCTTTTTTATTAGAGGGCACATTTTTAGGAACGGGAAAATCTTCTTGCTTTGCTTGCAATTGAAACGTATCAGGTACTTCAATCGATGCCGTGACTTTAGCATTATGATAATCTTGACTTTTATCTCTAAACCAGGCGCCTGAGCCTTGTAAGCTGCCACAACCGGCCATAACAAAAGTAAACCCTAAAACAAATAAAATAAGTTGACGATGGCTCATGAATTTAATCCTAATAGTTTTAATTGTTCTTTCATTTCATTGTGATAGCCCGATGAAAGCGCGGTTAAAGGTAAGCGAATAGCAGAGCCAATTTTTTGGGTTTGACTCAGCGCCCATTTAACGGGAATAGGGTTTGGTTCCACACCTAGTAATTGATGCAATCGAGAGAGTTGATCGTTAATCTCTCTTGCGATGGTTTCTTGTTTGCTCATTGCAGCTACGGCCAAATTATACATCATTTTTGGCACTAGGTTGGCTGTAACAGAAATGACGCCATCTCCCCCCGCTAGCATAAAGTTTAAACAAGAAGGGTCATCACCAGAATAAACCTTAAACCCTGGTTTACATTGCCACTGATGTTCGTAAATCCGGTTTAAATCTGCCGTGGGATCTTTTATGCCATAGATATTAGATATTTCACTTAATCTGGCAACGGTTTCAACTTTAAGATCACAGCCCGTTCGCCCAGGATTATTATACAAAATAATGGGAAACCCTGGCACCGCTTTGGCAACCGCTTGATAATGTAAAAATAAGCCTTCTTGTGTGGGCCGATTGTAATAAGGCGTAATAATCAACGCAGCATCTGCCCCCAATGACATGGCCCGTTGCGTTTGTTCTATGGTTTGCTCAGTAGAGCTATTTCCTGTTCCAGCAATAATTGGAATACGTTTATTAGCAACATTAACAGTTTGTTGAATTACTTTTTCAGCTTCCTGAGAAGTGAGTGTGCAACTTTCTCCTGTCGTGCCAACAACAACAATAGCATCTGTCTTTTGATCTATATGCCATTCTACTAAGTTATTTAATTGCTCGTAATCTATCTCCCCTTTACCATTCATAGGGGTAACAAGTGCAACAATACTGCCTTTAATCACCATATTTATTCAAACCATCCATCTAGATTATTGAACTCGTAAGTGTGCCATGCATAGACAAAAGAGTGAACGAAAATCCCCACAAAACGTGATAAACTTTATTTTTATCACCAATATTAAATTAGTTAAATAAGTAACATTGTCATCATGAAACCATCTATAGAAAATTATCTCGTTATCTCCGCCATTGCTAAGCAGCAGAGTGTCGCATTTGATGCCCTCACTGAAACTTGTACTCAGGCAGGGTGCAATATAGACAATATCCGTATGACACTAATGGGCGAAGAGATCTGTATGATCTTATTGCTCTCTGGTTCATGGGGTAGTATCGCCAAATTAGAGGCTGCCTTACCTACCTTGGAAACAAAATTGCCTATCCAGTTGATGGTTAAACGAACCACTTCATTAGAAACCAATCAAAAATCTATGCCTTATGCAGTTCAAGTCACCGGACTAGACAAACCAGGTATTCTTTATGAAATGATTAGCTTTATGTCACAAAATAATATCAGCATCATCGATATTCAAACTGAAACACATTATGTCAGCAGATGTCTTTCAAAAATTTGTACGCTTCATTTTTCTATTATGATTCCAGAATCGGAGCATATTTCTCAACTTCGTGATAAATTTTTAATTTATTGTGAAGATCGCAATTTAGATGCGATATTGGATCCTTTAAAATATTAAGCTAACTTAACTCAATCTACAGGGAGTGTAGTCTTGAACGTGCCAAAAGATAAAACCAATAGCAAACGTTTATTTCTGTTAGACACTAACGTCTTAATTCATGATCCCACTGCGTTATTTCAATTTCAAGAACATGATATTTACCTCCCTATGGTGGTATTAGAAGAATTAGATGGCGGAAAAAAAGGGCTCACCGATGCCGCTAGAAATGTTCGACAAACCAATCGCTATTTAGAAGCCTTAGTCGAAAAATCATTGGCATCGGGAATCGATATCTTTACAGGGCTGCCCATCACGCCTCCTCATTATCTTAGAAACCAGCCAAAAACCCATGGGCGATTATTTTTCCAAAATGAAGAACTCACCCATAAATTGCCTGAATCTTTACCTGGCAATAAAGCAGATAATTCTATTTTGGCTACCGCTTTGGCTTTGCAGGAAAAATTTCCTAACTTGCTGGTTACCCTTGTCTCTAAAGACATTAATTTAAGAATCAAAGCAGCTGTTTTAAGCATCCACGCTGAAGATTATTATAACGACAAAAAACTTGAAGACCCCGATTTAATGTACACGGGGCTTCTAGAAATCGAAAGTGAATTTTGGGAAAAAAACAATAAACAAGTTGATTCATGGCAAGAAGACGGTAAAACTTTTTATAAAATTTCTACCCCAAAGCAGCATGGGTGGTTTCCCAATTTATGTTTGTATGAAAAAACCGCCGAAGATAATAGCAATTTTGAAGCGATCATTCGCTCTATTGATGACGACCATGCGATTGTCGAATATGTTCACGACTATCGTAAGACTAAACATAAAGTATGTGGTATTAATGCGCGAAATCGGGAACAGAATTTTGCTTTAAATTTTCTAATGGATCCGAATATCGATTTTGTGACCTTAGTCGGCCAAGCAGGCACAGGTAAAACGTTGCTTACTTTAGCAGCAGCCTTACAACAAACTTTGCACAGTAATCTTTATCGAGAAATCATCGTAACCCGTGTCACCGTGCCAGTAGGCGACGACATTGGATTTCTGCCGGGTACCGAGCTAGAAAAAATGGCCCCTTGGATGGGCGCAGTAATGGATAACTTAGAATTTTTAGCTTACAACGAAGAATCGGGTTCGAAAAAACTGCTTACCGCTGACGATTTATTTGAAAAACGCATAAAAATTTCATCGATTAATTTTATGCGTGGCAGAACTTTTTTAAATAAATTTATTATAATCGATGAAGCCCAAAATTTAACCGCTAAGCAAATGCAAACTTTGGTCACGCGCGCCGGCCCTGGCACAAAAATTGTGTGTTTAGGAAATATCAATCAAATTGATACACCCTATTTAACCGAAACCACTTCGGGCTTAACCTATGTTGTACAACAATTTAAAAGTTGGGAACATAGTGGGCATATCACCATGACCCGTGGCGAGCGCTCTCGTTTAGCCGATCATGCAACAAAAGTACTCTAATACGCCAACTACATAGCCCCCACCTTCGGTGGGGCTACAGGGTCTTCTTTGAATTCTTGTGGGTTCTTTTGGTGTCCTATTTAAATATTCTAGTTATAATCTAAATATATGTTTAAAAACTCAAAAAGCCTGAAAAATACTTATACTTTTGCAACAATATTGTTAGCCATCTTTCTTTCATTTTTCCCTTCAACACTATCCTACAGCAGTCCTTCACCTGATTTACCTGAACTAGGACAATCAGGAGCGAGGCTCTCTCCAAGGCAAGAAAAAGAAATTGGTCAAGAAGTGTTAGGCGAAATTCGACGATTTTTGAATTTCGAGGCCGATCCTTATATTCAAGATTATGTTCAATCTATTGGTCAAAAATTAGTCTCAACGCATACACAAATAATGGAGTACTCTTTTTTTGTGGTAAGCGACCCTCGAATTAATGCCTTCGCTTTACCAGGGGGTTTTATAGGCGTCAATACGGGGATTATTTTAAATGCAGACTCCGAAAGCGAGTTGGCAAGTGTCATCGCGCATGAAGTGTCTCACGTTCGACTCCGGCACATTGCGCGTATGTATGAGCACGCAAATAAAGTCCAACTCTCTAGTATCGTTGGTATGATTGCCGCCGTTATATTAGCCACCCAAAGCCCAGAAGCGGCTCAAGGTGCCTTAGCCGTTGCCATGGCAGGCAGTACACAGTCTATGATTAACTTTACACGCGAAAATGAGAAAGAAGCAGATCATGAAGGGCTGCAAGCCCTTGCCAGAGCTGGGTTTGATCCCAAAGGCATGCCAAACTTTTTTCAAAAATTACTTCAAGGTAATCGCTTTCATGATGCCAACAGTGCACCTGAATTTTTAAGAACGCATCCCCTCACCGAATCTAGAGTCCAATCTGCTCTGTTTCAATCTAAAAGATACCCCTATAAACAAGTGGCTGACTCTTTGCCCTTTCACCTAGTCAAAGCCAAACTTCAATATGCTCAATTTTCTTCTCCCAAGCAGGCGGGTCATTATTTTTTAAGCCATTTAAAACGAGGTACCTACCAAAATAAAATTGGCATGCAATATGGCCATGCATTAAGCCTCATCGATCAGGCAGAATACCCAAAAGCAACCGAGATACTTGCCCCGCTTGCCGAACAGTACCCCAATGAATCTGCATTTCAATTAGCCTTAGCAAACATTAGCCTACAATCAGGCAATCATTTAGAAGCGATTGATAGATTAAAGAAACATTTGGGTGAAATTCCTCAAAATCGAGCCACAACCTTGCAACTGTGTGCCTTATATTTGTCATTGCACGCCGAATCTCCAAGCCATCACTATCCCCAGCAAGCAAAGTTACTGCTCTTGGATGCCCTAAAGCATTATCCTAAGGGAGACAAAGATATTTTAGAGCTCCTTTCACGCGCACATTACCTAAATGGTCATTTATTAGATGCCCATCTCACGGAATCTAAAGCAAGAGAACTTAATGGCGAATATATCGGCGCGGTCATACAACTGAAACAAGCAAAAAAAATTGCTTCTTTGACACCCAGACAAGCTTCTCAGCTAGATGCTCGAATTGAAGAACTCAAACTCAAAATTCCCGAAAACAAAAAGAAATAGGTCCCAATAACTATTCACAAAATTTGTGGATAACTTTGTGGAAAGGCTGAAATAAAGCTGCTCAAACCCCATCAATACTGGATAAGACCCAAAGTGGTCAAAATTTGACCAACACCAAAAAAACAACCGCTTTTCAATAAGTTATAAAACAAATTAGGAAAGAAATGTTTGTTAGTTCAATTCTGGAATGCGTTTTGTACAGCATAGCGCCACAATAATGAAATTGTGGATAACTTGTGTATAAAAAAGATTTTTTAAGAAGTTATACCTAGAAAAATTCTAGAGAATGCATGTTACCATAACCGCTTATTTGGAAACAAGCACCCCAAGAATTTTAATGTTTGGTGCTCCAATGTTCACTCGTCTCTTCAGCAGGCGTCTGCTCTGCAGGTGTCTCTTCGGATGAGGCAGGTGGCGGAGAAGCGAAGGGTTTATTTTTATTATCTGTTCCACCACTCGCAAACGGTGAGGTATCGGGTATGACTCTTTCTTCTTGTTTCACTTTTTCGGCAGCACTCCAAGAGCCTCCGCCTTGCTTTGAAATAAAAGGCAAAATAAGTAAAATACCAGACAAAATAAACAAGGTAATTGGCACAGAAAGAGGAACTAACTTAGCATTTTGTTGATGATTTTTATATTGCATAATGCCTGCCAAAGCCAGGGCTATGCCCACAGCGTAACAACCAAAAATCACAAATTTGGTCACGAAGGCAGTTGGCGCATAAATATTATCCGCTAACTCACCTATGGAAAACGCCCAAGACAAAGTAGGCAGACTCAGGAATAAAGCAGAAGCAAAATAGAGGGCTATTTTTTTGTTCATGTTGTTAAACCGAATGAATTTCATTACGCGTAGCTCCACTTATTTATCCCAAAGTAAATGAACAAACATTTACTTCCTCTCCATTAAAATTTTAGGCTTTTTTGAATTTGAAATCAAAAGTTTATGCTTTATTTGTTTAAGGATATCTGTTTGATTCTGAACGATTTTATCATTCATAATTCTTTTTGCGTACCGCCAATCTCGGTTAATCGCTTCTAAAAAATGAGGAAGGGGGTTAAATTCCATGGTAAAGCACCCAAACCACCCTAATAAATAATGAGGGTACCCCCACGTTGGATCAGCCTGAGCTGCCAAAGCGGCTAATTTCAGCGCCATTTCCATTTGTCCTCTTTGAAAGCGCCACAACGATAAACAAATGAGCGTGTAACTACAATCATAGCTGAGCTGTACAGCCAGTTTATCAGGAATCAATCCTGTTAAAGCTTCAATCTTGGTTAAAATAATCACATCTGGGCTTAATTGCCGAATTTGCACGGCATGAACGCCGAGCTTACAAATAGACCAAATTTGATCTTTATCTAAAGTTGATTCAGTGATAACCACGATTAAAAAATGAATTAAATCAGGAAAACGAGCTCGACGGCTTAAATAATGCAGATAGGCCTTGGCCGCATAAAAATGATTCATACGGAAATGCATCGCCATAGGAAAATGAATAACCCACGACAAAGGTTTTAAAAAAAACATCTGTTCAAAAAATGCAGCAATACTGGATAGAAACCCAATCTTTTGCTGAAATATTACGAGGTCATCATAGGATTTACGCATAACTTAGGTTATCGGCGTAAAGGGGATTAAATTTAAACCCGTTGCTAAGACAACCCATCTAGTTGATCATGTAATTTGATCCAAGCTGCCTCTGCTTGTTGAAGCTGTGTTTCAACCTCTTTTTTATTAGCCGAATATTCTGCCAATTTTTTCTTATTATTTTCGGTTGCAGAGGTATATAAACTTGGATCTTGTAATACCGCTTCTATTTTGGCTAATTTTTCTTGTATCACCGCAATCTGTTTTTCTTGCTTTTGAATGTCTTTTTCTAATTGCGACTTCAGTTGTTGATTATTCGCACTTTTGGCGCTCTTCTCGCCTTTACTTGCTTTCCCTTTTCCGGTCGCAGCGCCTGAGTCTGAAATGCGTTTATTTTCAAGCCATTTTACATAATCACTCATGTCACCATCAAAATCAGTGACTTCACCTGAATCGACCAGCCACAGTTTATCAGTCGTTTCTTGTAAGAGCTCTCTGTCATGAGAAACCAATACCATGGCACCATCAAACGTTTGCAAAGCAAGCGTCAAGGCTTCTCTCATGTCTAAATCTAAATGATTTGTGGGTTCATCGAGTAATAACAAATGCGGTGCTTCATAGACCAGCTTCGCTAAAATTAATCTAGATTTTTCTCCCCCCGATAATACCCCAATTTTCTCAAAGACTTTATCGCCCGTAAAAGCAAATTTAGCCAATATCTCTCGGATGATTTTAATATTTAAATCACCAAAAATTTCTTGCCACCAATCTACTAACGTCAGCTCAGGATTTAACAACTCTAATTGGTGCTGCGCAAAATACCCTATTTTAGGGTTACTGGCGACGACTTTATCTCCTGTCATTGGCTCTAATACACCAGCCAATAACTTAATAAAAGTCGATTTACCGGCACCGTTTAATCCCAATAAACCAATCCTATCCCCCGGGCCTAAATAACGATTCACATCACTTAATATCACTTTTTCGCCATAACCCACACTGACTCTGCCTAATCTTAAAATCGGATTAGGGCAATTTTGTACCGGTAAAAACTCGAAGGAAAAAGGCGAATCGATGTGCACGCTTGCAACCAATTCCATTCTTTCTAACGCTTTAGCCCTTGATTGCGCTTGTTTCGCTTTGCTGGCTTTTGCTTTAAAGCGCGTAATAAAGCTTTGGTAATGTTCAATCACTTTTTGTTGTTTTTCATGCATCTTCTGTTGAATAATCAAATTTTGAGCGCGCTGCCTGATAAAAC
The DNA here is from genome assembly GCA_902826485.1 of uncultured Gammaproteobacteria bacterium. Classification (GTDB taxonomy): domain Bacteria; phylum Pseudomonadota; class Gammaproteobacteria; order Berkiellales; family Berkiellaceae; genus CADEEZ01. The sequence goes on from CADEEZ010000004.1 coordinate 51,433, forward strand.
TTGTATAATTACCCGTGTACATATCAATTTTTTTATTGGCAATATGGGCAATTTTATTGACCACGTTATCTAAAAAGGCACTATCATGCGCAATTAAAATAATCATACCTTCAAAATTTTTCAGAAATTTTTCAAGCCACACAATCGCATCGAGATCTAAATGGTTGGTGGGTTCATCTAATAATAAAACTTGTTCAGGCGCAATTAATGCCCTAGCCAAATTTAATCTCATTCGCCAACCACCCGAAAAATCATCGACTGATTTATTTAGCTCTTGGTTGGTAAACCCTAAGCCCACTAAAATTTCTGCGGCTTTGGTGGGCAAACGAAAGCCGTCAATCTCTTCTAATTTTTCTTGATATTCAATGACCGCTTCTCCATCTTCATTATCAAAAGCGGCTTCGTAAGCATGAAAATACTCAAAATATTTTGGGTGACCATGCAATACATAGTCTTTAGCCGAAAGAGATCCTTCAGGGATAGACTGAGCTAAATAAGTAATACCCCAAGATTTGGGCACATACACCTGTCCTTGCTCTTCGTGATAATGACCCAAGATTAACCCAAATAGGGAAGACTTCCCTGAGCCATTTCGCCCAATTAGCCCAATTTTGTCGCCTGCGTAGAGCGAAAAATTCGCGTCTTCAAGTAATACCTGATTGCCTCTTGCTAGCGTAATGCTTTCTAAATTCATTTGTCTTCCCAAAAAAATAACTATGGCGCTTTTATATCGCTTTACAGAATAAAAACCAAGTGCTAATATTTAGATTGTTTTAACGTAGTAGCACAGAGAAACAGAAAAAGTGATAAATTATGTCAACTAGCTATTCAAAAAGGCTCAATGAGCTCTTTGAAATCATTACGGATCTGGAGTCTGCTGAGGCGTGTAAACGATTTTTTATCGACTTATGCACCCCCCAAGAGCTCAAATCACTCTCTGATCGCTGGCAGGTAGCCAAATTAATTTATCAAGAAGTGCCTTACCGTAAAATTTCAGAACTCACTGGGGCAAGTACTGCCACCATCACGCGAGTGGCAAGAAGCCTCCTCCATGGCGAAAGCGGCTATCATGCTGTTTTACATGCCCGCTTGGGGCAAAAAAACTGACTATCACAAGAACCCTTTAAAATTTTCTTAAAAATATTCATATATACACGAGTAAGGCTATAGATCATGAGCTTTTCAACCCTCACCCCTAAACGGGTATTAAGTGTCTTTTCATTAGTGATGATTAATGTCATCGCAGTCGACAGTATTCGTGCATTACCCCTTGCAGCAACGTATGGCTTGTCTTTATTAACGCTTTATTTCATTGGGGCTATTTTATTTTTTATTCCAACTGCTTTAATTAGTGCTGAATTAGCCACCACTTGGCCTATGAAAGGCGGCATGTATGTTTGGGTCAAGGAAGCCTTTGGGGCAAGATGGGGGTTTTTAGTGGTATACCTTCAGTGGATTTATAATATCGTTTGGTATCCTACTATTTTATCTTTGGTCGCGGGTACCCTCGCCTATTTGTTTGATCCTGAATTAGTGAATAATAAAACCTACATGACTTCAATGGTACTTATCATCTTTTGGAGTAGCACACTGGTTAATTTTTTAGGCATGAAAATGTCTTCTTGGATTAGCACGCTGGGTTCATTAATCGGCACCATGTTGCCTATGGTCTTAATTATTGGCTGTGCTGGCTATTGGTTATTTTCAGGCCAACCCAGCAACACTGAATTAAGTTATGCAGCATTGATTCCTAAAATCGATTCGCTTTCTCAATTGGTGTTTTTTTCAGCCATACTATATAGTTTGCTAGGTTTAGAAATGTCTTCTGTGCACGCATTAGAAGTCAAAAATCCCGAAACGGATTACCCTAAAGCTTTATTGATTTCTGCTTTGATAGTGTTAATTAGTTTAACTTTGGCTTCTGTGGCTGTGGCTATTGTGGTGCCCAAGGCTGAGTTAAATATTGTTGCAGGCATTATTCAAGCTTTTTCTTTATTTTTAACGTCTTTTAATTTAACAAGCCTAACGCCAATTATTGCCTTAATCATTGTGATAGGCGGGATTTGTCAAGTGGCTACTTGGATTATTGGACCCACAAAAGGTCTATGGGCAGCGGTAGACGATGGATATTTGCCTAAAATATTAGCCGTCACCAACAAAAAAAGTGTCCCTATTAATATGTTGATTGCCCAAGCCTTAATTTGCACGATGTTAAGTTTAACTTTTATTTTATTGCCTACTGTTAAAAGTTCGTATTGGGCATTATCTGCGATGGCAGCTCAGTTATCTTTGATTATGTATGCCATTTTATTTTCTGCTGCCATTCGATTAAGATACAACCGAAAAGATGTTTTCAGGCCTTTTAAAATTCCTTTTGGTAATATCGGCATGTGGGTGGTAGCAGGGTTAGGGTTTGTGGTGAGTGTATTGGTCACGTTATTAGGTTTTATTCCGCCAGATAATATACCAGTTGGTAACATCTGGGTTTATGAAGGCATTTTGTTTTCAGGTATCGCGATTATTTTAGTGCCGTTTTTTCTGAAGAAAACCCCCCCTATTAATAATCCGTCACTCTCTTGATTGCTTCTTTTAATGCTGTTTGGTCAATCGGCTTGGACACAAAATCGTTCATGCCGATTTGCAAATATTGATCTCTATCCGACGACATAACATTCGCGGTTAACGCAATAATGGGAATATCACTTTTGGGCTTAGGTAAGGCTCTTATAAGCCTTGTGGCATCTAACCCATCCATTTCTGGCATTTGGATATCCATAAAAATCAAATCGAATAATTTATCTTCTGGACAATTTTCAACTGCCTCAACGGCCAATTTGCCATTTTCTACTGTTTGAATTTCAAATCCTAATTTTTTAAGCAAACCTTGTGCCACTATTTGGTTAACAAGATTATCTTCCGCTAACAATACTCGAACTACTTTTGTGCTTTCAAGCAATTTTTTAGAGGGAGCACTCATCATTAAATGAGAATCGATATTTTCTTTGATTTCAGGCTTATTAAAATTCACGCTCAACCAAAAGGTACTGCCTTTCCCTAATTCACTGTCTACCCCTATTTCACCGTCCATTAAACCGATAATTTTTTTACAAATAGCCAGACCCAGCCCAGTACCACCAAATTTTCTAGAAATAGAAGAATCTGCCTGAGTGAAATTTTCAAACAAATACGGAATCGACTCTTTGGCAATCCCCATGCCCGTGTCAGTCACCTCAAAGCGTATCCAAACTACTTTATCAAATTCTTTTTCTACTTTGGCCTTTAAAGTCACTGTGCCATTTTTAGTAAATTTTAAGGCATTGCCCACTAAGTTTAATAAAATTTGTCGCAATCGACCCACATCGCCTGTTACTAATGCTGGGATCTGAGTGTCTATTTCGGCCACAAGCTTATTTTGGCGCTCCTTTGATTTCTGTTCAAACAGCTTGACAACCCTGTTCAGAGTTTCTCGAACATTAAAATCAATATTCTCTAATTCAAGTTTGCCTGCTTCTAATTTAGAAATATCCAATATGTCATTTAAAATCACCAATAATGATTCAGCTGATTCCAAAATAATTTTTGTTTGTTCTATTTGCTCTTCGTTTAAATTATTTTCTAATAATAATTGCGCCATACCAATGATACCATTCATCGGTGTTCGAATCTCATGACTCATGATGGCCAAAAAGCTCGATTTCACTTCATTGGCAACACGCGCCGCTTTTAAGGCTTCTTTTAATTCACGTGTTCTTTCATTTACAATTTTTTCGAGATTACTGCGATGTTGCTCTAATTCTTTTTCATAATGCTGCTGTCTAAATTGCATTTCATTGAATGACTTAATGACTTTACCAATATCATCTTCTGTTTGCCATCTAACCGGTTTGAATCGACGATTTTCATTTTGTTCTCTAATTGATTCTAATAGTCTTAGTAGAGGCTCATCAATGGTTGATTTTTTTATGCGCATCATCACAAAAACATTAACGCCCAAAATAAACAAAATACACAATGAATAAATTATCGTATTCATTATGATGGCATCTGTGGTTTTTCCTTCATTGTATTTAAGCCATATTGTGCCATTTTTTAATTCTTGGTAAATCACATTTTTTGAATTAATATCAAAATTTACCTTTTTTAAATTAGCGCTAAGATAATCATCATTGTTTTTATCTGTTATTTTAATCCACTGGATAAAATAGCTTTTAGCAGTAGAATCTAATAACATCTGAAGTTTTTTCTTTTCGTTTTCCGCAATTAAGACCGTAAATAATTCTTTACGATTTAATAACATATCCTTCATTCGATTTTCGAGCGCGTTGGTTTCTTTATAATAGAGCAATACCTGAGAAGCAATAACCAATGACAAAACCACACAAACAATCACAGGGAAGCCATAAAGCAAGTACTTTGTTTCAAAATGCTGTATCTTCACCTGTTTAAACCAACCGAACATAACGATAGACCTTTTCTTCACCCTTAAAGGGATACAGATCTGTTATCGAGCTGGTTGAGACGAACTTGAGATTTACTTTACAAAGAAATAAGGTATTATGCTGAATTTATACTAGGTATTAATATGTACAACTTGGCCATTCTCTTCTTTAGCACCGGATTCGTCGTCCTTTTTGCGCGCTATTGCAGTAAACAAGGCAAGGAAGCACTTATTGCCTGGATTGCTTTGCAAAGCGTGCTAGCGAACATATTTGTTTTAAAACAAATTAATTTAGTTGGCTTAAACGCTACTGCCAGTGAAGTCTTTGCCATTGGCAGCATTATTGGCCTGAATTTTTTACAGAGTCAGCACGGGGTAAAAGCAGCCAGACAAGCTGTGTGGATTTCTTTCATGTGTATGTTTTTCTTTTGTGTGATGTCTCAAGTACACTTACTCTATCTTCCCAGCAGCCTAGATGTTCGGCACCATCACTATTCAGTTTTATTATCTTCTGCACCGCGTATTTTATTTGCTTCATTAAGTGTTTATTTTTTCATACAGCATCTATCTGTTGCTTTGTTTAGTTATAGCAAAAAGCGATTTCCTCGCCTACCCCTTATTTTGATTATTTTAACCTGTTTAATCTTTACTCAATTTTTAGACACCGTGTTATTTGGCTTTTTGGGTCTTTATGGCCTAGTGGATAAAATAGATGAAGTGATACTCATCAGTTTTGGCATTAAACTCTTGGTTATTTTTATCAGCATTCCTTTTGCAGAATTGTCCACTTTACTCAATCATCACCCTAAAGAAGAACCTAAAGCAATCTCATGATAAAACCTTATTTTCACTTTGAATTATTACATCAATCGAGCAAATCTCGTGCCCGTGTCGGACGCATTCATACCCCACATGGCATAATTGATACGCCAAGTTTTGTGGCAGTGGGCACCAATGGTTCACTTAAAGCCTTATCCAATGTAGACATCGATAAGATGGGTTTACAATTAATGTTTTGTAACACTTATCATTTATTACTCCAACCTGGCACAGAAACCGTTAAAAAAGCGGGTGGGCTACATACTTATATTAATCGTAAAAATCCGATTATTACTGATTCTGGTGGCTTTCAGGTATTTAGCCTTGCGTATGGTGGTGTGGCCAGTGAACTAAAAAGTGCTGGCAATAAAAAAGCAGATGGTAGCGTATTAAAAATTAATGAAGAAGGAGTCACCTTTCGTTCTTATCGAGACGGCGCAAAAATTGTCTTAACCCCGGAAAGTTCTATATTGGCACAAAAAAATCTGGGGGCAGATATTATTATCCCTTTAGATGAACTCCCTCCCTATCATTTCGACCCTAAAAGCTTAAAAAAATCTCTCGACAGAACCCATCGGTGGGAAAAACGTTCGCTAGATACCCATCTAACCGATCCAAAGCAACAAGCCATGTATGCAGTGGTTCACGGTGGCGTAGATTTAAGCTTACGAAAACTCAGTGCCAATTTATTATCTGATCTTCCTTTTGATGGATTTGCGATTGGCGGCAGTTTAGGCAAAAACAAACAAGAATTAGTCGAAGTCGTGAATCATACTGTGCCTTTTTTACCGCCCGAAAAACCCAATCATTTATTGGGCATTGGCGATTTAGAATCCATAGAACAATGTGTACCGCTGGGTATTGATACGTTTGATAGTTCGTACCCCACAAAAGCCGCTCGGCATGGTGTGTTATTCACTGAGCAAGGCAAAGTGAAAATCACCAAAACCAGTTATGCGAACGATTTTGACACCATTGAACCCGGCTGCCCTTGCTCAACCTGCGAAAATTATTCAAAAGCCTATTTGAATCACTTGTTTAAAGCACATGAACCTACCGCTTTAACTTTAGCGTCGATTCACAATGTTGCTTATATGATTCGTTTGATGGCAAAGTATCGGGAGATGATTTTGAGGAATTTGGTTTAGAAAATAAATCCCCTCAACTTCGTATATCAAAAAAAAACCTTGTACTTGCACCGAAAGAGAATATTTCGTATATTAAAAAATTGACATATCTCAATTTGAGATATATACTTAATTTAAGTAAGGTGCTTAGTATCTAAATGCGTGTGATTAGTAAAAAGAAAATTCTCGAAGCACAAGTCGTTTTTCCTGAGTCTGCCTCTGCTTTGTCAGCATGGTATACCGTAATCAGTAAAAATGATTTTAAAAATCACGCTGAATTGAAAAGCACTTTTGGGACAATCGACAAGGTAGATGGCTTATATGTTTTTGATATTGGTGGCAACAAAATTCGACTGATCAGTAGCATTCACTTTAATAGACAACGACTTTATATTCGCCATATTTTAAATCATAGAGAATATGATAAGGGCAAATGGAAAATAGGTAAGTAAAAATGAAACAATCTTCCATACAAACAAGTAACGATTTAGTCCAAGCCACTAAACATTGGAAATTTGTTGCCCCTATTCTTACTTATCCTAAAAATGAATCACAATATAAAGCTTTGAGTAAAAGATTAGATCAATTATTAGACATGGTAGGTGAAAACGAAAAACACCCCTTAATTGGCTTAGTAGATATGTTGAGCAACCTTATTGAATCGTATGATAACAAACACTTTCAGATAACCGAAAGTAGCAGTTTAGAGGCATTAATATATCTAATGGACTCTAATCATCTTACCCAATCAGATTTACCAGAATTAGGCTCACAAGGAGTGGTATCTGAAATATTAAAAGGTAAAAGGCACTTAAATTTAAGGCAAATAAAAGCTTTAGCCAAACGATTTAATGTCAATGCTTCTACTTTTATCGATGATTAAAAAATCGACATTCGCTGCTTACTTGCGTCTGAGTAAGTCTCTATTTTTAGCTTCAACACTCGGTTGAACTAAAGCTTCGGTATCGTCCGACACAGGCGCATTAGATTTTTGTGTCACCATATTATAAGCCGTTAAAATGCCTATGCCTGCGCCGACAAACACATCTGAGGGAAAATGGGCTTGCTTATAAACTCTAACGCATCCAATCACAGAAGCGCACATATAGGGGATCAGCGCTTTATCTAAACCATACCGTTGATGAACATACGATGCTGCTGTAAACGCTGCTGAGCTATGCCCTGAAGGAAAAGAATGATTGTCTGCTCCATTGGGGCGTAACCTACCCACCATATTTTTTAAAAAAACAGTTATCAGGGCGACAGACACTTGGGTTGTAAACAACTCTTTAAGGCCTTGCCAATCTTTTTGCCATACAGCATAACAAGCCGAGGCTACGCTTAACCCCATGTCTTGCAACCTAAATACAATGATTTTGGGATCCCACAAAACCCATTCAATCAACTGGTTAAAAAGCGGAGAAGCCAACAAGGGAGGCAGCCCAATAAAAATAGAAAAATGATACACACTGAGATGAAAGGCTAAAATACTTAACCCTATTTCATAAGGGTGCAAATAGGATTTAAGTGTTTGATAATTTGTATGCAGTGAATTTAAAATAGGATCAGAAATTTTTTTCATGCATTCATTATATCATTTTTACTTTTGTTAACGATTAATCACTTCTAAGAAATCTTGATGAAACCGTGCTGAATTAGCACCTAGTGCCACTTGAATATGCCGACCCGTTTGGTGATCCACGACGGTTTGCCCCGCAATGTTAGGGTTTGCATAGTTTACTTTGATGGGTAAATTTTTAAATGAGCCTATGTTTTCATCAAAAACCATGGCAACCGTTAAACAATCCCAAAAACAATAGCCTGTAAATTCTTCGATTTGATACCGCTTATTAATCGCCGAATAAATAAATTCTGCAATTCTGGTTTTTTTTATTTGTTTAAACTTGGTCATAAACTCTTGGTTTAAGGGCACCATGTCTGTTGCATCTAAGGGGATCATTTTAAAAGCAATGCCACTTTCTATGACTTTTTTAGCCGCTAGCGGATCGGCATAATAATTCCATTCTGACACTCTGTTTTGATAGGCTTCCGGATCACCATACTCAACATTGCCTTTGACACTCACCGCTCCCCCCATGCTGATCACATGGGCGATTTTATTTTTGAAATTAGGATCTTTGTTTAAAATATTGGCAATGGTCGTTAAAGGACCTAAAGCAATGATAATCGGTTTAACCCCAAGCTTAGCCTGTTTTTCAACCACTTCTTGGATCAGTGATTCTGCTGAACGTGTTAAAGGCCTTCTGGAGGAAAGCGGCAACGTAATGCCCGCCAAAGTATCTGCCTCTTTGCGCCATTTTTCGGGAAAAGGGGTAACATATTTTTGAGTATAATAACTTTGCCCGCAAGCAACCGGAATAATTTTATTGGCCATTTTTCCGGACAAATCAATTAACTTATTAATGTTATTCATACCGGGTTGGCAGTGCGATTCACCTGTAATGGGGATAGTGATAGCCAAAATATCGACGTCTTTACGGTTAAATAAATAGAGCAAGGCAAACCAATCGTCTATGCCCATATCGGTATCGACAATCACAGGTATCTTTTTGATTAACATGCTCGAGCCTTCTGTGGGCACGTACGCTCTACCCGCACTCGCGAAAGTTAAATCGCTAAAAAAACACGCTAAAAATAATATAGCAAGGTACTGACCTAAGCGGGCAAACTTTATTTTTTGGATTATCATTTTATTTACTGTATTATTCTGCGCTGAGTAATTTAGCCACAATTTTTTTGACGTTATCCCGAATTTTTCAGGTAACCCTTCAAATTTGAGATAAGTTTTATTATGTTACTGCTGCACTGCCTTTTCAAGGTTTATTCTGTTTATATTTACTATATTATTTTGCACAAAAAAAAACGGGAGCCTAGGCTCCCGTTCTAACTTAACTGTAAAGTCAGTTTTTAGAAATTCGCACCTGACCATTTGAATTCTAAGTATGGTCCTTGACGTGTGAAGGGAATGCCGCCTGATGCATTACCAGCGCCACCTAAGTGAGTACCACCACCTGTTTGAGCCGCAAATCTAGCAAAAGAACCTGCTGTTTGGCCACCAAACGCATCAGAGTAATGCATAAACATCCAGCCTAAAGTAGTAGACAACATGCTTCTGTTACAGAAACGATAATCCCAACCAACGGCTAATTTCGCCATCATCTCACTTGAAACGCCTTTGAGTTTTTCACGATCGAAATCTTCGACAGTAACATTCGCGGTATCAAACAAAGTTGAACTGAACTTTGTTTCAGAATACAGCAAGCCCGCGCCTGCATACATTTGTACATTAAAGCCCGTTCTGTTTTTTCTGTGAGTATAGTGTTTAACCATTACATCAAAATACGGACCAAACCCTTCAAAGTCAGCTTCTTGAACAAGGCGACGAGTTGCCGCACCAGCCGTTTGAGTTGCTGTGAAATCTCTGTCTACATCTACCCAAGATAAAGCCGCACCCACATCAATAAGCGATTTTGCGCTGTGGTTCACACGATGACGCATACCTAACTTGACAGAATCAGCATCAATATCATATTGACCAAATGATTCTAGTGGACCACCACCGCCAACACCCAATAAATCTGTTTGTTGACCAGCAAGTGTCGTAAAGCGTGAACTTTCATCCGTTTCATAATGATCGTAATCTAAAAATAAACGACTCCAGCCACCTGCAAGACGGTGCTCTAAACCGAGCGCCCAATCTAACTTCTCTTTAGTACCAACAAATTTAGTATGTTGCGTGTTGCCACTTGTCACTTGCGCAGCAAAGTCATAGCCATGCTGATTTGGCTCAGTGAAAGTTAATGTGCCTTTAATAGCCGAGCCTTCAGCCCAACGATTGAAATCACGGTGTAAACGGTCCGTATGCCCATAGGCAGTGGAAGCAGACATCACTCCTGCAGCTAGGAGGGATACCAAGGTTATGTTGCGAGCAGTTTTCATGCGTTTCGTCCTTTTTGTGAAACATAACGAAGGGTGGCATGCAGTCAGAAACTAACGCAAACCGTACAACCCCTCAGCTTTTTAACTTAAATTCCAATTTTTTTATGCCTCTACAAGTTTTATTAGAACCAATAGGTGCATACACAATTTAGTTTTAGAACGAAGGTAGGTAGTTAGTCAAGAAGCAAAATATAATTTTCTTTCTAACTTGGAAAATATCTTTTTGGTTTTGGAGAAAAATCCCCCCGTCTACCTCGCTTTAAAGCGTCGGTAGACTGCCCTCCTTTTTCAAAGTGGGGCAAACATCCTCTTTGACCTGGCTGGATACCGCGGACAAGCCGCGGCACGTAGGGAGTAAGGATAGCGGCATGTAGGGAATTGGATATGAGATGCTTTCACCCACTTTGAAAAAGGGGGTCGAGTGCCGAAGGCGACCGGGGGATTTCAGGTATGAGCAAAAATAATAGATAGAATACAAAGTATCAGAATAATTTAGGGGGATTTGTGTAAGAAATAAAATCAGAAAAGAATTAGTGGTGGGCCGTGATGGATTCGAACCATCGACCAATGGATTAAAAGTCCACTGCTCTACCGACTGAGCTAACGACCCACATTCAGAGGCAGAATAATACCGAATCTACAGAAATTCGCAAGCATTTAAATGAACTATTTATTTGCTTGCTTAATAACTGTACATAGTTAAGAAACTAAGGATTGCCGGGCTTTGGGGTATTATCAGATGATTTTTTGGCTTGAACATCTGTTGGTTTAGGCGTGGAAAATTGAACCACTTCAGGTTGTCGATCCAAATTCTGACTCAACAAGACAGGTTTCGGTCTGCTTGCCTCTAAGGCTAACACATCATTCTGATTAACGTTCTCTTGCTTCTTCATTGTCTCTAATTTATCGAGCCATGCACTATTCAGTTTTCTTTGTTCAGCTTTCAAGGCTAAGCGTTTTTCTTCTTCCGTAAGCGCTTCAAGAAGCGTTGGAGAAGGTTTGGGCACAACAGCAGAGTCATTGTCATCTGTTAGCCTATGCCCACCCTGGGCTTTTTCTAACTCAAGTTCTTCGGCAAGCTTCTTTTGATCTTCCTGTGCGGCAAGATCGGCTCGCTCTTTATTATGATCCTTCGGATTCCACGTTTCGTCATAGGATTTAAAGCCATTATTAATGGCCACAGCGCCCCCAATGAGCCCATAAGGCCAGAGATTGGTTACCACTGAGGCAATGGCTCCCCAATACAGTGCGGTGGCGCCATTCACTTTATACAAAGTAGCAAGAAAGGAAATTATAGTCGGTACCGCTAATGATAATACAAAACGCATCGCAGTGGCTTTCTTCCCTTCTTCAGGGCCTAAATCCGCGATGGTGCTTATATGAAAAAACGATTTGCCTAACCAACTCGTTTTTATGTAATCCAACTTCTCTTTAAGCTCAAGATTTTCAGGGTGGTCTTTGACTTGTTTCTCGAGTTCTCTCTCTTTTTGACTTACTAATTTCTTTTGTTCACTGATCACTTCTACGGCATTAGAAATGAATAGGTAGATAAGGACAGTCCCTACAACATAAGGTAAAGCTGTTTGACTAAAGAGAGGGCCTACGACCCAAAGATTTTCTAAAGAAGCCAATAAACGGTAAGAGCTGTTTGTAATGAATTCAATCGCCCATTTAGCTATCGCATTATGGGGATTGGCCATTTCAAGGATATACTGACCTGAGTAATAAAAGCCGGCAGGAATAATAGCCACTTCACAGACTGCTGAAATGCCCCAATGCAGTAAAATGCCTATCGAATTTAGGCATTTGCCAATCGTATTATAGGCTGCCTCAGTTCGTTCAGAAGCGGTCTGATAAAGTGCTATGCCACCAATAATCATTTGGGTCGTTTTATCACGCACTTGGGTCATCAAATCTGAAAAATTGATATTAAAGGCCATAGGGATCCTCTTCTTGGTGCATAACTCTATAAATGAGTTCACATTCTAAGTTATTTTTAAAAAATGGCAAGAGGAGGGAATAAAACAGTGTTAGTTGATTTACTGATTTATGGCTTTAATTGCAAGATAAGGGACGGCACAGAGGCCGTCCCCTACGAAGACAGAATAATAAGTTTTAATGTAGGGGACGACCTCTGTGTCGTCCCGATGAAATCAAACGGGAGGCTTCTTATTTCTTAGCTTTCAACTTTCTCAGATATTGCTCAGCCTGCTTAGCAGCTGAGGTACCCGGAAATTTCTTTTTTACTTCGTTGAACTTAGTGACGGCAAGTTTTGTGTTACCCCGCGCATAAGCGATATAGCCCATCTTAAAAATGGCTTCGCTGGCTTTAGGACTAGTCGGATAATTTAAGACAATTTGATTAAAGCTTTCGGTCGCTAAATCGTATTTACTCTGGATAATATAAATTTCACCCATCCAAAAATAAGCCGTCGGCACATACGTGCTGTTGGGATAGGTTTTGATTAAAGTACTAAAGGCTTCAATAGACCCATCATATTTTTTGGTTTGCGCTAAGCTATAGGCTTTTTGATACAAAGCCCTTTCGTCTTCAACGTTGGTATTTATTTTCGGTTCTGGGCCCACGGACACCGCTGTAGCGGGGTTGTCTTTACCCGGCTCAGCAATGACGTCTGTTTTAGCTAATTGCGCTGCCTGTAAGGCTTGAGCTGCTTGAGCGGCAACCAAGTTTTTAATTCTCAAATCGAGATCTTGATAATTATCTAAGGTTTGTTTGGTTAACTCTTGAAAACGATATTCTTGAATGTCTAGCTTTCCCTGGAGTTCTTGAACTTGTTGTTGCAATTGTTCAATTCTGCCTGCAGGGGTATCAGGAATAGCGGCAATAGGCTGATGAATGCCATCCTCTTCTTCTGTTAATTGCATCGGTCTATCTGATGAATTATGAGAAGAACGGCCAGATGCTGACCGGACAACAGGCTCATCAGAAAGCGTATTGCGACTTTCTACGGCGGGTAAATCATCGTATGCCAACGCCTGATAAACAGGAAGGGCACAACCCACCAAGCTAGAAGTAAAAATTAAGGCCAACGTACTGATTTTCATTTATTTTACCCCTAACTTAAACGGAAACGTAACTGCTCATCACCACTGCCTACGTACCGCGCTTTATGCGCGGTATCCAGCATTAAGTGACAAACTCCTCTGGATGCCGCGAACAAGTCGCGGCACGTAGGTGGGTGATGACTTGTGCCATTTAATTAAAGTAACTTAGTTCTTTTCGTAAGCAACTGCAGCTCGGCGATTGACACTAAAAGCCGACTCATTGTTACCTTGCATTTCTGGCTTTTCTTGACCAAAACTAACGATATCATATTGCTTTGAGCTCACGCCTTTGGCATTCATGATTTCACGTACCGCTTTAGCACGACGCTCGCCTAGACCAATATTATATTCACGTGAACCTTGTTCATCGGTGTGGCCTTCGATACGAACATGCGCTTCAGGGTGAGCTTTAAGATAATCAGCGTGCGCTTCAATGGCTTGATAATCTTCTTTAGCGATATCAAATTTATCAAAACCAAAGCGATATGTGCGCTTTGCCATTAAATCACGTGTTTTGCCATCCCAATTTTCTTGCCCACGAAAGCGCGCAATTTCTTCAGCGCCGTCTGTGCTAAGAGAAGCTTCATCGGGGATGGAATCTAAAGCTTTCTGTTTAGGGGCTTTAGAAGCACAACCAGCTATACCGACTACTAATACTGTGCTTAAAAGGAGTAAACTTAAATTTTTGGTTAACATTGCTGTAAATCCTTCTGACTAATTATAAATACTTAAATAAGGTGACCACGCTGGCTCTTGCACCATTCCTTCTCTTGCTGGCAACCGCAGTTTACCTCGACCAGCTAATGATACCAAACCCAGAGCAGTTTGCCCTCTAGATCGTGTTCCATACAGTATCATATCTCCGTTCGGGGACAAACTTGGCGATTCATCTCCACCAGATTGAGTTAATACGGTGAGCTCTCCAGATTGTAGATGTTGTTTGGCTATTTTGAAAATGCCATCGCTTCCGCGATGCTGCATGACCAAATATTGACCATCTGAAGTAATGGAAGGACGCGCGTTATAGTCACCTTTGAACGTCACGCGCATAATTTTGCCTGTGCCATCTGTACTGATTCGATAAATTTGTGGACCACCACCTCGGTTCGACGTAAAAAATAAACTGCCTCCTCTCGGATCCCAATGCGGCTCTGTGTCGATACCATATCCCTGAGTCAGACGTTTGAGTGTATGGCTAGATAAATCTACAGTATAAATAGCAGGATTGCCGTCTTTAGATAAAACCAAAGCGAGCTGTTGGCCATTCGGTGACCAATTGGGGGCTCCATTGATACCCGGAAATTGCGTGATTTTTTCTTTGCGTCCCGTAAATACTTCTAAAACATAAATTTGAGATCGCTTACGTTCAAATGACACATACGCTAGTTTTTTACCATTGGGTGACCATGCAGGTGACATAATTGGTTCTAGACTTCTGACTAATGGCTTAGCATTAAAGCCGTCTATATCCGCCACTTCTAGGACATATTCTTTTTTTCTGCCATCTCCTGAAGGTTTCACTAAAACATAAGCAATTTTAGTGGAAAACACCCCTTTAATGCCCGTTAATTTTTCGAAAATTAAATCACTGATATGATGTCCTAGCGCCCGAAGATCTTTGGGGGCCACATCATAAAACACTTTAGACATTAATTTACTGGGCGAAGAATCAAGACTGACATTTGGGTTATCACTAGAAGCCATACCCGGAGCTGCCGCTTCATTGCCGCCGAAGACGTCTAACAATTCAACCTTCACTTCATAACGGCCGCCCGTATTTTTAACTTCACCTATCACGACATTTTCAATTTTCTTTTGTTGCCATTCCTTAGCAGGATACGCGGCCAAAGTCGCCATGCTACCCCGAGGTAATAAACCGGCAGACACCGGACTAAAACGCCCCGATAATTTAAGATCTTGCGCAATAATCTCTGAAAGACTTTGCGACTCGCCTGATTCGCTCTCAGATTCACCCGAAAAATTAGGCACCGCAATGGGCACTGCCCCTGCTTGCCCTTCGGTAATCTCAATGCGAATTCGAGCATCTGCTGTGGTTAAAAACACATTTAATAATAAAAATGGTAGAAAAAAACCAATCGTTTTTATTCTCATTATCCCCCCCCTGGTTTAAAAACAAATTCGAAATTTTTAAATTCTGCACGAACCAATTCATTTTTAGGCGTAGGAAGAGGAGAAGATTTTCTGACGGCAATTTCAGCAGATCTATCAAATCCCAAATCTCCACTCCCTTGTATCACTTTCACATCACTTATTTCACCATTCGGTAACACTTTAATTAACACCAGGCAATTTAATCCTGCCGTGTTTGTGTCAAGCGGCTTGCGCCAATTTCTATTTACTTTGGCCGCAATCAGGCTCATATGCTGGTTTACGTCTGATTGAGATGCTGCAGCCGATTGTTTAAGTTCTATGTCATGTTCTTTTAGTTTTTTTTGCAAATCATCTTGTAGATTTTTTTCTAGATTTTCTTGTTGAAAGGCTTGTTCAAGCGATCTCTCTGCCATTTTTTTTAATTCTTTTTCGCGTTTTTTATCCGGTTTTGGGGGCTTTACTTCGGCCTTAATGGCCACAATATTTTGAGTGATCCTTTCAGGTTCAGGCTCGGGTTCAGGTTCTGGTTTAATTTCAGGTTTGGGGATTATTTTTGGTTCTGGCTTGGGCAAAGGTTTAGAAACAGCCCGATTAAAGACCACACTTGCCTCAATAATGGGCGTTTCATCTGCTGGCGGAGAAACATAAATGGTTTCAGTGGTTTCAAATCCAATTAATAGCCCCACTAATACGATATGAAATAGTACAGACAAGATGAGTGGTTTATTGGAGGGTAAACTTGTATTCATGATCTACGACTTATCTACAGGTTTTTCTGTCATTAAGCCGACCTGATCGGCACCGGCTCGTTGCAGTAATACCATGGCTTGAATAACCGAACCGTAATCAATATTTTTATCGCCTTTTACCAAGACTTTTCTTTTAGGGTTATCTTTGATTTCATTTTGTACTTTTTGACTGATTAATTTTTTATCGATGGGCACATTGGGGCGCGACACAAAATTAAGATAATATTGTCCTTCGCTATCAATGCTTAAAATAATCGGATCTTTTTCTTGGGTGAGTGCTTTGGCTTGCGCTTTGGGCAAATCAACCGATACCCCTTGCTGTAATAAAGGGGCTGTGACCATAAAAATGATCAACAAAACCAACATCACATCGATATAGGGCACAATATTGATTTCAACCGATGTGGTGGTTTTAAAACGCCGTGCAACTCGTCTCATAAATTAAATGACCCTATAGTTGACCTTCATCTGGTTTAGATTGAAATACTCTTTGCTCGAGTAAACCATAAAATTCTTCGGATAAATTATCGTAATGTTGAACGAGATCATTTACCGCATGCGTAAACCGATGATAAGCAAAAACAGCAGGAATCGCCGCAAATAACCCCAAGGCAGTCGCAATCAACGCTTCTGAAATACCAGGCGCCACCATGGCCAACGTCGCTTGTTGAATGCTGGCCAATGCCCCAAAAGCACTCATGATGCCCCATACTGTGCCAAACAACCCAATATAAACACTGATAGAGCCAACCGATCCTAAAAACGATAAACTATGGCTTAAATATTGTTCTTCACGATTTAAGGCGACACGCAAGGCTCTCTCAACCGATTGTAAAATAACCGCAGGCGCATGCACTTGTTTTTTGGCTTTTAAATATTCTTTAAAGCCTGACTTAATAATATTTTCCATCCCCATTAAGGTTTCCCTTTTTTGAGCCAAATAATCATACAGTCTGTTTAAATCCCCTTGCTGGTAAATTTGATTAAATTTGACCAAATCAGAACGGCTTTTTTTCAAGGTACTACGACGTTGAAAAATAAGTGCCCAAGAAGAAATGGAAATAAATAATAAAATTAACATCACCAACTGAACCACCATACTGGCATCGGTAATCAGCTTCATAATCGATAAATCAGTGCCCACTTTCTAACCCCCGTCTTAAGTCTTTTGGCATTGGAATGGCTTTAAACTTAGCATCGACACAAGCCAATTTTACACTGGCTCGAACAAAACAAATTGATAAGGCCTGATTCCAAATCTCTTGAACAAAAATCATCGATGCACCCCGAATATGTTCAGTTCGAGTGCGAACCCTAATGCTTTCTCCCATTTGAGCAGGTCGCATATAGTTTATTGTTAGTTCGCTAACAACTAAGTTAATGCCTTGCTCCATTATCATAGTTTGGACTGGAAACCCCAAACTCAGCAAATAATCTGCTCGTGCTCTATCTAAATATTTTAGATAGTTCACATGATAAACCACCCCTTGTAAGTCTATTTCTTCTAAATATACTTGATAATGGCTATCAAATACGGGGAAATGAGAAAGTAAGCTCAAGACACCTCCTCACTTTTTTCTATTTCACCACTGGCAAATTTATCAGGAACACTCAGCCCAAAATGCAAATAGGTTTGCTGGCTTAGCACTCTGCCTCGTAATGTTCTGGCAATAAAGCCTTCTTGGAGCAAAAAAGGTTCAATAATGTCTTCAATCGTATCTCTTGATTCCCCTATGGCTGCAGCAATGGTCTCAATGCCTACTGGACCGCCTGCAAATTTTTCTAAAATCACTTTTAAAAATTTTCTGTCGAGTAAATCTAGCCCCTGGATATCTACCGCCAACATCGATAAGGCTTGTTCTGCAATGGCGTGTGAAATAGACCCATTCCCTTCCGTTTGAGCCACATCTCGCACGCGCCTTAATAAACGATTAGCAATACGCGGGGTGCCTCGTGAACGCCTAGCGATTTCAGCGGCGCCATCGCTTGAAATAGGGACACCTAGCAAGGCAGCAGAACGTGTCACAATATCGACTAATTCATGCTTCAGATAAAACTCTAAACGTGCCGTAATACCAAATCTATCGCGTAACGGTGAGGTCAGCATACCGGCTCGGGTCGTTGCTCCAATCAGCGTAAAAGGCGGAATATCTAATTTTAACGACCGGGCTGCTGGGCCTTCTCCGACCATAATGTCTATCTGATTGTCTTCCATCGCTGGATATAAAACTTCTTCGACTGTCGGGCTTAATCGGTGAATTTCGTCGATAAACAGCACATCATGCGGCGATAAATTGGTTAAAATAGCTGCCAAATCACCCGCTCTTTCCAAGATAGGCCCAGAAGTTGATTTAAATCCTACCCCCATTTCATTGGCGATGACTTGGGCTAAAGTCGTTTTACCCAAACCTGGCGGGCCAAATAACAGAACATGATCCAAGGCTTCTTGACGATTTTTGGCCGCTTCAATAAAAATGCTTAATTGCTTTCGAATAGGCTGCTGCCCCACATACTCGGCCAAGGTTTTAGGCCGCATGGCTTTATCATGGCTTCTTTCGGCAGGCTCTGCGTGTTGGCTCACGACCCTGAATTCATTTTCTTCCATTGTTTTTATAAGCCCTTTTTAAGCGCTAATCGAATTAAATCACTGCTCGATAAATCATCTTGATAAATTAACTGCACCACTTTTTGTGCTTCAGGTAATTTATACCCTAAAGACACTAATCCAGATATGGCTTCTTGCTTGGGTTGTGAGCGCATTAACACCATTTTTGTTTTATCAGTGCTTAACTGAGGGCTCATGTTACTGTCTTTAAAAAACTTGTCTACTTTGTCTCTGAGTTCGATGATAACGCGCTCAGCAGTTTTTTTGCCTATGCCCGGTACAGCAGAAATCGCTCGGGTATTTTCTTGTAAGACATTATCAATGATCTCTTGCGTCGTTTGAGCCGATAAAATGGCTAAGGCAATTTTAGGTCCAATCCCGTTTACTTTAAGCAACAATTTGAACATGCTTTTATCTTGAAGATCTAAAAACCCAAATAAGAGATGCGCGTCTTCTCTTACCACTTGATAAATATGAAGTTTCACCGTCTGGCCAACTAATGGCAATTGATAAACCGTGGTCATGGGCGCCATGATTTCATAGCCTACCCCTTGAACATCTAAGATTAATTCAGGCGGATTCAGTTCGCTCAAGATCCCTGACAATGTACCTATCATTTAATACTTATCCCTTTTGTAATAATGGTAAATGGTAAGCATGACACAGCGCAATCGCTAAGGCATCGGCACAATCTGCTTGCGGTAACTTGTTTAAGTTTAAGACCGCTTTCACCATTTGTTGAACCTGATGTTTTTCGGCTGCCCCATATCCCACCACCGTTTTTTTAACTAATCGGGGGGCATATTCAAATACAGGCAGGCCACTCAAACTCGCTGCTGCAATGGCCACGCCTCTGGCATGACCTAATTTTAAAGCCGATTGTACATTTTGATGAACAAACACTTGTTCAATGGCCATGATAGTGGGTTGATGATGCTCTATCACTTCTCTTAAGCGAGTAAACAACTGACCGAGTCTTTTAGGGAAGCTTGGCTCTAATAGACGAATGGCGCCGCCCTCTAAGCAAGTGAATAATTTGAGATTTTCAACCTCTAAAATGCCATAACCCGTTATTCTCGAGCCAGGGTCGATACCTAAAATTTTCATCCCTGAATTTTGCCTCACTGTTAACGTCAGATTTTTTATAAGACCTCACCCGCCCTTCGGGCACCCTCTCCCGCAAGCGGTGGAGGGGACAAGAAAATAGTGCCAATAACTTAAAATTTTGGCACGAAATTTATCCCCTCTACCAAAGCGTAGCGCATGGGAGAGGGTGGCTTTGGCCGTCGCGTAGCGGCCAAGACGGGTGAGGGAAAATGGCCTTATAATTTAGCCGCAACCTCGTCTGAAATATCGACATTCGAATACACTTCTTGGACATCATCTAAATCTTCGAGCATCTCTAACATTTTGATGATGGTCGGCGCTTGCGTATCATCTGCTTCGATATACGTTGCGGCCACCATGGTCACTTCAGAAGAAATAGGCTTTAAATTATCTTTATTAAACGCATCCATTAATTTACCAAAATCTTCTTGTGCGCAAGTGACGCTGATTTCACCCGAATCTTCATTGGTAATATCTAATGCGCCTGCTTCTAAAGCCACTTCCATGATTTTGTCTTCATCGGCACCTTCAGGAAAAATAAATTGGCCGACTTTGGAAAATAAATAAGACACGGAGCCATCCGTGCCTAAATTACCGCCACATTTACTAAAAGCATGACGCACTTCTGAAACGGTACGGTTTCGGTTGTCTGTGAGACATTCTACCATAACGGCAACGCCCCCAAGACCATATCCTTCGTAAGTAACCGAATCTAATTGCGTGTCTTCTTGACCACCCGCGCCTCGCTTAATGGCTCTATCGATGGTATCGCGGGTCATATTTTGCGTTAAGGCTTTATCGACGACGGCGCGCAACCTCGGATTAGAGCTGGCATCTGCTCCCCCTAATCTGGCTGAAACGGTAATTTCTCGAATTAGCTTGGTAAAAATTTTACCTCTTTTTGCATCTTGGGCCCCTTTCCGATGCTTAATATTTGCCCATTTACTGTGTCCAGCCATGTTATCCTCTTTTTTGCGGAACAATTTTAATGTTGAGCTCTTGCAGTTGTTTTGCATCCACTTCTGATGGCGCAGAAGTCAGCGGACAAGAAGCCGATTGTGTTTTAGGGAAGGCAATCACGTCTCTTAATGAACTGGCGCCTGTCATCAACATCACCAATCTATCTAATCCTAAGGCTATCCCACCATGCGGAGGACAACCATACTGCAGCGCCTTTAATAAAAAGCCAAACTTAAGCTCAGCCGCTTCTTTGTCTATGCCCAAAAGGCCAAATACGGCTTCTTGTAGTTCTTGACGATAAATTCTGATAGAACCGCCGCCTAACTCTGTGCCATTTAAGACCAAATCGTAGGCCCGAGATAAACTGGCACCCGGATTTTTCTTCAATTCTTCCACATCTTGAATTTTGGGTGCGGTAAAGGGGTGATGAAGCGCTTGCCATCTTTTATCTTCTTCACTCCATTCGAACATGGGGAAATCAACCACCCATAAAGCTTGCCAACCTTCTTTCACTAAACCCAGATCTTGGCCAAGTTTGATTCGGAGCGCGCCTAACGCTTCACTCACAATTTTGGCTTTGTCGGCACCAAAGAAAACGATATCGCCCGTTTGTGCTTCAGTGCGCGTTAAAATATTTTCAATCACATCCGCTGGTAAGAATTTTAAAATAGGCGATTGCAAACCATCGGCTTTGCTTCGGTCGTTTACTTTAATGTAAGCTAACCCTTTTGCGCCATAGATCCCGACAAATTTTGCATAATCATCTAGATCTTTACGACTAAGTTCCGCGCCTTTTGGCAGTTTAAGCGCCGTGACGCGTGCGTTAGGATCTGCCGCGGCATCTTTGAACACTTTAAACTCAACAGTGCTCACCAGATCTTTAATATCGACTAATTCTAGCGCAATTCTTAAATCAGGCTTATCTACCCCAAAACGACGAATGGCTTCTTCGTAAGTCATCGAAGGTAAAGGCAAAGGCATATCATAAGCTAAGACTTGTTTAAATAAACCTGACACCATTTTTTCTATTAGGGCTTGAATCTCTTTTTCTTCTAAAAAGGACGTTTCAATATCTAATTGCGTAAATTCAGGCTGTCTATCTGCTCTTAAATCTTCGTCTCTAAAACAGCGTACGATTTGATAATAACGGTCAAACCCTGACATCATCAAAATCTGTTTAAATAATTGTGGCGATTGAGGTAGCGCAAAAAATTGGCCTTCATGGGTTCGGCTAGGCACCAAATAATCTCGGGCCCCTTCTGGGGTTGCCTTGGTTAAAAAAGGCGTTTCAATATCTAAAAACCCTTCATTGTCTAAATAATTCCTGAGATATCTGGCAATGCTGGCACGTAATTTAAAGCGATTTAACATTTCAGGACGGCGAAGATCTAAGAATCGATATTTTAATCGAATGTCTTCACTGATATCGACCTCATCTATCATAAAGGGCGGCGTGAGCGCGGTATTGAGCACAGTTAATACATCACACTCTACTTCTATTTCACCGGTGGCCAAATCTTTGTTCACCGTGCCATCGGGTCTTGCAGCCACTTTGCCTTTAATGCTTAACACAAATTCATTACGAACGGTTTCGGCTAATTTAAATGCAGCGGCATTTTGGGGATTAATCACGATTTGCACTAAGCCTTCACGATCTCTTAAATCGATAAAGATCACGCCACCATGGTCTCTTCTACGGTGTACCCATCCACACAGGGTGAGCTCTTGACCTAAATGAGACTTTCTGACCGCCCCACAATAATGGCTTCGCATAACATTTCTATCCTTACTAATAATAAATAATCATAAATAAATTTTAATCGCTACTTACTGAAGGCTGCACCGAGTCTGGTTTGTTCGCCACCGCTTTCTTTGGGGTCGTTTTTTCATCTCTAAACCAGCCACCCCCTGATAAATGAAAAGAAGGAGAAGAGAGCATTTTAACTAACTTTTCTTCATTGCAACTGGGGCATTTTGTTAACGCGCTATCCGATGCCTTCTGTAAAGCCTCAAATTCATGGTGACACAGCTGACAAGCATAAGGATAAATGGGCATATAAATAACCTATAAAACTAACAAATTTATTAACTGAGCTTATATTATAAATAATATTCATTGAAAATCGTACTGATATATCTCATGAACGAAGCTAATTTAAACAGCAGGCTTTCACCGCGTGCCCTAAAATAAAAAGATGAACCCAACAATGCGTCTTATCCAATCTTTGCAAGCCCGCGGCCCCGTTTGGTCAAGCTTACAAATATATAACCTTTACCGATTAACTCTCGTCGGCATGATATTGGTCGCCGATTGGTTTAATCTTGCCCCTACCTTTTTATCGGTTGGCCAACCGACTTTATTTATTTTCAGTGCCTATGGTTATTTAGTATTTGCCTTAACCGCTTTTTATTTTACGTGGGATCATAATCCGCTGGGGAAAACCTTTTCTCATTTAGGACCCATATTAGACTTATTATTTGTCAGCGTGTTAATGCAATCAAGCGGTGGCGTGACCAATGGCATGGGTGTGCTCTTAATTATTGTGGTCATTGCCCAAGCTTTATTAAATCCAGGCTATTGGGCAGTTGCCACCACTTTTTTGGGATGTGCTTTGCTGATTGGGCTACAACTTTACGATTGGATACTTTATCCCCTCACTCGCACAAGCCTTCTTCCCACGATTGCATTAGGATTAACCTGCATTAGTAGCGGATTGATAGCAGGTCGCTTAGTCAAAAGAGTCGAGACCCAATCGCTTGCACTATCGACTGCTGAACAGCTCAATGGCCATATTGTTGCTTTAATGCACCAGGGCGTGATTATTGTGGATGCCCATGACCAAATCAAGCTCATTAATCAAAAAGCGAAGCAACTTCTTAACTTACATGCTTGTCCCAAATTTTTAAAATACTTTCCAAGCGAGTTGCAACAAGCACTTAGACAAGATCCGCTTTCTAAAACCACTTATCGTTTAGAAGTGCAACCCTGGGGACAAAGCAGCCTAGCCGAAAATCAAACAGGGAAAATCATTTTTTTATATGATTTAATCGAAGAAAGAAAAAGAGCTCAAACCCTCAAACTAGCTTCATTAGGCCAATTAGCTGCGAACATTGCACATGAAATTCGAAATCCTTTGTCTTCTATCAATCAATCTGCTCAATTACTAAAAGAATTTAATGAAAACCCTCAAAACGATCGGTTATTACAAATTTTGTTAGACAATGGGGATAGAATCAATACCGTTATTCAAAATGTATTGTCTTTATCCACTCGTGCATTGCCTAATTCTGAATCCCTTGCACTCATCCCTTGGCTCGATAGTTTAACAGAAGATTTATATTTCACTTACGCAGATAAATTAATTATTGAAAAAATTTATGCTTTAAATGCAGTTAAAATAAATTGTGATGCGTCTCAATTACGTCAAGTTATTTTAAACTTATGTGAAAATGGTATTCGATATGGTCTTGAAAAAAATGCCATCGCCACCTTGAAAATTCAAGTTACTTTAACTAAAGATGCACATAAAAATTTGATTCATATTGACATCATCGACAATGGAAAAGGCCTCTCTGAAGAAGCCATGAAACATTTATTTGAACCCTTTTATACCACCGAAAAAAACGGATCTGGATTAGGCTTGTTTGTCGCAAAAGAATTGATAGAAATGAATGGCGGCCAATTAACTTTTTCAAGGAATCACCCTACCGGGTGTCAATTTAGAGTAACTTTATATGAAAACTGATCCTTATTATCAAGCTTTGATTGTAGATGATGAACCCGATATTGGGGAATTAATTTCGTTAACCCTTAGCCAATTAACCATACAATGCGACATTGCTTACACTGTAGCAGAAGCAAAAGAAAAACTAGCTCAAAAAAATTATCATTTTTGTTTGAGTGACTATAGGTTGCCAGATAGCACGGGCTTAGCGTTGGTCAAATTGGTTAATGATGTTTATCCAACCTTACCGATTGCCATTATCACTGCACATGGCAACATGGAAACGGCCGTTGAGGCGCTTAAATTAGGCGCTTTTGATTTTGTTTCTAAGCCCATAGACATAAACAAGTTACGTCAACTCACCGCTGAAGCACTTAAACTCACGCCCATCGACAATGAGCACAAATCACATTCAATTGAAGAAGAACGGTTAGTGGGCTATTCGGGTGCGATTTGCCAATTAAAGCAAAATATTAGCAAAGTATCTCGTACCCATGCACCTATTCATATTACGGGGCCTTCGGGATCGGGAAAAGAATTGGTTGCAAAAATTATTCACCAAAAAAGCACCAGAAACACGGGGCCGTTTATTGCGATTAATTGTGGTGCGATTCCCTGTTCATTATTAGAATCTGAATTATTTGGCCACAGCAAAGGAAGTTTCACGGGCGCCACTAAAAATAAAATGGGTTTGTTTCAAGCCGCCAATGGCGGGACGCTCTTTTTAGATGAAATTGCCGAGCTGCCCTTAGAGATGCAAGTAAAATTATTAAGGGCGATTCAAGAGAAATCTATTCGGCCCGTTGGACAAATTAACGAAATACCCATTGATGTTCGCTTTATTTCAGCTACCCATCAAGACCTTTCTCAATTAGTGGCTCAACACAAATTTAGAGAGGATTTATATTATCGTATTAATGTCATTCAATTAACCGTGCCACCATTGAATCAACGTAAAGAAGATATTCCTGTACTCTGTGATCATATTTTAAATTTGTTGGCTAACAATCAACAATCGCTCAAACCGATTTTCACTCAAGACGCGTTAGACAAACTATTATCTTATGCTTTTCCTGGCAATGTACGAGAATTAGAAAACATTCTAGAAAGAGCTTTTGCCCTTTCTAATGGTCGATTTATCACGATTAAAGATTTAGCCCTTGCCTCACCTGAAAACAAAGATTATGCTAGCACCGCTGTGATGAACAACCCCGACTCTTTAGAAGATTTTATTCAACAGCAAGAAAAAGAATCGATTTTAGGGGCGCTGACTCAAACACATGGTAACAAAACCAAAGCGGCTGAATTATTAGGCATCAGTTTTAGAACATTAAGATATCGGATAAAAAAACTTGGATTACAATAAAAATAACGGGTTTACTTTACTTGAATTATTAATCACTTTATCAATATTCAGTATTTTATCTTTTGCAAGCCTCTATTATTATCAAAATCATAACAATAAAACTAAATTAAATTTATATATTAATCAATTTTTTGTTGATTTAACTTATGCTAAAGAACAAGCTTTAATAAAACAAAACCAGGTAAGCATTTGCCCTATTCATCATAATTGGGATAAGGGTTACGAAATTACATGGCAAGAAACTAAATATAATAAAAAAAAAAATAGCTTATTAACCAGAACCCCGCCTTATCCTAACACTCTGCATATTCAATCTCATTTTGGGCTTCATCAGCCTTGTGTTTATTTTGATGCACAAGGGCAAAGTTTATTTAATGGTCATTTTATTTATACTCTTGAGAAGTCAGAGGCTTATGGAAAAGTTATTCTGACTCAAACGGGAAAAATGCATCTTGAAATAAGCTGATTATATTCACCGTTTATGATACAAAATAGAGGTTCCTAGCTTAAACTTAGAGAAACACACAATCAGCTCGCAAAGGGTATATTTTCTATGAAACGATTTATTAAATTTCTTTTTTTCATCTTGCTTATATTAGGCATAATTGGCGCTGTTGCTACCTGGCAATTCCCTTGGATCCAAGAAAGATTAGGCTTAAATACCACAGATGATAGAACATTGGCAGAAAGTGCTGCCGGATTTGCCATTAAAGAAGCGGAGCTTTGGCTGAGTCAGCAAACCACAAAACCTGTAGGAGTAAAAACTTGCCCTCGACCACCGTGTCTAGTTTGGGAAAAAGCTGCATTACCAACTAATGTGTCTGATCCAAAAAACAGCTGGTGGCAAACTCAGGGCAGAATCTATACCCAGAAAATTCCGGGTGTATTAACTCAACCCAAATATCTCATAGAAGAATATCAATTTGTGCCAGAAGAATTAGACCCAAATGAATTAAGTAGACAACAAGGGTATTCTTATTATCGTATTATTGCAAAAGGAACCGGAAAGTCAGAAAATTCACAATCTATTTTAGAGTCAATTTATTCAGTAAAATTTAATTAAAACTGCTAAAATTGCTCAGATGCTAAATAAACAAGGATAGGTTTTAAAACTGCGCTATGAAAAAAATTATTTTTGCCACCTTTGCATTGGCCTGCCCAATAGGGACAACCTTAGCAGACACCCTTAATTTTGAATCTTCCCCCTTATTTATGGGCAGCTTTGTTGCACCGAATGCATTTATATTATTAGATGATTCTGGCTCAATGGATTGGGAAATTTTAGTCGGTCGCTATTGGGATCCTTGTGCATATGATCCTAATTTTTCAGGCTTAAGTAATCTTACGCCAACCTGTGGAACGCTGATTGATAACCAAGGAATGATGAGAACGTTTGCCAACAAAGATTATCGCAATTTTAGTTATATTTATGCCAATAATGATAATTTATATGGTACGCATAATACCTGTGAAGCGGCCGAATATAATGCCCTAGAAAATTGTGAAATAAGCACATTATCTGACTGGCGTATGTTATCTTCTAGTCTAAATTTGATCTATTATAATCCTGCCGTGACATATTTACCTTGGCCAGGAAATTGTCATAAAAATACACCTTGTCAAAATGCGGTGTTTTCAGCAGCGCTTTCTAACCCCATAGAAGGGAGCACCGGATATAACCTCACCAAAGATCTCAGTAAAAATGGACTCGCAAGTTATCACGTTTGGATAGACAATAAAGGGTTTGCACAGACAGATACCAGACCTTTAAGAGGCGAAAAGATTAATGTTACCAACACGCCTAACCAAACCGTTGATTTATGGGATAGTCATTTAAAATATGTCTTTACCGAATCCAATACCATAGAAATCACACGATATGATTACGACCCCAATGATAAAGATCTTAATCTTAAATCAGAAAAAATTGCGACCCTAACTGATTCACAAGCTTGTTACAATGTATTAGGAACCGATCTCTCTAGCACCACAGGAACCAATGGTCCAGGCTGTAAAACAATTTTAGATGCTCAACAAAATTTTGCCAATTGGTATCAATACCATCGCAAACGATCTTATGTCACCAAAAATGCCCTTGCCACATTAATTTCAAAACAACCCAACATCAGATTTGGCTTAACCACTTTAAACCAGTCTGATAAAATTTTTATTGAAATGCCCGATAAAAATACACTTAATTATCAAGAACACAACAACCAACTTCTCACACAGCTATTTCAGCTGCCTTGGTTGGCAAGTGGTACCCCGCTTAGAATGGGATTAGATCTCGTCGGGAAATATTATTCGGGTGAAATAGCTGAAAAAAATAGTCCTATTACCAGTGCCTGTCAAAAAAATATTGCTTTAATTCTTACAGATGGTTACTGGAACGATACAAGCATCAATAATAAAATTGGCGATGTCGACAAAGATGGCATTCCTTTTACCCTGGCAGATGTAGCCAGATATTATTATTTAAAAGATTTAAGCCCTTTACCCAATTACGTGACAACTGATGCGTTTGATACTGCCAATTGGCAGCACTTATCCACCTTTGGCATCAATTTTGGTAATACAGGCAAATTAATCGGTACCAATCAAGATGGTTGGCCTAATCCGCCCCTTCAGGAAAACAGCAATTGGGGAAATCCAAATTTTAGTTCTGCAGCAAAAATAGATGATCTTTGGCATGCGGCTTTTAACAGTAAAGGCGCTTATGCGTCGGTTTTTGACCCAAAAACCCTTGTAGAACAACTCAATAAATTTGCTTCAGCTATTGAAAATCACAACAGTGGAACAACCACCGCTATTTTGAATAAGCCTATTTTAGATGAACAAACGATGGCCTATTTTACCCGATTTAACAGCCCCAGTTGGACAGCAGACCTAACGGGTTATCGAATGAAATCGACTGGCATCGATAAGAAAGCGATGTTTCAGGCAAAAATTAATCCCGAAGCCAACCGAGTGATTCTAACTAAAGGGTGGCGCAAAACAGATAAAGGTGTCCCCTTTAGGTGGCCAGACAACGCCATTGAACTCAAAACACAAAATCTGCTTTCTGATAATACAATAGCCTTATTAGCACATGCCCCTACAGATAATGAGGGCATGAATAATTTTGGCTTAAAGCTGATTAATTATTTAAGAGGCGAGACGTCACAAGAGCAAGCAAAGAAAGGACCCTTTAGAAACAGAACAGGGTTATTAGGCGACATTATTCATTCTCAACCCGTTTATGTTGATGCCCCAACACGTTTCTATCCTGACACGATTGCCCCAAAATCATATGAGGAGTTTAAAAAGCACTTTAATGGGCGAACCCCCATGATTTACGTAGGAGCTAATGATGGGATGTTACATGGGTTTAATGCACAAACAGGCGAAGAAAAAATTGCCTATGTGCCCGGTTTGAGTGACATTTTCTCAAAGCTACCTAATTTGAGCTCACCGAGCTATTCACATGATTATTTTGTTGATGGACCGCTGACAGAAGCAGATGCTTTTATCTCAAATGAATGGCACACTTTATTGGTGGGCACAGCAGGACAAGGAGGTAAAGGTCTATTTGCCTTAAACATCACCGATCCAGCTACTTTCTCTGAAAAAAATGCTGCCTCTGTTTTATTGTGGGAATTTACGGAGAAAGATGATCCGGGTGTGGGCTATTTATTGAATCAAGCCTATATCACCAAAGTAAGATATCAAGGCAATGAGTATAAATGGGCGGTGATATTTGGTAATGGTTATCAAACCAGTGAAACAGCGTTATTCGTTTTATTTATCGAAATGGGGCAAGATGGCAGCTGGACGGTAGACACCGATTATCTAAAAATCCCCGTCCCAAGCAACCCCAATCAAAAAATAGCGGGCTTAAGCAGCATTTATCCTGTTGATATCAATGGCGATTTTATAACGGATTATGTCTATGCCGCCGATCTCAATGGTCACATTTGGAAATTTGACCTAACCGATCTCAATCGGACCAATTGGAAAAATAAGGTCACGCCTTTTTTCACTGCTTCTTTTTCAACGGCAGGTGATCAACCTATTAGTGCCCCCTTAGTGGTGACGCCCCACCCTTTAGGTAAAGATAAAGGCGTGATGGTTTATTTTGGTACCGGCAAATATTTAGAAGCTGGTGATACGGCAACAGAGACCGCAATGACGCAATCTTTTTACGGATTGTGGGATAAATTAGACGGCTCAGTACCCAATAAAAATGCTTTGTTAAAACAAAGCATTTTAAATGAAATTGCCAAAGATCATAAAGTCATTAGACAAGTTTCAAATTCAGCGATTAACTGGGCTCAACATTTAGGCTGGTACCTCGACTTGTTTGTGAATGGGAGAAACAATAATCAAGGCGAAAAAATGGTTTCTAAGCCCTTAATTCATGATGGTAAAGTTTTGTTCACTACCCTTATTCCCAATCAAAATACGTGTGAATTTGGCGGAAAAACTTGGATAATGACTGTTAATGCGGAAAACGGCGGCAGTTTAACCGATTTCACTTTTGATTTAAATGAAGATGGTCAATTTGACGAACAAGATAAAATTACCATAGACAAGCAGGGCAACAAGGCCATTCCTGCAGGGATATTATCACCGGTGGGGATTGTGGCCACACCCGCCATTTTGTCTTCCCCTGACAGAACACAAACAACAATACTGTTAAATGGCAATACAGGTATTAGTTCTGTATTAGAAAAAACAGGGTCGCTGGGTGTGGGTCGTAAACAAGAACATAAAATTAAATAAATGATAAACTAGAGAAAACCATGAAAAAATTTATACCTGTTTTATTTTTTATTTTACTAAGCAGTGTTAACGCATTTGCGCGTGATGTGGTTTTGGCACATAAAGCAGTGATTGAAAAAATTAACCTAGAAGATCAAACCCTTACTATCGTAGAGGGCACTTATAAATTAGCACCCGAAACACGTGTGATCACAAAAGACGGTCAATTGGTTTCAGTGTCGACTTTACAAAAAGGGTCTGTCGTTGAATTTATTATGGACGATAAAGAACCCACTAAGAAAATTATTACACAAATCAAAATATTATCTGATGTGCCTAAAGAATTAACGAATCACTAATATTTAACAAGAACAACCCTCAGCCCTTCCGTCTTCGCTTTCAGTTACGACGTGAGGGCTGGTCCCTTGAAAGGGACAAAAAAATTCGATGTTTTGCTATGAAAAAATCTTTATATAAAATCAAAGGGGTAACCCTCATAGAGTTAATGGCGGTGATTTGTATTATTGGTATTTTAGCCGCCATCGCCTACCCAAGCTATCAAAGCCAATTATCTAAAGTTCGGCGTTCTGAAGGACAGCAATTATTATTAGTACTTGCTTCCCAGTTAGAAGATAATTATCTAAAAAATCGAGATTACAAAAATTTAGAAAATATAAATTTACCTCAAAGCGATTATTATAATTTTAATATTGCTTATGCATCAGAACAATCTTATACGCTGACAGCAACGCCTAAACAGGCACAAGTAGATGATCCGTGTGGCACCTTGTCGATTACGGATAAGCAAGTCATGGGGCCACGGGATGAATGTTGGGGATGAGAAGTAAAATTCGAATTTGTTATACCAGATTCTGTATTGAGGTTTATTTATTAATTAAATGATTTATAAACTGGCCGGCACAGAGGCCGGCCACTACGAAACCCTATTCGTTTGATAAAAATAGAAATTTGGAAAAATCTCGTAGTGGCCGGCCTCTGTTCCGGCCAGAACATCCTTGTTAATTACTGATGTGTGCAACAATGCTTCATGTTAAACAGTTTGCTTCAAATTTTCTCTCGAAATATCTCTGAGCTCTTTGGGCATCGAAAACACAATATTTTCTTCTATGCCGTTCATTTCTTGGGTACTTGAAACAGACCAATTTTTTTGAATATGTTTAATTAAATCTTGAACCAATACTTCTGGCGCAGAAGCCCCTGCTGTGATTCCTAAAGTATTCACGCCTTCTAACCAGTTTGGCTCTAGCCATTCTGCGCCATCTAATAAATAGGCTTTGGTGCCAATCTGTTCTGATAATTCTTTTAAGCGATTACTGTTAGAACTGTTTTTGGAACCCACAACCAAAATAGCATCACATTGCTTCGCTAATTGTCTCACCGCATCTTGCCTGTTTTGAGTAGCATAACAAATATCATCTTTACGCGGCGCAACAATATTAGGGAAACGTGATTTTAGGGCATCAATGATTGACTTAGTATCATCGACGGATAAGGTCGTTTGGGTAACATAAGATAAATTATCGGGATTTTTAATGATTAATTTATTGACATCTTCTATGGTCTCAACCAAATACATACCGGCTTGTTGATTATTATACTGGCCCAACGTACCTTCTACTTCGGCATGCCCTGCGTGACCAATTAAAATGCATTCTTGGGTGCTTCTGCTTGCTCGCATCACTTCTAAATGTACTTTAGTGACTAAGGGACAAGTCGCATCTAAGACTAGCGTTAAATTACGTTGCGCTGCTTCTTGTCGCACTTGTTGAGAAATACCATGCGCGCTAAAAATAACCGTTGAATCATCCGGAATTTGATGAAGCTCATCTACAAATATCGCGCCTTTGTTTTTTAATTCACTCACCACAAATCGATTATGAACCACTTCATGACGAACATAAATGGGGGCACCAAATTTTTCTAAAGCGGCTTTAACAATATCAATCGCCCTATCAACGCCCGCACAAAAGCCTCTTGGATTAGCGAGTATGATTTTCATGTTGAACCCCTGCTTTATCGTTTTCTTTCTCTTTGTTTATGAATAAGTCTAAAATCATTAAAAAAGCCCCTATCGATATCCACACATCGGCTAAATTAAAATTGTACCAATGCCAATTGCCTATGGTGAAATCAATAAAATCAACCACATACCCTCTAAATGCCCTATCAACTAAATTGCCGACAGCACCGCCTAATATCAACGTGACAGAGGCCTGCTTCAGTTTAGCTTGGCTAGGAATTTTAACTAGCCAGACCATAAGGCCCATTGTGATCATCAAGCCAAATGCCAAAATAAGATAATAATACGTCTCTGTGTTGAATAAACTAAAAGAAATGCCATAGTTATACACGAGTTGTATATTTAACGTAGGAATAACCTGATGGACTACGCCATAAGCAAAATTTTCTACTGCCCATACTTTGGTTATTTGATCCAAAACAGCTAGCAGTACAACCCCTCCTAACCAGGGAATTTTCTTAAGCATATTCACGATGTTCTCCTGCTTGGGTTGAGATATTTGTCACACAGCGATGACAGATACCGGGGTAAGCAGGGTCTTTATCCACGGTTTCTAAATGATGCCAACAACGCATGCATTTGGCTTGGGTGGTTTTCTGTACTTCTACCCGAATTTCTTGCTCTTCATGCATCACCAGATTCACGGTAGACGTAATAAAGACAAATCTCAATTCATCTTTAAGAAATTTTAGTTTAGTCAGCATTTCTGCGTTCGCAAACAAGGTGATCTCTGCTTCTAAATTACCCGCTATTGCCCCTTCTGCTCTTTTTTGTTCAATGGCTTTGTTTACGGTTTCTCTCACAGTGATTAACTCATCCCATAATTCATCTTTTATGGGTGAATGATTGCTATTGAATCCTTCAGGGAAAGTCGCCCATTCGGATAAAAATACCGAAGAGGCACTGACGGCAGGCAAATGCTGCCAAATTTCTTCTGCGGTAAAGCTTAAGATAGGCGCTATCCATCTTACTAACGCTTGCACAAGATGGTACATAGCCGTTTGGGCTGAACGTCGTGCTAAGCTGTTTTTGGGTAAAGTATATTGTCTGTCTTTAATAATATCTAAATAAAATCCGCCTAATTCACGCACACAAAAATTATGGAGTTCATGGTAAATTTGGTGAAATTGATAACTCTCATAGGATTGAATAATATTTCTTTGTAATTCCATCCCTTTATGTACTATCCACGCATCTAACGACAATAAATTCTCAGGCAGCACACTATGTAATTCGGGATCAAAGTCATGCAAATTAGCCAATAAAAACCGCGCGGTATTTCTCATTCGACGATAAGCATCTGCCGTACGCTTCACAATTTCTTCTGAAAATCGAACTTCATTTCGATAATCCGTTGCCGATACCCACAATCGCAAAATATCTGCGCCTATGGTTTTGACAATTTTATCCGCATAAACCACATTGCCTAAAGATTTAGACATTTTCTTGCCATCCGCATCTACTGTAAAACCATGCGTTAAAACGGTTTTATAAGGCGCTTTATTATACATCCCAACTGCCGTGGTTAAACTTGAATTAAACCAACCTCTGTGTTGATCTGAGCCTTCTAAATATAAGTCTGCTGGGCTTTGTAATTCGGTACGACGGTGCAATACCGCAAAATGGCTTACGCCACTATCAAACCAAACATCTAAAGTATTATTAATTTTTTTATATTCTTTTGTCTGTTCTTCGGGTATCCAATCTGAAGGGGTGGAGCTATCCCAAGCATCTATGCCCATTTGCTCAATACTCAGCGCCACTTTTTCAATAATGTCATCTGTGTTGGGATGCAGCTCACCCGTTTCTTCATGCACAAAAAAGGGAATGGGCACACCCCACGTTCTTTGACGCGAAATACACCAATCTGGCCGCCCTTCTATCATGCCTTGGATGCGTTCTTTACCCCAATCTGGTACCCAATTGACTTGTTCGATGGCAGCCAAGGTTTGTTGACGTAGATTTTTTTCATCCATGCTGATAAACCATTGCGGTGTGGCCATAAAAATCAAAGGGGTTTTATGGCGCCAGCAATGCGGAAAAGAATGTTTTATGTTTTCTGAAAACAACAAACATCCTTTTTCAGCTAACAATTCAATAATCAAGGGGTTGGCTTTTAATACTGATATGCTAGGGAATACCGGGCTATTATCTTGATAACATCCATTGCTTTTGACTGGATTCACTAACGGCAAACGATATTTTTGACCAATTTGATAATCTTCTGCGCCATGGGCAGGCGCAGTATGTACGCATCCTGTTCCTGTGTCTAAAGTCACATGCTCACCTAAAATCACGGGAACTTTTTTGTCTAAAAAAGGATGAGAAAGTTTAACGTATTCTAAGTTTTGCCCCAGGCATTCACCTAAAATACTGCCTGTTAATTTTGCTTTGTCGAGTAATGAAGTCAACAATGCTTTGGCAACAATAATACATTGACTTGAAAAACCGGCAGGCAGTTGATCTATTTTTACTAACACATATTCATGTTCAGGATGAATGCTGACCGCTTCATTGGCCGGCAGGGTCCATGGGGTTGTTGTCCAAATCACCATCGCCACATCTGATTTATCAGGGAGGCTCGATAATTTAAATGCTTGCGCTACTTTGTCTTTATCTTGATCAACGACTTTAAACCCCACATCAATGGCAGGAGAAGTTTTATCTTGATACTCTACTTCAGCTTCTGCCAACGCTGAGCCACAATCAATACACCAATGGACCGGTTTAAATCCTGCTTTCACATGACCATTTTGATGAATTTTTGCTAAAGCTCTTACCGTATCCGCTTCATATTGATACTGCATGGTTTGATAGGGGTTTTCCCAATCGCCTAACACGCCTAACCGAATAAAAGTTTTACGTTGCGCGTCAATTTGAGTGAGCGCATATTCTCGACATTTTTGTCTAAATACCAAAGGCGTGACTTTATCTCCAGGCTTACCCACTTTTTTCTCTACATTGAGCTCAATAGGCAAACCATGACAATCCCAGCCAGGCACATAAGGCGCATCAAAGCCACTTAACGTTTTTGATTTAACAATCATGTCTTTTAATATTTTATTTAAAGCATGACCAATATGAAGCTCCCCATTTGCATAGGGTGGACCATCATGCAAAATAAATTTAGGTGCACCATTTCGCACAGCTCGAATATTTTGATACAAATTATTTTCTTGCCATTTTATAATCCATTCAGGCTCGCGCTGGGCTAAATTCGCCTTCATCGGAAAGTCTGTACTCGGCAAATTTAAAGTATCTTTATAACGATCTTTATTGTCCATTTTTATACACTCAATATTTATTACTTATTTCAATTTTCTTTGTAACTACTCATACTCTATCCTCTACGTACCGCGCTTAATGCGCGGTATCCAGTGTGCATAGACGTGCAGTACGCTCTGGATGCCGCGAACAAGTCGCGGCACGTAGGGGGGAGCAGTTACATTTTTTCAAACAATTAATCTTGCTTGTTTAGCGTCTTCATCTATTTGTTTTTTTAATTCGTCTATATTCTCAAATTTTTTTTCATCTCGAATTTTTTCAATAAATTCGATTTCTATTCTTTTGCCATATAATTCTAAGTTTTGATCAAATATATGCACTTCTAGAATCAATTGTTTGTCTTGATGAACCGTTGGTCGTATACCAATATTTGCCACCCCTGGATAATTCACGGGCATGTGTTCGAGTTGACACACCCGCACCGCATAAACGCCTCGTAGGGGAATAGGACAGTGCTTCAAATTAATATTCGCTGTTCTCACCCCAATCGTTCTCCCTAATTTTTTACCCGGGCTCACTTTGCCAGAGAGTCGATAGGGCCGGCCAAGCATTCTATTTGCTGTGACGAGATCACCTTTGGCTAAACTGGTTCTCAATAAAGTGCTGGATATTCTTTGGGTGTCTTCAGAAATATGGCTGTCTTCAACCGTGGGTAATAACGCGACCAATTGTTGATGTTGCCGTGCATATTGCTGAAGCGTGAATAAATCACCTGTTCGATTTTTGCCAAATTTAAAATCCTGCCCCAAACAATATACTTTTGGGTTTAAGTTTAAGGTTAAATTATCTAAAAACGCTTCTGGGGTTAAATTCATGAGTTGCTGATTAAATTTTAAAATAACCAAATAATCGATACCCATTTTCTCAAGTAATTTGCACGTATCATAAAATCCCATCAACCTATTCATTTGGCCTTGTGTTTGCCTTAAAAAATAATTTTTAGGCGAAGGCTCAAAAGTGACAACCACCACAGGTAAGTGCAATGCCTGCGCTTGTTGCTTTGCCATTTTAATTAATGCTTGATGACCAATATGTAACCCATCGAAGGAACCAATTAAAACAACCGACCCACTAGAACGAATTTTTTCGGGACATTTTTGCCAATGTCTAACAACTTTCATAATTTAACTTAATTGTATCTTAAGCATTTTTTGTTACTAAGTGCCGTACTCTCAACCCACTCAGCCAAAGGCTGGCAAAATAGGTTATGCCACTTCCTGCCAAGAGCATCAGCAACCACATAAAGCGCGAAACTTGTTCCCACTCTACCCATTCAGCAATATCGGGTGTACTGAAATAAATAAAGGCGCCCATTAAGCCATTAGCCATCAATAATTGTAAGCCGTATTTTAACCAGCCTTGTTGGGGTTGATAATGCCCTCGTCTGATTAGAGCAAACAATAAAATGCCCACGTTAATAAAGCTGGCTAAACTCGATGCCAATGCAAGGCCAGCGTGTTTGAGCGGCCCCATAAAAATTAAAGCAAATATGGCATTTGAAAAAATAGAAACAAAAGCAATTTTGACCGGAAATTTCGTATCTTGCCTTGCATAAAAAGCCGACA
The DNA here is from genome assembly GCA_902826485.1 of uncultured Gammaproteobacteria bacterium. Lineage (GTDB taxonomy): Bacteria > Pseudomonadota > Gammaproteobacteria > Berkiellales > Berkiellaceae > CADEEZ01. Next base: position 89,098 of record CADEEZ010000004.1, read on the forward strand.
CCAAAACTTTAATACTGATAAAAGCCACTAGCCCTACTGATAAGGCCATCAAGCTTTGTTGTGACATAAACACATCCTGTGCGGTAAATGCCTGTCGTTGAAATAGCGTCGACAAAATAGGACCTGCTAACAAAAATAATCCGAGTGAGGCGGGTAACGCAACCAGTAATACCCATTTTAAAGCCCAATCAATGCTATTGGAAAAGCCTTCTACCGATTGTGTGGCATATTTTTCAGATAAATGAGGCAAAACTACCGTCGCCATGGCTACCCCAAAAATACCAATGGGAAATTCTAAGAGTCTGTCAGAATAATACAGCCAAGAAATAGAGCCCGAAGGTAAAAATGACGCAAAAATAGTATCGACCAACAAATTAATTTGCATGGCCGAGGCACCAATAATAGCGGGCCCCATGAGTAATAATATTTTTTTAACCCCTGGATTGCTCCAGTCAAACCAGTAAGCCCAGAACCTTGGTAACATACCCATTTTTTTAAGAAAAGGGATTTGAAACAGTAATTGTGCAACCCCGCCTATTAAAACACCCCAAGCCAGACTGGCATGGGGATCTTGGGTATGAGGAGAAAGTAAAATTGCCCCGCCCATAATACTCAAATTAAGCAAAACAGGGGTAACCGCTGGAATCGCAAATTTTTTATAGGTATTTAAGATCCCCCCCATCAGGGCGGTGATCGAAATAAAAAAGATATAAGGAAAAGTAATGCGCAACATGTGCGTGGTCATTTCATGCTTGGTGGCATCGCCTGCGTAACCTGGTGCGAAAATTAATACCAACACGGGAGCCAGTAAGATACCCATCACTGTCACAATAAAAACAATGGCGGCTAAATTACCGGAAACGTGATCGACCAAGTTTTTTACTTCTTCAGGCGAGCGCGTGGCCTTATATTCACTCAAGACCGGCACAAAGGCTTGGGAGAAAGCGCCTTCTCCAAATAAGCGTCTTAGGAAGTTGGGAATTCTGAAAGCGAACAAAAACATGTCGACCCCTGCGGTGGCGCCAAATAAACTCGCAACGACCACATCTCGGGCATATCCTAACACTCTGGAGACCATGGTCATGCCCCCAACCGTGCCAGTTGACTTGATTAATTTTTCACTCATGGGCCGGTCCGTTCTAGCTAATCGAGATCTAAAAGTACGTATTATGATGAACTAGATTGACAATAGCAAAGAAAATCGGGATCATTGGCGGTTCGAATTATACAGCATTTATCACCATGAATTAGAGGTGTCACTTGGCAAATACTAAACAAGCCGCAAAAAGAGCTCGTCAAGCTGAAAAAAGACGAATCGGCAACCGCTGGCAGAAATCTAAAATGAATACGTTTATTAAGCGTGTTGTTGAAGCTGTCGAAAGTGCAAACTTAGAAAAAGCACAAGAAGGATATCGTGAAGCTGCATCTATTTTAGATAAGCATGCAACAAAAGGTTTGATTCACCGCAATAAAGCGGCGAGACATAAATCCCGCCTGAATGTCATGATTAAATCTCTGGTTGCGAAACAAGCTGCTGCATAATCTGCTGGCAGAGTGTTTCCACCGATTCTTTGGTAAGTGCAGAAATAAAAAATATCTTTTCAAAATGATGTTTTGATTTTACTGCACTTGTCAGCTTGTCTGTCATCACTTTAATTTCTTCTTCGGTTGTGCCAACTAGCTTATCCATTTTGGTAAAAACCAGCCATCTTGTTTTTTCATAAAGTGCCTGATTATATTTAGCCAACTCATTTTCAACGGCCGCAATATTTTCCAAGGGATCAGCTTCTGTTTCTGGCAGAATATCAACCAAATGTAAAATAATGCGATTTCGGCTAATGTGCTTTAAGAAAGCATGTCCAAGTCCGAGCCCTTCTGAAGCCCCTTCAATGACACCTGGAATGTCCGCCACAACAAAAGAAGAACTCTCGCCTACTCTGACTACGCCTAAATGAGGATGCAGCGTCGTAAACGGATAATCAGCTACCTTAGGTCTAGCGGCAGAAACGGTCGTCAAGAAAGTCGATTTCCCCGCATTTGGCAACCCAAGCAGCCCCACATCGGCCAATACTTTAAGTTCAAGCTTGAGTGCGCGCACGTCACCAAGCTTACCTGGCGTGCATTTTTTAGGCGCACGATTAACGGAAGTTTTGAAATGCATGTTCCCCAGCCCTCTGGCGCCGCCTTTGGCCACCAGCAATTGCTGTTCATGTTGGGTGACTTCGCCTATCCATTCATCCGTTTCTTCATCCCAGACGACTGTGCCAATCGGCACTCTCACCACTTTGTCTATACCGTCTTTTCCGGTCATCTGGTTACCATGGCCACAATCCGCGTTTTCAGCCATGACACGACGAATATATCTAAAATCGACAAGGGTATTTAAGCCCGAATCGCCCTCTAGATAGACGCTGCCACCTGTTCCGCCATCGCCGCCATTGGGGCCACCAAACGGAATAAATTTTTCTCTTCTAAAACTTCTGGAACCATCGCCACCTTTTCCGCCTTGTACCGTTAAAGAGGCTTCATCTACAAACTTCATATTACGCCCTAAAAAAAACAAAAAAACCCCGAAAAACGAGGTTTTTTATAAAAGAAAAATAACAATGAAACGTTAAGCTGCGCTCGCCGCTTCGGGAACGATTGTCACGAAACGTCTGGCATCTTTGCCTTTTACAAGGAACTTAATCGTGCCATCTACTTTTGCAAACAAGGTATAATCTTTACCCATGCCAACAAAAGGTCCTGGATGATACTGTGTACCGCGTTGACGAATAATAATATTACCCGCAACGACCTTTTGGCCACCATACATTTTTACGCCGAGGTATTTTGGGTTGGAGTCGCGGCCGTTCCTGGTACTCCCACCCGCTTTCTTATGAGCCATAGTTAAATCCTAATCGATTTATAGTGTCTAAAATTTAAATATTAAACTGCTGTAACTTGTACTTCAGTAAAATACTGGCGATGCCCTCTTGAGCGTCTTGAGTTCTTGCGTCTACGCATTTTAAAAATACGTATTTTATCGCCTCGACCATGTTTTAATACGGTTGCTTTAACAGAAGCATCTAGCAAAGGTGCGCCCACTTGAGTTTCAGTGCCGTCACAGCGCAATAAAACCTGATCGAACACGCATTCTTGACCTGCTTCAATAGAAAGCAATTCTACTTTCAGCTTCGAGCCAACTTGGACTCGGTATTGTTTACCACCCGTCTTGATGATGGCATAACGGTTATCTTGGCTCACGTTGCCTTCTCCGTTGAACTGCTATTATAATTTAATGAGTTGCCTAAATAATTGCCAAGCTAATACAGCTAACAATAAGTAAGGCGTTGAATTGTACTGAATCTTCTCGTTGGTTGCAATGTTGCAATCATTGCTTATTTAATCGTATAGTCGGTTGGTCTATACAATTAATAAATTCTTAAGTAATGCAACTAAACCCTATTCTTGAACTCACTCAGCCAGAACGCCAAGCACTAGATCGTACTATTACGCAGTCTGTCGCTTCCCGGGTGCCTCTGGTAAATGATATTGGCACACATATTATTCAAGCGGGTGGCAAACGCCTCAGGCCCTTAATGGTTATTCTATGCGCTAAAGCCTGTGGATATGGTGTTGAGCCTGAAGAAAACGATCATATTACCCTTGCGGCCATTATTGAGTTTATTCACACCGCCACTTTATTACATGACGATGTGGTAGACGAATCCGCCAAACGCCGAGGGATCTCTACCGCCAATGCGGTATGGGGGAATGCACCCAGCGTATTGGTTGGCGATTTTTTATATTCGCGCGCTTTTCAAATGATGGTCAAACTCGATAAAATGATGATCCAACAGATTTTATCCGATGCCACTAATCTGATTGCCGAAGGCGAAGTGTTGCAACTGCAATTACAAGGCAACCTAGAAATAACGGAACAAAATTACTTCGATATTATTCAATACAAAACGGCCACTTTATTTCAAGCGGCGGCTGAACTTGGGGCGGTTGTATTAGAAGAAGAGTTAGCCCATCTCTACCAAGAAAAATTATCTCTGTTTGGTAAACACTTTGGTTTATGCTATCAAATTATCGATGATGTTTTAGATTATGCGGCAGAGGTTGAGGCTTTTGGCAAAAATCTAGGGGATGATTTGCAACAAGGCAAACTCACTCTACCTGTTATTTATGCCTTACAAAATGGCTCTACTGATACCCAAAACTTTATTAAAAAAAGCATTCATCAAATTACGCAGGATAAAATTCAACCCGATTTGTCTCAACTTTATCACGCCCTCAAATCATCCGGTGCATTTGATTATGCACGTCAAAAAGCCGTTGAACACGCTGAGCTCGCTAAATCTTATTTATGGTGTTTGCCTGAATCAGACTATAAAGCCAGTTTGTATGCGTTAACAGATTTTATTATAAACAGACAAGCGTAGCGGTTTTTTTAAAACTGCCCCTACAACCGCGCCTCAATAAATACAGCAAAAAAGTTATCTTCTATTTTCTCTACGTACCGCGGCTTGTCCGCGGTACGTAGGGAATGATGCATCTTGTTCGTGCCCTTTTCTTCATCTCAACGAATTGATTGAAATCTCATTTGGTTTGAAGAGACATATTCACTGCAGCCGTAATCGGTAAAATCACTGGCAAGTCATCCATATTGTGATTCAAGGGCATAATATAATAATAGTATGCTACAAAACCTAGGTTATAAGCTAAGAAGCCTACTAGTTGTGCATGTGACAACCCTGCGTTCACACTGAGTGATTCTATCTGTTTGATACTTCTCAAACACCCGCCTTAAGTAATATATTATTCTGATTGTATATTATAATATAAAGATGAAAAAATCTGTGGCACAATTTATGACTCAATCTAAATGGTGGCATTATTTCAAAATAGCGTTTTTAAGCTACGTGTGCATTGCTATTTTTGTGTCATTTTATGCTGATAAACTTATTTTTTATCCCCCCAAACCGTCTACTTTCCAAAAATCAGCTAACACACTAGCGTTGAAAATTGACTCTGCTACCACCATTAGTGCTATTTATTTGCCCTCCCCTCAAGCACAGTATACTGTTCTATTCAGTCATGGTAATGGCGAAGATTTGGGGTTGGTTGACCCTTTTTTGCATGCTTATCAAGCAAAAGGTTTCTCGATATTTGCTTACGATTATCCAGGTTATGGCGCGAGTACCGGTGCCCCTTCTGAAGGCAGTTCGGCTGCAGCCATTACGGCAGCTTATCTTTATCTAAGAGATACTCTAAAAATTCCTACCCATAATATTATTATTCATGGGCGTTCTTTAGGGTGCGGGCCGAGTATTTTTTTAGCGAGTGAATACGCCGCGGGTGGGCTAATGTTAGAAAGCCCTTTTATTTCAGCTTATCGACTTAAAACAGTGATACCCCTTTTCCCTTTTGATAAATACCCTAATTTAAGCCGCATACCCCAAGTAAAAATCCCTACTTTAGTCATGCACGGCACGCAAGACAAGGTTATTCCCCTTTGGCATGGCCAATCTATTTTTAAGGCCTTAACAGGATATAAACAAGCCTATTGGGTGCAAGGTGCGGGCCACAACGATATTATTGCCCACGATAAAGAAAAGTATTGGCAAACTATTTCCCATTTTTTGAAAAACAAACCTTAATACACCCTATCCTAAACCCAAACTGGTGTTCTTTTTCTTACCGTTAGAAACGGGATTTTTGTTTTCTTTTCCTAAGTTTTTTTCACTTATTTTATTAGAAAACACAGGCAAATACCCCAAAATTTTGATTGACGAAGTTGATAGAATAGACAGAGAGGAAAATGTCGGTAAAATAAGCTCTTTATTTTTAACGTCTTTTCTTTCCACCCTCGCTTGGCCAATCCTATTTAACACTCCGAGTAAATCAGCTTCTAATCTTTGATTATACCAATCAGGAAATCGCCGAGATAATTGCGCAGCCTTTTCTTTAACGGAGGGAGTCGCATCATGAAAAGCTTCATCGGTCTCTATATAAATTAAATAACTAAATAAGGCAAACAATTTTTGCTGATTTCCTATTACGATTTGGTCAAATCGTTGCACAATGTCATGAAGCTCAGCGGTTGCCCTGGTAACAGTTTCTATTTCCTCATCGGTCATGGCATTTAACAAATAAAAAGCGGTTTCAGGTTGCTTATATTGGATAGCATAGATCAAGGCCTTATTCCAAACTGGTAGTTCAATATTTAAACTCGCTCCCGATTGGATCAATAAATCCACAATGGCAGTGCGATCATTCTGGACAGCGCATAACAATGCAGTTTCACCCTCACTATCTATTACCCCCACATTTGCTTTAGCTTGAATCAACAACGCAACGATAGCGGTAGATCCTTTGAGGGAGGCATGTAGCAGTGCAGTGCTGCCAAGATTATCGACTGCATTAACATTAGCACTCCTCCGTATAAACAAATCAACCATGGCTGTGCGACCATGGTAAGCCGCCGTTATCAACGGTGTGGAACCATTTTGGTTGCGTGCTTCTAAACAAGCACCAGCTTCAATGAGCTCTTCGGCGACTTCTGTGTTACCCACTGTAGCAACTTCAAATAACAGCTTATTTTTTTCATGTTGGGAGAAGGGAAGAAAACGATTGGGTGTAATACTGCAAGAATCCAAAATAATACCTCTAGGTGGTTAAAAAAGGAAGCAAAGCCTAACACAGATTTTGTTTAGATAAAGCAAAAATGTAAAATAGCATGATTTTTACTTGGGATTTTGAATAAGTTTGATGGGAAGTCGGTGATATGCACTATTTAAGGGAAGAGTTGACGCCCCCTTTGTAGTCACAAAAGGGGCTTTAGATTTATTTGATTACGCCACAAGCAATTCTAGGGCCACCGCCACCTAACTTTTCAGGATTATCCAAATAATTATCGCCATTTTTATGAATAATAATTGAATGACCTTTAATATCGTTGAGGGTTAATCTGGATGCCATTACGCTCTGATTAGCCTCTCCCTTTGCATTAACTTCTAAGGCTGGCAAATCCCCTAAATGTCCTTCCTCTTTAGGCCCCAAATGTTTGCCCGTGTTTTTAGGATCTAAATGTCCGCCTGCTGCACCCGCTGCTTCCCATTTTTTATCAGTGCCTAAACTTGATTCACACGCTGCCTTATCATGAATGTGAAACCCTTTTTGGCCAGGTTTTAAATGTTTTAGATTGGGTGTAATTTTTAGCCCTTCACTGGTGTCTTCAAAATGGATTGTGCCAATTTCCTGCCCAATGCTATTTTTTTCTTGCGCTAGCACTTCATGGACCGGAATGATGAGTGCAGGGGGACGCGCAGCGCTCGCGTAAACAGTCACACCATAAGTGCTCAATAAAGCCATTATAGATAATCTAATTAACATATTTCTATTCCTTTAAAATAATTTAAACATCCTAAATAGGACAATGCCTACAATTTATAGTTTTAAACCGTATAATGCATAATGTCTAGCGAAACCCCCTTTATGTGGGTTCAAAGTTAGAAACTTAATTGCTTAGGAAGAGTGATATGTCAGACGTACTACACGAATACTTAGAACACACTTGGGGCTTAATGGACACGCATATTTCTGAATCTGAAGTTAGTTTTTTAAAAAAATTATTTCAGCATGAAAAAAATAAAATGGATATTATTGATTGCGCTTATAAGAAAATAAAATCGCTTAGCGCCTTACCCGATACTTCAGAAGCTTGTGCAAAGTTAATCCTCGATATTTTATTAGCTGAAGCCCTTGAGGCAAACCAAACTATTGCTTTAGAAAAACAAACCCTTATTTTTAATGCAATGGTGATTTCTTTACAAGAAAATGAGCTTTTGATTCAAAAAATCACAGAACTATTAATAGAAAATAGAGCAATGCTTTCTTTTTCAAAAGCTCTTTCCTTGATTAGATTAACACTGAGTCTGGCTGCCGCTGCCGCCGCCGTTTGGTTTACAGGCCCCTATTGTGCTTTAACGGCTAGATATTTGTTTTCGAGGGGGTATATCGCTTTGCATGGTGAGCCAAGCTGGGCCATTCAATATAGTTATTTTATTCCTGCTCAAGAATGGATTGGTAATCTGGCCTTTACCTATGGACCAAAATTACTGGCTGTGCCAACTGCCCTAGGGAGTGCTCGTCTTGTTGATACCGCAATGCAGGTATTAAATCATACTCAAAAAGTGGCGACGTATTTCTATAATCATACTTTAACCTACCGTAAAAATATCCCTAAAGAAATACCTGAAACTGTCTACAAGGGTTTAGCTTGCTACTTATAATAAGTGCATTTATAAGCAATCGTCTTTTTTGAAATTAAATGTATAGATCTCTGTACCAAGCTTATCTATATATTGATAATCTAATAAAAAATCATTGTTTAAGACTTTAAGGGTAAATTTATCTTGGCAGACTTGTTTTTTTAACTCATCCTTAAAAGCAATCACAAAAGTTTTTACGTGTAATTCCGATCTCAGTTTATTGGTTATTTGATATTGAAACATAAAACGGTTATTTTCAAAACTTGTTTTGGTGACAAGCACATCTGGTTCAATTTTTTGAGGTAAGCTCTTATTTAAGCCATCGGATAACTCAAGTAATTCTGAAGCCGTAAATTTTGTTGAATAGTGTGACATGAAAAAACTACTTGCATAAAAGAGTAAAGCCACACACCCTACCCCCATTAAGCCTTTCGCTAACCAAGCCCATATTTTATTAGGGCCAGTATAATTTTGTGCACTGTTCCATACGGCAATCATCACAAAAGGAAAATACATAAAAGGTAAGGCAAAAAACAAGTTATAACCTAATTCAAAATTTTCATAATCTGAAAGTTTAAAGATATTATTAAATATGATAACCGACACGAGGTTATAAACAATTAAAGCCAGAACAGCAAAGCCCCAAAAGACAACAAAAAGCTTATATTTACCTTTGAGAAAATTGTTTATCATAAATACTACCTAACTTTATTGATAAAACATTAATCATCATATCAGTAATTTTAAGGAGAAAACATTCGTTTTAATTTCAGTGAAGCACTTATTTACACTGTTTTTTACTGGAATTAGATGTTTAATATAGGTGGTAGGTCAGAGCTGAATCTCGAAGGCAGTTCCAGCTCTTTAAAAGAGGTTAAACCAAAGTCGACATTTCAGGGTTAACTAAACTTGGCACTTCCTGGCGTAAAACAGGTTCTTTGAAATGTTTACGGCAAGTAGCAATATATTGATCATTGCCGCCAATGGCCACTTGTTCGCCTTGTTTTACCGCATGGCCCTTTTCATCAAAACGAAGGTTCATTGTCGCTTTTTTGCCACAATGACACACTGTTTTAATTTCAGATAATTCATCTGCGTACGCAAATAAATATTTGCTGCCTTCAAATACCTCACCGGTATAATCTGAACGAAGGCCGTACGCCAAAACAGGCAAATTCAGTTTATCCACAATCTCGGTAAGCTGAAGCACATG
>CADEEZ010000004.1:98581-204852 GCA_902826485.1 uncultured Gammaproteobacteria bacterium
TTTATTCATAAAATGTGATTCATCTACTAATACACAGGCTATTTTGTGTTTTGATTTGGCTACCGCTTCTTTTGCATAATCAAATAAATCACACCCTGCTCTAAAAGCATAGGCTTCTGCTTGCAACCCAATTCTGGAGGCTATCACACCCGCACGTACGCGATTATCGAGTTCTGGGGTAAATAATATCGTTCCCATGCCTCGTTCTTGATAATTATAATTCGATTGTAATAAATTGGTGGTTTTGCCTGCATTCATTGCAGAATAATAAAAATAAAGTTTTGCCATGTTCCTGTCCTTGTTGATTTATGCCGCTTGTGGCTCAGGTTTTTTGCTCCAGGCTAATATACCCCACACACACATCCCAAAATAAACGGCGAATAAAAAGGCCTGTGCGTAAGCGCCAATAGACACATTAAAGGCTATCCAACCAATATTACTAATTGCCCACAACCACTGGCCTATCACATTTTTTTTAATAACAAAAATATTGCCACTTAAAGACAATACCACTTAAACCCAAGTCACTATTTACCAATTCATTGCTTTATCTCCTTTTTAAATAAAATATTAACAACATTATTACTACATTCGGTTTCGTACACGATCAGTATGAGACAAACTTTTTTCTAGTTCAACAACTTGTTCCATTCTTTTTTGCGTTTCATAAAGCGCCGTTTTACCCAATTCAAATTGGCCAAACTGCAACTTTACAGCCTGATTTAGTTCAAGAAATTGTTCTGGAGATTTATCTGAGTTCATGATTATTTCTAGCGCTATTTTGAACCAATATAGTGCGGAAAATAAACAAAGTTCTTTTAATAATATACTGTCTTCTTCTGGCAACTTATTAAACACCGTTGAAGGATAATTTTCTCGAATCAACTTTATTTTTGTATTATCATCTAACGCATACATACCAAATACTGCCCCTAAATCAAAATAAGGATTCCCGTTGCCAGGTTGATGCCCCCAATCGATAAGATAAGCCTCTAAATGGTTTTCAACAATATTTTGCGGTGTCAAATTGGCATGGATAAACACTGAATGAGTCGTTCTTAAAGAAGCCGCAGAAGAATCCTCATAGTGCGTGTTGATTTGTTTAAAATATTTCTCTAAAAAATCATGCTTAAGAATAAAATCTTGCGTTGCCCGTTGCGTTAATCTCGTTATATTATTGCCAGCAATTTGCTTAGGAATAAGCATCGAACCATGAAGCAAAGAAAGTTTTTTGAGCACATTTATAAAGCTTTGTTCTGTATCTAATAAGGGTTGATTAGTCGCTGGGTGATGGTCGCCTCTGCCGATATAGGGCAATAAAATAAAATTTTTGTCTGCTCGTATCAATTTGGGAGACACAAAAGCGTTTGAAGCAATAGAAGTGCACGCCTTTTCTAATTGGGGATTTTCACCATGCTGATGAGCAGTTGGCAGCACTTTTAATACAAACCTAAACCCTTGGTCATATTCCAATAAATAAACCGCTGCGCCCGATAGACTGCCCAGGTTTATTTGACGTATTCTGAATGGCGAATCAGTATAGGCTTGATGTAAAAAGTCGGCGCTACCCGGATGTTTTGCGTCTAATGTCTTTAAGTTGTGCGTGCCCTCTTGCGCTGACACAATAAAAGGGGTTCGAGGGTGAGAAAATATAAGTGGGAATGTTTTTCTTGTTGCCTCAGCCATCTTCACTGCCTCTGATTACCTGCTATATACTCCCTTTGATTCTATCGGCTCTAATAGGGAATAACAATCTCTTGCTTATACACATTAAAATAGGTTCAACGCGCTTCAACTTAGCCCCTATTTTTGACCTTATGTCAGCCACTATCCAAAAAAGGCTCGACATCCCCTGAATTTGCGCTATCATGCACACGTGTGGGGGAGAGTTTGAAACATGTCTTTATCGTCTAGCAAAATTGGCTTTTGGTCAGTGTTTGAATTGGTGACAATTAGTCAAATTGGCTCTGGCCTCATGTTGCCTGCGCAATTAGCCGCTTTTGGTTCCCTAAGCTTAATTGGCTGGGGCATTTCTGGACTCGCGACCTTAATTCTGGCTATTGTCTTCTCTGAACTCTGTGCGCGTAACCCAAAAATGGGCGGCCCCCACGTATATGTTCAAGAAGCATTTGGGCCTTCAGCCGCATTTTTTACGGGTTGGACTTACTGGGTGGTCTCTTGGGTAAGCACTGTTGCCATTATTACCTCAGCTGTTGGATATATCTCACCCTTTTTTGGCGAAATTAATCCCAATATTACTCTAGCGCTCGATATCGCCATCATTACCTGGACAACCTTTGTGAATTTCAAAGGACTAGAAAAAGCCAGTAAGGCAACTTTTTCTACCATTGTTATTAAACTTGTTCCCCTTATTTTGGTCCCCATTGTTGCGTTATTTTACTTTGATTCGGCGAATTTTGCCCCTACCCATCATACTTATACCTCAATATCCGATAGCCTTTCTCCCCTCAATGCAGTGATTTTGATTACATTATGGGGATTTATAGGGTTTGAATCTGTGACGGCCGCCGCCGACAAAATTCACCAACCTGCAAAAACCATCCGTTATGCAATGATATTGGGCACGTTATTTGTCACTGCAGTCTATTTTATTAGTTCACTTGGCATCATGGGCATTATGCCCAGTGAGTCTTTAATGCAATCCAAGGCCCCTTATGCCGATGCGGCCTTCATTATGGCAGGGCAAACGGGATACCTGCTTATTTCTATCACCTGCGCGGTTATTTGCCTGAGTGCGGTGAATGCCTGGACACTGGCAACAGGGCAAATTGCTTTAGGGGTCACGCAAGACGGCCTCATGCCGAAAATATTTTCAGCCACTAACAAGCATGGTGCGCCAAGCTCAGCCTTGCTCATCAGTTGGGCGGGCACCATTTTAATTTTGGTGTTGATTCATAAAGAAAGCATGGCGCAACAAATTAATATGATTATTGATGTTACTGTGATTGCGGGTCTCTTTATTTACACTATTTGTTCTTTGGCTTATTTAAAAATACTTTATCTACGTCAGTCGAGAGTGCCACCGTGGCAATGGCTTTGTGGCATGACCTCTATTGGTTTTTGTATTTGGGTCATAAGTGCAACTGAGTTTACTACTCTTCTTATTGCAAGCATCTTTATCTTAAGTGGTTTACCCGTTTTCTTAATACGGGCTAAAAAAATACGGGGTTTAAGACTATCCCCTTCTTAATCAAATCTTCTTACATACCGATGACAATAAGGTAATTTAGCATTTTTTGCATAATAATCTTGATGATATTCTTCTGCTTGCCAAAAAACCTGTACGGGCTCTAACGTGGTAGCAACTTGATAACCTGCCTTTATTAATTGTTGTAGCAAAGCAATGACTGTTTCTTTTTGACGTTCATTGTAATAAAACACTTTACTCAAATATTGCCCCCCTAAATCGGGACCTTGACCATTTTGTTGAGTGGGATCGTGTATTTCAAAAAAGAACTTAAGTACTTGCTCATAGCTTACCTGATTCACATCAAAGACAACTCGAACAGCTTCTACGTGACCCGTTTTGCCTGTGCAAATTTCTCTATAAGTGGGCTCTTTTTGAGGGCCTCCCGTATACCCTGATTCAACTTTTAGCACCCCCGGTAATTTTTTAAAGTAATACTCTACCCCCCAAAAACATCCGCCTGCCAAAATAGCTTCTTGGGTATCTGTCACGTCCAGATTAGGTACAAAATCTAAGCTAAGCGAATTCACACAGTGTCGGGTGTTATTAAAAGTAAAGTTTTCTCCGGTAAATACATGGCCTAAATGGGCTTTACATCTGCTGCAAACAATTTCGGTTCTTTTTCCGTCGAGATCAGGCAGCCGTAAAACAGTGCCTTCAATATGATTATCAAAACTTGGCCAACCACATCCTGAATGAAACTTTGTGGTGGCTCTAAATAAAGCCAATCCACATAAACGACATAGATAAGTGCCTTGACCATCGAAATCGTCATATTCACCTGAAAAAGAAGGTTCAGTGTGTTTATTTTTAACGATAGCCAAAATAGATTCTGGTAGGCTGTCTGCTTTAAACTTGTTCACTTAACTTGCTCCCTAATGTAAATCAAAGACAATGGTTTTAGTGCCATTTATAATAATTCGGTCTTCTGCATGGGATTGTATGGCTCTTGCTAATACTGTTTTTTCGACGTTTTGACCGAGCTCTTTTAATTTTTCGACCGTTAATCGATGGGTTACGCGTACTACGTCTTGCGCAATAATGGGCCCCATATCAAGCTCTTCTGTGACATAATGCGCAGTTGCGCCAATCAGCTTAACGCCTTTATCATACGCTTGTTGGTAGGGGTTTGCGCCGACAAAAGCCGGTAAAAAAGAATGATGGATATTAATAATACGATGACTAAAAGCCTGCACCACTTTGGGCGATAAAATTTGCATATACCTTGCCAAAATAATTCCGTCTATTTTAAATTGCGCGCATATATCGAGCATCTTAGTTTCTGCTGCGGGTTTGGTCTGTTCTGTGACAGGAATATGATAAAACGGCACTTTAAAATGATCGGCTTGGGGTTTTAAATCTGGGTGATTAGATATGACGCAGGTTATATCGATGGGCAGCTCCCCTCGAGACCAACGCCACAGCACCTCTAAAAATGCATGATCATGTTTAGAAACAAGTAAAGCGATTTTTTTTAAGTTTTTAGCATAATGTAGCTGCCAAGTCATATTAAACGGCCTTGCGACTTCTTCTGCAAAAACCTTTTCTAAATTTTCGCTGGGTAAATCCAGATGAGCCGTCTGAAACTCGAGCCGCATAAAAAACGTGCCCCCTTCGGGATCCGTAGAATGTTGATCCAGTTCAGTGATATTGGCACCATGATTTTTTAAGAAGGCCGATACGGCGGCAATGATCCCTGGCTTATCTTGGCAGGTGATTAATAATCTGGCGACAGATAAATTGGTTGATTGGCTCATAATATATAACCCATTAATAACTTAATGGGTTATTTTAACCCTAAAGGGCATCATATAAAAATAGGCATAGACAAACACCAAAGCTGTCATGACAAATTCAGTTGTTTGTTTTAAGGTAGTAACCTTCGATGCCCACTAGCTTCGAAGTTTTTGCAAGCCGCTGATCAGATCTTCTTTACCTGAGGCCTGCAATATTCTCTCTGCCGCATCACAAATCCCTTCAGCCACCTTTTTTCTATATGGTGTGTAAGGTGCAACAGTCTCTAATCCCCGAGCTTTAGGGACAGGTTGAGTACAAACCCACTGCTGAAATTCTCGTATGGGCATTTTAATAAAATGACTAGCAAAAAAACAATCTACCAGTGCACAATCTATGCCGTTCTCTTGATTTCGAATTTTTTCTGACCCAGGCAAAAACAAATCAGCATTCGGGTAAAGGAGATTGGCTAAATGGGTTGCTTTCTCTAAAAATTTCTTTTGTTTGTCACCATTATTAAATCCATCGACACATCCAATATAAACACTGTTTTTTTCTTTATCGAAACCTATCATTATCAAGTAAAAATGCCTTTTTTCAAGAATAGGCCAAAGAATTTTATTTAGGTCATTTGCTTTTTTAGCAATTTTTTCGAATATCCTGATTAAATGAGGTACATCAGGAGAGGGGGTAATTAACATAACATCTGTTTGTTTTGATTTGGCTATTTTTTCAGTGATAAAATTTTCCACAAAAAAATTATTTAGCCATGACGAAAGATTATCAATTTTTAACCAAGGATTTAGAATTGCTTTTAAAGAAATATCTCCAAAATCAAGATCGACGAGGTGAGAATGGTGAATTTCTTCTAGATAGGATAATACGGTGTCTGTTTTGCTTATTTCTGGAAAAATCATGGCATTAAAGTTGTTATTGGTTGATTTTTTTGGAATAAAGCGCGTTAAGGCTTTCTCTTGCATCTTGGTAAATTTTTCAACCACATAATTTTTAATAAAATTAATTTGTAAAATGCTATCGTGGTCTTGAGAACCATACGTTTTAAATTTACCTAATCTGTCATCATTGTCATAATAAGAATCGGTAGGATAAAATTGATTATGCGCTTTCGTTTGCTCTATACTTGCATCTGGCTCTTCATATTCCCAATGTATGCCCTCGTCATTATGAATTTTAAGGGTCCATCTAAAGGCTTGCTGACTTAATTTTTGAGGTATTTGATTTACGCGAATAATTTCTGCGCGGATACATAATTTTTCGAATAATAAACCTAGTTGATCAGCAGAAATCATTTCTCTGTTTTCTAATTTACCGAGATATTCAGCATAACGTTGACAACCACCGCCCTCTAGCCAATATTTTTTAGCTTCGGCTAAACAAGCATCTTCAATTTCATTATCTCTCATAAACTCGATATGACTATTAATATTTTCGTCATTCAGTTCTTTATTTTTGATTTGATTTTTTTGCTTTGCGATATCATCTTCTTCGATCGTAAAGGGAATATGACGGGTATTCTGTATTGCCAAATCATATTTTTGTTTAAGGGCCACAAAATAGTCTATATTTACCTGAAAAATGGGTTTTCCAATATCTTCAACTTTACCAGTGGTTAAATACTCTGCAAATACTGCACCGCCTTCAAGATCCCACATTAATTCTGGTTGCGCTGCCATTATTTTTCCTAAGTGCTTACGTAGTACAGGCGAAAGAATGGCTTCTCTATCATGCGGCACTTTTAATTCAGCTAATAAATAATGGATTTCGTTCCACGTAGGCAACTGAGGTAAATCATAATATTCTTGGAATGTTTTTAATAAAGCATTGTATTCAAGATGATGATTAAACAAATTTTGTAGTTCATTTTTTTGTAATTTATTGTATAAAAAATGCGTGAGGCAGTTTAAACCACAATTAAAATGCCAAGAAGTTGTTTTGCAAAGCAAAAGGTTTTCTAGTTTTAGTTCTAGATCAACTTTGCTGCGTTTTTCTTCGGTATTTGACGAACCATTCACAAAAGCTTCGTCAAATTTTCTTTTAAGAAAACCTATCCCTTGGACAGCGCTTGTATAAAAAAAATTGTACAAATGATCCGACATGATTGCCACCCAGACTTCAGGTATATACACGTATATATAAAATTAAATAATTAGGTAAGTTTACCAACCATTACAAATAGGTCAATATAAAAAGGCTTAAAGTAGCTACCTAGCGCGACGAACGGAAAAACGAGACAGCAAAATAGTGACAAAAGTGAGCATAGCCAAAGAGAAAATAATCATTGAGCTTGCAGGCCAATCCCCAACATGAGACAAACTTATGCCTGCAATATAACCCACAATGGCTAATATATAACCTAAAAACAATCTTATTTTTTTGTTATTCAACCCTAAAGAAGCCATCGCCAATGCCGGCATAATCAAGGTCGCGAACACCAAATAGACCCCAACCAATTGAACACTTGCAGTAATACATAGGGCAAACACAATATAAAATTGCTTTCGCCAAACAGCCCACACCAAAGCGGCTACGGCATAGTATGCTAATGTCATCCATAAATTTTGTGAAGTGACAAATAAAATTTGGCCCATTAAAATTTCTTTTAAATGTTCTGCCGCATGGGGACTACTTGAAACAAGCCATAACCCAAAACTGGCCGTTAAAACAAAACTACAGCCAATCCAAGCTTCTAGATATCGATTTTTTTTGATTTCTAAATATTGAAATAAACCCGCCATTAAAATAGCACTCAAGGCAGCAATGCTATGCCATTGAATAGAATTGGGTGAAATCGCCAATACTTGGGCGATGGTCACGCCCAGAGCCGCTGCTTGGGCAATCGCCAGATCTAAAAAAATCACTTCTTTTTTTAACACCGTTTGGCCAAGGGGCACATGCGTTAGCACCACCAATAATCCTGCCAAAAAAGCTTGTAACCACAAATAAAAATCCATTTTTATTTATTTAACCGTAATAATAATTGTTGAATGGTGTTATCAAATAATCCCTCTAAATCTTTGGCTTGTGCATTACCGCCAACCGTAAAGGGTAATTCTATCACCGGAATACCTGTTTTTTGATTTAACCATTTTGCGGCTTCTAAAGGCTCATACGGCGTGCGTAATATCGCCTTAATATTCGTCTCCTTGGTTTTTAATAAAACCGATTTCAAATAGGCCGCACTGGGTGGGATACCGGGTTTGGGTTCTAACGTGGTGACTTGTACCAACCCCAACCAGTCGTTTAAATATTCCCAATTATCATGATAAACGACCACTTTCATGCCTTTCAATGGCTTGGCAAGCTGCTCCCAATTTGCCATTTTTATTTTCCATTGTTGATTAAATGCTTGGTAATTTTTTTGATAAAATGCCGCGCCATCGGGGTCAAGCTGACTTAAGCGTTCAGCCAATACCTTAGAAGCCACTAAATAATTACGGGGATCTAATTGAATGTGGGGGTTGCCGGCTACATGAATATCCCCCATCGCTCTATCAATCTTAGGTGCTGACAAATCAAATTCGTGTTGTTTTTTTAATGAAATAAAATCAGCAAACATTAAATTGCCCTGCTGGCCTTTAAGAATTTTTTGCTGATTCGCTTTTTGTAGCACCATAGGCAACCAACCGTCTTCCAGTTCTGCCCCGGTGCCAATAACCAAATCTGCTTTTCTGGCTGCCGCAATTAAACTGGGACGCGCTTCAATATGATGTGGGTCTTGTTTTGCATGCGTAGCGCTGGTGACAGAAACCAAACTGCCCCCTACTTCTTGTGCAAGCGCTGCCCATTCCGGTTCACAGGCCAAAATAACCACTTTCGCCTGTACCGAAGTCATCAGTCCCAAACAAGCTAAGACCGCAAAAAAAACTACCCGCATTTTATTTCTCAACTTTTAATAAATTTTTTCTTAAATTAATAAGCATGCGCGCCATGCGCACCTAAACTCACAATAAATTGCAACATGATCATTTTATTCAAACGTTGATCCGAATGATCTCGGTTATGTTGCAAGCGAATTCGACTAAATTCACTGGGGCTATAATCAATCATAAAACTGGTTTGATGAGGGTGATACCCATGTGCCGCTAAATTAGCATGATGCAATATTTCGTGATTGGGCGCGTGATTATGGCTCCCTAGTCTGTCATACCGGATGCCTGCTCGCCACTGGGGTCTAAACAAATAAACGGCTTGAACATAAGCACCATGTAACCGCATTTCGGCTTCTTCCGATTCTCCGCCTACTAATATTCTTCCGTCTTCATGGCGGGTATAGATTTCCCCTTGTAGGGTAAGTTGTTGATGTAGCGCATTTCCAGTAGGCGCCCATTTCCAAATGGCATCTAAGCCGTAGGTATTTCCGTGTCCTGTAAATTCATAATCATTGTGGTGTTGATGTTCGTGTTCATGTCCATGCTCATGACCATGTCCATCCGGACTCAGTCCAGGCAAAATCGCCACACGTTGATTGGGTTTTGTGTGTAAATAAGAAGCACCCACCTGCCAGCTTTGATTTAAGCCGATATCATCACCAATATGAGTATATAGGGTGAAACTACCGATTCGATTACCTGAACCTGCCGCAGGATAAAAACGACCTGGGAAGGCTTCAATACCTAATTCCCAAAATGTGTTTGTTGGCACAACCCAAAGCAATTGCAGGCCATCATCTCTATATTGGTTATTAAATAGGGCTCGATATACCAGCGGTGCATCAGCAAAATCCCATTGATGGCGATGGTGATGATTCAAATAGCCTAATCCTGAAAAAAAGCGACCCGCCGTTAAACTAAACCCTTCTGGTAAAGCGAGGGTTCGAATAAAGGCTTCTTCTAGATCGAATTCCGTATGTCCACCATGTTGATGCATGCCTACAGTAAGATTTCCAAACCAGTAAGGATCGATATTGCTTTGTATATTGATTTCAGCTTCATTAATTTGAAAGCCAGATGAAGCAAGTTCAGCTTCTTCACCTAATTGGAATCCTGGCAGGGAATAATCATCACTTGAGCGACTAGACCCAATATAACCACCATCAATCACCACAGAAAGTTGGGGGTTTGCGCTAATTTGGTTTACTTCGGCATTGGCCATTTGATTTGAAAGGCTTAATATTACTAAAGAAGTTAAGCTTAATTTTGTACAATATTTTTTATTTAATAACATAATGATTTCCATGGGGATTTTTGTAAAATTATCATACAGCAGAACATTTGAAATGCAAACCGACCTTGCCCCATGGAGAAAAAAGGTTGTTGGTCGGCTTTAAAACTAAATTTTAATTTTGTTTAGCCTATCCTTTAATTTTTGTTCTTCTAGCAATTCAACCACTTCTAGGGTGATACCGGCCTTAATTAAGGCAATTTCAATTAAATCTAAATTAAACCCACTTAATTCGCCTGATTGATGCACACCTTCATGGGGTTTAAGCGCACCACTTTTAATAATTGGAGGTAGTTGGCTATTTGTCATCAAACACGTTGCATAATTATTCATGATAATCGTTTTGTGTGAAGAACCACCACCGTGCTCAACTATTTTAGCGCCTAATTTATTGGTCAGAAAATAATATACTTGGTGATAAGTAATACCTTTTTCCCCATTAAAAATGGCTTTTAATAAAGCAATTTTTCGGGTACTTAAGTGTTTTAGGGATTCAGCTATTTTTAACAAAGCTTCATGTGACGGGTTTTCAAGTTGTGTCACAGGCTTTACAGAGGTACATAAAGGGTTAATGGCCGTTGCTGCTTTGGCTTTCTTTGCTTCTTCTATTTTTGCTTTCCAAAGCAATAAATGTGTTTGCTTTTCTTCAATAAACACTTGTTTTTCTTTCTGTACTCTAAGCATTTCTTGTAATAATTTTTGTCGAGATAGCGTGTTGGCCAAGGTTTGATATTCTAGTTGTGCTTCATTATATTGAAAAATAATTTTTTTAATATCATTAACTTTATTTTTTGACGCTGATTTAAACGTATTTATTTTTTCTGCGGTGAGCTTATTTTCCTGAACGCTGATTTCTTCAATTATTTTTATTAAGTCCGTAAGATAAAGCGTTATTATTTTTTCTGAAATCGATATTTTTTTGAGTATGAGCGTTAGATCTGGGTCTTCACTTTTTTCACAGTCATTACAAATGTCTGCCCAATCTTGTTTTTTTCCGTCAAATTCATTTGATAATTTTTTAAATTTAGCCTCGACTTGGGCCACACACGTTTTAAAATCTAACTGAACAATCTCTTGTTCTTGCAATTTATCCATCTCTTTAAAAAATGTGGTCATCCTGAGTCTTAATTTACATAAAAGTTCGTAAAACCCTAATGCATTACGCACTAAATCCGACATAGAATTATCTTGGTTCACAATCCTTTTTATTTCTTTTGCATTTCGATTAATTGTAGCAATCGTGTCAACGGTAATGTTCCCTAATTCGAATGCCATTTTTTTTAAATTTTCATCTAGGGGTTTTTGGATAAAAAATCCTATGATTTTATCCATTGTTTGGGCAGTAGAATTTAAGGCAAGCTTACGAGAAAGGGCATCACATTTTTTTTCATCAAACGCTATATTTAATTGATAGTTACGCTGTTGAACTTTATGATTCTCAAATTTTCTATAATCACTATTTATTAATTGAAAATGGAAATATTTTTTAAAAAATTGATAATAAGCAGGTAAATGAGGCTTTAATCTTTCGCGTAGCGAATTTAAAAATTCAGTTTCATCACACATCACGCGCGTTAATCTCGCGTTTTCATGAGATTTACCATCATCAAAATTCTGAACAATGAGTTTATTCGTTAAAATCTCGTCTTCTAAACTTAGATCAATCGTACCAAGCATTAAATCCCTGTTTTTACCCGCACAAATTTTCGACAATTTTTCATAAGTGCTAATCGTATTTTTTATCGATGTACTATAAATAACGAGTGCTTTTGATGGACGGGCAACTTTTTGGCCAAATAAATCAACACAAACCGCTTCAACCTCTTCTTTAGAAACCTTATTTGAAACAACTTGTTCAATAAACCCTAACAGTTTTTTTGATAATTCAATTCGTGAATCAAGTTGTTGTTTGATTGCGGCTAATGGCATTTTTCGCTCCGATAAACTAAGGTGTGTATACACTAATTTAATTGATCAATAATAATGGAGTATACGGCTAAAAAAGCCGGCTGATAGTATCAGCTTGTATGTTTGCTTGCAATGAATCTAGCAAAACGTCATATTAAGTGATTAAAGTTTCATTTTTAACTGGCTCATCCCCTGCTGTAATTTTTGTTCTTCTAGTAGGTCAATCACTTCTGGCGTGATCCCACCTTTGATTAAGACTGTTTGAATCAACTCCAAATTAAACCCACTTAATTCACCTGATTGATGAGACCCTTCATGGGGTTTAAGGGCACCACTTTTAATAATTTGAGGTAGTTGGCTATTTGTCATCAAACATGTTGCATAATTATTCATGATAATGGTTTTATGCGAAGAACCACCACCATGTTCAACTATTTTAGCTTTTAATTTATTGGTTAATAAATAATATACCTGGTGATAGGTAATGCCTTTTTCTCCATTAAAAATGGCTTTTAATAAAGCAATTTTTCGGGTACTTAAGTGTTTTAGGGATTCAGCTATTTTTAACAAAGCTTCATGTGACGGGTTTTCAAGTTGTGTCACAGGCTTTACAGAGGTACATAAAGGGTTAATGGCCGTTGCTGCTTTGGCTTTCTTTGCTTCTTCTACTTTCTTATTCCAAAGAAATAATTGCGCTTGTTTTTGTTCAATAAATACTTGCTTGTCTTTTTGTTTTTTAAGCATTTCTTGTAAAAGCATTTGCCGCGTTAAAATATCTGCGAGTTCTTTATACGCCGTTTGTGATTGCTGATATTGGTTAATAATTTTTTTAATATTATTCAATTTATTTTTTAATTTCATATTAAAAGCATTCACGTATTCACCTGTAAGTGTATTATCTTCACCGGTTACGACAACAAATTCATCTTTAACTTCTGCTAAGAGTTTATCTAATAATACTTCTGAAAGCATGATTTTTTTAAACGTAAAATCTAGGGTTTCATTCTGAAATTTCTCTGCGTTTTTTAAAATGCTTACCCACTCTTGTTTTTTATTATCATAATCAAGTGCCATCCTTTCAAACTTTGACTTAAATTTATTTACACAGTTTTTTAACTTTGATAAAAGGTGTTGCTGTTCTACTAGATAGTTAATACTTTGAAACGCTTCTTGCGCTCTATTTTTTAAATCACATAGGCTATGATAAAAATCAAATGCATTGTTTATCAAAAAAGGGACTGTATCAACATCGCTTACCACAATTGCTTTAACTTTCTTAATATTTTCTGCTGCTGCTAAGACTGTGGTTTTATAGATACTGATTAATTCAATCAATTCGATTTGCATCGATTGCGGGTTATCACCCAAATCTTTTTGATAAAAAGAATCTAATACTTCCTCAACATTTAGACCATTTGAATTAAAAGCCAGTTTATAAGAAACCCGCTTATGTTTTTCTTCAGTTACGACCGCATTCACATGATAAGTTTTCATCTGCTGTTTATGATTTTTAAATTTTTTATAATCACTGTTGATTAATTGAAAAGAAAAATATTTTCTAAAAAAAATATAAGGTTCTGGCCAATACGGTTTGAGCATTTCGCGCAATAATTGAAAAAAATCAGCTTCTTCATGCAAAAAACGATTAGATTTAAAAAATTGTGGAACTGCCATTTCAGATGATTGAGTATATTGTTTATCTAAAAGTATTTCACTTTCTAAAGAAAGATCCAATATACTTATGGTGATTGGCTTATTTTTCCCCTCACATAAATGCAACAATCGCTCATAGGTTTTTATTGCACCATTTAAAGCCTTTTTAAAGACGCTAAATAGGAGTAGATAACTGCTTACTTTTTGTTTAAACAAATCCATACAAAAAGCGTCAATCTCCTCTTTTGACACCAATTTTTGTTCTGCTTTATCCATAAAATCGATTAGTTTATTCGATAGCTCGATTCGAGACATAAGCTGTTGTTTAATAGTGGTTAAAGGCATGCCAATCCCTAAATGGTGAGGTGTTTTATTATTTTCAATTGGGAGTAGATGCTATCAGCTTGTTAGTAAGCGTGCAATGGATTAGGTAGACGCTTCCTCCTACGCTATCCGCCGTCGCTAAAGCTATGAGGGACAAGTCGCTATGGTAGAGGAGGGTTAAGTGCATATCCCCTAAGATACTCATACATATACCGTTTATCGGATACATCTATAATTAACAAAAAACGCTGGTATAATCAGATAAAATTTACTTTACACTTTAAGATTGAAACGTATTATGGATTCACCTAATCAATTTAAACATTTAACCCCAAATGAAAAATGCGCTACATTACGAAATGCAGTTGCGTTTGATAACATAGACATCGTTCGAGTATTAGTGAATGACCAAATAGATTTGGACAGCCAAGATATCCTTGGGATGACAGCGCTCATGTGGGCCATGCAATATAAACGGATTGAGATTGCCACTTTATTGATTCAATCGGGTGCCAATTTATACCTCACGAATAAGAATGGTAAAAATGCCTTGATGATTGTCAAAGAACAATATCAAAATTCATTTTTTGACGAAGAAAAACAGGCTTATGAAAAGCTTGTATCCCTATTAAATCCGCAGATAGCGGATCAAAATGAAGATGATAAAGAAAATGGACCATGCAAAAACGCTCGACCCGTCATCTTTTCAAAAAGACCACTAGATCATATCGATTTTAATATACCGACTACACGCACAAAAAACTTGCCCCCTTCCACTAAAAATAAAGAGTGTTCGATTTTTTAAACCTTATATAAAACTCTGGCCGGCATCCACCTACGCTGAAGCTACGGAGGACAGGCAGAGGCCGGCCCAAGTAAATAAAAAATAATGGTTAGTAAAATAGCATGCGTGCATGCACAATAATGATTTAGTACTATGAATTTTATATAGAAGTGATAGGATATCTCCTTCATTAAAAACACAGATGGATTTAAAAAATGCCCTTGGTCATATTATTATTTGCTCTATTTGCGAGTCTATTTACATTAAGTAAGTCGGCTTTAGGTTTTTCTGAGCCATTTTTCTTGATAGGCTCAAGAATGGCACTGGCTGGCATTATTTTATTGGGCCATCAGCTTATTTTTAATCGATCACAATTTTTATTGGTCATTAAATATTTTGTGCCCTTAATGATACTTGGGGTGCTTAATATCTATCTCACCAATGCCGCCGAAATTTGGGGCCTACAATATATGAGCTCGGCCAAAGCTTGTTTAATTTATAGCCTATCACCCTTTTTAGCCGCCTTTGTGGCTTATTTAGTCTTAAAAGAAACACTCACGCCCAAAAAATGGGCAGGCTTAATTTTAGGTTTTGTGGGGTTAATCCCGATTTTATTTGTTGGCAATGCTAATAATGAAATCGTTTACGACATGCTGCATGAAATGACTTATTTGTCTTGGCCTGAAATTGCGTTATTAGTTGCTGTGATTTCCAGTGTATATGGTTGGATTTTATTAAAGAAAGTGGTGAAACACTATCATTTATCCCCCATTATGGCCAATGGCGCCAGTATGTTAGTAGGCGGTGCATTGGCACTAACCCATTCTTACTTAACCCATGAATCATGGTCACCCATTCCTGTGGCTTCGGGTTATTATATGCCTTTCTTAGAAATCACCCTTTGGATGACTTTAATTTCAAATGTGATTTGTTATAACTTATATGGCCATCTCCTCAAGAAATTTTCAGCGACGTTTATGTCGTTAGCCGGTTTGGTCACCCCTTTATTTGCCACTTTTTTTGGTTGGTACTTCTTAGAAGAAGAAATCACTTGGCACTATTTTGCTTCAATGACGATTTTTAGTGCCGGTTTGTTTGTGTTTTACCAAGAAGAGTTGGCTCAATCGATTCGTGAGCGCAAAGAAGCGTTATCCAGCTAAAACGGCTCATCATCTAGTCGTAAATATCCCCAAGGCGCTGCAAAATGCCAATCCAGTGCCTTGGACACGCTATTGAGTACATGATGCCCCCGCACAGACCCACCCTTATTATTTAATTTAGGGCTAGACACTGCAAAGCCTCCTCGACCTGTTGCCACAGCCACAATCAAACCCGATACACCACTTTTTGCAGGCATACCTGTTCTCACAAGATGCATACCTGATTCGTCGTACATACCGCAAGTGGCCATTAAAGCCACCACTGCATTACTGGTTAATTCTGAAATCACTCTTTTGCCTTCAGAATCTAAGCCACCGTTAGCTAAAATCATGGGCAACTTAGCCGCAGCAGTAATATCTGCTTCATAGGAACATAATCTAAAATAGGTATCTAGCGCATCTTCAGCAGGAATAATTAATACTTTGTTCGAACGTAATAAATAAGCAATCGAACGATTTCTATCACCCGTCAATTTTTCGGATTGAAACACTTTTTCATCAATAGACAAGGGCAAGCCAAATAATTTTTCCATCCATCTGTCTAGCCATAATTGCCTGGTAAGCGTATCGCCAGGAATGCGGCCACATAAGGCGATTGCACCCGCATTCACCATCGGGTTAGCGGGAATAGGCCCGTATCTATCCACTTGAGAAACCGAAGAAAAATGTTGACCAGAAGGCTCGGCATTAATCCAAGAAAATATTTTCTCTTCACCATATTCTTCTAGTAACCCAATTAATACGACTAATTTAGCCACACTTTGTATGGTAAAACGGTGTGTACCAAAATCACCTGCATGCACTTGACTGCCATCAGATAAATAAATAGACGCCGATAATTGATCGGGTTCAACTGAAGCTAATTCAGGAATATAGCTGGCCACTTGACCATGCGATTCTTCTTTGGCCTGTTTTACCGCTTCGATTAACACTTGATGTATACGATTTAAATATTCTGTGCGATTCATGTTGACATCTCAATAATAAAAATTAGGTTACTAAAAAACAGGATCATTGGGTTTGTGAGAAGCAGGCTTGTTCGCTGTCCCTGTGTTAATCTGATGCTTTATGGTCCTAAATATTTCAGTTTCTTCATCATAAAAATAACTCATTAGCATCAAAGCTTGACCTGATATCACCGGTAAAATTTCTTGTAGTAAAAAAGTAGAATACACCATTGCCTCACCTAACTGGGGTTTATATATGCCTAAGCTGTATTCGGGGAAGCAAATCCCCCCCCCTTTATATTCATCTGGGGCGCTTAACGCAATAACAATAGCGTATTGATAAGGTGCGTCATGTTCTTGTGCATGCACACGAAATAATTTTGTGGGCCCTTTATTATCAGGTGTATAAACACTAATAATGGGATCTTTTCTTTTTTTAGGTTTAAAGTAAAAAGCTTTTAATATTTCTGGCACTACCCGTTCGTATAGTCTTTTGTCTACATAGCTATTAAACGGCGGGTGTAAATTTTTTCTACTGGCAATTTCATTGCACAAACCAGGCTCGATTACATTGGGAATCAATAACACAGGCGCATGCGTTTTGACGATATAGGGCTGATTTTCAGGCAACACTTCAGATAATTCATCTAAAATTTGCAATACATGAGCATTCGTTTGTTTGGGATAATATTGTTTTCTAATTCGAAGAGTGCTATCTAAAACAAGGGTGGCTCGGCGAACCTCAATGGCTTCTTTTGGACCCGCTTTAGCCGTTAAGACGATACCAAGCGCTTTTGCAGCTTGAAACTCTGGATCAGAAAGTAAAGGAAATAAGATATTTAATTTTTTTGCACTTTCATATAAATCGAGGGAAGAATTAGGCGAAATCCCTATAACGGATACACCCTTTTCCCTAAATAGATTAATTTTACTTTGAATAATTTTAAGTAATTCTAAACAAAAAGGATGATGAATACTCAAAAAGTAAAATATCACCACAGGTTTGCCAATGAGATGATTTAAATCGAAAGATTTAAATCGCTCATCTTGCAATACAATGCGTGGCAATCTTTCGCCTTTATTTTTAGGCGCAAAAATCCAATCTTGTTTTTTATCTGACATAATATTTAAGGTTTATTACCTGTATGAATAAACAGAATATTATTTATTAACTCGTTAACTATCTTATTAGCTTAGCTCAGGAAGCTTCCAATCAATAGGCGTTTGCTTCTGTTTAATAAGATATTCATTAATTTGAGAAAAAGGCTTAGAGCCAAAGAAGCCTCGGTAAGCAGAAAGGGGAGAAGGATGAACTGAATGTAGCACCAGGTGTTTGTTTCTGTCGATCATTTTTCCTTTTTGTTGGGCGTAAGATCCCCATAACACAAAAACCAAAGGACGATTTTCCTTGTTTAACAATTCAATCACTTTGTCGGTAAATTTTTCCCAGCCTCGATTTTGATGCGCAGCGGGTTTGGCTTGTTCTACTGTCAAAACGCTATTTAATAATAATATGCCTTGTTTTGCCCAAGCCGTTAAATCACCGTGCTTAACGGGTTTTATTTTTAAATCGTCTTCAAGCTCTTTGTAAATATTCACTAACGAAGGCGGAACGGTCACTCCCTTTTGTACAGAAAAGCATAAACCATGTGCTTGATTAGGGCCATGGTAAGGATCTTGGCCGATGATCACCACTTTTACTTTATTTAAAGGCGCAAGTTCAAAGGCATTAAATATTTCTTTAAAATTGGGATAAAGTACTTTGCCCATTTTTTTTTCATTTCGCAAAAATGTGCTAAGGGTACGCATATAAGGTTGTGCTAATTCGGTTGCTAGGGCAGCATGCCACTTTTTTTCTTTTATTGTCATAATGTGGGTCTTAACTTCTTTGGGCTATTGTGAGGAGAAACGGAGTTTTTGCAAAGTTGTTCTGCCAATTCTTTTACAGCAATATGACTTTGATCTTCTAAATATTTTAATTCAGGAGGCGAAGGCGTAAAATTAATGGGGTTATAATCTACTTTAATGACTATGCTACGTTGTTTTTCTTCTTCTGTTAAAGATAACGGCCTTTGAAATATCACCAACATAAATAAATAATAAAGATATTCTAAAAAAGAAGTAATATTTTTACCTTGTTCAATAGAAAATGAATTGGCTAAAACAAACCCCAAACGTTTTTCATTTGCTACGGGTTTACTTGCGCCCATCCCCCAAGGATAATTTTTGATAATGCCCCCATCGGTATGAATATCAAATTTACCGTCTGCATTCATGATTCTTTTGACAGGAAACGCCACAGGAATAGAGCAAGATAATGCTATTGTTTCAGCTACTTTGGTATCTGGCGTGAGTAGATACGAATATACATCAATATCTCCTTTAGAAACATTCGTGGAGCTCAATCGGAGTTCTTTTTTATAGCCTGCATCATATAATTCTTTGAAGGTGGGATCATCCAACCCAGTGATATCTTTTATCATTTGCCTAAAATAACTGGGCATCGATTGTCCACGACAAACACCCCAGCTTGAACGAAGTCGAGTAAAAATATTCCAAAAACTCCAGTCTTGAAAGCTTGCAGTAGGCATGCTGGCAAGTAACGGCTGCAGATCTTCTGCCTTAACTTCTAAAGCAATTCCTGCCGCAATAATAGCACCAACTGAAGATCCCACACTGACTTTTACTTTAGATAAGTCTAAGCCATATTCACTCGCAGATTTAACCGCTGCGGGAAAACCACATCCTGCGCCTCCCCCACCACTAAAGTAAACTTCTTCCACGCCTTCGAAGGCTTTATCAAGCGATCTTGGCGTACTGACCCGTTCGGGCGCAGGGTTCGTCGTATTTTTTAAAGTATTTTTTGAACAGGTCTTACAATAATAAGTTGGCGTAAATACAGCAGGTTGAGTTGGGTGTTGTTCCTGTTCTTTTTTTCCCAAAGTCGCAATAAAATGCTTAAATTTAAGCTCTTCTTTTTTTATTAAATCTACCCCATTCTGATTTAGTTGAATCAGCTTGGCTGAAAGAAGTGCTTGGTTATGTTTGGACATCTTTGCTTATCTCGTTAATAATCGTTAAACTAACATAAGTGGATACTCAATCGCTACTAAAATACGCTCAAAGCCTTTCAGGTAAGTCTTTTTTGCAACTTGCCAAACTCTCGGAGATCCCCCTTTCTACCCCTAATCGACTCAATACAAAAGGATGGCTAGGGCAAACTTTAGAAGTATGCTTAGGTGCCACAGCAGGCTCACAATCTCTACCCGATTTTGTTAATTTAGGCATTGAACTCAAAACTATCCCTATTTTTTCGGATGGCACACCCAAAGAATCTACTTATATTTGTACCGCCCCAGTCCCTATCCGAGATACTTCTTGGGCACACTCTCGTGTGTTGAATAAATTAAGAAAAGTACTTTGGTTTCCTTACTTTTATAATAAACTTATTCCTTTTGAAAACCAAATTTTAGGCACGCCCTTCTTATGGTCCCCCACGCCAATTCAATATTTTAAATTACAAACAGATTGGGAAGAATTAGTAGAATTAATCAATTTCGGTAAAATTGAAAATTTAAGTGCGCATATAGGAGAATGCTTACAAATTAGACCCAAAGCCAGTCATGCCAAAGTACAAATTTCGCTTATTAGTCATGAAGGTGAACCTATCTCAACCACCCCAAAAGGGTTTTACTTACGACCCAGTTTTACCAAAGAAATTATTTTATCGTATTACATTTAAAATTAAAGATGGGCCACAGGCTGGCAATTTGTTTCTTTCACAAACATAATTAATAGCAACGCACCAAACAAACAAATCGGAATCAAACTCAAAGCATATTGATAATCTGCTAGCATAAATAACCTAACGCCATATTCATTAACCATCCCACAAGCATGATTGTCTAATATTTTTCCCAAAATAGGTTGGGCAAGCGCACCTGTTGCATAACTAATTGTATGAATAAAACCCATGGCAGTGCCCGTTAAATGTAGCGGCATTAATTCTCGACCCACTGAAAAAGCCAGAATAAACCCGCTTGAAAAAAAACCTAATAAAAACACTAAAATTTGCATCACTATAATAGGTTTAGGTAAATATAAAACACTCATCATTACTAAAATAGTTAAAATAGTAGCCAACGCCATGAGTGGATTTCGTTTGCCTATTTTATCAGAAAGCCATCCATAAAATGGTGCACCGAGGGCCCAACCTAAAAATAGCATTGACACGATCCAAGCTGCACTTTCAGTGCTAACACCATAAGTGCTTTCTATATAGGACACTCCCCATAGCTGCCCAAAACCTGTAGTGGGAATAAACATTAACCCCACATAAATAGAAATCAGCCATAGGGCAGGATGACGAATCAGTTGTAATAAGCCAGGCAATATATCCTGAATTAATTTATTATTTTTGTGAACAGATTGTCCCATCAACCACCAAATGAAAAAAGACAATATCGCGCCAAAAGCACCAGCAAAAAATAGCGCATCTCGCCACCCAATCGCTTTCACTAACATAGCCACAGGTGCTTGACCTACAACAGCCCCCATCATGCCCACTGCAAGCATTAAACCGGTTAGCAAGGCAAAGCGGTTAAGGGGAAACCACATTGAGGCAATTTTGAGCGTACCCACCAACGCAAACGAACCCCCTACCCCCATAATCAATCGACTCAATTCTGCAAACCAAATCGTGGTCGAACCGCCAAACATAAAACAACTCACAGAACATAAAACAGCACCAATCGTTAATAATATTCTGGGGCCAAATCTATCCATTAATATGCCAACAGGAATTTGCATGAATGCATAAGCATAATAATAAAAAGCCGCTAAATGACCTAATTGTTCGCCTGAAGCGTTCAATTCTGCCATTAAGGGATCTGTCATTATGCTAGGGGAAACTAAGAGTATAATTTCATAGAAGTAAAAACAAGCCGCTGCCACCCAAATGAAGAGAGGCCTCCAAGATTGGGTTTTGGAAAGAGGTTGAGAAAACGCAACCCCGGCGATTTTAGTCACCACCTTTCCCTCTTCAAATTATTCAGCAACGTAATCTTTTTGGTAATGCTTTTTAAACGCTTCAGAAAAATCTAGTGCTTTGGCACGCTCTTCAGGGGTCATTTCTTCCATCAAGGCACGATATTGTTCTTGCATCCCCTCATGTCTGTCTTCTGCCGCGACAGACCACCAGCTGAATGCCAGTGCATTGTCTTTGGGCGCCCCTTGGCCATGGTGATACATTTCAGCAACCTGATACTGAGCATGTGGCGCTCCTTGAAAGGCTGCGCTTTCAAACCACGTTAACGCTTCGCCATTGTTTTGTTTAACGCCTTTACCAGCTAAATACATCATGCCCATATTATAATTTGCATAAGCAGAGCCTTTATGGGCGGCGGATTTAAAGTAGTTTTGGGCTTGAACATAATCGGGCTTAATCCACTTGCCGCGGTAATATTGTTCACCCATTTCGTTTTCTGCGACGGCCAATCCCTGATCCGCTGCGCGTTGAAACCATTTGATGGCTTCAATGGGATCTTTTTTCAGCCCTAAGCCATAATAATATATTTTACCCACTTGATATTTAGCTAAAGCATTACCGCTTTGTTTTTCAGCTAAACGATACCATTCTACAGATTGTTTCAGATCGTGCTTAACACCAATACCATGCAAATATAAAATACTCAGCATATATTGTGCGTACGGAGAATCTTGATTGGCTGCGACACGATAATATTGGATAGCCTCTTCTGGCATGCGCTTAATCCCTTTGCCTGCCAAAGACATATCCGCTAATCGGGTATAAGCCGGCATAACATTGCCTTGTGCCGCTTTTTCATACCAATAACGCGCTTTGGTATAACTTTGAGCAACACCTTTACCAATCAAATGAAACTCGCCTAAACGATACGCTGCATAGGGATCCCCCATATTCGCTGCACGTTCATACCATTTTGCGGCTGTTTGCAAATTTTTAGGGACGGCTTCGCCCATTTCATATTGCATACCTAAATTAAAGGCGGCTTTACCTGATCCTTTTTCTGCTCCTAGCGTGTAAAGATCAAAAGCGCGTACGGGATCTTTTTCTACACCAAGGCCTTGAGCATATAACTCTCCCATTGAGGCATAGGCGTCTAAATAGCCTTCTTGTGAAGCATCTTTATAAAGGGCTAGGGCTCGCTCGTGATTTCGCCCTCTTGTGGTACCCGTGGCATATAAATAACCTGCTCGATACTTTGCTTCAGCTGACCCTAATTTACCCGCTTGTAAAAACCAGTTTAAAGCAATATCCCTATCTTGTTCAGAACGATGCCAATTTTCATAAAGTTTACCCAGTCTTAACATGGCATCGACATTTTGTTCATCTGCCGCTTTTTGGTACCATCTTGCCGCTTTAATATAACTTTGTTCAATCCCATTGCCATCGACATACATATCACCTAACGCAAGCTGTGCGCTCACCATGCCTTGTGCAGCACTCATTCGATAGTATTCAGATGCTTTTTTTAGATTGCGCTCAGTCCATTTTCCTTCTCTATAGACCTCTGCGAGCCTTAATTGCGCTGTTTTTTCGCCTAAATCAGCCGCTTCTATTAATAGCCGTATTCCCATGGGGATATCATCGGGCATGCCATTTTGCAAATAGACTTCAGCAATTTGAAACTTATTGGTTGCTTCATCTAGCCTTTTCGAATCGATAATTTTATGCGTTAATCGGGCATCAATATTATCTTCTTCTTCATCCACATAAGAAATTCGGTTTGGCGGTTGTAAGCCACAACCCGCTACTAAAGCAGTCATTATCAGAAACGAACAAAGTTTTTTCATGACGATTCCATGTCGATTAAATACGATAGACTAAGCCTGCATACAGACCCGATGACAACACATCATCTATTTTTAAAGTCGTGCCGGATACTGGGCCAATTTGAATCGAGCCAAAATCCATAAATCGATAAGACACATCAAATAATAAGTTACCAATAATATCGTATCTGAAACCCGCACCTAAATTCCAAGCAAACGTTGACTTACGATCCGATTGAGCGCCTAACGGGGCATTGGTTGCGATGTTAAACGTATTGCTTTCGGTTTTGATTAACGCAGCACCGATACCGGCATTCAGATAAAAATGTAAGCGTTTTGGCATAAACGCGAGTTCATTACCAAATTCATATTCAACATTAACAAAAGGCGTAATGTTTTTTACGCGAGATTGCAAATAAAAAGGACCACCTTGAACCATTGGGTTCGCATTATAATGTGCCCCTTCAGACATTAATAACTCAGCTTCTATAATCCAATTCTGCCATTTATACCCATAAGACACAGTCCATTGCCATAGCTTTTCATCAAATTCTGGTACCGTAGGCGCAGGAGTTGCTCCACCAGAAATGTTTGTGATTTTTTTCAATTCAAGCTTAGGGCGACCGACTCTGGCACGGACATAAGAACGGTTATCAGGTCGTTTAACCACAACGCTATCTAGAAAAGCTTGATCTTGTTCTTCTACTGGCACTTCACCTTGCATGGCACGCCTAAAAGTTGAATTTTGCCCATTGCCATACATCTCATCGGAATCTGCATCCATTATCTCTATTCCGGCATAACTTAAAGAGATTGACGAGAAAAAAAGCAAAGTTATTGCCGTCATTTTTGTTATCATGTTAACTATCTTCCATGCTAGATTTACATTCATTGACACGCTCTCTTAGCTCCTTTCCTGGCTTGAAATGCGGGGCATACTTACCTTCAGTATGAACCATCTCCCCTGTTCTTGGGTTACGAGCAACCCGTGGTTGACGATAGCGCAAAGAAAAACTGCCAAACCCTCGTATTTCGATTCGCTGACCTTTTTCCAAGGCATCTGCCATCATGTTAAATATATATTTAACGCAATCTTCAAGCACACCTATTTGCATATTAGGATGTTTGTTTGCTAAGTAGTTAATGAGTTCTGCTCTAGTCATTTGTTCCTCATGCACTCCCAACATCAGACTTCAACGCTAGCGCATTCTGAAGAGACTGGCAAGTTGTCCCCTGTTGAGAAATTTTACAAGTTATGATCATACAAATGCCTCCTGACAAATTCAATTATCGCTAACTTCTTGAGAGAGCTCAACTTTCTCATTTCGGCACAACTCCTGCATAGATATCCTGTGTTCTTAATTTTGCAACCAAGGAAGGGCAAAATGAAACTATCATGGAATGGACCTATCGATTTCTCAAACCACGATGAAGTAGAAGACAATGCTACTCCATTACCCCAAGATTTTCATGAGGAAGCTAGAACCACAGATAAAAAAGCCAACAATGAATCTGATCCTACGCAAATTTACCTGAAAGAAATAGGGGGATCACATTTATTAAGTGCTGAAGAAGAAGTTAAATATGCACGACTGGCTTTGGCAGGGGACCTCCCCGCTCGTGAAATCATGATAAAAAGCAATTTAAGGCTCGTGGTGAAAATAGCACGTCGCTATCTCAATCGCGGCTTACCCCTGTTAGATCTCATCGAAGAAGGCAACCTAGGCTTAATTAGAGCCGTTGAAAAGTTCGATCCTGAACGCGGATTCCGTTTTTCTACTTATGCCACTTGGTGGATAAGACAAAACATTGAACGCGCCCTAATGAACCAAACGCGCACTATTCGTTTGCCTATTCATATTATTAAAGAACTCAACGTCTATCTCCGAAAAGCAAGGGAAATTGCGCAAGACTTAGAAGAAGAGCCAAAATATGAAGACATCGCTGCGGCCATGAATACCACCGCAGAAGAAGTCAACAAAATGATGCGCTTAAACGAAAAAACCTTATCGCTAGATACGCCTATGGCCGATGACACCGATAAGCCCCTACTCGATGCGCTTTCCGATAACGATAGCGCTGGCCCTGCAGAAGAATTTGAGGACAATAACTTATTTGGTACGTTAAACGACTGTTTATCAAGACTCAATGAAAAACAGCGTGCCATTATCGCTCATCGGTTTGGGTTATATGGCTTTGAAGAATCTACTTTAGAAGATGTCGGTAAACATGTGGGGTTAACGCGCGAACGTGTTAGACAAATTCAGGTAGACGCCTTAAAGCAACTCAAAGACATCTTAGAACAAAATGGCGTGAATAAAGATATTTTGTTTTGCTAGTTAGTTTTGAATAGGCAATTCTTTTGTCCCTTTCAAGGGACCAGCCCTCACGTCGTAGCTAAAAGCGAAGACGGAAGGGCTGAGGGTTGTTTGCCCTTGTCTCATCAGTATTTATTTCTTCTGCGCCTCTTGATGAAAAAGTTAAAGTCTTAAAAGCATTACAAAGCGCCATTGCATCCTGTTTTGCATGATAGGCATGCCACAGCCTATCGTTTCCAAGACTCAAATTGAGTTCTAATATTCGTCCCATTAACTCCATAGGTAAACGGGGGAAAGGATTTTTTTCATTCTTATCTACATAAAGCAATCCCAATTTGTTAAAGGCGGACATACGATGTTTAATGACTGTTGCATTAAACAACTCAAAATGAATGTTTTTATAGGCATTTTCATCAAACACGCAACTTAACAATAAAAACGTCATTTCGGGATCATTCGAAAAATTACGTACTTCAAACAATACCGTTTCTTTATCGTAATTTTGCGCCTGAGGATTAGCACCACATTTTAGTAAAATATTGACTATATCAATCTGTTCACAACAAACGGCCCACATCAACGCCGTTCTGCCTTGAAATTTATCTATTGCTTCTAAGTTATTCGCCCCTTTTTCAATTAATAAATTGACCATTGCAATATTGTCTTCCGAGCGAATTGCCCACATCAGTGCCGTGAATCCATATTGATCTGATGCATTTGGGCTAGCACCGTTTTTAAGTAATAATTTTAGTAGATCAATATTATTCGTTTGAACTGCGGCCAGCACCTGAATGTCTTTTTCTTTTTGATTATCTTGAATAAGATCTAAATCCATAATAAAAACCTAAGTATAAGTACCGTTTTAAAAAAGAGTACAACGACGATGTTTTTTTTGTTTGGGATAATTTTCTTTCTCGAAAGATGTATTGATATCTTCAAGTTTATTATCGTTATCTTCCTTTCTTATTTCACTATTTGTCGCTGGTGCTGCAGGGGTAAATCGTAAAGTTTTGAACCCATTGCAGAGTGCAATTGTATCAAGTTCAGTATGATAATTCTGCCAAAATTCGTTATTTTTAACACAAACATAATAAGATATTATTCGTTCAAATAATTCTATGGGTAAAGAGGGGAAAGGATTTTTTTTATTTTTGTTATTCTTGTCAATATATAATAATCCCAATTTCTTAAATATATTCATACGATGTTCAATGACAACATCTTTAAAGGCATTCAATTGAAATTGCTTATAAGGGTTAAGATAATTTATTTGCTTATTTAATTCTTCTAAGGTCATAGTACTGAACAATAAAAAAGCAATATCGAGGCCATCATAAAGTCCGCCTGCTGCATGCAGTGCACTCAAACCATTTTCATTTAGCGTGTTCGAATTGGCTCCTGCATTTATCCATGCTGCTACTGATGCAATATCATCGTTTTTGACAGCGTCTAGCAATTGTTTGTCTTTTTCTTGTTGACTAATAGAATTGTGTGAATCCATGATGCCACCTGACCATACTGTAAAAAAAACTGCGTGTGATTATCAATAAATATAGTCTAAAAAAATGGTCTAAAACCATTTATGTTTTTTACTCGAAGGACTTGAAGTATGGGTAAGCAGACCATTTTTAAAGATAGCCTGTGCGATTTTCAACGCATCTAGTTTTGCATGATGCGTATGCCATGACACACTGTTTTTAGTTTTACAATAATGAAATAATATGGGCCCCGTTAATTCAATCGGCAGGCAATTAAATGTATTTTTTGCATTAACATCCAGCATCAAAGGTCCCAATTTCTTAAATATACTCATACGATGCTTAATAACTTCTTTTTTGAAATTATTTAAATGCTTTTCTATATTAGGATGGCGATTTATAGCTAATTCAACTTGTTCAGTGGTCATCGCACTAAAAAAGGTATAACTCAATTGTGTGTGATTATTTTCCAGTGAGGTATTTAAAGCAGTATTCCCAAACAAGTTTTGCGCGTCGACTTTAGCATCATAGCAAATGAGTAAATCTATGGGTTTATGGCGATTGTGCCTAGCAGCCCATATAAGTGACGTGTTGCCGATTTTATCTGCGGCTTCTAAGCTAACCCCCGATTTGATCAAAAATTCGAGTAGAGTGGGGTGATTATTCAGTGCAGCAACCATGAGTGCCGTTGCGCCAACATCACTGGCCGCATTTAAATCTGCCCCTGCATTTTTTAATAAAACCACGGTGGCATAACGGCCCCACCTAGCCGCTTCTATGAGAGGCGTATTCCCAAATTGATTGGTTGTTTCTATATCAGCGTCAGCATCAAGTAAGGCCCGCACTTTTTTTGTGTGCCCTTTACCCGCTGCTTTTAGTAATTTAATATCTTTTGATTCTTTAGTTAAAGACTTATAATCTTTACTGAAAAATCCAGTAAAAATGTTATTAATGTCCATAGAACTGTGCTACCGTCATTTTAAAAAATTAGCAAAAGTGTAACAAGAAGCTTATTTTAGTTAAATGGGTTTCAGACAAACGAACGTATTTTTAGATATGAACGGTAAAGAAGAGCTAGTTTAAATTTTATTAGCATTGAGCAGAACCGTCTTAACCACGGCTATTAGCAAGAATACAAAAGCGGTGGTCATGATAATCCCAATAATAATAAATATCCAAGGGTTGCCCTGAGTAAAATCTCTTTCGCGGTTTTTACCCTTTTGGACGCCAAACATAGCCGCCAAAACACTTAAAATCATTGCCCAAAAGGAAGGCCGCGATGTATTGTTGCCATTCTGACTCATTAATTACCTCATTGTAAATAATAAAAAAACATGCTAGAAAAGGTACCCTTTTTCATATTCTGTAGAGGTTTGTATGTCTCAAGAAATTTTAACCATACTTGAAAAAAAGATTGAAACAGCCATTGAGAAAATTCAAGCACTCAATCTAAAAGTTCAGCAACTTGAATCTGAAAATATAGTCTTAAAGACTGAAGTGCAATTTTATTATGATCATATTGAAAAGTTATTAAAGCAAGATCAATCGCCCTTCTTGGAGTGATTCAACTACATAATCTAAATGCGGGATTCTTTCTTAAACCAAGGCTTACACCTGAAATGGCCAAATATTATCCTTCTTTTTTAACCGGTTGTTTGCTCCCTCCCATAATTTTGTCGCACGTCCCTATTGGCAAATAGAGGAATTCGCCCGGATCGCTGTCTTTTGGGCTTTGTGTACTACAAGCATGGGCGGCAGAACCACAATCATTTTTACCTGCTTTGGCAATACCATAGCACTTTTCCATACTGATCTCTGATTTAGCAGGTTTATCAGTACCTGCTAAGGCTACACTGCTGCTCAGACTTGCAGCAACTGCTGTAGAAAGCGCCATCTTAAGCATTTGTTTTGCTTTCATATACACTCCTTGTTTTGAAGAATGACTATTGCTAGTATTGGCCTATGAATAAATTTGTACGCTACTACTCATTTGTTGATCAACTAATTATTAGCGCCGATCAATCTCTTAAAACATTAAGTCATCAAACTGAAAATACAGGTCGCGCTGTCCCTGCTTCTAACATTCTTTCTCAAGATAAGTTATCGCCTGAAGAGCACAAATTAAGTGCACAATTAATGCGGGTTAATCATGCGGGCGAAATATCTGCTCAAGCTTTATATAATGGCCAAGCCTGGGTGGCTAAAAGTGACGCCACTCGAGCAATATTATGGCAAGCCGCCAAAGAAGAAGGTGATCACCTCATTTGGTGTCAAACACGTTTAAAAGAACTCGGTAGCCACACAAGTTATCTTAATCCCCTTTGGTATACAGGCAGCTTCATGATAGGCGCCTTAGCGGGTTTATTTGGTGATGAAAAAAGTTTAGGGTTTTTAGCTGAAACGGAACATCAAGTGGAACAACATCTTAGTGAACATCTAGAGAAACTTCCGGCTAATGATTTTGATTCTAAAGCCATTTTAGAACAAATGCGGCTAGATGAAAGTCAGCATGCCCAAACAGCTCTTGATAGGGGTGGGGTTGAATTGCCTTTTTTTGTGAAAGTGCTAATGAAACTAACCTCTAAAATTATGACGACTTTTTCAAAAAATATTTAACTAGATGTCTTTTTTTATCGTATTTCTGTTTTGTATTAAATTTTGATCTGGCAGAATAGGTTCTTTGCCTTTGCTAAATTTTGGCGGATCAACTTCCATTGCTTTTTTAAGCGCATTATTTAAAGCCATTGATACCATTTGTTTATTTTCTTCAGATAAATTAGATGGCAGCATAAACTTAGCGTTAGGCTTTGCTGAAAAAATGGCTATTTCGCAGATAGACTGTACCGCTTTTTGAATATCTTTATTTTCATGCGCATTTTTAGAAAGTTGATTC
Source organism: uncultured Gammaproteobacteria bacterium (assembly GCA_902826485.1). Taxonomy (GTDB): domain Bacteria; phylum Pseudomonadota; class Gammaproteobacteria; order Berkiellales; family Berkiellaceae; genus CADEEZ01. The sequence goes on from CADEEZ010000004.1 coordinate 128,983, forward strand.
ATTGAAAATTTGGTGTTATTTTCACCTTCTTTGACGTGTACTTTTATTATTGGGTTGTTAACTTTTTTACTTTGAAATGAAAGTACTACTTCAGCATGAGAATCCGTTTTAGGTAATACATCAATTTTGGTAACGTTTTTATACTGATTTGCTTGTTTAATCAATTTTTTTATAGACAAATCTTTTGCTTCTAAAATAGGACTAATTATCTCCTCATTTTTCTTCAGTCTACTTTCGTATAAATGATGCAACTTGGGGGCATGTGATTTAGGTCTGAGGGGCACCTGCTCTTTAAAAAGAATAGGGGGATCATGACTCAAAATAGCTGAAAGCCCGTGAGAAAGTTTACTGCCCACTTTGTCTAAGTTTGATCTTTTACGTTCAGTTTGCACCATTACACTTTTATCTCTGGTGGTAGATAAGAGATCATTCAAAAGGGTTGTGCTTTTTTTGAGTTCTACGATCTCATCAAATTTGGTGGCGAGTTCTGGATTATGTTTAACTAAGATTTTTTTATAGGGTTTAAATTTTGTAACTAGTGCGTAATTGAGTCTTTGAATTTGATTTAAAGAATCAACTGCCGCCTGTAAATTACGGCGGCAATCTTTTTTAGCTTGTATAATTTCGACAATATTTTTTTCAGAAAAATCTTGTATGCGATTTAATTTATCTTGAATTTCCACCTCTTGTTTAATATGACGTTTTTGATTTTTTTGAGCTTGATGAACAAGTACATGAAAATCTTTTAAGTCATCTTGATAATATTTGGGCATGATAATTTCTTGGGATAAATCAGAAAAAATATTTTCCCATGTTTTAACCTGGTGCTTGGCAACCTCAATTTGAGTGTCTATGCACAAAGGAGATTCAGGGGTGCCCGGATATAAATCCTCAAAAGATTTGCGCGCAGCCCATATTTCAGAAGAAGTATTCAATGCCAGATATTCTTCTCCCGCACTATAACCTGCACGCAATAAATACGCTTTCTTTTCTTCATGCGTCATATGCTTATCTGTTTCAAGCTCGAAATCTGCCGAAGAAATGTCATCTGAATCAAAACAAAGTAAATTATTTTTCTGCAACAAAGCAGCCCGATGGCTAGGCGGTGTTCTGGGTTTTGCTATATAGTCAAAATAAACGGTTCGGATAAAATCCTCTGGAGAGGATTTTTCGAGAAAGACTTTCTCAAGTGATTGATCAATGTCCACCCCTTCTTTGTACATATCTTGATGTTTTTCACGCAGTACTTTTTTAAAGGGTTCTTCGAAATAAAACCCCATCGTATTTTCGACCGTGCCATCTTTTTTATTAACAGCCAAATAAATGGGCAGGTTATCAACCACTCCCCCATCTGAACAATTTAATTCACCATGAGTGATGATTTCATTATTGATAGCCTCAATGTAATCTTGCTTTTTTTCTGCATCGAGACTAAAAAAAACTTTTGCATCATAAGGCGGAAAAGATTTTCCCCTGTCGTACTTAACTAAAGGCTCTGTTGCGCCTTGTGTATATTTTTTTAAATCCTCCGGCAAAATTTTGACGACGGGAAACACAGGAGGCAAACCGGCTGTCATTCGCATAGCGAGTGCAATAGGCATATTAGGGGTAGTTTGAGGGCTGCACACAATTTGATAACTGCCACGAGGATCTGAAACCGTTACGGTAAGCTCTAAATTTCTAAATTTTCCGCCAGATTCAGATGTTTCTCCCATTTTTTTACTCAAATCTGAAAAAGTCGCGTTAGGATTGCCTAATTTTTGTGCCACACTCGATTGTGCTTTTTCATACAATGCATACCCTTTTGCTGCACTTTGTTCTTTTACTAAATGTTTGATGATGCGACCTGCCGCTCTGGTTGCGCTCGCAAAAACGGGAGAACTTGAAAATAAGTCTAGCAATCCATCCCCCCCACTTCTTAAAAGCTGTTCAATTTCATCGGGATTATTTCCCAGAGCCAATGCAGCCGCATTAAGTCCTCCAACAGACGAACCGATACAGTTATCTATACCGTCTAAAATGCCAGCATCATTTAAAAGGTGAAAAGCAGGGGCATTCGCAAGCCCTTTAATACCACCCCCGGCCATGACAAGTTGTGTTACTTTAGCCACGCAGGCCTCTCTGAATTCCTTGTTTATGCTCTTAAAGTTAAAGACAAATAAACCACTCATTAGTTCATTTTGAGGGGAGATACACAAATGATTAGATCAGCTAAATTAAGTTGGTCATTAGTTGAACATAGATTGAGTTAAATTTTGATTTACGATAAATTTTAGCGTTAAATTAGCGCTTTAAAATAATTGTTAGGAAATTCTAATTAATGAATAAGTTAAATAACGATGTTTTACATTCTATTCAGGGCGGCGTGACTCCGGCTATCGTCAATCCTAGTGAGATATTTACTGTCTATATCGCGTCCGCAGCTCTTTCTAATTTAGTCATGTCGGCCATGGATGTTTCGCCCCTTCATAGTTTTCCTATTAGTTTGTTTTTTTCCCTCATTCCGGTGTATGTTTATTCTGAAGCAAAAAAAGACGATTATTATACATCCTTGCTCAATAAAATATCTTTGTAAATCTGCTCTTCATTTTTAGGTCAAAAAAAACCCCGCCTAAGCGGGGTTTCGAGGTAACAGAAAGGAGCAAAGAGGCAGATGATTACATCATGCCGCCCATGCCACCCATTCCGCCCATACCACCCATGTCGCCGTGTGCATTGTCTTTGTCTTCTTTAGGAAGATCAGCAATCATGCAATCGGTTGTGATCATGAGGCTAGCAACAGACGCCGCATTTTGTAATGCAGTACGCGTTACTTTAGTTGGGTCAATAATACCCATTTCTACCATATCGCCATACTCGCCATTCGCTGCGTTGTAACCGTAGTTACCTTTGTTTTCAAGTACGCGATTTAGAACAACAGACGCTTCGTCACCTGCATTAGAAACGATTTTACGTAAAGGCGCTTCTAAAGCACGAATGATGATGTCTATGCCTAAATCTTGATCACGATGACCAGACTTAATTTCACGAATAGCAGCAATCGTACGCACTAGTGCTGTACCACCACCAGGCACTACGCCTTCTTCTACAGCAGCGCGAGTTGCATGCAATGCATCTTCAACGCGTGCTTTCTTTTCTTTCATTTCAACTTCAGTGGCTGCGCCTACTTTAATGACGGCAACACCGCCAGATAGTTTAGCAACACGTTCTTGAAGTTTTTCACGATCGTAATCAGACGTCACGTCTTCGATTTCGCGACGAATCGCATCAATTCTAGACTTAATTTGCGCGTTATCACCAGCACCATCAATAATGATCGTGTTTTCTTTGCTGATAACAACACGTTTTGCTGTACCCATGTCTTCGATTTTCGCGTTTTCTAACGTTAAACCAACTTCTTCAGAAATCACATTGGCGCGTGTCAAAATAGCAATATCTTGTAACATTGCTTTACGACGATCACCAAAGCCAGGTGCTTTAACCGCACAAACCTTCACCACACCACGAATCGTATTCACCACTAAAGTCGCTAGGGCTTCGCCTTCTACGTCTTCAGCAATGATTAACAATGGACGGCCAGATTTCGCAACGGCTTCTAAAGTAGGTAACATTTCACGAATATTAGAAATTTTCTTGTCCGCTAATAAAATAAACGGATTTTCTAATTCAGCTGTCATGTTTTGTTGATTGTTAACAAAGTAAGGAGACAAATAGCCTCTGTCAAACTGCATACCTTCAACGACGTCTAATTGGTCTTCAAGGCTTGTGCCGTCTTCAACGGTAATCACGCCTTGGTTGCCCACTTTAGCCATCGCGTCTGCAATAATGTTACCAATAACAGTATCAGAATTAGCAGAAATCGTGCCCACTTGTGCAATCGCTTTGTTATCTTTGCAAGGAACAGAAAGGGCTTTAAGTGCTTCAACAGCCACTTTAACCGCTTTATCAATGCCGCGCTTCAAGTCCATTGGGTTAATACCCGCTGCAACCGCTTTAACGCCTTCAGCATAAATAGCATGCGCTAATACAGTTGCTGTGGTTGTGCCATCGCCCGCGTCATCAGCCGTTTTAGACGCAACGTCTATCACTAATTTAGCGCCAATGTTTTCCATTTTATTGGGTAATTCAAAATTCTTCGCAACGGTTGCACCGTCTTTGGTGATCAAAGGCGAACCAAATGATTTTTCAATCACCACATTACGGCCTTTTGGTCCGAGCGTTACGCCTACGGCGCGTGCTAATTTTTCTACGCCATCTAAAGTGGCTTTACGAACGTCTACATCAAAATAAAATTGCTTTGCTGACATGTTATATCCTCTATATTATTCGTTAAACTATTTTACAATCGCTAAAATGTCTTCTTCGCGCATAAACATTAATTCTTCAGTGTTCAGCTTGATTTTTGTTCCAGCGTATTTACCAAAAATAACTTTATCGCCTTTTTTGACGGTTAATGCGCGTACTTCGCCATTCTCAAGTAATTTACCTGGACCAACAGTCAGAACTGTTCCAAATTGGGGCGCTTCTTTAGCCGATTCAGGTAGAAAAATTCCGCCTTCTGATTTTTGTGGCTCATCATCTTGCTTAACTAAAATTCTGTCCCCTAAAGGTGCAAAGTTCATCGTTGTCATGGTGTCATCTCCTGTGTACAAAAACGGTTTCTTATTAAGTTATTTGACTTAATTTATTTTAAGAGGGGGAAGGCTAATTAGCACTCTCGCTCTTAGAGTGCTGAATAGTATGGAGACAGTGTCTTCAGACTTCAAGAGAGTAGGGTATTTAATTTTTTATAAATCAAGTGTTTTATTAGTTGATCAACTAATTTATATGCCGGCGTATGACACTAAGTCAATTTTATTTCCAAATAATCGATGAACGGTCGATTTTTCTATTGATAGGTAGTTAGCTATATGTGATCATTTGCCGTTAAATAATCAATTTTTAGGACATAGAAATAATGAGAACATTAACAAATACTGAAGTCGCCTACACTGCGGGCGCAGAAGGTGTGCCTTTGAGCGTTGTAGCCAGCACAATTGTGGGCGGCGTCATCGGCGCATTCATGAATGGTGCATTGCACGAAATAACGCTTATGACCTATCAGAACACTTGTGAGCAAGCGGGCGGAGCAGACTGCTTCATAAACGCCGCTTATTACGCTAGCACTCACGTTGCCCCTCGTTTGATTCCTCACGTTATGATGTTTGCCACCATAGGCTTAATATTAGGCACTGCTTATGCCTTAAATAAAACAAGATAACTTACTTTTTAACTTCAAATATCTATGCAAGGATGCATAGGCTTTCAATCGCTTATTGGCTTAAAGTGCCCTATCTATTAACATGAGGCTTGACTGAAATCCGAATGGAAATACCTCGTGGGACTTTTTAAAATCGCCTTTTGTACCTGTGATAACTTAAATACCGCTAAAAAACTTCAACCCAAAAAGGCTAAAACATGATTCGTTTTCGAGCATATTTATTTTTTTTAGTGATGTTAATTGCGCCGTTTGGCGTAAGTTGTGCCGACCAACTCGACCCTTTACCTGTCGATCAAGCCTTTAAATTTACGCCCACTATTGATCCTAAATCCGGCGAACTTACTTTAAGTTGGGAAATCGCCCCCAAGCATTATTTATATCAAGATAAAATTCATGTTTATGATTTAAATGCCAACAAAAAAGATCTGCCTTTAAACTTACCTAAGCCTAAAGTAGTGCCCGATGCTTTGTTAGGCGATCAATCGGTATATGAAAATACCTTAAGTGTAAAAATGACGCCTCCGCCAAAATCAAATACGATTTCGATACAATATCAGGGCTGCTCAGCTGAAGGGTTTTGCTACCCGCCGCAAACCGCCGCTTATTTTATTGAAGAAAAAAACCTCACTTTTAATTTATCGCCCCTACATCATAAAGACAACACCCCAACCCTACATGAAAGTGCTTCCAATGCACTAGAAGGAGCGAATACCCCCACTCGACTGGCTCTTTTTTACCTAGTGGGTTTGTTACTGGCCTTTACGCCTTGTGTGCTCCCTATGCTCCCTATTTTGGCTTCGGTGATTATTACGGAAGAAAAATTAAGCACCCTTAAAGGCTTTTTCTTATCGCTTAGCTATGTACTTAGCATGGCAACTACGTATGCTTTAGCAGGGATTATCGCTGTTAAAATGGGACAAAGCGTCCAAGTTTTATTTCAAAATCCCTGGGTCATGGGATTATTTGCGTTGTTCTTCGTTTATTTAGGGCTCGTTCAACTCGAAAAATTACCTTTAAGGTTACCAGCGAAATTAATGGATACTTTCCATCGTTTAAATCATACACAGCAAGGTGGGCATATTTTTGGCGCCATTGTTTTAGGCTTTTTAGGTACGCTAATTTCATCACCTTGTGTCACCGCCCCGCTTGTGGCCACGCTCTCTTATATCTCTCAAACCGGCAATACTTTTTTGGGTGGCTCAAGTTTATTTGTAATGGGTCTAGGCATGGGCACACCTATGGTAATACTAGGCACACTGGGCGGACGATTCATCCCTAAAGCCGGCAAGTGGATGCTTTTGGTAAATGAATTGTTCGCAATCTTACTGTTTGGCATGGCTATCTGGATAATCAAAAGCATGATTCCCGCGGTCGTCACGATGGCCTTGTGGGGAATATTAGCGCTTATCGCCGGTTACTTTATGGGGTTTTTTAACAAAAGAAAATATGGTTATCTGCCTAAAATTGGCGGCATTATTTTTATTTATGGCCTGGTGTTACTTCTAGCTGCAGCTTTAGGCAATACTAATCCGGTTAAGCCTTTTGATATTTTTAATGGCAACTCGCTCTCAAGCCACTCTTCCAAGCTCAGCGATACTTCAAATTTTAAGACCGTGACAGATTTAAAAAGTTTGAATGCTGAAATAAAAAAATACCCCAATCAAATGATCCTTATCGACTTTTATGCAGACTGGTGTATTTCTTGTAAACATATAGAAATTGAACTCTTTCAAGATCCCAAAGTGATGGGGTTAATCAAAAATGTCATCTTGATAAAAGCCGATATTACTGACAATGAAGAAGCGCAACGTGAACTCATGAAGGCATTTCAAGTGTTTGCTCCCCCAAGTATTTACGTATTTAACTCAAATACACCGAGTGATTTTATACAATTTCATGGAGAAGTGGATAAACAAGAATTCATATCAGAGTTAACTAAATTTATGCAAAAATAAGCCCCACCCCAAAGCACTCTCCTCTAGCTTGACCTAAACTTGTGCTGAATGGTGACGAAATTAGGTGAACTACTCCCATTTTCGGCGAAAATGGGCAAAAATTCACAAAATTTCTGGACAAATGAGAAAGGCTTGGGCAAAATGGTTTAAATTTTTTAATTTAGTTAATTTTATTGATTTGTTTCAACAACCAAAAAAGGCTAATTTGTTAAATGGCTGACATTTTAATATTACATGGCCCCAATCTAACTATGCTTGGCATAAGAGAACCTGGATTATATGGCCAAGAAACGTTAAAGCAAATAAATAATCAACTAGAAGAAGTCGCCCAACTTAATCATATTACCCTCGATATTTTTCAAAGCAACGCTGAACATGACCTAATAGACAAAATTCACCAAGCCTACCTTAATACAAAATTCATTATTATTAACCCAGCTGGTTTTACCCATACCAGTGTGGCACTTCGAGATGCTTTATTATCGGTAGGCATTCCTTATATCGAAGTGCATTTAAGCAATATTCACGCTCGTGAACCTTTTAGACAAAAATCACTGTTTTCGGACAAAGCCCTTGGCGTTATCACGGGTCTGGGTGGGCAAAGCTATTTATTGGCCTTATCTGCTGCCCGCGAATACTTAAAAACAACCTCCTTGTAAATTCACCTTAAATAACTTTAATACTGAGAGAGAAATTATCACCATGGATATTCGTAAAATTAAGAAACTGATTGAACTGGTAGAAGAATCGGGTGTGAGTGAAATTGAAATTAAAGAAGGCGAAGAAACCGTTCGCATCAGCAGAAAAATTGAAGCGCCCATGATGCCTCAGCAATATTATTTGCCCCCACAACATCATGCACACGCACCTGCTGCCGCACCTTCCCCTGAAGCCGCTACTGAAAACAAAATTCCAGAAGGCCATATCGTGACTTCTCCTATGGTGGGTACTTTTTATAAAGCCTCTTCTCCCGATGCACAACCTTTTGTTACCGTCGGATCTCAAGTGGAAGTGGGCACCATTATTTGCATTATCGAAGCCATGAAAACGCTTAATCAAATCGAATCGGACAAAGCTGGCGTGATTGCGTCTATTCTGGTTGAAAATGGTCAGCCCGTTGAATTTGGTCAACCCTTGTTCGTGATTAAATAGGTCGACATATTATGATGGACAAAATTCTTATCGCCAACCGAGGCGAAATTGCGCTTAGAATAATAAGAGCCTGTAAAGAACTGGGCATTAAAACCGTTGCGGCTCACTCTGTTGTAGACAGAGATTCCTTGCCCGTGAGATTAGCGGATGAAGCCGTTTGTGTAGGGCCTGGCAATTCTAAAGAAAGTTATTTAAATATACCGGCAATCATCAGTGCAGCGGAAATTACTGATGCCGTTGCGATTCATCCAGGCTACGGCTTTTTATCTGAAAATGCCGATTTTGCTGAACGCGTGGAGCAAAGTGGTTTTATTTTTATTGGCCCCAAAGCCGAAACCATTCGCTTAATGGGAGACAAAGTCTCCGCGATTGCCACCATGAAAAAAGCGGGTGTACCCTGCGTACCCGGTTCGGATGGGCCTTTAGGCGATGATGCCAAAGCAAATTTAGCCATGGCACGCAAAATTGGTTACCCCATTATCATTAAAGCGGCAGGCGGCGGCGGCGGTAGAGGGATGCGTGTGGTGCATGCTGAAGGCGCATTACTTCATTCTATTAATTTAACCACGCAAGAAGCCCAAGCGGCATTTAATAATGGGACGGTTTACATGGAAAAATTCCTTGAAACCCCCAGACACATAGAAATTCAAGTATTGGCCGATGGACAAGGCAATGCCGTTTATTTAGGCGAGCGTGATTGTTCTTTACAAAGACGACATCAAAAAGTTTTAGAAGAAGCCCCAGCGCCTGGCATCACAGACGAACAACGCAAAAGAATTGGGTCGCTTTGCACCAAAGCGTGTATTGATATTGGTTATCGGGGTGCGGGCACGTTTGAATTTTTGTATCAAGATGGCGAATTTTATTTCATTGAAATGAACACGCGTGTGCAAGTTGAACATCCGGTCACTGAATTGATCACCGGCATTGATATTGTTAAAGAACAAATCAAAATTGCCAATGGTCAAAAATTGAGTTTTACTCAAGATGATGTGGTTATCTCTGGCCATTCGATTGAATGTCGTATCAATGCGGAAGATCCTAAAACATTTATTCCATGTCCGGGTACAGTCAGTTGGTATCACGCCCCCGGCGGCCCCGGTATTCGTGTCGATTCACATTTGTATACGTCGTACGTTGTGCCGCCTACTTATGATTCGCTGCTCGGCAAACTGATTGCGCATGGCAAAGACAGAGCAGAATGTCTTGCCCGTTTAAAAAATGCCTTAGACGAAATTGTGGTAGAAGGCGTAAAAACCAATATCCCCTTACATCAAGAATTGGTTCGTGATGGTAACTTTCAACGGGGCGGCGTCAGCATTCATTATCTCGAAGAAAAACTCAAACATGCAAAATCTTAATCCAAGCCTTAATCCCAATTGGATTAATTTATCGGTTTGTTGTGATAAACAACAAGCCGATAAACTCAGTGATTGGTTTTTTGAACACGGGGCGCTCAGTGTGTCGTTCGGCGATCCTTACGATAATACCCCTGATGAACAAGCCATTTTTGAGCCCGATCCCACTCAAACACCTATATGGTCCACCACTCGGGTTATTGCTTTATTTAATGCACTCGAACTAGAGGCCATAAAAATTTTATTTCATGCTGAATATGACCATTTAGATTTAATAGAAGAAGCTTTACCTGATCAAGTTTGGGAAACAGCGTGGTTAGAGCATTACCAACCCGTTATCTTTGGGCGACACCCCCATCAACTTTGGGTGGGGCCAGAAGAAATGACGCCTCCGCCAGACTGCACTGCCGTGTTTTTAAACCCGGGTTTAGCTTTTGGCACAGGCACACACCCGACAACGGCTTTATGCTTGTCTTGGCTTGCAGATCATGCGCCAAAAAATCTTCACGTTATCGATTATGGTTCAGGCTCAGGTATTTTGGCCATTACTGCCCTTAAATTAGGGGCCAAGCAAGTGGTGGCGGTGGATCATTGTGAGCAAGCCTTAACCAGCACCTTAGAAAATGGCCGTAGAAATAACATTGTTCAAGACACTTTATGGGTTTATTCACCGGCAAACCTACCCGTGCAAGCTCAAAACAGTTGTGATTTGTTATTAGCGAATATTTTAATCGATCCCCTGATTCAGCTTGCCCCTAAATTTGCTGCCTATCTCAAAACAAATGGCTTGATTGTTTTATCGGGGCTATTAACCACTCAGCTAGCGTCCTTAAAAGAAGCGTATGCGCCATGGTTTAGGTTCGACTTTGCTCCAAAGATCAAAGACGATTGGGTTTGCATCATGGCCATCAAAAAATAAGTGTCATAGATAAATCACCTATTTTTTTGAAATGGGTGACAAATTCACTGATTTTTAAGATACTTCAACTTACCTACAATTTTATTGGCAGAATGATAAAAGAGTATGCGACCAACCCTCAAAATAGGGCCCTATACCCTAGACTCACCCGTTGTGCTAGCGCCTATGGCGGGTGTAACCGACAAACCGTTTAGACAGCTCTGCAAAGATATGGGCGCTGGCCTGGCCTGTACAGAGATGGTCGGGGCCACTTCCTTATTAAGAGGCAGTGAAAAAACACATCGTCGAGCTGATCTCGAAGGCGAAACGCACCCTTGTGCTGTCCAAATGGTAGGAGCCGATCCCGCTAAATTGGCTGAAGCGGCTGTGGTGAATGAGGCCAATGGCGCACAAATCCTAGATATCAATATGGGGTGTCCTGCCAAAAAGGTCTGCAATACCCTAGCGGGTTCTGCCTTACTCAAAGATGAGCCCTTGGTTGCTAAAATTCTTGAAGCTATTGTTAACGCGGTGAAAATTCCAGTTACCTTAAAAATTCGAACGGGATGGGATGCCGAACATAGAAATGGCATTCGTATCGCAAAGCTTGCTGAATCATTGGGCATTGTTGCCCTCGCGGTTCATGGCAGAACGCGTGCTTGTCGATTTAATGGGCATGCCGAATATGACACCATTCGAGCCATCAAAGAAAGTGTGTCTATTCCTGTGATTGCCAATGGTGATATTTCTAGCCCTCAAAAAGCCAAAGAAGTATTAGAGTACACCAAAGCCGATGGCATTATGATTGGCCGAGCGGCTCAAGGGCGCCCTTGGATCTTTTCTGAAATAAATCATTACTTAGATCATGGCACCCTATTGCCTAAACCAACAATTGATAATGTTTATCGCTTGATGATCGATCATCTTCATAGTTTGTATAATTTTTATGGCCCCAAAAATGGCGTTCATTTAGCCAGAAAACATGTTTCTTGGTACACCAAAGGCCAACCCAATGGCTCCTATTTTAGAGATTTGTTCAATCGTCTTGACACGGTGGACGCTCAACTAGAAGCAGCTAATGAATTTTTTCTATCACTCATAGAAGGTAGCAGCAATGACGGGCGTCAACTTATCTAAAATTACCTTAAGACAATCAGTCGAACAGGCTATTGAACAATATTTTTCTCATCTTGAAGAAGAACAAACCTCTGAACTTTACGATTTAGTCATCAAAGAAGTTGAAATTGGCTTATTCAATGTCGTGATGAAAAAAGCGCAAGGGAATCAATCCAAAGCAGCTGATTGGTTAGGACTGGCTAGAGGCACCCTTCGCAAAAGATTAAATGAATATGAGATCGAATAGCTCAGTTCATTAACACACTTAAATGGTCGATAAGTTCTGCGCCTTCAGGTACAATAGCGATTTAATAGCAGTAGCGAAGATTATTTACTATGACGCATTCTAATGACCTCACTATTCGTCGTGCGCTTATCAGCGTTTCTGATAAAACGGGCCTGATAGAATTAGCCACCGCGCTTCACCTAGCCAATGTTGAAATATTATCCACGGGGAATAGCGCAAACACCCTCAAACAAGCCGATATTCCTGTTATTGATATCGCCGATTATATTCAATTTCCTGAAATTTTAGATGGGCGAGTGAAAACCTTGCATCCTAAAATTCACGCGGGCATTTTATCTAGAGGCGAACAAGATGCCGCTGTGTTGGCAGATCTTCATATCCCCGCAATTGATTTAATTGTGATTAATCTATACCCTTTTGAAAAAACCATTGCAAAGCCCCATACCTTTGAAGAAGCCATCGAAAATATTGATATTGGTGGCCCAACTATGATTCGAGGTGCTGCTAAAAATCACCAGCACAAATTAATCATTACCGACCCAGTTGACTATCCAGAATTTATCCAAGCACTCGCCTTACAGAATCAATTTAATTACGCTATGCGATTACACTACGCCAAAAAAGCATTTCAACTCAGCGCACAATATGAAGCCAGTATTGCTAATTATTTAACGAAAAAAACTGCGGTTGATTCAAGTTTGCCAGAAAAATTATTTTTAAATTGCGAATTGGCTCAGCCCTTAAGATATGGCGAAAACCCTCAGCAACAAGCGGGTTTATATCAACTCATGGGCGCATCAAATCAAACTAGTCCACTCTTATTACAAGGCAAACCTTTGTCTTATAATAATTTATTAGACAGTGACGCCGCGTATCAAACATTGAGCGCCTTAAACACAATGCAACCTGCTTGCGTGATTGTGAAACACACCAACCCCTGTGGCGTGGCGATTGCGGCTGATTTATCTGAAGCTTATCGCTTAGCTTATGCTGCAGATTCTGTGTCCGCGTTTGGGGGTATCATTGCTTTAAACCAACCGGTTGATTATAAAGTGCTGAATCAAATTTTAAGCAACCAATTTGTGGAAGTTTGTCTGGCGCCAAGCTTCACCGAAAAAGCACTCGACATCGCTAAAAGCAAACCTAATGTCAGATTATTGCAAACATCACCCCTTACGCAAAATAAAGAAACAGATCATCACTTAGAAATTAAAATGTTATCTAACGCTAATATGTTAATTCAAACCAGCGATTTGGCTCAAGATAATGATGATATTAAAGCCCATTCAAAAATCGTCACCGAATTAGCCCCCGATGAAGCCACCTGGGCAGAATTATTATTTGCTTGGCAAATTGCCAAGCAACTCAAATCTAATGCCATTGTTTTAAGCAAAGAAAATCAAACCATTGGGTTAGGCGCAGGCCAAATGTCTCGCGTGTTTAGCATGGAAATTGCGCTCCTTAAAGCCCAACAAGGCAAATTTTCGACCCAAGGGGCAGTGTTGGCCTCAGATGCTTTTTTCCCTTTTTCAGATGCCATAGAATTAGCGGCAAAAGCAGGCATAAAAGCGATTATTCAGCCCGGTGGTTCTATTCGAGATGCGCAAGTCATTGAAATGGCCAATCAAAAAGGCATCATCATGGTTTTTACCCACATACGGCATTTTAAACACTAGTAAAATTAAACTTTAATGGATACTCAAATGAAGATATTATTAATTGGCCAAGGTGGCCGAGAGCATGCATTGGCGTGGCGTTTACGAAAATCTGATCTCGTCGAACATATTTATGTGACACCTGGTAACGGCGGTACCTTAAGAGAACCTAAAATAGATAATATAGATATCTCCCCTTTAGATTTTCCTGCTTTAATTCAATTTGCCAAAGAAAACGAGATCACGTATACCATTGTTGGGCCTGAAGTGCCTCTTGTTCATGGCATTGTGGATGCTTTTAAAAAAGCCGGTTTACTTATTTTAGGGCCAGACAAATATGCAGCCCAATTAGAAGGCTCAAAATCTTTTGCCAAAGATTTTATGCATAAATATAAAATCCCCACAGCGCATTCACAAACATTTACTGATTTATCTCAAGCAAAAAATTATTTAAAAACGCAATCTTATCCTGTGGTGATTAAAGCAGATGGCTTGGCAGCAGGCAAAGGCGTAGTCATTGCGCAAACTGAAGCCGAGGCTGTTTTTGCGCTAGATAATTTCTTAGAGAAACATACTTTAGGCGAATCGGGTAACACGGTCGTTATTGAAGAATTTATAGAAGGCGAAGAAGCCAGTTTTATTATTCTGAGTGACGGAAACAACTTGGTTGCCTTTCCTAGCAGCCAAGATCACAAAGCCAGAGACGATGGCGATTTAGGGCCTAATACAGGCGGCATGGGTGCTTATGCCCCCGCACCTGTTGTGACCCCTGAATTACATCAACAAGTGCTTGAGACGGTCATGAAGCCAGTTTTAGAAGGCATGAAACAAGAAGGCCATCCTTATGTGGGTTTTTTATATGCTGGCCTCATGATAGACAAAAATAACCAAATCAAAGTACTAGAATTCAATTGTCGGTTTGGCGATCCGGAAACCCAACCCATTATGATGTTAGTTAAATCTGACTTTGCGGATTTATGCTTAAAAGCCCTAGAAGGCAGACTCGATACGGTTACCCCTGAATTTAAGCCTCTGTTTGCCCTCACGGTTGTTTTGGCGGCGAGCGGGTACCCTAATGATTATGAAGTTCACAAACCTATCTCCGGTTTAAATATTTCTTTGCAAAAAGGCGAACGCGTGTTTCATGCGGGCACAAAATTAGAGCAAGGAGAAATTATATCCACAGGAGGTCGGGTATTGTGTGTGAGTGCCGTGGGTGAATCGGTTAAGGCGGCTCATGCCAAAGCCTATGCCATCATTAAAAAAATTCAGTTCGATGGCATGTTCTATCGTACCGACATTGGATATAGGGCCATGATGCGGGAAATCGAAGAATAATTTTAGTTGTTATTTATTGTTAAGCTTTGCTTTTTGCAATGACGAGCCAACATGTGCTCGTCATTGAAGTCAAAATAATCTTCTCCTTTCTGCAAAAAACGTATTCACCTATAAATACGCTACACAAAAACGTTTATATGCACGAAATAACAGCTTAAAATTTACCACCAGGTCAAAAATAATTCTAACTTTTTGCTTGCCTTTCATTTTTAAATACACTAGATTCTCATGTATATTATGAGATTAATAACTCGTTTCAATCGCCATTAATTAGATTCGCTCGTTATCCAGTATCAGAGGAAATAAATGAATAATCACTACTATTCTTTAGAGTATATTTTACTGGTGCTCGAGCTCATCATCGAAGACAAATATCTTAATTTCAACAAAGAAAATATTTTTCGATATAGCTATTGTAAAGTCTCTTTAAAAGCACTTGATGACTACATCACCCTTATTCTTAAAAAAGAAAAAAGTAAAGAATCTTTGGCTGTATTTATTGAATCATTTAATATCGATCCTATTAATATACAACAGAATTTAAAAATATCTCTGCCTAACTATACTCAAGAATGTAAAAAAGACTTCTCCGCGATTAAAGATAAAAAATACAAAATATCTCCTAATGTTATTTCTATGCTATTTCAACAAGTCTTCATCAACGGCTGCATACTAAGGCATCATGATTTAAGAGATTATACTGCTTGGACAATACTGTTTAGCGAGCTGGGAAGTGAATTTAGCACACATCAATCTTCTCCCAAAATTTTTGAAAAAGTATTAAAAACAGATCACTTGCAAAAAATATTGACGACTTATCTCAACCATCTTTGTGCTTTAGGGAACATAGGTGCTGCACAAGCATTGCATGATTTTTTGCATGTAGCTCATCTGGTTGTTTCACAGGGGGAAAAAAATAACATCACTCAAAATGGGCTAGCAAAAATATTGAGTATTTGTGTAGGGAGTGCCCTCGAACTTGAAGGGAAGATGAAAAAATCATTATTTATCGAAAATTCCGAACCTGAAACAGAAACCAAACCTGAGCCAGAAACAAAATCTGAAAAAAAACACTTTTCTTTCAAACATCTCATTTCATCAGAGAAAAAAGAACAACCCATTAAGCCTGCTCTCAAGAGTACTTACACACAAGAGTTGCTCCAAGAAAATAACTTTTTTATGCGGCTCATTGATTATTTATTAAATTATGAGCAGTTTCACAAGCCTTTTTCAATTAAGGACTATGCTCCTGTTTTATCAGATAAATTTTCCGAAACCTATAAAAATATTCAAAACAGCCTTATAAAAACATTATGGGCAAAACCAACGCTTATCGCAATTCCTTATGTTGGCAATCCAGATATATTTCAATCTGATCCTATCGCTATTAGCAACATCACGAACGAAATCTTGATTAATTTTAGCCCACCTAAAGAAGAATTGATTCACTTAAGTCCAGTTGAGACAATTAGTTCTAGCCCTAGAAATGAGAAAGAAAGATTGATTAACTCGGGACCTATAGAAATTCCAAAAAATCCAGGGAAAAAAACTGAGGTATCGATTAGCTCCAGTCCTAGAGAAATCCCCAGAACGAACAATACTACGCCAAAACAATCATCATTAATAAGTTCTAGTCCTACTATAGAGACAATAAGCTCTAGCCCTAAAGAAGATGAAATTATACTCATCAGATCTAAAGGGTTGACTCGCTCAACTGGCACGGGGGTTCGCCCCCTGGGTAAGCCAGATAAAATCCGTCGTTCTAATGAGGGTTCCGATCCTACTAGGCAAAGACCCAAATTTTCAGATTCTAGCCCAAGAGAAACAAGTTCAAGTCCAATAAACCAAGAATTTATTATTCCTTCTGGCAAAAAAGAAGTTCAACTACCGACCCTGCCCAAAGCAACCCCATTCAAAAATAAACAAGCGAGCTCAACACCCTGTTTTTCAAGTTCGGATCCCAATGAGACCATCCATACAAATTCAAATGAAGAATGGTTTGATTTCTCCAGCCCTAAAGAAAAATCTAAAATGACTCGTTTCTCGCGACAAAAAGATTCAAGCCCAAGAAAAACTTTTCTCTCTGGCTCAGACCCTAATGAACCGCTCATCTCAAAAGAAATAAGCCAAAGTGTTGATTCAACCACTCACTCTAGCTCTTCATCTGAAGAGCAATTTCTATTTTCGAGGACCCCTAGAAAAAAAGTGGAACCGCGCAAGAACAATCAGCCTAAATTAATGCTAAACCTTAATAATTTGCCTCCTAATACGAAGAATGATCCTTCGCCAAAAGCAAAACAAGGTACGCCAAGATCTGAAAAATTTGCGCTAGAAGATTCTGATGTCCAAGATCTTGAACAAATGTTACAAAATTTGTTGCTGGAAGAAAAATATGACGTAAAAAAACCAGAAAATAACACCGTAACGACTGATTCACCCCGTCGCAAAACTTCACAAGATAAAAAGACTTTACTGATCACCGCCGCCAGAAATAGTTCAAGCAAGTTGAACGTACCCGAACGCAAAGAAGCTCACCGATCTTCTCCTTCCAGTTCACCTAGAATACTGTACACACCCCTTCAACAAGTTAAAGGTGATAAAGACGAAAGTACACCATTTGGCATAACCTATGCGCAAGGCAAACCATTAAATAATAAAACGAGTAAAGTCAGAAAAGATGAAGAAGAAAGTACATTTGGCATGACCAATGCTCAACAAGACAAACCATTAAATAATCAACCGAGTAAATTCAGAAAAAGCGACAAAAAATAAAAATCTAATAATCACATTTAACTTTTTGTTAAATGCGCTGCAGCCTTTTCTTCACTGAAGTGTAATTCTTTAACCATCATGTCGATATATTGCTGAGTATCAAGGGGGTTGTCAGTGATGTCTTTTGGAATAGAGATAGGTTGGCCTAAATAAAGCACTGTTTTACTAAAGGGCTTAGGGAGTTGATACTTATCCCAAGCTCGAAATTGAATAGCATTTTCATACACGGTGCCAATGGGTACAATTTTTACACCCGTTTTGGCAGCAAGATAGATGGCACCCGCTTTTGCCTGAAAAATGGGCCCGCGTGGTCCATCTGCTGCGATACCCAATGAATACCCATTTTTGGCAAAATGCAGTAATTTTTTTAACCCACTTACCGCTTTGCGAGAAGAAGAACCCCGGATAACGCGATATCCTATCGCTTTTAACCAGGTGGTTAACATCTCTCCATCACGAGAAGCGCTAACTAATGCGACATGCTTTTGATTGCCCATATAACGCATGCGCATAACAGGCATAAACTGCTTACCATGCCAAAAACAATAGATGTATTGTTCTTTAGCCTGATAGTCGGGGTGAATAACCATCCTGACAGATAGCGTTAAGTTGAGAACTCGGCTTAATGCAAAAGCTGAAAAACCAATTATTTTTTGTTTAATATGCATATTAAGTGGGCTGGCTATTTTTAATACATAGCCAATTATACCGAGTCTGCCCCATCGCTGCCAACTATTTGCGTGTATTTAACGCTTTTTTAGAATTAGGGCTATGTGATTGTGGTTGGGACTGTTGTCTTAAGAGCGCACGTGTATCTTTTAAATCTTCTCTGGTTTTATCAAAGAAAACTGTCAACTGTTGCGGCCAAATGCTATACCCTTGATTTTTATACGCCTCTTCAGAATGCACAGCCAATGTTCTCTCACAATTATCCCAAACGCTTTCATTCGGACGTTTTTGATTATCTAAAATCGGCTGATCTTTCAAAGACTTTCTTAAGGCGATAATGGTATCAGAGAGCAACTGTCTTTTGTCATCGGCTGTTTCAGGATTGTAGGTCCATATGGTTAATTTATCACTCAGTGTTTTTGTGGGCTGTGTAACCAAACCAATCAGTGTGGACGCGACACTTAATACTATGCCTGATTGAGCCGTGCTTTCACTTAACCGTTCAAAATTGGCTGATCGACTATAATTTGACAATAAATAGCTTACCATGTCTTCATATACAATTAATAAAGGATCATTTTTTTTGAATACTTTTTTGGGCGAGCAATCTAATAACGCATGATTATGTCCCGGTAAAAATGCAGAAGTTTTATCTAGCTCAGAAAAGAAACCAAAAATTTCTTCCATTGTTTTACTAAAAGTATACAATAATTCGCCTGTTCGACCGTCTGAAGGGGTATAAGTGAATTGGTTTAATTTCGTTGCGCCTTTTTCTTCAAGCTTTTGCATCAATACGCGAATCTCTTCGATACTTTTCAAAATATCTTTTAATAAACTCTCATCATAGCAAATGTCATTTGAGATTTTTAATTTTTCAAAATTTTCTTGTAAAATTAAGATAGGGTCTTTTTTTTCATCTAGGATGTTTTTATTACTTCCCTCATCTTGTAATGCGATAATTACTTTTGTTTGATCTTCTTCTTTAATACCTTCTGATTTAATCTCTTCTGGTTTTTTTTCAACTGCTTTTTCTTTTTTTTCCGCTTCAAGTTTTTCTGCTGCAATACTTTTTTCTTGTTTTCGAATCGATTTTTTTAATTCATCTCTTTGCAATAAACCAAGATAAGCTGTTTCTCTTAATTCTAAACATTTTTGTTGTAATCTAAATACCAACAATAATTTAAATTGGGTTAAATTAATTGTTGTGCTTTGAGGGTTAAAAAAATCATCTATTTTTTTATAAAGAAAATCATATTGACCTAAAACCACGTCTTTCCACAATAAATCAAATTGAATTTTTTTGTCACCATACCGCATTTTAAAAGGGGAAAATTCGATTTTTTCGGAGCCATTCAATTTTTCTTTGGTGCTTCCAAACATATTCTCATTAGAAATTTTAAAAAATTCTAGAATAGATACTTCGGTGTTTGGCTGAACTTTACTGGATTTTACTGACGTGGTGTTGGTAGAGTTTTCTGCAATGACTTTTTGCATATGTTCTTCAAGACGTGCGATCCAAAAATCCAAAGCCGTGATAAAAAACATAGGCACCTCTGATTTATTTTTATTATTTTATTTTTTCGTATTGCAAATAATGGTAGGTAAACTCATTTGATTCACTGATAGGCACTGTCTGCTTATCCATCTCTTGCCAATCAGATAAATCAATTTTAGGAAATTTTGCATCGCCTTCGAATGCTTTTTCAATTTGAGTAATATACAGTTTAGTGGCGAAGGGCAAACAAAGCGCATATACTTTTTCGCCGCCTATTACCATCAGCTCTTCAAATTGCTCTGCGGCTTTAAAGGCTTGTTCTAAAGAAGAGACCACCACACACCCTGGGGCTAGATAGGCAATATCATGGGTTAAAACAATGTTTGTGCGACCAGGCAATGGCCTACCGATAGATTCGTAAGTTTTTCTGCCCATTAAAATAGGTTTGCCCCAGGTTAAGGCTTTAAACCGTTTAAGATCGTCGGACAAATGCCAAGGCAATTGATTATTTGCCCCAATCACATCCCCTAAAGCTTTTGCAACAATTAAACTTACTTTCATTCTAAAAATTGCTCCTAAATAAATTAGACCGCAATCGGTGCTGTAATAGTGGGATGAGATTGATAATTCACCAATTCAAAATCTTCAAATTTAAACTCATCTATCTGCTTCACATTGGGGTTTATCAACATTCTCGGCAGAGGGAAAGGTTCGCGAGAAAGTTGCAAAGTGGCTTGTTCAAAATGATTCGAATATAAATGCGCATCACCCAAGGTATGCACAAAATCACCTGGCTGCAAGCCAGTTACTTGGGCTATCATCATCGTTAACAAAGCATAAGAGGCAATATTAAACGGCACGCCCAGAAAAATATCTGCACTGCGTTGGTATAATTGGCAGCTTAGTTTGCCTTGTGCAACATAAAATTGAAATAAACAATGACATGGCGGTAAAGCCATTTTTTCTAATTGCCCTACATGCCAGCTAGACACAATTAATCTTCTAGAATGGGGATTCGTTTTAATTTGCTGAATGACATTGGCCAATTGATCGTGTATTTTGCCATCATTTTCTTGCCATCTGCGCCATTGTTCACCATAAACTGGCCCTAGATTGCCTTTTTCATCGGCCCAATCATTCCAAATGCGTACGCCATTTTGCTGTAAATAATCAATATTGGTATCGCCTTTAATAAACCACAACAATTCATGAATGATCGATTTTAAATGGGCTTTTTTGGTCGTCACTAAAGGAAAGCCTTGGCCTAAATCAAATCGCATTTGATAGCCAAATAGCCCTGTGGTGCCTGTCTGTGTTCTGTCTGTTCTGGCAACACCGGTTTCAATCGCTTTTTTGAGTAAAGCTAGATATTGTTGCATGATTTTTTCTCCTAAACCCAAACCATAAATATAAAGCGAGCACTATCATGGGTAAGCATAAAACTTGCCCCATGGTTAACCAATCGCCCCACAAATAGCCATATTGTGCATCTGGCTCTCTAAAAAATTCTTCAAAAATACGAATCAGCGCATAGCCCATTAAAAAACACGCTGTGTTTCCACCCAAAGATCGGGGCTTTCGGGCATACCACCATAATATAATCGTGAGCAATACACCCTCGAGTAAAATGGCATAGATAGGCCATGGGTGCCTTGGATAAATATCGATATGATAAAAATACATGCCCCAAGGAACGGTCGTGATTTTGCCCCACAACTCGCCATTGATAAAATTACCTAAACGTCCAAAACCTAAGGCCACTGGAATAACGGGCGCGATGGCATCGAATACCGATAAAACATGTGTATGAAACCGACGCGCAAACAACCATGCCGCAACGGCCACGCCTGTTATGCCCCCATGAAAAGACATCCCGCCTTCCCATAGTCTAAATACGCGAAAGGGATCGGTATAAATAAAATCGGGGGCATAAAACAGCATATAACCGAGTCGGCCACCTATCACGATACCAAGGGCCATATAAAAGGCCAAATCAATTATTTTTTCTGTCGACCAATTGGGGTTATTTTTTTCACGATACATCATGAGGCCAAGACACGCTAAGATGGCCACCATATACATTAGCCCATACCAACGCACTTGCAGTGGGCCATAAATGTGAAATATAACTGGATTAATTTCTGGATGTTTAAACATAGTTTCCTCAGTCTATCAAAGACGTCACAAATTAAAACCCATTCGTAAGGCAATCAACACTAAAATTAGGGCAAATAACTTCCGAATAATGCTGACTGGTAGCCTTCTAGAAAGCCAAACGCCAAGCGGAGCAAGCATCATACCTGCCATGCCAATCAAAACTGCCCAAGGCCAATACACATATCCTGTGACGCCTTCCAAATGAGGAATAGTCCCCCAGCCAAAATAAATACTGCCTATTGTGCCCATACAAACAGTACAAAAAGTCCCAATGGAAGTTGCTGCGCTTACTTGATACGGAGGTAAGCCCATATAGGCTAAAATGGGCACCAAAAATATGCCACCCCCTATGCCAATTAAGCTTGAAATAGCGCCAATCACTAACCCTATTAAAAAAAATACGTGGGGAGAAAAATGTTTTTGGTGTTGTGTTTGATAAAAAAGCTGAGGAGAAAAAATCATTCTAAAAGCAATAACCATAACAACTAACATAAAGGCTATTTTTAAAATCTCTGGGGAGGCAAGGCTATTTAAAAAATTACCGCTCCAAGCACCTAGCCATAAACCGGGTATTAATCCCTGAAAAATAGAAGGCGACATGCCTGTATAATGCCCAAATCTAAAATGAGAAATCATGCCTGCTGCTGAGGTAAATATCATCGACGCCAAAGACGTGCCCACGGCTAAATGCATAATTTCATTACCGGTAAGACCAGGATGAAAGGGATAAAGATAAGACAACACGGGGACTATCACCACGCCGCCGCCAATGCCGAGTAACCCAGATAATACGCCAGCAACCAGACCTGTGATTAAAATAATAAATATCATAAAGCCATACTCGAAGGGTGTGCTAGACTCAAACCCGTTTCTTGAAGTTTCTCTTGTAAAAACTGCTTAACTTCATTTCCCTGCTCAAAAGATCTGACTGTTTTATACCAGGCTTTAGCCTGAACAACAGATAACTGTCTAATATGCCATTTTATTTTCGCTAACATGCTGGTATGAACACTGATCCCTTCAAATTCGAGCGCCAATAAAATAATCAATGCGATGGGATCACTGGCCATTTCGCCACAAATCGTTACCGGTTTATTCTGTTGTTTAGCTGCCAACACAACCTGTTCAAGAGCCCCTAATACAGCCGGATGAAAAGGATCATATAAATCGGCTATTTTTTGGTTATTTCTATCTGCCGCCAATATATATTGCGTCAAATCGTTGCTGCCAATAGATAAAAAATCCATTCTTTTTGCGATGTGGCCTGCACAAAAAACAGCAGAAGGCGTTTCAATCATCGCCCCTACTTTTGGATACACAACATCAAATCCTTCTTCTTGTACTTCTTGATAGGCTTGCCGAATATAGGTAAGCGATTCATCTATCTCTGATGTTTGAGTTATCATCGGTAATAAAATATGAAGATTATTTAACCCGGTGCTGGCTTTTAACAAAGCCCTCAACTGTTGTAAAAATATTTCAGGGTGATCAAGCATCACCCGAATACCACGCCAGCCTAAAAATGAATTTTTTTCTTCAATAGGGAAGTAAGGTAAAAACTTATCGCCGCCTACATCAAGCGTTCTAATGACCACTGGTTTTTTCGAAAAAGCCAACAATAATTGACGGTAAACCGACGTTTGTTCTTCTTCTCCGGGAAATCTGTCTTTTACCATAAAAGGCACTTCAGTTCGGTATAGCCCTACGCCGTCACTGTGGCAACTCAACGCCGCATGAATGTCTGCACTTAAACCAATATTCACGAGTAAATTAATTTTACGATTATCTAATGTCACTGCTGGCAATAAATTGAGTTTATCTACCTCGATGAGATTGGCTTTATCTTGAGATGCTTGTTGATTAAATGCTTGAATAAGATGACGGGTGGGACGGATATAGACTTCGCCCTGAAAACCATCTACGGCAATTACCTCACCTGATAGTTTAAATATCGGTAATCCCACCGTACCAATGACCGCTGGTATGCCCATGGCTTTGGCCAAAATAATCACATGAGAATTGACGCTGCCTTTAATGGAAACCACACCTTTTAATTTATGCTGTGGCACTTCTGCTAAACAAGAAGCCGTGACGTCTTCACCGACTAAAATTGTGTCATCAGGATAATATTTAATGAGCCCTTCTTGGAGTTGTAAATGACCTAAAATTCTACGACCTAAATCAATAAAATCGTGTGCGCGTTCACTTAAATAATCATCTTCCATGGCTTGAAATTTTCGAGTCAAAGATTTAATGGTTTTTTTTAAGGCCCAAGGCGCCCAATGGCGTTCGTTAATTAAATTTTTGACCGATTGCGTAATATGATCGCTGTCTAAAATTTGTAAGTAGGCATCAAACAGGACCATTTCTGCTTCGGGTAATTTTTGCGTCCATCGAAGTTTTATGGCTTCTAGATCTTGTTTTGTTTTTTCTAAAGCTTTTTTAAACTTTTCCCATTCTTTTTCTTTGTCTTTTTCTTGTATTAAATAATAAGGCACAGATTCTAAATCATCGGGATTATAAGAAATCACCACTTTTCCAATCACCAAACCAGGGGACGCGGCTTTTCCTTCCCACTTTGTTGGCGCTTTGGCGTCTTCATAAAAATAATCTCTTTTTAAGACGCGTTGAGGGGCGGTAGCGATGCTAGAACCCAGCTGAGCTGCAATCGTGACTAAAAAAGCCACTTCCTGCTCTTCGTATTTTCTTTTTTCGCGTTGCTGAACAATAATAATGCCCACTAATTTTCGTTGATAAATTATGGGCACGCCAAGAAAAGAGTGATAAATTTCTTCTCCCATCTGAGGAAAAAAATAATAATGCGGGTGATTGGGGGCATCTTCAATATTGAGCGGCTCTTCACGTTCAGCAACCAGCCCAACTAGCCCTTGTGAAAATTTCAGGCTGATTTTGCCTTCGATGTTCGGCTTAAAGCCTTTTGAGGCGGCCAGCACATATCGTTCATTTTGTTTATCAACTAAATATACTCCGGAAGCCTCAGTTTGAATGCTCTCGGCCACCCGATTGACCATGATATGCAACACTTCTTGCAAATCTCTTGCTTCGTTGACCTCTTGAACAATTTCACGAAGAAGATGGAGCATAATTTACTGTCTCGCTAACTTGGCAGCGGATCGAGTTTGCCTCGAAAAATCGCACTGGGGAGTAAATAGGGCCTAAACTCTTTAAGCGCTTTGCGGTATACCTCTTTTTTAAAAGCAATAACCTGATGAAGCGGATACCAATAACTTACCCAGTTCCAATCATCAAACTCGGGCTTAATCGTCGCATCTAATTGAATTTTACTTTCTGGTGCCACTAATTTTAACAAAAACCATTTTTGTTTTTGGCCTATGCAAACGGGCCTAGATTGGTTTCGTACTAATCGTCTGGGCAGACGGTATCTTAACCAATAACGAGATTGCGCAAGAATTTTGACATCAGAGGCTTGTAGCCCCACTTCTTCATAAAGTTCTCTAAAAAGTGCATCTTCTACTTTTTCGTTATCGTTAATGCCGCCTTGAGGAAATTGCCAAGCTTCTTGTCCAACTCGCTTCGCCCAAAATACTTGGCCGGCCGCATTGGTTAAGATGATCCCCACATTCGGACGGTAGCCTTTCGCATCTATCACATCACGTCCTTAAAATCGGTTTTGACCGATGAAAAGAAAACTAACTTTGACTATTTTTATTCATCGGTATTTCAATTACTTACAGCATAACGGTTTTGGGGGCAGAAACAAAGAAACTCGCGAGATTTGCTTTGAAATAGAGGGAATAAAGCATTAACTTTGGGCAGTTTTGTAACCAACAAAGCGTTTATTTAAAGTTAACTAGTTAATTTTAAACTTGACCCCACTGTAAACCCACTGTTAAAAAATGTGCGTTTGGCTGATATTCTGCTTTTCCTGAAATGGCACCATTGCTCACAGGAAATTCAATTCTGCCACACAGATGGTAGTTATACTCAAACCTTAAATTGGTATTTTTATTCATAACCGGAATATCGATGCCCACACCCAATAAATACCCTGTTTTGTGGTGAGACACATTTGTGTCGAGTAGCCTAACAGGTATAGCAGGATTATTAACATTTTCTGCAACCAAATGCAGCCGATTGGTGCTACGCTCTATGCCTGCCCGAACAAAAGGCGTAATCGATTCCCAACCTCTGTAACCGACTCGGCCGGAAACTCCATAAAAGAAATCACGCTCATATCGGGCTCTAAACAAATAATTATCGCCACTTGAATCTCGGGCATAAAAGCTATGTGCATCATCGATGCCATTCCAGTCTAAATTCAAATTCAAACCCAAGGTCACTAACTCTTCTTTCCAGTTATACCCCACAAAGATACCACCCAACCACCCGTTATCAGCTAGGTGTCTTTCGGTATTGAGTGTGTCTGGTCCTGCTTGAGCATTAATTTTTAAAGTACCCTCTTGCCACATCAACCCTGTTCTGGCACCCAACTCCCAGCCATGAACCATATAAGCTTTTACACTGCTATGGGCTAACAGAATACCTGAACTGAACAACAAAGCAGGCAAGAGGGCGTTACGACG
Organism: uncultured Gammaproteobacteria bacterium; assembly: GCA_902826485.1. Taxonomy (GTDB): domain Bacteria; phylum Pseudomonadota; class Gammaproteobacteria; order Berkiellales; family Berkiellaceae; genus CADEEZ01. The sequence continues at coordinate 155,620 of CADEEZ010000004.1, forward strand.
ATCCATTGTTATAACCTTTTAATTATTTTTTAAAAAAAAGAAATATGATTATCTCTATATAACCATATAAGTTTGAAACGTAGTTTTGTCAAGAAAGACTGGATATTTAAGCGGGTAAAACTGGGCAAACGCCTTCATGGCATTTGCCCAGATTCGGGGTGTGTTAAGTCAAATTAAACTTGACTCCACAACAACCCAATTGTTAAGAAATGTGCTTTTGGTTTGATGTCGGCACGGCCTGCGATAAGACCGCTAGAGAAATCAAACTCTGCACGATTTTGCCAGTGGTATTGATATTCAAGACGCACATTTGTGTGGTTATTGAATACAGGGATATCCATACCTAAACCCACTAAATAACCTGTTTCGTGGTGTGATTTAGTAAAACCAAGCTGTCTGACAGGTACTGCAACAGTAGAATCGATATCAAGACTCAATTCATTACGTACTCTTTCAATACCGAGGCGAATGAAAGGTGCCGCGAAATCCCATTGTTTGTAACCCAAACGAGCTGAAAGACCATAAATGAAATCTTTTTCAAAGCGAGCCGTGTTTAAAAAGTTTGCACCTGCACTATTGGCCGCTAAAAACTGATGACTGTCATCAGCATTTAACCAATCAGCAGATAAATCAAGACCGAATAAAAGGGAGTTGCAAACCCAGTTGTAACCCACCCATAAACCACCTAACCAACCATTGTCATGAAGGTTGTGGCTGTAATTTAAAGTGGGCGCGCCACCTGTAAAAGCACTGTTTACATTTAAATCTTCATCATGTTGCCAGGCATAACCAACACGACCACCTAATTCAAAGCCATGCTGTAATGCAGCTTGTGCAGTACCCGCCATTAAGGCAGATGTCGCAATAGCTAATGCTACTAATTTCTTCATAAAAACACCCCATAATAAGTTATAACATCTTCATTATAGAAGCCGCACGATAAATTAAGTACTTCCTGCTCTTAAATCTCATCCTAACGACATTCAGGGTTATTTATCTGCTTAGTCTCTGAAAACTTTATAAATTTAAACAAAAAATAAAATTAATTTTCTTCTGACAAATTATTGACGCTAAATTTATATTAATTATTGAATATGCTGCCAATATATTGACACAAAACTGAAGGTAAAAAGTAAAATATCACAAAATAGGTTGACTTTCAGTGATTCTGCTAAACTATAACCAGCTTTATTTATTTTAGATTTTATTTCAATGGGAGCGTATATGAATAATAAGTGTGGCTGTTGTAAATTAAGCTCAATTAGCTTAGGTATTGCTGCTGCGGCAGTTTCGGCTTTGTGCATGTTAGTGCTTGGTGTGTTAGCCATGCAATATGGCATGGGGGCAGAATGGATCAAAATGGTTGGAAGCGTATATAAAGGATATGCTGCAACGTGGCATGGTATTGGAATAGGTGCTGCTTATGCCGCAGTAGAAGGCTTTGTTGCTGGTTTAGTCTTTGGCTGGATATATAATATCTGCGTATGCTGCATTGGCTCTTGCTGCAAGTGCTGCAAAATGGATAAAGATAAGCAAATAACGCCTACAGGTTAATGCTTATTAAAAAAATCAGTCGCTACGCTTTTGTAGCGACTGATTTTAAAGACAATTTAAACTGTTTTTTTATACGTTTTTTTACTAAAATCCAAAGCGCGTGCTTGCTGCATCTCTAAGGCGATGTCTTCATTGACTTCAGCGCCATCTAAAAAATCAATTGCTTCTTCTAAAGCGAATTGCTTTGCCAACTTTTCATCAGCACTGATTTGTTGCATCGGTGTATAATTTGCATAAGGATTGATTTCTACTGGCAAGGCAAAGACGTGTTTTAAGAAAAAATTTTCTTTACGTTGCCAAATGTCACTGCCATTCATATTTTTACTTTTAGTGAGAATAAAAGGATCTTGAGAATCTACGTACATAATTTGATCTTCACATTCTGCAGGGACTAAATCAAAAAACAAAGAATCCAACTCATGATAAACAAAAACAGAATCAAAGTGATCTGTTCCATTATGCAATACTCGCATGTTAAATGTACTATCCATGTCTATGGGCAATGCTGAAAGCTCAGAAAAATTTTCTGCTGTGAGCGGATTGATTTCTGCGTTTTTAAAATTAATTAAATTCAAACCAAATAATTGGCATAATTGAAAGAGTTCATGGGCCTCTGTAAACTTATCTTTTAATTCACACAAAAGATTTAGAGCGATATCTTCGTCATATTTATTTACCTGCGTCTCAAACAACAATCTCATCGCAGGCCCAACAAATAATTCTAAATCTCTTAATGTGTGAATATTTTTTTGAATAAATGAACCAAAGTTACCCGGATGTAATTGCTGAATAAGGGGAATGCCATGAAAACGATTTAAACAATGAAAAAAGTCTCTGAACCCATCTAAGTTTTCAGTGATTAAATCATTTAATTTTTCTTTTGTATCAAAACAACTTTGTGCTTGAACAAAAAGTGACGCAAATTGACAGGCAATGCTATACACACCGCACGTGCCGTCCCCGGTTTGATGTACTTTTACAAAGTCTGTCATTAGGTTCACCTAGTTCACTTTCATTTCTTACTTTACATCATATAAGAGAAAGACAAACGACAGAAACCAGATCAGACGAAAGCAGTGTTAATTAAGACGAACGGTAGCTTAAATTAAGACAAGCCCATTGCCTGATGCGCAAACCATTTTTTTAATTTAGGCAAACCATTTGTTTTATCCAAACCCCAATTCCGAATGAGCTTGATAAGCGGATTTTGACTCATAAATAATTTATTTAACGTTGTCATGCTGTGCCGAACGGCTTCGTTTTTGGCGATTCTTTCACGATAATATCGCTGAATAAGCTGATTACTACCTAAATCTCTTTGATTATTCCCTTGTTTGATTAAAAGCGCGCTTAATGCGATGACATCTTGAAACCCTAAGTTTGCGCCTAATCCTGCCAAAGGATGTATCACATGGGCACTATCGCCCACCAACACGATTCTGTCTGAACCATAAGATTGTGCTTGTAAGCTTTTTAACATAAAGCTTTTTCTTACGCCCACTAAGCGTAAATTACCCAATATATTTTCTGAGCATTGCGTCAGTGCATGATTAAACTCTGGTTCTATTAAAGCAAGTAAATTTTCAGAAATTTGACTAGGCTGTGTCCAGACTATGGATATTTTATTGGGATCAGATAAGGGCAATAATGCCAACGGTCCCCCCTCACCAAATCGTTGATAAGCCGTATTTTGATGATTTTTTTCACAGTGAATCGTCGCAACAATGGCAGATTGTTCATAATATTTAAAGGTGACAGGTAATCCTGCTTGAGATCTAAGCCAAGAATCTGCCCCATCTGCGCCTACTAATAAGCGAGAATAGATAATCGTCTCATCTGATAATTTTATCCCAATGATATCAGGATTATCCCGACTTAATTCGATGGGCTGTTTTACCAACCAAGTTAATTGGCCATTATCGAGATAATATTTTAGTTTAGCTAATAAGGCTTGTATTATAATATTTTGCTCAACAATATGACCCAATATGGGCACGCCTAAAGACAGCGCATCGAACGTAATTTGGCTACTGCCTTTACCATCCCATACGATCATATGTGCATACGGGCACACTCGTTTGCTCACAATATCTCCCCAGACTTCCAACGTTTGTAAAAAAGCAGATGTCTCGGGCGTTAAAGCCAATACGCGCATGTCAAACACATCTGGATTAAAATCAATTTTTTTATCGGGATGAATGTGTTTGTCTATTATTGTAACGGTAAAATTATTTTGCAAAAGAACCAAAGCTTGAGATAAGCCTATTAACCCTGCCCCTAATATCGTGATGTGATTCGTGATAGTCAAGTTAGGCAATCCCCATGCTTTTTTCTGTAAAGTATTGCTTAATCGATAAATTATCTAAGCAGAGCAAACTCATGCCTTTTAGCCAAGTGGGTAATCGTTGGCTTGAATAATAAGTGGCAATCTTATCAGTTGTTTGAATATAATCTTGTTGTACTGTTTTTCGCGCTTTATCATAATCATTTAACATAGCCGCTGAGCCAATATAGGCTTGTTCTGTGTTTTGAGTAAATAGATTAACAAGGCTGGCAATATCTTGAATACTCAAATTAAACCCTTGAGCGGCAATAGGATGTAGAAAATGCGCAGAATTACCCATTAATAGGGCTCTTCGAGCTATTTGCTGCTTTGCTATTTTCATGTTTAGGGGCACTTGAATTCTGTTGGTGATTGCTTCAAACGCTAATCGCCCTCCCATCAAATTTTTTAATTTTGCTAAAAAATCTTCCGCGGTTAAATCTTGAGTGCACTTTGCAAGTTGAGATGGCATGGTGAGTACCATTGTCATCTGCTCACCTGAGCCATAAGGCAATAAAGCAAGTGCCCCTCCTTCTTGGGTAAATCGCTCATACGCAATATAGTCATGATGTTGATTTAACTTAACATTGGCAATAATGGCCGTATGACCATAATCAAAATCACTGTCTGATATCCCTAGGCTTTTTTTGACCAGCGAATGGGGGCCATCAGAACCAATCACGCACTTTGTATTGATGGTCATAGGCTTATTATTTTGAGCGACATCAAGATAAGCTACTTGCCAACCGCCAGTAATAGGCTTAATGGCAACCTGCGTACTGGGTTGCACCCAGGTCAGCATTTTGCAAGATTGGCACTTTTCTTGTAAGCGGGCAAGTAATAAATTTTCAAGGAGCTTAATTTGAATAATATAACCAAGCGCGTCATAATTTTTAGGCGAATGAAAATGAAACTGACCCAATGCTTTTTGCATCGAGACTTTTACCTGTTTAATTGGTGTCAAAAAACCACTTGTATTTACTTCTTCAGGCCAAATACCTAAATTATCAAAAAATAGTTTTGTGCCTTGGTTAATGGCCAAAGTTTTTTGATTAAAATCATGACAATGTTGATTTTCATTGTCTGCAGGGGTAGGTTCTTTTTGCTCTAACACTAATAACCGTAAATGGGGGCAAGATTGCATCAAACTTAATGCCAAAGTTGCACCTACTAATCCGCCCCCAATGATCACTAAATCAAAATCGACCTGCTGATTTTTGTGCATTATTGGCTCATGAGATGCTGAATATCTGAAATGGTTTTGGGCGCAGCTTCCGTTAAATTTTTATGCCCAAGTTCAGTCACCAGAATATCGTCTTCTATTCTAATGCCTATGCCCAACCATTTTGGGTCTAGATGAGTGTTTTTTAATAACAATGAAGAGAAATAAAGCCCAGGCTCTACGGTTAACACCATACCTGGCGCTAATTTTCTAGATTGATTGTCTACTTTGTATTCGCCGGTATCATGCACATCTATCCCTAACCAATGCCCTGAATTGTGCATATAAAAAGGCTGATAGAGATTTTTTTGAATGATACCTTGTTTATCGTCTTGCAATATTTTTAAATCGAGTAGCCCTTGCACCATGATATCTAAGACTTTATCTTGAATGTCGCTGAAAGCAACGCCGGGTTTAATAATATTGATCGCCGCCACTTGGGCTGCCAGCACCAATTCATAAATCGCTTGTTGCGGCGCACTAAATTGGCCATTGACGGGAAAAGTGCGTGTGATATCCGCACAATAATATTGGTATTCACATGCCGCATCGACTAATACTAAGTCTTTATCTACTAATTTTTTATTATTATTCACATAATGCAAAATGCACGCATTCTCTCCTCCCCCCACAATACTGGTATAAGCAGGCGAACGCGCACCTTGCGCATAAAATTCGTGAATATATTCTGCCTCTAGAGCATATTCCATCATACCAGGCTTGGTTTTTTGCATGGCGCGTATATGGGCTTGACAAGAAATATCGGCGGCTTTTTGCAGTAACACAATTTCTTCAGGCTGTTTAAATAATCGCATTTCATGCAAAATTTTTCTAGCGTCTTTTAGGGTATCTGGACTCGTGGCGCCTTTACGATTTTTTGACTTAAGGGTATTGATCCAATCCATTATCTGTTTGTGCCAGCTGGGTGATGCACCAAAATCAAAATAAATTTGCTTTGCGCCTTGCAGTAGAGCCAACATTTTAAACGTTAGCGCATCTAATGAAAAAACGTCGGTAAATTGTTTGGTTTGTTTCATCCCCTCGACGCCTAACCGTGGCCCCACCCACTGAATTTCCATGGTGTCTGAGTCTTTACAAAATAATATCGATTCAGCCCCCGCCGACGTTTTTTTAATGACCAGGAATAAATCGGTTTCTTCTAGACCAGTTAAATAATAAAAATCACTATTTTGCCTATAGCCATATTCTGTGTCGTTGCTGCGAATTTTGGCTTCTGCAGATTTTAAAAGAAGAACCGATTCAGTGGGCAGTTGGTCGATAAGTTTTTGAACACGTGCAATATAATGCTTAGTGTAATCCATGATTGCTTTGTCCTTGTAATATCAACGTCTCTGAACATTCTTCGAAAATGAGAATGGTGGCGATTTTTAAATATTCGACCAATTCGATATAATTTTTTTCACTTTCGTTATTTTCTTCTGCGTGCGGATCGAGTTTTTGAATTTGGGCAATGTCTTCTAATGCTTCTCTCACATTAGGCTGACTCCAAATAGCCGGTTCAGGGCTACCTAAGCCTAAGCCATAAATAAACCCTTTACACCAATCAGCAACCGCCTGCAGCCTGATTTCAATCGGCTCCTCGTCATCGGGTAACAACAAACCCAGTTGGCAGAGGGGGTGGGTTAAATCTTGAAAACAGCACTTTAATAATTTTTCGAGTTGCTGAGTGCAGGCTTCTGGCAAATGACTAAGTTCTTCAGCTAATATAGTCTTTTCGATTTGCGCTAGCCAATAAGCTAGGTCTTTTTCACGGCCCGTACAAATAATCCCCAAGCATAAGCCCTGAATCTCTGAGAGCACATAAGGGCTTTGGTGAGTATCTAAAAATTCGCTTAAGGCATTCAACTCTTCAAAAGCCAATTGTTTCACCGCCATTTCTCTCTCGCTTGTCTTCAGGTTTACCAAATGAATATGGTATATATTAATTAGAGATTTATAAACCCAGGAGAGCGCAAACTTATGACAACTCAGAATAATGGTCGGCCCCCTAAAAGCCTATCGGTCAGAATTCTAGATAAAGAATACCAAATTGCCTGTCCTCCAGGTGCTGAGGCTGATCTACAACTCAGCGCACAATATTTAGATAGGCAAATGAAATCCATTCGACGTACAGGCAAGGTTGTTGGCTTAGAGCGTATTGCTGTAATGGCGGGATTAAATACCGCTTATGAATTACTTAAATCTACTCGCCAAGTTTCTTCTGCTGCCCCAGCTGAAGACCTTGCCTCTGAGATGTCGTCTCCTTTAGTGAACGAAAAGTTAACCGAATTAAAGAACCGAATTGACGAAGCCCTTTCAGCAAAAAGTGATCCCGTTACGCATATCGCACCCGACTTTAACCATACAACCCGTGAACCTACCCGAAATGCCGAATCGCTTTTATGGCCAGAAGAAGAAGAAACTAGTTTGCAAGTGAGCGCACTCGAAGTAGAATATTAATGTGTGTCCCCGAAAAGGCTCGATAGCATCCCTATGATATTTGAGCCGATACTGTCAGATTAGGGGCCAGCGTAAGATTGCTGTTGTGCAAGACCATGGCCTTAAGTGCCTAGTGGGAAGCCTGATGCGATTGCAAGGCCACCAACATGAACCCCTGGGTTCAAATCTGCATGATGTAACGACCTTTTGGAGGGCACCGCTTGATTGTGAGCAAAGATCATATTGTTAACGAAAAGTCTGCAATTCGTCAGTACCTTCTGTCTACGAGATTGAATTTGTCGGATGAGGATAGGCTTGCTTGGGACCAACAAATTTTTAATACCCTTATTACTTGTCCTTTTTTCCAAAAAGCGAATCAAATTGCTTGCTTTGTTTCACACCTTAATGAACCTAATTTGATTCCCTTACTCTTGAACTATCTCCAAACTCACCCTGAGCTGCTTCAGCAAAAATCGCTTTATCTTCCTATTTTAAAAAAATCGGCTACTGGTTCTTACTTAAGTTTTGGCCTGTGCACCGCGCAATCAAAGTATAAAAGTAATTTATATGGCATACCTGAGCCAGATATTACCCTTGAATCGGAATTAGAGGCCAATGAACTCGATTTGATTCTCATGCCTTTGGTTGGATTTACTTCCGCTAAAAAAAGAATCGGCATGGGGGGAGGATTTTATGACCGTACGCTTAGCTTTAAGTTAACCCACCCCAATACTAAGCCTTATTTGGTGGGCATTGCTTATGACTGTCAGAAATTCGACTCTATTCCTGTCGAGCAACATGATATTGCTTTAAATAATGTTGTTACCGAAAGCCAGGTTTATTAATTAAATTAGCGCAAACCTACCATCACCATGCTCGTCACCACCAACCCAATAATAACTATGCCCGCAAATACCCATAACATGTCGGGTTTTTTTATTCTCATTGAAAAGTAGACTCCAAACTAGATAGATTAACCCGTATAATTAACACATGAATTACTGGCTGCTCAAGTCTGAACCTAAGTCGTTCAGCATAAATAAATTAAGTTCTTTGCCACACCAAAAAGATATTTGGGATGGGGTGAGAAACTATCAAGCACGAAATTTCTTAAAATCGATGAAAGTAGGCGACTTAGCTTTTTTTTATCATTCTAGTTGTGACGTGCCGGGTATTGTTGGTATCGTCAAAATTATTGGTGCGGGCATTCCTGATCCCACTCAATTTGATCCCCGTTCAGATTATTATGATCCTAAATCCACCCCAGATAAACCAAGATGGATTACCGTGGAAGTCCAATTGGTTGACACGCTCGATCCCATCGTGACCTTAACGCAATTAAAAGCCATTGAAAAATTAGGGGATTGGGCCTTACTAAAAAAAGGCAATCGATTATCGGTTTTACCGGTTACGCCTCTTCAATGGCGAACCATTACCACGCTTAAATCCCTTAAAACCAAATAAGTGAACACCATGATGAACGACAGTAAAAAAAATGCGTCTGCCCTAAAACAAGTTGCTGCTCAAGGGGCGATTGATTATATCAAAGCACACTATGAAGAACCTTTTGTGTTAGGCGTGGGAACAGGCTCTACGACTTTATGTTTTGTGGAATTACTGCCAAGCATCAAACACTTAATTATCGGCGCGGTGCCTTCTTCTGTGGGCACAGAAGACGCGTTGAAAAAACTCGGGTTTCCTATTTTTGATTCTAACAGCCATGAAATATTGGTATACGTGGATGGTGCTGATGAAGTCAACGCCTTATTTCAGTGCATTAAAGGCGGTGGTGCTGCTTTAACACGTGAAAAAATCTTGGCCACCCAGGCTAAAAAGTTTATTTGTATTGCCGATGAATCTAAAAAAGTGCGTGCTTTAGGCAGTTTTCCTGTGGCCATCGAAGTGCATCCTATGGCCAGAAGTTATGTCGCCAGAAAATTAGTGGTGATGGGGGCAAACCCCGTGTATCGAGAAAAAGTGGTCACCGATAATGGCAACCTTATTTTAGATACTTACGATTTAAATTTAAACAAACCCATTGAAACAGAACATAAAATTAAACAAATCACCGGCGTAGTCGAAACCGGTATTTTTGCTGAACGCGCTGCAGATATTTTGATTTTAGGTACGGAAAAAGGCCCTCAAGTGAGTGTCACTAAATCTCCTCTTTAAGCAAAACCATCGGGGACGTGTTGATCACTTTATAAGTGGTCAACCAACCTATTAATACAGTAAATAGTGCTCCTAACCCTGCCCCATAAATAACATATTCCCAACTGGGTAAATACGTTACATTTAAACGCTTACTCAATAAAACTGCTAAAATAATGGCGCCAAATACCCCAAAGCCCCCACTTAATGCACCTATCACACTAAACTCAGCCAAGACCAGCTTTCTAAGTTCGAACTTGCTTGCGCCTATACTCCTCAACAAAGCACTTTCATATTGACGCGCATAAAAAGTGAGTGAAACCATCGCAAAATAAACCAAACAAACTAAAGCAAAAATAACCCCCAAAATATATTTTAAGGCGGTGATGACTTTGGTTAACACTAGGGTCACTTGTTGTAAACTCAATTTTACATCTATTAAGGTGATGGCCGGAAACTGTTTCAAAAATCGACTTGTTTTTTCTAATTGATTTTCGGGTAAATAAAGGCTGGTAATATAAGTTTTAGGAAAATTATCTAATACTTTTTCAGGAAAGATAACAAAAAAATTAGGTTTAAAACTTTCCCATTTTAAAGTTCGGATATTAATAACTTTGCCACTGATTTTCTGCCCGCCCACATCAAAACTTAAGGTATCTCCTAATTTTGCTTCAATACTATTGGCAAAATTTTGTTCGATGGATATCACAGATTGTGAAGACCATTGTTGTCCCCAAGCAGCCCCCTCGATAATTTGATTGTCTTGAGGTAGTGTATTCATATAAGATACGTTTAAATTACGATGATAAAGACGAGGTTGATTATTCACAGACGTCAGCCTAGCGGTTAGCATTGGCGCTAAATTTAGTTTTACGCCTTCTTTTTCCCAAAATTGTTCAATCTTATTTTTATTGCTATCTGTGACATTGATCATAAACTGATTGGGCGTATTAGCAGGAATACTGTTTAACCAATTACCAAAATAATCATTAAAAATAGCCCAGATTAATCCTGATAATAAAAATAAAACACTTAATTGCGTTACCAATAAGCTGTTTTCACTTTTTCTAGAATGAATCAATAAACTCCCTAAATTTACGGGTAAAAATTTGATTAATCCTAAAATAGAATAAAATAAAAAATATAAAATTATCGTAACCAACATTAAATAAGAAAAGAGCATTAACACATCAACATAATTTTGAACATATAACAACAATAATAGAATAATCGCGCCCATGGCGGTTAAATAAACAGGCCAATCAGATTGCGTAGCAACTTCTTTTCTCAATAAGTACAAAGGTGAAATTTTAAGGGTTTGTATAATAGGCATAAAAGCAAAGCCATATAATATTAATAATGAACTTGCTGCTTGCATAAAAACAATTTTAACAAAATCAAAACTAATTAAATAATGGGTACTAAAAGAAATATAGTCAGGATAGGTATTGTGCAAAATCGCGACCCCTAAAACGGCCATCCCCATCGATATCAACACCGCGCTTAATCCAAAAAATAAAAATCCGAAAAAATAATTTTTTCGTATCGTTTGAATACTACAGCCAAAAGTTTTAAGCAAAGCAATGGTTAAAATATTTTCAGCTGCATAGGCTTTAGCCAAAATAATCATCCCTAAACCAGATAACATAACCGTTAACACAATAAAAATCCCAATATATCTTTCGGCTAAATTAAATACCGAGTTGGCAAAAGGCCTCCCCTCTTGAACAGAATAAATTTTTAATTGCTTAAAGTGTTGTTTAACTTCTTGGGTAAAAGTTCGAAAATCTTGTGATTCAGCCTCTATGAACAACTGATATAATACCCGAGAATAAGACTGAATTAATCCTGTTTTATCTACATCTTCTATTCGAATCATGATTTTGGGCGCCAACATAAATGCCATGCCTGCCCTTGCAGGTTCTGATAAAATAATGCCCGTTATTTTAAAGTGCGCATTCCCCAGTTGTATATCATCAGATAAATTAACCCCTAAACGTGTTTTTAATGCTTCATCTATCCAAATTTGATTAGCATTCAATTTTGGATTATCCAATATTTGGTCATTCACCAATTTTATTTGTGTTTTACCTTTGAGTGGGAAGTTTTGTTCCACTGCCCTGACGTGTGATAAAGCTGAACTGTTATTCGCAATCGCCATGCTGGTAAAATTAATGGTTTTGGAAAATTTAATGGGATATTTTTTAGCGAAGGTATAAATTTCTTGCGGTAACGATTGATTCGATTCTATGCTGCCATCTGCGCCCATGACTTCACTGGCCGTAAAATTAAAATTTCGCTGTAATGCATCGGTTAGTAACCATAAAAAAGAACTTAATGTCGCTAAAATAAAAAAGATTAAAAACAACACTAAAATATGTTTCGAGCGCATCAGCTTTAACATATTCATACTAATTTGCCAGCTTTAAGATTGATAACAGAATGCGTTTTATTTGCAATTTCTTTATCATGTGTCACGAGCACCAAGGTTGTATTGGCTTGCTTATTTAAATCAAACAACAATTCTACAATCATGCTGCCTGTGTTATCATCTAAATTTCCAGTGGGTTCATCTGCAAAAATGATTTTGGGTTGAGTTACATAAGCCCTGGCAATGGCAACACGTTGTTGTTCTCCCCCTGATAATTGCTTTGGCAAGTGTTCTAAACGTTCACCCAAGCCAATTTTTTGTAGTAACGAAATGGCTTGTTGTTTCGCCACTTTATTTTTTTGTAAGGTTAAGGGCAACATAATGTTTTCTAGTGCGGTTAAATGGGGTAACAAATGAAACGATTGAAATACAAACCCCACTTGCCCTGCTCGTAACTGGGTTCGTTGTTCTTCATCTAAAAGTGATATTTCTTTATTCAGCAAGATAATTTTTCCTGAAGTCGGCACATCTAACCCTGCCAATAAACTCAGCAGTGTTGACTTTCCCGATCCTGATGCGCCCAATATGGCCACGGTTTCACCTGCCTTTACGCTCATGGAAATATCGCTTAATATTTCAAGACGGGTTTGACCTGTATACACACTTTTACTTACTTGGTCGGTGCTAATGATAGTCATGTTAATTTCCAAATTAAAATCTTGCCGATTTGGCCTATTATTTTCTGGGTTGCTTATTTTATTATTAACCAGTTTTACAACCAGTGCGCAAACTAAACAAAAAATAATTGTTTTGGGGGACAGCTTATCTGCTGCGTATGGCATGAGTCCTCAACAAGGGTGGGTAAATATACTAGCAGGCTATGTCGCTCAAAAAAATCCAGAGTATGAAGTGTTAAATGCCAGCATCAGTGGCGACACAACAGAATCAGGTCTAAACCGACTCCCTTCAGTAATCAGCAATAATCAACCTGATATCAACATCATGATTATTGCTTTAGGGGCTAACGATGGCTTAAGAGGCTTAGATTCAAGTATTATCAAATCTAACTTAGGCAGTATGATTAAATTATGCCAAGATAATAATATCAGGGTATTATTAGTCGGTATGCAAATGCCACCCAACTATGGTGAAAGTTATACTAAATCTATCCAAAAAGTTTATCAAGAATTAAGTGTTGAATATAAAGTTCGCCAAATCCCTTTTATGCTCGCCAATGTAGCAACCAACCCTAAGCTTATCCAAGAAGATGGTTTGCACCCGACTCAAGACGCTCAACCCTATATTTATCGAAATATTTTAATGGGCTTAAGACCGATGTTAAGAGACGATTTAATTATTTTAAAATAAAGTCAAATAAGGCAACAATGAATCAAGAAAATATAAAGCTAGTTCAAACGTATTATCATTTATTTAATACAAAAGACTTTAATGCATTTGTCGAATTGCTTGATGAACAAGTTATTCATGATATTAATCAAGGCGGCCAAGAAATAGGCAAAACGGCTTTTCGGTTTTTTATGGATAAAATGAACACGTGCTACGATGAGCATATTTCTGACCTCATGATTATGACTCATCCTGAAGGATCACGTGCCAGCGCCGAATTTATTGTGAGTGGCACCTACTTGGCTTCTGATGAAGGACTTCCGCCTGCTAAAAACCAAACTTATCGCTTAACATGTGGTGCTTTTTTTGAGATAAAAAATAACAAAATTACACGCATCACTAATTATTATAATATGCAAGAATGGCTCAAACAGATCTCAGGGTAATTTTCATGAATAATATACAAATACAAAGACTTTCTGGCGATTATATTCAACCTTATGTTTCTGAACTCGCCAATCTGCGTATTACAGTATTCAGAGAATATCCTTATTTGTATGAAGGCCAATTAGACTACGAACAAAAATATTTGCAAACTTACCTAAACTCGCCAAACTCTACTTTGATCTTAGCAAAAGACACAGAAAAAAATAAAATAATTGGTGCTTCTACTGCGATTCCATTATCAGATGAAACCCCTGAAGTTCAAGACCCTTTTTTGAAAGCCAATATGGATATTGCCAACATCTTTTATTTTGGAGAATCGATTTTGTTGCCAGCTTACCGAGGCAAGGGAGTTTACCGTCATTTTTTTCTTGAGCGAGAAAAAGCGGCAAAAGAATATGGTGCTGAATTAGCTGTTTTTTGTGGGGTAGAAAGAGGTGAAAATCACCCTTTAAAACCTGTTGACTATAAACCACTCGATAAAATTTGGCAACGGTTTGGTTTCAGCAAACACCCTGAATTACAGGCACAATATGAATGGAAAGATTTAACAGAAGAAACGCCTTCGTTTAAACCCATGATTTTTTGGCTAAAAAAATTATGATCCACCTTGCGACCACACAATATCCTATTCAATATACCGATTGGATACCCTATCAACAAAAAATTGAAGATCTTGTTTCTGCAGCGCAAAGACAAGGTGCCCAATACATTTTATTGCCTGAATATGCTGGCATCGAATTAGGCCAAGCTGATTTTAAAAATGATTTAGCGTTATTTCAAGATATTCAACCTAAACTAGATACTTATAAAAACTTTTATCAAAAATTGGCTGTAAAATATAAAATGTATATTCAACCGGGTACGATTCCGGTGGCCGCAGACATGCCCAACCGATTTTATAATCGGGCGTATTTTTTTAGTCCTAATGGTAAAATAGGTTTTCAAGATAAGCTGAATTTAACCACTTCAGAAAAATCTGATGACGTTATTATTGGTGGCATAGAACAAACGCTTTTTGAAACCGCTTTAGGTAAAATAGGCATCGCCATTTGTTATGACAGTGAATTTCCTGAATTGGTGCGCAATTTTACCCGGCTTGGCGCAAAACTGATTTTAGTGCCCAGTTATACGCCCACTGTAACCAGCTTTCATCGTGTCCATTATGCTTGTCACGCCCGTGCACTCGAAAATCAATGCTATGTTTTGCTTTCTTGTGCCATACACCCCGTACACTTTGCAGGTGTGCTGGAACACCCCAATGGCCAAGCAGGATTATATGGCCCTATTGATGAAGGTTTTCCCGATAATGGCTTATTGGCGCAGGGTAACAAAGATGAAGTTCAGACCCTACATGCAACCATTTCTTATGAAAAAATCGATGCGATTCGGGAGCATGGTCAAGTGAACCTCTTCAAGGATTTTCAAAAAGAATTAATAAATAACATCAAGAGCGTCTCAATATAAGTTCTTCGACTTTTTAATTTCTGGCTTAGTTTATCCTAAAGCCCAGCTTATAGTTGAAGTAATCTTTCTAACAATGTAAAATCCATCCCTGTCTTTAAAACAATTCTGCGAGCATTGAATGAGTCGGCCAACTTATAAAAAAGCTAAAGCTATCTTAGCACCCATTATCGATATCCCTGGTTTTACTTGGGATGTTTCAACAAAAAAAATTCAACACACAGATTATTCTTTGAATATTGAAACTTTACACGCAAAGTATGAACCTCAACATAGCCAAAAAATCGGATATGTGAGCATAAAACCGCTCGGTCTCGAAACGATAACTCATCATTGTACAATACAGCCCCACAAAAAAGGGTTTACCGCTAAATTGAATTTAAAAGATATTTTTACCGAAGTGACCAATGTATCTTTGGACAATCCCCAAATTTCTACTGAAGAAAACAGTATTTCAGAATGTGTCATCGAAAAAGATCTCATCATTTGTGACAAACTCGTGCTCTCATTTGGAGATCTAAAGTCTGATGTCTCTTTCACCACAGATGTCGAGTATTATGCTTATCAAATAAATCTCAATAATAATATAACCGCTGCTGCACCCGAAATCTACCACACTGCGTATAAAACCTACCCTGCGCTACAATCAGAACATCCCTCTAAAACTCTTAATACTATTGGCACTAATTCGCTCAGCGACATTATTTTAAGTAGAACATATAGTTCCAATTCAACTCAATCCGAAATGCAGCTGCAAAATGCCCTTAAAACCTACGGTGAGTTCAGCTATACAAATGATTTGATTAAAGGCTTATTAAGCAATGTTGCCATAGATAATTCAACCCCGGTAACCTCGTTCCAAAGCTATACCCCATACAATAATGCATGGTATCTTTTAAACTTCCAAGAGCCCATAAAAATAACGCACTTTCAACCAGGAGAATTCGCTAACAAAACTAACACGGGGGGCATGTATCAAGAGAAATATAATGCCATTTCAATTTTCAGCAAAAGTGTAGATAGTGACACTTCTTTTGCTACTACGTTTATTCATGAAACAGGTCATTACGTCATGAATGGTTTATTCAAAAATGGTTGCAAGCCCTTTACCTCATCAAATCTCGCACAAAAAAATGCCTATGAAGAAGCGGAACTTGCCACCTTTAAAAATTTAGGTAAGCAATTAGGATTACCTTTATCCAGATTAGACCCTTTAGACAAGGTAGATGATGTTATCGATGAAATTAAAAATACGACCCTTATAGAGCTAATGGCTTATTTTCAGAGCCCCAGCAAATCAAAAGATAGTTCATATGTTAGCGAAATGAGAACTAAACATGGATTCTCCTATATGAATGATTATCTGATCGACACAAAATTATTTTTTAAACTTCTAAACTCTCAGAGTTTCATTGAGGTGCCTTCTTCTGAAAAACTTTCAGTCCACATAGATATTATTACACAATTTACTATCTTAATGTTTGATTACCCTAGAGAAAAATTAGAAGTTGAATTAATCATTAGAATCCCGCATTTACTGTCTGAAAATGTTCCTCTTTCCACACTTGAAACCTATTTTAAACCGCTAATGAATTATTGGGATAACCATATTACGCCGCAAATAAATACCTCCTTTGAAAATCATCAAGAGCAGTGTTTCGGTGCCAATACGCATGTGCCCGAATGTTTGCCTAATTATTTAGATATATATCAACAGGGTGTGATGGTTTAATTTTTTTAAGAAGCGCATACACAGGGTAGCGCATAAATTAAGAAATCTGATAGTACTTTTTTCTCTACGTACCGCGGCTTGTCCGCGGCACGTAGGGAGTGATATATTTAAGTTACGAGCAGGTAGCTGGCCTTTTTCTTATTTGAAATAATCACTATAATGACTCTATTAGATTACATAACCGGAAAACCTATGCCCTCACTTGAAGATGCCATCAAAATCATCAAAAAACTCCATCAAACTAAATATCCTGAAGCCTTAATTATTTTTCTAGCTGGTTCGATAACCAGAAACGAATTTACGGCTAAAAGCGATTTAGATATCATTATTATTTTTCCAACTTTAGTTAATGCCTATCGCGAGGCCTTTCTATTTGAAGGCTGGATGATTGATGCGTTTGTACACGATGAATCGACGCTTAATTATTTTTTTAATGAAGTAGACAAAACCAGTTTAAGCCCAGGCTTGCCCAGTATGGTATACGAAGGCATAGAATTGCCTACAAAAACTTCTTTGGGTGATAAACTAAAAAAACAAGCGGCTGAGATTCTTCAAGCAAAACCTAGTTTAGATGCGCAGCAATTCGCTAACCGCCGTTTTTTTCTCACTGATTTATTGGACGATTTAGCCGGGTCTCGAAATCAGGATGAACGTTTGGCTATATTACAAGAACTGTATCGTCAATTGGGTGAGTTTTATTTATTAGCCAATGGCCAATGGATAGGAACCGGAAAAAATTTGATTGGTGCCATTCAAAAACATGATCAGAAATTTGCTGAAGCTTATTCACAAGCTTTTACAGAAGCCTATAGCGACCCTTCTCAACCTAAACTCGATAAATTGGCACTCAGTATTTTAAACCAACATGGCGGCAAACTTTGGGCTGGCTATCATTCAGATGCCCCTCAACATTTTAAAAAAGAACTGCCTAAAAATTTTGGCGAGCTGATTGATAAAAATCAAAAAAAATATCCGCTTATCTTAGAAGAAGCCGATAATACCCAAGCGGCTGCAGATATTTTAGCCGGGGTTCGATCTCACAATATTACGCATTTAGGCATATATCACCGAAAGCATTTTGTTTTATACCTGCAAGATGAACATAAGAAAACCTTTGCGGGATTAACGGGTGAATACTTAGAAACCTTGTGCACGGTTCATCTCGTTTGGATTGAAGAAAAACTAAGGGGCTTGAACATTGGAACAGAATTACTTTTAAAGCTTGAAGAATATATCAAAAACAAAGGTTGCACGACGATACAACTAGACACCACTGAATTTCAGGCGCGTCCTTTTTATGAAAAGTTAGGCTATGTAGTTGTCGCTACTTTGCCTAAAGGGTTTAAGGGGCATGTGCAGTGGGTGATGAGGAAAGAAGTTTAAACTGCGGATGAAGAATATCTCTTTACCCCATCGCAAATAACAACAACTCAGCTTCTTCTAAACATTCTATAGAAATGTTTACTTCTTCAATGAGCATGGCACCATCACCGGCTTCTAACTCTTCTCCATTTAATTTTATTTTTCCTTTAATCAATTGAAACCAGCCTTTGCGATCATTTTTAAATTCATATTCAATGGTATTATTTTTGTCTAAATAAGCAACATATAAATAAACATCTTGATGGATCGTAATCGCTTGTTCACCACCAATGGGTGAACCAATTAAAATAAGTTCATTCATTTTAGATTGGGGTAGTGTTTTTTGTTCGTAACTGGGTTCTAATCCGGTTTGATTAGGTTTTATCCAAATTTGTAAAAAATGAACAGGGTCTGTTTTTGAAGCATTAAATTCGCTATGCGCAACACCCGTGCCTGCTGACATTCTTTGAATTTCACCTGGTTTGATAATAGAACCAGTTCCGATGCTGTCTTTATGTTGTAGCGCACCTTCTATGACATAAGAAATGATTTCCATTTCACGGTGCTCGTGCGTTTCAAAACCTTTACCAGGCTGCACGATATCTTGATTTATTACCCGCAAGGAATTAAAGCCCATGTAAACGGGGTCGTAATATTCTCCGAATGAAAAAGTATGATGGCTTACAAGCCACTCTATTTCTGTTAATCCGCGATCAACTGCTTTTCGTATCGTAATCATACGCCCTCTGATTTTTATAGTATTATAACAGTGTATCTACGCCAGATATAATGATCTTACATTCTATTATTAATAGCATATCTAATACCGCTATATAATCGCGGTAGAGAAAAAGTCTAAATTCTGCAGATTTTTCGGTTAATTATCGTGCAAATGGATTAAAATTGGTTCGATAATCATAATGATCGATATTATCTGCTTTTTTAATATATAAAATAAGATAATTTAAGACGGGTGTTGTAATCAAAGCATAACTCAATTTAAAACAATAGTAAAAAGCCATTAAGCCTAAGATTTGATCATATCCTAAATAGTTGAGGTAAGCTAAATGAACAAAAACAACAGTGTTAACCAATTCAGATAACCCAATTGCAGTCACTGCTCGAAGATAAAAATATTGCCCAGCCAATTTAACTTTTAGTTTGGCGATTAAGTAAGCGTTTAAAAATTCACTGCAAAAATAACTTACCACCGAAGCAATAATAATACGAGTGGACATATTAAACACGTCTGCATACGCTTGCTGATAAGGCCATTCATCTGATCCCGGCAGCCAAATCATCACTTGATAAATGACCGCCATAAACAAATTACACAATAACGCAAACCAAATGACTTTTCTGGCACGCACATAACCATATACTTCGGTAATGGTCACTGCGGTTAAATAGGTAAGCGGATATAACCAAAGGCCAGCAGGTAACACTAAGGTACCTAAACCGGTTTCAATAGAAACCAATTTAGGTCCAATGGTGTTTGCGATTAAGAGTAAAGCGACAAACATCATCCCCAACCAAGTATAATGTTTAAAATCTTGATGGTTAGAAACGGTTGTTGTCATATTAAACCCTATATTTCTACTCTAGGCGTTAATTCACCCTTCGCATATTTTGTCGCCATTTTATCTAATGATAAAATATTAAGTTTAGAGGCTTGTCCTGCTGTACCAAATGCTTCGTAACGTGCTTCGCAAATCGCGCGCATTGCTTTCATGCTTTCAGCCAAATATTTTCTTGGATCAAACTCAGAAGGATTTTTCGCAAAATAACGACGAATAGCGCCTGTTGAAGCTAAACGTAAGTCGGTATCGATATTGATCTTTCTTACGCCATATTTAATGCCTTCTTGAATTTCAGACACTGGCACGCCGTAAGTTTCTTTCATGCTACCGCCAAATTCATTAATAATTTGTAACCATTCTTGTGGCACTGAAGAAGAACCATGCATCACCAAATGCGTATCGGGAATGCGTTTGTTAATGGCTTTAATGCGATCAATAGCTAAAATATCGCCCGTGGGTGGACGGCTAAATTTATAAGCGCCATGGCTCGTGCCAATGGCAATCGCCAAAGCATCTACCTGAGTCGCTTTAACAAAACGCGCGGCTTCTTCTGGATCAGTTAACAACATGTCGTGCGTTAAAACGCCTTCTGCACCACTGCCGTCTTCTTTCCCCGCAGTGCCAGTTTCTAATGAACCTAAACAGCCTAACTCACCTTCTACAGATACGCCGCAGGCATGGGCCATGTCGACAACTAATCGGGTCACACGGCTGTTGTATTCGAAATCAGCAGGGGTTTTCAAATCTTCGTGCAAAGAACCGTCCATCATGACTGAAGAAAAGCCCATTTGAATCGATTGCTGACAAATAGCAGGAGAAGCACCATGATCTTGGTGCATACAAATAGGAATATGGGGGAATTCTTCAATGGCAGCTAAAATCATGTGTCGTAAAAAATTTGCGCCTGCGTATTTTCTTGCACCCGCTGACGCTTGCACAATCACTGGAGAATTGGTTGCATTGGCCGCTTCCATCATCGCACGCATTTGTTCTAAATTGTTGACATTAAAGGCTGGCACGCCGTATTGATGCTCGGCTGCGTGATCAAGCAGCTGTCTCATACTGATTAGGGCCATGGTACTCTCCTGTTTTATTACTAAAAAAAAACGTTATTCTGCGGTAACAATACGTAAAGAATTGGCTTTGCCACCAATGCCGATAATATTACCCTTGGTGACAATCACCTTTTCACCTGATTGAACAAATCCCATATTTACTAATGCGTGAATCGCTTGTTCAGTGACTTGCCAAGACTCATAAGCTTTGACATTAAATAATACCGGCACAACGCCTCTAAACAAAGTCATTTTACCGCAGGTTTCAATGTGTCTTGATAAACCATAAATTAACATAGACGAACGAATACGAGACATCCACAAAGGCGTGGAACCCGTTTCTGTTAAAGCCACAATCGCTTTAATTGATATATGATTGGCCACATACATGGCTGCCATGGCAATGGCTTCGTCTTCTCTGCCAAAATGCGGCTGAAAATTTTCAATAGAAAACTGGACTGTTTTGTGTTTTTCAGCAGAGATGCAAATTTCATGAATGGATTGAATCACCTCAAGGGGGTAATCACCCGTTGCTGTTTCAGCCGATAACATCACTGCATCGGTGCCATCTAACACGGCATTGGCCACATCGGATACTTCTGCTCGGGTTGGAATGGGGCTTTTGATCATCGATTCCATCATTTGGGTCGCCACAATCACTGCTTTATCAGACATTTCTGCTCTGGCAATAATGTGTTTTTGAATGGCAGGGAGTTCGGCATAACCCATTTCCACCCCTAAATCACCTCGCGCGACCATCACCGCATCGGCTACCGCTAAAATTTCATCAATGTTTTTAACCGCTTCAACGCGTTCTATTTTAGCGATGATACTCGCTTTGATGTTTAATTCTTTTAAAATTTGTCTGGTGCTAATAATATCATTCGCATCACGCACAAAT
Source organism: uncultured Gammaproteobacteria bacterium (assembly GCA_902826485.1). Lineage (GTDB taxonomy): Bacteria > Pseudomonadota > Gammaproteobacteria > Berkiellales > Berkiellaceae > CADEEZ01. Next base: position 177,565 of record CADEEZ010000004.1, read on the forward strand.
GATAAGGCAATATAATCTACTGGAATATCTTTTAAGGCTTCTAATTGCTGTTTATCTTTATCGGTTAAGGCAGGGGCTGATAACCCACCGCCTTTTCGATTTAGGCCTTTGTTATTACTGAGTGTGCCACCGACAACCACTTCGCAAATAATTTTAGGTTTTTCAACCGATTTTATTTTTAAAACAATTCGGCCATCGTCTAAGAGTAAAGTATCGCCTGCAAATACATCTTGCGTTAAATCAGGATAATCTAGCCCAACCGAAACTTCTGTGCCCGCTGTTTTATCTAAACTGGCATCTAAAATAAATTCTGCTCCGGGTTTAAGCTGAATCGCTGCGTCTTTAAATTTGGCAATCCGAATTTTAGGGCCTTGTAAATCGACTAAGATACCAATGATCTGGTTTAGAGATTTAGCCACGGTTTTTACTTGCTCAATGCGAGCTAATTGAGTGGGCAAATCGCCATGTGACATATTAATGCGAACTAAATTCGTGCCTGCAAGAATAATTTGCTTTAAAACTTCAGGATCATCTGTTGAAGGACCAATGGTTGAAATAATTTTAGTTCTGCGCATTTTTTATCACCTGTATGCCGGGTAGTACTTTGCCTTCAATATATTCTAAAAATGCCCCACCACCCGTTGAAATATAATCAATTTTGTCTTGCACCTTAAATTGTTCAATGGCCGAAATCGTATCTCCCCCTCCTGCCAAAGAATAGGCGCTGCTATTAGCAATGGCTTGCGCCAATTTTTGGGTGCCTAAAGCAAAGGGCGCACATTCAAACACACCGACCGGACCGTTCCAGATGATGGTTTTGGCTGTAGCCAAGACTTGGGCTAAGTTTTTTTGTGAATCGGGGCCAATGTCTAAAATCAAATCATTGCCCGAAACTTGAGTGATACTTTTAATAATAGGATGCGCGGCTATGTCTATTTTGTCTGACACAATCACATCGTTTGGTAACCAAATGTGTTTATTTTCTGATTGCGCTTTTTCGAGTAATTTCTTAGCTTGAGAGACAAAATCTGGTTCGGCAAGCGATTTACCAATATCATGACCTTGAGCTAATAAGAACGTATTGGCAATGCCGCCGCCTAATACTAATATATCGACTTTATTTAAAAGATTGCTTAATAAATCGAGTTTGGTGGATACTTTTGAGCCACCCACAATAGCACACACCGGCGCTTGTGGTTTTTCTAAGGCTTGGCTTAACGCATGCAGTTCTTGTTCCATCAGCAAGCCAAAACACGCAACTGGAGCATACTGAGCTACTCCTACAGTCGAAGCTTGTGCACGATGGGCTACGGCAAACGCATCCATGATAAAAACATCGCATAAACTGGCTAATTTTTTAGCCAACGTCTCGTCGTTTTTATCTTCGCCTATTAAAAACCGACTGTTTTCCAGTAATACCACTTCTTTTGGTGCAACGTCGAAACCAGTTGAAATATCTTTGATTAATCTAACAGGTTGGCCTAATAATTCGGTTAATCTTTTGGCAACCGGTTCTAAAGAAAAGGCAGGATCATATTCACCTTCTTTAGGACGTCCTAAATGCGAAAGCAAAATAACCCGCGCATTTTTTTCTAGCGCTAATTTTAAAGTAGGCAATACGGCTTTTATGCGCGCATCACTTTCAATATGACCGTTTTTGATGGGAACATTAAAATCTTCTCGGATCAAGACGCGTTTTTGATTCAGATCACACGTTTTCATCTGCACGGTCATATTATTCCTTTAATTCTTCAATTTTAACTAGCAAGACATAAATGCTTTGGCGGTGTCTAACATTCTGTTAGAAAAGCCCCATTCATTATCATACCAAGCCAATACTTTTACTAAGTTACCAATCACTTTCGTCTGAGTAGAATCAAAAATCGCCGAAGCAGGATTATGATTAAAGTCTATAGACACTAACGGCTCTACATTATAGGCCAATACTTGCTTAAGCTCGCCTTCAGACGCTTGCTTAAGAATGTCGTTTACTTCTTTTACCGTGGTTTCTCGTTTAGCGATAAAACTTAAATCAACGATGGACACATTAATCGTCGGAACACGCATGGCAAAACCATCTAGCTTACCCGTTAACTCGGGCATAACCAACCCAATAGCAGCTGCGGCGCCGGTTTTAGTTGGAATCATCGACTGTGTTGCTGAACGCGCACGTCTTAAATCTTCGTGGTAGACATCCGTCAACACTTGATCGTTAGTATAAGCATGGATGGTTGTCATTAAGCCACTTACTAAACCTAATTTCTCATGCAAGGGCTTAACCATAGGCGCTAAGCAATTCGTCGTGCAAGAAGCATTAGAGATAATGGTATCGCTGGATTTCAATATTTGATGATTCACGCCATACACAATGGTCGCATCTACATCGGTGCCGCCTGGCGCAGAAATAATCACTTTTTTCGCGCCCGCGCGTAAATGGGCACTGGCTTTTTGTTTATTAGCAAACAAGCCTGTGCATTCTAGTACGACGTCTACACCCAATTTTGCCCAAGGCAAATTTTCGGGATTCCGTTCAGCCAATACTTGAATTTCATCGCCATTAATTACCAAATTGCCATCATGCCCAACGATGATATCGCCTTTAAATTTACCATGAACGGTATCATATTTTGTTAAATGAGCATTTGTTTGAGCATCACCTAAATCGTTTATCGCGACAATTTTAAATTCATTGTTGCGATTCCCTTCATAAAGCGCTCTTAAAATGTTTCTGCCAATTCGGCCGTAACCATTAATCGCTAAACGTATCATATGATGCTCCTATTGTTTTACTTATTTATCAATTCAATTGCTTGTTTTGCAATATTTTCACCGGTAAACCCAAGTGCTTCAAATATCTTAGGTGCGGGTGCCGATTCGCCGAATCTATCTAAGCCCATTACTTTGCCGGTTAACCCAACAAATTGATGCCAAGAAAGTGGGCTGGCCACTTCAACGGCCATACGATGCGTACAAGCAGCCGGTAATACCGATTCTTGATACTGCGCATTTTGGAGTTTAAACACTTCGAGACAAGGCATAGAAACCACCCGGACTCGATAGCCGTTTTCGCCCAAGATTTTTTGCGCTTGCATACACAAGTCTACTTCTGAGCCGGTTGCCATTAAAATCAAATCGAGCGTCGCTTTATCTTCATTACTTTCAGATAAAACATATCCGCCCTTATGGCAATCTGCTAATTGCGTTGTCGTGCGGGTTTGATGTTGTAATTTTTGTCTAGACAAAATTAAACTGGTTGGGCCATTTTTATGTTCTAAGGCCGCTTGCCACGCCACCATGGTTTCGGTGGTATCACAAGGTCGCCATACACGCATATTGGGTGTGGCTCTTAACATCGTTAAATGTTCTATAGGTTGATGAGTCGGACCATCTTCACCTAAACCAATCGAATCGTGTGTGAAAACATAAATGGCACGTTGATGCATTAACGCAGCCATTCTCACTGCATTTCTAGCGTAATCTAAAAATACTAAAAAGGTACCGCCGTAAGGAATATAACCGCCATGCAAAGCGACACCATTCATCATTGCGCACATGCCAAATTCTCTTACGCCATAATACACATAATTTCCACCCGGACTTTCTGGGCTAATAGGAGAAGAATCGGTATGGAAAGTTAAATTTGAATGCGTTAAATCGGCAGAACCGCCTAATAATTCAGGCATTTGGCTGCCAATCAAGTTTAAAAATTGTTTAGAGGCTTCGCGTGTCGCCATCGACTTGCCTTCTTTTTGAGAAGAATCCACAATTTCTTGAACCATACTGGACCAATTTTTTGGCAAGTTACCTTCTATGCGACGAATAAATTCTTTGGCTAATTCAGGATATGCTGCCTGATATTGGGCAAATAATTTTGTCCAGGCTACAACAGCCTGTTCGCCTTTTTCTACGGCATTGTAAGCTTTATACATTTCTGTGGGAATTTCAAAAGGCGCATGTGTCCACCCTAATGCCTGCTTAGCAGCTGCCGCTTCTTGCGCACCCAATGGGGCGCCATGCGATTTTTCACTACCCGCTAAATTGGGTGAGCCAAAACCGATGGTGGTTTTACAACAAATCAGGACCGGTTTTTCAGATTGGGCACGCGCCTTAATAATCGCTTGCTTAACGGCTTGCGCATCATGACCATCGACATCATGAATCACTAACCAACCATAGGCTTCAAATCGGGCTTCGGTTTGATCTTGCCACCATTGCGTGACTTTACCATCGATGGAAATACCGTTGTTATCCCAAAATACAATCAGTTTATTTAAGGCTTGCATGCCGGCAAAAGAAGCCACTTCGTGTGAAATACCTTCCATTAAACACCCATCGCCCACAAAACAATACGTGTGATGTGAAACAATGTCTAAACCAGGTTTATTAAAGGTTTTAGCTAAGGTTCTTTCTGCTAAAGCCATGCCCACGGCATTGGCAAGCCCCTGACCTAATGGTCCTGTGGTGGTTTCAACGCCAGGTGTCATCCCATATTCTGGGTGACCGGGTGTTTTGAAATGCAATTGTCTGAAATTTTTTAATTCGTCAATCGACAAATCGTATCCGGCTAAATGTAACAACGAATACAATAACATTGAGCCATGACCGTTAGATAGAACAAATCTATCCCGATTGACCCAAGTCGGTTGTTGAGGGGCATGAACCAAAAATTCATTCCATAATACTTCGGCAATATCTGCCATCCCCATCGGCATACCTGGATGACCAGATTTAGCTTGCTCGACCGCGTCCATGCTGAGTGCTCGAATACCATTTGCGAGCTCACGGTGAGAAAGAACAGACATGCTATCTCCTAGAAAGTTAAATAATTAACATTGGTTTTTAGTCCCAGAATTATATCACTTTTTCAGAGAAATATCAGAGTACGCCAGGGCACTTATCCTCTTACTGCTCCCTACGTGCCGCGGCTTGTCCGCGGTATCTAGGTATTTAGCATTAAAAAGGTAAATCGCTGGATACCGCGGACAAGCCGCGGCACGTAGAGCATAGAAGAAAGCTAGATTTTAGGGTAGCGCCTAGGTATAATTTATTTAACTATCTATTTTTTAGCTTCTATCACAAAATCATCGAATCCAAAGGTAAAATAAACCATTTTGCTGATCCATTCGGTATCAAACTGCACAGGGGCAGGCGCGGATTTTTCAGCGCGCGCACTCATCATGGCCATGGGGGCATTGTCTCTTGCGTTATACATAGGCATAGGTCTTTCAGGCGCCATCTCAGAAACTTGAATGATTTTGAGGTTTTGAATTTTATCCGCCCCAAATAATGCCACTAATTTGCCTTTGGCATCCCCTAGGGCCATTGTCATGGCCTGTTGCTCTAGTTGCGCTCTTCTTTCATCCGACAAATTAGGCATGGGACTAGACAAGGTTACATAAGTAACAGAAGATTCAATCATCCCCCGAGGTTCTGTGGTAAACAATTGATAAACTTGGGTTTGAATTTCATCAAATAAAGCTTCAAAATTGTCTATTTCTTGTGTTCTAAAAGTAATATTATTGGTTTTTTGAAAAGTATTGGGGCATAAAATTTTATCTTGATAATACATTTGGTAAGGATTTGTGTACCCGCCTAGAGAAATCACTTTATTATAATGATTGTCTTTTTTTACTTTGGTGTTGAGGAAATCGACAATTTTTCTGGCCGCATCATCGTTTGCCGCTCTGGCATCTGCTGGCTTATTATAACATTTGGATTCGACTTGAATCACCACTTCAACATAATCAGGGCTAGCCAACACGCGCCCTTGGCCTGTCATGACAGCTTGAGCAGCCATTGTTACAGTTGAAAAGCTTAACAGCCCCAATGATAAAAATTGTAAAAGTGGTGTACGCATTTTTTAATCCTCATTTCGCCATTTTATAGAACAACCCATACTCGAAAACTGTTCACTTAGCCCTTTGCCGGTTTGGGCAATTAAGCGCAGGGCTTCCACTAATTCTGCTTTAGCATTTTCAGGCCTAGCCTCTCTTGCAAAAGCATCTAATCTACCTCGATACTGCAATTCCCCTTTTGCGTTGTAGCCAAAAAAATCAGGCGTACAAACTGCACCAAAACTTTTGCCCACTTCTTGTGTTTCATCAAATAAATAAGGGAACGTGTACCCAAGCTCTTGACTGATTTTTTTCATGTGCGCCATATCATCCTCGGGATAATCCGCGGGGTCATTCGAATTAATGGCTACTACGCCAATGTTCATGGCTTGTAAGGTTTTAACATCGGCTACCAATCTTTGTTGTATGGCTTTTACATAAGGACAATGATTACATATAAACATAATCAATAACGCCGATTTATCTTTAAAATCATCTAACTGCCAAACTTTATTGTCTGTGCCCATTAATTTAAAAGCCTGAACTTTTTCGCCTGTTTTTACTACCGGCGTTTGTAATAAAGCCATTGTTTTGGTGTCCTTAATTTTAGTTTTTTTACTGAAATACCTACTAAACCCACGCATAATATACTTGTCTAATCCGTAGGACTATAATCTTCCGAAATTGGTTCCATTATTATCGTCTGGTGACTGTATTTATATACAGATACGCAAACCTGTCATGCCAGCGCAGGCTGGCATCCAGGCCAATATGATTTCATAAAGTTTTTTTAGATCATAAGAATAATATTTAAGAGAAGTACTGGATGCCAGCCTGCGCTGGCATGACAAATTTAGCACCAAATTTAGGGTAAAGAATCATGAAATATTCTCGCTATTATTTTATTCGAATTTTATTTTTTTATTTATTAATATTCATTCCAATTCAATCTAGTTTTGCTGAAGAAAATCAAGACAATATAGAATTTTCAGTCTTTCCTGTTTCAAGTGAAATGCAAATAGGAAAATTACAAAAATTTCTCATCGACGCCCCTAAAGGAATATATTTTACTGTTGGAGCAGAAAGAGGCTTTAAAGCTGCCTCGATGATGCCGAACATCACCGAATTATGGCTAGTAGATATATCAGATGAGATCATCAAATTTAATCAAATTAATAGCGAACTACTCAAAACGCCTAAACGTAGCGATTATTTAAAATTAAGATGGGAGGCTGATTTTAACACTTGGCAAAATCAAAAATTTAAATTAACTCAAGCAGATTTTGATTGGTGGGCAAAACATATTCGAAATTTAGATAACATGGATTATGGTTTACCCGAATATTTAAATAAATTTGGCAAAAGCCCGGCTTGTACAAAAAAAGACAATGACAACATAAAATTAACCAAATTAGATAAAGTAGATTTAGGAAAAATCATAGATTATAGACAGGGCAGTTATTTATTTCATGATAATTTATACGCAAGAATTCATCAGCTAGCTTTAAATAATAAAATTTATATTGCTAAAATTAATTTAGGCGAAACTGCTCAAATTAATGTGATTAAAAATAAATTAATACAAGAAAAAGCAAATATTAGTGTATTAGATTTAAATAATTTATATTTAGCAGATTATTTAGGTGAAGAAAAATATATAAATTTAATTCAAGCTTTACTACCCTATGGGAATACTGATGCGATTTTAATTACTATGTCAAACTACAAAAAATTAGCTTGTGCACAATTTCAATTATATTTAGGCTTTACTTTTGGGCAAGTTAAAAAATGGCCTAGTGACTTTAAAATGCAATATTTTATTGATAGCATACCAGAAAAAATCGATGATTTAATCGATGGCAGATTATATACTCAAGCAGATGATTTACCTGTATTTAGAAAATAAAAAAATAATAAATATGATATAAGGATATAGCATGTCACTTTCTCCTTCTAAGTTTGATGACACCAGAGAATTAGTTGAGCATCTACAAAAAAATGGCGCTGATAATATCACGATATTATCGCCCTTACCTTTGCAAAAATCCCAAAAAGGCCAAACCTGTAAACTCAATTCATTACATGGTTTATTGGATTGGTCTTATCAACAAGATCAAACTCAGCGCAAGCCTTGGCCTACTTGTAAAAGTGATGATCGCAGTCAAAATACTTCATTAAGACAAAAAGCAAAAGAAAATTTTGGTTCTGCGATTGGTGAAATATATGATATTAATACTTTAATGTTATTGGCAGAAGACAATGGTTACCAGATAAATAAAGTGCAGATCCCTACTAACAGTTATGTAAATTATCTTAAAGTCTTACTTAAATCCAATCAATTACCCATTGCTTATTTTGATACCAATGTCGATTTTAATTTTTTTACTTTATTAGAACATTTATCAAATATTTATATCAGTGATGATAATAATATTGGCCATCCTGTCTTAAATGACGGGAAAACCGAGCATTCTGCTTTGGTTGTCGGATATTACACGTTAAACAACCAAGATTATTTTGTTTTATCTCAATGGGGAAAATACTTTTTTGTTTTAGGAGCGGCATTGGCGCAATCTGCTAATCAACTCATGGAAAGAAAACCGCCAGAAATATTTGTGATGGCAAATGAATTGATAGATAAACCCTTTGAAAAAGAATGGGCAGCAGAAAATTCACTTTTTTGTTGTCTTATTCATACTTTTTCTTGTGGGTTTGGGCCTATCGAAAGACAAGCGAATGAAATTGATCAAAGAGAAGGATTTAGAAATAAAGTATTAAGCATTCAGGGTAGGCAAAAAACGTTTTTACCGAGTTATTCTGTTCAAAAAGACGACAATTTGTCAGAAATAATGTCTTTGTTAGAAAAAGAGAATAAATTAACCGACAACAAAACGTCATATCAGAAAATAAAAATCCAATATATATAATTAGCCTTTTATTCGCCCTCTCTCACAAACACGCAGTAATTTTCCGGACACTACTGCGTGAAGCAAGGAAGAGAACCTGAAAATCGCAGAAATAATAATTTTATCTATTATTATTTTTAGTTGCAGTTTTGTTCGTAGACAAATCTGAACCCACTTCTAATACAACATCATTTGATGACGTTTGAGCAAATTCAACCTGCTCAGATGCTTGATTATCTAAACTAGGAACATAGGTTGATGATTTTGATTCTAATTCAAAAAACTTTTTACCCTTAGAATCTGTCAGGGTTTTATCTTCTGAATTTTGATTTGAATTATTTTTATTTCTACCTAAATAACCCTCTACATAAATCCAAGCAACGCCACTCATTACGGTTACGTAACCCATTGCACCAACGATGGTTTTGATTTTATCTTGGAACGACCAATCTTTAAACCAACCATGGGTATTTATAAGGGGCTCAAAAAATCCTTTATTAAGTAGATCTTTAGGTGAAAAAGTTAATAACCCTATAACTGCCCCTAATAAGAATTTACGTGGGTGCCTATTGACAAAATCATACACCGTTGTGGCATCATGTTTAAGACGATGATTTTCTTGCTTGTCTACATTTGTGCTGATGTGTTGTTTTAATGCATCATAGCCTTTAGAACAAATTTGCGCTATTTTTTTCATGCCTGCATAAGCAAGGATACCTAAAGCAGTGCCCACCGCTAAGCCTAAACCCACATCTAAATACCAAGCCATAGGCGCTAAAAATTCAGGCAGTGACACAAAATAACCAACTGCACCGGAAATAAGATTGGAAATAACCAACGTAGTGATAAAAAAAGCATTAACGGCGGATTGAAGCATGCCGGTTATTATTCCTATTCTTGAAGCCGCTCTTTCTGCAGCGGCACTCAATAAAGGGGCCAAGCCGTTCTTCCATACCGTGGCAGCCAGTTTAACGCCTAATCTCCACGTTTCTGATAAAACATCGGAAATGACGTTGCAACAAACCGTCAATACCTGTTTTAATCCTGAAAGTATTTCTGAAACAACATTCACAATGCCATTCCAAATTTTAGAAATATAATTTGGGATTTCTAAAATAAAATTCCATATACTCGTTGCAAGGCGAGAGATAAGCTCACGGCCGCGTCTGAGACCTTCAATGAATACGTCTTTTAGCCACACAAGCTGCGCTTCAATCCAAACAGGGATGTACTTAAAAAAAGCAACCGTTGCTTCATAAGCCGCATAGCCTTGAGCAATAAGATAGTCTCTATAACCAACAAACCAAATACTAAAACGCGCTGCATATTCACTGGCAGCCTCGCGAATATATTCTTCATTAGCTTTAATAGACACAATGGTGTCAGCAATATATTTACTTGCCCATGTTTGGAATTGGGTTGCGTATTCGCTAATTTGAGTCGAATATTCACTCGCTAGATTACGATAATAATCCATTTGTTCAGCCAGATATGACATATATAAATAAGCCTCAGTTTAACAGATATAGTAAGGTTACCGACTATATCTTAACTAGATTATAAGGGTCAAGTTCGGGTTCAAAAAAATATAGTTGAATAACTTTTATATTTGATAGAAACAGCTAATATTTTGCTTATTCTCAAAAAGTTTGATTATATTGCCCAAGGAACAAATCAATTGGGGTGAAGATTATGGCAAGCGATACCAATACCTATTATTTTACTTCAGAATCGGTTTCTGAAGGTCACCCTGATAAAATTGCCGATCAGATTTCTGATGCCGTGCTAGACGAAATGCTGGCTCAGGACAAACACGCCCGCGTCGCTTGTGAAGCGCTCGTTAAAACAGGCATGATTTTGGTTGCAGGAGAAGTCACTACCCATGCCTGGGTAGATATAGAAGAACTCAGCCGTAAAATATTAAAAGACATTGGTTATACCCAAGATATGGGCTTTAGCTATGACACGTGTGCCATATTAAACGCGATTGGTAAGCAATCTCCTGATATTGCGCTTGGGGTAGATAAACCTAACCCAAGTGACCAAGGTGCCGGCGATCAAGGCATGATGTTTGGCTATGCAACCAATGAAACAACCCCTTTAATGCCTGCACCTATTTATTATGCGCATTTATTAATGAAAAAACAGGCCGAAGTGAGAAAATCGGGCACTTTACCTTGGCTCAGACCCGACGCCAAAAGCCAAGTCACCTTCGAATATGTAAACGACAAACCTGTTAGCATAAAAAGCATTGTGCTTTCTACCCAACATGCGCCCGATGTGTTAAATAAAAACATTATTGAAGGCGTGATGGAAGAAATCATTAAACCCGTGATACCCAGAGAATTTTTAACGCCCACTACAGATTATTATATTAATCCAACAGGTAGATTTATTATTGGCGGCCCTCAGGGAGATTGTGGATTAACAGGCCGAAAAATAATTGTGGATAGTTACGGTGGTATGGCCAGACACGGTGGCGGCGCTATGTCCGGTAAAGATCCCTCTAAAGTAGATAGATCAGCTGCTTATGCAGCAAGATATGTGGCAAAAAACATTGTGGCCGCAGGACTTGCTCTCAAAATTGAAATTCAAATCAGTTATGCCATTGGCATTAATAAACCGATTGCGATTTATATTAATACCTTTGGTACCGGCACGGTACCCGATGCAAAAATTATTGAGGTTATCAAACAGGTGTTTGATTTAACGCCTTATGGTATTACAACGACTTTAAATTTATTAAACATAAAATATTTGCCCACTGCCACTTATGGACATTTTGGCCGAACAGAACCCAGTTTTACTTGGGAAAATACCGACAAAATTACTGAAATACAAAAACGGTTATAACTCATGCGCGTATCAAGACTTTATCATTCTGAAGGTTTAACGCTTAATCAAACCGTGATACTCACACCAGAAAAAAGCCATTATTTGGTTAATGTATTGCGCCATACTGTTGGTGACGAGCTAGTATTATTTCACCAATCTACGTTAGAATTTTTGGGGAAAATCATCTCGATAGAAGGAAAAAAAAAACCGATTGTCAGCGTAGCACTTTATGCCCAGACCGAAATAAAAACTGAGTCTGATTTAAGGCTTACGTTAATACAAGGGCTTGCCAAAAACGATAAAATGGATTGGATTATTCAAAAAGCCGTTGAACTAGGCATTGCTGAAATATACCCTGTTATAAGCGAATTTTCAGAAGTAAGATTAAATGCTGAACGCATGGCAAGCAAACAAATCCATTGGCAAAATATTGCGATATCTGCGGCAGAACAATCTGGCCGTACCTATGTGCCCCTTGTGCACATGCCCCAAAAAATAATCGATTGTTTACCCAAAATTAATAAGGCAGACAAAATTTTTTGCTTGCACCCTCACCTGCCTGCTGTAAATTTAAACGATAAATTGAATACGTTAGACACCCCTAAAAACGTGGCCATGCTGGTTGGCCCTGAAGGAGGTTTTTCGCCTAAAGAAATTGTCCATTTTGAACAGCTGAATTATACCTTTGTTACCCTAGGGCCGAGAATTTTAAGAACAGAGACCGCTGCCATTGTGATGCAAAGCTTGTTGCAGCATCGGTTTGGCGATATCCACTAGATAGGATTTTCCATGGCATTATCAATAACGTACCCCACCACTGAACCAAAAGCGACGCCAATTGACCCCAAAATAAAAATAATGGTGGTCATCATCTGCATATGATCTTTTGTAAAAGAGTTTTTACCTTCTGACATGATAAGCCATGCGGACATTGCAAAGCCCCCTCCAATTGCACCTATCACCGTGTAGTATGCTCCTCCTGAGACAAACTTTACTTCCGATTTTGTCAACTCAATCATACACGTGTTGTCCTCGATATCTTTTTTTTTAATTATACAACTGATTTTGGAAAAGACATTAAATTTCTGTTATTATTCGGCTCTCTTGAGTATCTTGGAGCATTGGTAAAACGGCATGAGCACACATTCGTCCCTAAGAGATTGTTTTTTGGTTGCGATGCCCAACCTTCAGGATCCCCATTTTGCTCGATCTGTAACTTATATTTTTGAGCACTCCAAAGAAGGCGCCATGGGAATTGTGGTTAATCTTCCTTTAACCATCACCCTTCAGAATATTTTTGATAGCATGAAAATAGAATCTGAGTCTGAAGTATTTCGCCAAACGCCTGTTTTAGCTGGTGGCCCCGTACAGCCAGAACGAGGCTTTATTCTGCACCCCAATTTGCCCCCACAAAGCGGCCCATCACCCTGGCAATCTACGCTTGTTTTAAATTCTTTTTTAAGTATTACCACCTCTAAAGATATACTGGAAGCCATTGCGGCAGGCAAGGGCCCAGAAAAAATGCTTATTGCCCTAGGATATGCTGGATGGGAAGCCAATCAACTCGAGGAAGAAATCAAACAAAATTCGTGGTTACACACTAAAGCCACTCCCGACATTTTGTTTAATACACCTTATCATGCCAGATGGCAAAAAACCCTTGATCAAATGGGTATTACACTTGGGAGTTTATCTAAAGACATTGGACACGCATAACCCCATCAAAATACTCGGCCTCGATTATGGCATGAGAAAAATTGGCGTTGCCATTGGTCAAACTTTATTGGGCACTGCCTCTCCCATTGGCATAGTAAATTGCCAACTAGGCGAACCCAATTGGCCTCAATTATCTAAAATCATCGCTGAATGGGCGCCCGATAGAATCGTTATTGGCATGCCATACAATCTAGATGATTCTGAAAATGATATGACAGAAAGAGTCAAAATCTTCGGACAGAATGTCCTGAATAAATATAAATTACCTGTTTTTTTCGAAGATGAAAAATTAACCACGAAATTGGTCAACAGCGAATTAGCTGAAATGCAACATTATAAAAAATCACCAAAAAAAATTCCCGAATTAGTCGACGCCTATAGTGCCTGCATGATTGTTGAATCGTATATTCAAAACGAATTTAGAAAAAAAACATAATATGTTTAAACACAAACGACAATATTATTCTGATGGCAGATTAAAACATTTGTTAACCATAGAAGGCTTATCTAAAGCCCATATGCAAGCTATTTTTGATTCAGCAAAAAATATTTCTACTCATCAGTTTAGTCCGGAGCGTGCTCACCTTAATTCAGTGGTGGCCACCTTATTTTATGAGCCCAGCACCCGCACGCGCACCACTTTTGAAATTGCCGCACAAAAATTACAAGCGCATGTGGTTAATTTAAGTGTTCCTACCAGCTCGGCCCTTAAGGGCGAAACGCTTCGAGACACCGTACAAAATCTTGCTGCCATGCAAACCAATGTGATTATCTTAAGACACTCAAGTTCAGGCGCCGCCCATTTTGTGGCAGAACAAGTGCCCAATTCTATTTCGGTTATTAATGCGGGGGATGGTTGCCATGCGCACCCTACTCAAGCATTATTAGATATGTATACCATCCAACAAAAATTTAAAGATTTTAGCCAATTATCCGTTGCGATTATCGGCGATGTCTATCATTCACGTGTTGCGCGTTCACAAATTCATGCTTTAACCACTTTAGGAGTACCAGATATAAGGGTGATTGCGCCTAAAACTTTGCTCCCTGCTGAACTCAGTAGTTTGGGCGTGACGATTTATCCTGATTTACAAACGGGATTGAACAATGTCGATGTGATTTTATTATTACGTTTGCAACAAGAACGCATGCAATCGGGCAAGTTGCCCATTGGGGATAATTATTATCGACACTATGGCCTCACCGAAAAAACTTTACGCTATGCAAAACCGACTGCCATTGTGATGCACCCCGGCCCCATGAACAGAGGCGTTGAAATTCAATCGGAAATTGCAGATGGCCCAAGTGCCCTTATTTTAGAACAAGTCACCAATGGGATTGCTGTGCGTATGGCGGTGATTGATATGTTGATCAAGAATCAAAGGGGCAGCCCATGAAAATCAAAATTATCAATGGGACAATTATTTGTCCAACAGAGAATGCCCCACGACAAGGGAATTTGTTAATCGATTCGGGAAAAATTATTGCTGAAAACCCGCTGGTTGATTTTCAACCCGATCAAGTCATCGACGCCAAAAACAAATGGATTATCCCCACTTTAGTGGATCTCAAAGGTCGCATTCATCCTCCTGGATCCTATATAAAATTTGATAATGGTATAAAAGAATTAACGGCATACAGCCAAACAGGTTTTTCTCATCTTGCTTGTTTTCCAAATCAATTTCATTGCTTTGATAAACTCGCCACCATCAGTAAATTAACTCAAACCTCGTTGCCGATTACGCTTGCGCCTATTGGCGCTTTAACCGTAGATAACCTCGGTGAACAATTAAATGATTATCAAGCCCTTCAACAAGCTGGCTGTATTGCCTTTAGCTCTGGCTTAAAACCCATTCCTGATTTAACTATTTTACGTTCAGCTTATGAACTCTTAGCGAGCATGAATTACTTAGTGATCATTTCTCCGCAAGACTATTCTCTTTCAAAAAATGGGTGTGCTCATGAAGGCAAAATTGCAACACGATTAGGATTGAAACCGATCCCTCGCATGGCAGAAACCCTTTCACTGGTACAACATTTAAGTTTAATTGAAGCAACAGGTGTTCGAGCGCATTTTACGGGATTATCTAGCCACGAGAGTGTCGACATTATGCGTCATTATAAAAACAAAGGGTTAAATATTAGTTGTGATGTGGCCATTGCCCATTTACATCTTACCGATGTAGACATAGGAGAATTTAATACACTCTGCCATGTTAATCCTCCCCTTCGAGACAGCCAAGACTTGCTGGGATTAAAAAAAGGCCTATTAGAAGGTGTAATCGATGCGATTAGCTCCGATCATTGCCCTTTAGATCCTTCGCATAAATTAGCGCCTTTTGAAGAAACCATCCCGGGTATGTCGATGATGGATAGTTTTTTAAAGTTATGCTTAAAAACCTATGACGATTTGTCCTTAGACCAAAAGATCCCGTTAAACCATTGGGTAGCAAAATTTACCCTAAGGCCGCTGACTATTTTAGGCTTACGGGGCGGCACGCTCCAACCTAATGATATGGCCAATCTGTTGCTGGTAAATCCTCACCATGAGCATTCACTTGATTCTGCTCAATTTCTTGCTGGATTTAAACAATCGCCCTTTGAGCAATGGCCTTTTTCGCATCAATTAGGCGAGATCATGATGAATGGACAATGGGTTGCATCATGATTTCTGCTACGCCTTTACCCAATGGCTATTATTTACACCAAATAAATATCCCCGAAATCGTCCCTTTATTTCCTGGCAATAAAATAAATGATTATTTTATTTATGATGTCGATAAACAAACACGCCTATTTTATCTTTCTAAAGAAAACACGCCTTTGTCACTTCGGGAAGCCGTCTTAAACCAACAAGAAAATATCGTAGAGAAATTACACCAAGAACCGGATGTGGTGATTTGTTCAGAAAAAAGTTTATCTGCTTTGTTTTTTTATTATAAACGGTTTTATAAACGCACAAACCATAAGCCCATTATTATTATTCAAACAACAGCTTTATTACCCTTTCATGCCGTGCCTTCAAAAATATTATTGCCAACGTTACCCAATCATGTAATTGCGGCGGTGCCTTATTTTGAAGATTTAAATATTCCCTCGAGAATCGCCAGCACGGCGATCAGCCTACCAGGATGGTATGAAGGGAATATCCTCGAATTATTAAATAAAAAATATCATAAAATATTGGTTATTTAAACGATTCTTTATTGGCTGCTTTTGCTTGAGCATCGGGTCTGTTGATCAGGCGTTGGTCAACCAGCTTTTGTAAATCTTGATCTAATGTTTGCATACCAATGGCTTGGCTTGTTTGAATAGTAGAATACATTTGCGCAACTTTGTTTTCACGTATTAAATTTCGAATGGCAGGTGTACCCATCATAATTTCATGGGCTGCTACTCGCCCCCCCCCAATTTTTTTAATCAGGGTTTGCGAAATAACCGCACGAAGCGATTCGGATAACATGGATCTCACCATGTCTTTTTCTTCTCCTGGAAAAACGTCGACGACCCTATCGATGGTTTTCGCAGCAGACGTGGTATGCAGTGTGCCAAATACCAAATGCCCTGTTTCCGCTGCCGTTAAAGCCAACCGTATGGTTTCTAAATCTCGTAATTCCCCTACCAATATCACATCCGGATCTTCACGTAACGCAGAACGTAGTGCGCTAGAAAATCCTAAAGTATCTCGATGGACTTCTCTTTGGTTGATTAATGATTTTTTTGATTGATGCACAAATTCTATTGGGTCTTCAATGGTTAAAATATGATGATGATTATGCTCATTGATATAATCTATCATCGCCGCAAGAGTGGTACTTTTTCCTGACCCCGTTGGCCCGGTCACTAAAATTAACCCTCGTGGATTTTGAGCAATTTCTTTAAAAACAGGGGGTGCTGCTAATTGTTCTAATGACAGCACTTCGGCGGGAATCATTCTTAATACAGCGCCCGCACCACGATTTTGATTAAATACGTTTACCCGAAATCGCCCTACATTCGGTAATTCATACGAAAAATCGGTTTCGAGATTTTCTTCGTATTCTTTGCGTTGTTTGTCATTCATAATATCGTAAATTAATTCATGCACATTTTTATGCTCTAGGGCAGGCAAATTAATTTTTTTAATGTCGCCATCCACACGAATCATGGGCGGTAATCCGGCTGATAAATGTAAGTCTGAGGCTTTATTTTTTACACCAAACTTGAGTAATTCGCTAATATCCATTAATCTCACCTCATGACAAATCAATCTTTATTTAGGGCAACATACCCTGATCTCCTCGCCCATATTCGCTTCTTAGAAGCAAAATACCAGCGTCCTACTCAAAGCGTAAAACTGCTCGCGGTCTCTAAATCTCAACCACTGGATAAAATTCGCCTTCTTATTCAATCAGGCCAACTGGATTTTGGCGAAAATTACCTTCAAGAAAGCTTACATAAGATATCGGCATTATCCTCACTAAATCTTAAGTCTCCCTTAAATTGGCATTTTATCGGCCCATTACAATCTAACAAGTTAAAAGCCATTGCAACTCATTTTCATTGGGCGCAAACCTTAACCCATTTGGCCCAAGCCAAAAAACTAAGCCACTATCGAATTTTAGCATCTGAAATGCCTCTGCCCTTAAATATCTGTATTCAGGTAAACATCAGTCAAGCCACAAGTAAACAAGGGGTCTTACCTGATATCAACCTACTTGAAGACTTATCAAAATCAATTAGTTTGCTACCCAACATTAATTTAAGAGGCTTAATGGCCATTCCGGAACCGGCAGACACGTTTGATAAGCAATATCGCCCCCTTAAGTATATGGCAGAGTTGTTTGCTGAGTTACAATCTAGGGGGCTAAACTTGGATACCCTCTCGATGGGTATGTCTCAAGATCTGGAAGCAGCTATTGCAGCTGGTTCAACGCTCCTAAGAATCGGAACAGCATTATTTGGACCAAGGGAATCTATATGAGCATATCACAGACAAATATCGGCTTTGTCGGGGCCGGAAATATGGCAAAAGCCATGATTGGCGGGCTCATTCAAAAGGGCTTTCCCAAACAACACCTTTGGGCCAGTAACCCTAAAACGGGCGCGCTCGATTTTTTAAAAATCACCCATCAATTGCACACAACCCTTGATAATCGTGAATTGGCCAACCAAGTGGATGTGCTAATCTTGGCAGTGAAACCGGATGTGCTAAAATCTGTCATACTCGAACTGCACCCTATTATCCATCAAAAAAAACCGCTTCTGATTAGCATTGCCGCAGGCATTTCAACTCAAGCGATTTATCAGTGGCTAGGCAATGCACAACAAAATATTCCCCTTATTCGCGCCATGCCAAATACACCTGCTTTAATTAATCAGGCGGTTACTGGTGTCTTTACGCCCAACACTTTATCTAAAGCGCATTTAAACATAACCGATACCATTTTATCTGCTATCGGCACCTATGTTTGGCTTGAACAAGAACCTTGGCTAGATATCGTCACCGGATTATCCGGATCTGGCCCTGCTTTTTTGTTTTACATCCTCGAAGCGATGATTGCCGAAGCAGTTAAAAGGGGCTTACCAGAACCTATCGCAAAAGAAATGGCGCTTAAAATGTGCCTAGGCAGCGCCTCTCTTGCGCTTTCTACAGAACAAAAATTATCGCTCTTAAGACAAAATGTCACCTCCAAAGGCGGGACCACTTCCGCAGGTCTTCAAAAAGCAGAATCCTTAGGATTAGCGCATGCCGTTGAAAGCATGATCGCTGCTGCGATTGAACGAGCCAAAGAAGTCTGTCAACAAACCATTTCAGAATAGGAATAATTCATGCGCGCCTTCACTCAAGCTATCCACTTTCTAATCACCACCATATTTGATATGTATATTACCCTCATTTTATTACGCTTTATTTTTCAACTCATTCGGGCAGATTTTTACAACCCGATTGCTCAAGTGATTGTAAAATTAACCAACCCTGCTCTCATCCCGCTTAGAAGATTTATTCCGAGTATAAAAGGCATTGATACCGCTGCATTGGTTTTATTATTGGTGACTTGCTTAATAAAATTAATCCTCTCTTCTTTAATACAATTTCAAGAATTTCCCTTTGTGGGCGGGTTACTGGTGTGGGGCATTGGTGATTTGTTGACTTTAACACTCAATGTTTTTTTCTGGGCAATTGTGATTCAGGCCATTATGAGTTGGGTATCGCCTTCTCCTGGGCACCCTGTTTACGCTATTTTATATTATTTAACGAATCCCTTAATGCAACCTGCCAGACGATTCATTAAGCCAATTTCTGGGATTGATGTCTCGCCTATTGCTGTATTATTAGCATTACAGGTACTCATCATGGTGGTTGCCTCACAGATTACCCAATTGGGCATCGCGTGGTCAGTATAAAAAATGAATGTGCTTACCCCTGCTAAAGAAATTAAAATCGAACTTTATCCAAACCAATTTATCGCCGCGCAAATGTGGGGTACACAAGGCATGCCTGTGTTGGCCATACATGGATGGCTAGATAATTCGGGTAGTTTCGAACAGCTTATCCCGTTCATCAATACGCCCATTCAACTCTGTGCAGTTGACTTACCCGGCCATGGGCTATCAAGCCATAAGCCCGCCGGCCAATATTTTCACATGACCGATGCGGTGATGGATTTATTCCGAGTTGCTGATCTCATGGGATGGAAAACCTTTGCCCTCCTAGGCCACTCTTTGGGTGCTTGCATTGCCAGCCTCATGGCCGGTACTTTTCCGGAGCGAATTCAAGGCATGGCTTTAATTGACGGCTTAGGCCCTCTCACATTACAACCTGAAGATAGCCCAAAACAATTGAAACAGGCCTTTCTTGCGCATTCAAAACTCACCAGCAAAAAATTACGCCAGTTTGCCACTAAAGAAGAAGCCATTGAAGCCCGAATGCAAGGCGTCACCACAATTAATAAAAACAGTGCTGAAATTCTACTGAAAAGAGGCTTGAGCAAAACACAACATGGATGGCAATGGTCTACCGACCCCAGATTATTATTACCCACCCCTTCTGTCATGACCGAAGATCAGGTCTTGTATTTTCTAAGTGAAATCAGTGCGCCTACTTGTTTGATTCGCCCTAAAGAAGGGTATCCTTTTCCCTTAGCTCGCATGGAAAAAAGAATGAATCAAGTCAAATTATTATCGGTCGTTGAAGTACCCGGGAGCCATCATGTGCATATGGAACAACCCGACATCGTTGCTGGGTATTTAAATACATTTTTTAAACAACTTTAGAGAAAAGTATGAAAATTGTCGTTGCCTCAAGTAACCAAGGGAAATTAAAAGAAATTGATGCCTATTTATCTTCTTTTAATATTACCCTTATTCCTCAAACGGCCCTAAGCATTCCAGATGCAGATGAAACAGGGTTGACCTTTGTCGAAAATGCATTAATAAAAGCAAGGCAAGCCGCTAAATTATCTGGTTTGCCCGCGCTTGCAGATGATTCTGGGATTGTTGTGCCTTATCTTAAGGGCGCACCAGGTATTTATTCTGCACGGTATGCTGGCACACACAGCGATTTTTCAGCCAATATCAACAAACTTCTCTTAGATTTAGATAAAGTGCCTTCGCCACAACGTCATGCGTATTTCTATTGTTGTTTGGTGTTTTTAAAGCATGAAAATGATCCTTGCCCAATTATGGCACAAGGGGAATGGCATGGAGAAATTACGAACGCACCTACTGGCAGTGACGGATTTGGATACGATCCTATTTTTTATGTGCCCACTTTAAGCAAAACTGCCGCTGAATTAACCTTAGAAGAAAAAAACAAATTCAGCCATCGTGCCGTTGCCCTAAAACAATTTCAACTTCAATGGTCTAAGCAATATTCATGATAACCGCGCCACCCTATTTATCCCTTTATATTCATCTCCCTTGGTGTGTGAAAAAATGTCCCTATTGTGATTTTAATAGCCATGTTTATAAATCAGAACAAAACCAAAATGAATTGCCCGAAAAAGAATATATTCAAGCACTCACTTTAGATTTAAAAGAAAGTTTAGCGTTATACCCTACGTTATCTCAACGGCCGGTTCACTCTATTTTTTTTGGTGGTGGCACCCCAAGTTTATTTTTGGGACAAGCCATCGCGTCTATTTTAAGTATGCTTTCCAAAAATTTTAATTTTACGGCTGATTGTGAAATTACTTTAGAAGCCAATCCCGGCACGGTTGAACGCAAGCATTTTACCGCTTATCGTCAAGCAGGCGTCAATCGGTTATCCCTAGGCATTCAAAGTTTTAATGCGATGCATCTTAAAAAATTAGGCCGAATTCATGACAGCCAAGAAGCACAACAAGCCATTGGTATTGCACGGGAAGCCGGTTTTGATAATATTAATTTAGATATTATGTATGGTTTGGTAGAACAAACACTCGAAGAGGCTATTGAAGATTTAACGTTGGCCTTTTCTTATGCCCCCGAACATTTGTCTTGGTATCATTTAACATTAGAGCCTAACACGTTATTTTATAAACAACGGCCCCCTATTCCCGGTGACCAATTAATTCACTTGATGGAACAACAAGGCTATGAATTGTTAAAACATCATGGCTACCATCGCTATGAAATATCAGCTTATGCTCAATCAAATAAACAAAGTAAACATAATTTAAATTATTGGCAATTTGGTGATTATTTAGGCTTAGGGGCAGGTGCGCACAGCAAAATCACTGAACAAAATTTATTGCATAGACTCATTAAGCATAAGCACCCAAAAACTTATTTAGACTGCTGCCAACCGCCCACTTCTTTTATACAAGAGAACAAACCCATTCTAGATCAAGATAAACCACTTGAATTTATGATGAATGCCTTAAGACTCATCGATGGCATTGAATTAAATCGATTCGCAGAAACAACGGGTATCTCTATTGCCCATATAGAAAAAAACCTAATTAAAGCAAAGTCTTTAAACTTAATTAGTTTTGATAGTTTAACGCTTAATCACAAAATTAAACCCACAGAAAAAGGGCTGTTATTTTTAAATAACCTTGTCAATATATTTTCGGAGCCATTATGAACTTATCGTTTTCGTATTTAACTGATCCCAAAGAGTTTGCGCACGCCTCGTTTATTTTTATCGAAACCAAACCGGTTTTAAAATTTTTGGTGCTATTGGTCAATATTGCTGTTGTGTTTATTTTGATTTTACTCAGCATCAAAGGGTACAAAGTAGGCTTAGAACCTCAAGAATGGTTTATGGCCGGCATGATTATATTATGGTTATTTTTTAGAAGAAAATTTAATCGATGGATCTTTTTAAAAAAATTCAACAAACAAATTTTTTCACAACAAACCTTAAATCTGAATTTTTCTCGCAATGGTGTCATTTGGTTTGGCGAAAAATTTACCAAAGGAGAAGCCCATTGGACACAAATTAAATATGTGCTTCAAGTCAAAAATGGTTTTATTCTGGCCATTTCACCCACCCAATTTCTTTGGTTGCCCGAACGCGTATTTGAAGCTGCCCAACAAAAGCAAACCTTGATTGATTTAATGAACGAAATGAATGTAAAAATCAAACCCTGCTCCCAATGGTCTTGCTAACTAATTTCATGCAGCAAAAGCAGGGTAACAGCAATGTATAATACCGTCATGCCAATCCCTGCTCGCATAAAATCACGAACGCGGTACATGCCAGGCCCTAGAATTAAAGCATTGGCCTGATGGGTAGGAAATAAAAAAGCATTAGAAGCCGAGATGGCGACCAATAAAGCAAACATTCTCGGATCCGCACCAATTTCAATGGCTAAGCGAACCACTAAAGGCACCAAAATAATGGTGGCCCCCACATTAGAAACCACTAAACTCAATAAGGCAGCAATCACTGCCACGCCAATTTCTAGCCACAAAACAGGCACATTAACAAAATCGTATAATACTTCTTGCACCAGCCAAATGTCTGCCCCTGTGGTGTTCATGGCGACCCCCAAAGGAATCAACCCTGCTAATAAAAATACCGTGCGCCAGCTCACCGATTGATAGGCTTCATCTATGCTTATCACCCCTGAAAATATCATGCCCACTGCCCCCACTAACAAACCAATGGCCAGCGAGATATCTGCAAAGACTATCAATCCCATGGTCAATATCAAAAATATTAAGGCTAAAGGCGCTTTTTCTGTTTTTTTAACTTCACGTGGAAAATCGGTAGTCACGACTAAATAATCAGGGTTTTTTTCAAATTCAGAAAGGGCAAACCAACTGGTATAAATACCCAACAAATCACCTGGTCTTAATACAACGGCTTTTAATTCTTCTCCTAACAGCACTTTATTGCCTCGTAATAAGGCCAATACTTGCAATCCAAATTTTCGTCTTAAATGTAATTCACCCAAACTTTGGCCTACCAATTGAGAACTGGGCGGAATCACCACTTCACATAAACCCGATTGCGCCGGATTTAATATCTCACTAAAACTTTTTAAATGACTAGAGGGTTTAATCTGATATTCATGTATAAACGCATCTAGTTCCGCCTTTTGTGCCAATATCGCCATCTCCGAACCCATTTTCACTTCGTGATTGCGCATAGGGGGGAAAGAAATACTGTTGCCTGTTTTAATGGCAATCACCGCAATCGAATGGCCTAATATTTGTTCCCATTCTTGAAGGGTTTTATTCACCAATCTTGGATCATTGGGGATCGTAAATTCAAAGACACCACCGCCTATGCCATAGGTTTTTTGAAAATAATCTAAGGTAGGACCCACGATAACCGATTTTTTAGCGTCTTTAGGTAAAATAAATTTACCTAATAATAAAAAATATAATACCCCTACGGCTAATAAGCCTAAGCCCATAGGGAGCACAGAAAAAAAGCCAAAGGGTGCAAAATGCTTACTTTGAGAAGGCATAAGGGCAGCCATACTGCTTAATTGAGAATTTAATAAAATTAAGGGCCCTGTTCCGACCATGGTTAAAGTGGAACCCAAAATAGCGCAAAACCCAATGGGGAGTAATAACTGTGATTTAGCGATGCCTGTTCTTCTGCGGATTCGACTGACGACAGGCAAAAATAAAGCAACAGCCCCTACAGAACGAAGAAAACCGGCTAAAACCCCAGTTGAAGTCATTAACAAAAAGCTGATGCGCTTTTCATTTTGACCGCCTAATTTTAAAATCCAACTGGTGGCAATGTGCATGATGCCACTTTTTTCTAAGCCCGCCCCCAAAATCATGACGCTAATTAAGGCAATGACGGCTTCGCTGGAAAACCCTGAAAATAAATCCTGTGTTGAAACTAGCCGGGTTAAGCCTAATAAAGCTAAAACCAAAAAAGCCACGACATCGACCCGAACCACTTCAGAAATAAACAAAATAATAGTGAAAAAAATGATGGCAAAAACCAAGAGAATATCGGGGGTCAGTGTCGACATGGGTTTAGGTTACCGGTTTATTTATCTTACTAATATATATAATAATAGTATTTAAGTGTCAGAAAATCCCCCCGCCTAGAGAAATCCTGATTATCTGTTTTCTCTACGTACCGCGGCTTGTCCGCGGTATCCAGCGGTTTACATTAATATTAAAAATGTTGTGTAGACCTGGATGCCGCGGACAAGCCGCGGCACGTAGAGACTGACATATTGAAGCTTCGCAGGCGGGGGAATTTACAGTATGCTTTAAATTTTCCGATACTTTAAGTCCCGCACTTCATGCCCTAGCCGTATACCACGTCGCTCAAACTTGGTTTGAGGTCGCTCGCCTTGTAAATCAGAGGCTGTCCCAGTAATCGCCTCAAAAGAAGGGTTAGCAGCAAACAAGCTCACGACCTGTTCTGCATATGGCACCCAATCAGTTGCTATATGAATCCAGCCGTGACCAACAAGTTTCTTAGTTAATAAACTTATTAATTCTTGGTTAATTAACCGTCGTTTTTCATGACGCTTTTTATGCCAAGGATCGGGGAAAAAAATCTGTACCCCGAGTAAGCTCTGATCTGCTACCACTTTTTGCAACATCCAGACCGCATCTACCCGAGCAATCTTAATATTGCTTAATCCCAGTTCAGCTGCGGTTTTAACCACCCGAGCAATGCCTGGCTCATGCACTTCTACCCCAATATAATTGATATCTGGGTTCGCCTGGGCCATTGCCAATAACGAATGCCCCATGCCAAAGCCAATTTCTAAAACCACAGGCTGAGAAGTTGAGAATAATGTCTTAAAATCTAACTCGGCCGTATTTGGGTCATAGCTGTCTAATTCTATGCCATACGCCTGCCATGCTTCTTCGAGGCCTTTTTTGGCCCCGGGCGGGATACGACCCCCTCTTTTTACAAAACTTCGAATGGTTCGAGGGTGACGACCCTCGAGCGTAATCACTTCAGCCATAAAAATATTGATTGTCCTAAGTTATTGATTTTAGTCAGCTCATTAATTAATTTATTTTACCATAGTCCGTCTCTCGATTGCATCCCATCCCCTATCTAGGTTAACTTAGGCCCTATAACTTAATATTTGAGATTTACTTACGCTAGGGATGGCACGTATGCGCTTCATGAAAAAAATCCTAAAATTGCTCTTAATCTTAGTGGCCATTATTATTCCGGGCATTATTATTGCGGGGATAGCAGCGCTATTTCTTGTCGACGCCAATCATTTTAAACCCCAACTGGTACACCTCGCCGAACAAAAGCTGGGCAGAAAATTAATTGTCGATGGCGATTTTTCATTACAACTTTATCCCACTATTGCCATTAAACTTAATCAAACTCATCTAAAAAATCCCGATTCATTTGGCGACTTAAAAAACAACGATTTTGCCTACGTTAATACCGCCAGATTAAAAATTGAATTATTGCCCTTATTAAAGGGAAAAATGAATATTGAACAATTGGAATTAGAAGGCGTCAAACTGAAGTTAACGCGCTTGGCACCTAATCTTGATAACTGGTCGGACTTAGTCACCAATTTCAATACGCCTTCAGAAAATAAAAAAGAATCGGAAGAAGTTGAAGGAGAAGAAGAAAACGGAGACCTCTCAAAAGGCAAATTTAAAGTTAAGCTACTGGAAACAATGCTTGAAAATGCAGAAATACTCTATCAAGATAAAACGGCAAACAAAGAATACCATCTTAAGAAGGCCAGTTTTTATACCGAAAAATTCGGCACAAATACTTTAACTGCTATCAAGGGTAACTTTATTTTCGTTGCGGGTAATACCCATACAAGCATGGCTTATCAAGGAAAAATGTTATTTAATCCTAAAGAAAGCAAGTTGGAATTGAGCCCCCTTTCTTTGAGCAGCACCATTACCAGCCCAAAACTGCCTGGCGGAAAATTAACCAGTGTTTTGGCAGGTGCTTTAAAAGCAGACTGGAAAAATCAAACCTTTAATCTAAACAATATCACTTTAAAATTTAATGATTCAATTGCCAAAGGCTCGGCTAACATCGATTTTGCCAAAGGGTTATCAGCGCGTTTTGATCTGGGTTTGAATGTGTTACAGCTTGATAAATATTTACCTGATGCGCATTTAGCCCTCAATCATATTCAAACCAGCGGCACATTTAGTAATCAGATATTAAATTTATCTAGTCTAAAAGCCAATTTATATAAAGGCAGTTTTCAAGGCAGCAGTAAAATCACGTTTACACAACAAAACCAATATCAAGTGAATGGCAAATTTAACCAAGTGGATATTCAGGCTTTGCTGATGTCCCTTAAAAATATTAATAAAATTTCAGGCAGCACAAATGCAACGCTTAATTTAACTACCGCGGGAAATAATGCGGCTGAAATCAAGCGGAATTTAAGTGGCCCTGTTTTTGTTGACATTCGCCAAGGGGCGCTACATGGACTGGATATTGATTATTATTTGAACAAAGCGCAAATTTTAGCTAAAAAATTACCCGCTGACACGCAAGTAACCGACAATAAAAAAACCCCCTTTGACCAATTAACGGGTAATTTTATTTTCCAAAATGGGGTGATATCGAATCAAGACTTGCGTGGTTCAGCCAA
>CADEEZ010000005.1:0-30050 GCA_902826485.1 uncultured Gammaproteobacteria bacterium
AAAAAAAAGGTGATAGGGCAAAATAAACTAAGGTAACTGATGAAGTAAACAATATTTGATTAACAGTAAGATGAGCAGTTATTTTTGGCAGATTGGCTTGTTTTTTAGGGGGAAAGAGGGGTGTTGCACGGGTATTTTGTAGGGGACGGCCTCCGTGCCGTCCCGTTCTAAATTGAAGGCTTAATACCCGATTAGAATCACTAAAGGTTAGCTATGCCGACAAATAGTTAAGTATACATTATTGCTAATAAAAAATAGTATTTGTGTATGCTTATTTACAATAAATATATAATAATGCTATATTAATATAGTATAAACGTATACTTATATGAGGCCCTATGAACCAAACTGAGTCTAACTACTTTTTAACGTTGGTAGAACTCGCCATGCGAGAGCCAGGTCGTTCGCATATGAGGCCGGTAATTGAAAAAGAGCTTTTACATTACGATATTTTATTTGCCTTAGATAAGGCGAATTTACTGGATAAGTTAATTTTTCAAGGCGGAACTTCGCTTCGATTATGTTATGGCGCCGCTCGCTTTAGTGAAGATCTGGATTTTGCCGGGGGAGTAAATTTTGATATTAAAGATTTGATTTTGATGAAAAACTGTCTCGAAGAATATCTAGTTACACGTTATGGCTTAGAAATCAGCATTAAAGAGCCTAAAGATTTATTACAAGAACCTGAAAATAAAAACATTAAAGTAAATAAATGGCAAATTCGGGTCATGACGCATCCCGAACGCAAAGATCTCCCTAAACAAATGATCAAGATTGAAGTGGCGAATATTCCTGCTTACACTAGTGAAGCGAGGCAATTAGTGCATAACTACGATTTTTTACCAGATAATTATAGAAACACCATCGTGATGACCGAAACGGTAGACGAAATTTTTGCCGATAAAATGGTTGCTTTTGTAGCATGCGAAGCGTATGTACGTTATCGTGACATTTGGGATTTGCATTGGCTGAAACAAAAAGGGGCTAAATTAAAGATGGATTTAGTCAAAAATAAATTAAAAGATTATCATGTAAAAAATTACTCTCAAAAACTGAATGAGATGATTCTACGATTAAAAGACATTATTTTTAGCCTTGAGTTTAAAAAACAAATGTCGCGTTTCTTAGCAGACGATGTTCAGACAAAAACGCTGTCAAGTGAAAAATTTTTGCATTTGTTGTTACGTGAAACCAGTGAAACATTTAAAGAATGTGGCGCTCAACTATGAACAGGTTAGAAGCAATTCATCTTTTAAGAGCCTGGGATAAACAAGGTAAATATGTATTCACAAAACATGAGCTTCACAAGCTTTTTCCTAAAGATAAACCCAAAACGCTCATTGAGGGCATTAATCGATTAGTAAAAGACAAGTTGTTAATCAGAGCGGTTAAAGGCATTTACGTGAACCCTTATGCTACTTCATTTGATGGGTATACCATTGAACATATTGCTAAGGCTTTGCGAGCAGGGGAGTATAATTATGTTAGCCTAGAATCTATTTTGTCTGAATATGGCGTGATTTCTCAAATTCCGATGGATAGAATTACGGTGATGACCACTGGGCGTGAGGGGCTCATCAAAACCGCTTATGGTGTGATTGAATTTACACACACAAAACGACCAAAAGCCGATATTATTAAAAATATTATTACCGTAAAAAATCGGCCCTTACGCATTGCCACTAAACAAGCAGCCTGGCGGGATTTAAAACGGGTGGGGCGGAATACGGATATGGTAGATATGAATGAATTAAATTCAAATGAAGGGTGAGGCCGCACTCTAGGGATTGGCACTCACAAACTGTCAAACTACAATGGAAGATATTTTCTGCTTGCTTCCACGCTTTCAATGACACTTTCAGGTATATTTTGTTGATTCACTAATTCCTGATGAGTATATTTTTTTGCTATTTCTTTTATTTATATAAAAATGTGATAGGGCAATATAAACCAAAAAAGTTGGTTGGGTAAATTGATTTTGAGGAGCTATAAGATGAGCAGTTATTTTTGGCAGATGGGCTTGTTTTTTTAGGGAGAAAGAGGGGGGGTTGCACGGGTTTTTTGTACTGGATGCCAGCCTACGCTGGCATGACAAATCCTTCTGCTAGCATCTCCCCCCTTTTCCATATAAAATCCAACTCACTTAAAGTTATTCACTTTTTTAATACTTATATATAAGCAGAAACATGAAACATAAATTAATTGTCGGCAATTGGAAAATGAATGGCTCTATGCAGTCAAGTCTAGAGTTAGTTGATAAAATAATCACACATAACTCTCCTGCGCCAGGGGATAAAATAAGCCCGCATTATGTTATATGTCCTCCTGCTGTTTATTTACAAGAATTAAATAAAGTCATTAATAAAAGCGTAGTTAAACT
Organism: uncultured Gammaproteobacteria bacterium; assembly: GCA_902826485.1. Lineage (GTDB taxonomy): Bacteria > Pseudomonadota > Gammaproteobacteria > Berkiellales > Berkiellaceae > CADEEZ01. The sequence goes on from CADEEZ010000005.1 coordinate 2,381, forward strand.
GGGCGCCCAAGATGTCAGTGAATATGCCAACGGTGCTTATACAGGCCAAGTGGCTGCTGAAATGCTCAAAGACATTGGTTGTGACTATGTGATCATTGGACACTCAGAACGCAGACAATATTGTGGTGAAACCGATGAAATGATCGCCAGAAAATTTTTGGCTGCCTTAGCCCAAAATATTACGCCGATATTATGTGTGGGTGAAAGCCTAGAGGCTCGAGAAGCGAATCAAACCGAAAAAATCATTTTAGGCCAACTCAACGCAGTAATAGATATTGTTGGCGCAGAAAAATTTGCAGAGGGTGTCATCGCTTATGAACCTATTTGGGCCATTGGCACGGGTAAAACGGCTAGCCCAGAACAAGCCCAAGAAGTGCATGCGGCTATTCGAACTTTATTAATTTCTAAATTGCCCAAAGAAATTGCCAGAAAAATGATGATTTTATATGGCGGTAGCGTAAAAGCTAGTAACGCAGCTAGTTTATTTGTTATGCCTGATATTGATGGGGCTTTAGTCGGAGGCGCTTCTTTAGACGCAAAAGACTTCCTTGGTATAGGCGAGGCTGCTAAAATGCCTCATACGAATTAAGGTTAATGTGAGTTATGTATCAAATTTTAGTTACTATTCATCTCTTTATCTGTGTCATTTTAATTGGCCTGGTGGTTATCCAGCAGGGTAAAGGCGCAGAAGCTGGCGCTGCTTTTGGTAGCGGTGCTTCACAAACGGTTTTTGGCAGTCAAGGTTCAGCTACATTTCTAACGAAATCGACAGCTATCCTAGCAACTTTGTTTTTCTTGATTTGTTTGGCGTTAACTTACTTAACGGTACAAGCGAACAAAAAAAGCACGGTGTTAGATTTGGGCACTGTGCCTCAGCAGAAGTCTGTGGTCCCAGTTAACCCCGATGTACCTAGCTTGCCGGCGACTCAAAAACCTGAATAAAATACTTATTACTTTTTGTGCTTTCTAGTACAATAGGCGCATTCTTGCCGAAGTGGTGGAATTGGTAGACACGCTGTCTTGAGGGGGCAGTGTCGAAAGACGTGCCGGTTCAAATCCGGCCTTCGGCACCAAGTCTAATGCGGCTATAAAATAATACCTTGTGGCTTAATAGATAAGGCCTAGCTTATGTTAAAAAACTATCTTCCTATTTTAGTATTCATGGTGCTGGCCATTAGTTTTGGTCTGGTGCCTATATTGGCCTCGAGGTTACTTGCACCTCATCGGCCAAATCCTGAAAAGCTTTCACAATACGAATGTGGTTTCGAACCCTTCGAAGATGCACGACTGAAATTTGATGTCAGGTTTTACCTCGTGGCGATTTTATTTATTATTTTTGATCTTGAAGTCGCCTTTTTATTTCCTTGGGCGGTTAACTTAGCCGGTATTGGCTGGGCAGGATTTATCGCGATGATGATTTTCCTACTAGAGTTAACCATTGGCTTTATATATGTGTGGCGTAAAGGGGCACTCGAATGGGAATAGAAGGTGTCCTAAAACAGGGCTTTGTTACCACTTCTTTAGATAAGCTAATTAACTGGGCTCGCACCGGTTCTATGTGGCCAATGACATTTGGTTTGGCTTGTTGTGCTGTCGAAATGATGCACGCAGGGGCTTCTCGTTACGATTTAGACAGATTCGGGATCATGTTTCGCCCAAGCCCAAGACAAAGCGACGTGATGATAGTCGCTGGCACACTCTGTAATAAAATGGCACCTGCTTTAAGAAAAGTTTACGATCAAATGACCGATCCAAAATGGGTGATTTCAATGGGATCTTGTGCCAATGGGGGCGGTTACTACCATTATTCTTACTCAGTGGTAAGAGGCTGCGATCGCATCGTGCCGGTTGATGTTTATGTGCCGGGTTGTCCGCCAACGGCCGAAGCCTTGTTATATGGCATATTACAGCTTCAAAATAAAATTCGACGAACCAATACCATTGCTCGTCCAGCAATTGAATCAGTTGAGTAAGGGGCGAGTTAATGAGCACAACTATCGATCAATTATATTCAAAACTCACAACTCGATTTACTGAGACCGACGGATTGGAAACAGCCGTCTTGTCAGAAATAGGCGAAATAACCCTAGAAGTACATCCCAGCAAAATTAAATCTATTTGTTTAGCCCTCAGAGATGAACCCGAATTTAAATTCGAAGAACTCATGGATTTATGTGGCATCGATTATTTATATTTTGGGGTGGATGAATGGACCACCATCAATGCCACGCGCACCGGATTTGAACGCGGTGTAAAACCCATTAAAACGCAAGTGCCGGAATCCAACTGGGAAAAACCGCGTTTTGCGGTGGTTTATCATTTATTATCCATCACGCACAATCACCGTGTGCGGGTTAAATCTTTTGTTGATAACGAAAATCCGATTATTGATACCGTGACTTCTATTTGGGCAGGGGCAAATTGGTACGAACGCGAAGCCTTTGATTTATATGGCATCTTATTTTCAGGGCATCCTGATTTGCGCAGAATATTAACCGATTATGGTTTTATTGGTCACCCGTTCAGAAAAGATTTTCCTGTGTCTGGCAATGTGGAAGTACGCTACGACAAAAAATTGGGCCGCGTAATTTATGAACCCGTCGACATTGAACCCCGGGTATTGGTGCCTAAAACCATTCGCGATGATGCTCGGTATGAATTAAGCAAAGTGAAATAAAATATGGCAGAAATTCGCAACTATACCTTAAATTTTGGGCCTCAACATCCGGCAGCGCATGGGGTGTTACGCTTAATTTTAGAAATGGACGGTGAAGTCATTCAACGCGCCGATCCGCATATTGGCTTATTACATCGTGCCACCGAAAAATTGGCTGAAACTAAGCCATTTAATCAAAGTATTGGTTACATGGACAGGCTAGATTATGTCTCGATGATGTGTAACGAACACGGCTATGTGTTAGCCATAGAAAAATTATTGGGCATACAAGCTCCTATACGTGCGCAATATATCCGCACGATGTTCGATGAAATCACGCGCATTTTAAATCATTTAATGTGGCTAGGCGCACATGCTTTAGATATTGGCGCCATGACTGTATTTTTATATGCGTTCCGTGAAAGAGAAGATTTGCTGGATTGCTACGAAGCCGTTTCAGGCGCCAGAATGCACGCAACCTATTATCGACCAGGTGGGGTATATCGAGATTTACCCAACAGAATGCCCCATTACGAGCCCTCAAATTGGCACAATGCGAAGCAAGTGGCCAAATTAAATGAACAACGGTCGGGTTCGTTATTAGATTTTATCGCAGACTTTACGGCTCGTTTCCCAAAATGCATCGATGAATATGAAACCTTATTAACCGATAATCGTATTTGGAAACAACGTACGGTGGGTATTGGCGTGGTTTCTCCTGAACGCGCTAAACAATTAGGGTTTTCAGGGCCTATGTTGCGTGGTTCGGGCATATTATGGGATTTACGTAAATTCCAACCCTATGCCATGTATGACAAACTGGATTTTGATATTCCCATTGGAACCAATGGCGACAGTTATGACAGGTATTTGGTTCGTGTTGAAGAAATGCGCCAATCGACACGTATTATTAATCAATGCGTAGAATGGTTAAAAGCCAATCCTGGCCCAGTGATGTTAGCCGATGCTAAAGTTGTTCCGCCTAAACGCGTTGATATGAAAAACGACATGGAATCCTTAATCCATCATTTTAAATTATTTACAGAAGGCTACACCGTACCAGCAGGTGAAGCGTATGCAGCGGTTGAACATCCTAAAGGTGAATTTGGCGTATATCTCGTTAGTGATGGCGCAAATAAGCCCTATCGATTAAAAGTTCGCGCGCCGGGCTTCCCCCATTTAGCCTCGTTAGACGAAATGGCCAAAGGCCATATGTTAGCGGACGTCGTGGCGATTATAGGCACACAAGATATCGTATTTGGTGAGATTGACAGGTAATGAAGAATATTGCTGCCCCCGATTTATTAACAAAAGAAACGCGCCAAGAAATTGATGCGTGGTTAAAAAAATTCCCCGAAAATCAACGTCGTTCGGCCGTTATTCCTGCGCTAAAACTAGCTCAAGAACAAAATAAAGGCTGGTTAGATGAAGATTTAATGAATGCGGTAGCAGATTATTTGCACTTGCCTCGAATCGCTGTCTATGAAGTCGCGAGTTTTTATACTTTGTTTCATTTAAAACCGGTGGGCAAAAACCGGTTATATGTCTGTACAAATATTTCTTGTTTACTCAGAAATTCAGACGAAATTTCTGACCATATAAAAAATAAATTAAAAATTGGTTTTGGTGAAACCACCGCTGATGGGCAATTTAGTTTATTCGAAGTGGAGTGTTTAGGGGCATGCGGCGGGGCACCTGCGATGCAAGTGGGCACCACTTATCATGAAAATCTCACGCCCGAAAAAATAGATAATTTATTAGCCAGTCTTGCTGAGCCTACTGCTGGGGGCACACATGTTAAATAATATTACGCAAAATCAAGTTTGCTTTAGAACCCTCACCACAAATAATACGACGCCGTGGAGCTTAGAAAATTATTTGGCCTTGGGTGGGTATAGCAGCTTAAAAAAAATCTTAGCAGAAAAAATTCCACCAGAAAAAATCATTGAAGAGCTTAAATTATCGGCCCTGAGAGGCCGGGGCGGCGCGGGTTTCCCCACTGGCCTAAAGTGGAGCTTTGTGCCCAGACATTTGTCGGGTCAAAAATATTTAGTGTGTAATTCTGATGAGAGCGAGCCCGGTACTTTTAAAGATCGCGACATCATGCGTTATAACCCACACCAAGTATTAGAAGGCATGGTGATTGCGGGTTATGTGACCGGCGCAACGGTTGGCTTTAATTACATGCGGGGCGAATACACTGAGCCTTTTGAACGTATGGAACAAGCGCTAAAAGAAGCGATAGAACAAGGCTTTTTGGGTAAAAATATCTTAGGCTCTGGCCTGGATTTCGATGTGGTGAATTTACTGGGCGCGGGCGCTTATATCTGCGGCGAAGAAACAGCTCTAATGGAATCCATCGAAGGCAAACGCGGGCTACCCCGATTTAAACCGCCATTCCCCGCCAATTTTGGGGTATATGGTCGTCCGACCAATATTAATAACACCGAGAGTTTAGCCTCTGTGCCTGTGATTTTAGAAAAAGGTGGCCAGTGGTTTTTAGAAATAGGTAAACCGAATAATGGTGGCACCAAAATTTTTAGTATTTCAGGCCATGTGAATAAACCTGGCAATTACGAAATACCTTTGGGCACACCTTTTAAAGATTTACTCGAATTAGCCGGTGGCATTTGGAAAGGGCGTAAGCTTAAAGCAGTTATTCCAGGTGGCTCATCTGTTCCTGTTTTACCTGGTCACATTATGTCTGAGCTCACCATGGATTATGATAGCCTGACTAAAGCAGGCTCCATGTTAGGGGCGGGTTCGGTGATTGTGATGGACGACACCACGTGCATGGTAAAAGCGTTAACGCGAATTGCTTATTTTTATTTCGAAGAATCTTGTGGACAATGCACGCCTTGTCGAGAAGGCACAGGCTGGTTATATCGCATGCTTAAACGTATTCGCGATGGGCAAGGCAAGTGGGAAGATTTAGAAAAATTAGATGATGTCGCCGCCAACATTATGGGCAGAACCATTTGTGCTTTAGGGGATGCCGCGGCCATGCCCGTGATTAGTTTTTTAAAGCATTTTAGACCTGAATTTGAAGCGTACATAAAGGCGGCCAACGCATGAGCGATAGTCAAGAAATCAGCATTGAAATAGATGGCCAAACCTTAAGCGCGAAAAAAGGCGCGATGGTCATTGAAGTTGCCGATGAGGCGGGTATTCGTATTCCCAGATTTTGTTATCACAAAAAATTGCCTATCGCGGCCAATTGCCGCATGTGCTTAGTGGAAGTAGAGAAAGCGCCTAAGCCCTTGCCAGCTTGTGCAACCCCTGTGATGCCTGGCATGAAAGTACAAACCCGTTCGCCTTTAGCGCTTGAAGCACAAAAATCGGTGATGGAATTTTTATTGATCAATCACCCCTTAGATTGCCCGATTTGCGATCAAGGCGGACAATGCGAGTTACAAGATGTCGCGATGGGATTTGGTCAAGATATTTCAAGATATACCGAAGCAAAACGTGTTGTTAAAGACAAAAATTTAGGGCCATTAATCGCCACCGATATGACGCGCTGCATTCACTGTACGCGCTGTGTGCGCTTTGGCCAAGACGTGGCCAATATTCGTGAAATGGGCGCAACAGGTCGCGGCGAATTTACGCAAATTGGCACCTATATCGAACACAGTATCGATTCTGAATTATCGGGTAATATTATTGATTTATGCCCTGTGGGTGCCCTCACTTCTAAACCCTTTAGATTTCAAGCGCGCGCCTGGGAACTCACGCAATCCAATAATATCTCTGTACACGATATATTAGGCTCTAATTTATATCTGCATGCTTGGCGTAATAAAATTATGCGTGCGGTACCCAGAGAAAATGAACAATTGAACGAAGTGTGGCTGTCAGACAGAGACAGATATAGCTATGAAGGACTAAACAGCCCAGACAGATTGCAAAAACCGATGATCAAATCTGCATCGGGCGAATGGACTGAAGTCGATTGGCATAAAGCCCTCACGGTAGCACTGGAGCAAATACAAAAAACGTTGCACGAGCAAGGGCCTAATCAAATTGGGGCATTAATTTCACCGAATGCGAGCCTAGAAGAACATTATTTGTTACAAAAGTTTTGTCGCGATCATCAAATTGGCAACATCGATCATCGAATTTTCCAACAAAATAACAAAAATGAGTCTAGTTTACCCTCTTATCCTAGCCTTGGGGTGTCATTAGAAGAATTAGAACAAAGCGATGTGATTGTGCTCATCGGCACCCATATTCATAAAGATGTGCCACTTTTAGCGCATCGTCTTGTCAAAGCAGCCAAAAAGGGCGCTAAAATCATTGCGGTTAATCCGATGCACTTTGCCACTCAATTTGCGTTAACTCACGATGTGGTTTCTTCGCACGGCGACATGATCCAATCATTGGCCGGTGTCTTAAAAGCATCAGGTATGAATAAACACGCGGCGTTGCTATCTGAAATAAACACAACAGAGCAAGAACAAGCGGTGGCAGACATACTTGCCCAGCCGGGTAAAAAATCGATCTTTTTAGGACCATTGGCGATTGCGCATCCTCATTTTGATGAACTTTATTTTTTAGCCACTGAATGGGCTAAACAAACCCAAGCAAGTTTTGGTTTGTTATCTCATGGTGGTAACAGCGCTGGGGCTTATATTGCAGGAAGTATTCCCGAACCCACTGGTTTAAGCGCCCATCAAATGTTTGCGGAACCTTTAAAAACCTATTTATTGTATCAACTCGATCCTGAAATCGATTGCCCTCATCCAGGGAATGCCAAACATGCGTTGAGTCAGGCTGAAAGTGTGATTGCCTTTACGCCTTATTTATCAGAAACCTTAAAGCAATATGCGACGGTGTTATTGCCTATTGTGCCGTTTTCAGAAACGGCTGGAACCTATGTCAATGGCTTAAGCCAATGGCAAACGGTCGATGCTGCGGTTACCCCGCTTGGCGAAGCCAGACCGGGTTGGAAAGTATTAAGGGTGTTAGGCAATTTATTTAAATTAGACGGTTTTGAATATCAAACCGCTCATGAAGTGTTAACCGAAGCGAAAACACAATTTGCGAACAAGCCAGGCAAAAGTTTGTATCATGCAGATTACGTGCCGCTTAAATTAAATTTATCTAAGACTCCACCTTCAAGTAACGCACTAATGAGAATCGCTCCAATTGGCTTATATCAAGTAGATAATGTGGTCAGAAGAGCAGCCGCATTACAAAAAACAGCGGATAATCAACAAACTGAAGTGGTTTATCTTAACAAACAAGAAGCAGATAAACGGGAGTTGTTCGATGGCCATCCTGTTCAATTAATTCAATCTGGTTCAAATAAAACCAGCCATGCGCTTCGATTGAAAATAGCCAATAACTTGCCTAATGGGGTTGTGCTTGCGTATCACGGTATAAGCGAGTTGGCTATGCTGGGCGGTAATGGTGAATGGGTCGATGTTCAACCTGTTGATAGCAATATAGTGTAAGGGCCAGAATAAAATGATGACCTTTGATTTTCTTGAGGCTTACCTCACCCCCTGGTTGGCACAGTTATTAACGATGTTGATTCAAATCATGATCATTGTGCTGCCTTTGATGCTTGCGGTTGCCTACCTCACTTTGGCAGAACGCAAAGTGATTGCCTACTTGCAAGACAGAATTGGCCCCAATCGGGTAGGCCCATTAGGATTATTACAACCTATTGCCGATGCCGTTAAATTATTATTTAAAGAAATGATTATTCCGGCACAATCCAATCGGTATTTATATATTATTGCGCCAATTTTAAGTTTTGCTCCTGCGTTGGCTGCTTGGGCGGTCATTCCGTTTAGCGAAAATTGGGTATTAGCGGATGTGAATGCGGGCTTATTATTTTTATTAGCCCTAACCTCGATGGCGGTTTATGGGATTATCATTGCCGGTTGGGCATCGAATTCTAAATATGCTTTTTTAGGCGCCATGCGATCTGCTGCCCAAGTGGTTTCTTATGAAATCGCCATGGGGTTTACTTTTGTGGGCGTATTAATGGCTTCCGGCAGCATGAATTTAAGTGCCATCGTGCTAGCGCAACAAGGCGGCATATTACACTGGTATTGGTTGCCGCTTTTCCCCTTATTTATTATTTATTGGATATCGGCCGTGGCTGAAACCAATCGTGCACCGTTTGACGTAGCCGAAGGCGAATCTGAAATTGTGGCAGGCTTTCATGTTGAATATGCCAGTATGCCGTTTGCCATTTTCTTTTTAGCTGAATATGCCAACATGATTTTGGTATCTGCTTTGGCGGCCATTATGTTCTTAGGGGGTTGGTTATCGCCTTTTGATGGCATACCGGTTGTCGGCCCATTTTTTGCTGGGGTGCCCGGCTTAATTTGGTTTGCCTTAAAAACCAGTTTATTTTTGTTTCTTTATTTATGGTTTAGGGCAACCTTCCCCAGATATCGTTATGATCAAATCATGCGTTTGGTCTGGAAAGTATTTATTCCGATTACCCTCGTGTGGATAGTGGTAGTGGGTTTAATGGTTAAGTTTCACGTGAACCCTTGGTTTGCCTAGAGGAATGTACATGTTAGCAAAGCTCAAACAACTCATTAAAAGTTTTACTTTGTTTGAATTGATTCTTGGTTTAAAACAAACGGGTAAACATTTATTTACGCGTAAAATTACCGTTCAATATCCTGAAGAAAAGACACCAAAGTCAGCCCGCTTTAGAGGCGTGCACGCACTAAGACGTTATCCTAATGGCGAAGAGCGTTGCATTGCCTGTAAATTATGCGAAGCGGTGTGTCCTGCTTTAGCGATTACCATTGAATCAGAACAAAGAGCAGATGGCTCGAGAAGAACCACGCGCTATGAAATTGATTTATTCAAATGCATTTATTGCGGTTTTTGTGAAGAATCTTGCCCCGTGGATTCGATTGTTGAAACCAGTGAATCTGAGTTTGCGATTTTAGCCCGTGGTCAAAATATTTTAGATAAAAACTTATTATTGGCCATTGGCGATAAATACGAAGAAAAAATTGCAGCAGAACGTGCAGAAGATGCACCATACCGATAGGGCGATAAAACGATGGAATTAGGCGAATTGATTCATACGGTGATGTTTTATGCATTTGGGAGCTTAGCCATTGTGGCAAGCCTCATGGTTATTTTATCTAAAAACTCAGTGCATTCGGCTTTGTTTTTGGTCTTAAGTTTTGTTGCTGCTAGTGGCTTATGGTTATTGGCGCAAGCTGAATTTTTGGCCATTACGTTAGTGCTGGTTTATGTGGGTGCAGTGATGGTGCTCTTTTTGTTTGTGGTGATGATGCTCGATGTGGAGCTAAACGCCAATAAACAAAAATTGGTTCGTTATTTTCCGTTAGCCATTTTGGTGGCGCTTACGTTTGTGGCCGTATTAATTTTTGCGTTTATTAAAGACAAGGTGATTTCTCCTGGTTTGCCCCCTGTGTTGGCAGATTACAGCAATGTAAAGGCCTTAGGATATTTATTGTATACCGAATATTTATTGCCATTTGAAGTCGCGGGCTTGTTATTAACCGTGGCGATTATTGCCGCCATTGGGCTAACGTTTAGAGGTCGCCGAGAAGCAAAATCGCCGCACCCAAGCGAACAGATATTGGCCACTAAAGCAAATCGTCTTAAAATCATATCGGTTGGAAAATAACCATGTTGCAGGCAATTACCTTAAATCATTATCTTATTTTTTCGGCCATTTTGTTTTCGATTTCCATGGCGGGCATTTTTATTAATCGTAAAAATGTGATTTTATTATTGATGTGTGTCGAGTTGATGTTGTTGGCAGTGAATACCAATTTTATTGCCTATTCGAGATTTTTGGGCGACATGTCAGGTGAAATATTTGTCTTTTTTATTCTAACGGTAGCAGCAGCAGAGTCGGCCATTGGTTTGGCGATTTTGGTGATGCTATTTAGAACCAAGAAAACGATTAATGTAGCAGAATTAGATTATTTAAAAGGCTAGTCACGAGGACAGTAACGTGGGTCAAACCGTTTTATATGAATGTATAGGTATTGTTGGGTTACCGTTATTTGGCGCAGTCATTGCTGGGCTATTTGGTAAACACATTGGTAGAAAAAACACCCATCGTTTAACGGTGTGCATGGTTGCCGCCTCTTTTTTCTTGTCTTTGCTGATAGCGAAACAAGGATTTATTGATGGGGCTTTTGCTATGCCCTTAGATTTGACTTGGTATATGTGGGCAAATATTGCCGATGTGCCCATTCGGGTCGGTTTTTATTTAGATCAATTGTCTATCACCATGTTATTGGTTGTCACGTTCGTTTCTTGGATGGTGCATATTTATACCATTGGGTATATGGAAGAAGATCCGGGTTATCAGCGCTTTTTTAGCTACATCGCCTTTTTTACTTTTTCGATGCTCATGTTAGTTTTGTCTAATAACTTTATGCAGTTATTTTTCGGCTGGGAAGCAGTGGGCGTTGCCTCTTATTTGTTAATTGGCTTTTGGTATAAACGCGAAACAGCGATTTTTGCTAATTTAAAAGCTTTTTTAGTGAACAGAGTAGGGGATTTTGGTTTCTTGCTCGGCATAGCGGGCGTGCTATGGCTATTTAATAGCTTAGATTATCAGGTTGTTTTCAATCAGGTGAATACCGTTGCCGCCACTCACCCTATGATCACTTTATTTAGCTGGCAAACGGTCGGTTGGTCGGCGATTACGGTTATTTGTATTTTATTGTTTATTGGCGCAATGGGTAAATCAGCCCAAGTACCTTTACATGTTTGGTTGCCCGATTCTATGGAAGGCCCCACACCCATCTCGGCTTTAATCCATGCGGCGACCATGGTTACGGCGGGTATTTTTATGGTGGCCAGAATGTCACCGTTATTTGAATTAAGTGATGTGGCTTTAAGCGTAGTCATGTGTATTGGGGCAATCACCTGCTTTTTTATGGGATTGCTCGGTATTATTCAAAATGACATTAAACGCATCATTGCCTATTCTACTTTGTCGCAGCTGGGTTACATGACCGTTGCGCTGGGCGCTTCGGCCTATCCTGTGGCCATGTTTCATTTAGTGACCCACGCCTTTTTTAAAGCCCTCTTATTTTTAGGGGCGGGCTCGGTCATTATGGCCATGCACCATGAGCAAGATATTTGGAAAATGGGTGGGTTGCGTAAAAAACTGCCGATTACTTATGCCACCATGTTATTGGGCACGTTGGCCTTAATGGGCTTCCCGTTCTTCTCGGGCTTTTACTCTAAAGACTTGATCATAGAAGCCGTGGGTTTATCTTCTTTACCCGGTTCTACATTTGCCTACTATGCGGTTTTACTGAGTGTATTTGTGACGGCACTATATAGCTTTAGGTTGTTATTTGTTGTGTTTCACACGCAACCCAGAATGGACAAAGAAACCGAGTCGCATGTGCATGAGCCTAGTTGGGTGGTGTGGTTGCCTTTGGTTTTATTAGCGATTCCGTCAGTGATATTGGGGTATGTGTTACTTGAGCCTATTGTGATGGGTATGTTTAAAAATAGCATTGTGATTAATTCGGCTTTGCATCCAAGCATGGACCATATTCAACAGCATTTTCATGGTCCCGTATCTATGGCGTTGCATGGGCTAATGAGCTTACCGGTATTCTTAGCGCTTGCGGGCGCCGTTACAGCTTGGTTAGCGTATGTACAGTTTCCAAAATTCCCGGCATTCGTTCAGTCTAAATTATTGGTGGTGTATCAAATCCTAAATCATAAATATGGGTTTGATTTATTTAACCAATATTTACTTGCGCCTTTTGTGCGTATTGTGGGGTGGGTATTCTGGAAGGTTGGCGATAGAATGCTGATTGATGGGGTGATGGTAAATGGATCGGCGAGAGTGGTTGCGACCACCTCTAAATTTGTTCGCCATATTCAATCGGGTTATATCTATCATTATGCTTTTGCCATGATATTAGGGTTGTTAGCCCTAATGTTATTAAAAAATGTGTTGTTATAAATTTTAAGATAATAGGTTTGGAAAAATAATGTTATCGATGCTAATTTGGGTGCCCATTTTTGCGGGTGCTTTACTTTTTGTTTTAGGCGGAGATAAAAAACCGCTTTTAGTAAAATGGGCTGCGCTAGGGGTATCTGTAGGCTGTTTTTTACTGAGCCTATTGGTATGGCATCAATTCGACAACAGCTTGGCAGATTTTCAATTTGTTGAAAAATTAGAGTGGTTGCCTTCTTTGCATATTCAATATGCGCTGGGTGTCGATGGCTTTGCGCTGCCTTTAATTATTTTAACCTGCTTATTTACGCCTTTGGTTATCATTTCGGCCTGGCATAATGTTAAGAACAGCATCGCCCATTATTTGTGTGCTTTTCTGGTGATGCAAGGGCTCGTTGTTGGCGTTTTTTCTGCCTTAGATTCCATTTTATTTTATATTTTTTGGGAAGGCATGCTCATCCCCATGTTTTTAATCATTGGGATATGGGGTGGTCAGAACAGAGTGTATGCCACCATTAAGTTTTTCTTATATACTTTTTTGGGCTCGGTATTCTTATTAATTGCGTTAATTTACTTAAACTATCAAGCGCGTCAGGCAGGGGTGGAAGATCCTTTTGCCATCACCACTTTCCAGTTCCTACCCCTTACTTTTGACCAACAAAAATGGATTTTATTGGCTTTTTTACTGGCTTTTGCCGTAAAAGTACCGATGTTTCCCGTTCATACTTGGTTGCCCGATGCCCATACTGAAGCCCCCACAGGTGGTTCAGTTATTTTAGCGGCCATTTTATTAAAAATGGGTGCCTACGGCTTTTTAAGATTTATTTTACCTATCGTGCCAGATGCAGCCAGAGAATATGGCTGGATAGTCATTGCCGCGTCGCTTATTGCCGTGGTGTATATTGGCTTAGTGACAATTGTACAAAAAGACATGAAACGGTTGATTGCTTATTCTTCTGTGGCTCATATGGGGTTTGTGACTTTGGGTATATTCATGAGCTTCGGGCTTATCGATATGCAAACAGAAGCCAGCCATAATATGGCCGTGATGGGCATTAATGGCGCTTATGTGCAAATGATTTCACACGGCTTTATTTCAGGTGCCTTGTTTTTCTGTATTGGTGTTTTATACGATCGTATGCACACACGTAACATCAGTGATTACGGCGGTGTGATAAACAAAATGCCTATTTTTTCTGCTTTTTTTGTGTTGTTTGCCTTAGCTAATGCAGGGTTACCGGGCACATCAGGCTTTATTGGTGAATTTTTAGTGGTGATAAGCAGCTGGAAAGCGAATGTTTGGTATGCCTTTTTTGCTGCCACGACATTGATTTTAGGCGCGGCCTATTCACTTTGGCTTGTAAAGCGGGTGATATATGGTGAAGTGTCGAATCAACATGTGGCCATGTTGCAAGATATTTCTTTGAGAGAAAAAAGCTATTTAGTGGTATTGGCTTTATTGGTAATTGGTTTTGGCGTATATCCTAAACCATTATTCGATATGACGGCTGCAACTGCAGAGTCATTAGTCAGTGAGTACATGGTATCAAAATTGGACGAGAGAAGCTGATCAATGCACATGAATATGTATTTAGCTTGTTTACCTGAAATGGTGTTAGCCATCTTAGCGTTAGGGATCTTAGTTGTCGATGTGTTTTTAAAAGATAAACACAAAGGCTTAACCTATTTTTTAACGTTGTTCACCTTATTGGTCACCGCCTATTTGGCGATTCGTGTTCCTGTTGCAGGGCTGTTTTTTGATGGTCATTTCATAGTCGATAATTTATCTCAAGTGCTCAAAGCAACCGGTTTGGTTGTTTTATTTATGGTGGTGATTTATAGCCGAGCCTATATCAGAGACAGGGCCTTTCCTCGCGGCGAATATCATGTTTTATTGATGATGTCTGGCTTAGGCATGTTATTACTGGTTTCAGCCAATACTTTATTAATGGTTTATCTTGGCTTAGAGCTGTTGTCTTTGCCTTTATATGCGTTGGTCGCAATGCAGCGCGACAATCAACAAAGTGTCGAAGCGGGCATTAAATATTTTATTATGGGTGCCATTGCTTCAGGTATGTTGTTATACGGCATGTCACTGATCTATGGCCTAACGGGCGTAATAAGACTCGATGAAATTGCACTCAAGTTACTCAATGGGGATAACCAGCTCGCGTTATTTGGCTTGGTATTCATGTTGGCGGGTGTCGCCTTTAAATTTGGCTTAGTGCCTTTTCATATGTGGATCCCCGATGTGTATCAAGGCGCACCCACTTCGGTGACGTTGTTGGTGGGGACAGCTCCTAAGATTGCTGCCTTTGGGATGATTTATCGTTTGTTTGCAGAAGGGTTTGTGCACTTAGATACCATATGGGTAACGTATATTGCTATCTTGGCTATCTTATCTTTGGCGATTGGTAATATTGTGGCCATTGCCCAAACGAATTTAAAACGCATGCTCGCTTATTCTACTATTTCGCATGTGGGCTTTATTATGCTGGGCTTTATTGCTGGTCCTGAAGTAGGCTATGGCAATGCCCTGTATTACACCTTAATTTATGCTTTAGTGAATGCTTGTGCGTTTGGGTTGATCACTTATCTCAGCTACAAAGGCTTTGAATTTGAAAATTTAAAAGACTTTAAAGGCTTAGCAAAACAAAGCCCTTGGTTGGCTTTGATGATGATGTTGGTGATGTTTTCATTAGCTGGAGTACCACCCACTGCAGGTTTTTATGCTAAATTTTTGATTCTAACGAGTTTGATAGACGCAGGTTGGATAGAACTGGCTGCGATTGCGGTGATTTTCTCTGTGATTGGGGCGTTTTATTATCTGCGCGTGATTAAGCTCATGTATTTTGATGAGCCCAGTGACGCGGTGTTTGCTTTAAAGCCAACAATGGGGATGATTGAAACGCGAAGCATGATATCGATAAATGGCCTGGCTATTTTATTATTTGGGGTGTTTCCCGGTCCGATTTTGGCGATATGCGGTTATGCCCTTGGGGAAGCGCTTTTTTAAAAACAAAATAAACTAAGTTAAATTACTTAATTTTAGGTTTATGTGGCATTTTTCCTAAATATTGCCACGGAATGGCAATATATATCTTAAGAAAGGACGACAAAGAGAGCCAGATAATAAAGTGTAATAAATCACTTGCAGTTCGGTAATCAAATAGGTAATATACTCACACTCTGACGCGGGGTGGAGCAGTCTGGCAGCTCGTCGGGCTCATAACCCGAAGGTCGTAGGTTCAAATCCTGCCCCCGCAACCAAAATTAGGCCAAGTCTGGCAAAAAAATGAAAGCCCCTTTTGGGGCTTTTTTATTGGCGGTAGATTAATTGAGATGATACGTGAAGTTACAAAAAATTAACGAATTAGTTCAACCCATCATCGAATCCGAAGGATTTGAATTTGTTGGGGCTGAACTCAACCAGGGCGGATATCGTCATCGTTTGATTGTGTACGTAGATAAACCGGGCATGCCTATTAATTTAGATGAGTGTGCTACTTTAAGTCGTCGCATGAGTGCCGTGTTAGATGTAGAAGGCGTATTAACTGAAAGTGCTTATGTACTAGAAGTTTCTTCTCCTGGCATAGATAGGCCTTTGTTTACACAAGCGCAAATTATGGCGCAAGTGGGTAAGCGAGTGGCCCTTCAGTTAAAAAATCCGATTGAAGGCAGGAAAAATTTTAAAGGGTTGTTGCTTAAGGCAGATGAAAATCAACTGACCCTGCAAATAGAAAAAGATGATAAGACAAAAACTGAAGAGTTGGTGATTGATGCGGATGCAGTCATCAAAGCAAAACTCTGTGAATCAGAAAACATTTTGAATAAAAGTTTGAGCAAAAGTTTAAGAAAAGATCGTAAGCGAGGCAACGCCAATGAACTCTGAAATTAGATTAATTGTAGATGCTGTGTCTAATGAAAAAGACATCCCCAAAGAGGTCATTTTTGAAGCCTTAGAAGTTGCGCTTGAAACCGCAACCAAAAAGAAATATGGCCATGATTGGGATGTACGCGTAGAAATTGATAGAAAAACGGGCGATTACCAAACCTATCGTCGTTGGTTAGTGGTAGATGATTCTATTTTAGCCAAAATTAGCGAAGATTTGGCAGAAGAAGGTCTTGAGGCGCAGCTTTACCCTAATCGTCATTTGACCTTAGAACAAGCGTTGGTCACGTACCCTGATGCCGTGTTAGGCGAACATGTTGAGTCGGCGATTGAATCGATCGATTTCGGACGTATTGCGGCACAAACCGCAAAACAGGTTATTTTACAAAGATTAAGAACCGCTAAGCGTGACAAAGTCGCCGAAGAATTTAAGGCCAATATTGGACAATTATTGTCTGGTACGGTCAGAAAAGTGACGCGTGAAAATGCGGTAATTGAATTTGGTAACAATGCTGAAGCGCTGTTGCCTCGTTCAGAAATGTTGCCACGTGAACAAGTTCGTATTGGTGACCGCGTTCGTGCGTATCTGATGGACGTGAAAACAGAGCAAAGAGGGCCTCAATTATTTGTGAGCCGTGCTTGTCCTGAAATGTTGGTTGAATTATTTAAAATTGAAGTCCCAGAAATTGGTGATGGTTCTATTGAAATTAAAGGTGCAGCCAGAGACCCTGGTTTGCGTGCGAAAATCGCCGTATTGGCCAAAGACAACAGAATTGATCCCGTTGGTGCTTGCGTAGGAATGCGTGGCTCTAGAGTACAAGCCGTTTCTAACGAGCTTGGCGGTGAGCGCATTGATATTGTGTTGTGGGATGAAAACCCAGCACAATTTGTTATTAATTCTATTTCGCCTGCTGAAGTCATGTCGATTGTCGTCGATGATGAAACCAGTACGATGGATGTGATTGTTTCAGAAGAACAATTGGCTCAAGCGATTGGGAGAGGCGGTCAAAACGTTAAACTGGCAGCGCAGTTAACAGGCTGGACATTAAACGTCATCACTGAAAAAGAATCTCAAGAAAGAGAAGAACAAGAAAATCAGCGGTTATTAGCACTTTTTCAACAGCAACTTGATGCAACGGAAGACGTTGCGATTGCTTTAATTGAAGCAGGGTTCACAAGTTTAGAAGAAATTGCTTATATCCCGATTCAAGAATTACTCTCATTAGAAGGCCTGGAAAAAGATCAAGTGGAAAAATTAAGAGAAAAAGCAAAAGATGCTTTGTTAACACAAGCCATTCAAGAGGAAGAACGCGTGGGTGAACATGAGCCACAAGAAGATTTATTAGCTGTTGAAGGCATTGATAAACAGTTGGCATATCAACTTGCCAGCAAAGGGGTATGCACTCAAGACGATCTAGCAGAACAGTCAGTAGATGATTTGTTAGAGTTAGAGGGCATGACTGAAGAAAAAGCAGGCAAGCTAATTATGGCTGCGCGTGCAAAATGGTTCGAAAAATCAGAATAGTGGTAAGACCCGGGAGGCTGACCTTATGTCAGAAGTAACCGTAAAAGAATACGCGAATACTCTAAAAATTACCCCTGAGATGCTGATAAAGCAACTGGAAGGGGCAGGAGTAGACTGCAAAGATGGTATGAGTCATCTCGTCACAGAAGATCAAAAACAAAAACTTTTAGAGAAGTTGAAAAACGATCATGGTGAAGGCCAGACTAACCCTGCAGGGGTAACTCAATTTACCGTCACCAGAGAAAAAGTGAGCGAATTAAATGTTCGTTTACCGGGTCGTGCGAACCAAAAAACTGTCACAGTTGTCACCAAGCAACGTCGTAAGTTTATCAAACGTACTGTTGGAAAAGATGAACTGAAGCCTGAAGATGCACAATCTGAAGCATTGCTTCCAGGCGCTGTTGTTGGCGCACCTGCTGTTTCTTCCCAATCGGAAGACATCGTTCATGAAATCGTTCAAGAATTACCTGAAGTAAAGCAGGCAAGTGCAGTTGCTGATGTGGCAGAGCTTGAATCAGAAGCTCCTATCATTGCTGAATTAGACGGACAACCTGAGCCTGTTCTAAAAGACAAATCCAAAGACAAAGAAGCCGCCAAACCTCGTGAGCGTGAAAAAACCAAAGAAACGCATCATCCTCGCAGGGACGATAGAGAAACAAAAGAAAGTAAAGATGCCAAAGAAAGCAAAGAAGTAAAAGACAGCAAAAAAGAGAAATTAAAAGTAAAATCTTTGACCAGACGACCTGCTGCCTTGGCTGACAATAATGAAGAAGAAGAAGAAGGCTATGTCGCCAGAAGAAGAAGAAAAGACAGGTTCAGAAAAGGACCTAAATCTTCATCGGCACCTAAACATGGTTTTGAAAAACCCACTCAGCCTCAAACGTATGATGTGAATGTCCCTGAAACCATTACTGCCTCTGAATTAGCTTTACGCATGTCTTTGAAAGCAGGTGAAGTGATCAAATGCTTAATGAAAATGGGCGTTATTGCGACTATTAATCAACCTTTAGATCAAGATACGGCTATTTTAGTGGTCACTGAATTAGGCCATCGTCCTGTGGCGAAAAATGATTTAAGTCCTGAAGATTATGTGAACATTGAATATCATGGCGAAACCAAACCTCGGGCCCCGTTAGTCACGATTATGGGTCATGTGGATCATGGTAAAACATCGTTACTCGATTATATTCGACGTACACGAGTGGCCGGTGGTGAAGCAGGGGGAATAACCCAGCACATTGGCGCCTACCATGTTGAAACCCCCAAAGGCATGATTACCTTTTTAGATACCCCAGGACATGCGGCCTTCAGTTCCATGCGAGCACGTGGCGCAAAGTGTACCGATATCGTTGTCTTGGTGGTTGCGTCAGATGACGGCGTGATGCCACAAACAATCGAAGCCATTCAGCACGCAAAAGCGGCAAAAGTGCCTCTGATTGTTGCTGTGAATAAAATGGATAAAGAATCAGCTGATCCTGAAAGAGTAAAACAAGAACTCATTCAACACGAAGTTGTGGCAGACAGTTGGGGTGGTGACACCATGTTTGTACCTGTCTCTGCAAAATCCGGGTTAGGTATTGATAGTTTACTAGAAGCCATTTTGCTTCAAGCAGAAATGATGGATCTTCGTGCAGTAGAAGACTGTCCTGCTAAAGGCACCGTGATTGAATCTCGTTTAGATAAGGGCAGAGGTCCTGTTGCCACCATTTTGGTTCAAGTAGGCACCCTTAAAAAAGGCGACATTATTTTAACCGGCATGGAATATGGTCGCATTCGCGCCATGTTAGATGAAAATGGTAAACCAGTAGAAACGGCTGGTCCGTCTATTCCTGTAGAAGTATTAGGCTTATCGAATATTCCGCAGGCCGGTGATTCGGTTGTGGTCTTGAATGATGAACGTAAAGCCAGAGAATTGGCCACGTTTAGACAAAGTAAAATACGGGAAGGTCGTCTGGCCAAACAACAAGCCCTTAAAGTCGAAAACTTTATGGGACGGATGGAAGAAGGCGCAGTGCGTAATTTAAGCATTGTCTTAAAAGCCGATGTTCAAGGTTCTGTTGAAGCACTTAGCGATACACTTGAAAAATTATCGAATGATAATGTTAAAGTGCGTGTCATAGGCAAAGGTGTTGGTGGTTTGAACGAATCCGACATCAATTTGGCCATGGCTTCAAATGGCATAGTCATTGGTTTTAACGTTCGTGCTGATACCACCGCGCGTAAATTGGCCGAGCAAGAAAACATTCCCCTCAATTATTTTAGTATCATTTATGATGTGATAGATATGGTCAATGCCTCGATGTTGGGCATGATAGGGTCTACCTTCAAAGAACAAATTGTGGGATTGGCACAAGTGCGTGATGTATTTAGATCCGCTAAATTTGGTGCCATCGCAGGGTGTATGGTCACCGAAGGCGTGGTTAAGCGTAATCTGCCTATTCGCGTACTAAGAAATAACATTGTGATTTATGAAGGCGCCTTAGAATCATTAAGACGATTCAAAGAAGACGTCAGTGAAGTCCGTATCGGCACAGAGTGTGGTATTGGCGTGAAAAATTATAATGACGTTAAACCAGGCGATCAAATTGAAGTGTTTGAAAAAATCGAAGTCAAACCGCAATTTATAGAATCGCGTGAACGCCAGTAAGTAGAGTAGTAGGGGGCGAAAATGATTGAAACGAAAAGAACGGGTAAGATAGCGCAAGTTATACAAAATAAGTTGGCTGTTTTGTTTCAAAA
The DNA here is from genome assembly GCA_902826485.1 of uncultured Gammaproteobacteria bacterium. Lineage (GTDB taxonomy): Bacteria > Pseudomonadota > Gammaproteobacteria > Berkiellales > Berkiellaceae > CADEEZ01. The sequence continues at coordinate 23,142 of CADEEZ010000005.1, forward strand.
AGATCCGCCCTTAAGAAATGGACTGCTCACTGTAATGGATGTGCAAGTCACGGTCGATTTGTCTTATGCGAATATCAATGTCAGCTTAATTGGGGTCTCCGATCCCAAAGCGCTATTAAAAGCGCTGAATGAAAAAAGTACCTATTATCGTATTGAAATCGCTAAAAATTGGTCAAGTAAAAAAGTACCTCAGCTTAAGTTTGTGCACGATGAAAGTCATGAAAAAGCTTATAATCTTACCCACTTAATCGATACTGCCGTTTCTAATTAATGGCCTGTGGTTTCATTCTATTAGATAAACCTCACGGATTAAGTTCCCAGCAAGCTATCTATTCCCTTAGAAAAAAACTGGCTTTACCTAAAGTGATTAAAATAGGTCATGGTGGCACACTTGATCCCTTAGCAACGGGGATGTTGGTGATTGCGCTGGGCTCTGCGACCAAATTTTTAGGCTATTTATTAAATGCCAACAAAACTTATGTGGTCACGGCAAAGTTAGGTCAGGTCACGACGACATTAGACGCAGAAGGCGAGATACTTTCAGAATGCCCTGTACCTGAATTAAAACCGTCTGATATTTCTGATCTATTTGAACAATTTACGGGGCCGCTTGAACAAATTCCCCCCATGTATTCAGCCTTAAAGTTTCAAGGCAGGCCTTTATATCATTATGCGCGTAAGGGCCAAGATATTATTAGACCCCCTAGGGCAGTGCATATTTATGAATTAATCTTACAAAATCTTGAAAAACAGTCCTTTAGTTTTATCAGCCAAGTGAGTAAAGGCACCTATATTCGTTCGCTGGTTCATGATATGGGGCAAACCCTTGGGTGTGGCGCGCATGTACAAGCTTTACATCGTTCGCAAGTAGATCCTTTTTTGACCAATCAAATGGTTTCGGTCGATCAACTTTGTTTGTCGCGCTTGCTGGAAATTGACACAATTTTTGCTCATTTCCCTTCATTAAGATTTAATGCTGATGAGATTAAAAAATTAAAATCTGGTCAAAAATTGAACGCTTCTGAACATCAAAACCTAACTTCCTTGAAAAATTCAAGCATAAATTGCTTATATCGGGCTTATGATGCACACGATAACCAGTTTATTGCTTTGGTAAAAATAGACGAAGAAGGGCGAATCAAGGGTGAAAAGTGGGTTTGATTGTGTTACCATTCGCAGTTGAATTTTAAAGTAAACAAATTTGTTTAGTTGGTAAACTTATATGGAGAAGTACCACCATGGCACTAACCACGTCTATAAAGGCTGAAGTGATTCAAACTTATCAGCGTGCACCCAGAGATACCGGATCCCCTGAAGTGCAAATCGCACTGATCACATCACGTATCAATGATTTAACCCGGCATTTAACTGAACACGCTAAAGATGTTCATTCACGCCGTGGATTAATGAAACTTGTTGCCTTGCGTCGTAAATTACTTGATTATTTGAAATCAACTAAGCCGCAATTGTACAAAGAAATTTTGGTCCGTTTAGGGTTACGTCGCTAATTATTATCCAATTTTAAGGAAACTTCGTGAGCGCTTGTATAAAAACATTTAAATTTGGTGAGCATACCGTTACGCTTGAAACAGGCGTGGTAGCACGTCAAGCAACTGGTGCTGTCATGGTCAACATGGAAGGCACAGTGGTATTAGTGACGGTTGTGGGTGTTCCAAAGGCAAACCCAAACCAGACCTTTTTCCCTTTAACGGTTGAATATCAAGAAAGGATGTATGCTGCAGGCAAAATCCCTGGTGGATTCTTTAAGCGCGAAGGCCGACCAAGCGAAAGCGAAGTATTGATTGCGAGATTAATCGACAGACCTATTCGTCCGTTGTTCCCAGAAGGCTTCATGAACGAAATACAAATCGTTGCCACCGTGATGTCTATTAACCCCGAAATTCACTCTGATATTCCTGCAATGATTGGTGCTTCTGCTGCACTGGCGATTTCAGGTATACCCTTTAATGGCCCATTAGGTGGCGTGAGAGTGGGCTATATCAATGGAGAATTTATTACTAATCCAACGATTGAACAAACGAAAGTTTCTCAATTAGATTTAGTGGTAGCCGGTACAAAAAGCTCTATCTTGATGGTTGAATCTGAAGCAGATCAACTTTCTGAAGCGACTATGCTAGAAGCGGTGGTTTATGGCCATCAAAAGCTACAAATTTGTATTAAAGCCATTGAAGAACTGGCTCAGGAAGTAGGCAAAACTCGTTGGAATTGGCAAGCTGATCCCAAAGACACTGATTTAGAATCTAAGATTCACGCTTTAGTGGGTGAAGACATCGCGAATGCGTACGCGATTCCAGCAAAGCTTCAACGTCAAGAAGTTATTTCTGCTTTACGTGAAAAAGTGCTTGAACATTGCATTACACCCGGTACAGAAAATAATCCTGCTGTAGAAAAAGTAAAAGATATTTTTTCTGCCATAGAAAGCAATTTTGTGCGTTCTAAAATCTTAGCCGGTGAGTCTAGAATTGATGGTCGTAACACTGAAACTGTTCGTCCTATTACCCTAGACACCAGCGTATTGCCAAGAACGCACGGTTCAGCATTCTTCACACGCGGTGAAACTCAAGCCATTGTTGTCGCCACTCTGGGCACAGGCAGAGATGCGCAAATCATTGATAACGCGTCTGGCGAGAAAAAACAGAATTTCATGCTGCATTATAACTTCCCTCCCTATTGTGTAGGGGAAGTCGGCAGAGTAGGCAGCCCAAAACGACGTGAAATTGGACATGGTTTCTTAGCCAAGCGTTCCATTCATGCTGTTTTACCTGACGATAAAGTTTTCCCATACGTATTACGTGTGGTCTCAGAAATTACTGAATCGAACGGTTCTAGCTCCATGGCCAGTGTATGCGGAACCAGCTTAGCCCTAATGGATGCCGGTGTGCCTTTAAAAGCGCATGTTGCGGGTATCGCGATGGGATTAATTAAAGAAGGTGATAAGTACGCTGTATTGACCGACATCCTAGGGGATGAAGATCATTTAGGCGATATGGACTTTAAAGTTGCTGGTACTGAAAATGGCGTAACGGCCCTTCAGATGGACATCAAAATTGATGGTATCACCAAAGAAATCATGCAAGTGGCGCTTGAACAAGCAAAAGCAGGCCGCTTACATATCTTAAAGATCATGAACGAATCCATTTCTGGACCAAGAACTGAGATTTCAGAGTTTGCGCCACGTGTTTACTCTTTCAAAATCAAAGCCGATAAAATTCGTGATGTGATTGGTAAAGGCGGCGCGACAATCAAAGCGTTGACCGAAGAATTTGGTTGCGCTATCGAAATTTTAGATGATGGCCAAGTGAACATCGTTGCGACAGATAACGAATCAGGCGAAAAAGTTAAAGAGCGTATTGAATCTTTAACTGCTGATGTAGAAGTCGATAAAATTTACGAAGGTAAAGTGGTTCGATTAGCAGACTTTGGTGCATTTGTGAATATTTTACCAGGCAAAGATGGTTTGGTGCATGTTTCACAAATTTGTAACGAACGTGTGGAAGATGTAAACGACTACCTACAATTAGGCCAAGTTGTTAAAGTCAAAGTACTTGAAATTGATAGACAAGGTCGTATTCGTTTAAGCATGAAAGATATTGGTGAAGAGTTCGCTCAAGCTGAAACTGCTGATGCTCAATCGAATGAACAGCCTAATTACGATTACAATAACTCTGACGAGAATTAATTAATTCTCGTTTTAATGGGGGAGTGAACCACATTGTCTGCAACGCCATGGACCGGCTTGTTTAAAGTTGATAATGTGGTGCTTCGGCACTATTCATTTCCCCCAGATCCTTTATCTCATCCTCTTTTTTCTCCTCAAAATAATGATAAGCCTGCTGTGCTTATCTTGTTTGGTTTAATTAACCATCCTGATATTTTAGATTTACATCCCGATAAATCAATTATCCGAAGGCTTTTAGAAAAAGGCATGGATGTTTATTTGGTAGATTGGGGCGAGCCCCCCAGTATTCTTGAAAAACCCCTTATGTTTCAAGATTATGTATTTTATGTTACACAACTCGTCGATTTTTTAAATAAACCCGAGCTTAATCTCATGGGCGTATGTCAGGGCGGTATTTTTAGTTTATTGTTTGCGGCGCTCTTTCCAGAACGATATAAAAAACTGATTTTATTTTCTTCTCCGGTTGATTTTGCATATCAAAATCCTTTTTTGCAATCTTTTAGCTGCATTAATCACGAAAAAATGGTTAAAAACTTTGGTAACATTCCTGGGTTATTAATGGCAAAATTCTTGGCACTTTTTTCGCCATTTCCCCCCGATTTTATCAAAAGAAAAATTCAGGCTGAATTGGCCAGTAAAAAAAGCAGCTCTTTTTATCAAGCGTTAGCCAGTTGGGCTTACCAAAGCCCTGCGCAAGCGGGTTTTGCTTTTCAAGAATTTGGGGAAGAATTTATTTATAAAAACAAACTGATTAAATCAGAATTAGTCATGTTCGGGCGTGAAGTGAATTTAAAAAATATTATCCAACCGGTTTTGAATATTTTTGCGAGCGAAGATCATATTTGGCCGCCCGATTCTTCTAGAGCCTTACCAAAATATTTATCACCCAATACAAAATACACCGAATTAGAATTCAAAGGCGGACATTTGGCTGCCGCCATCAGCAAAGAATCACAGACGCTGATTCCTGGGAAAATAGCAGAATTTGTTTTTAATTAGGTGAATTCAGTCGGGATATTTTGGCCGGCACAGAGGCCGGCCACTACAAATCACGTTATTTAATTGTTGTAGCTAGGAATAGGCAAAAATCTTGTAGTGGCCGGCCTCTGTGCCGGCCAAAGTAAAATTATGATATTTCATTTTTTCTTAATAATGGATATAAGATGTGCCCTTTCTTATTATCTTCCATATGTAAATTTAACGGCTTGGGGTCGCAATCGACTTGAAATACACTCTTGATTTGGTTGAACATCAGGTTGTTTTTTTTGTCACCCCGCCGTGTCGTCACACGCTTTGTGACAGGATTGTCCATCCCTAAATCCAAAATATGTTCATGAAAATCAGGAGACGGATTGTGATCGATATAAGCAATCGTTGTATTGGGCAGTAATTCTTTGAATAATTGCTCTGCTACTTGTTTATTGTGATGATCGATGGCAGAAGTGCCTTCATCCATAAATAGAAAGTCAGGCTTTTGGTAAAAGGCCAAAATAATCGCAATACGTTGTTGTTCTCCTCCACTTAAGGTCTTTTCCCATTCCTGAACGGTATTTAGTTGTTCAATGGTTTCAGGTTTAAATCCCAGTTTTTCCATCCAAGATTCAATTTGAGTGATGTCTTCTTGAGATATCGGATCTGTTTTTGTGTCTCTTGGATAAACAATGGCATCTAACAAAGTTCTTTGATACGGAAAATAAGGTTTTTGAGGAATAAATAAAATTTTTGTTTCCACGCCATTTTTATTTTTGGGCAGATTAATAGAGCCTTCACCAAATGGCCATAGTCCTGCAATGGCTCTAAATATCGTCGTTTTGCCAATACCAGAGGGGCCTTGAATTAGCGTGGCTTTTCCTTTGGGTAATTTAATGCTTAAAGGACCAAGCAGTTTTTCTCCTTGAGGTGAGCTGACGATGACATTGCTAAATAGGAGGGGCTGAGTATGAGAAGTGTGTCCTAATTTAATTTGATTATGATTGGGGTTAGATTGTAAAATTTCCCATTCATTTAATAGATTTTCAAACGATTCCAGTCTTTCGAGTCCCACTAAAGTCGCTGAAATTTTATCTAAATTTTCATTGCGCCAAGTAAACCATCGAACCACATCAGAAAAATGATGTGCCACTTGAAACACGCCGGTAGTATCCATATGGCCTTCAATCACATTCGGCGCAGAAATAATCACCCCAAAAATACCCGCCATTTGTTCATGTAATGAATTTAAAAAGGCTAACATGCTTTTGATATTGCCTAACATAATATCGGCTACGCGATGTCGCAACATCGTCAAATTCAAACGAGGGAGTTCATTTTTAATGCCTTTTAAAAAGGCAACAGACTCTGCGTGCGTTTTTAAATGGTGTAAATGATGATATAGGGTATCCTCAGCATTTTTTTCACTGGCTTGTTGATGGCGTAATTTATCTCCCGCCCAACCAGAAACCAAGTTAAACCCCACCGCATAAATTACCGTGGCGATAGCCAAATAATCTGGGATATAAATAGACCATCCCATCAAAGGGAAGACCAAAGGGCCAGACAAAACAATAAGCCCCAAAAAACCCACCGTAAAATTGCTGGTGGTCATTAAAAAATTATCAGCAAGGTAACTTAAGTTTGAAGTTACTTCTGTGCTGTCATGACTAATAATTTGAGCAGGGCTTAAAGCTGAATTGTCTTTGCCACCATTATTAAGATTCATGAATTTGGTGCCAAAGTAAGCGTTAGATTTCAGCCAACGGGTAACCATATTTTGATTGTAATCATGTGCGATAGAAACACTTAGTCTAGATGCTAACCAATTATTAACAGAGACCACACTCGCATAAACGAGTACCACCCATAGAAAATATCCGGTGGAAGAAAAAAACGCACGGTAAGAGACGCCAGGCACAATAGAGGCCATTAGTGTATCAAATGCGGCATTAATTAAAGACATAAAATAAGCTAAGCTAATATTACCTGCCAAAATACACAGCGATAAAATGCTGTGATAAAGCCCATTTCCCTTTAAACCAAAGTACGGTTTATAAATACGATAGCTTTTTTTAAACAGTTCTAGCAGCTGAAAAAAAGCCCCTAAATCCTTTTATTTTAATTAATCCGGTTTACTTTTCCATTTTATCCCGTCGGGTGTAGTTGCGCTTATTTTTTTTAGAATTAGCCAAAAACAGTATTTGGGGAGCCACTATTAGATAATAAATAATAATTTA
>CADEEZ010000005.1:30060-185162 GCA_902826485.1 uncultured Gammaproteobacteria bacterium
CAGTTCTAGCAGCATTAACAGAGCAACTTAAATCCTTTAATTTAAATCATGCGGGTTAACTTTTCAATTTTATCCCGTCGGTGTAGGTGCGCCTATTTTTTTTAGAAATAGGCCGAAACAAGTATTTGGGAGACAATAGTAAGATAATAAATAGAATTTCCATGAAATATTACGGCTTATTTATTTTAAAATACCATCGATATTTATTGTTTGGGTTAACACTCACCTTTTGCTCCTGCGTGGGACAAATGTTTTTTATCGGTTTATTTGGCGGTGATTTTAGAGGCCATTTTGCTTTGTCCTATGGAGAATTAGGCTGGATATATTCAATGACCACACTTCTGAGTGGATTTTTTTTACTTTGGCTTGGGCCAAAAATTGATATTTATCAAGTGAGTCATTTTACCCTAACCGTTGTTGTTATTTTAATCTCAGCGATGTTTTTAATTAGCCAAGTAGAAACGCTTATTACTTTTTTTATTATTTTATTTTGTATTCGATTTTGTTCCCAAGCTATGCTAGGGCATATAGCCATGACCACGATGGCAAAGGTGTTTCCAGGGCATAGAGGTAAAGCGATTGGGATCATTTCTATTGGTTTTAGTTTAGGGGAAGCGATTTTACCCTTATTGATGGTAAGTTTATTGCTCTATTTTAATTGGCAGCAAGTTTGGCAAATTTTGGCTTGTACATTAAGCATGATTATTTTACCCCTTTTATTTTGGGTCATGAAAAATTTACCCTTTGAATCAAAAACTGAAAAAATGATTTTATTTCCAGACTATATTGCTAAGTCAGATGTCATTGAATTAAGGTATTATGATTTGCCTTGGACACGTTCCCAGGTGTTAAAAGATACTAAATTTTATTTATTGTTACCGGCGTTATTGTCACCCACTTTAATTTTAACAGGCGTTTTTTTTTCGCATATTCCCATGGTAGTAGAAAATAATTGGGATATAAGTTTAGTGGCTTGTTGTTTTGCCATTTTTGCGTTATCAAACTTATTTGGCTGTTTATATTTTGGTAAAAAAATTGATGATAAAGGCTGTTTTGTCATGATGCCTTATGTCTTGCCTTTGTTAGGATTAGGCATTTTTTCTTTAGGATTTGTTGCCCATCCTCCGTTGTCCGTTGCTTTTTATATGTTTTGTGCAGGCATGGCAGTAGGGGGAAATCGGGTGATTTTAAACACCATTTGGGCCGAATTATATGGCGTAAAGCACTTAGGTGAAATTAGGGGAATCGTGGTATTTATTTGCATTATTACGGCAGGCATTTCACCTGGTTTGTTTGGTTATTTGCTCGATAATGGCTTTACGATGCAAATGATTTTAACCTCTAGTTGTGTCTATATTACGCTCAGTATGCTAGCCTTAAAATGGGTCAACATAGCAACCAGGGAGAGTAGCCCATGATCACACCTTTATATGCCAGCTTATTGGGCATTTTTTTTGTGTTCTTAAGTTATCGCGTGGCCAGTCTGCGTAAACAACTTCAAGTGGGGTTGGGGGATGGGGGAGAGAAAAAATTAGCCAAGGCAATTCGGGTGCATGGCAATTTTAGTGAGTACGCGCTTTTTATTTTAGTATTACTGTACTTTGCAGAAATGCAATCGAGTATTTTGTTTGGTGAGCATTATCTTATGGTGATTCACTTGTTTGGCATAATCTTATTATTTGCCAGAGGGTATCATGCCTATGGTATCACGCAGCACAGTGGGCTTTCTAGTGGCAGAATCGTGGGTATTTTGCTAACCTGGGGCTTAATTATCTGCTTGAGCTTAATTAATCTTGTTTCATTTATAAAAATGCATATTACTACGGCGATTTAAAGGTGCAAATTGGCACTAAAAGCTGTCATGCCAGCCTACGCTGGCATGACGAATCCTGCCGTTTCTTTTTCTTCTCGAGCAACATGTTGCCTATACCAATGATCGTTGCCCACTAATTGAGCGGATTTTAAAATCGTATTATCCACATCATAAGCGATAATGCGCCTACCCGAGGTAGACCAAGGTGTCTTTTGAATAAAGTCCAGCACCTCGGTCATTTTTTTTAATTCAACAAATCCAGTTGTTCCTGAGCTATCCATAAAATCCTATTTTTTTTGTTCAAAAGCCGGTAATTTTTTGTTGATTAATTGGTTTTTTAATACCACGTAATCAGGCATGCCGTTTACATACGGAGGATAAGCTTCACCTTGAATCAAAGGCAATAAATAAGCTCGGCAGGCTTCTGTGATTCCAAAGCCTTCCTGATCGATAAAATCTTTAGGCAGTTTATTTTCTACATTGGCGACTTTACTTAAAGCCACTTCGCCGATGGACCATTTATAAGGTGTGGTCGAATCGCGAACGATGGTAGGCATAATGGCTGTTTTGTTTTCGATGGCAAATTCTACGGCAGCTTTACCTAAAGCATAAGCCTGTTCTACGTCTACCGTAGAAGATAAATGCCTAGCCGCGCGTTGTAAATAATCTGCAACGGCCCAATGGTATTTGAGTTTTAATTCAGATTGTACAAGGCCTGCTAAATAGGGCGCAACGCCGCCTAATTGTGCATGGCCAAAGGCATCTTTGGTGCCGGTTTCAGCTAAAAACTTGCCGTCTAAATCTTTAACGCCTTCAGATGCCACCACAACGCAATAACCATGTTGTTTCACGGTCGCACTGACCTTGGCTAAAAATTTCGCTTGGTCAAAAGCAATTTCAGGAAATAAAATGATATGCGGCGCGTGCATATTTTTGTCTGTGTCTTGTGCCAGAGCGCCCGCTGCGGCTATCCAGCCCGCATGACGACCCATTACTTCTAAAATAAATACTTTGGTTGAGGTTTGGGCCATAGAGGCAACATCGAGGCTGGCCTCACGCGTTGAAACTGCGATGTATTTAGCAACTGATCCAAATCCAGGGCAATTGTCTGTAAAGGGCAAATCATTGTCCACTGTTTTAGGGACGCCAATGCAGCGAATATCTAAGCCCAGAGATTGACTGAATTCTGCGACTTTATTTGCGGTGTCTTGAGAATCGCCGCCGCCATTGTAGAAAAAAGTACCGATATCGTGTGCTTTGAACACGTCGATGAGCCTTTCGTATTCTGCGCGATTTTGTTCAATGCTTTTGAGTTTATAACGGCAGGAGCCAAACGCCCCACCGGGGGTGTGATATAAGGCTCTAATGGCTTCTGGTGTTTCTAGGCTAGTATCAATTAATTCTTCATGTAGGGCACCTAAAATGCCATTTTTACCCACATAAATTTTGCCAAATTGTTCTGGGTGTTTTCTGGCTGTTTCAATGACACCACAAGCAGAGGCATTAATAACGGCAGTAACGCCACCAGATTGTGCATAAAATATATTTTTACCGTGTTTGTTCATGAGGAGGCCTATATTACAAATAATAAATAAGTTAGGTGTTGAGCTAATAAAATTAAATCTTGCTATAGTTTAAACGATGTGTGACCTTAAGCAAAACTAAAATAGGTCTTATTTTGACTGTGAAAAAGGGGCATAAGTTGGATTTTATCAAGAAAGTATGGCAATTGACTACTTTAAAAATTAGCCCTGAAGTTTTACCCTATGAGCGCGTTTACTTGCTGGCTGGCTTAGCCTTAAATTTTTTCCTCTCTTATTTGATAGCCATTTTTTTGCCTCCATCAGAAATAAAACTGGTGTTGACGCCTGTGGTGGCGATTTTAATGAAGGCAACTAATCTTTTTTGTCTCGCCTTGTTTTTATATCTTATTCTTAAGTTTACTAAAAAAAGCGATCGATTTTTTAAATTATATACAGCCATTGTGGTGGGCACGTTGCTCATAGAAGCCATTAATTTTTGTATATCGTTACTGCCTAGTTTATTGAAACAGGGCTTTGGCATAGAGTTAAGTACACACCTTGGTTTAGCATTGATGTTTACTGTGATGGTCTATATCACCATTGTCTGGATGATTGTATTTATGGGCCATATTTTTAGATACGGATTAGACGTCTCTCGACTTAAAGGGATCTGGATAGGCATAGCTTATATGTTGATATCCGTGTTATTTAGTGCAATGATTTTTGGCAACCCATTTGAGGAGATCATAAAACCATGACCAAAGGAAAGGTACACATTTTAGGCATTGGCGGCACCTTTATGGGCGGCGTAGCGCTGTTAGCAAGAGAATTGGGTTGGCAAGTGACGGGTTCCGATCAACATATTTATCCCCCTATGAGTACGCAGCTAGAAAAGCAGGGCATTACCCTATATGAAGGCTATGATCCCGATGTTATTCGCGAGCTAAAACCAGATAGCATTATTATTGGCAACGCCATGTCTAGAGGCAATGCCTCCGTCGAATACATTCTGAATAACCAGTTGCCCTATGTGTCTGGCCCTCAATGGTTATTAGAACAGGTATTACAAAAACGATGTGTGTTGGCCGTTTCCGGCACCCATGGTAAAACCACCACATCGAGCATGCTAGCTTGGGTCTTAGAATACGCAGGGTATAAGCCAGGGTATTTAATTGGTGGCGTGCCCGAAAATTTTGGGGTATCGGCTCGGTTAGGCGAAAGCGACTTTTTTGTGGTCGAAGCCGATGAATATGACAGTGCCTTTTTTGACAAACGATCTAAATTTGTCCATTATCACCCCAAAACATTAATCATTAATAATATTGAATTCGATCATGCCGATATTTTTGAAAATATAGACGCCATTTTAAAACAATTTCATCATTTAGTCAGAACGGTCCCCAGTGAGGGCAAGATTGTTTGTCCGAGTGAGGATGATCTGGTTAAACAGCTTATCCAAAAAGGCCTATGGAGCAACCAAGCGACTTTTGGCGAGAAAAATTCACAAGCAGAATGGCAAGTGAATATGCTTGTTCCCGATGGCTCAAGTTTTGAAATATTTTATCAAGGCAAATCAGTAGGACAAACACAGTGGGATTTGTTGGGCAAACATAATGTGTTAAACGCGGTTGCTTGTCTTGCAGCAGCACACGATGTAGGCGTACCACCCAAGGTAGCGCTTGAAGCACTCAGCTTATTTAAGTCTGTAAAGCGCAGATTAGAATTAAAAGCCGACATTAACCAGATTAAAATCTATGATGATTTTGCGCATCATCCTACCGCTATTAAATTAACTCTCGATGGGTTAAAAGCAAAAGTGGGTAAACAAAAAATTCATGTTTGCATGGATTTACGGTCTAACACCATGAAAATGGGCGTACATCAAGAAACGCTTGCAACGAGTTTTGCGGGTGCCGATACCGTGAATATCTATAAAACACCCGACATAAAATGGGATGTAGAAGCATTAGCCCAAAAAATTAAGCAAAATTCCGGTGTTATCGCAAACGTATATACAAATACGGCTTCTCTTATTCAAGATTTAAACAAATTGGCCAAACCCAATGAGCATATTTTAATCATGAGTAATGGGGGATTTGAGGGCATTCATGATAAATTAATCGCCAGCTTGCAAGATATTAAGGCACCTGTTTCTTAAATTTATCTGTTAAGTATGACCGTTTATCACATTATTGTTTAGTTATGTTAGGTTAATTAGTATAATTACGAAAACGTGTATTATAAATGATATAGGCGGTCTATATGGATTCAACTCTATTCCTCAATCCCGAACTTAATAAACAAGAAGCACGTAACACGCAACTGATTGATGCTGCGTCTGCAGGTAATACGTTTGAAGTTGAATGGTGTTTGGGTGCAGGTGCCCAAATTAATGCCATAGCCCGTTCGATGACGGCTTTAATGGCTGCAGCTGAACACGGCCATGCACAAACCGTGCGCTTTCTGATTGCTAGTGGTGCTCCTCTAGATACACGTTCTCCGCTTAAAAATACCGCCTTAATTTATGCGGCTATCGATAATCGTACAGAGGTAGTTGATATATTAATTAAAGCGGGTGCAGATATTTATTGTCAAAATTATTATGGCAATACGGCTTTATTTTTAGCCATTGTCTGCAAGAAGGAACATGCGGATATCAATAGCGCTTTTCGTTTGTTAAGTGCTATGACGATTCCAGACATCGTAGCGATTCAAGATAATCCACGATGCAAAGAAATAGTAGATCAATTTAAGGCAATTGTCCTAAAAAATCAAAAAGTTTTATTAGAGATTTTTCGCGAATTCATCCCTGCTGTTCCCCAGCAAGCTTGCTTTTTAGATTTGCCCATCGAATTAATGATCCGAATTTTTTCTGAAGCAGAATTATTTGAACAATGGTACAGTTATTGTATGCCAACTGATATTGTCTATCTTTCAGAAAATCGCGCACCCATGACATTCTTACCGTTAGCCAATGTCACTGAAACTAAAAAAAGAAAAGTAGATAACGATTTAGAAGAAGAACTTAAGAGTGCTGTAGAAGAGATGATTGAGGGAGATGATCAGGAAGTACAACCCAGAAAAGTCAAAAAAACCAAAATCGTCTAGTCAGTTACTCTTTTAGTTTCGGTTATTATTTTAGTATAATAAAAATAAGTTAATAACAAGCTGGAGAAACAGGTGGATTCACACTTAATCTCTATTCAAAACCAAAAGCTGATTAATGCAGCTGAAATTGGGGATATTGACGCAGCAAAATCCTCAGTTTTAGCGGGCGCACAAATCAATATACTTGATATCGTGGAAAGAACGCCTTTAATGCTTGCAACCGATTACGGTCATTTTTTACTGGTTAAAGTATTATATGAATGGGGCGCTGATTTAAATTATACAAATGAAGCAAATGGTTCTGCTTTAATGTTGGCGGCATTAAAAAATAATATCCCTATGGGACAATTATTATTAGATTTAGGAATTAATTTAAACACGCCCAATAGATATGGCAATACCCCTTTAATGGCAGTTGCCTATAATGGTAAAGTCTTATTTTTGAAAATGCTGATTGAAAGAAAGGCGAAAGTTAATCTTGTTAATGATTATGGTAATCCAGCACTTAATGAGGCAGTTGTCAAAGGGCATATTGAGGTTGTCCATGTTTTAATTCGATCTGGGGCGACATTAAACGTGGTTAATCTGAAGGGCGAAAGTACACTGATGTTGGCGGTGTTACATAAACGCGGCGAAATTTTCTTTACGATATTATCGGCAATGCCGACAGAAGCCTATTGCGGAGTTGCACCTCAATTCAACACCACGAAGTTATTTTTAGACTACCAAAAACAAGTTAAAAAGCATCAAAATAAACTTTTTAATATATTTGGTACGTTGACTCGAGTTGATAAAAAGGCTATTTCATTTTTAGATTTGCATATGGATTTAATGGTGCTAATCTTAGAAAAATTTTTTCCTGAATGGTATTTTTATCGGTTACCACGGGATATTACCTTTGTTACAAATACTATTTTTCAAACCATTAAAAATAGGCCGCCCAAAAATGGTCAGCAAGAAGCCGATGTTTTATTAGAAGCACCCCCCCCCACACTGCTATTTTCACAGATGAAAATCTCTTCTCCTCTGCCGCATCAAAATAATAACCCGAAAGCTTCGCTTAAAAAAACGTGCACTATTTTTTAGTCGATTTTGACCAATCATCTGCTTTATCTAACCATTCATCATAAGTTCGTTTAATTGCTTTTAATTTTTTGATACTATGGCCCATAGAAAAAGTTTTATTAAATTTTAAATTAAAGTAGGAGAGTTGTTATGGATTTTAATCAAGATTGGGCTGCTCAAGTGGAGTTGGATTATAACGCAAATAATTTTCTAGCTGCAAATTATGCGCCTGTAGGTTCTATTTTTCATCCGGATTGTCCTTATACTATGGATGAGATAGAAAATATGTTTGAAGTAGCATTTCGTCAACAAGACCATGATATGCTGTTAAAATTAATGAACTCAGGGTATCTTGTTAAGATTGTAGAAGAGGGCAGTTTTCAGCATTTTAAATTTTGTTTAGGCTTAACTTCAAATTTAGATCAAGTAGATGATCTCGGTTATACGGCACTGATGTATGCGGCTCAAAATAATGCTTATGTCACATTAGATTTATTAATTAAAGCAGGTGCCAATGTTAGTATCACCAATCCGCAGGGCATGACAGCATTAGCGTGTGCTGCTCGTAATGGGCATGTATATGCAAGTTGCAGGTTATTATCTGAAATGTCATTGCAACAAATTACGGCAATTGAAAATAATCCCTTGTTTGCAAAGATGATAGCTACTTTTAAACACAAGGTTTTAAAAAAGCAAGAGCTAATGTTCACCCTATTGAGCGCTTCATTACCCTTAAATAGTTTATATCCTGCACCTTGTGCAAACTTAGACATAAACATTAAAAAACTTATTTTATCACAAGTTAAATATCCATCATGGTATGCACATCGCGCAGAATATGACATGGAGTTAGCATTGTCTAAAATTAGGTTATTGAATCACGAAAAAAATGTCCCAATGTCAACGAGTAAGGCACTTATCTTTTCTACGCCTTATCAGCCAGAAGAAATGAGTGCGGGATCCCCAGAAGAAAAAGCAGCGCCTAAGAAAAAAGAACGCTGCATTTTATATTGTAATTGAGCGAAAATCTCAGCCAATAGTTCATCTTCTTTGGCTTTGATTTTTTTCATTTGTAGGCCTTCGCCTTGAATCATCAGGGCGAAGGCATATTGCTTTCCTGAATCCACATTCAAATATCCCGCTAAACCACTTATATTTTTTAGTGTTCCAGTTTTGGCCCATATTTTGTTTTGACAAATCGTCGTGTTATTTATTTTAAATCGATTTTTGAGGGTACCTGATACGCCGGCAACGGGTAAGGCATTTATTATCATCTCATAAGCATAATTATCTTCATATAACTGCGATAGTAAAGTCAGCAATTGATTAGGAGACACAAGGTTATAGCGTGAAGCACCCGACCCATCAAATTGTTGGTTTAAGGCCATCGGAATAGCTAATTTGCCTAAAATAGTTTGTTGAGCTTTTACCCCATAAGCATAACTGCCCACCCCAAAATATTTTTCTCCCAATTTTTTATGCACGCTATCGGCATACAAATTATTCGAATCTTCTAGCAAGGGTTTAATTAATTCATGTAAGGGCGCAGAAGAGATTGTGGCAATTGTTTCTAAGCCAGGATTAAGTTTAACGGTATGCTCATTGGTAAAATAAATAAACTGGTCTTTGTGTTGAATATTTTGCTTTTTCAGTAAAGCAAAGATTTTTTTCTCGAGGGCTTTTTCTGGTGAAACCAAGCTAATGGTTAAAGTACTATTAAGCTTATTGATTGGCCAGCAACCAAAAAGGGTGATGGCATTGTTTTTGCTAACTGCAACCTCTAAGGAACAGCTTTGTTCGGCTTCTTCAGCACTGACTGTTTTTATTGAATGTGTCAACGTAACGGGCGGTAAATCTGTTGAATCGTTATAATGGGCCAAACGTGCAGAGCTAGGTGAATTGAGTGTCGCTCCAGGCGTTATTTTTACTAAGGCCGTGTTTTCATTTACGATAATACTAGAAACAGGGGGATAATAAGACCACGTGTCCCAAGTGGCACCAGGGCTTTCATAAGGCAGAATAAATCCACGATTCTCAACGATGATTTTGCCGTTGATTTTGTGAATGCCCTGATTGCTTAAATGGGTCAATAAGTCTGTTAAAGTGTGATCGGTAAAACTGGGATCGCCACTGAACGTTAACACCACATCGCTGTTTAATATGCCTTGCGCGGTTATTTTTTTAGGGTCAAATTTAAGGGTGGTGTCAAAAGTATAATTTTGCTTTAAATAAGTTAAAGCAGCATAACTGGTGAATAATTTTAAAGTACTGGCAGGGGTAAAAAATTTATCAGATTGATTGGCATAGATAATTTGATTGGTTTCAAGATTTTTGATGGCTAAGCCAACATGTGCCGTTGGAAATAAAGCATTGATTTTATTATCTATGTTTTCTTTGAAAGCAGGGGTAATGCTTGCTCGGGCAACAGTACAAAGTAGTATTGAGGCGAATGCCAAATTAACAGAATACAAAGAATATTTTTTAATTTTGATTTTCATTTTAGGTAATTTCTCGCTGCAGCTTTAGGTATACTGGATACCGCGCATAAAGCGCGGTACGTAGAGAATGGGGGTAGGAGTGATTAGCATTTTTTATTTAATTTTTTTATTAATAATAATATTGTGCGTTAATAAGTTTGCATTGGGTATTAAAATTTCAGCTTCTTCTGTGTCTAGATGAGTGTAACGTAAATTAATTCTTTTTACTTTGCCAGTATCAACGCCGATAGTGATTACCTGGCCGAGTTTAAAAGGTTTGTAAATAAAAACCATAATGCCAGCAAGCATATTGGCCAGAGCATCTTTTAAGGCAAAACCTAAAGCAAAACCAGATAAGCCCAAACCCGCAATAAGGGGACCTACTTCTATGCCCATCGTGCCCAATACCGTAATCAGGCCGACGGCGTAGATGGCTATTTTGGAAGCATGCGCTAAAAAGTGATAAATCTCCAACCCTTGCTCAGTTTGTTTTTTACCCAATTTAAGAATTAAGGAACTGGCAACTTTGCCCGCAAACCAGAATCCCCCTGCAATAATTAAGCAGACCGTTCCCCAATATAAAATATACAAGATTAATTCTCCGTTAGGCATATTTAGTGTCCTGGGTGCTGAAAATAGTGAATTTTAGATGCATTATATCTAACCACAAACCAAGTCACTAAAGCAAAAAAACAAACATATAAACTTGGAGGGTATACAATACCCCAAATCCAATCATATTGGGTTTGAATATATTGGGCAACAATGGGCGCGGTGCCCCCAAAAATGGCTGCGCCTAAGCTATAGGCGATAGAAATGCTGCGGTAACGAATCTCAGGCGGAAATAGATGCACTAATATATATACTAAAGGTGCGCTGATCAGGGCATTTAACACCGCAAAAATAATTTGACTTACTAATAGGCCGCCAAAGCTGCCAAGTTGTGCAAACCAAAACAAGCTAGGCGTCAAGGCAACGACCATGAGTAAACCAAATTGGTAGACTTTGATTGGGTTGGTTTTGTCACTATACCAAGCAAAAACCGGGATCAATATTGCCACTAAGGTTTCCCCTAAGATGGCAACCAAGGTGGCTTCATGAACCAATAAGCCCACTTGTTTGGTTAAAAAAACCACAAAATAAATATTATTGATGTAAACAAAAACGCCTGTCAGTGCTGCTAGGCTAAATGCCGTTGTTAAGTTACCTGCATAGGTGTTTAAAAAAGATCTGAAGCTGAAGGGCGGCAAATTAGGGTTAATAAAAATGCGTTTTGCGATGAAATTTCGTCTAAGCCAAAGCCCGATAAAACAACTGAATGATCCCAATAAAAAGGGAATGCGCCAGGCCCAGTCGGGCATCTCAGGCAGCATCACGCAATAAGCACATAAACCCCCGAGCACCATGCCAAAGGCCGCTGCCATGCAGGTGAACGATCCGGATAAACAGCGATGCTGATTGCCAAATTGCTCTGTTAAGAAAATACCTGCGCCGTTATATTCTCCTCCCACGGAGATACCTTGTAATAATCTAAACATCAAAAGTAACAAAGGTGCCCAAAAACCAATCGTTTGATACGTAGGTAATAACCCAATTCCCAAACCACACCCGCCCATTAACATCATGGACCAAAATAAAGCGGTTGAACGACTGTTGAGATCGCCTATTTTTCCAAAGAGATAAGCCCCTAACGGGCGCATAAGATACCCGCTTGCAAAAATCCCAAACGTTTTGACATAACGAATCATTTCATTATCGGTCGGGAAAAATAACGATCCTAATTTTGTTGCAATGTAAGCATAAAAAGTATATTCAGCCCACTCTAAGAGCGTGCCAAGTGAGGCAATAAAAACTAATTTAACGTTACCGTTTTTCACGAATGGTTTCCCGGGTTAATAAAGCACAAACTAAACTCAGAAACAGACAAACAGGCAAAATAGCCATAGCAAATTTAAAATCGACACTTTCCCAATGCGCAGTGGGCAGTGAATCGATAGAGAGAAATTTACGCTGATACACGCCGTAGTCGATTAAACCACTGATAACGGGCAAAAGCATGGTCCCAATTAATAAAGACAGCATATTGGCAATGGCCACGGATAAGCCTATTTGATTTTTAGAAAATAATTCACTCGATGCGGTGTAGCTTGCGATGAGCCCTGTGTTAGTAAAACCATATAAAAAGCTGATAAACAACAGAAAATAAAAAGGTAAAGGGGCATAATAAATAAGCAAAGGAAGTAAAATGGTGCCCATCAACGAAGAAGCGATCATGATTTTCTTTCTACCTAATCGATTGGCCGCGAAAGCAGAAATAGGGCTACCAAAAGCCCAGCCAATAAATAAAAAACTGCCCACTAAAGCAGATTGGAAATCGGATAATTGGTGAAGGAGTTGAAAACAACCGATACCCCAAAACTCCCCAATAATTAAAATGGGGGCAAAAATGAGTCCCGCATATAAGGCATTAATCCAGGTTAAGGGGTGGTTTAAAACCAGAAAAATATTTCCTTTGGGTTTATATATTTTAGTGGGGGCAAGTACCGGAGCAGGAGGATTGTTTTTAACAAAAATCAATACCAATATCGCTAGAATAAAACAACAAAGTCCTGCCCCAAACATCGTTTTGCGCCAACCAATAAAATCAACCCAGATATGAAGCGTGGTCAAGCTTGCAAAAGCCCCAAACATGCCGACGGCTTGCGTTAAGCCAACAAAAAAAGGCAAATGTTTTCGATGAAACCAAACGGCGGCTAACTTAATGGTACAGATAAATCCGGAGGCTGCCCCAATGCCTAATAAAAATCGAGACAAATTAACCATTTCCAGGCAGGTTGCATTGGCAAATAAAATAGCGCTGAAGCCAGAAATCAATATGGCTAGGGTCAAAATAAACTTTACGTTATATTTGTCTATTAAATAGCCTGAAGGCAGCTGCATAAGTATATAGGGATAGTAAAACCAAGCACCCATGACGCCTAGAAAAGTGGCATGATGGATATGTAAATCGATAACTAAATCAGGTAAAAGGCTTGCGGGTGCCACCCTTAAAAAGTAGTGCAAAAAAAAGAAATAGGCGGACAGCCCCCAAATTAACCAGCCCGAACTATTGCTCATGGCAGATTTTATCGTAGAAAGTTGATTCACACTGTTTTTTTGCATACTGAACGGGATTATAGGCAAAAAAAAAAATCAGTAAAGTAAATAAGGAAAAAACCCTATGATTGTATCTGCACTAAGCCTATATATTTTGCCAAATAACTAAATTATTATTATTCTTAATTTTAAAGTTATGGCCTTAAGGTACGATAAACTCACTGTAAGGGGTCAGGCTAATTAGAGGTCAGGTATGTTGTTTGGGCGCAAAAAAAATAATACGGAAGAAGAACCAAAGGATAGTGCCGTAATTTTAGACGAATCATCTGAAGAACTCAGTCATTTTGCCCCTGTATTTGATTACTTAAAAGAAGTAAATATTGCCTACTCTCTTATCCCCAGCGAAAACTTAAGCCCTTTCCTTGAAAATGAAGAGGCTCTTGAAATTGCGGCGAAAGTTTTACAAGATAATCGAGGCATGTTGATGGTTTTAATGCCAGCACAGTATTTGCTCGATTACACCCTTTTAGTTGGCGCACTGCAACGAGAGCTCGTCCCTTTATCTCCTCAAGATGCAAATGCACCTTATCCTTTGCCAGATTATTATCAATTAGAAGCCGTGATAGAAGAAAGTTTAAAAAATTTTACTTCTTATTATTTCAAAATTGAAGGGACCAATCAGTACCTTTGTTTAAAAGCAGAGGCTTTTTTTAAGTCACATGATAAATATCCTTTAGCGAAGTTTACTGATTCTTTAGAAAGTATTAAAAATCAATCAGAGACCGAACAACAAGAACCTGATCTTTTTTCCGCTTTAAAAATGAAAGGGCGATTAGAAGAAACATTTGAGTTACCTGCCATCCCGACAATGGCAGATGCGATCTTAAGATTAAGAGTCGATCCTAAAGCCGAAGCCAAACACCTTGCTGCGATTGTTGAAAAAGATCCAAGTTTAGCAGCTCAGGTTATTAGTTGGGCACAATCTCCTTATTATGGCTTTGCTGGCACTGTAACCTCTGTTGAAATGGCCATTGTAAAAGTACTTGGTTTTGATTTAGTCATGAACTTAGCCTTAGGCATCGCAGTGGGCAAATCCATGAAAGTGCCACTAGAGGGACCTTTAGGGTTAAAAAATTATTGGTTGTCATCGATTTATACGGGTGCCTTAGTAGAAAAACTCGTGTACACCATGCCTGCAAATAAACGGCCTATCAGAGGGTTAGCGTATCTTGCTGGGCTATTATGTAATTTTGGTCATTTACTATTGGGTGTCGTTTTCCCTCCCCAGTTTTATACCTTAAATAAATTAATTGCCTTTAACCCTCACATTCATCCCAGCTTAATCGAAAAATATTTATTGGGCGTCGATCATGAACAAATTGGCACTTGGCTGATGAAAGCCTGGAAAATGCCTCAAGAGGTGAATGCGGCTGTCTTAAAGCATCACCAAGAAGATTTTGAAGGTGAATTTTGCGTATATTCAAATTTAGTTTACCTGGCTAATCGGTTGCTCAAAAGACATCATCTAGGGGATGCAGAAAGCAGCGAAATTTCACCCAAACTCCTCGAAAGTTTAGAATTAACTGAAACACAGATTTTATGTGCTTTAGAAGAAGTGACCAGTAAAGGCGAAGAATGGGATTCGCTCGCTAAACAAATTTGTAAGTAAAAATATTGCTTGCTTTACTTCAAGGCTATTCTTATACTTGCTTAAAAAATCTCCAGGTTGTTTATGCGTGGTTGTTTTTTAACCAAGGCTATTTTGCCTTTTATTTTAATTTATCTTACCATCACAGGGTCGCTTGCAAAGGCGTTGCCCTCTAATCTTAAATCCGCCATCGATTATGCTTTCACACATCATCCTACTATTTTACATGCCAAGCTCGATCTCGATAAAATACAATATGATGTATCAGTGGAAGAACAGCAATTTTTGCCCAAATTATTTTTACACAGCGAAGCTTTTTATGAGAAAGATACTTATTATCAGAGTCAAGGCGTAACGTTAGGGCCTTTGATGCACTGGCAATTTGTGACAGGAACCAAAATTACCGGAAATTTAGGCACAGATCTACGAAAAAATCACCAAGATATTTCTCGAGCCGGCATCTATATTAAGCAACCGCTTATTAAGCATGTCGGCAAAAAAATAAATCAAAATAATTTAATTCAAGCGAACATTCAAAAAGATATATTGCGGTTAAATTACGACATCACAAGTGAAGATCTGATTATGCATGTCAGTTCAAGCTATTTTAATTATGCGCAAATGACTTTATCGGAAGGTCGTCAACAAAGTGGATTAGATCAAGCAAAAAAATATCTAAATCAGGTTAATTTTTTAATAGAAACGGGTCGATTGCCCAAAAATGAAGCAGAACAACCTGCTTTATATGTTGAAACGCAAGAAAGTCAATTAGAAGAAAGTAAACAGCGTTTGGCCTTTCATTATTTAATGCTATTAAAATCGATGGGGGTAGTGACGCCAGCTATACAACCTAACGAAACATCGGCTGATACAGTGGCAAGGCTCACCCAAGAAATAGAAGCATTACTTTTGGCCTTTAAAAAACAGTATGCCTACACATTACAAGAAGATTTTATGCCCTTGGATAAAGAAGACAAATTATATTCTTACCAAAAAAAGATAATAGCACAAAATAAATTGGTAGCCGAAGACGAAACAAAATGGGACATGAATTTAGAAGGGTATGCTTCTGCACGACAGCGAGAAAATCAATATGGCTTAAATTTATCGTTAGACTTGCCCATTAATGACAAACTTCGACGTTACCAATCACTCTACCACATAGAAGTAGAAAAACTTAAACTCAATGATAACCAAAATTTACATGATTTTTACTATCCTAAAAAAATTATTTTTGAAAGGCAAGAAGTAGAAAGTAAATTTAAGCAATTAACTCTTGCGCATAAAATGAAAGAACTTTCCGAAAAAAGTTTAAAAACAGCTGAGTTAAAATGGCAAGCAGGGAGAACAACCTTATTTGAATTAATTCAATTATCCAATCAGCACCAACAAAGTGAACTTGATTTGATTAAAGCAAAAATTAATGTTTTAAATTCAGGGTTCGTTTATTTTAAAACAGTGGGTGTGCTCACCCAATTTTGGATGCATTAACATGAAAAAAACAAAAATAACAATCTTAATATGTCATTTATTATGTTTATATATTTTACCTTATTTGGCCCAAGCCGCAGAAATTTACCACGGCATTGGTCAAGTCACTGTGCTCTCTGGTCAAGCTATTTATTTGCCCTTTGACTCGAAAATCAGTGAGTGTTTGGTTCGACCAGGCCAATATGTTAAAAAAAACCAACCGATGTTCAGCGTTGATGTAGGCGTGTTAGAAAAAGAAATATATAAATTAGATATTGAACTTTTAGAATTAAAGCAAGCTTTATATGAATTAGAAAAAAGCAGGTTGACGCTTTCTGAGGGCGCGCTTAATCTCCATCAGGCCCAACAAGAATCAGATTATGCTAAAAAACGATGGCAAGATTCAGATAAATTATTTCAAGCAGGAATTATCTCACACGAAGAATATATATGGGATAAAAGACGTTATATTCAATCTGTTGATGCCCATAAAAAACAATTGGCGATGCATCGGCATTTAAACAATCAGACCCTATCTAAAGAAAAACGGATGTTATTGAACAAAAAAATTAATCACACGCAAAACAAATTAACGCAAATCAAAAAATATTTAACTCATCCCTTAATCGTGGCGACTCAAGAAGGGCTTATATTGCCGGTTAAACTAAAAGCAGGCGAGTTTTATTGCCTAGCAGGAGAGAAAATTCTCAGTGAACAAGCCATTTTTTGGTTGGCCCCTAAACAGAGTCGACGCGTAGAATTAAAAATGGATCAAGCTGAATTATCTCAAGTAAAATTAGGCAATAAAGCGGAGATGACCTTTATGGGATATTCGGGTGAATCATTCCGTTCAGAAGTGTTAGAAATCGATGCGATTCCTGAACCTAATATATTGCCGCCCCGATATCGTCTGTATTTAAAAATGGCAGAATCGCAACCTGTAAGATTAGGAACACAAGCTAGAGTTAAAATATATTTTGATTAAAATAAACAAATTACATAAACAATATACCTTAGCCTGTGCACCTGTGTTTGAAAATCTTTGTTTAAATTTTTCTTTAGGCACAAGTTTGAGCATACAAGGTAAATCGGGTTGTGGAAAATCAACCTTATTATATATTTTAGGCTTGCTGGATAAACCAAGCGGTGGAGAGTATTTTTTAGATAATATAAATATAATCACGCTAAATCAAAATCAAAAAGCAAAACTAAGAAATCAGTATTTTGGTTTTATCTTTCAAAACCATCAATTGATACCGTATTTATCTGTACTTGAAAACATAAGATTACCTTATCATTATCGTAGAGATAATATCGACTTGTCTTGGGAAAAATATTTATTAACAAAACTAGACATAAATGATTTACTCACACGATATCCTCATGAATTATCATTAGGTCAGCAACAAAGGGTAGCCATTGCAAGAGCTTTAATTACACAACCCAAAGTGGTACTAGCCGATGAGCCCACAGCAAGTCTAGATAGCGATTTAGCGGACATTTTTATGGCTTTATTATTAGAATATGTTCAAGATAAACAGGCTTTATATATAATGGTGACGCACGATAAAAATTTGGCAAAGCAAACACAAAGGCAGATTTATTTATAGAATTTTAATTTTAAATTCAATGTGAGGCAGCTTCTAGCCCCCTCCCTCGCTTGCGGGGGAGGGTTGGGGTGGGGGCAATTCAAGATAGCAAGGAACAAATTTAATGGAAAAATCAGAACCATTAATGAGAGATAGAGCAAGAGAATTAAGAAAAACACAAACTGACACTGAATTAAAACTTTGGCAAGCACTCAAGCAGCGTCAAATTCAAGGCGTTAAATTTAGACGGCAATATTGCATTGGTTATTACATTGTTGATTTTGTTTGCTTATCACATAGAATTATTATTGAAGTAGATGGTAGTCAACATTCGGAAAAAGTAGAATACGATCTTATTCGAACTGAATTTCTGTCAAAAATGGGCTATCAAGTTCTTCGGTTTTGGAATAATGAAGTATTTCAAAATTTAGAAGCCGTATTAGAAAGTATAAATAATGCCGTCACGATGACAGCCCCCACCCCATCCCTCCCCCGCAAGCGAGGGAGGGGGTTAGAATTTCAGTGTACTTAATGAGTTTTATACGGAAAAAAATGCTCAAACACGCTTTATTAAACATTAAATCTCAAAAATTAATTTCGGCAATTATTTTGTCTAGCATTATTGCGGGTATTGCGAGTATATATATTTTATTTGTGATAAAAAACATTTTAGCGTATCAATTGAAAGAACAATTAACAGCCTTAGGTGAAAATAACTTTGTTGCTACTTTTATCCCTGATACAGGCAGTGTAGCGTTGCATCCTATTTTACAACATGAAAAAATCATAGAATATAAAGTCTATGCAAAAAATGCAAATATTCTACCCTATAGTATTATTGGCAGTGAATTTAGTTATGAATCAAAAAAATACCCCGGCATGTTATTGGCGGTGGGTAATAATATATCTGAGCTAAATATTCAAATAATAAAAGGCCAAAGTGTCAATTTAATCAATAATAATCAAAAAGTCATTATGATTGGCAAAGCATTAGCCCTATCACTAAATAAAGATCTAGAAAAACTAATCGGTGATTATATTCAATATCAAGATCAGTTATTAAAAATAACGGGCATATATGAGCAAACAGAGGCCAATTTATTAGATGAGCAGCTGGATTATTCAGGCATTATTTCTTACCCTGTGGCTTTAAGATTAACTGAAAATATCCAAGTAGATCATTTTTATGTTTCGCCTACTATAAATCAAAATAAATCAGATATAATTAATCATTTAACAACTTATTTTCAAAAGAACATTGCTTTAGGTACTTTTCATATCAAAGACGCTGATTTTATTTTAGGAAAAATCAAATCACAATTTGCGCAAATAGAATTAATCTTAAAATGGGTATGTGCGATTTCTTTAGGGTTAGGATCGTTATTATTAACGCAATTATTTTTATTAAGTCTAGATAAACGAAAATCTGAAATTGGCATACGATTAGCTTGTGGGGCAGGGCCTAAGGATATTTTAATTCAATTTATTCAAGAATCTTGTCTATATTATATAATAGGCGCAGGAGTAGGGATAATCTTAGCTATGATATTACTTTTAGCCTGGTTGATCTTATTCTATCAATCTAGCTGGCCTTTTATGGCACTTATCTCCGCATTATTTCCCGTGATAATAGCCATATTTTTTATGGCAATATTAATTGGGTTAATACCTGGGCTCAGAAGCTTAAGGTTGCATCCCATGGCATTTTTTAAGCCAGGAGTTTAGCGTGCGCTCCCCTGACCTACGTGCCGCGACTTGTTCGCGGCATCCAGTAAATTACATCATGCTACAATTATCTTTGTGATTGTATTTTCTGTTATTTTCTTCATCTTTCTTTTTAAAAACAAAAGAAAGTTTAGATGATTTTTGTAACGGTAAAAAAGTAGGGCTCGGTTCAGTTACTTCATTCGTTTTTATTAACATTAGTAGATAGTTTGTTTTTTGTTGTTCTGATAGCAGTGGCATATAGTCTAATAAACACATGCTCATCTGTTCCTGATTTAATTTAATACATTTGCTAAGCGCGTTTTCTATTGTAAAATTTGAAATGCCTGTTTTATTTTTAGGTTCAAGAAGAAATTTCACCACGTTAACCTGATTTGCAGAAACTGCTGAATCAAAAGCCCATTTAATGGAGTCGATTTTTTCTTCAGTTGAAAGACCTAATTCTATATTTAAAAATCGATCGAATGCACATACTTGACCCTTTTTTGCGGCAAATTGCAGAGCAAACCAAAATATGGTTTTCTGAGATAAATTCTGCGGGATAATTGTATCTAAGTTTATATTTGATTGTGTGTTGGGGAGCAAAAAATGTTGCACAACATATATCCCAAAAAGTTGTTCTCTTAAATCTTTGTCAGAGACCATGGTAGATAAATTCTGTGCATCCCCTCGTAGAGCCATTAAAATATAGTTTGTTGGAATTTGGTTAGATGTTTTTCCATAAGGTATTATTTCATGATTGTAGCATTCTAAAGGAGTTTTAAAGTGGGTTAGTGCTGAGGGGCTAAAATAATTATTTACCCATGTTTTAGCTAGGTTTTGAATAAAAATATGTAGTGGTTTATTTAAAGACGTGCTCTTGCACAAATCTTTGATGGGCAAACAACAGAAAATACTAGTTAATACATCAGTAGGAAGTAAGTTTATGTTTAGCGATTTGCTCAATGTGCCATCTGTCATATTTTACTCACTTTTACTAATAATATATTAAATATCAAAAAGTTAGGCCTAGATTACCAGAGGAGAAGATAATTTTCTATTGAAATGTGCCCAAAGAGGGCATAAAGCAGATTAACGAATAGAGGACTTACAAGCATAATAAAATATAATATAAATAGAACATATTGAGCCATTCTCTGTCATATGTATACGGAACTATTTTAGAATAGGTGTATATAATGGCAATCTATGATGAAGATCCCAAGGTAGTTGCATATATATTAAAGCAGCAGACTTTAGATATGATGGCAAGAATTGATCCAATTGAAATTACGGGTAATGATTGGGATAAATCTCCTACAAGAAGCCCAAACGTTACAGCATTATTGAAACAGCAAGATCAATTATTTAATGGGGTTAAGAATGATATTCTGTTGAGTGAAAATCTCTCTGAGCAACAAAAAGTTTACGATTTTTACGTAAAATTAGTTGCTGAATCTGTAAGTATTGGTAACTTTCAAACAGCCAAGTATATTGGCATGGGGGTTTTTCATTCATCGGTAGACAGATTAACTTATTTGGAAGAAGGATGTAAATACGTTCCTGAACAAGCAGTCATTAAAAAAATGTTTGGTGATCTTTCTAAATCAAAAACCCTTGATACATTAAACATGGTTATGAAAGGGGTTGGTGATTCAAATGTTGAGCAAACATTTCCCTTGATTAAACCATTTGACAAAGTAATGTATGACTTAGGCATGATGAAATCAAAAATGGAGGATCCTCCTAAACCACTCACGAAACTCCAAAATGATTTACAACAAGCACAAAATGAATTACAAAACTTGGAGCAACTCAAAGTAAATATCTCAAACCCAAATTTTGCTGGAAATAAAATTCAAGTTCAAGAACAAATAGCTATGTTAGAACAAAATGGAGAAGTGGAAGTACGTAAAAAAAATATTGAACATTTAATGGCTCAAGTATCCTTATTTAGTGGTGAAACGTTGCAACAAATGATTGGTAGTTTAAGACCTGAGCAACAAATGGTACCTTTAAAAAATGAGCCGCCGATTGAGCTTAAACAAAATATTCTTAATTGGATAGATAAAGAAAAAATATTAAAAAGTGATGAAAGTAGAGATGATTTTTCATTACGGAGTTTAGCTATTTTACCCCCTTCCCCTCCTGTTCAAAAAGATAAAAAGGGAAGGCCAATTGTCAATAACACCAAGATTGAACCATTCGCAGATCAGAAAGCCATCAATAAAAATATAGAAGAACGATTTGTTGCAAACATGACAAGCAGTTTAATTGAATTAAAAGAAAAAGATGAGGAAAAGGCTAAAACATTAACGGGCGTTGCTTCAGTATTGTTGTCTTCGGGTATACCCATAGATATAAAGAGTTCTACTTATGAATCAGACAAAAAAGAAGCAGCAAAACTTTGTAAAACATTATTGTCAGATAGAAAGACAACGGTTACAGGTATCTTAGAAGAAGTAAGGGTTCAATTAAAGGAAAATGAAAATAATCCAGCTAAGCAAAAAGATATTTTAAATAGATCCGAATTTTTATTAGAAGAATTAGTGAAAATGGACGTTACAGACAATTTTCAAAAAACATCAGGGATTGCGGATTTGATAGAAAATGTAAATTTCGACTCTAAATCTGATAATGACGTCATGGGAAACCCAAAGGAGTCAATGGTTAAAGATAAACTAAGTGAAATTCAAAAACTTATTACTGCAGACGATTATAAAACGCTTGCTAGTGAAGTCAAAAGTGCTATTAAACCAAAATTAGAACCCGTAGATGCTCCTGTAGTTCAAAGCACCAGAACTTTCGATCAGGTATTGGCCAATATCGATAGTAAAAAACCTGATAAAAAAGCATTTAAAGGCGATGTAGAGGCTATGGCGCATGATTTAATGGTGTTGTCGGCTAAAACATATGGTCAAGTAAAAATGGATGAATTCTTTAAAGAAGGATGGGATAAAGAAGGCAAGGAAAAAAATGCACCGAATTTAATTGAGTTACAAAACGTGGTCAATTCTGTTAATAATAATTTAGTAGCCCCCTCAATTACAGAAGCAAAAAATACAAAAACAGGAGAAAATAGAGCTATATTTTGGGCAAACGTTTTACAAAAATTAATAGATAATCATGATTATTCTACTGCTGCCGCACTTCATACTCAACTTCAAGCACTTCCTTCGAGTGTACATGAGAATAAAGAATTTAAAAAATTACTAAACGAATCCGCTAAATTTTTTGCTAAAAATAATTTAAATTTAAGAGCTGCCATGAGGGATGATGAGAAGTATATACCACCAGTAACCACTGTTTATCAAACTGAAATTGTTATGCATAATCAAAGTGAGGACGTAGACAATACAAATAATATTAGAGATGTTGAAAAATTACTCCTCATTGGAAATTCTATTAATAGTTCGACAAGTCAAACTTCGTATGCGAATAGTTTACAATCGGAAAAAGTTACTTTTAATTTGGAAGGCACGTTAAAAAAACTTTCAGAAGAACAGGAAAATAAAAAAATCAATGAAAAGGATCAAGAAAATATTATACTTCCAGTTGTTGAAAAAGGAGCAAAAGCTGCTATACATACTAAAGATAATAATGGCACAACGCTAAACGATATTAGTTGGCACTTGAATAATTTTGGAAACAAAGAATTTACATTAGAGTTCATTGAGAAAACGAGTAAAATTGGTGGAGGTGATGATGAGAGAACAATTACCGAATCAGTAAATGGTATAAATTCTAAATTGCTAACTATAATTCAAAATAAATTAAATGAATCTCCTAAAGATACACCAGAATACACTAATAATCAACAATACGCAGTAGGCATAATTAATAGCCTAGAAAGCCGTGCGAAAGCAAATAAAACACCTTTTAATGAGGACACCAAAAAGTTAATTAAAAAACTAGAAGCTGATTATAACCTTAAAAAAGTTAAACCTTTGACACCTACAGAACCACCTAAAATTCCAGTTGTTAAAGAGGAGGAAAAAATACCTGAAATCAAACCTGTTGTAGAAAAAAATAATACAACAGAAGTAAAGGGTGAAGAATTAAAGGGTGAAGAAGTAAAGAAAAAAGAAAAAACTCACAAAAGGAAAAAAACTAGAACTAAGGATAAAAATCAGTCAGTCAAAAAAGATCAAGAAGAACTTATTCCTATGATGATGAATGAAGGAGAAAGAGATAAGTCAGACGATAAAAATAGAGTCGATATTGATGGAAAGCCTATTCAGCATGAAAACCCTCTTAATCTTAATGAAGGTAAAGAAAAAGTGGATTCAAAGGTGAGGCTTGAAAGTGAGTCTGAATCTGAGGAAAAATTTCTTGGCGTTGAGGGTAATGATCTCAAAGTAACTAATAATATTGCCGTATCAAGTGTAAAACCAAGTGAAACCATAGTAGTAAATGGGTCTTTTGAGCATGAATCATCAGAAGAGCAAAAAGAAGAAATTCTACAAAAAGTATCAGTGGAATCCACTTCTGAAATAGGCGATATACATATAGTAGAAAAAAAATCGCCAACCATAAAAAATGATGACCAAAAACTTGGAGACACAAGCCCAGACCGTGAAAATTCAATTAAAATTGAACCGCAAGAAAATAAATCTCCTAAAATAAATTCTTTTTTAAATCATCAATCTCCCAAACGTCCTGAGGATGATAATAAAATACATGTGATAAAATCTGATGCTAATTTGAATGATAAATCTAAACCAGAGGTTTCTTCAGATAAAAATAATAATCAATCCACTCCAGTAGATAAAATATCTCACCTAAACAGTATCCTTACTACACCTCAAGCTTCACCCAATACACCCTCTTCGGGAGCTACCCATGCTTTAGAAAAACCAGTACGGCCTGCTATGTTTTTCTCACGACAGAATCAAACCAAAGAACAAAACAAAGAGTACCATCAGTATCGGCAAGAGGTGAAAGCTCAGCAAGGACTTTCAAAGCCGAAAGAACCCTTAGTCAAGCAACAAGTTCAACAAGAGGTTCAACAAGAAGTTAAACAAGATGTTAAGCAAGAATCTTCAGTTGAAGCTGGTAGTGTAAAAAACAAGGTACAGTCATATGAGCAAGCAATAGCTAAAGCTATGGAAAAAGGTTTTGTTCCACACCGTACTAATAGTACAACTAATGATTCAGACTCTAATGCTAACCAGAAAAAAAATACGGGTATAAATAAAAGAACATAAAATCCTAAAGACTTGTAGATACACAGAAGTAGCTAATTTGTCTTAAAAAATCCGCAGTTTGTCTGATTTGAATAGCTTTACACTCCTAGCACCTTTTATACTCGCTTTTTCACTTTAAAATGTGAGCGGGTAGTAAAATGGATCATCAATTACAATGTCCTTTGAATTTAAATGAAACCATGCACGGAAATTTTCCTGCAGGCTTCCCCGATTCATTTTATTTCCCTACGAATTTCTCAAAAAAGAATGCTGGACGCAATACCTATAATCAAAACAATAATATTGGCTTTTTTATCGGCAAAGCCACTCGAGATTTATGGGATGGCAGTGTAGGGTATATATCAAATTACTGGGGATTAGCTGCAGACTACGTATCTTCTTATTTTTATGGCTCTAAACCCGATCTTACTGTAACGCCCGAAATAATAGAAATGCCCAAAGTAATCAAATCACCTGTCACATTTAAAAATTTACCTTTAAGTTTTAACCGCAAAGAAGACAGAAGCACTCGTTTTTATAATATCGAAGATTTCGACCCCATTGTTCATCAGAATATCAATGCAAAAGAATGTGTTGAAGAACGAAAAGAACAATGTGAAAAAGGCTATCCTCAAGCCCTGGTTCTAAAAGGCAATTTTTTTAATAGTGAACAGGACAGGCATTGGAGAGAAAATATATTCCCAACTAACAATAGATATAAAATGTTTAGAAATTGGCTTGCAAAAGAAAATCGGGTTCACGATCATAAAGTTTCAAATACACAAGAATTGTGTGATATCGTGAAGTATGCCCATTCCCTTGGCCCCATTAAATTCTTTTATATTCAATTGCATGGTAACCCTGGAGAAATTTTCTTAGGAGAGACGGGTAATATAATAACAGATAGGTTGAATGTCGATTTTTATTTATTTTTGAATAATGGTAAACAAGATTTATCCTGCTTAGAATTATTAGATAAAGATAGCGTGATGATTATCTTTTCTTGTGACACAGCAGGTGACTACCACCTCCAATTTAGAAATACGTATGCTGTACATATGAATATACATAAACTATTTGCTTTACATGCGCCTAATACCAGAACTTTTGCACCGCACTTTTCTGTAGAGAGCGATTCTTTAGCAATAAGAAAGTCGCCTGATTTTGAAGTGTATGGGAAAGGCACAGTGCTTATTGAGGGTAAAAATGTAACCGATGAATTTCAGTTTGAAGAAATATCTCGAAATAAAGCCCCGTTTTGTAAAGAAGCTTTACCCTATTATACCATGAAGAAATTTTGTGATAATGCGAACATTAAACCTAGCGAAGAATTATTGCAAGCCTGTGAAAAAGAACCGGGTTGTCATAAAATGGTAAAAATGTTGTGTTTTAATCAACGTGGGGTCAGAAAGTAGTAAAATATTAGCCGCGGTAGCGCGAGACTTGTTACTACTACTGCTCAAAAAAATCTTGTAGCGCTTTTTTTTCTTCATCCGAAAAAAAATAACCCAATTTAGTCCGGCGATACAAAATATCGTCGACGGTCATGGCCCATTCTTTTTCTTTAAGATACTTTATTTCAGCCTCATATAACCCATGCCCAAAATGCTCACCTAAGTCAGCCAAGCTCTGGCAACCAAAAAGAAAATCTAAACATTCTACCCCATAACAAAATATCCATCTTTTTTTAATATTGTCGGGCACAAAATCATAGTTGCTGAATAATTTATTGAGATCAACCAGATGATTGTGAGGTGCATTTAAGTATTGGGTATAAATAAAGGCATCTTGTTTCAAATCGAGTTTAGGCGCTAGTAGATTTAAGGCTTTGACAGCCAAACTGCGATGGGTCGTGAGCTTACCCCCCCAAACGGATAATAAGTAAGGGCCATTAGGATTTTTTTGCACGAGTTCAAGTTTAAATTCGCGACTAATTTTGCTAGGGTTAGTACCGTGTTCACTGGCTAATATTGGCAGGGCACGTGCGCCAGTCCAATGTGCCACAATTTGTTCTGCTGTAATTTTTTTAGACAAATAAAAATTGATTTCAGTGAGAATATAATTTGTTTCATCTGAAGTTAAATTAAAGGCTTTAGTCGTAGCAAACGTTTCGGTGACATCCACATCGGTCGTGCCTATTAAACTAAATTGATCTAAATAGGGGATCATAAATATCACGCGGTTATCGCGTGTGGGGAATAAATAGGCTTGATTACCTTCGGTTAATTTAGGCACCAATAAATGGCTACCTTGAATTAACTTTAATTTGTATTCGGTTAGACAATGAAATAATTGCGTATGAAGATACTCAACCCAAGAACCTGCAGCATTGATCACGGTTTTTGTGGTAATGGTTTCTTGTTCATCCCCACCCAGTTGATTTTTAAAGGTTAAATCCCAATGCTTAGTATGTTCTTCCACGCGAATTAATTCAGTATAAGTCTTAAGGTCGGCACCCAATTCGCGAGCCTTTTTGGCATTGGCAATGACTAAGCGAGCGTCATCGGTATAACAATCTTGAAAACACAAATAATGATTAAAATTTTTATCTAGGGCATCATGATTGGGTATGGCGATAGCGGGTGAGCTTGCAGAAACAGGTAGCTTTGCAAAGTGGTTATAAAACGCTAAACCTAGCTTGGTTTGCCAATAGTTAAAATTCTTATGTTTGAATGGAATACAAAACGAGAGAGGTTTTACTAAATGAGGGGCACATTCAGTCAGATTTTTTCTGTCATTTAACGATTCTATGACTAAGCTAAATTCTAAAGCGGCCAAATAACGTAATCCGCCATGAATCAACTTTGTACTAGCAGAAGAAGTACCCGAAGCCAAATCGCCTTTTTCACATAATAGCGTTTTTAGGCCACGCCCAGTCGCTTCCAAAGCTATCGCGGTGCCGTTAATGCCCCCGCCAATCACCACAAGATCGTAGGTTGAATTTTTCATTTAAAGAGTATAGCCGGTTGCGTCTTTGAAGTCGCGATGCCAAAATGACCTAAATTCATATTTAGGCGGATATATAGCATGATTAAATACAAAGTTAAGTTACACGACTTTAATTTACATTTGTATGAAGTCACTCTAATTATCCCCAAGCCTTTAAATAACCAGATACTAATGATGCCAGCCTGGATCCCCGGGAGTTATGTTATACGGGATTTCTCTAAACAACTAAGTAAACTAACCTTGTCTCAAGGCCAACAACCTATTGATTATTTCCAAACCAAAAGCAATGAATGGGTCACGAATACGACTTCATCTGAGCCTTTAGAGGTGAAGTATTTTGTTTATGCCTTTGATAAATCAGTAAGGGGCGCTTATCTAGATGTGCAACGCGGATTTTTTAATGCGACCAGTCTCTGCATATGTCCTATAGGTTTTGAAGAAGAAGTCTATGAACTTGAAATCGTTCATCCTAATCTAGAGTGGCAGCTCGTAACAGGGTTAACGCCTGCGAATAAAACCAAAAGATATGAATTTGGTTCATATCAAGCTAAAAATTATGCCCAGCTCATAGATTGTCCCGTGATGATGGGCCCATTAGTGATTAAATCGTTTTCGATTCAAAATAATCTGCATGATATTGCCATTTCAGGCGATCAACACGGGGATTTAGATAAACTGGCAGCAGATGTGGAAAAAATATGCCAAACCCAAGTGGAATTTTTTGGCGGTTTACCTAAAGAAGTGCAGTACTATTGTTTTTTACTTCAAGTGAGCGGCGAAGGGTATGGTGGCATTGAACATGTCAATTCTTGTAGCTTATTAATCAATAAATTTGCCATCCCCGCGATATCAGATGCCCCTAAATCTAAAGAATACATAAGCTTATTAGGATTATTTAGCCACGAATATTTTCATTTGTGGATGGTGAAACAAATTAAACCAGCCGTGTTTCTCAACTATGATTTAACTCAACCCAATTATACTTCACAACTTTGGGCCTTCGAGGGGTTTACGGCTTATTATGATGATTTGATGTTGGTGCGTGCCGGTTTAATTAGCCCCCCTCAGTATTTTGCTATACTCGCTGAAAATATCGGTAAATTATTTAAAAATCCTGGTAGAAAATACCAAAGTTTAAAAGACGCCAGTTTTGATGCGTGGACAAAATTTTACAAGCCTGATGAAAACAGCTTAAATAGCACGGTGAGTTATTATCTCAAAGGGGCATTGTTCGCCCTTTGCTGTGATTTGCAATTAAGATTAGGCTCGAATCATGAAAAAAACCTAGATAATGTGATGAAAACATTATGGCAAAAATATGGCCAGTTAAAATTAGGGGTGGAAGAACAAGAAATAGAAAAAATAATTGGTGAGTTTAATATTGACGGCATCCAAGATTTATTAATAAAGGGCTTAAGCCAAACTGAAGAATTGCCTCTAGAACGAGTATTAAAAAACTTTGGATTATCATTAAGTGCGCTTTTGAATGTAAATACTCCATTGTTAGATCTGGGCGCAAAATTATTAGATTATCAGGGACAGCTTGTCGCTCAAGAAGTCTATCATGAAGGCGTATTTCAACGTTTAGGTATTCAGGCAGGAGATATACTAGTAGCATGTCAAGATCATCGGATGACGAATCTAAATCATCAAATGCTTTTTCAGAGATATATCAATAAAAGTGTCAGTATTACTGTGTTTAGAGATGAAAAACTAATGAATTTAACTGGGTTACTCTCTCCTAGTTTTGTTAAACAATATGAGATTAATGCTATAACAGGTTTTGAACATAATATAAACAAATGGTTAGATCTAGATTTGTAGGCCCTGGATACCGCGGACAAGCCGCGGTACGTAGAGAAAATAGATATCACTCCTATCTTACTCCCTACGTGCCGCGGCTTGTCCGCGGCATCCAGGCTCAGCCGCGATACGTAGAGAAAATAGAATAGATGCTGCCGATTTACATTAATGATTAAATAATATTAGAAAATAACATGACAATTATCTATCCAGAAATGCCCTCTTTACCGATTAATGAACGATTGGATGAAATCATTGAGATCATTCAACAAAATCAAGTGGTTATTATTGCAGGTGAAACCGGCTCTGGTAAATCCACGCAGTTACCTAAAATTTGTTTAAAAATGGGAAGAGGCCAGCAAGGGTTAATAGGCCACACTCAACCCAGAAGAATCGCAGCTTATAGTATTGCCGATAGACTAAAAGAAGAACTCGGAGACACTTTTCAACACATCGTTGGGGTAAAAACAAGGTTCTCAGACTCAACAAATAAAGACACGCAACTAAAGTTAATGACCGATGGCATATTATTAGCTGAAATCAAAACCGATAAGTTATTAAAAAAATACGATACGATTATTATCGATGAAGCACATGAACGCAGTATTAATATCGATATTATTTTGGGCTATATTAAAACTATCTTGTCCAGTAGGCCCGATTTAAAATTAATTATTACCTCAGCCACTATCGATCTGGATAAATTCTCTGCTTTTTTTAATCAAGCGCCTATTATCGAAGTGACTGGCAGAACGTATCCGGTTGAAATAAATTACTTAGAAAATATCACAGGTGAAATCTATCAGCGAGATTTAAATGAATTAGATTATATTTCTCATGCCGTGACCAAAGCCACTGAAATGGGCCAAGGGGATATTTTAATCTTTTTGAGTGGTGAAAGAGAAATCAGAATCACGACCCAAGAGTTAGGGCGTTTAAATTTAAAAAATACCGAAATTCTACCTTTGTTTGGCCGAATGTCTCAAGCTGAACAACATAAAATATTTCATGCGAATAGCCAAAAAAGAAGAATTATTTTATCGACCAATGTGGCTGAAACCTCGATTACAGTCCCCAATATTCGATTTGTTATCGATCCCGGTTTTGCTCGCATCAGCCGATATAGCTATCGAACAAAAATTCAGCGATTACCGATAGAACCCATTTCTCAGGCCAATGCCAACCAGCGAGCAGGCCGATGTGGGCGCGTTGCGTCGGGAATTTGTTACCGGCTTTATGCCAAAGCTGATTTTGATAATAGAACTCGCTTTACCGAACCAGAAATCTTAAGAACCAATTTAAGCACTATCATTTTAATGTTGCTCGATTTAAATATTAAAAATATAGAAGAATTTGATTTTTTAGATGCACCAGATGGCCGTTATATTCGTGATGGCATTAAATTGTTACAACAGTTAGATGCGGTGTCCGATGAGATGGATATAACCCTCGTGGGTCGTAAAATGGCAAAATTGCCTATTGAACCCAAATTGGCCCGAATTATTTTAGGCAGCACGCAATTTCATTGTTTAAAAGAAGTATTAGTGATTGCCAGCTTTTTAGCTATCCCCGATCCCAGGGAAACGCCTTTTGATAGCAGAGAGAAAGCGCGTCAAATTCATCAAAAATTTGCGCAACCTAAATCCGATTTTATGTCTGTTTTGTTGTTATGGAACTTTTTTCATCAACACAAAGAAAGCTTATCCACGAATAAATTACGTACTTTTTGTAGGCAGCATTTTTTATCCTATTTGCGGATATGTGAATGGGTGGATGTACATCAACAATTAACCAATATGTTATCCGAAATGGGCTATCGAGAAAATCTCATTGAAGCGACTTACGACAATATTCATCAGGCATTAATGACAGGCATGTTAGCGCATGTTGGGTTGAAAGATAAACTCACCAAAACGTATTTTGGCCCAAGAAATATTCGGTTTAAAATTTTCCCTGGTTCTATGATTGAAAAAATAAAATTTAATTGGGTCATGTGTTTTACATTTTTAGAAACCAAAGAGACATATGGGCTAAATGTCGCGGAAATCGATCCCGTGTGGATAGAAAATATTGCGGGCACACAACTCAAATTTAATTATATTTCTCCTCATTGGGAAGCTGAACGCGCAACGGTTGTGGCGCTTAAATCAGCCACTTTATATGGGCTACCCATTTATACTAACCGGAAAGTTGAATATGGGTTTATTGATCCCATTGTGTCTAGAGAAATATTTATCAGAGAAGGCTTAGTGGCCGGCTCTTTGGTGACAAGTTTGGCTTTTTATCAGTTTAACCAACAAAAATTAACCGAGTTAGCCAATCTTGAAGAACGTGCCAGACGTCGGGATTTATTGCTTGAAGAAGAAATCGTATTTGATTTTTATAATAATTTAATTCCTGAAAAAATTTATTCCACCAAATTATTAGAAACGTATTATGATCAACTCGATACACAAAGTCAGCAGCAATTTTACTTATCCGATGCGATATTTCAAGACAGAGCCAGTATTGCCGAAAAAGTAGAACTAAACTATCCCAAAAGCTTAACCATCAAAGGCAAAAATTTTCCGGTATCTTATTTATTTGATCCTGCCAGTGACGCAGATGGGGTAAGCATTCAATTAGACAAAGAAAGTTTGCCTTTTTTGAAACAAGATGATTTTTCTTGGCCGGTGCCTGGTTTGCTAACACAAAAAATTGAAGCCTTAATTAAAACTTTACCTAAACAATTTAAAGCATTATTTCACCCCCTAGAAGTTGTCATTTCTGTTGTTCAAGATAAATTAATACCCAATAAAGGTAAATTATTAATAGAATTGTCAAAAATATTATCTGATTATAGCGATGTGCGAATTCATCCTTCTTTGTTTGAAGAAAAAAAGCTCCCCACTCATTTGAAATTGAGGTTTATGCTAGAAGTAGAAGGGGAGTTATTTTATTCTCGCGATTTGGATGAACTTAAACATAAAATAGACTCTCTACATAAACAAGTAACAGAACAAACATCAAGTAATGCTTCTTTTGGCTACCTTGCTTCTGAAATATTGCCCGAAACGTATCATACCTGGTCGATGGGCGTGATTCTCGAAGAAGTCACCAAAAATCGTGCTGGCATGAAAATGAAAGCGTACCAAGGGTTGTTAGATGAAGGTTCTCAGGTAAAAATAGCTATTTTTGAAGATAAACAGACTGCAGAATTTGTGCATCAGTATGGCGTCGCGCGATTGATATTTTTAAAGTTGGCAGATAAAGTACAATATGCTAAAAAAAATCTGACCGAAAAACAAAAATTAATCTTTAAAAAAACAAGTGATTTTGGCAATGTACAAAGTATTATAGATCAAATGGCGTATTCAGCGATTATTGCCTTAATGCTGTTTCAGCAACCCATTATTCGTAATGAAACCGATTTTGACATTAGGCTAATAAAACATCAAACCAATTTTTTATTACTGATTCAAAAAATGATTCATATTTATTTTGATATAATTGAACAATATCTAGAAGTTAAAAAATTGCTAGAAAACAAAAAGTTAACCGACTGTAAATTAAGCCTGGATGATATCAAAAGGCAATTAGAAGGCTTATTTGTTACTAATTATATTTCTTTAACACCCCTCAACTGGTTTGTTCGTTACCCAGTTTATTTAAAAACCATCATTAAGAGACTAAATGCTTTGCCTTTAAGTAAAAGTAAAGATGAAAGCGAATTAAAACAAATTTACCCCCTTCTTCAAGCGTATCAAGTGATGAGTAAACAAATGGCGGATAAAAAAATCGTGTCTATCCCTTTAAATGAATTTAAATGGATGACAGAAGAATTTAGAATTTCATTGTATGCACAAGAACTTAAAACACTCTATCCTATTTCTCAAAAAAGGTTAGTCAATTTTTGGCAACAAAACATTCAAAAAAATAACCATCAAAAAGGCACGACCCTAATAGAGTTAATGATCGCTTTGTTTATTTTAACTTTTATTACAGTGGGCGGCATTAAATTATTATTAAACTTAAATCATCATTTGCCTAATGCCACCACTGATTTGGTCACTATAATAGCCAATAATGATTTTAGTAAAAAATAAAAAAATCACCGGGTTTACGCTCGTTGAATTGCTTATTGTGATAGCGTTAAGCTCTGTGGTTATATTTGGGGCTTTTCAAGGCTATTTTATGGTAAAAAAAATAATTGTTAACTATTACCAGATGATACGCTTGCAAAATAATATTAAACTCATGACGCATGAGTTATATCATATCAAAGATAAAGCAGGTAACTTTGGTTGCGCTAACTCAGATCAACCCCTGTATTTGCATGTATCCAAAAAAAAATCACCCTTGTTATTACCTTTATTATTTATAAATAAAGATCAGTTGCAGGGCTGGGTGTTTTTAAAAAAAACGGATCCTAAACTTAAAACCCTATTGCCTCATGCGGTATATTCACGATTAAAATCTGATTCGGACATTATTTATACGCTTGAAACAGATAAGCAAAAAATAAAAAAAAATCAAAACCCTTCTCGTGTTTATGCCGATTGTTTAGATGTTTTTATTTTATCCCAAGATGATCCCCTTGATTATTTTATTCAAAACAAACAGTTTAATTATATTGGCAATTTATCCATAAATTTATATTTTATTTCGAGTAATAAACGCAAAAATAATCAAGATCAGCCTATTTATTCTTTATATCGTTATAATGACCATATGGGTATGCAAGAAATACTCGAAGGCGTTGAATCAATAACTCATCAGAGTGAGCAGGCCAATAAAATTAAAATAAACGTATTATTAACCTCAGTAGAAGGCAATCCGGCTTTAAAACAATGGCTCACTGTCGTTATTTAAATATAAAAGAATATCAAACTGGAATGGTTTTAATTCCCGTTTTGTTATTTACGAGTATCGTGACGATAGGCATTATTATATTATTGCAAAGCCATGCCCTACAAAAAAAGTCTGTGACTGACTTTAAATTTTTTTTGGAGGAACGCAAAAAACAACAACAAGCGCACCAATATTATCACTCTTTAAATACAAATATATTGCTTAAAACTAAAACACTTAAATTAATACAAAAAATTCCTGCTAACTTGCATTATCAAAATACGAATTATCATTATTACTTTCAAGGTAATCAACAAAAATATGTTTATAAATTGAATCAAACTGAAAGCCTTGAAAATCAAACAACTGATCTGGTGATATTGTCTCGCTCTACAGAATTTAATTATCAAGATGCCCTAATTAAAATTATTCAAACAGCTGAATCAAACCAAGCTGTTTTTTATTTATATGATATCAATAATGATAAAACATTATTTAAAACACGCTTTGAACAACCTGTTTTATACCAGTTAGTGGGCAATCCGGTTAACAGAATTTATATTTCAAATTTGGCTGGGTTATATAAAATTGATTTAAATTTATCCGAAGAACAAATAAAATTGAAATTATTAAAAACATTTGATTTGGGTTTGAATTTTAAACACACGCATTTTGCGCCCCTTGTCACCCGAGACGCAAGGGGAGACGGGCGGTTAATTACCATTCATAACGCACATCAAGATGAAAAACTTATGTATCATGAGCCGGCTGACAATAAAGATGATTTTTTAGATTTGTTTGAGCATATATCGCTACTAAGATGAGTTTTATAAAAACAATATGAAGAAATTCTGGCCGGCACAGAGGCCGGCCACTACAAGATTTTCTTACGGTTTCTGAGTAAAAAAAAGTGTAATTAAAGATAGGGTTTTGTAGTGGCCGGCCTCCGTGCCGGCCAGAAGCCAATAGGGACTTACACCCCCGCCCTTACCCTTAACTGTGGCTTAAGCTCAGTCAACGTATTTTCTGCTTTCTCAAGCAAATAATGTTCACTATAAGCAACCGTATTAGGCGTGCTAAAGAGTTTACCAAATTGTGTGCATAATTCGATAAATTTATCGAGCATTTTTTGCATAAATTCTTTTACGCTCGAATCGCTTTTTGCCACAGGGCTTAAAATCGTTTTAGTGTCACGAATGATATGACGATAAGATTTAAAATATGCTTTAATGTTTTCTTGGGTAATATGTTGTGGATCCGCCCCCTCAGATATCATGGTATTAAGCAATTGAGCTAATTCATCATGGCTTTTTTGTAAGACATTTTTTACAGGCTTATCGTTTTGATGGGCTAAATCGTTTAGCTTGAGATTAAATAAGGCAATCATTTCTTTTATATTGGCGTTAAGCATCTGATATTGACGCT
Source organism: uncultured Gammaproteobacteria bacterium (assembly GCA_902826485.1). Classification (GTDB taxonomy): domain Bacteria; phylum Pseudomonadota; class Gammaproteobacteria; order Berkiellales; family Berkiellaceae; genus CADEEZ01. The sequence goes on from CADEEZ010000005.1 coordinate 65,747, forward strand.
GAGCTAATATTACTGCTCGCATCTCAGGACTTTCTTGATCGAAACTTATTTGAGGTGAAAGTTCTAAAGGTGTTTCCCAAACGAGTTGGTTTTGTTCTTTGTTAAAACCTAATTTGTGTGTGCTAATTTTTCCACTATAAAGAGGCAAATCGATTAATCGATTATGAATGCCTGCGGTGTCAATGCCGACGACGGCCAATCTTTTTAAGGCATCGGTTTTGCAAGAATTTCTAACCACATTAAAATAAGGCCCCCCGACAGCAGCGTCTTCAGCCTCTTCGATTTTGTTGATGCTGGAGAGGGCACATTTTTTCTCTTCTGAGGGTAAACCTTTAACATCGAGGAGGGCTTTATGTTCTTCTTGAAAGTTTCTTTGGACTAAAGGGTGATCTAAGCCTCTGTCTTCATTGATTTTTTGGGTGAGCGCTAAATATTGTTCTGCCGTGATTTTCCAGCTTTTGTGATAGTGATTCATGGTCCCGCTGGAGGCATTAGGGATTAAATAACGATATTTTTCTTGGGTTAAATGACCTTGGTCAAAATAACTGACGTTAGAGATTTTTTTTCTCCACGTTCTTTCTTCAGGTACGAAGCTTGGATTCAAGCCAATTGCATCATCGACAATCATGCGTTTAGATTCGGGACAATAATAACTAAATAACAAATAAGCATGGCCTAATGGATTGGTGCTACAACCATGCATAATCGCATAACTGACCACGATGTCTGTCTTATTTAATATTTCTTTTGGTATCATTTTTTATCTCCAATAACTTCTCAAGATTAAGCAATAATTCGAGTTTAAGGCAACTTAAATCTAAATCAATTAAAAATCGGATGAAAAGGATAAGTGGTTAATTTGGGGAGATAAGCGGTAAGCTCAATGATTGAAAGGACAAGATAATACATGTAAGATAGGTAACTAAATATTTTATTAGGGACCCTATATGATGTTTAAATCCTTTTCACCCTTAATTAAAGCCATTATTTTTACGGTTCCGCTTATGATCTGTTTGTATGGTCAACAGGCCCATGCACAAGAAAAACGCGAAATAGAAATTAAAGTGTTGAGACAAGATGTAAAAGAAATTGTCTCCGAAGCAAAAGTGAATCATCGAAGTGATTTTTTAATCACAACCGTTGCAGATGGCGTAATGATAACGGCGCCCAAATACAGCACCCAAACCATAGATGATATGGTGATTTTAATGGAAGGATTAGGCTTATATGGGTTGAGTTTATTGCCAGAAGGTCATCCTGCCGCCATTCCCAATGATCTCAGAGAATATGCACAAAATAAGTTTATTCAGTCTTTAGATCATTTAGACAAAATAGGTCATTACCCAGAATTATATTTGCTTTCGGGTATCAAATTTATCAATGCTGAGGGTAAAACCGAACAATTTTTTGTGCAAACCTCGGTGTTGGCGGGGGGCACAAGTTTATTCACCGCACAATATTCTCCCAAAAATATTCAATTAATGGGCCAATTAATGCAAGCCATTGGCTGGAATGATGTCTCTTTATATGCAGCTAATCAACATCCTCGGGTGCCCGCTTATCTATCAAACGAATTTATGAAAATGTTTGAAGACAGTGGTATTTCATTAGATGGCACGCATTCATTGAGAACCATTCTCGTTTCACCCGAATATTTAGACGCACAAGGCGTTTAACTTTATCGGTTGCTAAACTTTGCTTTTTCTGCGCATCCTTAGGTTACGATATTGCCAAGATGGGGAAAAAACTGTGTTTGAATTCTTAACGACTGAACAAAAAGCTTTTTTTAATCAAAAAATCGTCTTGATTACGGGGGCGAGTAGAGGCATTGGACGCGAAGTGGCTTTGTCCTTGGCTTCTTTAGGTGCCAAAATAGCCATTGTGGCAAAAACCAAAGACCCTCATCCAAAACTTTCCGGTACCATCGAAACGGTGAGAGCAGAGATTGCAGAAATCAGTGGCAAAGATAAGGTCATTGCCATTCAAACCGATATTCGAGACGAAGAAGCAGTCAAAAATGCGGTCAACCAAACTGCCGAAGCATTTGGCGGCATAGATTTTCTGATTAATAACGCCAGCGCCATCAAATTGGCTCCTACACCACACCTCAGTATGAAAGATTTTGATCTCATGCAGCAAGTGAATGTGCGAGGCACATTTATTTGTGCAAAATATTGTATCCCTTATTTAGAAAAATCCTCTTCAGGAAGAATTCTAACGTTTTCTCCGCCGCTTAACTTACAACCAAAATGGTTTAAAGATTTCTTAGGGTACAGTTTGTCTAAATATGGCATGAGTCTATGCACTTTAGGATTAGCAGAAGAACTTAAAAGTAGGGGCATCGCAGTGAATGCCTTATGGCCTAAAACCGTGATAGCAACCGCAGCCATTGAATTTAATTTTCCAAAAGAATATTTAGATATGGCGAGAAAACCGAAAATCATGGCAGATGCAGCATTATGTGTTTTGTCCCAACCTAATCAGGTGACGGGGCAATTTTTGATTGATGAAGCTGTTTTGCAAGAAGCAGGGGTAAGTGATTATGGCGATTATGCCGTAAATAAATCGATGAAATTGATGCCAGATATATTCCTATAGAATTATACCATTATAAAAAATTCATCTTATTGATAAATGGATTAATTTTTATTTGATTTTGAATGAGAGGCAAGGCAACTTGCCTTTTTTTTGGGTGAGTAATATATATAAAAGTAAATTAATTCATGTACTTATTGATCTATCTTAGTTTATAGGGCTTACAACTAAAGTAAGAAACTTAAGTAGGAAAATATTTCTCTTATATTTAAAACAGATTGAAAATTGAATTTTAAAAAAAAGACTTCACCCTAAATCCAGCCATTATATTCATGCTAGCCGCTTTAACACGGGATAATAAAAAGCCAGAGGACAAATTTTCTGCTAGATTGTTTTGTGTCGGGACAGAAGTTCTGATAGCATACATTCGACGTAGCTTACTATGCTATTTCGCTCTTCGAAGTTTGTAAGATAAGAAACGGTTTAGTTCTGTTACTTGAGAATTGCAATTTGCAATCAGTCAATTTTAAAAAATTACTTTTGTTAAAAGACCGTAATGACGTGTCAAATTTAGGAGAGACAGATTCATGAGGAAGGGTACTAAACTAAAATTAGCCATACTAGCCATTGCTGGTTTGGGCTTAGTGGCATCAGGTAGCGCTTTTGCTGATGAACGAGACATGCAAATCGACTCACGTGGTGGTATCCAACTTGGCAATAAAGATGCACGTGGATACTGGTTTGATTTAACCGGTCGAATTCATTATGACGTCGCTTTATTCAATGGCGATGATAACGATCGTGCAGGCTACCCAAGTGGTTCTAACTTACGTAGAGCACAAATTGCAATGCAAGGTGGCGTAGGCGACAACTGGGAATATAAAGCAGAAATTAATCTTGCTAGCGTCGCATTTGATGACGATAGTAGTAGCTTCCTAACTGCGAATATCGTTAATGAAGCGTATTTAGCTTATGCTGGCTGCAGAAACATGTGGTTTGCTGTGGGCCAGATTTCCGTGCCTTTCAGTTTAGAAGATTGGGCAAGTTCAAATGCCATCCCTTTAATGGAAACACCTTTACCCATTCAAGCATTTAGCCCAGGTTTCGGCTTAGGTATATACGGCGAATGGCAATATATGAATATGTTCACCCTTGCTGGTGCGCTATATCATCCTAGACATGGCATATTGCAAACTAGTACTGCTACTGGTCCAGATGGTCTTACTCTCAGAGGTAGCGATCGTTTAGGGATTGCAGGTCGTTTGACCTTCTCTCCTGTGCATGTACCAGGGCACACGTACCATTTTGGTTTGTCTGCACGTCATCAAAAATTACATGACACACATAATGGTTTAGGTTTTGTTGCAACACCTGAAGTTCGTGCGCGTTCAACTGCATTCTTGGGCACAGCAATCGCTGCGAATACTTCTGAACATTATGAAGTATACGGCTTAGAAGCAGCTGGCCAATGGGGTCCGTTGGTTCTGCAAGCTGAATACGTGATGGCAGATGTTGATCGTCTTAGCAGCAGTGGCGGCGACGCAGACTATAACGGTTACTATGTTTCGGCTGCTTATGTGTTAACAGGCGAAGCCAGAAAGTATGACTTTGCTTCAGGTACATTTGCAGGCGTTGCGCCTCATTCTAAGCGCGGTGCTTGGGAAGTTGCAGCGCGTTATAGCTATGTAGATTTAAGTGATGATGGTGTAAGCTTACCAGTGGGCTCTAGCTCAGTTGCACCTGGTGGTGAACATGACTTAACTCTGGGCGTAACTTGGTATGTGAACAAAAACGTTCGCTTCATGGCTAACTACGTACATGCCAACATCGACCGTAATGGTTCCGGTGAACATAAGCTGAATATCTTCGGTATTCGTTCACAAGTTAACTGGTAGAAATACTAGCTATCTCGTTTTCGGTCTCTCTAAAGCCCTATACATAAAAAGTGTAGGGCTTTTTTTTACTTGATAATATTTATTTAGTATTTAAACTTATAATAGGGCTGGAATATTCTTTGACTCTAAAAATTAGCCTGAATATAAAAACAGTATAATTCATGGATGAATATTGATGAGATCGTTAAACAAGTCAAAAAACTTAGCCGCTTTATTTTTAGTTTCAGGCTTGGGATTAATTCTGGGTGGCTGCGCTTGTTTAAACACGCCTGAACCAGAAAAAGAAACGATCGATCCTTATGAACCCCTCAATAGAGCTATTTTTAAATTAAATAAAAAAGCAGATACTTATGTGATTAAACCCGTCGCCACTGCTTATAACAAAACTTTACCCGACACGATTCGAGGCCGAGTATCTAATTTTTTCGATAATTTAAGAGACATTACCACTTCCGCCAACGATATCTTACAGGGTAAATTTGGTCAATTTGCACACGATGCAAGTCGTTTTGTGATTAATTCGACTGTTGGTATTTTAGGTACATTCGATCCGGCTTCTCATTTAGGTTTAGAAAAAAATAAAGAAGATTTCGGTCAAACCTTAGCGGTTTGGGGTTATGAAAACTCAGCTTATCTTGTTTTACCCCTATTAGGTCCAAGCACCGTAAGAGACACCGCGGGTATGGCTGTTGATTTCAACGCTTTATCTATTTGGCCATTTATTGAATCTGATAAAGCCAAATACGGTTTATTGGGATTAGATTTATTAGATATTCGTGCTCAGCTACTCAAAACCGAGGATGTGATCACGTCATTGGCTGTGGATGAATATGTTTTCATGCGAGATGCGTATTTACAACGTCGTAAATATTTAATCAGCGATGGTAAAAGTGCTGAAAATTTACCGAATGATATTACTGAAAATGATCCTGAAGCGCCTACAGATACTAAATCTGAAAGTGGCGCGGTAACGACAACCCCTAGTGCAGAAGCTTTTCCAGGTGAAGGTAGTGAAGAGATTGTACAATAAATTAACCTCTCCCTACGTGCCGCGACTTGTTCGCGGCATCCAGTAGAGAAGGAGGGAGTAGTTATATGCTCCCGACCGAACAACGTGAGGGCGGGGGGATTTAAATCTTCATACTAAACCACAACCACCATTTATGCCCCGTACCATAATCACTGGTGGGTTTACCATTGAATTTGGCATATTCAATGCCAATATCAAATTGTCTTAAAAAGTTTCTCGATAAACCAAAATCCCACTCATGACCAATGCTGCCATCACCAGAGTAGTGATCATAATAATGATAAGCTCCGATGGCTTTTAAGCCGAAGATTAAATCTGCTCTTAAACCAACATAATAATCTTTCACGCCTCTATTGGTTGGGCTATAAAGAAAATTATCCGTCCAACCTTGATGCATATGGCTAGAGGCGAGTGGCGTGCGCAAATATTTACCTGGGCTCTTATCATCACCTTCTAATGAAGCGAAACCTAAATTAATAGAATAATCTAGATAAACTGCGTGTAAATCAATTAAATAATAATTAGCGGTATAATCGAAAGGATTATTGTGCGCATCATTTTGAGTAGCGATTTCTAAATTATATTTAAAGACAAAATCACGTTCAATTCTGGTCCGGCCAGATAATCTTGCCCCAAAAGTATCGCTGGAATCTGTAGTGAAAACTTCATCATCGATAAAATAAGCATACCCCACTAAATCGACACAAGGAACCACATTCCATGTCACATTAATTAAATGCGTATTATGCTTGCGTTGACCCTCTACAGCGCGTTTGTTTCCTTGCCAAGGTGAATTATATTGAAAGATATAGGCATAAAACCATTGTAGATTGGGGATCATCGCACTATGAAGGGATATTGCATCGTAAGTCTGTGGAGTTTGTCTAAACTCTGAACCGCCTACAAAACGCTCATCATCAAAACTAAATGCTTGCCTACCTAATTTTACATGGTTCTGATTCCAACCATGGAATTGTACAAAGGCTTGAGTCATTGCAGTGCCTTCAGGATCGGGGATAAGAGGGAAATAGGGTTCTTGTCCTGGTGTGGTGCCTAATCCCGCATTATGCTTTTCGTTAAAATATGAGCTCACATGATCGAATTCGAGTAAGCCTAAAAAATCACACATGTCAGCAGTATTGTAAGTTAGCTTGGTTGATAATGTATAGGCTCGACCAGAATTTAATTGAGGTTCATAAGCATGTTCGCCTCTCAATCTAAAATGTAATGCTACATCTCCTTTGTGAACCCCCTCATGAAGCATGGCGGCTTTGTGAGTAGGAATAACCATAGGGTTATTTACTTTAGCGCCGACACTGAGGCTCAGTGAGCCAGATAGCAGCATTGCAGTCATGAGGGGAAAACGATTAAAATACCTCGGATGATTTTTTTGGCAATTAACTAAGTCCATTTTTATGTTAATCCTTTCATGCAGCAGTTAATTAATAAAACAAATTTTATTTTACACGATCCACCTGCGGAAATAATTACCTGATATTATGTACAGATGTTAGAATGTGGGTGTTTAATCACCCTATCAAGAAAAAATTCTTTTTGGCGATAATAATGCTATCAGTACGCCCAGAATATTTGGGCACATGTTTTTATATCTAATCGTGAGAAAAATTGAGTATGAACGAGCAGAATAAAACCCAAACGAATCCACCAGAAGGTGAGGGGGGAGATAATGAACCGAAATCCGTCAGCACCAACAAAGAAAAAGTATTAAAAACGATTAATACGATTGCCCAAAAAACCAAAGAAATTAAACAATCTTTCATTGATATTCCGGAAGAAAAACCTTTGACGCAACCTAAAAAAGCAGAAAAATTTAAAGGCGATGAAAAATATTGGGAAATAAAAACAACCCACAGCGTTGCGCACGATCCTTTATTAAGTTGTTTAATCATTTTAACTCGCATAGAACATAACCCTTTTTCACCTGAAACATTAATCGCAGGATTACCTCTGGTTGATAATAAGCTTACCCCCGAGCTATTTCTTCGCGCGGCTGAAAGGGCAGGGATGTCAGGTCAAATCGTTAAACGCGAATTAGGGGATGTCTCTCAATTAGTGTTGCCTGCGGTATTATTACTCAGACACAAACAAGCCTGCATTTTAGTCGAAGTGAACGATGAAGAGCGAAAAGCCAAAGTGGTTCAACCTGAGACCGGTCAGGGTGAAAAATGGATGAGCATGGATGACTTAGATAAAGAATATACAGGTTATGCCATTTTTACGCGTCCTACTTATCGTTTTGATCATCGAACAGATGAAAATTTAACCTTAAAACCCCAATCTTGGTTTTGGGGTGTTATCACCAATACATGGCCGTTATATATAGAAGTACTTTTGGCTTCGTTTTTTATTAATATTTTTGCGATTGCGTCTTCTTTATTTGTGATGAACGTTTACGATCGCGTGGTACCCAATGGGGCGATTGATACTTTGTGGGTTTTATCGTTAGGCGTTCTGACTGTCTTTACCTTTGATTTTGTCATGAAAATGCTCCGCGGCTATTTTATTGATATCGCAGGGAAAAAAACCGATGTGATTTTATCGGCGAATATTTTTGAGCAAATGATGGGAGTCAAAATGGCCGCCAGGCCCGAATCAGTCGGTAACTTTGCGAATAACTTACAACAGTTTGAATCGTTTCGAGATTTCTTTACCTCTACAACCATCTCTACCTTGGTAGATTTACCTTTTGTGATTTTCTTTTTGATCATTATTGGTTATGTGGGTGGCCTTGTGGTGGTGGTGCCGATTGTCTGTATTCCGATTGTGATTATTGTGGGCTTAATGATTCAGGGGCCTTTAAACCGAGTTGTAAAAGAATCTTATCGCTACTCGGGGCAAAAACATGCCATGCTGATTGAAGCGTTGACCGGGGTGGAAACCATTAAAGCCGTCTCAGCCGAATCACCTTTACAAAGAAAATGGGAACATGTTGTAGGCATGGCCGCAAAATTAGGCACAAAGGTAAGAGGCTTATCTTTAACGGCGATTAACTTTTCTGTCTTTATGCAGCAAATTGCTGGTGTTTTGGTTGTGGTGCTTGGCGTACATATTATCACCGAAGGTAATATGACCATGGGCGCGCTGATTGCTTGTACGATTTTAACCGGACGGGCGCTTGCCCCTTTATCACAAGTGGCAGGATTATTAACACGCTATCACCAGTCGCTAGCAGCCCTGAATTCGCTCGATAATGTCATGAAAATGCCAACTGATAGATTAAGAGGCAAAACGCCTTTGCATCATCCTGTTTTAAGAGGCGATCTTGAATTTAAAAATGTGTCTTTTTTATACCCTAAACAAGCGGTACCCGCTTTAAATAATATTTCTTTTAAAGTGAATGCAGGCGAAAAAATTGGGATTATTGGTCGAATTGGATCAGGTAAAACCACCATTGAAAAGTTGATTTTGGGTTTGTATCAATCCACAGAAGGCACTTTATTAGTCGATGGCATAGAAATCAGCCAATTAGATCCAGCTAACCTACGTAAAAATATTGGCTATGTGCCACAAGATATTATGTTATTTTACGGTACGGTAAAAGACAACATTGTATTAGGTGCCCCTTATGTAGATGATACTGAAGTATTAAGAGCTGCCAAAATTGCTGGGGTCACCGATTTTGTGTCAAAACATCCTCAAGGGTTTGATATGCCTGTAGGGGAGCGTGGCGAAAAATTATCGGGTGGGCAAAGACAAGCCATTACCGTTGCCAGAGCGTTGATTTCAGATCCACCCATTTTGGTGTTAGATGAACCCACCAATATGATGGATAATCGTACGGAAGAGCAATTTAAAGCGCACCTTCAAGAATATGCCGCACATAAAACATTAATATTAGTGACACACAAAGGATCATTGCTTTCAATGGTAGACAGAATTATTTTAATGGACGGTGGCAAAATCATTGCCGATGGCCCTAGAGATTTAGTGTTAAAAGCCTTAGCCGAAGGCAAATTACATGCGCCTACTTGATAGTGGAAAGATAAGACTATGAAAGACGAAAAGAAAATTGAAGCCTCTGATGTAGAGTTCATGACCGATACCACAGCGGCCATGGTGCGCACCACGCCCATTCGTTACCATATGATTTTATGGGTGTCGGTTGCCTTTTTGTTGGTGTTTTTATTATGGGCCGACAATGCTTCTTTAGAAGAAGTCACACGAGGACAGGGTAAAGTCGTACCATCGAGTAATATGCAAGTGATTCAAAATTTGGAAGGGGGTATTATAAAAGATATTCGCGTCCGCTCTGGTGATATCGTGGAACAAGATCAAATTTTAATGATCATTGATGATACGCGGTTTGCCTCGTCTTTTAAAGAAGGATTAGGTCAATTCAATGCATTAAAACTCAAAGTGGCCAGATTAAATGCCGAAGTAGACGGTAAACCGTTTACGATCCCTGAAGATATTGCTAAAAATTATCCTCAACTTGTGCCCACTGAAACACAATTATATCAATCTAGAATAAATGATCTGAATGTTAAATTAAATTTATTAATCGATCAACAAAATCAACGGGCACAAGAATTAAAAGAATTACAATCTCGTCAAGATCAACTTAAACGCAGTTATGATTTGGCTAAAAAAGAATTGGATTTAACTCAGCCTTTAGTAAAAGATGGGGCGGTTTCTCAAGTAGAGTTGTTAAGATTAGAGCGCCAAGTGAATGATTTGCAAGGCGAGCTCTCTGCCAACCAACTTTCTATGCCAAGATTACAATCGGCATTAGAAAGTGCGGCCAAAAAAATCGATGAGCAAAAAGGCGAATACCGAACCAAAGCACTCGGCGAATTAAACGATGCCAAAGCGGAGCTCTCTAAAATCACTGAACAAAATACCGCACTCGAAGACAGAGTAAATCGTACCTTAGTGAGATCACCTGTGAAAGGGACAGTCAATCAGGTTAAGATAAGCACTATTGGGGGTATCGTTCAACCTGGGCAAGATTTAATCGAAATTGTGCCCCTTGAAGACAGTTTATTAGTCGAAGCGAATGTACGGCCTTCTGATATCGGCTTTTTAAAACCCGGGTTGGAATCGATGGTTAAATTAACGGCTTACGATTTTGCTATATATGGCGGCTTAAAAGCAGAAGTAGAACGCATCAGCGCAGACACCATTACCAATGAAAAAGGCGAAAGTTTTTATCAAATTCATGTGAGAACCAAGAAAAATTATATTTTACACAATGGTAAACATTTATTGATTAAACCTGGTATGGCAGTAACAGTCGATATTAAAACTGGTGAAAAAACAGTATTAGATTATATTCTTAAACCGATTCTTAAAACAAAACAAAATGCATTACGCGAAAGGTAAAAACGGCTATGTTGCTCATTGCAACTCAAGAAGGTGAACTCGCCCAATTTTGGTCGGAAGCGCTTTCGCCTGAATATACCGTATATGAACCTTTTGTTAAAGAATATAAAAATTTAGAATTGGTATTAAAAAAAAATCAAATTGATGTTTTATTGTTAGATGCCCATATTCTTCCTTCTGAGGGAATCAACCAACTTTCTGAGTTAATAGCTTGTCAAAACAATATCAAGATTATTTTATTAGTAGATACCCATCTGCCAGAAGAAGAACTTTCTGCTATTATTTTTGGAGCAAAGGCATACTGTCTTAAAAACACCTCCATTGAAATTTTGAAAAAAGTTATCAAAAAAATCTCAGAGGGAGAGTTGTGGGTAGATAGAAAATTTGTGACAAGGTTGTTGGGTTCATTAGAAGAATTAACCAAAGCTAAACACAAAGAAGCCGTTTATTTAGATAGCGGCTATGATTCTCTCACCCCAAGAGAAAAAGAGATCGCGCATTTAGTCGCCACAGGTTATCCCAATAGAAAAATTGCCAATGCTTTAAATATTTCTGAAAGAACCGTCAAAGCACATTTGGGCGTCATTTTCAGAAAATTAAACATCAGCGATCGCTTACAGTTAGCTTTGTATATTACTAAGTTTATGCAAGTCGGTGGTATATGGAGTGGAAAACCCCCTGGCTAAATCTCATCCTTGTGTTTACAATTTATAAAGGTAATAGAATTCACAAAACTGTTTTTATATACAGAATATATAAACCCGGTTAAGTTTCTGTTACAGTCATATTTCACTCGAACACACGGAAGATGGACGACATTGCTATGACAACAAAAATTTTTACTAGAACCTTAATCGGTTTGGGCCTAATCAGTGGAGCGGTTTTTTCTTGCTCTGTTCAGGCACATACCTTATCTGAAGCCGTTGCCCAAGCAGTGTTAATGGGGCCGGATGTGGCAATTCAAGCAAACAAGAAAAATCAATTTAATCACAGACTCAGACAAGCCTATGCGGGTTATTTACCCACGTTAGATGTCAATGGTGCCATCGGCAGAGAGCACAGTGACAACCCGACTACACGGGGTGCAAATAATGATGGTGGCTCAACAACCTTAACGCGTACAGAATTAAACATCACAGCCCGTCAAATGTTGTTTGATGGCTTTGCTGTTAAAAACGATGCTGAAGGCAGAATGACGCAAATTAGAGCAGAAGCTTGGCGTACGAATGGTACAGCGCAAGATACTGCGGCTCAAGTCGTTCAACAATATCTTGAAGTTTTACTCCAAAGAAAATTAGTGACTTTGGCTAAGTATAATTTAGATGCCCATGAAAGAATCAATGGCCAAATTGAAAAACGCAGTGAAGGTGGGGTGGGTCGTAGAGCCGATCTTGATCAAGCTGAAGGCCGTTTAGCATTAGCGAGAACAAACCTTATTTCAGCTCAGTCTCAACTAAGAGATGCGCAAACACGTTACGAAAGATTAGTGGGATTGCCTGCAGAAGGCTTAGTACAACCTTCTGTACCAGATATGGGCTTTCCTGAAAACGAACGTGCTGCGGTTGCACTCGGTTTAAACAATAATCCTATTTTACGTTCTGCCATTGGGGATGTGAGTGCGGTACGTTCAGCTAGAAAATTAGCCCAAGCCAATTTTTTCCCTCGTTTCGATTTAGAAGCAAGTTTAGGACGTAACCATAATATTGATGGTTCACCTGGTGATAACGATGATTTCTCTGTCATGTTAAGAGGTCGTTATAATGTGTTCAAAGGTGGCGCAGATATTGGTAAAGTGAATGAAGAATGCTGGCGTATTCAAGAAGCGCAAGAAGTTCGTAATCGTGCGCATCGTGAAACACAACAAGCTGTTGAGTTAGCTTGGAACTTATTCACCACAGCCAGAAGCCAACAGAAGTTCATGAAAGCGCATATGGATGCCTCTGAAAGAACACGTGATGCTTACTTAAAACAATTCAATATTGGCCAAAGAACGTTGTTAGACGTGTTAGACTCTGAAAATGAGTTATACAGTTCTAGAACACGTTATGTACAAGCCAAAAATGATGAATTATTTGGTAAGTATCGTCTGCTAAGCCATCTTGGCATGTTAGTAGAATGTTTAGGGGTAGAATTACCAGAAGCCGCTAAATTAAAAGAGCCTAAGTTGTTTTCCTTAGATTCTTAATTTTTAAAGCAATTATAAAGAAGGGGCTAATCAGCCCCTTTTTTTTATCAGGTGAACCATGACATTATCGAGACAATTATTTCTCGCCGTTTTTCTTACCTTATTTGGCCTATTTGCGGGAATGAGTTATTTTACCTTAGTGAATACGCAAAAATTTCTTCAATATCAATTGACTCAAAATGCGCAAAATACAGCAAATTTATTAGGTTTGTCCCTTTCTACGAGTTTAAAAAACGATGATTTAGACTCGGCCAAAAGAATAAGCCATGTATTATTTGGTTCTGGCTATTATCAAAATATTAAAATGGTCTCAGGCAATGGCGTGGTGTTGATTGATTTGGTGAATAAACAAGATGCCTACGATGTACCAGACTGGTTCGAAAATTTAGTTAAGATTAATCCCCCCATAAAAGAAGCCGTTATCTCAGATGGGGTGACCGCATTTGGCAAAGTTTTTGTACAATGTCATCCTGGTTATGCCCATGAACAAATCTTTGAAAACATGCAAGGCGGTTTATATTGGCTTATTTGCATCACTTTTTTAGTGATGACCGTAGGTTATTTTATTTTGTATGTTTTGCTTAGACCCTTACGGGAAATTAAAAAACAAGCAAAATTAATGGCAAAAAAACAGTTTTATGTCATTAAATTTATGCCTTGGGCAAGCGATTTAAAAGCCGTGGTGGTGGCCATGAATCACTTGTCCATTCGGCTGAGCAAACTGTTCGATAGGCAACAAAAGCTCGCTAAATACCTGCAAGAAAAGGCGTATCATGATACGTTAACAGGGCTAAAAAATACCTTTTGGCTTAGGCATAAATTTTATCAGCTACGAAAAAGTGGCGAAGCCTGCACCGGGTTGTTTGCTTTGTTAGAACTCGCCAATTTTAAATCTTATAATAATGAGTTTGGTCGAGTGGCAGGGGATCAACTTCTGATTCAAACCGCACGTCTATTGGAAACCAATTTTAAAGCCGAAGTAAACCCCATTATTGCTCGGACAGAAGGCGCTTGTTTTGCCATACTTTTGCTTAATAAAACCCCTGAAGACACCGAGATCATTGCTGCACAAATAACGGGTTTGTTTAAGCAGTATACCCAAATGGCCATTATTTCTTCAAACAATATAGGCCATGTAGGGCTCACGATTTTTGATTACAGTGAAAAAGAATCGGTTATTCAGAAAAAAGCCAATCGTGCGCTTACTCAAGCCAGGCTACAAGCACCCAATAGTTCGGTGATATACCATTCTACACAACAAGAAGAAGAAACGAAGCTAAAAACCGATACACAATGGAAAAAAACATTAGAGCGATGCCTAAAAGAAAATAAATTGAGTTGCCATTTTGAACCCATTATTATGTATGGCCATTCTGCTAATGTGTATGTGGAGACATTGGCAAGGCTTCATCTTTCTGAAAACAATGTATTGCCTGCTCGTGAATGGATACATGAAGCAAAAAAATGTCGTCTGATTCATTCGGTTGATTTAATGATTTTTTCACGCGTAATAGAAAAAGTAAAATCTGAATTTGAAAAAAATAAATTTTATTTTATTAATTTATCAAGTGATACATTATTAAAACCCTTGTTTTTAGAAGATATGTTGAGCCGACTCTCTGGGCTTGGGCAATTAAAAGAAAACTTAATTATCGAAATGTCAGAATATGATTTACTTCAATATTTAACTTTACTCAAACCCATATTGGAAAAGTTTGTTCATGCGGGGTTGGGTTTGTCGATAGATCATTTTGGTGCAAGTCTTAACCAACTACATTATCTTCAAGAAGTGATGCCCAATTATATTAAAATCGATTCGAGCTTTACCCAAGACATTACTCTTCGCACTGAAAATCAAATTTTGGTGAAAACCTTCATAGATATTGCACACAGTGTGAAAGCAAAAGCCATTGCTCAAAATCTTGAAAATAAACAAGATGAGGGTACTCTCCAAAAGCTGGGTATTGACGGTATTATGGGTAATATAATAAGCTGATTAACTTGGTTTTTTAAACATCTTGCGTTCGTCTCTGTAATAACGTAAGGTGCATACCTTCGTAATTTTTCATGGACTGAATCATTGTTGGCCGGACTGCCCCAGGTTTTTTGAGACCATTTATCTTAAACTTACATATAAATAGGGTTAGGTAGTGCATGGAAAAAGGGGGAGTCACCTTGTCAGGTCATTCTAGTTATACGCCTCAGCCAACGGTGAGTGGCATTTGGTCAGTACTGGCGTGGGTTATTTGCCTGCTGGCTGCATTATTCTATTGTTACGAGTACCTCCTTCGTATTTCCCCTAACGTCATGGTTCCTGAGCTCATGAAGGCCTTTAATGTCCCTACAGCAGATGGGGTGGCGGCTTTGGTCGGCTACTATTACTATGCCTATACACCCATGCAAATCCCCGTAGGGCTGCTTCTAGATAAATATGGCCCCCGCAGAATATTAACGTTGGCAACCTTATGCTGCGCCATTGGCGCGGTATTTTTTGCAACGACCTCCAGTTATGCGGTTGCGGCCATTGCTCGATTCTTTATTGGGTTTGGATCTGCCTTTGCTTTTGTTGGAGTACTAAAGGTTGCCACTATTTGGTTACCGCCTAACCGCTTTGCCTTTATCTCTGGCTTTACCACCGCATTAGGGATGTTAGGTGGCATGTTTGGTAATTGGAGCATGAACAAAATGGTCGCCACCATGGGCTGGGATGGTACGCTCAGTTATTTTGGTTGGTTTGGTTTTGTCGTGGTGCCCATTATGTGGTTACTCATACGCGACGTGCCTAATTTTAAAAGCAAATCCATTCAACGCGTAGAGACGACTTTTAAGCAATTGGGCACTGATTTCATTACCCTTTGTAAAAATCCTCAAATTTGGATTAATGGGCTGATAGGTGGCTTTATTATGATGCCAACCATGGTATTTGCAGAACTTTGGGGTGGTGAATACGTACAACAAGTTTATGGCATAGATAAAGACATGGCCATTCAACTGGTGACGATGATATTGCTGGGCTGGGCCATAGGGGGGCCGATTGCCGGGATGATTTCAGATAAGATGAATAACCGTCGTATGCCTTTAGTCATTGGGGCTTTGCTGGGTGCTTTACTGACCTCTCTATTTATTTGTCTGCAAATCACTTCAATTTGGATGATCGGGGGTTTGCTGTTTCTTTTAGGCGCATTTTCTAGTGTAGAAAATATTTGTTTTGCGGTGAGTAAAGAAATTTCAGCGCCTCAAGTAGCCGGTAGCGCCATTGCCACAACGAATTTTATTGTGGTGTTAGTGGGCATGATTTTTCAGCGAGCAGCTAGTAAGTTAATAGACTTTTTCTGGACTGGTGCGATTAATCCAGATGGTACTCCGTTGTACACACCCGAAGTATTTCAATACACCATGTTGATTATGCCCGTTGGCCTCGTGATAGCGGCCCTCATGGCTTATTTTTGGTTGGAAGAATCGGGTAAAACCCTTATCAAAAAATAACTTAATTTCCAGGGACGGATAAAAAATGAAAAAAATTTTATTGATGACCTTAATCGGTTTTTTTATTTCTGGCTGTGCCTTTGAGCCCACTTATCGGGGGCAAAAAGTCCACCCCGCCTATCCCGAAATGGTTAAGCAGTGTGAATTTGTGGGTGAAGTCACCGGATGCTCACATTATTCTTATACTCCTTTTGGTCGTCAATATGCAAAATATCGTGCCATGGATGAGGCGGCCCGAATTGGCGCCACGCATATCGTATGGGAAGCCATGACCACGGGTGTTCATCCCACTGCGTATGGCAGAGCCTATCGTTGTCCTTGTCCTCACAAATTGGGTTGCGTTTAGTTGGCATAAAATTTACTCTCAATGCTTAAAATGGTATTTTAACCTAAAATTTTAAGCCGTCAGGGTAGACAAAATGGACAGTGATTCTCAGCATTCACCTAATCTAATAGAAAGAAGCCTTGCTACAGGTTTTGAACTATTGAAAAAAATACCCCCCGACCTCACCAATGCTTTAGATTCTTTCAATACGACACAAGAATTAATCAACAAAAATTGTAAAATAGCCACTGCGAGAGATAAGCGAGATCTTTTATTAGGTATGGGTTGGACTTTGCAAGGTCTGGGCGAGTATAAAAAGGCATTTGACTCTTATAAAAAAATATTTAAATGTAATTCTGATAAAGAAATTCTTTTAAAAACAGGGTATTGTCAGTACTTGATGGGGCGCCTCGACGCAGCAGAAAAAACCTATTGGAAAGCAATAAACCTAGATAAAAAAAGCTTTTTTATACATTATGAGGCTTTATATTTTTATATTACGGTAGCGTCTCAGAAAGCTATCTCATTATTAAATCAATACAAAAAAAATATGCCTGATGCAAAAGGCAAACACCGAAAAATGGACTGGTTGGTGAATCATCAATCCTTAATCGTTGCCACTAAACAGTGCTTTTCTTATTTTCAATCGATAAAAATTTCTAAATTTTATCAGACTATTGAGTTACCTCAAAAATTATCACAAGTCTTCAACCACTTTTCAGTGTTATCTGGTCAAGTTTATCTTGTGGGTAAAACTTTACGTCAATTATTATTAAATCATCCTATTGAACATGATCCAAAAATCGCAGACTGTAATTTTGTGTATGCAGACAAGCATGTATTGCCTGAATTTCTTGAGTTAGGCTTTGTTAAAAAAAGAACCTATCAAAACAGCTGTATCAAAAAAATCAATGGCGAAACGTTAAATCTTTGGCATTTTTCTCCAGACAATACTGATATCGGTATTTTTACGATTGACTATATTTTTTGTGACAAAGACGGTGGCATATACGATCCCACTAAAATGGGTATTATAGACGCTAAAAACAAAATTTTGCGTACAACGGGTGTTGCCCAAGACCAATTTGCACAAAATGCTTTCAGGGTATTAGACGCGATAAAACATATCGCTCTGGGGTACACGCCCACACCTGAAGTGGCACAAGCCCTTAAAGAATGGGCAGGGCCTTCGGCAGAACAAGTGCCTAATATCAAAAGCATGCTAAGGGAAATGAAGGAAGACGCAACCATGAAAGAGAAATATGATCTGCTTTTTTGTGAATATAATATGAATAATAAATTCGAGGTCTTAGCACTTGAAGAGAACATGGTGAATATGATTTTTGCACTTGAATATAACGCCCCTATTATTTTTAGTGATAGAAAAATAAATTCGTACACACAAAATTTGCAAGAAGAAGCAATAAAATTTATAAATCTGAGTGAATTAAACAAAAAACTATCCTCTATAAAATTATAAAAAATATTTAAAGAAACCATAGGATGATTTAAATGGATAATCAAAAAAATATCCCGCCGGTTACAAACTTTCAGTTTCACATGAACACCGGATTTAATTTGTTAAGACACACCCCCCCTCAGCCTCAAAAGGCAGAAGGTAATTTTAATTTAGCCCAAAAACTTCTTTTGATTCATAAAAAACTCGATACTAAACATAATAGAAAAGAAATAAAATTAGGTTTAGCCAGAGCTAAACAACTCGACAATAAACTCGATATGGCGATTTCTATTTTTGAAACCATCGAGGATTGGGAAAATGATTTTGATGCGATCTTGGGCATAGCATACTGTTATCAAGAGAAAAAAGAATATGGTTTAGCATGTGAATATTTTTTAAAAATAATCTACCAAAATCCTAAAAAGGTCGCATTGGCATTAGGACGTTGTGAACAAGAAATGGGGCACTATGATGGCGCACTTATTACTTTTAAGTCATTTGTCAATTGGGGAGAATATAAAGATTACGTGATGGCCATTGGTCGTTGTGAACAAGAAAAAAGAAATTATACCACAGCACTGCTGCACTATTATGATGCAAAAAAATGGGAAAAAAATGGCGACGTTTCATTAGCCATCGGTATCTGTCAACAAGAAATGGGATTATATCAAGCAGCGCTTATCACTTATCAAAATAATAAGCAAAGAGCGCATCAAAGATCGATGATAATCGCCATGGCTGAATGTCAAACAAAACTTAAAAAATATGATGAGGCGCTCAAAACGTATCAGTCAGTAAAGGGGTGGCAAAAAAATAAGACGGTTTTACTCGCTATATTTGGTTTAACTAAAGAAACGAATAATCTAGAGTATCTATTTAAAAGCGATCCGACTATTTATTATACCCTCATACAATATTATCTTTCTATTAACAATATAAGAAGAGCCAAAGAATTATTTAATTTATTTAAAAAATACACTTCACAACCTAAGTTAGAAACAGAAAAAATTCAATTATTATTTTCCAATCAAGAGTTGGTGATGTTAACTAAATCTATTATATCTGATTCACCTTATCAAAAATATGCAATGAATATGCATTCGTTAAATTTACCCCTTATGATATCAAATATTTTTAATCAAGAATTTTTAAGCCAATCTAATCAAGCTTATCTCGTTGGTCCAACGTTATCAAAAATGATTTCTAATGAGGAGATAGAAGAGGGCGATAAAAATGTACCTTTAGCATTTGTCTTTTCACAACCCGGTGCATTTCAGCAAATATTGAAATTAGGGTTTTCTTCCACGCATACTAAAAATATAATAGGGTTTGATTTAACCATAGCTGATATGACAAACCAAAAAGATCCCTATCGTTTTTATTTTACCATAGATGCCGTTTTTTGTAGTAGGCAAGGTGACATATACGATCCGACTCTTTTAGGGGTAAGCGATACAAAAAGAAAAATATTGCGTACGGTGTTGCCTGCAGAAGCTGTTTTTAAAGAAAACGCAGAGGCCGTATTAAAGGCCATTGATGCGCTTGCCCATGGATACACCCCAACTCATGAGGTAAATGTTGCTTTAAAAACTTGGATAGGGCCCTCATTTGAACAAGAACATTTTTTTATGCTCGAGCTAAATAAAATGATTGAAGGGGGAGGCAAGCTTCAAAAATATAAGGCTATTTTGCTTTATTACAATATAAATTATGAAGCCACAATAAAATATGCCATGGAGCAAAATCAGAGCGTGCGAAATGTTGATTGGGGCTATGAGGGGGGTACGCCAACGCCCAATAGTGTGACAACTCAAATGTGTTATTTGAGTATACTTGTTCCTGTTTCTCAGCCTCTTATTTTCAGTAAAGGGTTAGATCAAACTAAATTTTTTAATCAAGGGATTCCTTGTACAGAGGGTTTAGGATTGGTTCGATCTAAAAATTCACTGTAAGGTATGGTTCTACAGATGTTTAATCCTGTCTATAAACGTGCAATTACATCTATTTTCTGATGCGATTAGACTAAGACCCCATTTAAGGCGACAAACGAGGGGCATTAAGGCTGTCATATTCGGCCGATACCACTTAAAATGCTGCATCGGGGGAATAATATGACTAGCAACGCAACTCAACAAGATTCGTTATTTAGATCAGAGGCCTTAGTCCATCAAAAAGATAGGCTATATGGCGAAGTATTGCTATTGCATCCTTTTTCCTATCAAGTGATGACAGGCGTGGCAGTGGCGTTATTATTCTTAACTGTGTTTTTTCTTTGTTGGGGAACTTATACCAAAAAAGAAACCGTTAAGGGGCTTATTGTGCCTGATAAAGGTATTGTCAAAATATTTGGTCAACAACAAGGGATTATTACCAAGATTCATGTGGCCCAAGGGCAGCCTATTAATGAAGGCGATCCACTTTTTACCGTCACGTCGGATAAGTCTCAAGCCAATCAACAAGGCGTTGAAACCAAACTATTACAAGAACTCCTTTTATCTAAGCAAAAATATCAAGAACAAATCATTTCGGAGCAAAAACTACTCGAATCTGAAAAAAGCCGCTTAATTCAAAGGCAAGCACATATACGAGAAGAATTAACGCAAATTCAAAAAGCCATCTCCTTGGGCAACGAAAGAGTCCAAATGGCTAAAACCCGTGCAGATAATGCCTTTAAAATAAAAGAAAAGGGTCATTTGTCTCAAGTGGATTATCAAAAAATTTACGAAGAATCCCTCTCTCTTCAACAGCAACAAAATGAAATGACACGCGGTGAACGGGCCAAACAAAGCGAATTAAAACAAATCGAATCGGAATTTGAACAACTGCCTACCCATCATCAAAGCAGAATGAACGAAATAGAAAAGTCCATTTCTGAATTGGTACAACGCGAAACAGAAATAGCGGGCAGAAGAGAAATGGTGATACGTGCGCCAGTAAAAGGCAGCATATCAAGTTTAGGTGCGCATGAAGGCGATTGGGTTCGAGAGTTGCCGTTATTGTCTATTTTGCCCGACCAAGCAAAATTAGAAATTGAATTGTATATCCCTTCTCGGGCAATTGGTTTTATCGAAGTGGATCAAGCCGTTCGAGTCAGATACGATGCTTTTCCCCATCAACGTTTTGGAATTTACAAAGGTAAAATTGTGAGCATTTCACGCAATGTCATGATCCCTCAAGAGCTTACCGTGCCGCTAGACATTAAAGAACCCGTATATAAAGTCACGGTGCTATTAGACAAAACAACGGTGCATGCCTATGGTAAACAATTTGAGGTTCAACCGGGCATGAGTCTTGAGGCAGATATTGTTTTAGATAAACGTAATATTTTGCAATGGATGCTTGAACCCATATACAGCGTACAGGGGCACTTATAATGCAAAATCCATTAAGTTTATTAAAATTTAATTCTTTTAAGCGGTTACCGGTTGTTTTACAAACAGAAGTCGCAGAATGTGGATTGGCTTGTTTGGCCATGATTGCCACTTATCACGGCCACGAAATTGATTTAACGACTTTACGTAGACGTTATCCCATTTCCTTAAGAGGCACCACGCTTCATCTTATTATTCAAACTGCTGAAAAACTGGATTACGCTTGCCGGCCATTAAGGCTTGAAATAGAAGAAATGGATCAATTACAAGCCCCTTGTATTTTGCATTGGGACATGAACCATTTTGTGGTGCTAAAAAAAGTCACCAAATCAGGTATTGTGATTCACGATCCAGCCCAAGGTGAACGCACGTTTAAATTTAACGAAGTATCGAAGCATTTTACGGGTGTGGCCCTTGAGTTAATTCCTACCGCAGGATTTAGCATTAAAAAAGAAGTACAAAAAGTGCCCTTGTATGCTTTTTGGCATAAAATTGTTGGTTTAAAAACCAGCATGGTCAAGGTTTTTTTATTATCAATCGTGTTACAAGTATTTACGTTAATTAGCCCTTTTTATAGTCAGTTGGTTGTCGATAATGCGATTCTTAGCCATGATATGAGTTTTCTCAAAATTTTGGCAGTGGGTTTCTTATTGGTGATGCTGATTCAATTATTTGTGACGGCCCTAAGAAGTTTATTGGTCTTATCATTAGGTAGCATGCTTAGCATACAAATGGCGACCAATTTATTTAGACATTTAATCCGTTTGCCCTTGCCGTTTTTCGAAAAACGGCATATCGGGGATATTGTCTCTCGTTTTCATTCATTCGAGAACATCAAAAATCTGTTAACAACCAGTTTAGTTCAATCGATAGTAGATGGTCTGATAGCCATCACGACTTTGATTATGTTGTTTGTGTATTCCAGCATGTTGGCCATGGTCGTGATTTGTGCGGTGGCACTATATGGCTTAATACGCTTTGCTTGGTACAGACCTTTAAAACAATTGACAGAAGAAAATATTGTTGCGGCCAGTAAAGAAAGCTCTAATTTCATTGAAACCATTCGAGCTATTCAAAGTATTAAAATTTTTGGAAAAGAATCTGATAGAGGCGTTTTATGGCAAAATCGCTGCGCCGATTCGATTAATACGGGCATACGTCAGGCAAAATTGGGTATCATCTATTCTAGTATCAATAGCTTGTTATTTGGCATAGAAAATATTCTGGTGATTTATTTATGTGCTCAGTTAATTACGGCTGAAGCGAGTACAAGCGTCTTTACCTTAGGGATGATGATGGCGTTTATTAGTTATAAACAGCAATTTACCTCTAAAGCAATTGCCTTAATAGAAAATGTAGTTGAACTTAAAATGTTAGGCTTATATTTAGAACGGTTAGGCGATATCGTTTTAGAAAAACCAGAAGTAGAAGTGCATGCGTTTGAATCTAATTTCAAAGAAATAACAGGAAAAATTGAACTTAAAAATATCAGTTTTACTTATGCAGAATCTGAACCCAATGTGGTAAATGACGTTTCTTTAAGCATTGAGCCAGGTGAAATTGTTGCCTTAGCAGGTCATTCCGGTTGTGGTAAAACTACGCTCATGAAAGTGATGATGGGGTTATTTAAAGCAACCTCAGGTGAAGTACTCATAGATGGCATTCCCTTAGACAAACTTGGTATTTCGCAATTCAGAAATCAAGTGGCTGCGGTGATGCAAGACGATCAATTACTTTCAGGATCGATTAGCGACAACATCAGCTTTTTTGACCCGCATTATGATATGGAAAAAGTGGAAGCGTGTGCCAAAATGGCGATGGTTCACCATGATATCGTTAAGATGCCTATGGCGTATAATTCGCTTATTGGTGAAATTGGCGCGTCTTTATCTGGCGGTCAAAAGCAACGTGTCTTGCTTGCCAGAGCGTTATATCGTTCGCCAAAGATTTTATTTTTAGATGAAGCGACCAGTCATTTAGACGTTGCCTTAGAGCATGGCGTAAACCAATCGATACAGCATTTAAAAATGACGCGCGTTATTATTGCGCATCGTCCTGAAACCATTCGTTCGGCTGAACGTGTGATTGTGTTTACACCCGAAGGCGTTGTGGAACAAAAACTGGCTTTGCCTTCAGCACAGCCTGAAAGCGAACTAGCCGTTGCGCCTGTTGTGAGTACGAGTAGTGCTGGTGTGAGCTTTAGCACAAGTTATGGGGATCAATCCTATGGCGTTACTAGCAGCACGAAACTACCTGAAGACGCTTAATTAGATTATTTACCACCTTCATTTGGATAGCTAATAACCGAAATCGGGCTGGCAGCTATCCAAAGAGAAAGCATAAAAAATCCGCAAAATTGTCTTAAATCAGGACTAGAAAAAACAGTCTCTAAGAGCAAATAAAAATTAATATAAATAATTGCCCCGCCGCCTAATGCGCTAATCAATAATAACCTAGCACGCATGTTCCAATCGGGTAAGAGTAGGGTTAAATTATCTGATTCATAAAATTTAATTTGTTCAGACCATCTGGTCAGCACCCACCCAAAACTAAACCCGAGTAACCCGCCTAATGCGGGGGCAACGGCATGGTTTGTTAAGATTAATTCTTTAAAAACGATGGACAACCCACTGGCCAGCATAAAAAGAAATGCGCCTACTAACCCAGATGAATATTGTGCCATCGTTGTCTTTAATACCAAACGATATAAAATCAATGAGAGGGCAGCAAAGCAGGCGGCGCCAAGCAAATCAATTGGATAATGATACCCTTTAATATAGAGTGCCCAAGCATAAGCAATCAGAAAAGCGCTGATCACCAAACGCCAAGAAAGATTATTGTATCTAAAAGCCAAAAAGCCCCAAAATACGATGGCACTTTGTAAATGTCCACTGGGAAACCCATACCCTTCAGCGTTGCCCATAGACGGCAAAGGCATTTTCCAAAGCATTTTTAAAAATGGATTGGCACAGACGGTGAACAATAAAATAAACAAGGCAAAAGCAAATGTCTTTCTGTCTAAATACAGAAAACCAATGATGGCCAAGGGCACCATGAAGTAGCCGCTGCCAAAAAATAGCACGGCTTCTGTAATGTTATCTAATATCATCATTATTTTTTCTGACTTTGGACACCTTCAATGGTGCCTTGAATAGTTGATTTTTCTTGGATTAATTCACCTTTGCCACTCTCAAAAATTACATTGCCTAAGACTTTGGTGTTGTTAAGAATTAATATCTGCTTCTCATCAGGGCTTTCTGGCTTGTTAAGCGTGGGGCGTATACGAATTTTAAATATTGTTGAATCTTTTATTTCAATTTTATCTGAGGCGATAATCATTTCGCCATCAATGGTTGATTTGTCGGTTTGAACATAACCGGACACTTCAACAAAACCAGAGACTTTCACTTTATCTAAATTGAGCATCCCATTGGTACGAATGTTGCCTAATACGGTTGAATGTTCAATGTTGCCACGACCGTTAACCGAAATATCTTTTAGGGTGCTTTTGTCGACATTGAGGGTGCCATTGATTCGCGCGCCGCCTGTGACGGTCATATTATCTAAATCGAGTCTACCATGATGAAGTAGCCCCTCAGTAGTTGAGTCGCTCAACTTTACGTGACCGTAGCTTGCTTCTGCGCCTAGGGCTTGGTTACAGAATAGGAAAGACAAAATGACTAATACTCTTACAGGGTATAACATAGCGGGTTCCTTCCTTAGTAAATCTAGCATCATAGGGATTCTATTATAAAATCAGGGTTGTTAGAATGCCTAGGTAAGCTTTAACGAGTTATTTGATAAAATAACTTATTTTTCAAATTAATATAATGTGGATGAATTTAAATACTATGATTTGCACCCGTTTTGCGCCATCTCCAACTGGGTATTTACATATTGGTAGTGTCAGAACTGCGCTTTATTGCTGGTTATTTGCAAAAAAGAATGGTGGCAAATTTATATTAAGAATTGAAGATACCGATTTAGAGCGATCTACGCAAGAAGCTGTCAATGTTATTTTAGATGGCATGAACTGGTTGGGGTTATCTTGGGATGAGGGCCCTTACTATCAAACCGCACGTTTTGAGAGATATAAAGGTGTGATAGATCAATTAATTTCAACGGGCCAT
This sequence comes from uncultured Gammaproteobacteria bacterium, assembly GCA_902826485.1. Taxonomy (GTDB): domain Bacteria; phylum Pseudomonadota; class Gammaproteobacteria; order Berkiellales; family Berkiellaceae; genus CADEEZ01. The sequence continues at coordinate 91,506 of CADEEZ010000005.1, forward strand.
GCGTATAAATGCTACTGTTCTAAAGATCGCTTAGAAAAGTTACGCGAAGTACAGATGCTGAAAAAAATTAAACCGAAATACGATTATCATTGTCGTCATCAAGTGCCTGAAAATACACCGGCCGATGCGCCTTTTGTGATTCGTTTTAAAAACCCACTCGATGGCTTTGTGACCATAGAAGATTCGATTAAAGGCAAAATAGAAATCGCCAACGATGAGCTAGATGATTTAATTTTAGCCAGAACAGATGGATCTCCCACCTATAATTTAAGCGTGGTGGTCGATGATTGGGAGATGGGCATCACCCATGTTTTACGAGGCGATGATCATATTAATAATACGCCGCGACAAATGAATATTTTTCATGCCTTAGGGGCCAAACCACCTGTCTATGGTCACTTGCCGATGATATTGGCTTTAGATGGCAAAAAATTGTCTAAACGTCATGGGGCGGCCAGCGTATTGGAATTTAAAGAAGCGGGCTTTTTGCCGCATGCTTTATTAAATTATCTTGCGAGATTAGGCTGGTCACATGGGGATCAAGAAATCTTTTCCATAGAAGAACTCATCGAATTTTTCGATACGCATCGTATCAATGCAGCACCAGCGGCGTTTAATCCAGAAAAATTATTATGGCTCAATCAGCATTATATAAAAACGTACTCAGTGGAAGTCTTGTTGCCGCATGTGGCGTACCATTTTGAAAAATTAGGCTTAGATTTAAGTAAAGGCCCAAGCTTGGCAGACATTATTCTGGTGCAAAAAGAACGGGTAAAAACTTTAAAAGAAATGGCCGAAAAAAGTGCGTGTTTTTATTCAGAGTTGGTTTACGAACCAATGGCAAAAGAAAAATTCTTAAATGCTCAAGCTAAAAAAATACTTAAAGTTATTTATCATAATTTAGATAATCTTCAAAATTGGGAAAAAGAAGATTTACATGCGTGTGTTCAACACACCATGCAAGAAGTGGGCGTAAAAATGCCTGAATTGGCTCAGCCGCTGCGTGTTGCAACAATAGGGGACACAACATCGCCCTCAATAGACAGCACGCTAATGCTTTTAGGACGCGAAAAAACGTTAGCACGTTTAACACAATCGATTCAGTTAATAACTGAATAAATAGGTTAAAAAAACATTTGACAGCATGCCCCAGGATACGTAAAATTCACGCTTCTCTTGAGGGGCTATAGCTCAGCTGGGAGAGCGCTTGCATGGCATGCAAGAGGTCGGCGGTTCGATCCCGCCTAGCTCCACCAAGACCACTTGGTCTCAAGTAGAAATGTTTATACTAGGTCCCCATCGTCTAGAGGCCTAGGACACTGCCCTTTCACGGCGGTAACAGGGGTTCGAATCCCCTTGGGGACGCCATCTTTATGATGGCAACAAGGTTCATTTTTTCTACAGGTCGCTCTGGCCGGTTCAATAAAATAATTTAACTAACTCTTAACCATTCTAAAGAATGGGATTTTTTCTATTTCAATAAAATCTCGTTTGCTTTTTTTCTAACCCTCTTTCTCACACAGACGGCAAGCTTAAATATCTCATTCCCTACGTGCCGCGGCTTGTCCGCGGCATCCAGGTTCACAAATTTTTAATGATAATGTAAACCGCTGGATACCGCGGACAAGCCGCGGTAGCGGCGAAACAATCGAATGTCTTAAAAATAAATTATTGAATGAAAGCTTCTTTTTAACCCCCTCTCTCGCTCCGCGGGGGAGGGCTGGCTGGGGCTTTTTTCTATCATAATCGGCTATTTTGCTTGACAATAACAAAATAACTTGATTTTTTGCGCAAAATGTGCAAATATTAAGTATATTTTGGAGTTTAATATGCTGATCGAATTTCGAGTTCAAAACTATCGTTCTATAAGAGAGGAGCAAGCCTTAAGTCTTGTTGCTGCGAAGGACAGTTCTCATGCAGATACACATGTTGTGCCTACAGGTCTTAAAACCATTCCAGGTGTATTGAAGAGTGCTGTTTTATATGGCGCTAATGCAAGCGGTAAGACGAATTTTTTAAAAGCAGTGGAGTTTATGCGAAATTTGGTTGCACAATCTGCAACTATTGTTCAACTAGGGGAAACTTTGAACATTCAATCATTTCGTTTAGATAACCGGACAATAAACGAACCTTCTGAATTTGAAATTACATTTCTTGAAGCAGGCATTCGCTATCAATATGGCTTTAGGGCAACAACAGAACGTATTCACGAAGAATGGTTATTTGTTCATAAAACATCGAAACCTCAACAGTGGTTTAGTCGTAAATATAATTTAGACACTAATAGTGATGAATATGATTTTGGCTCTCATTTCACTGGGCAACGAAAACTTTGGCAAGAATCTACGAGACCTAATGGACTTTTTCTTTCAACAGCAGTTCACTTAAATAATGAGCAATTAAAACCTATTTTTAATTGGATTGTAAATAATTTGGTTGTGATGACATCTACAACGCAATTAATGCCAGATTATTCAATTAGAATGCTTAAAGATAATGTTAAAAAACAAGAAATCGAAAAATTTATGATATCAGCAGATATTAGTATTACTAATATTAGCGTGGTAGAAAAAAAAGGATATGCACAATCTTTTAGTTTTAATTCAGCTGGAAGTGCAAGCAATCTTAAAAATGAAGAAATCGAATTATTGTCACCTCAATTTGAGCATGAAACCCCAAATGGAGCAAAAACAAATTTTGAATATGGAGATGAATCACATGGCATACAGAAACTTTTTTGTTTTTCAGGTCCAATTTTAGATATCTTAAATTCTGGTCGCGTGCTGGTTATTGATGAACTAGATAGTGGCCTTCATCCATTACTTGTTAAATATTTAATTAATATTTTTCACGATCCTAAATTGAATAGCAAAGGTGCTCAATTAATTTTTACAATGCATAATACTGCATTGCTAGATAAAAGTATTTTTCGTCGAGATCAAGTTTGGTTTGTAGAAAAAAGTACGGATCAGGCTACAACTTTATATCCTTTAACTGATTTCAGTCCTAGAAAAAATGAAGCAATAGAAAATGGTTATTTAATAGGTCGTTATGGTGCAGTACCATTTTTTGGTGATTTAGATTTATAACAAGGGAATGAAATGGTAACAAAGAATCATTCACGCGCTAAGAAGGCTAGTGATCTTAAACGTAGGCAAGCCAAACGTCAAAGTGTACCACGTATTTTAATTGTGAGCGAAGGAAATACTGAAGCATTTTATCTTGAAGAGATTAGGCAACACAGTAGATTGAGTAAAGATTTAATTGTTATTCATCCTTGTATTAAAGGTACTGCTCCAAAGCAGGTTGTTGATTATGGATATACTCTTTTTATGAAAGGAAACCCTCATTTAGGGATAGAGAAAAAAGATTTTGATCAAGTATATTTTTTATTTGATAGAGATGAGCATCCTTCATTTTATGAGGCATTAGAATATGCTGAAGATTTACATGATAAAAAATTAATCAATATTGAAGGAGAGATAGTTAGCTTTAAAGCAATTGTTTCTGTTCCTAGCTTTGAACTTTGGCTTTTACTTCATTATATAAAGATACAGAATATTATTAATCGTGCGGATGTAATGAAGCAGCTTAAAAAACGTTTTCCAAAATATGATAAAGGTATCAAAGGTTTATTTAAAGATACTAAACCTTTATTAAATACTGCGATTAGTAATGCAAAATTACTAACTGAAACAAATAGTCCGCATGATGGCAAAGTGCCATATACAAATCTTGGTGAGTTAGTGGAAGTATTAATCAGTTCAAAAGATAGATATTAAAGTTTTATATAAAATAATATGAAAAGGTATTTTTAAATATGTCCGAACGGTATGAATTTATCTGGATGCCAGCCTTCGCTGGCATGACACTTTATGTTTTCTTGCTTACCAACTAAACCTTACCCCAATATCCCCTAAATGATATCGTTGAGAACCTAGGTTCACTCGCCAACTACTTGTTGGTACATGGCTAGGGTAAACGGTTGAACCAAACACAAAATCAGTGCTTGCTAGATACAGCCAGCGATATTCAGCAAAAAAACTTACACATTTGCTCATATCGTAACCCAATCCTAGCTTTATTTGTCCTGCAAAAGTCGAGCTCGTATCGCTGGTGTTGGCATTATAGTGATTAATGCCCACTTCAGGTGGATTTACTTGTGTCGCAGTTGCGTGAGCGTTTCTGATAATGGCATTACCAATACCAAAGCCAATATAAGGATGAACTGGGAAGTGTTCATTATTAAAATTTAAAACAGCGTTAGTAAGAAACACGGTGTTTTTTATTGGATAGGAAACCATAAACTCATGCTCAGGAAGTCTTGCTGTATCATTGTTAAGATTTCCTTTAAATGAACGTTTGTTCATCGCGTACCCTTCTAATTCTATGGCAGGCCTTAATGTCCATTGTGAGGAGGAGTTTAGGGATATCTCTTGTGCCTGATATCCAAGTTGCGCACCGAAAAATAATACGCTTTTATTATTTAATTCACCAAAAGCATCGACTGCCAAAGAGGCATCCGCGATTTCTAGAAAAAAGCGGTACCAAACTGGCTAGCATTGAAATCAGTAGATGTGCCGCCACCGCCAAAAGCACTAACATACAATTTTCCGGGAGCAGGATTTGCAAAAGCGAGAGTAGATAAAGCACATAAAAAAATTGAGGAAATTAATCGAAATATCATTTAAAACACCATTTTATAATTTATTCCATAGGCCAGTATGCTAACAAGTCTGGTATTACGTGAGTGCTACAGTGCACTCACACTCATTCTACCTGAACTAAATGAATCTCACCTCACTCATACGCATATAGTTAATTAAAAATAGTTATAAAGCTTAGCGGTAGTCTGTATGAAAATGGGGTACATGGTTAGACAGTTTTATTTAAAACTAACGGCTTTAGTGGTCGTCGGCCTTTTTTTTGCGTGTTTATTATATCCTGAAAGATTACACGGTGAAGATTTAAGAGGCCGGGTAGATAGGCAACATATTGATTATTATAAACAAGAACAAGATAGACAAAGAATGCTTCAACAGCAATTTAATCAACAACGCAAATCGCAAGATAAAGCTTGGGAAGTGAAGCAAGAAAACATGAGAATCGATCAAATTAAGCAAAATCAACAACAAAAACAATTTGATCTAGAACGAAGACATTTAAGAGAAAAAAGACAATTAGAAGAAAATGAGGCAAAAAAAAACCAGCTAAATGAACGGATGAACAAAGAAAAACAAGATCAATTAGAAGAAGAACAAAGATTGTTGAATCAAGAACACCAATTAAATTCAATTAAAAATTAATCAAAAATGCTCGTGCACCCACACTGGTTAAATCTGAACTAAACGCTTCGAATCTGACTCGTATACGCTCAACCTATTATAATCACGGAGAGTTCATATGAAAACAGTGTGTAAAGTTAAACAGAGCCATGATAAATTAACCTATTTAATAATGGGTGGATTATTCCTCAGCGTGTTTCTATTTTCTGAACACGTTAGAGCAGAAGATATGAGAGATCAACAAGATAGGATGCGTCAAGAGAGTTATCAACAACAAGAATCTCAGCGTCTGATAGATAGTAATCAAAATCAGCAAGAATTACGTCAAAAACAGGTCATTGATAATAAAAACGCTCAACAAAAAACAAATCAAATGACTAAAGAAAAAAAGAGATTAGATAACGTTAATAGAAGTAAAGAAGAACAAAGACAATTTGATCTTGATAGAGACAGAGCCAGAGATAATAGGAATGATTCTACCGTAGGAGATGAAAGTACTACAGGCACTACGGGTACGTCGAGTACAACAGGTACGGGTAGTTCGAATCCCACAGGTGTAGGTGGTAGCGGCAGTACTTCTTCGGGTTCAAGTGGTGGTTCCTCAAGATAAGAATAACTAGGCTAATTTAAATGGGTGCATACCTGATGGTGTGCACCCACACCCATTATATCTGAACTAAACCAATCCCAACTCACTCTTATTTATAATCAGGTCTTCATTCATTAACGGGTAAACTGTATGAAAATTGAGTGCATAGTTAAAAAAAATCCTCATAAATTAGCTTATTTAATGATAGGTGGATTATCTCTTATGATTTTGATATTTTCTGAAAAGGTTAAAGCAGAAGATTTTAGAGATCAACAAGACAGGATGCGCGAAGAATATTATCAAGAACAAGAAAATGAACGCGTGTGGGACAGTTATCGAATAGAACAAGATATACGTGAAAATCAATATGAACAGCAGCTTAGAACCCAAGATCAAATATTAGAAATGAAACAAGAAAAAATTAGAATGGATCAAACTAGGCACGATGTACAAAAAAAACAAGCTGATCTAGAGCGTAAGCGTTTAAGAGAAGATAAAGCAATAAACGAACGACAAAGAAATATGACACCCGCTGAGCTTGAGGCCCAGAAAAAATTGATAGAAGAACGTAAAAATCAAGAAAGCCCGATTGATTTTAAAGAGGAAAAGCAATTAAAAAATGCGCTTGAACTTAATTAGGTTTTTCATCCAAGAGGAGTAAGTGCAATGAAAATAAAGCATGGGGTTCAAATTGCCCTTAGTGGCGTTTCTCTGGCACTGTTCATGTTTGCTGAAGCTGCGCAGGCAGAGGACTTCAGAGATCAACAAGATCGTGAGCGAAATGAATATTATCAAAGTCAAGACGCTCAACGAGAAATAAATCGTCTTCAAGATCACGAAGAGTTACGCCGGACACAATCTAATCAAGAACTCAGATATCAAGAACAAAAAATGGAAATAAAGAAAAAACAAAGAGCTCATCCATATGATCCTGAAATCATTACACATGATAGAGGCGAAATTCAGGTTAATCAGAAAGATAATAATTTAAAAACAAATGAACAATCTGATCAAAAACAAACAGGACAAATGCCAAAGGTAAATATGGATAGGTTACTAGAAGGAAATTAGAAGGATATGCTTTTTTGCAATCGACTACTTTCTTCACATGCCTGAATCAGTTTAATGACGTTTAATGCTGATTCAGGATTGACGGGAGGCGACCCATTATGGTGAATGGCCTCTTGGAGCTGTTTATAAAATGCGATATAACATCCCACAGAAGAGGGAATAACCTCATTAATGACTTGCCCTTGTTTTAGGGTGGTTAATTTGCCGTAAAACTCGTTGGGTTCTTTGCCAAAGTCAGGTTGGTTTGGCATGATTTTTTTCATTAGGGCTTGTTCTTGTGGATCTTGACCAAATTTAATAAATGATCCCACTTCGCCATAAACCTCATATTTTGGGCCAGGTGAAACACAAAGTGAACTGGAAGACAAGTTTACACGAACTTTTGTTGGGTAACTAAGGGTAATGTTAAAATAATCAATTGTTTTAGCAGCCTCTCTTTGTATGGCAATATCAGCCATCAGTTTTTCAGGCATGCCAAAAAGCATGAGGGCTTGGTCAATTAAGTGTGCGCCCAGATCCCATAATGTGCCCGATCCCGCTTCAACGGATTCTTTCCAGCGTTCAGTTTTGGGTTGAGGACGATAACGATCATATCGTATAGATAAACGGTTTAATTTACCTAAAATGCCTGATTTAATAATACCTTGTACCGTTAAAAAATCACTGTCCCACCTGCGATTATGATAAATCGTTAAAATTTTATTTTGCTTTTGAGCCAATTCAATAAGTTCATGACCTTCTTTTATGGATAAAACAAAAGGTTTTTCTATCATGACATGTTTGTTAAATAATAATGCTTTTTTTGCTAAGGAAAAATGGGTTGTATTAGGGGTGGTGATAATAATTAAATCTATTTCAGCACTTTCTAGTAGGTGTTCAATCTGGTCTTGAGCAATAATATTAGCGTGAGGAAAAAAAGCTTGAATTTCTTCGCGCTTGCTTGATACAACGTGTGTTACCTGAAAATCGGGTAACATTTTTAAAAATGGCGCATGAAATGTGGCCCCTGAAAAACCAAATCCAATCAGTACGGTTCTAATCGGTGAATTCATTCATTACCTACTAAAAGTTTTATTTAGATTGATCGTAGAATTAGGGTCATTATAGTGATAAGTGGGACGAAATATAACTAATTGAATGTTAGATGACAAGCAATCTAAAAAATAAAACAAGTCAGTTAACATTTATTTTTATAATACGGCTATATTGTAACGAAAGCTTTACAATTGAGTTGACGTTTAGTTTATTAACCCCTCATTATTGGATACTACTCATGCAGCGCCTTAGTATAGGCAAGGAACAGCAAATGGAAGCCTTCTCATACGATATAACCCAATACGAAAGTCACCCTTATGCTCAAACACGCCCTGAACTCATGTATACCATGGCTAGGTTGTTTGGCTTAAACCCCACGCACTTTAAAAAATGTCGCGTTCTAGAATTAGGCTGTGCCGCGGGCGGTAATATTTTACCCATGGCCTACAACTTTAAAGACTCAGAATTTGTAGGAGTTGATTTATCTGCCAAACAAATAGAGCAGGGTATCGAACAAATTCGCGATTTAGGATTAACGAACATACAACTACTTCACAAATCCATTATGGATATAGACGCTTCTTATGGAAAGTTTGATTACATTATTGCCCATGGGGTTTTTTCTTGGATACCGCTCGAAGTGCAAGAGAAAATTTTTGCTATTTGTAAGGATAATTTAACCCCTCATGGCGTTGCTTATATTAGCTATAATACTTTGCCAGGCTGGAATATGGTCAAAAATATTCGAGAACTAATGTTATATCATTGCCAAGGATTTGAAACGCACCAACAGAAAGTGGAGCAAGCCAGATTAATTTTAAAATTCATCGTAGACAGTTTAGAAGGACAAAATACGCCTTATGCTAATTTTTTAAGATCGGAAGTAGAATTGTTATCTAAGCATGGTGATCATTATTTATTGCATGAACATTTAGAGCAAGATAATGATCCGATGTATTTTCATACTTTTATGGAACGAGCGGCAAAACATGATTTGTGTTATTTATCGGATACGCAATTATCCACCATGTTTGCGCATAATCTACCTGAAAAAGTCGCCAGCCAAATTAGCACCATTACCGATATTGTTCGGTTAACTCAGTATATGGATTTTATTCGTAATCAGCGCTTTAGATGCACTTTATTGTGCCATAAAAATGTTGCCATTAACCGTTCTCTTAAGCCGGAAGACATCGAAAAATTTTATATTTGTTATTTGGGAAATGTGCGCAATGACATCACCGAAGAAGAAATGGCCGAAGGCAATACCCTGCAATTTACGAGTGGGGCCATTACCCTCACACTGAAAAATCGATTGTCTAAAATCGCCATGAAAATCATACATGATCGCTCTAGAAAGCCCATTAGTTTTGAAAAATTAGTGGCTAAAACCAAAGAGCTGAGTGGCGAAACAGACGATAATAAAGTTAAATTATTTTTGCATCAAGATTTAGGGTTAATGCGTTTAACACTGGCAGGCTTACTGGAAGTGCATTCTAGTAGTGGCGAATATACCAGAGAAAAAGTTCAAAAACCTAAAGCCACGAAATTAGCACAATATCAGGTAAAAAAGAAAAATTTTGTCACCAATCAACGTCATGAACTCATTGCACTAAACCCTGTTGAAACCAGGTTATTAGAATATTGTGATGGCACCAAAGAAGTGAGGAAAATTTTAGAACAAATGAATGATCACTTTATGAAAGGTGAATTAAAGCTGGTGAAAAAAACGGGCGAAGAAATAACAGAAAAAAACGAAATTCAAAAAGAAGCAGAAATATATTGCCAGGCCTTACTTCAACAAATGGCCAACAATGCACTGCTAATTGCTGAATAAGTTAATATGAATATAGAAGGCTTGTATACACAAGATGTGGGGATGCAGGCGATTATTAAACACGTGTTTAAAATCGCTCCAACCTCTGCTTGTGTGTTGTTATTAGGTGAAAGTGGCACGGGTAAAGAACTGATTGCCAATGCCTTACACCTTCACAGTCAAAATGCCAAAGGGCCTTTTGTGGCGATCAATTGTGCGGCTATTCCTGAAAATTTATTAGAAAGTGAATTATTTGGATTTGAAAAAGGGGCTTTTACAGGGGCTTATCAACTCACCAAAGGTAAAATTGAGCAGGCTTCAGGAGGCACCCTATTTTTAGACGAAGTAGGGGATTTACCTGCGAGCCTACAACCTAAATTACTTCGTTTTTTACAAGAAAAAAAAATTGAAAGAATTGGAGGCAGACAAAGTATTCCTGTCAATGTGCGCGTAATTTGCGCGACACATCAAAATCTGGCCGAGCAACTTCAACAACATCGGTTCAGAGAAGATTTATATTATCGGATAGCTGAATTATCGTTGGTTTTACCTCCTTTAAGAGCAAGAGGACAAGACATTGTTTATATTGCCAATAAGTTATTATCACACTATGCGATAGAATTTAAAAAGACCATAAAAGGCTTTACTTCAGAAGCGATTTTTACTTTATTACACTATCCTTGGCCCGGAAACATTCGCGAGCTCAAAAATAAAGTGCAAAGAGCCGTTATCCTCTCTGATAATACTTGGATAGCCTCTAAAGATTTAGATCTCGATACCAAACAAAATACGCCTTTATCTAGCCTGAAAGAAACCAGAGAAAAAGCTGAAAAAGAAGCTATTATAAAAGCCTTAACCATTAGCCGAGGGAATGTCACGAAAGCGGCAGAAATATTGGGCATCACAAGGCCCACGCTTTATAGCATGATGGAAAAACTTGAAATGAGAGAAAGAGTTGTAACGGAAGTATGAAAAAAATAATAATGAGCTTAGTTTTAAGCTTAACAACGTTGATTGCCAACGCCTCTGTCATCGATAATGAAATTAAAAAAGGACAAATAGACGAAGCCAATAAAATCGTTGAAAGTGAAATCGCGAAAAGCCCAAACGAACCTGCCACATGGTTAGCGTATGCGACGTTAATGTTGGCAAAAAATGAAAGTCAGAAATCATGGGCAGGGCTTTCTCAAGCGAGAAAATTAATTCAAACGACTGATCTAACTTCTGATAAAATAAGCAAGCTTGAAGCAGAATATTATCAAATTGAAGGCGCATGGTATTTTCAAAAAAAATCTTTTGATAAAGCTGCCCAATCATTCAAGCAATCCTTGAAATTTGATGCCAATAATCTTGACAATCAAATTTGGTTAAGTTGTGCGTGGTTAGCCGAACACAGGCTATCAGAAGCCACTTCACTTATTAATACGATGTATCTTGCTTCATCTAAAAACGAAACCGTAAATTTTTTATATAAAATAACGCATCCTGTCGAAAAAGAATTAAAACAAGTCATCAGTGCGCAACCTGATTTAATCACACCTAAATTAGCCTTAATCAATTTATATGTGAATAAAGGCCAATTTACCCTAGCCAAAAAATTCATGGAAAAATTGCCTATCAATCAATTATCACAATTCCCCTTTGTGCTGCTTTCATCACAAATTTCAATGTCTTTGAAACAACCTCAAGAAGTGGTTAAAAAACTTAATCCCATTATTCAAACTAATGAAGATTACCGTTTATTAAGTTCATTAAGCGTGGCACAGGCATTATTAGGTAATTTCAATGAGGCCAGTGTTTTATTTGAAAAATCGTTAAAAGCCAAAGAATATAAAATGCCTGATTTGGCTCAATCGGCAACATTGAGCATGAGCCAACATCCTGTTGCTTATATAGATCAATTATTGGCCAATGGTGAATACCAAACTCAGGCAAATTCAATGTCGTCGGGGCTTGTGAAAATTGCCTATTACTTCAAGAAAAATCAAATGGCTGATGCGCGTCATGAAGCCAGAAATTGGCTTCAACTCTATCCACGTCAAGCTTTTTCTTATGATGTATTGGGCAGTGTGGACAAAGCAGAAGGAGATTACCACGGCGCAGAAAATGCATTTCAAAGTGCTATAAAATTAAACGAAACCTATTTACCTGCGCGCTTGCATCTTATTGAGGTGTTCATTAAGCAAAGAAAATACGCAGAAGCACGAAAATTATTATTAGACACCTCCAAAAAATTTAAACCCGATAGCAAAATATTTTTATTGTGGTCTAAATTAGAAGAATTTGAAGGTAATCGTGATGCGGCGAAAAAATGGTTAGAAAAAGCAGCTACAATAGAGCAAAGCTTAGAACCAGGCTTAGAATTTGTGAGTTTTTATTTGAGACAAGATAGACCAAAACTTGCTTTACTCCTAGCCGAAAATTTAGCCAAAATGCATGGTAATGATATTCGGCTATTAAATTTATTGGGTGGTTTATATCTAGAAAATGAACAAAAATATCCACAAGCGATCGATATTTTCGAAAAATTAGTACAATTTGTGCCCGATTCTCCTGGTGTGGTTCAAAATTTATCCAAAAGCCATCAGTTATCTGGGCATCCTGAAAAGGCCATGTCTGTATTAGAACAGCATTTGCATAAATACCCTCAACAAGTTGAAGTTCAAAGACAACTCGCTAGGCTTTATATTCACAATAGAAATTTTGATAAAGCCAAATTGGTTTTTGAAAGAATACTTAAAACACACCCTGATGATTATATTAGCTTAAATAATTTAGCCAGTTTATATATAGAACTGGACCCTAAAAAATCGTTGAGCTTTGCCAAACAAGCTTATGAACATGCACCCGATAATGCCTCGGTGTGTGATACCTTGGGTTGGGCTTATTATAAAAACCATCAACCCCATGTGGCCTTAAACTATCTTTTAAAAGCCAATAAACTCGATCATAATCTGGCAGATGCTACCTATCATTTAGCGTTGGTATATCGTGAACAAGGTCAAAAACAAGCGGCAGTGGATTTTCTTAAACAAGCCTTAGCGAGCAGGGATACACAATTTTCAGCTCGCGCACAAGCCAATACTTTATTAAAAAATTGGTCAATGTGAAAATGTATCCAATTCTTGTAGTGGCCGGCCTCTGTGCCGGCCATGTTCCACGCGTAATATATGATAAGATCTGATAATTTGTAGTGGCCGGCCTCCGTGCCGGCCAGAGTTAAACCATGGCAAATTTACCTGAATTAGAAAGAAAAAAATTAAGACTTCATTGCTATGATTATCGAAGTGAAGGCTTTTATTTTATTACTCTTTGTGTGCATGGAAGAATGTGTTTATTCGGAGATGTTGTTAATTCAGAAATGATATTAAATGCCAGTGGAAAAATGATTAATGAAGTTTTAATCAATTTACCCAAATTTTATCCAACTATCATTCTTGATGCTTATATTATTATGCCAAATCATATTCATGCAATAGTGAATATTTCTGCTGATATTGGGACGGCACAGAGGCCGTCCCCTACAAAACCATCATTGTCAGACATTCTTAAAAATTTTAAAACATATACTACCAGGAAATATATTGATGGTGTGCATCAACAGGGGTGGTTACCATTTGAAGATCGTTTATGGCAGAGAAGTTTTTACGAACATATCATTCGTAATGAGACAAGTTTAGATAAAATTAGAGAATATATTTTTGATAATCCACTAAAATGGGAAATTGATCGTGAAAATCCGATTAACTTTAATCTGAATAAAAAAAATTATTAAGAGACAGCGTGGTGAACCACGCTGCCAGAAAAAACCCTCTAAGCTATTTCGGGAGGAAATAATTATTATATTTGCTAGTGGTGATACCAAATCCTTTTGGCTGTAGCAACAATTGCATGACCAACCGCATACGCATTTAGTGCAAGGGCATAACCCTTTAAATGACATGCAGTAGGCTCTGGAGGGGTGGGAGGTATTTCTTTATCATTTTTTGGGCAACCATCGTTTTTAGACCCATTTCGCAAAGTGGCTAGCTGTTCATAATGCGTATCTAGGGCAAGCTTTAACCCCCAATACAATGAATAGCATCTGCTTTGTTCACTACAGACCCAAAAACTAAAATAACCCCAACCTAATTTTGACGTTTCCATTGCTTGTGTACACCACCGAACAAATCGCTTATCATCACCATCTGATACATAGCTTTCTGCGCTATGTACAAGGCGGTTTAATAGCGGAATAAGTTCAACTGGCACACACCCATCTTGGATGTCTCCAATAGATTTTAAAACATCTCGAACAAAATGACTTCGCACCACTTTTGGAAGTTCATATATTTCAGCCTCAATCGTATTGACTGGCTGGTGATTAGTTTCCGGGAGGAAAGCAAAATCCATTTTGTTTTCAAAAAGACATAGCGTGCTGAACACACCCTTAACCGACTTTCTCATGACAATCCCTGTCTAAGTTTGTTTAATGAAGGGTTTTAACAGTAATACATAAAATAAATAGTGAGACAACCGTCCAAATCGCAATTTAAGCCATTTTTTGTCTTTTTTTAAAATTATTTTTAATCATCTGGAATGATTAACAGTTAATTTTGCTATATATAAATCCAGTTCAAAGATATTTTATGTTATTTTGAATTTTTGTTTTGTTTCTGAGTTGTCATTTTCTATTTTTATGCTAGGGTCAATCACTTCTTCTCTTAGTTTTTTCCGCTTCGCAGCACCTATTTGATACAGATTAATAATTTTACTGCTTTCAGTTTGAAGAAAGTCATAAGGCAGTTCGGGGGTTTGAGGTGCTAAGATACCAAGAGACAAAATATGTTCATGGTCTTGTTCCAACGCATAATTAAACGTATCGATGCAGGCGAACTTTGCGTATAGCTGAAAAGCAGGAGGGATGGCACTCAAAAAAGCATTTAAATCAAAATCGGGTTTTAAGGCATCACTCGCCTTATCATATAGATCTGTTTTTTTATTCGACACCCATTTCATATTTTCAGCATTCACAAATGTTTGTACACAAGCAACTTGAAAAGCGATTAATATGCCTTGCAGACAATGAAATCCTCTTTGATTTTCGTTTTCAGGTTTGGGGCGCACGGGGCTGATGTCTCGTCTGGCTGCGTACTTAACCACGTCGAGGTAATGTTCTTTAAATGCTTGAGTCAAATCTTTATGTTGTTCCATCAATTTTTGGTTAAATAAGATGTTATCTCCAATCATCGGAGATTTATTTTCAAACATATCAGATGCAATCCCAAAAAAATCATTATTATATTTTTCGGCCAGTTCAAAGCGTTTTTTATCAAAAGGAATAGCCCACTTGCACCATTTTTTAAGTAGTTCTGTCGCCTGTAATGCAAGCGCCTGATCTTTGAGCCTAAATATATGAAATGTGAGGTTGCGTGCTTGAATCACTTCTTCAGGAGGGAGAGACATTTCAGTTAAAGCAAAAGGGTAGTGAGTTCCACGAAAATGGGCAACTTGGCAGTGTTTAGTTTTTAAATCTACTTGCGTTACAACAGCAGCATGCCTAAAAAAATTATTGGCGTTGTCTTTCATTAAAAGAATGTCGCCAGGCTGTAGCGATACTTCTAAAAAGGCAGATTGAACATCCATTGTCGTTGCTCCCATATAATAACGATGATTAGTTAATAAATAAACTGACTCCTAGGTAACAAAAATGTTAAGTTGATGTCTGCAATTATACTCGAAAGGGTTATCGAAACGCACGTAAAAGAAATTCAGAAAAGCCCTCACCCGTCTCGGCGCTAACGCTATGCCTCGCCACCCTCTCCCGCAAGCGGTAGAGGGGATCTAGATCAAGCAGGATTTATTACTCTTTATTTCAAATTGGCACAGTTCAGATCCCCTCTACGTTCTTGTCCGCCATAGCTTCAGCGACGACGGATACGGGAGGCATCGTCGCCACTTCCGTGGCTAAGAATGGATACTCGTTTTTTTAGCATATTAACTGCTGTAAACCAAAAATTGCAATTAATAAGCCAATAATAATAAATGTAATAAATATTGCTTTAAACCAAAAGCTATATTTAAAACTATGATGTATTTCCGAGTCCTTTTTGACTTTGGTAAATATTTTATACTTTAGATCTTCTTCACTTTCTTTTTTAATTAACATATTTCTCGATATATCTATCATTGTTCTATTTCTCTCGTCTAGCCCCCAAAATATTATTGAAAATAATATAAGAAGCAAGCCAAGACCAAATATTATTAATGCTAAAGTTGAATGTGGAATAATTATATAAGTCGATACTTCTGAAATAGGTTGAGCCATTAGACCCATTTTAGGAGTTTTTACCGTAATGTTCTTAAAAAAGAAAGTTATAAATCCTGAAAGAATTACGGATTGCATTATGAAATAAAATTTAAAAGTTTGAATCCTTTGTTCTGCATGATATTTAAAATATTCCCAAAGTCTTTTGTACTCAAAATCATCTTTATCTTTTTTTGAAATTTCATTGATGTTATCCATCTAAGGTTTCCTTCCTAGTTATTTTATGCTTATTATAGAGCAGAACTAGCCCTTGGTATTCGTCCAAATAAGATTAATGTTGGTAGCCACTTAAGTTAAGGCAATTTACCAGCCACTCAACAAACTTCCCTTAAAAAATATAGACTAATTACCCAACCTTCTGTACCCCGCGTTCCGTCCATTTCGCGCAAGCACTCAATAGACTCTACACAGGGCTATTAACCGTCGCTACTGCCGTAGCTAAGAAATTGATTGTCTCACATAAAACATTCTCTCTATGTTTGTGATATTGACCTATCTCCAATCAAATTTAAATAAAAAATTGGAATTATTTTCAGTATTTTTAATCTAAAAGGTTATGTTTCTCAGAGTTTATGTTAGAAATAGGGCAATAATATGAAAATTTTAGTCATGATTTTTATTATTTTTTGGTCTCCTTTAAGTTTTGCTGAAAATCAACTTGCTGGGAAATATCAGGAGAATTGTTTTTTAAACTTAAGTTTTCCATCCTATAGTAAAATATTTGGACATTCCATTTTAACCTTAGAGAAAAGCGGTTGCTGTTCATGGCATAACGGTGTCTGTGGTTGTTCAAATGGTAGAGCGACTTGTTGTGATGGCACACTTAGTCCTTCATGTAGATGTTGAAATAAATATTATTTTAAGAAAATTTTATTTTAGAAAATAAAGAGGAGGTTGTATGTTTTCTTTAAAATCTTTACATTTAATACTAGGGATTATTTTTTTAACAACAAGTTTTTCTGTATTTGCTGAAGGTGAAACCACAATTCGATGTGAGTTTAAAAGAGGGGAATTGCCATCCGGTAATTATTCTTCTCGAAACCAATCATTTTCTGAAAAACAAGGTGGCTCTCAATATAATATTGAATCTTCGGATACGTTACATAATAGTCAACGTAATGCATATTATTACACTCCTGGGGTGACAACAGCGAAAACAACAGGAACCGAAAATGTTAATTCAAATTCATTAGCCTATCAAGATTCATCTCGAGATTCGTCTCAAAAAAATGATAACTTAACCATTTATTTAGGAGATATTTACAAAAAAGAATTTCCAGAAGTTTTATTTTACTACTTTAGTTTAACTAACAATGATAGGGATTTATATTTTATTGAGGATGAATACAATAAGATTTATCTTGAAAATGCTAATGTATCTAATACGGCCATTATGTTAAATTTAAAGGATCAAGAAATTGTAATTGACAGAATGACAGGTAAAGGTGTATTAACTTTTATAAAAACCACTGAAAATGGAATTTTACAGCAAAGCTATATAGGTTCTTGTGATAAGAGTAACTTTAAACAAAAATTTTGAAAAAATATTTAAGTTCGAATTGAATATTATAAAGTATAATAATAAAACCTCTTAGCCACGCCAGTGGCGACGGTTAATAGCCCCGCGTGTAATGGAACGAAGGGGAAAAATTATATCAAATGTCTAAGCCGCGGCTGCGGCGTAACTTTATATTTGTGATTACCCGACAGTCGACACATTGCGAAGACTGCCGAGTAAATAAGACTATTAATCCAGTTTTTGGTTTGTTTTAAATTGATCTAACAACCAAGTGAGTAAAGGTATAGCAGCGGAAACGAAGGCAACATAGATTTTATCTTCGTAAGAGAGTTTACACATATCTGCTAAAACATAACCAGAAACTAAAGAAAACAACATTTGTTGCATCGTATTCATTTGCGATATTCCTTACCTGAATTTACTTATTTAACATTTCGTGAATAGTAGGAATTTTCCTATTTTCACTAAGATGCTCGAGATTATTTACGCCTGCCATTGCAATAGCTGCTCCAGCCCCCGCAACCGCTCCGGCTGGCCCGCCTGTGAAGAAACCAATAATAACAGGCAATACAAATTTAAAGAAACCAGCGCCATTTACTTCTTGAGTTTCTACTAAGTTTAGTTCTTTCATTTTAATAATCCATATTTTTAATGTATTGTTTAAATTTTTTTAATTCAATTTAATTACCCAAATTGCTTTAAATTTTGGCCAAAAGAAATTGACTTAGGTTCAAGCTAAATTCGGTTAATTAATTATTTTTGCTCAGGACAACTTCATGAGGCAGGCTTAAAATAAGCCAAACTTTATATCTTTTTGGATAATTTTTTGGCAATAATAATGGTCCATAAAGAATTCCTTCTCTAAGTTATTGTAAATAAACGAAAAAATAGATTAATATTTTTTGTTAGATTACAAGCTTTAGATGAAAAACTTTCTTTAATGATCTAAGTTGATGAGTTAGAATAGAGATAGCCATAATTTGATCTTCCTTTTAAGATTAAGTTGTGGTCAGTTCTTGGGAAGTGTTTCCGCACTTCTCAAGGACGTTTTGGACAGTATTAATATAATCAATATTAAAGAAGTGTGCAATACATTTCTAGAAATGTTTTTATCCTCAAGTTCCTAGAGAATTTTAATAACGGTGTTTATATTAGTTGAGGTAACTCGACATAATTTTTTTAGTTCCAAAAAAATCTTAATTTACACTCATTCATAAATCTTAGTTATCTCCTAAGTTTATCAATAAAAAACTTTGAAAATATTAAACGCCTCCTTGCAGCGGTAGCTGCAACCTTTGCTAGCCCCGCGTGTAAGCCTGTGCCTCCGGCACAGGCTGGAACATCAACTAGGAACAGATTCGTTAAAAACGAACACCTAGCCCCACCCCTACAATCCAGGGACTCATTTTAATGTCTGCGAAAGCGTCATCAGCATCAACATGTCCTGATTTTTTAGGAAGCAGTTTCTTAACGTCAATGTTGGCATAAAGATTTTTTACAATCGGAATATCAACACCTGCTTGAAGGGCTAGTGTGCTATGATTTTTATGATGCGTGCTTCCCGATCTATCATGATGGAACATGGTATAGTTTATACCTGCCCCTACATAAGGCTTGGCAAAGGCAAGGCTGGTAAAATGATATTGCAAAGTCAGCGTGGGTGGAACTATCCAAGTGCTTTCTTTGTGGGCTAGTCTAACAGAATTATGTTCTGTCTTGATCGTATGCCTAGAGGCTGCTAAATTTATTTCAGCAGCAATGTTTGGGGTGAAGAAATAAGTAAAATCTACTTCTGGGGTCAGCGATTTTCCGATAGTAGAGTTTCCACCTGCATCAACACGATCTTGTTTTTCGGTTGGAATAACGTTGATTAGACGTCCTCTAACCATAAAAACACCATCATTATCAATGGCAGAAACAGTTGGCACGATAAGTGCACCTAAAAGACCAATTAATAACATCATCTTCTTTTTCATAAAACACCTCTTATGTAAACAAAAAGACTATCTTCATACTATTCCTTTTCCATTAAAAAACAACCGTATTTTTTTAAATTATCGTGAAGTTTTATTCTTGTGAATTCTGAATTTGTTAAATGTCCTGTTAAAATCATTATATTTTATTATTGAAATTTTTTTATGTGGGGGTTTTTTAGTTGAATTCCAATGCAATTCAGGTGGCTTTGCAATGGGTGGTGAATTATGTCAAGTCATGTTATGGTAATAAGTGTCTGGTTAATCAGAGTTGACCTATATACAAATACCCAAATATATAGTGAATTTAATTTTATTAAATGAATCAAAGCCTTAGAGAGGATTGTTTATAAATACGGTTATTCAAAATATGTGTAGGGAAAAAATCAGTGTTAAATCAAGATATAGAATTGCTCGTACAAGACATACTTAATTATAAAATATCTCAGTATAACAATTCGCCTGAATGGGATGTTTGGTATGAAAAGAAATTATTAGAGCAATTAAACCACATCAATAAAATCTTTGACCTGATTTTTTCGTTTGAAATTCAAAAAGAAATAGAATTAGCCAAGAAAAACTATATTTATGCCATGAGTGCAGATATATACAAGTTATATAATGCCTTATTATGTTTATTAGCCAATAAATCTTTTCAAACATCCATGGTAATAAGCTGCCTTATCTCCGAACGATATATTACTATGGCATATTATCTGCAAGAAAAAAAGCTTAATGAAACTAAAAATCAGAAAAATTTTGCGAAAATACTTTTAAACCCACTCAAAAAACTGTTTAATAATAACGATGAAAAAAATAAACCCGATTTAAAAACAATGGCAGAAAGTGCCGGCTTGAAAAAAACATATGATGGCGTCTATGCTATTTGCTCAAGGGCTATGTATGGTGATTGGGAATATTTAGAATCTTATAATTTAAAACAAGTAGAAGATCACATTCAGCCTAATTTTGAAGAAACAGAATTACGGTTGGAGTTTTTAGAAGGCATATTGTTCATGAGTTTAGATATAATAAGATTTTATATAAATTTTATTCCCAGTTCAAATGACTTAATTAAAAAATTACTGGTTTATAAATTAGCTGAAATTGAAACTTGGGTTCAGGAGATGATTGATTAAGCTTTAAACTCGAAATTTTCTATCATCTTCTTCTTAGACACTTGCCTGATTTATACCCAAAATCCGATGAAGGGTCGTTTTTCAGCGATATCCGGATGAACTTGTACTCTCGAATAATGATAAGCTGCTCAACTTGTTAAGAGCTATGCCGCAAATGCGGTTAATTTAAAAGAGAGAATAGTATGGATATAGACCTACATCCAAGGCAAATTGCATTAAATCAAACTTTATTTTCAGCGATTCTAAATGCACCCCAAGAAAACCCACAAATAATTTTGGATTTAATTGCTGTGGGCGCAGATATCAATGCCAAAGACGAAAACGGCAGAACGCCTTTAATGTGGGCTGCTCACAAAGGACACGCCACCACTGTTCGAATTTTTATTCAAATAAATCCCCGACTTAACGCAGTGGTAGATAAAAACGGTAACTCTCCCCTTATTTTTGCTGTTGAGGTAGGGCAGGTTGCTATTACTAAATATCTACTTGAAACAGGGGCTGATGTAAATTTAAAAAATCATTTGGGTGAAACGCCGCTGATGTGGGCTGTCTCGAAGAATCAAGTGGAAGTACTTCAAATTCTGCTTGCAGTACAAGGGGTGAGAGTTAATGCAAAAAATAATTTTGGCGAAACGGCGCTTTTAATAGCAGTTGAGGAGGGATTTCCTACTTCAATTAAATGCTTGTTGATACATGGTGCTGATGCCAATATACCTGACAAAAGTGAAGACACTCCAATTATTTTGGCTTCTTTAAATGATGACGTGGTTACAATAGAACTTTTACTTAGTTATGGGGCTAATATTTTTGCGAAAAATGGAAATGGCAATAATGCGCTTATTTGTGCTTCTATTAAAGGACATCTTCGAGCAGTTGAATGCCTTTTAGTAAATCAGGCTGAGGTTAATGCAAAAAACGAAAGGAACGGGTCAGCCCTGTTGAAAGCGATTCAATCCGGCCACTTTCCTGTGGTTAAATGTCTTGTTGCACATGGCGCTAAAGTAAATGACAAAAGTAATGGTGGGGTTACATCGCTGATGTGGGCTGCGAGTTATAATCGTGATACGATCATTCCATTCCTCCTTGACCAAGGGGCTGAAATTAACGCCATAAATGATGACGGCGACACAGCAGTGATGTGGGCTGCAATGCTAGGTAATGTTGCAGCGCTTAAGATCTTTATTGAGAAAGGGGCTGATCTTAATATTGAAGATAATGAAGGTCATACAGCACTGATGTTGGCTATTGAAAAGCAAAAAAGTGAAAATGTTTATTGCTTGTTAAATGTGATGTCTTCTGAGCAAAAGCAATCTTTTTCTCTGAAATCTCTTGCATATGCTCAAATTATACTCGACTATGAAAACGAATTACGAGAAAACTTTGAAAAGCTCTACAACATTCTTATGCCAGCGGTTAAAGTAGCTACAATAAACAGCGGCTTTTGTCTGTTTTCTGGGTTGCCTGAACTGACTAACCACACTTTTTCCTTATTGGCTTTAGCTTCATCTGAACATTTTTCACCTTTGTATGCTAAACATCGCCTTGAACAAGATGTAAAGTTTTTCCTAAACTTCAAGCAACAAAAGGCGCATTTAGAAGGAAGGCCAACCCTTATATTCCTTCCTAAGGGATATAACGAAATGATTTGTGATGCATTTTCGATGATGAAAAATGAATGCTTAGCGATGTTCCTTCAGGCAAAAACCACAGTCTCTTCGTATATGCCTACTTTTCTTTTTTCGGCGTTGAATCCCTTGAAAAGAAAAAGAAAAAGAGAAGATAATGAAGAAGAGCCAAGTGAGATTGAAGTAAAAAGACGAAGATTACCTTAATTTTGTTTCGCTAGCCTTCTGTCCGCTCTAGCTTAGCGGAGGAGTAAGGCTGGCTATCCGTTCAAAAAGGTTAAGTTGCCAGGCTTACCTTTTTAAAGAATTAAAAAATTACTGAATAAATCAAAGTTTTTTAATTTATTACTTTTTTTCTTAATTTAGAATATACTTCCGTGTCAAAAATTACATGCAGTATAGTAAATTTAGGAGACACGTAATGGATATTGATTTAAATCAAAAAACAGAAGTTGAGCGATATCTTGATGTTTCACATGAGCTGATCCAACATAAAACGAACATAAGACTTCATAGTAGTATGTTTTATAAGGTAGCTAAAATTGAAAGTGGGTATCAAATTACGGCAATGGCTCACCATATTGCTCCTGAGGAAGCACCAATTAAAATAGCTTTTTCTGAAGCTGAATTTAAACAACTTTTAGAAAAAAGTAAAATTCATTTTCAAGCAAAACAAAAGCATTTTGAAACAATGAGACGGGTTGAACAAGAAAGACAGTCTGAACTGGAAGAAATGTTTAAAACTCGATTAACCCTTTTGACAAAATTTCAATCTGCTCAGGTTAACTCTGACGAAGAAAGTAAACAAAAATTTAAACAATTAATGACAACCTATCCCATAGCATCTGAAATTTTAAAAGCCCTTAATCCTATTTCTTTTTATGCTGATTGTACCGTAAGTTATGAAAATAAAGGATCTTATTATCATATTAAAGCGATAGATTATCGCCATAATGAGCATGTGGCCGCTGATTTTGAAATAAGCAAAAAACAGTTAAATGCGCTTGCAAAATTAGAAGCCATTGGTATTACGCATAAAAGTTGGGTAATTGAAAATAATTTGTGTTTTCCGGCAATGAGAGACGGTTCTCTTTATATTAAATTTGTCTCTCTGTCTGATGTAAAGGAAGTGATCAGTGTACTGAACGCTGCCTATGGGGAAGGCACATGTCGAAACACCGGGGCAGGCGCGGAATATTTGAAAATAAATTGCACTACTCCCGGTGGTAAAAAGGCAATAGAAGAAATACTTGTTGCCCTTAATATGCCAGAGGTGCCTAAGTATATTCCGGGAATGTTAAAGTTAGCTTAAGGTGCACTTAATTTACCCTAATCTAGATCGAGCTAGATTTTGTATTGATTTTTAAATTGGCACAGTTCAGATCCCCTCTACCGCCGCTTGCGCGGGAGAGGGTGGCCCGGCAAAGCCGGGACGGGTGAGGGCGTTTTCGCCACGGCAGTGGCGACGGTTAATAGCTCCACGTGTAAGCCAGCGACCAAGGCGCACAGGCTGGAACGTGGGGAACAAAAAATCAATTACACAATGAAAAGCTGTGGTAGCAGCGAAACAAAACATGATATCGAGTATCATTAAAATTATTAACATAAAATATTTATAAAACAAGTTTCGCCGCTGCCGCGGCTAATATCTATTAACTTCTGTACCCCGCGTTCCGTCCATTTCGCGCAAGCGCTCAACAGACTCCACACGGGGCTATTATCGGTAGCTACTGCCGTAGCTAAGAAATTGATATCACAGTAATTGTGATCTTTGACCTATCTGCAATCAACTCAATAAAGAAAAGGAATTATTTTTAATATTATTACTCCAAAGTGTTATAGCCGTCAGATTTTATAAATTGGAGTAATAATATGAAAATTTTAATCGTTCTTTTCATCATTCTTTGGAGTCCTTTATGTTTTGCTGAAAATCAATTTTTTAATCAAAAAACTCAAGGAAATTGTTTTTTAATATTAAATTTTCCATCTTATAGTAAAATATTTAGACCTTCGATTTTAATAGAAAAAAGTGGTTGCTGTTCATGGCATAGTGGGGTCTGTGGTTGTTCAAATGGTAGAGCGGCTTGTTGCGATGGAACGCTTAGCCCTTCATGTGGATGTTAAATTTCTTAGCCACGGTAGTGGCTATGGTTGCTAGCCCCGCGTGTAAGCCAGCGCCGCAGGCGCACAGGCTGGAACGTGGGGAACGGAAATCAACACACAATGAAAAAGCTGCGGTAGCAGCGGCACAGAAAAATCTGCATGATATTGAGTATAATTAATATCAATTTATAAAATAAAATTTATATGAGTCTCGCCGCTGCCGCGGCTAATATCTATTAACTTCTGTACCCCGCGTTCCATCCGTTTCGCGCAAGCGCTCAATAGACTCCACACGGGGCTATTAAAGGTAGCTACTGCCGTAGCTAAGAAATTAGCAAAGCAGTATTTTAATTAATCTTCCTGGATGCAACCGTTAAATCTGTTTTTTCAATTGAAAACTTGGTTTTTGTGCTCAGATAACCTTTTTATTTAAATTGTTGTAAGTAAGCTCATTCTCCCATTCCTCTATCATTTTTTGTCTATTGGGATTATACCGATTATTTAACCTTGTGTGAGGCCCTATCCGGTCTTAGAATTAAGGTATAGGGATTCTAGTTTAGAAATTAATGAAAGGTGATGCTTATGAAAAGATATGTAGTATATCATGTTATTAAATCTCCTACTTTTGGCCCCTCTGATGAACCACGCTTTGAAAGAGCAGCATTTTCTGATAGGTTTGATTCCCTTGATGAGGCAAAAAAATATGCAAAAAAACAAAATTTTCAATCATTTGTTTTTGATTCAGAACAATACAGAATCGTTGAGTTGATTTAATGAATTTATCGGTATATGGGAAGTGGAGAGAAAAAGGGAGGGACGGGTGAGGACGTTTTAGCCACAAGAAGGTAGTATGTCATTTGTTTTTTTGACCTATAGACAAAGACTTCTTTAAAAAAAATAATGAATTTATTTCATTAAATATAATCAAACATATGTAATTTTAGTTTTCTAATAAGGAAATTATATTATGAACTTTTATCATAAAGAAAACTCTGATGAAAAAGTAATTCAAAAAACTAAAGATAAATTAGAAAAATATCATTATAATGCATATAGAAATTTAGTTGCAACATGTTTTTTCTTAAATGCAGCAGGCATTACTGCAGTAGTGGCTTCCTTAGCTTTAAAATTTGGTGAAGTTGAAAAACATGAAGAAATTTTAATTAAACATTACCTAACTCTTCCGAGCTCTTCTAATGCATTTTTTGAAGCTTTAAATAATTCTCTTCACTGGTTTTTGGTTAGTATTCTATTCATGGTCACTTGTGTTTTTGTTGAATATATTTCCTATTTCCCCAGGAGAAAATGTGTAACATCCCACTCTAATACAAATTCAAATTGTTGTTTTTGTAAGTTCTTAATTGGCCTAAGTACTGTAATTATGTTTTTAACTTTGATTTTTTCATTTTCTTTTTTAATTTATGCTGGGTTCTTATTTAAGAATGCGCCAATATGATTTATTAAAATCTAAGTTAGATTTTGAGGTAACATGAAACGTAAATATATATATGAAGATAGAGCTCTTGATACTCAATCGTTGGTCTTGTATCGAGCATTGGATATAATTTCTGAGAATGAACAAATAATTAATGGTTATTTAGAAGCGGCAAGTATTTTATTAGAACCCTTAAAAGGAGTGCAATTTAATTCTAAGCATGAACAAATCACGCTTCCATTATTGTTAATGTATGTTCATGCAATTGAGATTGCCCTTAAAATGTATTTATATAAATTAGAAGAACATACAGGACATACTAGATTTTGTGCGATAGAACACTTCAAACTAAAGAATTCTAATCATGATCTGAAGGATCTACTGGATCAAATAATACAAGTTAATCCTAAAAAAGGTGAGCTTCATTATTTTCCTTTTTTGGAAAAACTTTCTTTTATAGTTTCTGAGTTTAATGATTTTGGGTTGGATTCAATGAGTGCCAGATATCGCCATACAAAAAAGAAAGAAACGTATCCTTTGCATGATAAAAAAATCAACATTCGGATTTTTAAGTTGCATTATGATATAAAAAATATCTGTAAAGAAATTGTTTATTACATTAGCGGTAAAGAGTTTTTTGAATGTGAAAATGGATATTATTCTGATATTTATTGTAATCAATTGCGGAGTTGTTTAGAAGTTCTTTTAAAGTACAAAAATAAATTTACTCTTATTATCACTAAGGATAAATGCAATAGTAAAAAGGAAGATAAATGGAAGACTTCTGTTAAATATAAGGGCACAGAAATTAAGTTTTTTTCTTTTGCAGATTTGCCAGTAGACTATTTTAAATATGTTGACAAAAGTCGACATAAAATCACTATTTTTTTGAAAACATTATCTAAGGATGAAATATTTAATATTTATAGAGCATTGATGTTTTATACCAGAAATGATTTTATATTTAATGATTTTGCACCTAATGATTCCTATTTTTTAGAAAAAATAATTGGGTTAAGATTATTTTATTTAAATGCGATAAAGAAATTAGAAAGTGAGATTCTAAGAATAGAAAGGATTATGTTGATATAGCTTTTATAGGTGTGCTATAACCCCTTAGCCACCCAACAAACTTCCCCCTAAAACATATAGACTAATTGCCCAACCTAGCTTATTGTTAGCTCAAATCGTGATTAGCGATGAATAATAAGAATTAAAATACCGAGAAAGTAAACTAAACAGGTGTTAAATATGGCCATTAGAATTGGTGTTCCTAAAGAAATTAAAGATCATGAATACAGAGTTGGATTAGTCCCTAGCAGCATTCAAGAGCTCAAAGCTTTTGGTCACGAAATCTTTATTGAAACCCACGCAGGGGCGGGCATTGATATATCAGATGACGATTATCGTAAAGCTGGCGCAACAATTGTAAACACAGCCCAAGAAGTTTTTGATAAAGCTACCTTAATAGTGAAAGTGAAAGAGCCGCAGCCTTCAGAAACGGCCATGCTGAAGCCTCATCATATTTTATTTACCTATTTACATCTTGCGCCCAATAAACCGCTGACACAGCAATTATTAGAAAGCGGTTGTACCGCCATTGCTTATGAAACGGTCACAGATTTCAGAGGTGGCTTGCCTTTATTAGCCCCAATGAGTGAAGTGGCTGGCAGAATGTCGATTCAAGCGGGGGCGCATTGCTTAGAAAAATCCCAAGGAGGAAGAGGGATTTTGTTAGGTGGCGTACCAGGGGTGAAACCCGGTAAAGTCGTGGTATTAGGTGGCGGTGTGGTAGGCACCAATGCGGTGACCATGGCGGTTGGCCTAGAGGCCCACGTGATAGTGATTGATAAATCTTTACCCAGATTACGCGAATTGAATGCCATCTTTGGCAATAAAATTGATACCGTTTATGCGACGCGTTTGGCGATTGAACAAGCTGTGTTAAGCGCCGATTTAGTGATTGGTGGTGTGTTGGTGCCCGGAGCTGAAGCGCCTAAATTGGTGAGCAAAGAAATGGTCTCGCGTATGCACAAAGGATCGGTATTGGTTGACGTATCGATTGACCAAGGTGGTTGTTTTGAAACCAGTAAGCCTACCACGCATTCTCATCCTACTTATGTAGAATCGGGCGTGGTGCATTATTGTGTAACGAATATGCCAGGCGGTGCGCCAAGAACCTCTACGTTTGCATTAAATAATGCAACGTTGCCTTTTGTATTAGATTTGGCGAATAAAGGCTATCAAACCGCCTTATTAGACAATGGCCATTTGTTAAGGGGCTTAAACGTACATAATGGGCATGTAACGCATCAAGCGGTTGCACAGGCTTTAGGGTATAGCTTTAGAGATCCTTTGTCTTTATTGTCTTAATTTTCCAATATACTGCTATTTTTAAATGCCTCCTGAAAAAGGAGGCATTATTTTTTTAGTCAAATCATCGTTAAAATGGTCTAAGCTTCATTTACATCTATGGTGTAAAAATTTGATTCAAGCTGAATACCTATCCGCTGGGTATTTCATCTTTTTATATAATAAATAATATTAGGGGCACATGACGATGAAATTGAAAGAAATTATGAGCACACAGGCTGATTATTTATCCCCCAATGCCTCACTGCAAAGCGCATCAACCCAAATGCAAAAAAATGATATTGGCTTTTTGCCGATCAAAGAAAATGGAACATTGATTGGTGTGGTAACCGATAGAGATATTGCGATTCGAGGAGTAGCAAAAGGCCTAGATCCTAATGCAACCATTGATAAAGTGATGACTAAAAAGGTGTTTAGTATACAAGAAACAGATAGCATTGAAATGGCGGCTAAACTCATGCAAGAAAAACAAATTCGTCGATTGATTATTCTGGATAAAAACAAAAGTATTGCAGGCATCGTTTCACTGGCGGATATTGCCACAAAATGTAACGACATCGATATGTGTGGAAAAATAATCTGCACCGTTTCTGAAAAAACGCATTAGAATAATTTTATAAAAAATAGCCGTGTTTGTTTTTCAATAAATACGGCTATTTTTATTATATATTGTTATTATTTCGGTATACGTTTGTTTTAGGTAAGGCCTCATGAGTAGGATGATTTGTTGTATTATTCACTTTCATATTAGAAAACTGATATGTAAGCGAGTTTGTGTATTCATTCGTAATATCATGTAATGGGATATGAAGTTGCTGAGTCCCAGAATATTTTTCATGATATTGGATTAATTCTTGACGAATCCGAGTGCAAATCATATGTTTATTAATAGCTTCAA
Source organism: uncultured Gammaproteobacteria bacterium (assembly GCA_902826485.1). Classification (GTDB taxonomy): domain Bacteria; phylum Pseudomonadota; class Gammaproteobacteria; order Berkiellales; family Berkiellaceae; genus CADEEZ01. The sequence continues at coordinate 120,674 of CADEEZ010000005.1, forward strand.
TGTCTTTCCCATGCCGCGCCATAAAATTATCTACAACGGATTCGGCTGTAGATTTAATTGCGGTGTTTATCTTTTCAATTTTTTCAGCAATTTCAGGGCTGAAAGATATGTATTTAGTATTTAACATCACGTAGTGAATGTCATCAACACTAAAGTCTTTAGATTCATAAAAGGCAGGAAGCAATAAAAGGGCACTAATATGCTCAGGTTGAAAACTTTTAGTATGGTTGTGCACTTTAATGTAATTATCAATGTGCATGAGGCTCCAGTTTAAAAAGACCAGTAAATCTTTATTTTTTTCAAAAACGGTACTTGAAAGAGACTCTTCAATCACAGACAACAAATCAGACTCCAATAAAACGCCGAAGCATTTTTTTGCATTGCCCTTTAAAAATAATTTCTTGATGTGCTCTATGTAAACAGGATAAGGCATATCCGTGGTGGTAATGGCATTTTGTTTAATGCTTTCGACATATTTTGCAGGGATGACTGTTTCAAAGTCGATACCAAAACGAATTAATCGTAAAGTTCGTTTGGGATCTTCTTTTATTTTCGCATTGTAATCACCCACTATTTTAAGGTTTGATTTTTTTAGATCTTTGAGACCCTTCACAAAATCTAAAACAACGCCATCAGCAAAACAAGCAAAAGCATTAATTGTTAAATCACTTTTTTGTGCTTCTTGCTCTAAGGCAAGAGTAGAATATTTAATGTCAATAGATATGCCTTTACCTTCTTTTTTACGGCAAGTAAATAATTGAATACTTTCTATTTTTTCACACCGTTTGCATTTATAACCCAGTGCTTCCATTTTTTCTATAATACGCGAGGGGTCAAAATTCGTGACGATATCCGCATCATTGGGTTGTTTTTTTCGTAATTTATCCCGAACGTATCCGCCTTGTACGTACGCAATGGCTTGTTCTTCACTCAAAGAAGTTAAAACAGTCTTTACATCGGTACACAGCGTAATTATCTCATTGGTCTTGAATTTAGCAATGGGATCTTCAATGGTTATTTTTGGTTCAATTTTGACCTCAAATTTAGATTTTGCTGTAGGGACATACTCTGAAAGATCACAGAGGTAAGTAGGTGTTTTAGGTATAATGATTTCAGGTTCTATCACAGGAGAAATTGTTTTATTTAAAGGTTTTTTCTTTGGTTTGGGTTTACCATAAACAATCTTAGTTACAGGCTTAGTTTCAACGACGAGAGGGGTCGTCGTATTTTTTTGAGTAACAGGTTTAGGCTCTGATAAGTTTGTTTGAGGTTGAGCTTTGGCCTCAAGTTTTTTTTCTGAAGTAAGAATAGGTTTGGGGGTTGATTGAGATTTTTTTGTGATGGCTTGTGGTTTTTCAGGTGTTTTTTTCTCAGTGAGAGAGGCAAGCAGATCAAATTCTTCTTTGATTTTGTCTAAATCTATTTCATGATCTTCTTTGGTTATGCCACAAAACTCAGAAAATGCTTTTTGTTTATTTTCAAAGTCAGTTTTGGCTTGCTTAGCTAAATTGACATATTGAATATTGTTTTTATCATTATTGATTGTTTTTAATCTAGCTAATCTAGATTTAAATAAAAGGCCATTGACTTGCATATGCCATAAATCATCTTTAAATTGATTTAAAATATTCTTTATGTTTATATCAGCGTTTTTATATTTCAATATGTGTTGAAACATAATGTTATTATGTTTTTTCCAATATTTTTGTTCTAAAGTATTGAAGATGTCTAATTTTTGATAAAGCCCTTCACATTTATCCGAAGGAACCTCTTTATTCAGTATTAATGCAGAAAGTTGGTTGGCCAGTGAAAAAACTTCAGAAAATAAACGATGCTGAGCAAGTTCAGAATAAAATTTTTGAGATGCCAGGCCTAGTTTGCCCAGCATATGGGTGACATAGAAGCACTTAATATTAATTCTTTGCAAAGCGTAAGCGATAGCAAAACGAGATAATTCATAAATACTGTCTTCTGCTTTGCATTTTTGCATATGTTCTTTTGAGGCTTTTGCTGCTTGAATGCTCAATTCATTTAACCGTTCGTTAAACGCTAGATGTATTTCGGATTCGGCATTATTGTCTGCAAGCATTTCTTTATTTAACGCGATTAATATATCTGCTTTTTGCTCAATGTCATGAGACGCAACGCAATTAGGAGTGACATTTTTTGATATGTCAATTAAATCATTCACGAATTTTTTTATGTTTACAAGGTTATTTGCTTCTTGAATCGTTTTAGCCTGATTTAAAGTGCTGGCAAAACTCTTTTCCAGCCATTCATGTTTGTCTAATAACAATTTAGTCACAAGGCTAAAGTCTTGCATTCTAAAATAATCTATCCAATAGTTATTGATTTTTATAATAGCAGGCATAAACGTGATGATTTGTGCAGCACTAGGATATTTGTCTAACGAAATAAAAGTACCGATTGTTTTTTTATAATTTTCTTCTGAGAGATTATTTTTTTTGGAAAGCATTTTTTCCATATTAGGCAGTATCTGGGTTATTAAAGCTTTATAAGCTTCTTCATTTTCCTTTTTTGAAATATTTTGTTTGGTTGTGTTAATATTTAAATTAACTAACAAACTATTTATTTTTTCTATATGTTGTAAAAAGTATTGATAACCCACTATTTGAACGAGTTCCGCGGCTGATTGATTCGATTCATTCTCTTGCTTAATTAATTTTATGCGTTCTTCGAGTGCCGTCAACTTCGCTTCTGCTTCATTGGCTTCTAAATTAAATTTTTGAACGATAACAGCATGATCTGTTTCAAAAAAATTCCGGATAATTTGATCGGTTTCATTACAGTATTCTTGAGTAATGTTGGCGCTGAGTTTAAAAAGCAAATTCATGTACTGCCATTTAAAATCACAGATTCCCACATAACAATCAAAAAAGCTTTTTCCACCAAATTGCTTAGCATATTCTTCTATTGCTACTTTAGAGGTTAATATGTGTTTCGTCATGCTTGTTCTAAAAGAAGGCCACATGTCTTTTAACAGCTTATCAAAACGAGTCACTTCATTGAGATAAGTGGCGCATTCTGTAAGGGGGAGTCTATTCTCTCTCAAGAGCTTTGATAGACGATTGGCAAAAGGAATGTTGTCATTACATATTAACAGTAACAGAATGTTCGTAATTTTATGGCAAGATAGTTTTTCTAAAATGGTGGGTTGTTTGTTTATATTTAATTTTAAAATAGTCAGTAAAAAATGTAAAATATTCGTACGATAACTTTTGCATTTTAATTCAATCGATAATTTGTCTGTGTCAATAATAGATTCATGCCCTAAATCTTGCTTGTAAGAAGATAAATGTGTATCTTTATGCTGCATAAGATGCTGAAATATTTTATGCGAAAATTCTGCCAGCAAATTTAGGTTATCAAAAATTGTGGGGTATTTTTCAATAAATTCCACATGGTGTAAAAATAAATTTGAATCATATTTTTTATCATGAGCGACAATTAAAAATGCTTTATAGGCTTCCATGATAAGCTGATGATCATCCTGTGTGAGAGGCTGATTTTTTAATAAATCGATTTGTAAATCTTGTGTAGAATCCATAGGGACCTCTTGCTTATCCTGGTATCAAAATACGGTCTTAAAATTATACAAATTGCGTTGTCAGTGAGTCTAGCGATGCGAGATGAAAGGTATTAAAATGCTGCCAAAGCCTTATGAATGTCGACTCTATATTTATTGTGGCTTTGCATTAAGCCCCTTAGCCTGAAACCGCATAAAAATAGGGTAATTTTTACTTTAACTAAAATCTGACGAACGGTTGATGTTCGTCTTGATAACAAATTAATCTGCGCCCATAATTTGTATGGCTTTAATAATTGAATAATAATAGATAACAGAAGGATTTAATAGTGAGAGAATTAACTGGCATAGAAGTCACTGAAATTTCGGGTAGTGGTTTTGGGGAGTTTTCAACCGTTGTTGTTTTTGGGGCAATTGGGGCGGGCGCAGCTTTTCTTTATTCTATGGGTAATTTAGCGCAATCTTCTTATATGCTCGAGCAAATCTGCCTGCAGGGAGGAGGCGTTCTTGAAGCTTGCAAATCAAACTTAACTGCGTTATTTCAACCTATGCTGGAACCTTTTGTGTATTCAGGCATTGCCTTAGGCGCTGGGATAGGAATTGCTGCGGGTGCAGGGTTTGTCTGGGCTCTTCAGAAATAAAGTTTTTTCCTTAAAAATAAGTTTGTCAAAGATATCAACAAAATACCGGAGAGTAAAAATAATTAGAGTATTAACCCAACCAGAAATGCCAGCCGTAAATGCCGGAACAATTGGAGAAGCTGTGACGGTGTTTGGAGTAGGTGTGGCATTAGGTGTAGTTATTACTACAGGAGTTTACGATAGGGCTTTTAAAGAAGTCTGTACATTTTTCAATAAAATGCTGGCATTCTGCTGCGAATAAGCGTACTGCTGTCGATCTCTTTCAGTCTTGTCTCATGTTCGGTGCACTTGTAGGGGTAGCTGCAGTAGGTACAGTTTTTATGGTGTCGAAGTGCTAAAGTCTTTTTGGTACATTTGTTGTATCAAAATAGAGGGGTATTGGCACCTCTAAAGTCCCCTCTACCACGCACTTCCTCCTACACTAAAGCTTCGGAGGACAAGCGCTTTGCTCGTTTTGGTAGAGGGGATTTTAGAGCCACTTTATGTATAACTCAGGTCCTCTTAACCCAAACTCAGATTTGTAGGCTTTGAGATTTAATTTTGTGTGTTTAATTTTTTCTCCCATAAATAAGCACTTTCTACCATGTGTTGAAGGTGCTTATATTTGGGTTGCCAATTGAGTGTTTCAATAATTTTTGTGGGATCGGCAATTAATTTAGCACAATCGCCTTGTCTTCTGGGGAGATAATGCGTATTAAATTTATGGCCGCAGACTTTTTGCATGGCATCGACCACTTCTTGCACGCTGTAACCCGTGCCATAACCACAATTTAAAATTTGAGAAGTCTTATGCTCTCTTAAGTAATCTAATAATAATACATGCGCATCTACTAAATCACACACATGAATGAAATCCCGAATGGCGGTGCCATCTGGGGTATCATAATCGGTGCCATATATGGGCATAGAAGGGCGCTTGCCAGCAGCCACTTCTGCAGCGACTTTAATCAAGAGGGTAGCATTAGGTGTTGATTGACCTAACAGGCCATCAGGGCTTGCGCCAGCGACATTAAAATAGCGTAATAGACCAAAACTTAAAGGATAAGTAACCGCCATATCTTGAATAAGTTGTTCGCCCACATATTTCGTAAAGCCATAGGGATGCTTAGGTGAACACGGCGTAGATTCGGTTACCGTCGTGTTACTCGGGTTGCCGTAGACACCTGCCGAAGAAGAAAAAATAATTTGTCGAACATCGTGCTTTTTACAGGCTTCAAGCACATTCATTGTACCGACAATGTTATTTTGATAATAATCTAAAGGGTGTTTAATCGAATCGGGTACCACGGTTTTTGCTGCGAGGTGTATCACCGATTCTATCTCATAGGCTTTAAATAACGTGGTGATAAAATCTTTATTTAAAATATCGCCTTCGATAAATTCACCACCCAATATGGCTTTTTTATAGCCAGTAGAGAGGTTATCGATAATTAAAACAGATTCATTTTTTTCTAATAAGGCTTTTACGAGGTGGCTGCCGATATAGCCGGCACCACCTGTTACAAGAATGGTCATATCTAAACTACTATTATCTCTTAATTATGTATTGTTATTTATCTCGGTGTGGCATATCCACAAACGGTCGACTTTTTTCGCCCGTATATAATTGTCTTGGGCGAGAAATACTTAAGCCGGGTTCACTGATCATTTCTGTCCAATGCGCTATCCAACCCACGGTTCTGGCCAGGGCAAAAATAACGGTAAACATATTGGTTGGGATGCCAATGGCATTTAAAATAATACCGGAATAAAAATCGACATTAGGGTATAATTTTTTCTGAATAAAATAATCATCTTGTAGGGCAATTTCTTCTAATTTTAAAGCGATTTTAAATAAGGGATCGTCGTGCTTGTTTAATTCTGATAACACTTCGTGACAGCTTTGGCGCATCACTTTGGCTCTGGGGTCGAAGTTTTTATACACCCGATGACCAAATCCCATTAATCTAAAGCTATCGTTTTTATCTTTTGAGCGTTCAATAAATTTATTAATATTTTTCACATCACCAATTTCAAGCAGCATTTTTAAAACCGCTTCGTTAGCCCCACCATGGGCAGGCCCCCACAGTGCAGTAATGCCTGCGGCAATACAAGCAAAGGGGTTGGCACCAGACGAACCGGCAAGCCTAACAGTAGACGTTGAGGCATTTTGTTCATGATCGGCGTGTAAAATTAAAATTCTATCGATGGCTTTAACCAAAACAGGGTTAGGCAGATCATCGGTAGAAGGCACAGAAAACATCATGTGCAATAAATTTTCAGAATAACTCATGGCATTTTTAGGGTACATAAAAGGCTGGCCAATAGAATATTTGTAACACATGGCTGCCAATGTTGGCATTTTAGCAATTAAACGCAGTGCACAAATTTCACGATGTTCAGGATTTCGAATATCTAAAGAATCATGATAAAACGCCGACAAAGCACCTACCACACCACACATAACGGCCATGGGATGCGCATCGCGTCTAAACCCATTAAAAAATTTACTGAGTTGTTCATGCACCAAGGTGTGGGTTTTAATTTTGTGTTCAAAACTTTTGCGTTGGTCTGGTTGTGGTAATTCGCCATATAAAAGCAAATAACATACTTCAAGGTAATCTGATTTATCGGCTAAATCTTCAATAGAGTAACCACGATGTAATAAAATACCCAAATCGCCGTCTATAAAGGTAATTTCAGAATCACATGAAGCAGTTGAACGAAAGCCAGGATCATAAGTAAAGACGCCATGCGCACTTAGCGTGGAAATGTCTATTACATTAGGACCCAGCGTACCTTCTTTAATGGGAAGTTGAATAGCTTCCGATTGATTAGGTAAGGTAAGTTTTGCGAATCGTTCTGCCATGTCTTTGAGCCTTTCATTTAGAATCTAATGGGTGGTTCCCTATAAGCATACAAACAGCGATTCTTGAGTGCAAACTAAAAAATACTAGTAAGAATACCAGCAAATTAAATATATTGTATATGCACCCCTTACTGAATATAATCTGGGGCAGTGCATTCTCATTATTTCTTAAAGGATAGTATCACGGATGGATACAGCATGAATAAAAAGCGCTCACTCAATCATCGTCCTATTAATATTAATCCCTTTACCATTAAATTGCCTCTCTCTGCACTGACTTCTATTGCCCATCGTTTATCTGGGCTGTTTTTATTTTTAATGATTCCGTTTTTATTGTGGGCACTGCAAACCTTAATTGAAACCCCAAAAGGCTATGAACAGCTTGCTGAACTCCTGAGTCCGTGGCCCTATAAATTAACCGTGTGGTTACTTTTGGTTGCCACGGGATATCATATTCTTGCTGGTCTCAGACACATTTTAATGGATATGCATTGGCTCTCAGAAAGTTTAAAAGTGGCCAGGATAAGTGCGACGGTCGTTTGGGGAGCAACCCTATTAATGATTGTGTGGCTTGGGCTTCGTTTATTTGGGGGAGCACCATGAGTTTAGGTGGAACAGGGATTCGAGATTGGATTTTTCAACGCGTCACCGCTGTTTTTTTAACAGGGTATATTTTTTTCTTGATCTATTTTTGGTTAAGCCACCCTGATGTGGCTGCCATTGAATGGCAAGGCCTTTTTTCTGATTTATGTATGAAAGTCGCGACCTTAATCGCATTGGTTACTATGTTGATTCATGCCTGGATAGGGGTGTGGACCATTATAACGGATTATGTGCATGCGTATTGCACGCGCATTTTACTATTAAGTGTGGTGGGCTTTGGCTTGCTGGGATACTTCGGCTGGGGTTTGACTATTCTTTGGGGATAAAGGGTTATGGGGCATTGTAGCGAAAGAACATTTGATGCAGTCATCGTTGGCGCAGGTGGCGCAGGCATGCGTGCTTCACTTGAGCTTGCACAAGCAGGCAAAAAAGTGGCTCTGGTTTCAAAAGTATTTCCCACGCGTTCGCACACGGTTTCTGCACAAGGGGGTATCACGGTTGCCCTTGGCAATCGCCATGAAGACAATTGGCGTTGGCATATGTTTGATACCGTTAAAGGCTCAGATTATCTAGGCGATCAAGATTGCATAGAATATATGTGTCGTATGGGGCCAGAAGCGATATACGAATTAGAGCATATGGGCTTGCCTTTTTCTAGAATGGACAATGGCAAAATTTATCAAAGACAATTTGGCGGTCAATCTAAAAATTTTGGCGGAGAGCAAGCCGCTCGCACAGCGGCAGCTGCCGATAGAACAGGCCATGCGTTATTGCACACTTTATATCAAAAAAATCTTCAACATGAAGTCACGGTTTTTAGTGAATGGTATGCACTAGATTTAGTAAAGGCCCAAGATGGTACCGTTGCAGGTGTGGTAGCGCTTTGTATCGAAACGGGTGAAATTTTGTTTATTCGAGGTCGAGCCGTTATTTTGGCCACCGGTGGTGCAGGGCAAATTTATCATTCCACCACCAATGCGCTTATTAATACAGGCGATGGATTGGGCATGGTGCTTCGCGCTGGCTTTCCGTTACAAGATATGGAAATGTGGCAATTTCATCCCACTGGGTTGTATGGCGCAGGGGTCTTGATGAGTGAAGGGTGTCGAGGCGAAGGAGGATTTTTAGTCAATAAACAAGGTGAGCGCTTTATGGAGCGATATGCGCCTAAAGCAAAAGATTTGGCTGGCCGAGATGTGGTTGCGCGCGCTATTGCACTCGAAATTAGAGAAGGCAGGGGATGCGGTCCGCAAGGTAATTATATTGATTTACAATTGGTGCATTTAGGCGCAGATGTGATCAAATCACGTTTACCAGGTATTCGTGAATTATCGATGACGTTTGCAAATGTCGACCCCATTGAAAAACCTATTCCTGTGGTGCCCACCTGTCATTATATGATGGGGGGTATTCCGACGAATAAACATGCTCAAGTGCTTACGCAACATCAGGGCCAACAACAAGTGGTTTCGGGTTTATATGCCGTGGGAGAATGCGCGTGTGTTTCTGTGCATGGCGCAAATCGATTAGGCGGTAACTCGCTACTCGATTTAGTTGTATTCGGTCGAGCGGCCGGTCAACATGTGCTTGAACATTTAAAAGCGGGCTACGATGAGCAAATTGTAAACAACGATGCAATTGAACAAGCGACGCAGCGTTTACTTCATTGGAATCAAACCAGCAAAGGCGAAAAAATTTCAGATTTACGATTAGAAATGAAAAAAATTATGCAAGCCGATTTTAGTGTGTTTAGAAGCGAAGCCGTGATGCAAGATGGGTTGAATAAATTAATTGCCTTACAAGAAAGATTAAAACAAGCGCACTTAGAAGACAAAAGTAAAATATTTAATACTGCGCGAGTAGAAGCGTTAGAGCTTGATAACTTAATTAGTGTTGCTCAGGCAACTGCAAAAGCGGCCTTATATAGACAAGAAAGCCGAGGCGCACATTCGAGAGAAGACTTCCCTAAACGAGATGATGACAAGTGGTTAAAACATACTCTATATTTCAGTGAGGGTGAAATGGAAAGCCGCCCTGTGAATATGCAGCCGGTTGGTGTTGAGGCTTTTCCCCTCAAAGAACGCGTATATTAATTCTTAAGGATAAGATCATGGCAAATATCGTTCACTTTTCTGTATTTCGGTTCGACCCAGAAAAAGATCTCAAACCAAGAATGCAGGAATATGACTTAGATATTGATCAAAATAATGTCGTGATGTTGCTTGATGCCTTAAAAGTCCTTAAAGCCCAAGATGAATCTATTTCATTTAGGCGTTCGTGCGGTGAGGGCGTGTGTGGCAGTGATGGGATGAATGTGAATGGCAAAAATCGTTTAGCCTGCATTACCCCCGTTCGAGAGCTGGGTAAGCGTATTGTGATTAAGCCTTTCCCAGGCATGCCGGTTATCAGAGATTTAATCGTCGATATGACCCAATTTTTTAAACAATATAAAAAAGCAGAGCCTTTTTTAAAAAATTCTTCTCCCCCACCTGCTACTGAACGATTACAGACGCCACAAGAACGTGAAAAGTTAGATGGCTTATATGAATGTATATTGTGTGGTTGTTGTTCGAGCTCTTGTCCTTCTTATTGGTGGAACCCTGATAAATTTCTTGGTCCGGCAGCTTTATTACAAGCGAGTCGCTTTATAGTAGATAGCCGAGATGACACCACAAGAGAAAGATTAGACAACCTAAATGATGCATATAGTGTGTTTAGGTGCCGAACTATTATGAATTGTGTCGATAGTTGCCCTAAAGGTTTGAATCCTAACAAAGCTATTTCTGATATCCGAACTGAAATGATGAAAGAAGATGTTTAATCGTCTAACCTTATTCATGTATAATTGTTACTAACTTTATATAAATTTTTTTTGTGTTAGTTGCTAATTTAAAGACCTAATCAAATGGATCCGCTCTTGGCAGGAGTCTTGGAAAGCAGAGTTATCAAACTTGGAAAGTATGCGCGGTATGGTTCTTTGAATTAGTAGGCCAACCTCTCTTTAATATGTTAGGTGACTTTACGATGACGGATAACAATATGCAATCTTTGTGGGATGCTTCTGTTCTAGAAGGGTCTAATGCCCCCTATATAGAAGACTTGTATGAACAATATTTAATCGATCCCCAATCTGTGCCAGAAGCATGGAGAACCTTTTTTAAACAATTACCACAAAATTCGCATTCGCGAGATGTTTCACACGCAGCAGTAAGAGCAGAGTTTGAAAAAATTCTACAAAAACCTGTTTTATATGCACAAGGCACCAATCATACTGGCCCTAATGTCACCCTCGATCATGAATTAAAACAAATTCAAGTAACCAGCCTTATTAATGCCTATCGGTTACATGGACATTTGCATGCGCAAATCGATCCATTGTCTATGTGCAGTGGTAAAGACAAAGAAGTGGCTGAATTAACTCTAGAAGATCATGGTTTATCTACCCAAGATTTAGGCACCATGTTCGATGTTGAAACCTTTGTAGGCCCACAACGTATGGCATTAGGGGAATTATTTAAAGCCCTAAACGACAGCTACTGTGGCTCTATCGGCACCGAATATATGCATATATCCGATCCCGAAGAACGTCGCTGGATTCAAGAACGCATTGAGGGTTCTCGTTGTAACCCGAATTTTTCTGCAGAAGTTAAGCAAACAATCTTAGAAAGATTAACGTCAGCAGAAGGCATAGAAAAATATTTAGGCTCAAAATACCCTGGCGCCAAAAGATTTTCACTAGAAGGCGGGGATGTGTTAATTCCCATGCTAGATGAATGTATTCAACGTGCAGGTTCACACGGTGTAAAAGAAGTGGTCATTGGGATGGCCCATCGTGGTCGCTTAAACGTGCTAATTAATACGTTTGGCAAAAAGCCCAGTGATCTATTCGAAGAGTTTGCGGGCAAAGTAAACCCCGAATTACAATCGGGCGACGTGAAGTATCACCAAGGTTTTTCCAGTGATGTGTCTACTTCTGGCGGTAACGTGCATTTAGCGCTTGCCTTTAATCCTTCTCATCTAGAAATTGTTACGCCGGTTGTATTAGGTTCGGTACGCGCGCGTTTGACGCGTTGGAACGATGCGACAGGCAGTAAAGTGTTGCCTATCGCCATTCATGGTGATGCGGCTTTTGCAGGCCAAGGCGTGGTGATGGAAACCCTGAACATGTCTCAAACCAGAGGCTATTGCATTGGGGGTACCCTTCACATTGTGATCAACAACCAGGTTGGTTTTACTACAAGTGATATCCGCGATACGCGGTCAACTTTATATTGCTCAGATGTGGCTAAAGTCATTCAGGCGCCTATTCTTCATGTGAATGCAGATGATCCTGAAGCCGTGGTATTTGCCATGCAAGTGGCCCTTGATTATCGCACCGAATTTAAAAAAGATGTGGTCATCGATTTAGTTTGTTATCGCCGTCATGGTCATAACGAAGCAGATGAACCGTCTGCTACTCAACCTGTTATGTACCAAAAAATTGCCAAACATCCTACCGTCCGCCAGCTGTATGCAGAGCTATTAGTTAAAGACGCGGGATTAGACGCTAATATCCCTCAAACTTTGGTTAAAAATAATCGCGATTTATTAGATAAAGGCGAAACCGTAGCCAGAAAAATGGTCTACGATGCGAAGCTCGATTACGTGATCGATTGGTCACAATATAAAAGCGATGATTGGCGTTCTCCGGCAAAAACATCTGTCACTTCAGATGTGGTGAATAAGCTTATAAAGCATATTACGACAGTGCCTGATAATTTCACGCTACACCCGCGGGTGGCCAAAATTATTCAAGATCGTGAAAAAATGTTAAAAGGCGAAATGCCACTCGATTGGGGCTGTGCTGAATTATTAGCGTACGGTTCTTTATTATTAGAAGGCTATGCGGTAAGAATCTCAGGCCAAGATTGTCGTCGCGGCACGTTTTTCCATCGTCATGCCGGCGTGTTCGACCAAACGACCAATGATGCTTATTTAGGGTTGCAGCATATTGCAGCTGACCAGCCAAAATTCGAAGTGATCGATTCTTTGTTATCTGAAGAAGCGGTAATGGCATTTGAATATGGCTTTGCTTGCTCTGAACCTAAAACCATGACCATTTGGGAAGGGCAGTTTGGCGATTTCGCGAATGGTGCCCAAGTGGTTATCGATCAGTTTATTAGCTCGGGTAAACAAAAATGGGGCAGATTATGTGGTTTGTCTTTATTTTTACCCCACGGTTATGAAGGCCAAGGTCCTGAGCATTCATCTGCTCGTTTAGAACGTTTCTTGCAGCTTTGTGCCGAAAATAATATTCAAGTGTGTGTGCCTTCTACAGCCGCTCAGGCGTTTCATATGATTCGCAGACAAATGATCAGAGACGTACGTGCGCCCCTTGTGGTCATGACGCCGAAGAGTTTACTCAGACATAAACTGGCCAGTTGCGAATTGTCTGAATTCTTAACCGGTAAATTCCAAGCGGTGATACCAGAAAGTCAAAAGCAAGATCCTAAGAAAGTAAATCGAGTCGTCTTGTGTTCAGGCAAAGTGTATTACGATCTGGTCGAAGCACGAGAAAAAAATAATCAAGAGAATGTCGCGATTATTCGTATTGAACAGTTGTATCCTTTCCCAGAACAAGAATTAATCGAGATACTGAAACCTTATCAACATGTATCTGAATTTGTTTGGTGCCAAGAAGAACCCAAAAACCAAGGGGCCTGGTACCCAAGTTCCCATCATATATGGGCATGTTTAGGTAAATCACAGCAGTTGTCTTTTGCGGGCCGTCCTCCTGCAGCCGCACCGGCTTGCGGTTATTACGAGATGCATAATCAACAGCAGCAAGCTTTGATTAAGCAAGCGTTAGGGCAGTAGCACCAATTTTATCATTAACTAAATCGAAGTAAGAAAAAGGGTAGAGTAAGATATGGCCATTGATATTAAAGTACCGGTTTTACCAGAATCGGTATCCGATGCAACGATTGCGACTTGGCATAAAAAACCAGGTGAACCGGTTAAACGCGATGAAAATCTTGTCGATATTGAAACCGACAAAGTCGTGTTAGAAGTCGTTGCCCCTGAAGATGGCACGCTTGAAAAAATCTTACATGACACCGGTGCCACGGTAAAAGGTCAGCAAGTCATTGGCCTATTTAAAGCAGGTGCAGTTGCGGGTGCGCCTGCATCAGCGCCTGTTACTGCACAAGTGACGGCGACGACCGCGCCAGTTGCATTGGCGGCGGCGCCAGCAGCAGCAACGACTGCACCTGCAGGTCCTGCTGTACGTCGTATGATGGGTGAGAATGATGTGGCTGCAGACAGCGTGACAGGCACAGGTAAAAGTGGCCGTGTTACCAAAGAAGATGTGACCAGAGCCATGACACCAGCGGCTTCGGTGAGCAACGAAATGGCGGCCATGGGATCACGTGCAGAAAAACGTGTGCCGATGACACGGTTAAGAACACGTATTGCTGAAAGATTAGTTCAATCACAGCAAACAGCGGCGATTTTAACCACGTTTAATGAAATCAACATGAAACCGGTCATGGATTTGCGCGCAAAATATAAAGACGCTTTTGAAAAACGTCATGGCGTAAAATTAGGTTTTATGTCTTTCTTTACGCGTGCGGTAATTGAAGCGCTTAAACGCTTCCCAATCGTCAATTCTTCTATCGATGGCAATGATATTGTTTATCATGGTTACATGGATATTGGTATTGCGGTTTCTTCTCCACGCGGATTAGTTGTTCCGGTTATTCGTAACGCTGAAACGCTTTCGATGGCTGAAATGGAACAAAAAATTGCTGAATATGGCAAAAAAGCGCAAGTAGGACAGCTGGGCATAGAAGACATGACCGGTGGCACGTTCACGATTTCTAATGGGGGTACCTTTGGTTCATTAATGTCTACCCCGATTATTAATCCGCCTCAAACCGGTATATTGGGCATGCATAAAATAGAAGAACGCCCAGTGGTTGAGAATGGTCAAATCGTGATTCGCCCCATGATGTATGTGGCCATGTCTTACGATCACCGTTTAATCGATGGATCTGAATCGGTTCGATTCTTAGTCACGATTAAAGAAATGTTAGAAGATCCTGCGCGTTTAGTGCTTGAAGTTTAGTATTCACAGTTAATGAGGTCAGTATGAATTTACATGAGTATCAAGCCAAGAAATTGTTTAAACAATTTGGCATGCCGGTTTCCCCTTCTTTTGTTGCTAAAACAGCCGATGACGCTGTTGCAGGCTTAAGCCAATTACAAGGCCCTTATGTTGTAAAAGCACAAGTGCACGCAGGTGGCCGTGGTAAAGCGGGTGGCGTGAAATTAGTTAAAACCGCAGAAGAAGTAAGAGCGTTTGCGCAAAAGTTATTGGGCACACATTTGGTTACTTACCAAACCGATAGCAAAGGTCAATTGGTTAATGAAATTTTGATCGAACAAGCCAGTGATATCGAGCGCGAACTATATTTGGGCGCCGTATTAGACAGAGCGACCCAAAAAATCGTGATGATGGCCTCTACTGAAGGTGGCGTAGAAATTGAAAAAGTGGCGCATGAAACGCCTGAAAAAATTATTAAAACGATCGTGGATCCATTGATCGGTGTCATGCCTTATCAGTGCCGTGAAGTGGGCTTTAAATTAGGCTTGAACGACGCGCAAATGAAGCAATTCGCTCAAATCATGATGGGCTTGGGCATGTTATTCATCGAGTGCGATTTAGCACTAGTAGAAATCAACCCCTTGATTATTACCACTGAAGGCAAAATCATTTGCTTAGATGGCAAAATTACTGTGGATGAAAATGCTTTATATCGCCAACATCAAATCCGTGAAATGCGCGATATTACCCAAGAAGAACCACGTGAAGTGAAAGCCAAAGAATGGGAATTAAATTACATTTCTCTGGACGGTAACATTGGTTGTATGGTGAATGGCGCGGGCTTAGCTATGGCGACCATGGACTTAATTAAATTACACGGCGGCAACCCAGCTAACTTTTTAGACGTAGGCGGTGGCGCGACACAAGAACGTGTTCGTGAAGCGTTTAAAATTATTTTATCCGATACAAACGTGAAAGCGGTATTGGTGAATATTTTTGGCGGTATCGTTCGTTGCGACTTAATAGCCGAAGGCATTATAGGTGCGGTTCAAGAAGTGGGTATTACCATTCCAGTGGTGGTCAGATTAGAAGGGAATCGTGCAAAAGAAGCCTCTGAAATATTGGCTAAGAGCGGCCTAAATATTACCCCTGCGACAGGTTTAACAGATGCGGCAACTAAAGTTGTTGCCTTAGCAGCGAAATAAATTAAGAGGATTTGAGAGTTATGAGCGTATTAGTTAATAAAAATACCCGGGTGATTTGCCAAGGGTTTACCGGTAAACAAGGTACTTTCCATTCTGAACAAGCCATTGAATATGGCACAAAAATGGTCGGAGGCATTACGCCTGGTAAAGGCGGCCAAAAACATTTAGGTTTGCCCGTATTTAATACTGTCAGAGAAGCAGTAGAAAAAACAGGCGCCGAAGCGAGCGTCATTTACGTTCCCGCGGCTTTTTGTAAAGATTCTATTATTGAAGCAGCCGATGCGGGTATTAGCCTGATTGTTTGTATCACCGAAGGCATACCGACATTAGATATGATGCTGGTTAAAGAATATTTAAATAACAGAAATTGCAGATTAATTGGACCAAACTGCCCAGGGATTATTACCCCAGGCGAGTGCAAAATCGGTATTATGCCGGGTAGCATTCACTTACCGGGTCGTGTGGGTATTGTGTCTCGTTCAGGTACTTTAACTTACGAAGCGGTTAAACAAACCACAGACATGGGCTTAGGTCAAAGCACGTGTATCGGTATTGGTGGCGATCCTATTCCGGGCACCAGCTTTATTGATGCCTTAAAATTATTCCAAGACGATCCTCAAACAGAAGGGATTGTTATGGTCGGTGAAATTGGCGGTAGTGCAGAAGAAGAAGCCGCTGAATTCATCGCTCAATACGTTAAAAAACCAGTGGTATCTTATATTGCTGGGGTTGCGGCACCTGAAGGCAAACGCATGGGTCATGCGGGTGCCATTATTTCGGGCGGAAAAGGCACAGCAGCTGAAAAGTTTGCTGCCCTTGAAAAAGCCGGCGTACGTACCGTAAAATCACCTGCAGACATTGGTCGTGCCTTAAAAGAATTAATGGGCTAATTTTTAGCGCTTAATTCGAATGACTTGATTTAAAAAAGGGGCCTATGGCCCCTTTTTTATGCTTGAATAATTAAAAAAATGCAAAATAAGGTTTTGAATCATGGACGTTCAAAAACTAGATTACTACAGTTATTTACCCTGCATTTAAGCAAATTTTATTAAATAATCAAAAAAAACTATTTGATATATTTTGGCCAATAATACTAGAAGAAAACGAAGATAAGCTGGATCATCCAGATATGTTAATAGATCTCATGGCTTTACAATTATCCCTACTTTTTCGTCCGTGGTATGCACATAGAATAGAGCGTGATTTACAGCAAATTTGGGATATGTTGCGAGAGATAAAGGCGAAAAGAAAGGCCATTAAAATTGAAGAGGAGATTGACTTAACTCAATTTTCAGCGCTTTCAATACAAAATGCCAGTTATCATCCTGGTTACACTGATCATGCTAAAGGTAAAAACAATCATGACAATCACCTTGATAAATTATCGGACGAAAACCATCAAAGTCTCACATTTAAATAGGTATTACAGGTAAACTTTATTAAGGTATATCTTATTTATTTTGGCTATAAAGCCAGGGGGTCATAATGGATTTTAGTGGATTTAACCTTAATTATTTTAGACAACTTAATCAGGATCAAAAAAAACAATTTTTATTAATAGCCATTCATCTTGGCCTTACAGAAGAAGTATCTGCATTTATGAAAGCAGGAGCTAACATAGAATCAAAGGACAAAGATGGCAATACCCCATTGCTGTTAGCTGCTATGTATGGGCGTACTACTATCGTCGAATTATTGCTCACAGCAAAAGCAAATGTCGATGCCGTCAATCAACGGGGTAACACCCCATTATTATTGGCTTCTGAATATGGTCATTTCGAAATTGTGAATAGGCTGCTTCAAGCAAAAGCAAATCAATTTATGATAAATGATAATGGAGAAAATGCCCTTCATGTTGCCACAACGTATCATCATCGCGCAATTGCTTTTCGATTATACAGTTCAATGTCAAATAGACAGATTGATATTGCCACCCTAACTAAACCCATGCTTAAAGAAACGGCATCCGAATATAGAAAAGCTATTTTAAATTTCCAAAAGAGATTGTTTAATATATTTTGGCCTTTAATCATTGAAACGGATCACAAAAAGCTTAGCCAACCCATACTGCCCCTTAAGATAATGGCCTTACAGTTATCCCTGATGTTTCCAAGATGGTATGCTCATAGGATAAAAAATGATTTAGATACCGTGTGGGGTATCATGCGTAAGATGAGGGAGCGAAACAAAATACCCAAAATTACCATAAGCCTTGAGGCTCAATTATCCGATTTATCCATTCAAGCGCGGGAGCCAGTTTATCTTCCTTCATTTTCGAATAGGGAAAAACAACTGAATAGGAGAAAGTCACATCCCCCAGAAACCACTATTGAAGAAAAATATGAAGCGCTTACGGCTCATCATAGAAAAAAATGGTGTTCATTTTCGACAAGTAAATAACATGGAGCCAATAATTGATGTTGTCTTTGAGTGAAAATTATGGGATAAAACTGATAAAAAAGTGACAAAAGGCTGTTATTTTCAGATGAGTTGACGAATAGAGGAGTTGTGCAACTGATATAATAATGAAATTATTTTATTAAATCTTAAAGGTAATTTCTCATGGATCAAATGCACGTTGAAATCCCAAAAAATGATGCTGCCAGCAGCAGAGCAGGTGTAACCGTATTAACTTGGGGTAGCCAAAATGCAGATATTAACCAACAGTATCTTCCTAGTGTGGTGAGCCATTTAAATCATATTTTTTTAAAAAACCATAATCCTGGGCATACGGCAGTACAACTTGCTATAAGTGACACACCCCAAAATCGTGAAATGGTCAGTACTCTCTTAGCTGGCACGAATATAGTCTATAAGCTAAAGACCTATAACACACCCACCATTAATTTTCCCATGAACAGCAAAAGTATTATTGACGGCGCGTTTGACAATCATCTTGTTCATTCTGAATCAGTGATAGAAATTTATTTTAGCTTTTGGCCAGCCAGTGATAATTCAGCAAGATTTTCTGGTTATCAATCCGATTTGATTGATGAGCGACTTGGTGTTCACGTACAATATGACATTGACACAATTCATCGTTTTAATCCTGAATTAAACCCAGAAAGACGAAATAGAAACACGAGAGAATTAAATAACTTCTTTTCGCCTACAGAGAAAGAAATCACTTTAGAATTTAACAGTTATTTTCATCAAAATAAAAATAATGCTCAGCTTAATGCGGTAGTTCAAGCCTACCAAGAAAAAAAACGTATAGCTGCAATGGATTCATCTGCAAATGTTCTTTTAGAAAAATTAAAAAACATTATAAGTGTATTAAAAGATAAGGTGCAAAAAAATCAAGAAATAGAAGCATTTTCAATGCATTACCGTAAAATGATGTTGCAAATTATCGGTGTAAATCTTACTGAAGAAATTAAAATTATTTTAAATAAAGAAAAAATAAGTTTAGTCGAATCAGAGAAAATCACAGAATGTTTAGAAAATGCCATTTTAAATATTAAAAATGACGAGAATTGGGCTAAGTTACAATTTATTCATAGCGTTTTCGAATATTTAAAACATAATCCAATGACTCTTGAGGAAAAGAAAACAGATGAAAAGGTTTTACTGTTTAAATATTTTCGTGAATGTATTTCACGAGCAGAAAAAAGTTTAAACTTTGCAGAAGTAAACAAAGTGATTGTTTATTTTAAAGAGAGACATGATGATTCGGAAATTAACCTTATTAAGAGTAATGAGGATTTGCAAGTACTAAAAAAATTGATTTCAGAAATGTTATCTTATCTCAACCCTAATTCTTTAGTCAATCAGAACATTCGAGTAAAACTCGAAGATATGTTTGGTTCAAATCAATTACACATGAATCTTGTTCAGATTGCACTTGAACTTAAGGCTATTTTTTTAAATAAAGAATTTTTCAAAACGACAATAGGTAAATATTTTGAAAGGCTTGTTAACTTAAGCACAGAAGAATTATTTGAGGCACATGAGGGATTATTTCTCAATGTACTAAAAAAACTTCATGAATGTTTTGAAATTTTAAATACAGGACAAGATCTTGCCAAAGATCACATTTTAAATATAGAAGAAGCTATATTGCAAACATTATCTGCTTGTTTAATGGGAATTCACAAAAGATCTGAATTATTTAATGATGAAATGATTTATGACTTATCAAATGAATCTTATATCGTTGGCAAGCAACCAGATCATACACTTTCTTTGCCCATTAAAACGTTTATTAAAGATGGCTTAGATCCAGTAGCCATGTTAAAACAAATGGCAAAAATTGCGCATGATAAAGACAAACAAGGATTTAATTTAATCAGTTATAATTGCTCTTCAGCTTCTATGCAAGTTCTGGCAGCTGGTGCAGGCAATAAAGAATGGATTTTCAATCAAGGAGAATTAGGCACGGTATTTACGCCACATATTGTTTATATGCGCACAAGAGAATACTTAAACGAGCTTAACAACCCTTATTATGAAAAACCAACGCCTTACTTTGTCGCCTACAAGAATTGCTTAGATCATTATGGCAATCGAGCAGTCTCTATTGCTGCTAAAAAAGATGAAATCGTTAAACAATCTTGGGGTGATATTATCAAATCGGGTGCAGAAATGATCTACTCAGGTGGGATTGCCATTGCATTACAAACAGTGGGCTCGGTTATTTTTAATCAACAAAAGAACTTAGATGATGAGGCGACTGACGTTCTTAAGAGAAAACCGAATTACAATCATATGACTAAAGAAGAGCGAACCAGAGCCCAAAAGCGCATTAGATATAATACATAACGTGTGGTTTATTGGGTAATAATTCTGAGGGCGTGTATGCCTTTGTTTGTACCAATATAATCGCCTAAAATGCGATAAACCAATTGGTGTTGCTGTACTTTTGAAAGGCCTTCAAATTTTGCGGTATGGATGGTTAAAGTAAAATGCCCATCTGTACCCGCAAAGTGATCGGCATGTTCATGCGAATCATCACTGAGTTCTAAAAAAGTAGGGGCAAGTTCAGCGTTAAGCTTTGCTTTCATCTCACTGATTAAATCTTGTCTGGTCATGACCATCATATATACTACCTATTGAAGAATGAATTAATTTATTTTACGGGGTATGGCCGAAGTAGGCGTAGATATTTTGCTTAAAACAACTGCTTGTAATAAGACAAATACCAAGGTTAAGCCAAAAGAACCGAATAATTTGAAATTTACCCACGTGTTTGTATCACAAGTGTAAACCACCAATAAATTTAAGGCGCCCATGGCAATAAAAAATAACACCCAACTTAAATTCAGTTTTTTCCAAAGTGTTTCAGATAATTCAACCGTTTTTTCCATCATGCGTTGAGCGATAGGTTTTACCGGTTTAGGACCAAAAAACTGGCTAAAATAAAACACCAAGCCCATTAGCCAATAAATTGCCGTGGGTTTCCATTTAATAAACATTTCGTTTTTGAATAATAAGGTTGCACCGCCTAAAAGCGTGATGGCCCCTAAACTCAGCCATTGCATGACGTCTATTGTTTGACGGCGGATAAGAGCATACCCCAACTGCAACACAGCCGTGATCATGGCGATGCAAGTTGCGGCATAAATGCCATAAAATTTGTAGGCAATAAAAAAGAAGATAACAGGCAATAAATCGTATAAAAATTTCATATTTAGTAATCTACATGAATTATAATTTCTAGGCTTATCCGCGATATTATCACATTTGACCTATTATTTTAATTCTTTTGTCCACCTCAATAAGAACAATCACTCTATACAATGCTATAATGCCCCCCATTATTTAGCCTAATTTATTTTATTTTTATCGAGTGTATGTAGCATGCCGTTAGTTACCCTAAAGAACCTCTATTTTTCTGTTGGTCAATTTCCCTTATTAGATTATGTGAATGAAAATTTTGAGGCTAACGAACGCATTGCGCTCATTGGGCGAAATGGGCAGGGCAAGTCCACTTTATTTAAGATATTATCAGGCACGCAAACACCGGATTCGGGCGAAATTTTAAAGCCTGATTATTTAAAAGTGGCTATTTTGCCTCAAGAACTCCCGCCATTAGAGCCTATTACTGTTTTTGAGTTTGTGGCCAAAGGCTTATCTGGCTTAAGCGATATCTTGGTTGAATATCATGCGCTTATCGAACAAACCGATAATCATGATGATAATTGGATGAAAAAAATCAGCCATTGCCAAACGCAATTAGAACATTTGGGTGGGTGGCAAATTCAAGAACGCATTGAGCGCGTCATTCACGATTTAGGGTTACCTGCCTCAAAATTAGTCTCTGAATTATCGGGTGGCTGGCGTAGAAGGGTGGCTTTAGCGCAAGCCTTAGTTCAAGAGCCCGATATTTTATTACTCGATGAGCCCACGAATCATCTCGATTTAGAAGCCATCGAATGGCTCGAAAAAATGTTGTTGGCTTACCCTAAAACAATTATGTTTGTGACGCATGATAGGGCATTATTAAGAAAATTAGGCACGCGCATACTTGAATTAGACCGAGGACAATTGACCTCATATCCAGCAGATTATGATGGCTATTTAGCACGTAAAGAACAAGCTGTGTTAGATGAAGAAAAGCAAAATGCTTTATTCGATAAAAGACTCTCTGAAGAAGAGCAATGGTTAAGACAAGGCGTAAAAGCACGCCGAACGCGTAATGAAGGCCGCGTACGTGCATTAAAAGCCTTAAGAGAAGTGCGCCAAAGTCGTCGTACCTTGCAAGGCAAACCGAGTTTCGAAGTAAACGATGCCAATGTGAAATCGGGTAAAACCATGATTCAGGCTAAAAATCTGTCCTTTGGTTATACGCCCACCACTCAATTACTTAAAGATTTTACTTTCACTATACAACGTGGCGATAAAATTGCCATAGTGGGCCCGAATGGGGTAGGTAAAACCACTTTAGTAAAATTACTATTGGGATTGATTGCGCCCACAAGTGGAGAAGTAAAACAAAGCCCGACGATGCAAGTGGCTTTTTTCGATCAAACCAGAGATTCGCTTGATAAAACTCAAACGGTTATGGCCAACGTGGCCAATGGCGACGACATTATTCCCATTAATGGCAAAAATAAACATGTGATTGGCTATTTGGGGGACTTTTTATTTTCACCCAATAAATGCCGCGCAACCGCAGAAACCTTATCTGGGGGAGAACAAAACCGGTTATTATTAGCCAAATTATTTGCCAAACCCGCTAACGTATTAGTATTAGACGAACCTACGAATGATTTAGATATTGAATCGTTAGATGTACTAGAAGAACTCTTATTAGAGTATTCTGGTACCGTGATTATCATTTCTCATGATAGAGAATTTATTGATAATATTGCAACGTATACTATTGCCTTTGAAGAATCGGGTGCTGTTACGATTAATGTGGGTGGGTATTCTGATTGGTTGGAACGTAAAAAAGCCATTGAAGAAAATAAAAATAAAGCAGCTAAAAAATCTACTGGGCCTAAATCTGCCAATACGAATTTAAATCAAGCGGATAATAAAAAAAATAAATTATCGTTTAACGAGCAACGAGAATTAGCGGATTTGCCAGCCAAAGTCGAAAAACTTGAGGCAGATATCTTGTTGGTTGAAGAAAAGATGGCACAACCTGAGTTTTATCAGCAATCTCAGGCTGATATTCAAAAAGTATCTCACCAATTAGAGCAGCTTAAAGAAACGTTGGCCAAAGCGTATGAAAGATGGGAAGAATTAGATAAGTAAATCCCTGATTAAAACTTATACAACTTCGAAAACGCAATCGGGAAAAACCCATTCCCCGTCACATTCGTCGCGGTACCAAACGGATCAAACAGCATATAAAAAGCCGTCATGATGCCGACCATTTCCGTTGAAAAATGAAAATATTGTTCTAGTAAAGGCGTCACCACAATAATGGCGCCGCCTGGCACCGCAGCCACCGCGAATTTTGCCAACGCATACACCAATCCAAATTCAATGAATTCAAAAAAATTGGGTAATTCATGACCAAACGCTAAGAGGGTGGTTAAAGATAAAATGGTGATCCCAATCGCACTGCCAATGGTATGAAAATTGATGGTAGCGGGAATAACCATATCGGCGACATCAGGGTTATCTAAGTTTTTTTCTGTACATAATATAAGCACAGGCATGGTTGCCGCGCTTGAAATGGTGCTAAAGCCCGTGATGGTAGCAGGCAACACATTTTTGATATACCGCCAAAAAGTGCGGATCGAAAATTTCGCCGCAACCAGATAAAGAAATAAAACGTAGCTTAATTGTGTGCCCACCACAATAAAAAAGACAGGGGCGAAGGTTTTTAAAGCCTTACTTAGCGTGCCTTCATGTTCTAATTTAAAAACGAAGCCTAAGATAAAAATAGGCAAAAGGGGAATAAAAATCTTTTTTAAAAACCAGTGAGCCGAAAAATTTAACCTTTTGGCAACGTGTAGCGTTTTAGGGTGTTTTTTATAGGAAAGCAAAATGCCCAAAATAAACCCAGCAATAAGCGCATATTGATTATCAAATAAAGGCGCTAAATTAAGGGTCCACAGAGTGCTGAGTTGAGATTCGGGGCTTATGGGAATATGGGGCGGAATAGTAAGTTGGGATAACATGACTGAGCCAACCGTAAAACCCGTGAGAATCGCAACGCAGTTCGATATATAAATCATAGAGACAAGCGCAAGGATAAATTTAAACGCATCTGATTTCAGGTTGATGATGGCAGAAAAAACAAAACTAAAAATAATAAAAGGCAAAACAAAGACTAAAATCGATTTCATCGACAAACTAATAGAATAAACAAAAGATTTTGCTTCGGTGGGGGCAAGGTGCCCCAAAAAAAGGGGAAGCACTAAAACGGATGCTAATAATAAGGGTAGGCCCATTTTTTTTAAAAATAGAGTGGGTAAATTTAAAGCTTGGGTGTTTGTCATTTTACCACTTACCTATTTAACTGTTTAACTCAACCGCGTATTATATGAAAAACGAACCTTATGATCCACCTTATTAAAATAGCTAAATATATAACTTATATACCTCTAAAAATACTTGCTGTTGATTTCCTATAAATTGTTTAAAATTAAAGAGATTAAAAAATCTCATAATTATTAGTTAACTAAATTTTAGGAAAATATTTTGAGTAGTGTGTCACAAGAGTTTACCCGAGTGGTATCGGGTATGCGCCCAACCGGTTCATTGCATCTTGGTCATTACCATGGGGTGCTAAAAAATTGGATCAAGCTACAGCATGAATACCAATGCTTTTTTTTCGTGGCCGATTTACACGCTTTAACCACGCACTATGAACAGACTGACGTCATTGAACAATCGGTGTGGGATGTGATTATCGATTGGCTATCTGTGGGAATAAACCCGGGTGCCTGCAAAATTTTTATACAATCGAAAGTGCCAGAGCATTGTGAGTTATTTACCCTGTTATCAATGATTACCCCTCAAAGTTGGCTTGAACGCGTGCCCACTTATAAAGATCAACAAGAAAAATTAAAAGATCTGGATTTAGCGACTTACGGCTTTTTGGGTTACCCCTTATTACAATCGGCAGATATATTAGCGTATAAAGCCGGGCTTGTACCGGTAGGGGAAGATCAATTATCTCATTTAGAACTGACACGGGAAGTGGCCAGACGATTTAATTATTTATATGGCAAAGATAAAGGTTTTCAATCTAAGGTAGACGAAGCCATTGAAAAAATGGGCAGAAAAAATGCCAAAGCTTATTTAAAATGTTTAAAAGCCTACCAAGAAGGTGGCGATGCGGATGCGCTGGAAACCGGGCATGCGCTGGTGTCTTCACAAGCAAACTTGTCGCTGGGTGACAGAGAACGTTTATACGGTTATTTAGAAGGCAGTGGCAAAATTATTTTACCAGAACCCCAAGCCTTATTAACGCCTGTTTCTAAGATGCCAGGCTTAGATTCTCAGAAAATGTCCAAATCGTACAATAATACGATTGCCTTAAGAGAAGCGCCTGAGGTGATTACGCATAAAATTAAAACCATGCCCACCGATCCGGCTCGCGTTCGAAGACAAGATCCAGGTACGCCTGAAAAATGCCCCGTTTGGGAATGGCATAAAATTTATTCTTCGACCAGTGCGCAAGAATGGGTACAAGCAGGTTGCACCACTGCGGGTATTGGTTGTTTAGAATGTAAGCAAGTGATGTTAGACAAAGTTTTAGAAGAAAATAAAGTCTTTCGTAAGCAAGCAGAAGAGTATATAAACAACCCTAGCTTGGTCAAAGAAATTGTTCGAGATGGGTGTGAAGCGGCGCAAAATATTGCCCGTGAAACACTTCAAGAAGTTAAAACCGCCATGGGCATTAAATTTTAACTGTAAGGAATTGCACTCAAATGTCAGTTGGTGAACTCGTCGATCCGGCTCTTTTAGAGAAAATGGTCAATGAAACGGTTGCCCAAAGGCAGCATAAAAAAGAAGAACCTGTCGAAGTGGTTTCAGTGGTGTCGTCTTTTAAAATTCATGGCAAGCCATTAGAAAAATTACCAGACGATTTATATATTCCGCCAGATGCTTTGCAGGTTTTCTTAGAGGCCTTTGAAGGCCCGTTGGATTTATTATTGTATTTAATTCGCAAAAATAATTTAGATTTGCTCGAAATACCGCTTACTCAAATTACCCAACAATATTTAGTGTATGTTGAAATGATGAAAGTGTTGAGGTTAGAGTTAGCAGCAGAATATTTGGTGATGGCCGCTACTTTGGCTGAAATTAAATCCCGTTTATTATTACCCAGACCAAAATCAGCCTACTTAGAAGAAGAAAGTGATCCTCGGGCTGAATTAATTAGACGTTTGCAAGAATATGAACGTTTTAAAAAGGTGGCAGAAGAATTGGGGGCTTTGCCTGAAATTGGCAAAGACACTTATTTAGGGGGTGGCGCAGACGTTGAAAAACCAGAGGCCCCTAAAATCCCGCTGGTGACTTTACAAGAACTGGTGAGAGCCTTTTATGAAATTCTAAAACGGGCTGATTTAATTACACACCATCGCATTTCTAGAGAAAATTTATCTGTTCGGGAACGTATGTCGAGCATTTTGCATCACGTTTCAGAGCAAAAGTTTATGCCTTTTGAAAAGTGTTTTAACCTAAAAGAAGGGCGTTCTGGCGTGGTTGTGTCATTTTTAGCGATTTTAGAGTTATTAAAATTGGGGTTACTTGATATCATACAAGCAGACCTATTTGGACCCATTCATTTAAAAGCAGTCAGCGAGTCAGAGGCACTTACCGATGAACAAAGAGAACGAATTACAACGCCGGATTGAAGCGGCTTTATTTGCTTTTGGCAAAGCGCTTGATGAAAATGCGATCATTAAATTATTTCCCGAAGGGCAAGAACCTGTCTTAGGGGAAGTCCGAGAAGCACTCAATGCATTAATGACGCATTATGAAGGGCGCGGAGTGGTACTAAAAAAAATAGCCAGTGGCTATCGTTTTCAAGTCGCTTTTGATGTGGCGCCAGATATCCAAGGTCTTTGGCAAGAAAAACCCCAAAAACACACCCGCGCTTTTCTTGAAACATTAGCACTTATCGCTTATAGGCAGCCGATTACCCGTGCCGAAATTGAAGACATTCGAGGGGTTCAGGTTAGCTCAAATATTATTAGGCAATTATTAGAGTTAGAATGGATTCGTGTGGTCGGGCACAAAGAAGTCCCCGGCAAGCCAGAGTTATTTGCCACCACGAAATCTTTTCTCGACCATTTTAGTCTGGATAGTTTAGAGGCCTTGCCGCCCCTTTCAGAATTAAGAGATCTAGATTTAATTGCCAAAGAACTCGAAGCCAAAGAATCTAGCCAGGCATTAGAAAAAACAGAAGATTCAGAAGCGGATGAGCCTGATGAGTCTATAGAGGGCTTAGAAGAGCAAAGAAACTTTGCTAATTCAGAGGGATTAAGGGATAATTTCTCGGAAGTAGTGATGACCATTCCGAGTATATACGATGAAACCCAAGTTCCCGAGAAAGACCACGATTCGCAAGAATCCTGATGTAATTGCCGTTCCCGTTAAAAAAACAGACCGAATCCAAAAGGTTTTGGCTAATTTGGGGGTGGGATCTCGCCGAGAAATAGAAGAATGGATCAAACAGCAACGGCTGTGGGTGAATGACTATGTGGCGAAATTGGGTGATAAAATCACTGGCAAAGAAACCATTAAGCTCGACAGAAAAATTATCTGGCCAAGACATGCTAGCACCCCTAAAGCCTACTCTTATTTTAAAAGCCGTCATAAACCCACTGATGCGCCTTTTGAACTCGAAACGATTATTTATCACAAGCCCATCGGCGAAATTTGCACCAATCTAAAAGAAACCGACAGGGTCAACGTTTTTTCTCGTTTGCCCAGGCCTAAACAAGGCAAATGGATCATGGTTGGCAGGCTAGATATCAATACTTCAGGCTTATTACTGTTTACGAATTATGGTGAACTCGCCCATCGTTTAATGCACCCTTCTTATGAAATTACCCGATCTTATTTTGTGAGAGTATTAGGCAATCACGATCCTAAAAGATTAATTGCGACCTTAACTAAAGGCGTGAAACTTGAAGATGGCATGGCAAAATTTGATTCTCTCGAACCGCTTAAAGATGAATCCTTAATTGATCCAGAAGATCGTAAAAAAGTGACCGCGAATCGGTGGTATTTGGCGACCTTGCACGAAGGTCGAAATCGAGAAGTACGACGTTTATTCGAGTCTCAAGAATTGAGAGTTTCTCGTTTAGTGCGGACAGGCTTTGGCGTCATTGCTTTGCCCAGATTGCTTAAAGCAGGCAAAGTTCAACGACTTACCCTTGAAGAGCAAAAAGAATTATTGAGCATGGTAAAGTTAGATAACTTGTAATATATATAAGTTTACCTGTTGACTTATTGTTGTATAACTATTAGATTATCTTACATCTATTTGTTTACCTAAAATTCAGTGAGTTAATAAACTTATGCCTAAAAATTATTCTCAATCTTATTATCTAGAAGCGCCCGATATTGCCCAACTGATTGAAACTTATCATCAAGCTTATCTAGAAAAATATCCTGACCACTTTTTATCTCAGTTAGATCCTCGTTTTTGGTTGAATGAATCAGGGGAATTGATTTTTTATGCTGGCGAGCAAGCTTTGGTGGATACAAACACCGAAGCAAATATTCAGCCGTTAGGCCGGGGCTTGTATGATGCCACTTTAACATTGGCTGCACGATTTCTTGAATTAGATTTAGCTGAGTTACCTTCAGAAAATCTTCATATTTTTTCACTTATCAATCTTGATAGGGGGCATTGGACTTCCGTTGTTTTATCGATAGAAGAGCTTAATGAAGAAAAATATCAAGCAATCTATAAAATTTATCAGCAATTTAAGAACTATTTAAAAGACAAACATCCTGATTTTGTTATGGCGAGGGATATAGAAAGACAAAGTTGTACAAATTTATTTGTACAATATGCCACCGGAAATCGTTTTGGATCGGTAGTAGGCATTCAAAACAAAACTGAAATTGATTTGTTAATTTGCGAATTTTTTGAATCCATAGGCAAAAAAGAATTATTAGAAATAAAACAAAAAGAAGGTGAAGCGCGTTATCTAGAGGGTAATTTAGAACTTGTGCTCACGTCAAAAAATCCAAGTGGAACTAATTTGCTTCATTTTGATTCGCTCCCCTCTAGTAACACTGAGGCGAGAGTAAAGAATGCTTGCGAGAGATTTTTAGAGGTAAATCAAGCTAAAATAATGTATGCCAAAAATCTAATGAAACAAACGGGCGCAACGTGTGGTGAACATGGTATTTTAAACCCATTGAGATACCTTTTCCTTAGATTGACAAACGTAGCGCCTTCTTCAGACTTAAGAACCGCCACCAATCATTTTTGTGTCGATTTTGCTAAATTGTTTTTGTTTGATTATAACGAAATTACGTATAAACAAAATTTTGCTCAAATTTTAAATGCGCAAAAATTAGAAGGACAAGAAGAAGCTAAAAAAAATCCCCTGATTCAACTTGAACTTGGAGAGAGCACTTCACCAGATAAAAAAGCCAAAATTAAAAAAATTGATACGGGTGAATTTTTAGCAAACGGCATATATATTGGCATAGGCTTAACGTTAGGGAGTGTGTATATTCTTGCCCCTATTTTAGGGATAGCGAATCCTATTTTAGCCGGATTATTTTCGGCGGCAGTGGGATTAGGGTCTGCTCAAATCGTTAAAGCGTTTGCGCCTGAAGTAGACGAAGCCATAGCAGAGATAAAGAGTGGTAATATTTTTACACCTAAAAGTGATAAAGTAGACGAAGCAGATTTATTAGAAGCATTATCTAAGAAAGCGTTTGATAAAGAATATCCTTCTGTGCCTAATAAAACGTTTACGCCATTGTTGTTATCTGTTACGAATGTTGCTCAAACTGCAATAACAGTTACGCCTACATTGGCAGTAGAAAACAAGCTAACAGATAATGTTGAACGTAAGGGAATGAAAATAGATTAAGGGTGCTGCCGATTTAAAAAGGGACGACACGGAGGTCGTCCCCTACAAAAATCCAGCGTTTAAATTTAATACCTGCCGTTTTGAATTAGCACAATCAAATGTAGGGGACGACCTCCGTGTCGTCCCTCTTTAGGATTCTTTCTCACAAACCAATTTCCCCTTAAAATCCCCTCCACTTGCCAAGCAATATAAAAATAACTGGCTTGCTCTTTCAGGCGTATTTAATTCTTCAAAATTAATATCAGGCGAAACGCGGCGGCGCAATCGCGTACCCACTTTTCCAGGGTAAACTGTCATAACAGAAATGGCCGAATTATTTTCTACTTCTTCGTGAAGCACTTTTGCAAAGGTTTCAATGCCACTTTTGGCACAAGCATAGGCGCCATAATAGGCTTTGCCTTCAGATGCCTCTAAATCGGTCGCAAATAAAATACTGGCAGCATCCGATTTATTTAATAAAGGTAATAAGGTTTTGGTTAATAAAAAAGGCACATGCAAATGTAAGTGGATGGTTTGTTGCCATTTTTGAATATCGTAAAGGGCAATCGGTTGCAGGCCAAACAAATCACCGGCTAGATGCACTAGGCCATCTAATTTCCCATATAAATTTTCTATGGCATCAAAAATTTCTTGCGATTGATCAGGCGTAATTTGTAATAAATTCACCGGTAATAACATCGGTTCTTTTATGTGTTTACCCAGTGCGCAGATTTCATCGTAAACCAAATTTAATTTTTTGAGTGTTTTACCTACTAAAATCACTTCAGCGCCGGCAAGTGCTGCAGAAATGGCGAGCGCGCGGCCCAATCCATCACTGGCGCCGGTTATCATGATCACTTTATTTTTTAAACAACCCTCAAAAAATGTGGGGTTGATAGGGATAGAAACAGAAGTTGGTATGGCCATTTTTTTATCCTAATATTAGGACGAATAATGGCGAATCACACTTAAGATGTCAATATCAGTTAGTTTCTGAAATATCTACTGTCAAGGCATAGTGACTATATGACAAAGGAATCATTTGTTGAGTGACTAATTTTTTTTCGTGTTGATGTTTTATATCCATCGCTTTTTTATAGGTTTTGGCAATTTTTTTAGCACGAAGTGTTCCAGCCTCTGTCGATTGATAGCAAGTGGCTAGTGAAGGAGTGGTATTCAAATATTCAATTACTTTTTGAATGTCATAATTGAAATGGGCTAAAAATATGGCTGAAAATTTATCGGCTTGTTGTTTGGCGGTGAGCAAATCGATAGGATTTTTAAGCAGTTTGGCATAAATAGTCGGCAATTGATGTGAGGCTATCATGGCCCATTGAAAAGCCAAAATGGCACCAATAGGCTCAATGGCCTTAGGTAAAGCAGGCACGTCTATATAGATGCCATTCATAATCTTAGATTTGGATTGAGGTGCTTGAAAAAAGAATTTGATTTCGGTTTGGGTAAATAATTTTAATTCTTCATGAATCGGACTAATGCGAATTTGGTGCCAACGGGTATCAAGGGATTGGACAGCAGATTGTTCATGCCCATCATTTTTAGCAGAACTTGCATTGCTCGTCTGAGTAAAATTTATTTGTTGGGAAGTTAACATATTCTTATTCCAATTATGCTTAATAGTTTTAATCAAAAATAAGCTTTTTGGAGAGAAGTAAATGCAGGAGATGATCAGGGCTATAAGGGGGCGAACTTCGTTTTAGGTTGTGAGAGATTAGCTAGTACTAAATCTAGGGGGTAAAATTTCATTTGGATGCTGAATGTAGTGGTCCGCTCCCCATTCAAGCGGACGATCGTTTAGACTCAAATACCCATACATCGCCATAAACGTGGCCAGCATGCCAGCTGATTTCCCTGCGATGATGTCTCTTTGTGCATCTCCGACATAATAACAGGCTTCTGGCGGCACACCCATTTGTTCACAAGCATACAAAATGGGTAAAGGGCTGGGTTTAGAAACACTTAAAGTATCGCCACTGACGATGGCATGAGCGCGTTGACTCAAGTTTAATTTTGACAGTAAAGGGTCGGTGAGAAAATGTGGTTTATTCGTGACAATACCCCATTTAAGGCCAGACTGCTCAATGTTAAGCAATAAATCTTCGATACCCGGAAAATAATGCGTGTTGCAACCGAGATTGTCGAGATAAATCCCCAAAAAACGTTGTTTAAGTTTTTCAAAATCGGGATGCGTCTCAGTAAGATTAAAGGCCGTTTTAACGACTTCAGCAGAGCCATGTGAAACCGCCGTTCTAATGGTTTCTAAAGACACCGGGGATAATCCGAGTTCTCCCCGTAATTGATTAATGCCATCGGTAAACTCAGGCGCAGTATCGAGTAAAGTTCCGTCTAAATCGAATAAAATCGCTTTTGGTTTCATAAATGGCTCAATTTTTAAATAGGTTTTGTCGCATGCAGCAGATAATTCACGCTAAGAGAAGACGATAAACTAAAATCTTGAGTAAATACATTATATTTTACGCCAGATAAATTATTCAACGTTAAACCCGATTGACGTAAAAGTTGGCCAAATTCATTTGGGCGAATAAACTTTTTATATTCATGTGTGCCTTTAGGCAATTTATTCAGCAAATATTCTGCGCCAATGATAGCGGTAAGATAGGATGCGGGCGTGCGATTTAAGGTTGAACAAAAAAGATGGCCGCCTGGCTTCAATAATGTGGCAATTGCTTGTATAAGCTGCATGGGGTCGGGCACATGCTCGATTAATTCCATGCAGGTGATCACATCAAATTGTTCTGGGTGCAGAGTGGCATAATTTTCGGCTGAGTCACAGACATAAGTAGGGGCAGAAATAACCGCCTCTTGCGGCCAATGTAATCGGGCCACCGTAAGGGCATCTTCGGCTAAGTCTAGCCCGGTGACATTTGCGCCCATAATCGCCAGCGATTCGGTTAAAATGCCACCACCACAGCCAATGTCTAACACTTTTTTGTTTTCTAGCGAAACTTTACTTGTGATATATCCTAATCGAATGGGATTAAGTTTATGCAAGGGTTCACAAGGACCGTTGGGATCCCACCAAGTCGCGGCCATTTGGTTAAATTTGGTGATTTCAGTGGGATCGATGTTTTGCATAGGGTTTTATTACAATTTAGCTAGAGTAGAAAAGGGATTTGTTGCTTGATTGGGTACCTGATTCAGCGCATTTTTTTTAGCTAGTCGTTCTTTAGCTGCATGAAGGTAAAGAGGAAAGAATGTTTCTTGTGAGTAGGGTACTTTGGTATTTTGTGAAGCAGTTTGGGTTTTATCAGAACCGCTAACAAGATTAGGTTGAATACCTGACGGTTGATCAGAAAAGGTAAGTGCGAAGCCATTTTGACGCGAGGTAATACACTTGGGTTGATTGGCCTTGATGACGTTAGCAATGGGATCATTGACGGGGACACTAAAATGCGTCTCAGGCCATTTGTGTGGATGTACAACGAATGTGTAACCAAATTGAGTTTGAATCTCCTCAAGATATTTTTGCATATCAGGGTTATCGCCTAATTTTAGGGAATATTCATATAAATCAGGGAATTGTGCTTTAAGACACATTATGCCAGTATTTAATTTAGCATTAAGTAATCGATCAAATAAGGCTGCATTTTTATTTTCTTCACCACCAAATAGGGGCAGCATTAAACCGTCGTTTACCACATAATTAAGTAATTTGATTAAATTCATTTTATTTTCAGGTGGCCATGCTTGACCTTTGAAAGCGGCAATGATCTCAACTGGGGGGTGAGTGGCCGGATGAAAAACGAATAGGCCTTGTTGGCGAGCTGGTTGATCCATTGTGTCGTACCTCTATGATGTCATGGAATGATGAAAGGATTTTAACTTATTTTTTTAGAAAATCAATCAATGTTAACAAGCTGCCTTTTAAGGTGGTAGTCGTTTTTTTATATAGCTAATAATATGGTAGAATACACCCGATTTAAAAAATAATTTACTATATAGACCAATCGTGAGGGAGGGGCAAGAGGTGGCCGAGCTACTTGCCAAAGAAATTCATGCAGTTAACATCGAAGATGAGCTGAAACAGTCTTATCTAGATTATGCCATGAGTGTAATTGTTGGGCGTGCATTGCCCGACGTACGAGATGGACTCAAACCCGTTCATCGCCGTGTGCTATATGCCATGAGCGAATTGAGTAACGATTGGAATAAACCCTATAAAAAATCTGCTCGCGTTGTTGGTGACGTGATTGGTAAGTATCACCCTCATGGTGACACCGCCGTATACGACACTATCGTTCGAATGGCACAGCCTTTTTCAATGCGCTATGTTTTGGTCGATGGTCAGGGTAACTTTGGTTCGGTAGATGGTGACGCACCTGCGGCCATGCGATATACCGAAGTGCGGATGGCTAAATTTGCCCACATGTTAATGGCAGATTTAGACAAAGAAACCGTCGATTTTGTGCCCAATTACGATGAAACCGAATTTGCGCCTTCTGTGTTCCCAACCATTGTCCCTAATTTATTGGTCAATGGTTCTTCGGGTATTGCGGTGGGAATGGCCACGAATATTCCTCCTCATAATTTAAAAGAAGTGATTGCGGGTTGTTTGGCGTATATCGAAAACCCCAATATTACGTTTGAAGAATTAATTAGACATATTCCAGGGCCAGATTTCCCGACTGCTGCGATGATTAATGGCCGGTCAGGGATCATCGAGGCCTATAAAACAGGTAAGGGCCGAATCTTAGTACGCTCTAAATGTCATATAGACACCGACGAATCGACGAACCGTCAAACCATTATTATTGACGAGTTGCCCTACCAGGTAAACAAAGCCCGTTTGGTCGAAAAAATTGCCGAATTAGTCAAAGAAAAGAAAATTGAAGGCATTTCTGAATTAAGAGATGAATCCGATAAAGACGGTATGCGGGTGGTCATTGAACTTCGACGTAATGAAAATGCCGAAGTGATTTTAAATAATTTATATGCTCATACTCAAATGCAAACCGTATTTGGTATCAACATGGTTGCCCTAGTGGCAGGCCAACCCAGAACGCTTACCTTAAAAGAAGTCATCGCTGAGTTTGTGAAACACCGCCAAGTGGTGGTCAATCGTCGTACCACTTACGAGCTGAAAAAAGCGCGTGAACGTGCTCATATTTTAGAAGGCTGGTCGGTTGCGCTTGCGAATATCGATCCGGTGATTGCTTTAATTAAAGCGGCTAAAACGTCGCAAGAAGCCAAAGTAAAATTGCTTAACGAAATTTGGGAAGCCGGTGTTGTCCGCAACATGCTTGCCAAAGCAGGCGTAGATATTTCAATTCGCCCAGATGATTTGCCCGAAGGCTTTGGATTAATAGAAACAGGGTATAAGCTCTCTGAAGCACAAGCACAGGCTATTCTTGAATTAAGATTGCATCGTTTAACTGGCTTAGAACAAGAAAAAATATTCGAAGAATACGAAACGATCTTAAAAGAAATTCAACACTTATTGGCTATTTTGCGTTCACCTGAATTATTAATGCAAGTGATCAAAGACGAATTAGTTAAACTCAGAGATGAGTTTGGTGACGAAAGAAAAACAGAGATCATTGATAATCAACTTGATTTTTCTCACGAAGATCTCATTGAACCTGAAACCTGTGTGGTGACCTTATCGCACACGGGATATGCCAAAACGCAGCCTTTAGATACTTATGCTGCGCAAAGACGCGGTGGTAAAGGCAAAGCAGCCACCATAGTAAAAGACGAAGATTTTATTGAGCAATTATTAATTGCCAATACGCACGATACTATTTTGTGCTTCTCTTCTATGGGTAAAGTCTATTGGTTAAAAGTCTATCAATTGCCGCAAGGGTCTAGAATTGCACGGGGTAAACCCATTGTGAATATCTTACCTTTGTCGCCAAAAGAGCGAATTACCGCAATATTGCCGTTAAAAGACTTAGATAAAGCTAAATATATATTCATGGCCACCAAGTGTGGCACGGTCAAAAAAGTAGAAATTACCGAATTTTCTCGTCCGAGAAGCACAGGGTTAATCGCTTTAGATCTGAACGACAACGATGAATTAGTTGGCGTACAATTAACCGATGGTACAAAAGATATTCTTTTATGTAGTGATGCGGGTAAAGCCATTCGTTTTAACGAAGAAGATGTTAGAGACATGGGCCGTACGGCAAGAGGCGTTCGAGGGATTAAACTACAGGGCTCTCAACAAGTGATTTCACTGATTATCGCAGAGCCTGGCAGTGCTATTTTAACGTCTACAGAAAATGGCTACGGAAAACGGACGGCTATAGAAGAATTCCCCGTTAAAGGCCGAGCAGGGCAAGGGGTTATTTCTATTCAAACAACCGAACGAAATGGCAAAGTGGTTGGCGCTGTTTCTGTGTTACCGAAAGAAGAAGTCATGCTCATTTCAGATGCTGGTACATTGGTGCGAATCAGAGCAGATGAAATTTCTTTGGTCGGACGAAATACCCAAGGGGTCACGCTGATCAATTTACAAGAAACAGAAAAATTGGTGGGTTTACAGAGAATTGCTGAAATAGAAATTGAAGAAGGTGCGCAGGCCTCAGAAGAAGATCTTAATGAGTCTGAGCCCGATATTGATCTAGATCAAATGCAAGACCAAGATACAAATTCAGAAACTTAAGTAATCGACGTATACGATGCAGACTTGGAATTTTGGTGCGGGGCCGGCAATGCTGCCCCAAGCTGTCTTAAAAAAAATACAGCATGAACTGTTAGATTGGAAACAGGGCATGTCGGTCATGGAATTTGGTCATCGAACCAAAGAAATTGAAGATCTTTTTTTAAATTTAGAACAAAATCTTAGAACCTTATTGGCCATTCCTGCTGATTTTACGATTTTATTTATGCAAGGTGGTGCACGAGCCCAATTTTCAGCATTGCCCTTAAATTTACTTTGTTCTGGTGAAAAAGCCGATTATATTACGACAGGGCATTGGTCTAACCAAGCGGCGCTTGAAGCTAAAAAATTTGGCGACATTCAGATAGCTTTAGATGTTTCTAACGCACCTGATGGCGTGATTCCACCTTGTGAGAATTGGATGCTGTCACCCGATGCAAAATATGTTCATTACACAGATAATGAAACCATTGAAGGCGTTGAATTTTTAAGCACACCTAATTTACCCAATCAAACCGCACCAAATTTAATCGCTGACATTACTTCCTCACTACTCTCTAAGGCTATTGATTGGTCAAAAATGGGCGCAGTGTATGGCAGTGCTCAAAAAAACCTAGGTATAGCAGGGGTATGTGTTTTAATTATTCGTCAGTCTTGGTTAAAACAAAGCGTGAAGCCCATTCCTGCCATTTTAGATTTTGCTTTAATGGCCGAAACCAAATCCATGTATAACACGCCTCCGGTTTTTGCGTGTTACGTTGCGTTATTAATCACCGAATGGATTATCGCACAAGGTGGATTACCAGCAATGCAGCTATTGGCCGAACAACGCTCAGCCTTGTTGTATGATTACTTGGATAACAACCATTTTTATATTAATAACATTAATATTGCTTCACGTTCCAGAATCAATGTGCCTTTTAATATTAAAAATAGAGCCTTAGAACCAGAATTATTAGAATTGGCAACCAAACAAGGCTTTAAGCAATTAAAAGGCCATCGCGTAAAAGGGGGTTTTAGAGCGAGTATGTATAATGCTATGCCTCTAGAAGGCGTGCAAGCATTGGTTAATTTATTAAAGCAGTTTGAGCAAAAGCACCGATAACATGGAAGTGGTGGTTGAACCATGTGAGGTATTGTTAGGAGAAGTCGACGTTCCCGGCGATAAATCTCTTTCTCATCGAAGTGTGATGCTGGCGGCCTTGGCGAACACGCCTACCCATATTTCAGGTTTTTTGCCTGGATTAGATGCATTAGCCTCGCTTCAAGCCATTCAAAAAATAGGCTTACAGGTTGAAATAATTAACCCCACAGAATTAATCATTTATGGCCAAGGCATGCGCGATTTTACTCACCTTCTTGCAAATCACTCTTTTACTTTAGATTTTGAAAATGCGGGAACAGGTCTCAGACTATTTTCAGGCTTATTAGCTTCTGCGACGGGTCAAATCATATTAACGGGCGATGCCTCGTTGTGCAAAAGACCCATGAAAAGAATCACGGCTCCATTAAGACAAATGGGCGTAGATATTGCGGGAGCTCGTTTAAGCGATATAACTGAAGAAAAAGCACCTTTATTTTTTAATTTAAATAAAAAAAATAAAACAAATAACTTAATGCCCCTTAATTATGTTTTGCCTCAGGCTAGCGCCCAAGTTAAATCTTGCTTATTATTGGCAGGATTATTTGCCACAGGTAAAACAACACTCACCGAACCGATTCAAACACGCGATCATACCGAGCGTATGCTAAAAGAATTTGGTGCGAATATACAAAAAAAAGGCCAAGATATTTCGATTGAAGCGCCTTCAAAAAACGATAAATTATCGTTGATAAGTGGCCATTATGAAATAGTCAAAGATTTTTCTTCAGCGGCTTTTTTTATTGTGGCGACACTTATCGCGAAACAAGGTGATATCCTTATCAGAAAAGTAGGCTTAAATCCCACTCGAACAGGCTTACTCACCGTATTGTTAAAAATGGGCGCAGATATTCAGATCAGTAATCAACATGTTATTCATAATGAGCCAGTCGGTGATTTGCACGTTACCAGTAAAAATAAATTAACAGGTGCACATGTTTCTTCTGACCTATTGGCTTTAATGATAGATGAATTTCCGATTTTCTTGATTGCCACATTGACTGCGTCGGCGCCGACCATCATAGAAGGGATTCAAGAATTAGCCTACAAAGAATCGAATCGTGTTGAAACGATGGTAAAGAATTTAAGTCAATTGGGTGCTAAGTTTGAATTAATCACCGCAGAAAATAAATTAATTGTTTATCCGCTTAGTGGTTCAAATACCCCAAATCAATCTCATTTGGATTTTGATTTACACAGTGCTAAAGACCATCGTGTTGCCATGAGTTTGTTTATGGCGGCTTTGTTGGGCATAGGACCAATTAAGATTCGAGAGATAGAAAATATCAATACCTCTTTTCCCCAATTTTTTGAAGAGGCTAAAAAAATCGGCTTTTGTTTTAAAATTATAACTAACCAGGGTGGTGCTAAATGTCTTCAATAACGCCTATTATTACAGTGGATGGACCGAGTGGCTGTGGTAAAGGAACACTGAGTGTTTTTCTTGCTAAAAAGTTAGGATGGCATTTACTAGACAGCGGTGCGCTATACCGTGTATTAAGCCTAGCCGCAAAGTTGCATGCCGTGAGGTTAGATAATCATTCTGCATTAGAAGTATTGGGCCAGCATTTAGATGTGTGTTTTGAGTTTGATGAAAACACCAATGTAATTCATGCCGTATTAGAAGGTCAGGATATCACACACGAAATTAGGACTGAGTCATGCGGCTCAGATGCATCGAAAATTGCCGCCATTCCAGGGGTTCGAAAAGCCCTATTTGAAAGACAACGCGCTTTTCTAGAATCGCCTGGTTTAATTGCAGATGGCAGAGATATGGGCACTGTTATCTTCCCTGAAGCTCAATTAAAGCTTTTTTTAGACGCTGATCCCGCTATTAGGGCAAAAAGACGCTTTAATCAGTTGCAAGCCATGGGGGTAAATGCTAACTTAGACGATCTTTTTTTAGAGATAAATCAGCGGGATATTCGGGATAGGCAACGGACGATTTCGCCGTTAGTACCAGCTGAAGACGCCATCATTATTGATACAAGTAACTTATCGATAGAAGAAGTGGTTGCGCGAAGCATGGCACTAGTGGGAGGTGTTTTTCCTGATGTGTTGATGAATCAAAAAAAAAGAACAGGCGGTTAGTGTTAACTAACTAAATATTAATCAACAGTAAGTTTTAAAAATTAACTATGAATATAACCAACCAATCTATTGCAAGCGATGAAAATTTCGCTCAACTCTTCCAAGAAAGTTTATCTAAAATAAATATGCGCCCTGGCACAGTCTTTGATGGCA
Source organism: uncultured Gammaproteobacteria bacterium (assembly GCA_902826485.1). GTDB lineage: Bacteria > Pseudomonadota > Gammaproteobacteria > Berkiellales > Berkiellaceae > CADEEZ01. The sequence continues at coordinate 161,080 of CADEEZ010000005.1, forward strand.
AAGTGCTTGAGATTAATAAAGAAAAAGGCTTAGTTAAAATTGACACGCCTTTAAAATCTGAAGCGACAGTGCGTCTTGAAGAATTTATGGCGGCAGACGGCACCATTGAAATTCAAGTAGGGGACATGGTTCCTGTTGCACTTGAAGTCGTTGAAGATGGATACGGTGAAACACGTCTTTCTCGTATTAAAGCAAAACGCGTAGAATCTTGGAAAGATCTCGAAAGAGCCTTTGCTGATGATAAAGCAGTGATTGGGGTTATCTACGGCAAAGTTAAAGGTGGCTTCACTGTTGACATTAATGGCGTTCGTGCCTTCTTGCCAGGTTCATTAGTCGATGTGCGCCCTGTTCGTGATTCTAGCCATCTAGAAGGCAAAGACTTAGAATTCAAAATTATTAAATTAGATCAAAAACGCAATAACGTCGTTGTTTCCAGACGACCTATCGTTTCACCAGAAAGCAGCCCAGAAAGAGCACTCTTGCTAGAAAATATGCAAGAAGGCCAAATCGTGAAGGGTGTGGTGAAAAACCTAACCGATTATGGCGCATTCGTTGATTTAGGCGGCGTCGATGGTTTATTACACATCACCGATATTTCTTGGAAGCGTGTGAAGCACCCAAGCGAATTGTTGTCTGTAGGCCAAGAATTAGAAGTCAAAGTACTTCGTTTCGATCGTGAAAAAATGCGTGTGTCATTAGGCTTAAAACAATTAGGCGATGATCCATGGGTTGGCGTAGCTAAGCGTTATCCTGAAGGCGCGAAAGTGTCTGGTAAGGTAACGAATATTGCTGATTACGGTTGCTTTGTGCAATTAGAAGAAGGCATTGAAGGATTGGTTCACGTTTCTGAAATGGATTGGACAAACCGCAATATTCATCCAAGCAAAATCGTCGAAGCCGGCCAACAGGTCGATGTGATGGTATTAGATATAGACGAAGAACGTCGTCGTATTTCTTTAGGCTTAAAGCAATGCAAGAGCAGTCCATGGGAAGCGTTTGCTGAACAAAACAACAAAGGCGACAAAATCTCTGGAAAAATCAAATCGATTACCGATTTTGGTATTTTCATTGGATTGGAAGGCGGCATAGATGGTTTAGTGCATCTATCTGATATTTCTTGGAATGTACCTGGGGAAGAAGCGGTTCGTTCGTTCAAGAAAGGCGATGAGTTAGAAGCCGTTATTTTATCTGTTGATCCAGAAAGAGAACGTATTTCTTTAGGCATTAAGCAGTTAGAATCCGATCCTTATTCACATTACCTTGCAGATCATGCCAAAGGCACAATGGTTGTTGGTAAAGTGACAGCGGTAGATGCTAAAGGCGCAACAATTGAATTAGCTGAAGGCGTTGAGGGTTATCTTAAAGCGTCTGAATTGGCTAAAGAACGTGTTGAAGATGCCAGAACATTGCTGACGGTTGGTCAAGAAATCGAAGCGAAATTTATTAATGTCGATAGAAAAAATCGTCAATTAATGCTTTCGATTAAAGCTAAAGAAAATCAAGAAGAAGCAGATGCCCTTCGTGACTACACGCGTGGTAGTGGCAAAGAAAATCAAAATGGCACAGCCACTTTAGGTGACATTCTAAAAGAGCATATGAATAAAGACGATTAATTTAATCGTATAAGTTTATTTGCTTATTTAAAAACGGCAGGGTTTTTACCCTGCCGTTTTTTTTTAACTGTTTTTTTACGAGAGATCTGATATTTTACAAGGAGATAGAAAGGAGTATTGAGCATGCGGATCGTAAAATGGATAATAATAGTTAGCTTCATAGCCCTGGCAGCTGTTTTTTCGGCTTTAAACTCACAGCCCGTTGAAATCAATTATTTTACAGGTAAACAGGCATTTCCCTTGGCTTTCTTATTATTTCTTGCTATGTTTGCCGGCGTTATTTTTACCTCTCTCTTTTTAGCGCCACAGCTTTTTATATTTAAACATCGGATAAAGCATCTGCGCTCAAAATTAAATCATTTTGAACATCCAACGGGATTAAGCTCAGAAAGCTAACGGTGAGTTAATTAATATGTGGGAAGCGCTTTTTTTATTGTTGCCCGTGGCAGCCCTTTCAGGTTGGTGGGTGGGCCGAAAATCGCGACAATTTTTTTGGTCTATAGACAAAGAAAGGGAACCCTCGTCAGAGGGCGCCGAAGGCATTGAAACAACGCTCGCATTGGGTACTTTGTTTAGAAAAAGGGGTGAAGTCGATAAGGCGATTTATTTACACCAAAAATTGGCAAATAAACCTAATCTCACTGCCAGGCAAAAAATACAATATGTTTATGAACTGGCCCAAGATTATATGCGGGCAGGGGTGTATGACAGAGCCGAAAGTCTATTTTTGCAATTAAGCAAAAATAGGGGAAAAGCACCCGAAAACAGCTTAAAGTATCTCATTGAAATATATGCACGAGAAAAAGATTGGTCTAAAGCGATTCGCGCATGCGAACAACTCGAAAAAATCACCCATAAAAAACAAGGTGTTTTGATTTCCTATTTTTATTGTGAACTGGCCGACATTGCTTTCCAAAAAAGTCAGCATATGATTGCCATATCTGAACTCAAAAAGGCGTTAGAAGTAAATAATGCCTCAGTCAGAGCAGGATTATTGATTTCAGAAATTTGCATCACCCTTCATCAACACTCTAAAGCACTTCGGTATTTAAAAAAGATCGCGATGCAAGACAGTGGATTCATAGCAGAAGCCATTCCCAAAATAGTTCAGTGTTTTGAAAAGTTAGGAAAACATAATGCTTTACTGGCTTATTTATACGAATTATTAAAACAACATCCGTCTATTAATGTGGTGTTGGCGATTGCCGAACAAATCAAAAAAAGAGAAAGCGAAGGAGTTGCAGCAAATTATTTGGCCGAGTTTATGCGACAACAGCCTTCTTTGCGTGGATTAACCTATTTAGTTGATTTTCACTTAAGTCGAACAGCTGGCATAGTTAAAGAGGATTTACTGATGCTTAAGCAATTAATGGGAAACTTAATACTAAGTAAACCAACTTATCAATGTATTCAGTGTGGGTTTGGATCTAAACAGTTATTATGGCAATGCCCAAGTTGCAGAACATGGGGTCAAGTTAAGCCAAATCAAATTTAATTATATAAAAGTCATGTAAATAATTATATAATTAATCCCCTAATATATTATGCAGAGTAAAGTATGATGACTGCCCCTAAAATTATTATCGCCTTAGATCTAGACAATTTGAGCCAATTAAATGAATTAATCTCAAAATTAACGCCAGAACTTTGTGTGCTAAAAATTGGCAAAGCCATGTTTACGGCGAAAGGACCAGAATTTGTTCGTGCCCTTATTAATAAAGGATTTAAAATCTTCTTAGATCTTAAGTTTCACGATATCCCGAATCAAGTGGCGCATGCCGTAGTTGAAGCCGCAAAATTAGGTGTTTGGATGGTGAATGTGCATGCCTTAGGCGGAAAGCAAATGATGTTGGCTGCCAAACAAGCTTTAGACGCTTATCAATCAGAACAGCCAAATAATAACCGCCCCTTATTGATTGCTGTGACGATTTTAACCAGTCATGATTTGTCGGACATAAGCGAGATAGGCTTAGTTGGAACGCCTGAAGAGAACGTACTGCGTTTAGCTAAGCTTGCAAAAAATTGCGGCCTAGATGGTGTCGTGTCTTCAGCACAAGAAGCAGGATTAATTAAATCAGACTCAAATTGTGGAAAAGATTTTATCACGGTGACGCCGGGCATTCGCTTAGAAACGGATCTCAAACAAGATCAAAAAAGAACCATGACCCCAAAAGCAGCGATTGAACTCGGCGCAAATTATTTAGTGATAGGGCGACCGATAACGGGCGCAACAAATCCTATGGCTGTGATACATGCTATTAATCAATCGATATCACTATCTCATGAGGTTAATGATGCTTGATTGGACCATAAAATATTGGGTTGTTTTTACGTTTATTTTATACGGGTTATCGATTGCTTCTATCGGGATTTATTCCCGTTACGCCATCAATCGCGGTATTTTAGATCTCCCTAATTCCCGTTCGTCTCATAAGGCGGTTACCCCCAGAGGGGCTGGCTTTCCGCTTGTGTTATTGTGGGGTATCTTATTAGGATGGGGTGTTTATCACTTTCAGTTGCCCTATCAAACGCTGCTTATTTTTGGACCCGCTTTAATAGTAGGCTATTTAGGCTACATGGATGACAAGAAATCACTTCCCGCGGTTCCGAGATTGCTTGTGCATATTTTGTCTGCGGTGATGGTATTAATCGCCTTAGGGGCGACTAAAGACTATATATTACCGTTATCTTTTTTGCCGATCTGGGCTGTTTTTTTAGTATTAACGGTAGCCATAGTCTGGTTTACGAATTTATTTAATTTCATGGATGGCATGGATGGCATTGCCGGCACAGAAGCACTTTTCTTTTTCGGTTTGGCCAGTTATATCTTTTGGCAATCCGGCAGTGAGATTTTAACTCTACTGAGTTGGGGATTGTTTGCCTTAGTGGCCGGTTTTTTAACGTGGAATTGGCCACCGGCTAAAGTCTTTTTAGGCGATTCGGGAAGTGGTTTTTTAGGCATGCTCATGGCGATTTTTGCTTTAGTCGCGGCAACATGGTATGGGGTTTCTATTTTTGTTTGGTTAATTGTTTCAGGTGTATTTTGGTTTGATGCCAGCATAACCTTATTAAGAAGGCTTATTAGCAAAGAGAATATTTTGACCGCGCATTGTTCTCATGCGTATCAACGATTATTACAACGTCAATTCACGCATCGTACTGTTTTATTCATGATGATGACAGTGAATAGTATACTGGGATGGATGGCTTATACCGTATTTCATGAGCCTGAATTGGGTCTCATTATGTTTGTGTATGCGAGTATGTTGCTGACAGGATTGTATTTAATTGTAGAATATCTCAAACCCATGTTTAAAACTTGGCATTCGACTTAAAAAAATAATAATCATACAAGGGAGTGTGAAATGCTTAGAATGAGCAAGATTAAATTAAGATGGCGTAGTCGTTGGTCTGCCTTCCTTTTTGATGCAGCGTGTATCCCGATAGCCTGGATGGGTGCTTATTGGTTACGGTTTAATTTAGGGCATATACCCAATGATATTTTGGTCGAAGGGACTAAATTTCTTCCTTGGGTATTTACCATACAGGTGATGGCATTTTATGTTTTTGGTTTATACAGAGGGGTGTGGCGTTTTGCCTCATTACCTGATTTGAGTCGAATTATTAAAGCAATTTTAGTTGGTGGCTTTGTTTTAATTACTGTATTGTTTTTAAGCACCCGTCTGGAAAATATTCCGCGCTCAGTATTTCCGTTATACAGCATGGGGTTATTAATTTTATTGGGCGGCGCACGATTTGGGTTTAGGTGGCTAAAAGATAATAAAGGCTTATTTCAAGAAACAGAAGAAAAAGTACTTATTGTGGGAGCAGGTACGGCGGGTGAAGCCATTGCCAGAGATTTATTGAGAAGTTTTCCCGCTTTGCGACCGGTTGTATTTTTAGATGATGACCCCAAAAAAATTGGCAGAGATATTCATGGCATCCCTGTTTTGGGAGGAATTCAGCGTATCGAAAAAATTGCCAAAAAATATAAAATAGACAGAATTTTAGTTGCCATCCCTTCAGCGAATGCAGCAAAAATGAGAAGGATTATTTCTTATTGTGAAATAACCAAAAGACCGATTCAAACTTTACCTGGCGTGGGTGATTTAATTAATGGCAAACTCAGCGTTCAATCATTAAGAGAAATATCCCTTGAAGATTTATTAGGCAGAGATCCCATACAGTTAGAAAAAAGGCTCATTGAAAAAGCCATTGAAAATAAAATCATCTGTGTGACCGGCGGAGCAGGATCTATCGGGTCTGAATTATGCAGACAAATTTTAAAATTTCAGCCACAAAAGTTAATTATTTTAGATCATTCTGAATATAATATTTTTCAGTTACAACGAGAATTTGAAAAAGGTTTTCCTAATAAAATAGCCGATATTATATTTTATCTGGCTGATATTACCGATAACAATGAGCTAGACTATTTGTTCACGGAATATAAACCACAAGTTGTTTTTCATGCTGCTGCCTATAAACATGTGCCTATATTAGAGCCACAAATACGCGCCGCAATTAAAAATAATATTTTAGGCACGTATCGATTGGCCGAAAAAGCAAAATCCTATGGGGTAGAAAAATTTGTTTTGGTCTCTACTGATAAAGCGGTTAATCCGAGTAATATTATGGGGGCCAGTAAACGGGTGGCTGAAATGGTATGCCAATATTTTAATTTATTAGGCGATACTAACTATATTACCGTGCGTTTTGGCAATGTATTAGGCTCAAGAGGGTCGGTTGTTGAGATATTTAAACAGCAATTGCTTCAAGGTGGACCGATTACGGTAACCCACCCTGATGTCACTAGGTATTTTATGACAATTTCTGAAGCGGCACAGTTGATTTTACAAGCATTTAGCCAAGGAGCCGGCGGAGAGTTATTTGTCTTGGATATGGGAGAATCGGTGAATATTACTTATTTGGCGGAACAAATTATTCGATTGGCTGGCAAAAAACCAATAGAAGAAATCGATATCGTGTACTCAGGGTTAAGACCAGGTGAAAAATTGCATGAAGAATTATTTCATGATCAAGAGCCAAGTTTGCCCACTCAAAACAGCAAAATAATGCAAGCAAAAGCGAGAATGCTGCCGGCAGATTTTTCGCATAAAATTATTCATTTGTTCGATAACCTCGTTGATGCCAAAACAGAAAACTTGACTGAATCTATGTTATCTTTTTTAGAAGACGGGGCCAAAAATATGACTCAGGTGGTTTTGCTGTGATGAAAAATAAAAAAGTAACAAAAGCCATTTTTCCGGTAGCAGGTTTAGGGACACGTTTTTTACCCGCAACCAAAGCTAATCCTAAAGAAATGTTACCGATTGTGGATAAACCCCTTATTCAATATGCCGTCGAAGAGGCAATTGAGGCCGGGATCACCGATTTAATTTTTATTACCAATCATTCAAAAAGGGCGATAGAAGATCATTTTGATACCAATTTTGAATTAGAATATCATCTTGAAAAAACACAAAAATTGGATTTACTGAACCAAGTTAAAGCCATTCATCCTGATAAAATTAATTGTATTTATCTTAGGCAAGCGCAACCATTAGGCCTAGGTCACGCGATTTTATGTGCAAAATCTCTCATAGGTTCAGATCCTTTTGCGGTAATCTTAGCAGATGATTTAATCGATGCAAAACAGGGTTGTTTATCTCAAATGGCACAAGTCTATCAAGAAATCCAACAATCGATTATTGCCGTAGAAAAAGTGCCTTTAAACAAAACCAATCAATATGGCATTATTTCTGTTCCTGAAAATTTTAGCCGAATCGCAAAATTAAATGGCATTATCGAAAAACCAGAGGCGAATAAAGCCCCTTCTGATTTAGGGGTAGTAGGTCGGTATATTTTAGAGGCTGATATTTTAGATATTTTACAAAACATGATGAAACAACATGAAAAATCAGGTCTTGCGAATAAACCCGAATTGCAACTCACCGATGCTATCTCAAAATTATTGACCCATAATCAAAATGAAGTCTATGGCTATCGTTTTGAGGGCAAACGATTTGATTGTGGCAGCAAAGCGGGATATGTACTGGCGACTTTACACTATGGCCTTAAGCATCCTGAAGTAATGGGTGAGCTTAATGCGGTTTTAAAGGGCAATATCTTGGAGTTGACTTAAAATATTGCACTGTCTTTTTTCTAGCCCTCCCTCGCTCTTGTCCTCCGAAGCTTTAGCGTAGGAGGATGCGGAGGAGGGTTGGGGTGGGGGTTGCTATTTTACATATTTAGGCACAGAATTTTTTAATATTTTTACCAATTCCTCATCCATGTAAGCATAGTTATCTGGAATATTTAAACAAATTATTTTTTGGTTTTTTAATTCAGATCGAAACGCTCTCTTGAGTTTAGTGATATGTCTTTTTTCCATTACAAAAATATAATCAGCCCATAAAACGTCTTCTAAGCCTAAGGGAACTTCGGCATTATTATTTAGCCCCGCAGAGTGCACTTCCCATTTAGGGTTATTGCTGAACACAGTTTCAGCTGTAGGGCTACGTAATTTATTTTGACTACAAATAAATAAAATTTTTTTCATATACCATAGATTATCTTTTTTTGGGCATTGAAATGGAAGGAGAAAGAGGAGTATATTTATAAGTTAGGTAGATTGTTTTTTTATCTACTAACAGTGTATTTACAACATCGTGGCTAGGTCGAAGTATGAGCAACCCACCAGATGAACAAGAAGGCGAGAAAGAATTATTGGAAGGAGAATCTTCTTCTGAGTTTCCCACCGCTAGTTTTCCTGAGGGAGAGTCCCTCGGCGGTTTTATGCAAGTCTATAAAAAGTTAAAATTGATGGTGACAGGCGATCCCATTTCATTAAATTCTTCCAAACAAAAAAATCAAGAATTAAACAACTTTATCAATGGCCCGGGTGCAGAACAAGAATTAAATAGCCACGAGGTAAATTTAGATAAATTAGATAACGAACGTTTTTCTAAATCTATTTTATCTATTTGGCGTACAACTGGAGAGGCGGCGAAAGAGGATAATCAAGATAAGCTAACGAATATTTATGATATAAAAGCCGCAAAAAAAAACGAGCCTAAATAATAAAAAGACATATATGAAAATGGCCGGCCACTACAAATTACCTGCTGTATTAAAATTTATTGTATTTAAAATGATAGAGTCTGCGAAAAGTCTTGTAGTGGCCGGCCTCTGTGCCGGCCATCTTCATAGGTGAGTCTTATTTAAATTCGTAATTAAATTTTAAGCCGTAACCACGTTGTGTTTTTGCGTGTTCATGCTCTTCACCAATTTCTTCTATGTCATAATACTCTGACAATTCAGAGAGTTTTAAGGGTCTAGATTTCACTTTTCCTGGTTTGAGCGTAAATTGCTCCGTCACTTGTACACGTGTATATTTGCGAATTTCTTTGGTTTTAGTTTTTACCCAATTAAGGGATTCGACAGAGCGGCTGGTGTGTTGTAAGTTCTCTTTTTCAAATTGTTGTGTCGTCGCATTGTGTTCTAGTGTTTCTAGTGTATCGAGCCTGTCAAGCCAATCAAATGTATTTTTAGTGGGTTTGAGAATATCTTGAATGTTTTTGGCAAAACAACTGGGGATGTTGCTAACAAAGAGTAGCAAAAGCGATAAAACACAAAAATTTAAATTGCAAGAACCTTCCGTGGAACTGTACATCATTTATCCTGTTATCTTAACCAAGGGGTTGTCTAGCCAGGTGCATTATTAATTATTATTAAACGCATTTAATTAATACTCTAGCCAATAAATCATAATTAGCCAAACCACTTATTGATTCTGATTAAAAACCTAGTTATATATTTGCCATGACAATTAAACATACGCTCGGGCCCAAAAGAGATTTGGGACAACAATTTGAGCAAATGGCCCTCAAACATCTTATTCAAAAAGGCTTAAAGCCAATCACCCAAAATTTTAATTGTAAAACGGGTGAAATAGATTTGATTATGTTAGATGCTCAGGTTGTTGTTTTTGTCGAAGTTCGTTATCGTAAAAATTGCAGTTTTATGTCAGCTGCCGAAACTATAAATTTCTTTAAGCAACAAAAACTGATTCGGACGGCTGAATTCTTTTTAGCGTATCATGTGAAGCGTTTTGGGTTGGCTAACTTTAGAGATTCACGATTTGACGTCATTACAGTAGAAGGTAACCCACCTGAATTAAAAATCTCCTGGATAAAAAACGCATTTTGAGTAAAATAGTGGCTCGACTTTACTTTTAATAAGATAGCTAAAAATATGACAGATTCAATCATGACCAACCCTATTCTTACCGAATCAACCAAAGTGATGTTGGCAAAACAGGCTGAGCGGGTTCAAGCGCTGTTTGCCCAAAGCATTGCCGCAAAACAGGCGGCCATGACCATTATGCCCGAGTCCATCGTCAGAGCCGCTCAAATCATGATTTCTGCTTTAACCCAAGGCAATAAAATCCTGTGCTGTGGTAATGGCGGTTCTGCTGCAGATGCACAGCATTTTTCAGCAGAATTGCTGAATCGATTTGAGCTTGATAGAAAGAGCTTGCCAGCAATTGCTATTACCACGGATAGCTCCACCTTAACTTCTATTGCCAATGATTATGATTATCATCAAATTTTTTCTAAGCAAATAGAAGGTTTAGGTAAACCAGGAGATGTGTTATTTGCCATTAGCACAAGTGGACAATCAGAAAATATTATCCGTGCTATTCAAATGGCACAAGAAAATAAGATGACCGTTGTCGCCTTAACAGGTAAAAATGGTGGTAAAATTCCTGCTTGTCTTACAGCAGAAGATGCTGAACTGAGAGTGCCTTCTCAATTGACAGCAAGAGTCCAAGAAGTGCATATTTTAGTGATCCATTGTTTGTGCGATTTAATTGAACAACAGTTATTTTCTTTTTCTTGATGCAATAGAGGAGTTTATTATGCAGTTTGCATCGTTATATAAATTAGGGGCCTTAGCGCTTATGTTAGCGGGTCTATCAGGTTGTGCAGCCGTAGTGCTTGGCACCGCAGCGACAACGGGTGCCGTTGTTTCTCAAGATAGACGAACAACCGGTGCCGTAGTAGAAGACAGCTCGATAGAATACAAAGCTAAGAGCATTGTTGATGCTTTAACGCCGACGCATCAACGTGAAAAAGTGCACGTGAATATCGTGAGTTACAATGGAAATGTTTTATTATTAGGTCAAGCGCCGAATGACATTTTTGTTCACAAAATTATTCCTGAGATCAAACAGATCCCTAAAGTAAATAAAATCATCAATGAATTAACCTACGAACCCGTCACCACGTTATTAGTGCGTTCTAATGATTCGATGTTAACCACCAAAGTAAAAACAGCCATGATGATGCAATCCGATAGAATCAATGCCACCCGTGTAAAAGTCGTGACAGAAAACGGCGTGGTTTATCTGATGGGCATTATTAACAAAAACGAAGAAACGATAGCAGTCGATATTGCAAGACATGTTAAAGGTGTTAAAAAAGTGGTTAAAATCTTTGAATATATGCCAACGTAAAATACCCCAATAAGAGGCTTAGAAAAATATGCCGTTACCCGCTGAGTTTGAAAAAAAGTTAAAACAATTCTTACCAGCGGGAGACGTGTTAACCGATCCAGCCGATTGCTTAGTCTATGGTTATGATAACTCTCGTAAACAATATTTGCCCGATGGGGTAGTATTTGCGACCACGCATCTTCAAATAGCCCAAACGGTACAATTATGTGCTGAATTTCAAATCTCCCTTATTACGCGAGGCAGAGGCACTAACACCGTTGGTGCAACGCTACCCATACAAGGCGGGATTATTCTTTCCCTTGAAAGAATGAACAAAATAATTGAAATTTCTCCCGCGAATCGATATATGGTTGTCGAGCCAGGTATTTTGAATGCAGAAGTGCAAGCTCAAGCTGCGAAACATGGATTGTTTTGGGCTCCCGATCCAACCAGCAGTCCTTATTCTTGCATTGGCGGGAATTTAGGGTGTAACGCTGCGGGTCCCAGAGGCGTAAAATATGGCACCACCCGAGAAAATGTTTTAGGCCTAACCTTTGTCACAGGAGAGGGGGAAACCATTCATTCTGGCGTGTACACCACCAAAGGGGTGGTGGGGTATGATTTGGCACGATTAATGATAGGCTCGGAAGGTACTTTAGGGGTTATCACCCAAGCAATTTTAAAGTTAAGCCCTATCCCTGAAAAAACAGCCACCATGCGTGCCTTGTACAGCAGTAATCAAAGTGCGGTAAAAGCAGTGGCAAATATCATGGGGCAAGCGGTGTCACCCTGTGCTGTAGAGTTCGCCGATCATCATTGCATGAACATCATCAAACAAAATAACCCGGGTTGGCTGCCCGAAACAGCCAAAGCCATGTTAATGTTAGAAGTTGATGGCCCAGAGGCAGCAATAGAAAGTAACATTCAGGCAATTAAACAAGCAGCGAGTTTAGCAGAGCTGGTTGATTTTCAAGTGGCTAAAAATAAACAAGAACAAGAGGCTTTATGGCAAGCCAGAAAGTCTCTTTCACAAAGCTTAAGAACGCTTTCACCTAATAAAATAAATGAAGATATCGTGGTGCCTGTTTCAGAAATTTCGGTATTAATCGATTTTCTTGATCTAAAAGCAAAAGAATTTGATTTTAGAATTGTGAGCTTTGGTCATGCGGGCAATGGCAACTTGCATGTTAATTTATTAGTCGATCCCCATGATCCAATAGAAGGGCCTAAAGCAAAGGCCTGTTTGGAACAAATTTTTGATAAAGTGATTGCATTAAAAGGCACTCTATCGGGTGAGCATGGCGTGGGCATTGAAAAGAAAGCTTATATTCATAAAGAGATAGATGCGGTCACTATTGCCTTTATGAAAAAAATCAAATCCGTGTTCGATCCTCATAATATATTAAACCCTGGAAAAATATTTCCTTAATGCTGCTGATTTATCGCTCGAAGAAAAAAAAGCGAAACACAAAGCCCTACAGCTAAAACACCTATTCCTACTTTCGTAGAAGTCGATAGTTCGATTTCATTTACGAGAAATAAATAAATTGCACCGCTAACGATTAAACCACTGATCGTGATCATAGATTGATCTGTGTTTCTGATCCCTGCCGATATTTGGGTGACTTCAAATTCGGTTATCTCTCTCATTGAAAATTTACTCCCTTAATTAGTTCATCCTCATATTTTATCTGAGATTTGGAAAAAGTTACAAAGATAAAATTTTGTGCAGGTACACTAAAAATTAAATGAAGTAATTTTACTGCCGAATCTGTCATACATGAGTATAGAATAAATTTGTTCAGAATAACTGTATATATATTCAGTCAAATTGGAGTTAGGGTGAAATCGTATTTTCCTGCTGAATCAATTCACCAATATTTGTCTGGGCATCTTTCAAAGATACCTGGGCTAGTGTTTTTGTTGTCGATAGTTGTCTTTGTGCTTAGCGCTGCATTTTTAGAAAAGCCCGAATTTAGATTCGTGCTCTATTTTTTAATGGGTTTAAATATCGGGATGTTAGTACTGTGGGGAGTAACGGCAAATTTCAATAAAAACCAAACATCAGAAAAAATAATAGAAAAACCGCATTCGCTTAAAGAAGTTGAACATTTAAAAAAACAATTAATGGAACAAGAAAGAATTGCTTCACTCGGATTGTTATTAGCTGGCATTGCACATGAAATTAAAAACCCCTTAAACTTTATCAATAATTTTTCGGACATGAATATTCAATTATTAGAAGAATTAAAAAAAGAAATTCATGACAAAGCCCAAGAAGATTATTTAAACAGCATCATTGATGACATAAAACAAAATAATAGTAAAATTCATGAACATGGAAAACGTGCCGAAAATACAGTGAGAACCATGTTAATGCAAGCAAGACAACAAGAAGTAGGCAAAGAACCAACAGATATTAATCAATTGTTGGAAGAATATATGAATCTAGCTTATCACGGAATGCGATCTCAAGATAATTCATTTAATTTATCGATAAAGAAAAATCTAGAACCCACTGTGGGGAAAATTATGGCATCCCCTCAATCTATTGGGCAAGTATTTTTAAATATTATTAATAATGGGTGTTATGCAATTCATGATAAAAAAATGAAAAATAAAGATAATGGTTATGTGCCCACAATGGAATTGACAACAAAAATTGATGCAGATAAAAAACAAATCATTATTATTATTCGCGACAATGGTAATGGACTACCTGAAGAAATTAAAAATAATTTATTTAAACCTTTTCATACAACAAAACCAGCTGGCATTGGAACAGGTCTGGGATTATATATTAGTCATGATATCATCATGAATCAGCATCATGGAAACATAACCGTGGATTCTCAACCCGGTGAGTTCACAGAATTTACGATTTGTTTGCCTATTTAAGTTTTAAGGGGTGGGTGTGTGACTAAAATATTAATAGTAGATGATGAACCAGATGTTGAGTTGCTTATGAAGCAACGGTTTCGTCGTCAACTAAAAGATAATGAATTCAATTTATTTTTTGCACACAACGGTATTGAGGCTTTAGAATTATTAAGTAAAGATCCAGAAGTCAGAATGGTGATTTCTGATATTAATATGCCCGAGATGGATGGATTAACGCTATTAGATAATATTCAAAAAGCTTACCCGGATGTGATGGCGATTATTGTGTCGGCTTATGGTGATATGAACAATATTAGAACAGCCATGAATCGAGGTGCCTTTGATTTTGTGACCAAGCCTATTAATTTTGAAGACTTGACTACCACGATTAATAAAACGCTCGATCACATTAAACAATTGTTATCAGCTGAACACACTAAGAATAAACTCGAAAGCATATTGTATGAATTAAATATTGCAAAAGAAATTCAACAATCTATTTTACCCAAAGAATTTATTAATAATAATATTTTACAAGTACATGCTAAAATGACCCCTGCAAAAGAAGTGGGGGGAGATTTTTATGATTTCTTTTGGATTAATGAGGATGAATTAGGGCTAGTGATAGCAGATGTGTCGGGCAAGGGGGTGCCAGCTGCTTTATTTATGACTGTATCTAGAACATTGATTCGAGCCTATGCAACAAAAGAAATATCACCCGGAAAATGTTTACAAAAAGTGAATTTATTATTAGAAAATTCGAATGCAAATAATATGTTCGTGACGACTTTTTATGGCATTTTAAATGTTAAAACCAAAAAGTTTACTTATTCAAACGGAGGGCACAACTTGCCCGTGTTAATCTCTAATGGGCAATTAAGCATGTTGCCCGCCACCAAAGATATGGCACTCGGTATTATGCCGCTCGAACATTTTCAAGAAAACACCATAGAATTGAAAAAAAATGATCTGCTGTTTTTATATACAGATGGTGTCACTGAAGCAATGAATAAACAAGATAAATGTTTTGGTGAAGAAGCCTTACAAGTGATTTTAAAAAATAATTTGAGCTTAAGCGCCGCTGACACAATTGAAAAAGTAGAAATCGATCTGAAGGCCTTTACTGTGGGGGCTGACCAAAGTGATGATATCACGATGTTGGCCATTCGTTACCTTGGCGACTAAACTAATTTATAATAGGAAAGTTTTTATAAAACTGTAAAAATACTTATGACCGATCAAAATGACACCCTATTTGAGATGAAAATCTTAAATAAAAAAGACGATTTAAGGAATCTGTTGACTCAAGTTGACGGATTTTTGGCGCACAATTGTAAAAACCCGGCCATTGTGAATAAATTGGTTATGTGTATGGATGAACTTATCACCAATATCATTTCTTATGGTTATTCAGACAAAGCCGATCATGAAATTGAAATTTCAGCTCAGGTTGATACCGTAAAGCACGAAGTAACCATTACCATGAAAGATGATGGGATGGAGTTTGATCCCACCAATCCCAACAAACCTAATCTTCGTCAACCTGTGCAACAAAGACAAGTAGGGGGCCTAGGTTTGCATATTGTGTCTTCGATTTTAGACAAAATGGTATACCAGCGGGAAAATGACAAAAATATTTTAATTGTAACCAAATCATTAATCTAGCAAAAACTCAGGAGGGTATCCTCGAGGGGAGCGCGTTATGACATTAACAGTAACAGAAAAAAATCAAGACGATAAATTAATCATTTATTGTGAAGGCAGAATCGATAGTACAAATGCGAACATTTTCGAAGAAAAATTAGCAGCTGTTACTGGGGAAGGCAAAAACAAATTTATTATTGATTTTAGTAAAATCGCTTTCGTTTCGAGTGCTGGATTAAGAGTATTATTGATTGCGGCTAAAAAAGTAAAACCCAATGGTGGTGCGGTGATTTTAACAGGGTTATCTCCAGAAGTTCAAGAAGTATTTGATATCAGTGGTTTTACAGCTATTTTCACTATTCATAAAACTGTTGACGAAGCTTTAGCCAATTACTAAATGCTCCGTCAACCTTTTGTATGTTAACGATAATAGTAATAGTTTCTATTATAATAATCACGGTCAGAATAATAATAAGAAGGTGAGTTATTGTCATAATAATATTGTTTTCTTAAATATCCGTCACTCGTCCTTTCT
Source organism: uncultured Gammaproteobacteria bacterium (assembly GCA_902826485.1). Classification (GTDB taxonomy): domain Bacteria; phylum Pseudomonadota; class Gammaproteobacteria; order Berkiellales; family Berkiellaceae; genus CADEEZ01. Next base: position 177,251 of record CADEEZ010000005.1, read on the forward strand.
ACACCATAACCATGATAATGCGACCCTCTATATGTACTGGATGAATAATAATAACCATCTGGATCCCTCTCGCTATAATACATGTCAGCACAACCCATCAAAAATCCACTTGATACGGAAATCACTGCCATTTTGATAATTGTTGATTTATTCATACTATTTCCTCATATTTAAAGCTGTCTTAATAGTTAATTTATGCATACTATTTTGCTCTGCCTTTGCATGTGCTTTAAAGCAAATTCTTTCGTTAGGGATAAGAATAATAAGGGCGAGAATAGTAAGGATAATTATAGGAACGGTAATTGGTATAATAAGCGTAATTGTACGGATAATATCTATCGTTAAATAAATAACCCGAGCCAACTGAGCCCGCACCACTGACCACGTAGTAATCTGTTATGCCTCTGTTCGATCCATAAATTATTTCCGAATTTTCGGGATGAATGGTCGAACATCCAGCTAGAGTAAGGTACACAACAACCTGTGCACCCACCCTAACTAAGATGGCAATCATATTTTAATTATTCCGTTAGCAAGTACTATTAGTGGTCGTACATGTACCCACCAACACCACCTACACCTGCACCAATTAAGGCGCCTGTGCCTACGCTACCACCTGCAATACCACTAATGGCACCACCAGCAACCGCGCCCAGGCCTGCCCCGTAGGCTGTATTTCTTTCACGGTGGCTCATATTTTCACACCCAGCCAAAGCCAGTGTTACTAACACCACTGAAGCTATTTTTACCACTGATCTTTTCATAAGTATTTCCTCTCTCAAACAACAAATTCCACTATCAATAGACTTGAGTTATCAAAAAAAGTTCTTATTTAAGAAAAATTTAAGGGATATTACACGGGTGAGGAAAAATAATAATTTAAATTTAATTTCGTTTAGAAATTTTATTTAACAACAAAACAACTGTGGTTAAAAAAATCATATGTATAAAATAGAGTAAAAATAATAGTGATAATGAGTTTAGTGGATAAAGATAAGGGCCCATAATCCAAAATATCACCCCAAGATGTAAAACATAGATAAACAAACTATGCTGGCCTAACAAGGTCAGTGGCTTAAAAATAACGGATGCGCTATTTTCGAATGGGTATAATAACCAAAGTACCAACCACACAAGCGGAATAGAAATAAAAATAAAATTTATGTTAGGCGGGTAAAATAATTCTTGATAACCCCAAGGGGCAATAGGCAAACTAAAATTAATATAAGTTAAACACCCTCCCAATATAAACATGCCAGCCATGCCCCATGCCATGTATTTATTAAATAAATTATTTTGTGCATAGAGCCGATAAAAAATAAGCCCCACCGCCATGATGCCTGTCCAGGGTAATATCGGAAACCAGCCATTAATCAACCATAATTGCCATTTTGGGTAAGTTTTTATCAAAGACAAATCAAAAGGAAAATAAAGCTGCAAACTTTGTGCTGCCATGAAATTAATTAAACAAAAAATAATAATATAAACGGTCTTAAAATGATTGATTAAAAAACAAAAAGGGATGCTCAGCCCAATTAAATATAAAATTTCGATATTTTGAAAAGGAGGGCTTTGATGAATAAAAACATTAATGGCCGCAGCGAGTATCAATAATTCAGCAGTGCGTTTTACGTAATATTCTGGCGTCTGGAATAAAGCAGTTTTGGCGACCATCATGCCGGCCAATATAACAAATAAAGGCGCAGGGACAGAACAGATTACTCTTAACCATAAGGGCCCACTATAATTTACCCCTAATATAGGGGTGGCATTGGCAAATACCATGAGCAAGATGGCCAATCCTCTGGCTCTATCAAATAATGCAATCCGTTGCATCTTAAATACTCTGTTAGTTGTTTGTTTTCACTCGTACAGGTACGCCGTTTTTGAATTCAGCCCAAATGAGCTGACGAGTGATGATATTATTTTCGTTAATGGATAATTTTCCTGTCATGCCAGAATAACTTGAATGAGGCGATGCACTTAATCTTTTTAATTGGGTGGTTAAATCATAAGCATCTACCCCCATGGCAAATAAACGGGCTTGTTGTTCAGGTAAAGAAAGTATTTGCCCGCCGCGTTGTGCATAATCGGTTTGGCTAGGCACAATAAACCAAGGCATATCACAGAATTGAACACCGTTTAAATCTATGTCTTTGTTTGGATTTGGGCTGCCTGAATAGATGTTTGAGCTGCCATATATCGGTAAATCATGGGCATAATAAAAATCTAATAAGGGCTTGAGCTGGCGTGCTTGTTGCGGTGAAATTGCTATGACTAAACTGTCTAAATCTTGACGTCGTCTGGGTTGCACGTCTATTTTCATCCCCAGCATTCTAGAAAGAGATCGAAAACGTTCTTGACTGCTGTCGATTTCAAATCGTTGGCTAATGAGTTTCCCCAAATTTTGTTGAGGCTGAGTATAAATCGTATCGACCAGCACGCCTGTTAAATGGCTAAGTTTTGTTTCGAAAGCACTGGCAAAACGTTTGCCCCAATCATTATTCGGCACCACTAAAATAGGATAGTGTTTGTTTTTTTGAATAATTCTTTCGGCCAATAACTCTGCTTCTTGTTCAGGTGCAAGGGCAAACTGAAAAAATCGATTAGGTAAAGAACTGTTCGTGTCATTGGCTTGATTCAGCGCCAACAAAGGCACACTAAAAAAACCATCGGGTTGCGTACTTAATTGACGGACTTCTTCCTTGAACAGCGGGCCAACGATAAAATCAGCCCCTTCATCGACGGCTTTTTGATATAAGGCCGTCATATCTTGATATGTAGAAGTATCATATATTTTAATTTCAGGTCGAAGTTTGGGATCGGCATATTTATAAGCAGATAAAAAGCCGTCTTTTATTGCTTGGCCTAATCCCGCTTTATTGCCTTCTAAGGGAAGCAACAAGGAAACTTGTCTTATTCCACTTTTTAATTGGGTCGTTTTATTTAAGTGATTAGATAAAATGGCGTGTGCGGGATGTTGAGGAAATTCATGTTTCCATCCGTCAATGGCCTGAATTAATTTATCAGGCGAGGCTTGATATTGTTGGTAAATGATTGCCAAAGTTAGCCAACCAGACGCATAAGGGGACTGATCTCTCACCGTTAAGCGTTTTAGTTGTTCCATGGGTAATTGAAGCACGGTTTTCCATGTGTCTTGTCGATTTTTTAATAAAATATTGAGATTGTCTGTTAGAGATTCAATTAATTGCCGTTCTTTTAGGCTGTCGAGTGGTTGGGACAAAGCGTCATAGGCTTTTGCTCGAATAAGATGGATACGTAATCGATAAGCAGAAGACACAGAAGCCCCGAGTTCTGAATTTTGTATTAAATAAGTTTGATCTAGCGCTTTGGTGGGCTGCTGATTTTTAATGGCCAATTCAGCTAACAGTAATCGATGCAGTATACGCAAATTATCAGGTAACGTGTTAACCGGCATCGCTTCTAATATTTCGTTGGCTTGTGCCGTAAAACCAGACTGAATATAAACATCTGCTGCTAAAAGACGAAATTCCATATTTTGGGGGAATTCACTGGTTTTACTTTGCTCAAGATAAGATTGTGCGGCTTGTCTATCTTCATTGCTTGAGACCGCAAAACAAAGCGTAGGCAGTAAAATAAAAATGAGGCTTAACCCTGTAATGAGGCGTTTTAACATGAGAACCCTGCTCCATTTTTCATACTTGTAATAATAGTATGAGGATAACATGACAAGGCGGTAAAGGCATGAGTTGCCTGATATTAGTGAAGAAGCTAACTTCTTATTAAAAAGAGCAGCCACAACGTCGATAGGCGTCAAGCTTAAATATGCCATTCCCTACGTGCCGCGGCTTGTCCGCGTCATCCAGTTACACAAAACTTTTTAATTCTAAAATCGCTGGATACCGCGGACAAGCCGCGGTACGTAGAGAAAAAACAGGTGACTGCGCCCATGCCCACGACGGTAGATAGCGGGGGAGGGTTGGGGTGGGGCTAGCACTTTATGTTTAACAATTTTTCATTTTTAGGTTTATTTTCGCTCTGGTTTGGTTTGTCATCTTCGAATTCTTCCAGTTCGATTTTAATCTTATAGGTAGGAAAATAAGCGGTTGATTTTTTTTCTATATAGCTGTTAATATCACTTTGGTTTTTCATTTCTTCTAAAAATTCCAATACCGTATCATTTGCAGCAGCCTCAGCGGTTTCAATGGGATCTAAGTCCTCCTGATTTTTAATAGTCAGACTGGCACCTGCATTGATTAAGGCTTCAGTGATCTGAATGTCGATATCTTCATTTTCGGCAGCATCGTGTAAAGGCGTATCGCCATCGGAATCTTGTACGTTAAGAGAAATGTGTTCAACCGTCAGTAAATAAGCTACAACATTAAGATGATTATTTCGGACAGCAAAATGTAAAGCAGTGACTTGATGAGCATTCGGAAAATTGACGTTCAGGTTGGCCTCTATTAATGCGGCCACACACTCAACATGCCCTCTAGCAGCCGCCACATGTAATGCGTTATTTCCATTAGCATTTAAATAATTTTGAGAAACTTCAGTATGGGAAATTAGGCTTTTCAAGATTTTAAACTTCCCTTGATCCGCAGCTTGAATTATGAGGCTATTTAATTTCTTTATTTGCTCGGACGTAGAAAGGGAAGTTTTTGTGTTATCAGTCATATATTTATGGCCTAGTTACTGGTTAAAAATAAAAGTAATTCGATTAGCTTATTCATTAGTTTGAAGTCTAAAAACGTTTTTTCACATACTAACTAAGCTGACTTTCGCAAGTCAATAGACACTAAAAAATTATTTGCTTGCACGCGCTAGTCATATTGGCTATAAACATCTGCAGCTAAAAGCTTAAGTTCGATATCGAGAGGAAATGCATTGTGTCTATCGTTCATCACGAAAAAAAATGGGGCAAACTCTATGTGGTCGCCACACCGATGGGTAATTTAGAAGATATTACGCTTCGGGCAAAAAAAGTATTAGGCGAGGTTACCTGGATTGCCTGTGAAGACACGAGACACAGCATCAGATTACTCAACGCATTAGATATTCAAAACAAGCTTATTGCCTTGCACGCGCACAATGAAAATGAGGCAGGAGTTTTAGAAAAAATTATTTCCCGCATTAAGCTAGGAGAAAGTGGGGCAATTATCAGTGATGCCGGCACGCCCTTAATCAGCGATCCGGGATTACCGTTGGTTCGATTGGCGCACCAAGAGGGCATTCAAGTGATTCCTGTTCCAGGCCCCAGTGCCTTAATTGCGGCGTTAAGTGCCATAGGCATAGGGTGTGATAAATTTATTTTTCAAGGCTTTTTGCCGGTAAAATCTGTTCAAAGACAAAAAATGCTTCAATCGATGTCAAAAAATTCAGAAACCTTGGTTTTTTATGAAGCACCGCATCGTGTTGAAGAAGTGATTAGTGAAATGGCGAATATTTTTGGCCCTACCAGAATAGGGGGCATCGCCAGAGAAATCACGAAATTATACGAGCAAATTGTGGTTAAACCGCTAGGGGAACTTGAGGCCGATATTCAGACTAAAAGCATTCCCTTGCAAGGTGAATTTGTGTTGGTGATTTCGGGGAATAAACTCAAACCTCAAGAAGTCATAGAAGAACAACAAACTTTATCTATCGATTTAGATCAATTATTAGGGGCATTAATACCCGAAACATCGTTGAAAAAAGCCGTGAAAATTGTAAAAGAAATCACAGGGCTGCCTAAAAATTTGTTATACGACAGGGCGATAAAGTTGGGGCAGGGGCCAGCAGAAGTAGAAGGTGAAGAAGAATAATTCTCATTCTCAACGTGCCGCGGCTTGTCCGCGGCATCCAGGGTCACATTAACGGAGTCACTTTAGTTTTTTATTGACAAAGTCTTCTGATGGCTCTAAATCCATTGCATTTTCAATGTTTTGATGACTGCTATTATGTACTTCAAGATAAGGCAAGAAGGTAGCCGCTTGAGGAGAGATCGAAGCTGTCAACCCACACGCGTTATTCAGCAAATCAAAGTAATTTTCAGGGATGTGATCCGTCGTGTGAACGTAATTTGTTGAGCTAAGGCTGACAATAATAGTCTGGGTAATTTCATCAGAATAACCTTCGCTTAATTGCGCAAATAATATGTACCCTTCCGTCTCGTCAGGTATGCGCCTAAAGTTAAAATCGCCTAAGGCGTTGTTGTTGAAATTTAAGCCTGTAAGCGCTGTCAGTCCTTGCTCGTTTAGCACTTTGAATTGCTTGTCTTCGCAGTATAAAAATACAACCGCCCTCAGCCCTTTTATGTTCACTGCAGTGAGTTTGTTGCACTCGCAGTGTAAAATTCGAAGCCCTAGCAACCATTGCAAATTCAGCTCAGTTATTTGGTTATCTTGTAAATATAATTCAGTTAAATTTTGCCAATATTGAATATGAACGGGCGTTGAAAAAAATGTAAGAAGTGTAATAGGAAAGCGAGTGATACCGGCTCCCTTTAAATTTAATGACGTACTATCGAAATGAATATTTTTTTGAATAATGCCGCAGTTAATATCATCTAAAATTATCTCTCGTGCCTGTAACGATGCCACAGATACCTTTGAATTCTCTTTAAGTACTGGTTCATATATTTCCATTATTTCCATCTTAGAGAGGTGATGTTTTTTTAAATAAGTAATTTCTGCTTGTTGGCGAGTGTGCATGTTTTTAAGCACATTATAATAACTGCCTATAATTGGCTGAAGCTCATTGGGAATTCGAGAGAGTTGGATGGGTGTTTTCATTTGGGTAATGTCGGTCATAAGTTTTTCCTGAGCTGCTTACTAGTAAAAGTTTACATTCTAACTATTTTTAATAGATAAGGGAAACTATTATCCGACAAGTGGGGCAGGGAGAACATAAAGATGAGGAAGATCCCGTGTAATACAACGTTTTTGGGTTGTTATTCCTAAAAAGTTGAACTTTATGGGAATAGAAGCTTGAATGTAAAATTTCTGACACGACCCAAAAAAGAGATTTATCAGGATTAATGGCGTTAATTTCCTGACTTATATGTTTTTGTATAGTCGTCATTCTATGGCATAAAAAACGGTAGTTAATGATAGCTAACACACGGGCGGGGTAATAAAAGTAAGAGTTAGCCGGTAAGCCGGGTTCTGTCGTGGACAATCATTCCTCTGGGACGCACGTCACCGTACGCCTCAAGCAACCTACCCGAACCCAACGCGGGCCACGCCTAATGGGTTCCTATTTGGTCTTGCTCCAAGTGGGGTTTTCCTAGCCACAGAATGTTACCATCTGCGCGGTGCGCTCTTACCGCACCGTTTCACCCTTACCAGTTAATTGCTTAACTTCGGCGGTTTACTCTCTGTTGCACTTTCCGTAGGCTCACGCCTCCCAGGCGTTACCTGGCACTTTGCCCTATGGAGCCCGGACTTTCCTCCATAAATAATACAAGATTACTTACAGCGATTGCCTAGCTAACTCTTGGGGGCATCTTATCTGGTTTATGGGATTCAAACAAGTTAAAAGGCTGTGCTTACACGAGATAAACAGATTAATTTAACCTCGAGTCCTATTTTAGGTAGCGAGAATAATCTATTTTTATATTTTTCCCCCCATCTCCTGTATAATCCCCGTCTATTAACTTACTAAGATGAATTTTCTCTGTAAGTCTTTGTACTAAAACGATAAGTTATTTATAAGTGGGTAAACTCACCTTGACAATAGCCTCAAATCCCACCTATAGTGTGGATAAGTGGGGGATTGTGGGGCAAAGTGGAAATTAGGGTATTTAGGGGTAGCATGTGTTTCGTGGCGTAAATTCACTCGCAATTGATGATAAAGGTCGTATAGCCATTCCAGCGCGCTATCGTGACGATTTTCTTGAAGAATCAGAACCTCACCTTGTTGCAACCATTCATACAGAATCTGCTTGTTT
>CADEEZ010000006.1 GCA_902826485.1 uncultured Gammaproteobacteria bacterium
AATAAGTTAACTGGCAATAAGTTTTCAGTCTTTTCCTATACTTTAGATCAGTCCCAACCAGGCTGGAATGATTCTAAGCTAAGGGCCTATCTAGATAGCCATGAAATTGCCTATGAGATAGAAACCCGCAATACCTATAAAGTCGTCATAGACAAAATTCCTGAAGGTAAATCGTATTGCAGTTTGTGCTCTCGCCTAAGAAGGGGAAATATATATCGGTATGCGCGAGACAATGGCTATACTAAAGTAGCCTTGGGGCACCATAGAGATGATGCTATCCGAACCTTGTTTATGTCGATTTGCTATAGTGGCGAGATTAGAAGCATGCCGCCAAAACTATTGTCAGACGATAAACAAAATATTCTAATTAGACCCTTAATTTACTGTCAGGAAAAAGACATTAAACTGTACGCTGAGCTAATGGATTTCCCGCTTATCCCTTGTAATTTATGTGGGTCTCAAACCAACTTAGCTAGGGTGAGAATACGTAAAGTGATCGATGAGTTAACCGTACAAAATCCAAAAGTGCCTAGTAATGTGTTACATGCACTCCAAAATATTAAGAAAAGTCAGTTGCTAGACAAGCAACTTTGGGATTTTACTAGTTTAGAATTAGAACGACCTGGGGATGAAGGGCATGGTAGCCAAGAAAGACGATTGGAAGATTGAAGATGCCAAAAGATTGTCACACTCTAAACTGTGGGACATTCAACGTAATTACTTTAATACGAAAGGCCTAGATGCCTGGAAAGGCGAAGTGCCTTTTTATGTGTCCTCTAATTGTTTTATAGCCAATGTATATGCCAATTTGGTATTTCGGCTTATTCAACAAGCGCATTTAGCTTCTCCTAGTCACCCCCTTAGTTTTCAAATAATTGAATTGGGGGCGGGCACTGGCAAATTTAGCTTTTATTTTATCAAGTTTTTTTTAGAATTGTTAAAGGCCAGTGAATTATCGGTTAATTTTTGTTACACCCTAACCGATTTTTCTGAAAAAATTATCAGTAGCATTCAAGACAACCATAGCTTTACAGAACTAAAAAAGCAGCTTGCTGCTAATCAAACAATAGAATGCACCGTTTGGGATTTTGAAACCGCTCAAAAATCGATTGTTAAACCTGGGCATACGCCCATTATTATTGCCAATTATGTTTTTGATTGTATTAAACAAGATAAATTTAACATAGACAATGGCGTGTTGCATGAAGTGCAGGTAGCCTTAACAAACCGTTATTTAAAATTTGATCCTTTGGCACCAAAAACCCTAAAAGACATCGAATTTAAAGAAAGCAATGTTGCGGTAGATCCTAATACTTATTATGAAGACAGTAAATTAAATGCGGTATTAAAAAATTATATTGCTACCATGAAAACAGGCACAGAATTTTGCATGCCAGTGGGGGCGTTTAATTTTATTAGTTTATTAGATGATACACAGCCCTATTATTTGCTAGTAGGGGATAAGGGGTTATCGAGAACCGAAGATTTTGAGGCCACCCAAAGACGAGAGTTGATGTCTTATGATGGGTGTTATTCTTTTTTATTAAATTTTAATGCCTTGAAGCAGTATTTTGAACAACTTGGTGGCGAATATATCGGCACTGATTATGTTTATACATTTGGTGTGCATTTGTACGGTAATCGTTTAGCTAAAAAAACGGTACACGCAGTCAAAAACGATTTTAATGAAATAGCCACTCGATTTGGGCCTAAAGAATATTTAAGCATTTGCCAAGAGTTTCAAGGCAGTTGTTATCGTTTTAAATTAGACACGATAATCGATTTTATTAAGCTATCCAATTACGATCCAGATGCGTATGGTATTGTTCATGATAGATTAATTGAACAACTTCCCCTTGTGAATGATTTTAATAAGCCCAATATACTTTGGACGATGAATCAAGTCGAAAATAATATCTATGTGTTGGGCACCGCTTTTGATACATATAATTTATTGGGTATTTTTTATCAGCTGATAGGCGATTTAGAGAAAGCAGAAGAATTGTTTAACAAATCGATTAATATCTTAGGGCCTTCTGGGCCAACATATCATAACTTGGGTATTTTACACACGCTAAAGAAAGATAAAGCGGCGGCCATTCAATATTTTGAGAAATCATTACAAATCGAAGAAAAAAACTCGGTTGCTAAAAGAAGGCTAATGATTTTAAAAGGGAGTTTTTGGTCAAGAATTATTATACCATTATCAAAGTTTGCGATGATTATTGCTGTCATTACCCTCATGTATTTATATGTACGATATGGCTAGTAAAGAAAGCTTACTCTCCGAATTAAAATCCATGGGGATTTTAAATTTAACCGTACTGGATGCCATTCAAAATACGCCAAGAGAATTATTTATCTCTGCGGAAAAACTCAATCAAGCCTATGAAAATATCCCCCTAAGCATTAACTGCGATCAAACCATTTCTCAGCCCTATATAGTCGCTAAAATGACGGAGTTATTAATAGGGGAGAGGGCACTACCATTATCTAAAATATTAGAAATTGGCACAGGTTCAGGTTATCAAGCGGCTATATTATCGCAACTGGCCACTCAAATTTATACGATAGAGCGACATGATTTATTATATAAAAAATCTAAAAAATTATTCTCTGAATTAAATTATCAAAATATTCATTTAAAACACGATGATGGCTTTAAAGGTTGGCAAGCGCATGCGCCTTATGACGGCATTATTGTCACCGCAGCCCCGAGTGAAATACCTTTGGCGTTGTTAAACCAACTCTCTGAAAATCATGGCAGAATGGTGATTCCGGTAGGGAATAAACTAAATCAAGAATTAAAGCTCATTATTCGCAAAGACCCACAAAAATACGACATTAAAAATATTGAATCGGTTAAATTTGTGCCGATGTTGTCTGGCAAAAAATAAATTCATTGGTGAGTATAGTGTATATTCTCTACCACCCCTCTGTAAAAAAATACCTTCTATCGAGTTTTGATTTTAATGAGACAGATTTGTTGATAAGGTAGCTATAATTTTTGACTACAGTAATAGGTGTTTCATTATGGATCTCGATCTTTTCATAAATTTAAACCAAGATAAAAAAAATGCTCAGCTAATTGAAGCAGCGAAGAATGGTCGAACAGAAGAGGTTGAACAATTAATTAAAGCGGGTGCGCATGTAGATGCTCAGAATCACGCTGGTTGGACAGCATTGATCTGCGCCGCAGCCAGGGGGCATGTCCACGTCATACTTGTATTGACGAAAGCGGGAGCAAAAACGGATGTTCAGACCCGGCTTGGCTTTAAGGCACTGACCTTTGCTGTACAGTATGGTCACATCGATGCTGTACGTGCATTAATTCAAGCAGGGACTAATTTATGCGCGGTAGACCGAGAAGGCAACTCCGCATTAAGCATCTCAATCACTTATAAGAGAACTGATATTACTCAATTGTTATTTAGTAGACTCTCGGCTAAACAGTTGCAAAACGAAATTAAAAGCTCCACTGAGATAAGAACGCATTATAATATGTTTAAGCAGTTTAAACAAAAGCTTTACATAGAGGATATGGAATCGTTTAAAGCAGTAATAGAGGCGGTATTACAAAAGCGAGATCATTTATTTTTATCATTACCCGCAGAATTAATGCCCTTAATTGCTCGTAATTATTGCACACAAGGGTATAAAAAATGGCAGGCCTCTCACGCAGAACTGAGTGACATGGTTAAAAATGCCCCTCTTACTTTTTCCTCTTCGGCACTTAACCATAAAAGAAAAGCTCAAAATGATTTACCTGAAGACGAAAGAGATATAAAAAAAATAAAAACAATTGAAGACGAGATGGATGTTGAAGAAAGTCATCATTACACTCCGTAGAAGTAAACATAATCCTGCTCATATCTTTAGATATTCGTCGTGTTATCTGGCTTTGCTTTTAACAAGACGGATTTTTTGGTAAGCTCTTCATTAAATTATAACCACAAGTAGCAAGAGTATCATTATGGATATAGGTAATCTCCGGCTAATCGAGGCCGTCAGAAAGGGTCGATTAGAAGAAGTTAAGGAATTGATTCAAGCTGGAGCTAATCCTGACAGTTTTCTAGAAAATTTGAATTGGACCGCACTGATGAATGCTGCTTCCTGTGGAGAAAGCGAAATCATAAATGTATTGATTCAAGCGAGGGCCGATTTAGAAAAAGTAGACTGCTGGGGGGCTACCGCGCTGATGATTGCAGCCCAATATGGTCATACGAATATCATAAATTTATTGTATCAAGCGGGCGCCAATGTAGGTGCGGTAGACAAATTTGGGCATACCGCACTGAGCCAGGCAATAAAAGAGAATCATTTGGATGCCGCTAATTTGTTATTTAGTACAATGTCGAATGAACAGATTCAGCAACAAATTAATTATCACCCTGATATTGATATACAGACTAATTTTGATCTCTTTAAGCAGGCAGTTTTCAAAGCATACATGGGAAAAGTTAAAAACTTTGAATATGTGCTATTAGAAGGTAGAGCAGATAATTTGCTTTCATTGTTGCCTAATGAACTAATCCCGTCAATCGGTTTGAATTGTTATAAGAAAGCTTGGCATGATCTTTACCTTGAGCCGAAAGCCTCGCTTACTTTTTCTCCTGTAGCCGGCAGTTATAAAAGAAAAGCGCTCAATGAGCAATCTGAGCCTGAAAGAGATATTAAGGATGCTTCTGAAGAAGAGATGCACATTGAAGAAAGTAGTTATTACAAGCCTTAGCTATAAACACAAATAAAAAGCAATATATTTATTGCTTTTTACCCCAATACACCCTAAAGGAAACAAATAAGTTGCTATTTTTAAAAAAAGCAACTAATATAATTCATATATACTTTAAAGCAATATATGAGTTTACTTATGAGTTTAACCCTTCTGGAACAAATCAAAAAACGCCGCCTGGCGCTTGGCTTTAAGCAAGCCGATATGATGTTGCGGATAGGCATTTCTCGCCAGCAGTACCAGCACCTGGAATCTAAAGGTAACCCTCGGTTAGAAACCCTGGAATTAATTGCCAAAGGCTTAAATAGCGAGCTAATGATCATTCCTAAAGAAAAACTAAGCGCTGTACAAATGCTTCTTTTAAATCAAACGCATAAAAAACCAAAAAAAGATTTGTCTGAAGATCCCTGGCAAAACTTGTTAGGGGATGATGAAGAATGAGCACGAGCGCCGACAATCAAATCAACGTGCTTAAATTAACCCTGCATGGCAGAGTAGTAGGGTATTTAGCAGGTTTTCAAAATGGTCGAAATGTACTCAGTTTTGCCGATGATTTTAAAAATGATGCAGCGCGCCCGACGTTTAGTTTAATTACGCATCCAAATTTTCCGCGGGCCGATAGACTGATGGGTGAATCTTGGGTTAGAAATCAAAAACTTCACCCAATATTATCCAATCTGTTGCCAGAAGGCTCATTGAGAGAGTTGATGGCCCAAAGTCTTAAAATGCACATCGATAATGAGTTTCATCTTTTCTCCTATTTGGGAAAAGATTTACCTGGTGCACTGGTGGCCGAGCCCATGGATCCAGATGAAGTCCCTGACAGTATTCTAAATATTAATGGTAAAGTGAAAGCCATAAAATTTAAAAAAATCATTAGAGAAAATAAATTTTCTTTGGCTGGCGTACAGATGAAGTTTTCCATGAAAGAAAAAGAGGGCCGCTACAATATATCTAAGGGAGATGTGCTTGGCGATTGGATAATTAAAACACCGTCGACAAAACATAAAGACGTCCCCCTAAATGAATATACTGCCATGAGGCTAGCTTCACTCGTAGGCGTTAATATACCCGAAATCAAACTAGTTGATCTGAATAAGCTTGATAATTTGCCCCCCATTAATTTACCGAATGAAAAATTAGCCTTTGCTATTAAGCGTTTTGATCGCAATGGGGATAGACGAATTCATATGGAAGATTTTGCCCAGGTGTTGGTAAAATACCCAAGCCAAAAATACAAATCAACCAACTACGAGCAAATAGGCAGAATTCTCTACGAATATTCTGGAGATGGCTTAGCAGACGCACAACAATTTGTGAGACGCTTGCTTGTCAATATTCTGCTTTCTAATGGAGATGCTCACATTAAAAATTGGAGCTTACTTTATTTCGATCAAGTCACGCCTAGGCTTTCACCGGCTTATGATATTGTGACAACCAGTGTGTATATCCATAATGAAAGACACTATGCACTTAATTTAGGAAAAAACAAAGAGTGGTATAAAGCTTCTTATGCTAACTTTGAAGCCTGGGCTGAACAATCAAAAATACCTTGGCGAGCAATAAAACCGCATCTTGAAGACACGATGGAAAAAGCGAGGAGTTTATGGCCGCAGGAAATAAAAAATTTACCTATGAATGAAGCCCATAAAAAATATCTCGACAATCACTGGAAAAATCTTCAAAATGATTTTCGACTTAAATAACAATTATACCATTATCATTCCAAAAACAACCGATCCTAAAACACTGCCAATTAATCCGCCACCAACGGCACCCACAACCTCTGCTTTGCTCGTAATACCTAAATGTCCATATTTATTGTATACATAAAAATTAGTTAAACTTGATTTTATTGAGCCTATATAACTTTGAGATTGAACATTAAAATAAGTCGTTGCAGCGGGCAAAATTTTTGCACCAGATACTGCGCCAATCAGCATGCCAGTAAGGGAAGATCCCATTGCACCAAGGCCACCTCGAAAACTTCCACCATGAATTTCTAATAATAGGGGTGTTTTATCTAATATTTGCATCGAAATTTGGTCCAAACAGTTGTTTCTATTTAAGCGCACAACTTACCAATTAATCAGGTAGGGGGCAATAAATCAAGGTGTACCATTTGTCGTTTAAGATAATTCGGGGGGATTTACTCAGAAACAGACCTTAGCCTAAACACTTCATATACCACAGCAAACCCCATACAAACGTATATATAAGATTTAGCAATCGCTATGTCAAAGCCTTCTAGCACAAGGGCTGAGCCCACCAATACTAAAAAACATAAGGCCAAAATTTTAAAACTGGGATATTTTTCGAGTAAATCACTGATGGGTTTTAATGCAAACATCATAATAAATACAGATAAAACCACCGCACAAATCATAAGGGGGATTTCATTCACTAAACCTACGGCAGTGATAATAGAATCAAGTGAGAATACAATATCAATCACCGCTATTTGAGCCATCACCATCCAAAACAAATGTGTTTTCGTAGAGGTGTGTTTAGATGACGCTTCTGAATTGTCAGAAATGAATAATTCAGTTAACGATTTATAAATTAAAAATCCGCCGCCTAAAATCAAAATCAGATCTCTGCCAGAAAAACTAATATCATAAATAAAATTAAAAGCAATAACCGGCTCAGTCAAACTCGCCATCCAAGAAAGGGTAGATAACAAGCCAATGCGCGTGATCATCGCAAATGAAAGGCCAATCGTCCGGCCTTTTTTTCTTAAGTTTTCAGGGAGTTTGTTTACAAGCAAGGTAATAAAAATAATATTATCAATGCCCAGAACAATTTCGAGCAGGGTTAGCGTTATGATGGCTAACCATGCTTCAGGAGAGGTAAATAAAGACAAAAGCATTATTAAACCGTAGGGGCTTCAATAATTTTAGACTGGTCGTCTGGTTTGCATTCCTCTTTTTTTGGCATCGGTAAAATTAAATTCATCAAAACGCCTACCATACCAGCCAAACCAATATCACCAAAAGGCAAATCACCTATATTCAGCGTTAATCTACCCACCGGAATAATTAAGATTAACCCAACAATCGTCATAGAACGAGGCTTCATTAAATCTTCTTTAGCTAGCATCAATAAATGCAACCCAGTGACAGAAATCGCGCCAAATAATAACACCGAAATACCGCCCATAACTGGCGTAGGAATGGTCTGTAAAAAGGCACCCACTTTACCGACAAAAGCTAAGCTAATAGCCGCTAGTGCTGCCCATGTCATTACGGCTGGGTTAAATACTCTGGTTAAGGCAACGCCTGCTGTTACTTCTGCGTAAGTAATGTTGGGTGGCCCGCCCATAAATGCCGCAAGAGCAGAAGATAAGCCATCCCCAATTAAGGTACGATGAACACCAGGATATTTAAAATAATCGCGTCCCGTAACCGAACCAATTGCAGCAATGCCGCCAATATGTTCAATTGCAGATACGGCAGCGATAGGCAAAATCATGACAATCGCTTGCCAATGCCATGTTAGTTCAGGGAAAGTTGGTTTGCTAAACCATTCTGCATTTGTGACCGCATCAAAATTTACGATCCCGAGTAGGGCAGATAAGATATAACCTACAACCACGCCGACTAAAATAGGCACAAGTTGCATTTTGCCTTTGGCAAACATACGTGTAAATACAGCAGAACCAAATGCCACTGTGGCGATAAGTAGGGCAGTGCCTTCAGGAAAAAGTTGTTCTGCACCACTCCCAGAGCGGCCCATGGCCATATTAATGGCAACAGGGGCTAAATAAAGGCCAATGGCGGTAATAATAGGCGCCGTCACAATATGCGGGAAAATACGATTGACGAGGCTTTGGCCGCGCCATTTAATTAAGGCACTTATCACAAAATACATCACGCTACTGACTGATAGGCCACAAAGCGTAGCAGGTAAGCCCCATGTTTGAATTCCGTATATTGTTGCGGGGACAAAAGCAAAAGAAGAGCCTAAAAATACGGGGACTTGGCCACGAGTTACGAGTTGGAAGATTAACGTGCCTACACCGGCAGTAAGTAAAGCGATACTAGGATTTAAACCGACGAGGATGGGCATTAAGACGAGGGCGCCGAAGGCGATGAATAAAGTTTGCGCACCTAAAATACAATCTTTTAGTCGAAACTGGTAATCATTAAATGGTGCCACTACACGGTACTCCCAACTTTACTAAGATTTCGCGAATTATATAGCAAGCTGGGGATTTAAACCAGAGAACCTACTTTGTTTTGGGCGGCCGAATAGGGGAGTTGGTCGAATAGGGTTAAAACTTCGTGGATTTAGGTCTTGTCCTGGGTGTTTGATTATTTTGCTCTGGCGTTTCTGGGTTTTGTGTCGAAATTGTTTGTGATCTAGCTTGTCCTTGCTCAATCCTAGGAACAGGTTGCGGATCGGTTTTTAAACGAGGGGCATTTTCTTTTGGGAATACGCGATCTTGAATCGCTTGTGCAACAGCCGCTCTAAATTCTCTTTCTAATATCGCTTTTTTCTCTACTGTTACGGGTGCGTTAGAAAAGTCAAATTTGGCACCAGGTTGTGCACTTAATACCGCAAGGCGACACACTTCTTTTGCTGTGAATACAAAATTTTCGTCTGATAAGTTTTTGGGTGCAAAGTATTGCACTTGGTTGCCGGCTTGACTTTGCTGAACAGAGATATCTATTTTAGCTTGATTAGAGGGATTTTCTAATTTAACCACAATGGGTTTAGGGGGCTGTGTGTTTGTTTCAGAGGGAATAGGCAGTGATTTTAATTCTTCAAGATTTTTAATATTTTTATGTGCTGCAAGGGTTTCAGGTTTTTGCAAATAAGTCATCACATTTTTGATAGAATTATCTTGGCTGGCAACCAAATCTCCTCTTAAAGGAATGCGAGTACTTTGGGGGGTGTAAGACTGATTCTCAGTAAGGGCATTCGTTTCACGCTTAGGTTGAATACTCGGTAAGCTTTGTGAACGATTTAATCTAGAAGATTTTGGTTTTTGTGTAGGAGCAGAGTCAAGGGTTTCATTGGAGACCTCAAATAAAGCGACGGTGTTTTCGAGGTTTTCTTCGTTTGTCATCGTGAAAAATTCTGCTAAATCCTCTCTTGCGTCGAGCCCCGCATTTGAAGAAGCATTAGGTTTGGAGGCTTCTTTTAAAGCACGATGAAATTGATCACGATCTTCTTGTGTTCGATAGGGGGCTGTTTTTAAATCCTCTCGACTTTTTGCGACCTTCTCCTCTTCCTTAAAATTATCAGTGAATGTTGCCAATTGATCTTTGTTTAAAGTTATTTCTAATTTATTGTCTTTTACACTTAAATTTTGAACAAGTGCATTGAGTTCGGGTTTATCTTTGGCATAAGCTTTAAGTTTGTCTAAGGCAGCATTAAGATCTTCAGGCTTGGCGTTCTCGAGAGCACAATATAATCTAAATGCGCCATCCGATTTTGGTTCAATTTGCCAAGGCACTCTGTCATCTCTGTCTACCCGAATATGATTTAAAAGCACCGTTCCATCGGGGGAAAGGGTAGAGGCTTTTTTGGCGGTTAACTTTTCAATGTTGTCTAATAAGTTTATTTGTGTGGGCATAAGTTTTAGACGATCTTCGAAAACACTCAAAATCTTATTGTCAGTTTCGGTAGCAATTTTTTGAACGCTGGTTAATTTTGCGACATATTGATTATATTCAGCTTCTTTTTTAGGTTCTTTGTTCTCTTTTGCTTTTGCAGCTAAGTCTTGATATTTTTTCAGTTCTCCTTTTAGTAAAGCCAAATCTCCATCTTTTCCTGGTGTGGGCTCAGGATAGTTTTTTAATTTTGCTGCAAAAACAGGATCAATATCTTGATAAGCAGCGACGATGTCAGATTTTTTTGGCTTAGTGGTTTCATTTAATTTGTCCCTTAAGGCGGCCATCAGATAAACCCCTTTCATTTTGTCGGTAAGGGGGTTGTCATACAGCATGGAATAGTTTTTATAAGGATCTTGTGGCCCAGGGGGAACAAAGCTAAAATCATCTCTTAATGATCCAACAATGGGGTTATCAGCTATATAGGCTTTACCACAGTCTATTGCATAAAATTCATGGGTATAATTAGATCCTTCAGGAATCTTATCTTTATCTAAAGGTACCATGGCTTTGTTTTGGCCTTTACTGCCAATACCATCTCTGTCACCCAAGCTGATGAGGGTAATTAATGATTCACCCAAGCCATATATTGTGTCCTCAGACACCGCGTGTGGTGCGGCATCATAGGCTTCTTTAGCGACTTCTTTTTTGCTACCCAGATTATTGGGGTCAATTTCAAAGAATTTAAAAACAACGACATCTCTATCTTTTTTGTCTTTTTCTTTTACTTTTTCTCGCTGAATGATTTTACCGTCAAGGGTTTGTTTTATCGGAAAATCTTCGCTCAAACTAACGGCTACCCCTTTATCGGTTCCCCCTGCTAAGTGACCACTCAAATCTTCACAGCCAAGGGTCCAGGTGACGATAGTACCAATTTTGGGTTTTGAGTCGTTTTTATCATAACGGCCATTGATGGTATCAATTTCTTGAGCAGGAAACCCTTTTGCGGCGGCCATTTTTGTGGCGATAGATTCAACAATGGCATCAGAATTTGTTTTAACCGGATTATTGTCTCTTAAATACGTGCCTTTCCAGGCCAGAGCGCCAACCACGAATGCAACAGCACTTGATCCGCCTGTGGCGAGTACAACCCCTGGATGAACAAGAGGTTGTAAATAGGTTTTTCCCATGGTGGTTTTTAATATCTTTCCCAATCCTGGGCCTGTTCCCCCTAAAATTAATTCGCCATCTTGTTTTACCATGTAGGCTTTGTCGTCATTCACGCCTTCACTATTGACCATTAATTTTTTTATTTCTATAAAAAATCGATCGCCTTCTTTTACCCCACGTTCAGCTTTATATCCCTCAAATAATAAACCGCCCATGCCCGTATTCACGGTATACGTGCTTAAGCCTTTTATTTCATGTAGTTTGCCCACAGTCGTAAATAATTTTACGGCTTCTTCAGCAGAAGGAGGATGGACTTTTGTTTCGTGTACTTGGTCTTTCATCATAGCTGAAATTAAGCTATTTTTTTCGTCACGAACGAGCTCAGGAGTCATCCTCTCAGGATTTTTTAAGCCGTCAATCCGTATTTTAAATTGATTATCAGTCGCCATTTTTTTATTAAATCTATCTCGAAGTATTTTATTTGGATGTTTACCTTTTATTAAATCATCCATTTGCTTTTCAATATATGCTCGATAGGGCACACTATCGATGCTAATGCCAATCATCCCTTCTTCAATACCTAAAGGTTTATCCATCACATACACCATGCCACCAATCACATCACCTGGCGCAACGTTAAATGATTTTATCGGTAGTTGGGCTAAATGAGCCTTACTGGCATTCGAATTATTCGCATCAGTCATAATTCCGTGTACCTATTCTAAATATATGTATAAATTCATCTTGTTTAGAGAGTGGACAGGGCTGAGGCAGAAAAGTTTCAACAGAATTGACCTAATACCAATTAGGTATATTGACTAAAGCAGGCTAGAGCTTGTACTGTGCTGGTTATTATTTATTTGTGTGAATTTGGAGAGGGGATACTTTTTTGTTTGGTATTTTTAAACCATCACCTTTTGCTCAACCCATCGATAATGCGAGTCAAATCCAGCGTGATTACCGATATTGGCGCATCAGAACCTGTTATTCTATTTTTTTGGGTTATGCCATTTTTTATTTAACCCGTAAAAGCTTCACTTTTGCCATGCCATTTATGGCAACTGACTTAGGTTTCACCAAAGCTCAATTGGGTATTTTAGGGTCGGCATTGTATATCGCTTATGGGATATCCAAATTTGTCAGCGGCGTAATGTCTGACCGATCCAATCCTCGATATTTTATGGCGATTGGATTAATGCTAACGGGCGTCATGAATATCTTATTTGGTTTATCTTCTCCTTTGTGGCTATTGGCCATTTTATGGGGGCTCAATGGTTGGTTTCAAGCCTGGGGTTGGCCGGCGGCCATCAAATTACTCACACATTGGTATGCAGAAAAAGAGCGGGGCTTTTGGTATAGCCTCTGTTTTACTTCGCATAATTTAGGCGGGGCCGTTATTCCTTTGTTGGTTGTTTATTGTGCTGCACAATATGGGTGGCGTTGGGCTATGTATGTACCAGGTGTTATCAGTATTGTTTTAGGATTTTATTTAATTAATCGTTTACGAGATATTCCTCAAACATTGGGCTTGCCGCCGATTGAAGAATATCAAGCGAATCCGTCATATAGAACATCTATGAGTGCCGATAATATGAGCCAATCATTATTATCTATTCGAGAAATTTTATTTAAACAGATTTTAAATAATAAATTTGTTTGGATTTTAGCCATATCTTCTTTTTTTGCGTATGTTGTCCGCACAGCGATAAATGATTGGAGTGCTTTTTATTTAATTGAAGTTAAACAATACGATCCTTTGCTGGCCAGTGCCGGTGTTTTTTGGTTTGAAATGGGTGGCTTAGTTGGTGGTTTGTTAATAGGCTGGGTGTCTGATTATTTTTTTAAAGGTAAACGCGTACCTTGTATTGTGATTTGTGCCTTAGGGATGTTGTTATCGGTATATGGTTTATGGGCTACACCAGCTGCTTCTGTTTATATCGACTTTTGTTATTTAACATTATTGGGTGCGTTTATTGTTGGGCCACATTTGTTAATAGGACTTGCAGCAGCTGAATGGGTAGATAAAAGAGCTGCAGCAACCTCAAATGGCTTTATAGGCACATTAGGGTATTTTGGTGCAGCCGTTGCCGGCTGGCCGGTGGGTTGGGCAATTGATCATTGGTCTTGGAATGGATTTTTTATCTCACAAATATTTTGTTCTTTAATTATACTGGTATTACTCATGCCTTTATGGAAAATGAAGCGATCCTATCAAGCCGTAGAAGCCCCTAATTAAAACCAAAAAGCGTAAATATAATCGATTTTGCGTAATTCAAAGGGCCTATTAATATGGTATTTAATATCCCTGTCATCAGCAAAATAATGAGAATAATAAAGCCAAAGCGTTCTATTTGATCGTAAAGATAAGATATTCTGGGTGGTAAGCAAGCAGAAAGCACTCGGCTGCCATCCAGCGGCGGAATAGGGATAAGATTCAATAAGGCCAACACCAAATTAATGACGATGCCTATTTCACTCATGGCAATCAACGCTTCTCTTCCCGGTATATTAAAGCTAAGCCCTAATTTTGCAATACAGGCCCACATTAACGCCATGAGAATATTGGACAATGGCCCTGCAGCAGCGACTAACGCCATATCTGCTCGGGGGTTTTTCAAATTGCGAGCAACAACGGGCACAGGTTTTGCCCAACCAAACATAAAACCGGTTGTCACAAAAAAAAGAATAGGCAAAATAATCGTGCCCAATAAATCAATATGTTTTATAGGATTAAGTGTTAAGCGACCCATCATGCGAGCAGTATGATCGCCTCGCATGTCTGCGACCCAGCCATGTGCAACTTCATGGAGGGTAATGGCGAATAAGATGGGGATGATTGAAGCAGCAATCAGCTGTATTTTAGTAAGTTCCATAAATGCTCTGTTTTATATAAAATTTATTATTTAGTGTATCAGGGATTTCTATCTTATTTTTTAATACTAAATTTTCTCATAAATCCTAACCGAATTCATTCCCCAACTCATTAAATGCTGTCCCGCATAAATCTGTTTAAAAAGGGGAGAATCTATTTTTTTGCTGGTAATAATAATACGCGAACCATCTGACAATTGATTAAATTTTTTGATTAGTTCATCCCAAAATTCTACTGGATAACAAGTGGCATTAATAAAAATAATATTGGCTTTAGAAAAATCAGCTTTGATAAAATTTTGATTATAAAATTTAATTTCAGGTAAATGTTTAATGGCACGTAATATATTTTTTTTATCTTTATCTACTTTGGTTGTTAAATGATTCAAAGCTTGGCGCGATAATTTATAAACGGGCTCGAGTAATTCGATGCCCTTACAAGCAGAAAAATCAAAACACATGGCGGCAATGATTACGGCTTTACCAGTACCTGAGCCCAGATCATAAAATATATCGTTTTGTCTAGGTTTGGCCAAATCAATGATTTCTTTAAAGGACATGAATTCTACTTCACCATAGGTAAGTGATTCATCAGATAAAATATTTAATTTTTCACGAGTGTCTTTAGAGGTATTAAAGCCATCTATTTCATTAAAAATCTCGTTGAATAATTTTATTCGGCTTTTGTATCTTAAATTAGCTAACATATTTTAATATCCTAGGCATATAGGCTTCTCACAGCAGGCACCGCGGCAATCCAGGTTTTTTTATATAAATATTTTATAATCCACATCACAAATTTCCAGAATCCGTTCAAACTTCATTTTAAGATCTCCAGAGCCTTTTTTAATGTAGACATTAATATAAGTTCTTAAGATAAATTTATATTCAGGCTGAGATAAAATCGCCAATATTTTTTTAGCGCGAGCAACGTCTCTTGGGTTTTTATAATCACAACTTTGATTCAAAATGGCGGCGAGTAACAAAGCTTTAGATATTCTGCGAGGCTTGTTTTTATCTTTAATATCGACAATTAAATCTTCCAGTGCTCTGTCTTTATCCCATTCTTTCCACGCATAATAAAATTTCATAATATAATCTTGTGTTTTAGAAGATTTTTTATTATTTTGTTGTTGGTGAATAAGCATATAAAGCATGGTAGGCACGCTAGATTCTATGTTTGCCCAAGAACAGTTACCGGTTACTTGGTGTGAAATAGGCAGGGTGTCTATTTTTTTTAAACCCAAAATCTGATTAATTTCTTTGTTAATAAAATTAGGTGGATTTTTTTCATACATTAATTGTTTATAAAAATCGATGGTCAAAGGCGCAGCGTTTTTGAATTCATAAATAATAATGGGGTCTGTCATTTTGTGTACGCCGCGATCGCAACGTGCAAATAAATTTTGATATCGGATAAATGACATCGCATGCCCCCGAAACGACACGGGAATTAATAATAAATCATTGTTATTTATAATTTGTTTAATTCGGGGGAGGTAATCGTCGATGTTTTTATTCACATGTCTAAAGCTTCTTAGTTCAGAAGCGTTTCTTAGGGCTTTTTGAACGGTTTGATATTCATCTACTGGCAAATTCAATCGATTCGCTTCATAGCTATTCATGAATCTGTCTAATGATTCTAATATTAATGATATGGTAAATTCTAAATAAAAACCCTCAAAATCTATTTGGGTAAAGATGCTATCGGCATTAATTACATCAATATAGCCTTTTAATTCAAATCGATGACCGATTAATTTAGCTAAGATATAATCTTTTACAACGGTCTCTTTTGCGCCATATTTGATTAATAACTCACTTAAAGCCCTGTCTTTTCTTAACGTAGGGTAAAACATGATGGGTTGGTTATCGGGCGTTGAAGCATTTGGGTTGGCTTTATTTTTCAGCAATAATTCTGCTAAGTCATAATTGCTGTTATCTACCGCCCACTGCAAAGGAGTGGAGCGATCTTGCGAAGCTTGATTGGGATTGGCTTTGTAGTTTAATAGCAAAGCAGCAATGGTGTAATTGTCCATGAGGGCTGCTTGTGTCAGCGGGGTAAAGCCATATTCGTCAAGATAATTTAATGCCATGCCCGATTTGATCATTTGGGCAGCTTTGGCATTATTTCCGTTTATAATTTCCTGTGATAATGTTGCCACAGTTTTGTCCTAATTTATCTAAAAAAAATGGTGCCAAGGCACCATTTTTAAAATATTAACGCTTTAAAAACCTATTTAATTAATAGGGTCTAGGTTTTGTTTCAGGCTTATACCCTGGGGCAGGAGCCATTTTCATTCTGTTTTCGAATTCAGCTCTTAGTTTAGGTGAATTTTTCATCATCATTTTATACTGCAAGCTAAGTTCATTCGCATTTTTCAATGCATCATCTTGTTTGTTAGGATCTTTGCTGTCTTTTGCTTCTTGGATTTTTTTGTAAGCATCTAAGAAGGAAGATGCAGCTTGATCTAAGAATGGTGCAAGTTTAGGATGCGTTAACAAATCGTTTGCTTGCTGGTTCGCTCCTAAACCCATTTGTTGATTAGGTTGATTGTTTAGTTCTGAAACTAATGTTGGAGTAATACCTGCGATTAAACTTAACAGAGGTCTTAACTCATTTGTTAGTTCTATTTGTTTTTGGGCTTCGCGCAGTTGTTGAACATTATCGAGCGTTTGGTCATTTGCCAGCCTATCAGTAGCTGGATTTACTCTTGGGGAATTTAAATATAAGTGCACGTCACTTTGAATGACATTTTTAATGTCATTACCGGTAAGTTCTTTGTTATTACCTGCTTGCTCTTTCGCTCTGGAAACGATATCAAAAAAATTGCCAGTATCTAACTGCAGCTTTTCAATTCTCTCTAGAAGATCTTTGTCAATTACTGAATCGGTCATATACACCTACCTGCTTTTATCTCTACTCATAGTGTAACATAACTAATTTGATAGGTTCTAGCAACTTAAACAGTATTTTGTACCGTTTGTGTGCTAATTAATGCAGCCTATCAGATGCTATTTAATTAATTACTCAGGCTAGATGGGGCCGCCCTGTTTAAATTTAAAGGGCGCCGATTATAAATTATCAGGCTAACAACTAAAACGGCGGTGCAGGCTGCTGGCCAGAGTGCGGTTAGACCCAAATTCCCTGTTAAATCATAAATCAGTTTACACAAAAAGGGTGTAATACCGCCAATAGCAGCAGCCCCTAGGGTAAAGCTGGTAATAATGGCTTGGCAGCGGAGACGTTGAGGAAATAATTTTAGGTATAAGGCATGTTGAGGGCTAATCACCAATCCCATAAATATAACCAAAATGCCAACTAAAGTAGCAGATAGGGCAAAGGAAGCTGAATTATCTAGATTGATTTGAGATAAAATGACACTAAATAGAATAAGTAAAATAACTAAAATAAAACTAAGATCTTGTACTGTTTTAAATAAATTGGATTTAGAAATAAGGATTCCGCCTAGCCATAAAGATAGGGCATATAAAGCAAAATAGGCTATATTCACTTCACTAAGGGAATACCCCTGTGGTACAAACAAATGCGGGGTTAAAAAGACAAATACAAAATAATAGACTGCACATAAAAAGCCGGCAAAAATAAACACAATACTTTGTTCAAATTTTCCGACGGGGTGATGTTCATGAGGTGATTTTTTTGCTATAAAAATAGGGGTTTCTTCAGATTTTTTTCGAATAAAATAAGCAAAAATAGCGCCAATAAACCCCGTGAGGCATGCCATTCGCCATAACCCTGAGCCACTCATAAATTGAACTAAAATTAAACCTAAAACAGACATAACGCAGGCTAAGGCGCTGTAATAAATTAATTTTTGATCGTTGTTTTGTTCAACATGTTCTACGGTAAAAATAGCGGAGCTGCTGTAATCTCCGCCAGAACAAATATGTTGTAAACAAAAGAGCAGCGTAAATAAAATAGCAGGAAAATATACCATTATCCCAGTAAGACCTAAGGGAACTAACCCTAATAATCCAGTGGCAATGGCTAATCCCAAAGAAGAATAGGTGAGGGCCTTTTTACGACCTAATTTGTCACCCAAAAAGCCAAAAAAATAACCGCCAAGGGGATAACAAAGCAGCCCTAAAGCAATAATCAAATAATGAAAAAAAGTAGCCGAATTAGCCGATAAATAAGGAAAAATTTGAGATTTTAGCTCGGGGCCTGCAAAGACATATACAGAGGCAGTATACGATTCAATACTGCAAGAAAATAAACCAATAGCCAGATTTTTATTAAACTTCATTTCACTCTTCCTACGCTGGTACAAGCCAGATCAGGTGCAAGGGTATATTCTCAGCCAACAAAAAATTGGCACCCCTGGTGTTAACTAGATAGTCGATAAACTATAGAAAAAGTAAAAAAAAGTCAAGGTGGGAGTGTAGAATATGTTATTCCCTACGTGCCGCGGCTTGTCCGCGGCATCAGAGAAAGTTGAAAGTGATTAATCTAAACCATCAATTTCATGGTTATGATGAGGCTGCATTGAATCCATTGAAGTGCTGTGATCATCCATCGCACTAGGATTTGCCGTAGTCGTGGTGGTTACTGTAGTGTTTGCCGTAGTAGGTGCAGATGACGTTTTTGTTGTCGTTGTTGCAGTGGATGCGGCTGGCATAGTACCTGCTGGTGCAGTATTTGGCGTAACTGTACTGGTTGTTGTGACGGAAGAATCCATGCTAGTTGGTTGGCTGCCCATGTTAGGATCGGATAGTTGATCTGTGGGCTTTGCTTGTTCAGTTGTGGTGGTAACTTCTGTGGTGACTGTTGCAGCGGGTGCAGCAGTTGTATCTGTTGCTTCAGCTACTTTATTTTTAACGGAAGTTTTTAAGGAAGCAGCTGGCTTTGTTGTTGTTTTTTTCTGCGCGGTAGTTTTGTTAGTTGTCTTGTTAGCGGATTTGGTTTTAGCTGCGCTGTCAGTAGTCGTTGCTGCTGTAACATTTGTGTTTGTGCTAATTGTCGTTTGAATTTCAGCAAAAGCACTACTCACAGTGAAGGTTCCTGCAGCAGCTAAAGCAATCAATGAAAGCTTAATTTTTTTCATAGATAAAAGTCCTTTTTGGCGATAATAATGTAAACTTTAGTTTTAACAACTGAGTCCAAATATAAACAATTTAATTTGTTTTAGCCACAACTGTATTTATATATAGCTATATTAAAAATAAAGGTGAGTGAGCTGTGGAAAGTTTAAATTTTTTTAAAACTAAATTTTCAGTCTTTGAGGCATTTGATTATTTTTATGCCGATCTTAAAAATTTATATTATCCCTCAATAAGTAATAATGATAAACAAAAGCTGAGCAAATATTTAAATGCATTTGCCTGTTTAAAAAATTGTTCGAGATTAGATTTGCTTTTGTTTGGATTATCTTATGGTAAGCATCCTGCCCCTAATATTCAAAAACTCAATAGGGCCTTTCCTATTATCTTGGCCAGAGAAGTGTCTGTGCCTTCTAGCATAGACTGGAGTTATGCTTTATTACTGCAATCTTATGCTATGAATTTAAAAGCCTATCGTTCAAATATAAAACAATGGACCATTCGGTTTTTATTAAATAGTGAGCGTTCACCTGTAAAAAAGTATTTCGATAGAGAGTTAAATTATTTATTAAATGAATTAGAGAAAAAAATAACGGCTTACGAACGCGTGCTTTAAAAAAATAATCTAGCCTGTTAACTTATATTTTGACAATGAATATTATATAGATCTAAATAAAAAAACTAGTTAATTAACCTTTGTTATCAAACTTTTTTATATTATAATGCGTCTTATCTTTAATTTTATTCAATTTAGAAGTAGATACATCCTATGGATCAAAACCCTCGTTTTTTGTATGAAAAAAATATAAATTTTACTCAAATAGGCAAACAAAATCGTTTTGTTTATGCTGCTGAAACAGGTGACAATAAATCAGTCCAAGAACTACTGGATATAGGCATTGATCCCAACACCGAAAACTTTTTAGGCGAGAGTGCCCTAAGACAAGCTGCTTTTAACGGGCATGTCACAACAATTGAGTTATTGCTTTTCAACGGAGCACATATACATGCCAAGGATGCTAAAGGCAAAACAGCCATCATGTATGCTGCTCTAAATAATCAACTCGAAACAGTTAATTTATTAATAGAAAAGGGCGGAAGTGTAGAGGTGGTCTGCCTTGCGGATATGACGGCATTAGGGTATGCCTATCAAAACAATCATCAAGAAATGGCCCTTCGATTATTGGGCGAGATGTCTTCCGAAAAAATTAAAGACACCATTCAGCAATTTCCTAATTTAAATATTCTTTTCGATCATTTTAAACAAATGCATAAAATAAACCTTGAAGAGAAGTGTGAAATGCAGCTAGAAATAACTCGAAATCGATTTTATTAAACAAGCTTTGTTGTTAAAGTTGCCGCCCAGGATTTTAAAGGTTAAACAAGAAGGTGTATTGTGGATAATTCAAGTGTTATCAAATATGATTTATTTAGCAATCTGACGCAAGATCAAAAAAACAAAAATATTCAGTGGTGGGTAAATCAGCGCCAATACTCAGATATATCACAAAAAGTAGTTGAAGAAAAAATAGATGCTTTAATTGCTGCTGGCGCTAATATTACACTAAACCCCAACAACAAAACTTTAACTTTTTCATATGCTGTAGCTGGCGAAAAAGAACAAAATCCAATAGAAAACAAATCAGAGAACACAAATAAAATTAAAATATAGCACTTCTTAATAAAGGCATTATATTATGGATTCAGAAAAAAATGAAAAACTATGGGATGCTGTTCGAGAGAATGATGCGCGAAATGCACTTTTTTGGATTGAAGAGGGTGCTGATATTAATATGGGCTCAGATGGACCTAGCGGTATAACGCCACTTATGTATGCTTCTATATATCACTGTATGGATGTATTGGAAGTATTGATAGAAAAAGGGGCTAATTTAGAGACCACATCTAATCAAGGTGGATACACTGTTCTTATGTCCGTGAGTATCGATGAGCTAAGCAGTATGGAAGCCGTTGATGCATCGAAAAATACAGCATTAAGCTTTTCTATAAAACAAAACTCGCTGGATGTTGCTTATTTATTATTAAGTAGAATGACGCCTGATGAGCTAAATAATGAAATTAATCTCCAACCGGATCTTAATATACCCATTTATCTTGGAAATTTAAAACAACGCGTTGTTACTCAATATTTAAAAATATTTAAAAAAGTTGAATTTCTCACCGATCAAAATATAAAAAATCCCTTTTCAGTTTTGCCTGCAGAAATTGCCGTTAAAATAGTAGCTACCTATTGTGCATTGCAAAAAAAAAGTGAATGGAGAGTACATAATATCAAACTTGATACGAATGTTATTTGTGATGTATTTAATAAAACATTGATTTTTTCTCGGACCGCAGTAGAAAATACTAAAAATAAAAATGATGCAAGTATCCTATGCGAAGAAATAGTTAAGAATTTGCAAAAAATAAAAATTTAAACATGGCATTTTTTAAGTAATAAAATAATAATCTAAAGGGGCTTCATGGATCACGATAAAAAAACAAACCCGTATATTGAACTTACCCAAGCAGAAAAAGATAAAAAATTATTAGAAGCGGATAATTTTTGCCAGATAGAAAAAATACGAACTTTAATCGCTGCTGGCGCTAATCGTGAACTTCTAACGACCGAACGGGGTTATACTCCCATCATGTGGGCCGCTGTAGATGAAGACACCCAAAAACTAGATTCTTTACTTACACCCTATTTCGATGAATTAATAAAAAATGAAAAACAAAAATATTTAAAACAATCGAACGAAAATCAAGAAAAAAAAGAAAATGACCCTCGCAAAAAAATAGTTACTAAATTTAATGGTATTTAGGCTAACAAATTCAATGACAAGCCTCTAGCAGAAGTGTGTAAATCGATTTTTGCCGTATGCAAATATAACGTGGTGGTTGAAATATCAGAATGGCCCATAAGTTCTTTTACTTTTTCTATAGCGCAGCCTGACTTAACTAAATAAGTGCCATAAGAATGTCTAAACCAGTGAGGCGATGCTTTTCTGAGTTTAGACGCTTTATGCAGATATCTTAGTTTTTGTTCTTCGCCTTCTTGCCCTGGCAAGGCAGTTTCTGCTAAATATTCAAATTTTTGGGCACCTAATTCTGCGGCCCATTTAACAATTTGCCATACTCTAGAAGGGCTAATGGCTGTTTTCTTGTCTTGAGCCGGCACCAAAGGCGTGGTTTCATTAAATTCGGGTAACACCGAAGTCATACCAATATGTTTTCGATAATTGGCTAATACTTCTAAATATTCGTCGACTACTACGATTTTTCTTGGTTTTTCGCCTTTGCCCACCACATTTAAAAACCATTCATTTTCCATTAGGGTGAAATCACCCATGGTATGATTGGTGAATTCGGCTAATCTTAGGCCCGTATAAAATAACGTTAAAATAATGTATTTAGCACGTGCAACTTCAAAACCATTAGATTCATTTATATGATCATTCAATGCATCTAATAGCATAATAATTTCATCCCGCTCAAGCCATCTGTCGGTGCTGTTCGATTTTTTGCCTTTCCGGCGCTTATCTACTGCCATCGGATTACCAGCCAGATAATTATTGATCACTAAATAATTAAAAAAACTGTCTAAAATGCTCACGACTTTTCGAATGCTGGGCGGCGCTAGCTGAGAAGCAAAAGGGCGCCATTCAGGGTTAGGGCGGCCATCGGTTAAGGTTCTGGGTTGTCTTGGCCCACACCAAAGACTTTCTGGGTCAGGCTGAGCTAAAAATTCTCTATAGCAAATTAAATGTTCACGCTTTAAATTCGAGATAGTTAACTTAGGGACATAAATGCACCATAAGACCAATCGTTCTATTTCTTTGAGATAAGATCGATAGGTTAATTTAGTTTGTCGATAATCTTGTAAAAAAGTTCGAATGGCTTCTGCATCGGTCTCAGCGCCAAGCATGTTGGCTTCTTGTGAGCGATTATAGCCAGGTGTTTGTGCTAAACAATGGGATAGGGCGGCATAGTCTTTAGAGTCTATATCGGTAAATAAAGGCGGTATATAATCGATGTGATCACTTGTCATATAAAGTTTATATCACACAAAAAGTTAGTAATTCAACAAATAATAAATATATTTTCATGAATTAGCTGATGACAGAAAAAAATGCTATTATACCAGTTTAGATAATTTTTAACATGATATATTTTGGGGTGAATTATGGACAATGATCTTTCAAAAATAATAGAAGTACAGCAAAACAAATTAGTCGCTATTCAAGAAAAATTAAAAAAACCTGAGTTAAACAATATACAAATCACTTTAGCTTCATCTGACTGTTTAGAAATTAGAAACGAACTGCTAAAAAATCCTGACTTATTTTTGTTGTTGTTAGATAACCCCACTTTTGGCGTATTTTTAACAGAAAATACCAGACAAGGATTTTTGACAGATATAAAAAATAACCCAGAAAAAATAATAAGTTCACTACAGAAAAACACTCAAGCCAATACACCTCCAACAGTAACAGCCCCTCAGCAAGAGACAGACATACTAGAAGATGCAGCCAATTATGTAGGAAATATCTATTTAGATACAAAAGAATTTCTTGACAGTTACACTCCCTCATTAGACTCTATAAGAGAACGTTTTTCTAATTTTGCCGATACCTTAGATTGTGGCGAAACTGAATCATTGCTTGGAAGTGTTGATGGGATGGAAGTAGAAGAGAGTGACAAAGATGATAAGAAAAAGAAACGTTCCACTGTATAATTAAGAAGGATATATGACACCAACCGAAAATGGTTTTATTGAAATAATCAGTGATTTGCCAGAAAAAATCTCATCACATTTGCATTCATTAGAACGCATTTCGGTTAAAGCTTTTTTAATTGGGGGCAGAATATATCTTCGTAAATTAGGAAAAAGGGCCACCGCCCATAGTGATCCCATTTTTTTATTATTACCTGAAAATGGTATCGCAACGGTATTTCACTACGGGGTAGTGGTCTTTTTTAATTTAAAGCCTCAATATGAAACGGCTATTATTGATCAAATTATGCCTTTTGTGTCTAGGCCATACGACATGCCTGATAACGAAGTGTTAGACATTTCGGTTAAGCCAAGTAAACCTGAAGGCATTTATAACGATGTTGTTTATATTAAAATAGCCACAAGGCCACACCTTGAATTAATCGCAACGATTTTGTCTAAAAGCGTGGTACTAGATTATTATGAACAACGAGTTGCTTCTACTTTTGATAACATTGAGCCTTTGGCTCGAAATTTAAAAGAAAAGGGCGCTTTAGGGCAAAGCAGTAAAGAAATTTTACAATTGATTGGTGCCAATTTACTCACGCAACATGAAATGGCCGGCAAAATCGCCTTAAATGAAAAACCAGCGCTCTTATGGGAACATACTGATTTAGAACAATTGTATGTTAATTTAATGGAAGATTTAGAAGTGCTTGAAAGACAAGGCGTATTAGATAAAAAAATACAGCTTTTGTCACATACGGCTGAAACTTCTTTAGATATGATTCAACAACGTATTTCTCAGCGTTTAGAGTGGTACATTATTATTTTGATTATGGTTTCTATTGCCATAGAATCCTGGTCAGCTTTTGTGATACATGCCCCGTAGTGAACCATGATAAATTTACTTCAACGCGTTCGGTTTGCCAAACTTCACATCGATAATCTGGTGCATGCAGAAATTAAACAGGGTATCTTGCTCTTTATGGGCTTAGAAAAAACAGATCAAAATCTTGATTTCAAAATCATAGAATCTACTCTGGATAAAATAATAAATTATCGACTATTCAGTGATGATAATAATAAAATGAATTTAAGCGTAAAAGACATTCAAGGGGAAATATTAGCGGTGTCTCAGTTTACCCTTGCAGCTGAAACGGATAAAGGCCTTAGACCTGGGTTTTCAACGGCCTTGCATCCCGATTTAGCTCAACCTTTATATAACAAAATTATTGATACTTTTAAACATAAATATCCTGCAATAAAATCAGGCGTATTTGGCGCGGATATGCAAATTGAATTACTGAACGATGGTCCGGTTACTTTTTTAATTAATACATAGGATAAGAAATAAACATGGATGCGAATTTAATAGGTACGACACCAGACCCCGTACCGTCTTATAAACAACAATTGATTTTCTCCGTTTCACTTCAATATCAAATGGCAGTAGGCTATGATCACTGGAATATCATTCTAGGAGACCAGCCAGATGACCCCCTCGGTTTATTGATTTTAGGGGCCTTGCCTATTAAAGATACCGCTTATATTCCCACTAAGGCTCTCCTTGATAGCAGCAATCATGATGATGAACTCATAAAGCTATGCAACGATAAAAAGAAACCCTTAAAAATAATTGTTTCCGCTATTCAAGATTTTGAAAAAGCAGGTACTTTTACTTTGGTATACCCTGTTCAAACAACGGATTGGGAAAATCATAAGATAAAACAGTTACACGTTAAAGTGCCTGATAATACCTTTAATTTACCCTATGAAGAAGTTGAAAAGATAATAGATGAGATGCATCAAGCGAGATTAAATGGAGAATCTTGTTATGTACACTGTAAAGCAGGCAGAGGAAGAAGTTTGGTATTTACAGTGTGTTATTTATTAAAATATAGCGAATATAATACGTTTGAATTAGCTTATTCGTATGTTAAATCAAAGCGCGATCAAATTAATCCTTCACAGCAACAATTAGATTATATTAAGGGCTTTGAACGGCATCTTGTTCTGCCCACAGAAAATCCAACACTCAATCCAGAGTCGATAAAAGTAAAGTTTAATGGTTCTTTATAATAATGGCCGTT
Source organism: uncultured Gammaproteobacteria bacterium (assembly GCA_902826485.1). GTDB lineage: Bacteria > Pseudomonadota > Gammaproteobacteria > Berkiellales > Berkiellaceae > CADEEZ01. The sequence goes on from CADEEZ010000006.1 coordinate 26,206, forward strand.
AGATTATCGAGCTTTTGATGTTTTTTGACTAATTGATTGATGGTATTTTCTAAATTTGATTCAAATTGATTATTCTGAGCTAATTCGATTAGCTCAGAATAACTTAAATTCCCCCAAAAGCCATCCGTGCAGGCAATAATGCTTTGATTTTGTTCAAACTTAGGATGTAGGGTTATGTCGAGTTCAGGTGCCACTTGGGTGCCAATTGTACGCAATAAAATGTTTTGCATGGGATGATTATACATCGCTGATTCTGAAATTTTGCCTTCTAAATACATTTTTTCAACGGGCGTATGATCTTTGGTTCGCCAGATTATTTTGCTATTTTCAAGGAGATATATTCTTGAGTCACCAACATGGCAGGATACCCATTTTTCTTGATCTACCCAGGCAAGCGCCAGCGTGGTATGGGCATCTAGGTCCCCATATTTTTTTCGTACAGTTTGTCGTAAGGCATGACAAGCTTCTTGTACCAAAGAGTCGGTTGCTGCCATGGGGTCTTGGTTAAAAAATGTCCCATAGGAGGGCAATAATTCTTGTATGTGCTGTAGCAAGGTTTGAGAGGCAATCTCTCCCCCCACATGACCGCCTAGGCCGTCTGCAGCCATAATACAAAAAGAATGGGTGATAGGATCTTCAAAACAAGCAAAGCTGTCTTGGTTAATTTCACGGTGCCCTATGTGGCTTTGGGCAGCGAAACGAAAGTATTTGGCAGTGAGCATTTAAAAAGCCTATTCTATAGCCTGAATTTTTTGCTGGATTAGTTTATAGTAATCCAATAAAATCGACCCTTCAACAAACCGGGTTACTAACTAATTTTTGATTGTAAGATAAAGATGTTAAATAAATACAATTTTGATATATCAGATAAAATCATAAAAAATCATTTGCTGATAGAAACATGGTTTAGAGAATACCATTCGGATTTTAATCCGGTGATTACTTGTTCAGTAGATTTAAGAAATAGCCATTATAAAATTGCCCCTGTTGACACGAATTTATTTCCTGCCGGATTTAATAATTTATCTGAGCAAAGTCATGCCTTAGCAGTACAAGCTTTTCAAGCACTTGTTCAACATGAAATTGGATCGTGCCGCCGAATTTTATTGATACCTGAATCACACACACGTAATGTATTTTATTATGAAAGCTTAGCTAAATTAAGAGACATTATTTATCAAGCAGGCTTTGAAATTCAGATTGGCAGTTTATTGCTAGAATCCGGACAAGAGCCTACCGATGTGACGTTACCTTCTGGTCGTCATATCATGCTTCATCCCTTAATTCGAGACCAAGATCGCATTAAATTGACGGACTATGATCCCTGTTTGGTTATTTTAAATAATGACTTATCTGCAGGCGTGCCAGAGATACTAAAAAATATTAAGCAAACCATTACACCTTCTCTCGATTTAGGCTGGTATCAACGCAGTAAATTTAAGCATTTTGAACAATTCGGCAAAATAGCCAATGAATTTTCGTCATTAATTGATATTGACCCTTGGTTTATTTTGCCCGAGCAAGATTATATTAATGATTTTGATGTTTACAATAGCGAGAGTATTGAGCTGTTGGCCCATAAAACACAATTGTTATTAGATAAAATTCAAGCCAAATATAATCAATATCAAATTCCAGATAAACCCTTTATCTTTATGAAGGCAGATGCGGGGACTTATGGCATGGGGGTTATACCCATTTTAGATGCACAAGAGATCTATTCTCTTAATCGAAAAGAAAAGCAGAATATGGCGGTAAGAAAAGGAAATCAACAAGTTGATAAGGTCCTAATTCAAGAAGGGGTCTATACTTATGAGCAATATGGTGAGCTTGGTTCTGTTGCTGAACCAGTGATATATATGTTTGGACATCATGTCATAGGCGGATTTTATCGTGTTCATCAAAAAAAAGGGATTAATGAAAACTTAAATGCCCCAGGCATGGCATTTGAGCCAATGGCCTTTCAAGAATGTTGCCACACACCCGATCCCACTCAACCCGTTTCTTATGCAAAAAACAAATATTATGTATATGGCGTGATAGCCAGATTGGCTTCCATTGCCGCTAGATTAGAACAAGGATGTTATAAATGAGTAAAAATAACGCAAAAAAAATGTGTTTTATTATTGACCCTATTCATACGTTGAATCACAAAAAAGACACAACGATTGCTTTGATAGAAGCGGCGCAAAAAAAAGGGTTTGATATCTATTGTGCGCACCCGAGTGCGGTCATGATCAAAAACAATACAGTTTATGCGAATTGTCTTCAAATTAGGTACATTGATTACCTTCAAAGCAATTGGTATGAACTTATTTCTTCTGATAATTTAGTGGCCTTAAATGATTTTGAAACCGTTTGGATGAGAAAAGATCCGCCTTTTGATTTAGATTATATATACAGTACTTATTTATTAGAATTTGCCATCGTAAATGGTGCGCGGGTCCGAAATAACCCTACTACATTGAGAAATTATAACGAAAAATTATCGACCTTAATTTTTAAACAATTTATCCCAGAAACTTTGGTCAGTGCTACAGCAAAAGAAATTAAAGCTTTTATTGCTGAGCATGGGAAAGTGGTTATTAAACCCATGGATTCAATGGGAGGCACATCGGTATTTTTAGTCGGAAAAGACGATGTGAATCAGTCTGTTATTATTGAAACGATTACGAATTTAGAGTCCAGACATGTAATGGTTCAAAAATTCATCCCTGATGTTCAAAAAGGGGATAAACGAATTTTGCTCATCAATGGTCAACCTTATGGTTATGGTTTAGCTCGTATTCCTAAATCGGGTGATTTTAGGGGGAACTTAGCCAAAGGGGCGAGTGCAGCAGGCTTTGAGCTCAATAAAAAAGAACTCGAAATCGCCACGACGATTGGTCAATTTTTGCTCAAAAATAGGGTGGTTTTCGCGGGTATAGATATAATTGGAAGTTATCTAACAGAAATAAATATCACGAGCCCTACCTGTGTGCGCGAACTACAGACTTTGTATAAGCATGATTTGGCTACAGAGATTATCGAGGCAGGGTTGTTTTAAAGGTAAGCTCGAAAGGATAGTTCTTTTGTAATGTACTCTCCTCATTCTCTACTACGTGCCGGGGTACGTAGAGACAGTGCTTATTATGATAGCGTAGATAGTTCTGAGTGGATCTGCTCTTAGTACTAGAAAGTCGGGCTGATAAGGTTATTTAACAATGAGGTATTAATTAAAACTGACATTCCAGTTTTTTGCGAGTTGGCTTGTTTTCAAGCTCTTTAGCAGCCTCAATAGCCTTGGTTTTTTGTTCTTGAGTTAAGCCAGGCATTTCTGAAAGAATTTGAGCAATTGGCCTGCTTTTACACGCATCAAAGCCAGATAACAGCATGGGGTGTTTATTTGTGTTGTCATGAGATTCTTTTATCAAACGGATAAAAGTATTAACCGCATTTTGGTTCGGCAAAAATTTAGGTTTTAAGCATTGTTCGCTAAACGGAAGATAAGTTGGTAAACTTTTCTTATTATAATTATTGTTATCTTGGCTATTCATAAATCGCTTTATGTCCTACATGTTATTAACTTCGAAGATTAGTTAAAAATCTAACAGACTAAATAATCTATCTTTGTTAATCAACGATTCTATTCGTTAACGTACTTGTGATCAATAGACCGCAGCAAACCTTACGACGGGCTGATATAAAACGGAGATAAAGGGTTAAAATTTCAGAAAGAAGCTAGGCAGAGGGAATATTTTTTTTCTGATTTTCTTTTAAAATAGGAGGGAAAACCGTCACTTTACGAGGCATATTTTGGTAAAGCTTTAACATTTGTCCTGATGGTTTTTGCTTATGGGTTTCTGATAACGCTTGAATGTTTTCTTGAATTTTAGGCAATATGGCTCTTATATCGTGTATATACTTGAGATCCGCTTGTTGAAATTTTTCTTGTAATTGTTTTTGATCACATTTAGCAGGGGTAACGCGCATTAACCAATTAAAAACACCATAAGTTACTTTTCTGTGTTTTTTCACCCAAGATCCCATTTGGCAATATAAATTAGACTGTTCCCGAATAGACTTTTGCATATCTTTTTCTAAAGCTAACAATCTCTCATAAGTACTTTCTTGAGCTAACCTCTTTTGCAAGTCATTATGCTGATTTTTAAGTTTTAAAGCATTTGTTTGTTGTGCTTCAAGTTCTTCGTGTATTGCGGATTTACTTTTTTCTAGATAAGTTTTAGTTTCTTGTAAATTAAAAGGAAGTGGGCTAGTTGAAGGATCTAGTGCTGTAGAGGCTTCTTTGGCACGAATGACTTCTGAAACAAAATCACGAATAAGGGTTTTAGTGGGAGGTTCAAGGCCTTCAATGTTCTCTAAAGATAAGTTAAAGCTATTATGTAGCCCATTTTTTTGATCGTGAAGCGCGGTGATTTTTTCTAAATATTCTGGTTCTAGGTTATCTTGCCTTCCTTTCGCAATTCGAAATTTATTTTCAAGTTCATCAATTTTTACCAAAATATCCTGATATTCAGTGTAAAAATTAAAAACAATATCTTCTATCGGTTTGATTTCAAGGAGGTTGAGTATATTTTTACAAATTAAATTATGTAATTCAAGACATTTTAATTCAATGTTTATGGTTTCATTTAACTTGTCTTGCAAATCTATGATGCTTAACATTTTCTCTTGAGATAAATCAAAACGTTGGCTTAAGGGTATCTTGAGTTCATTTTGAATAGGTGTTTGATTTTTTTTAACCGCATTTTGATGTCGATATGAAAGCCAATCTTCAATAGCCTTTTTCCCTGAATTTAACAATTTTTGTTTTTTTTCATCATTCATTGTAAAGTCAAGGGTAGAAACGTCTTCATCAATAATGCGAACTAAATTGGTTTTTCTTTCTACTTGTTCAGGCAGTTCTTTTTTGTGAACGCCTATTAATTTTGAGAAATAATCAATAAAGTCACTCAGTTTTTTAGAATCATAGCCATATACTTCATCGGTAGTGTCAATTTTTAACCCTAAAGTATAAGGGTTGTTTTTTAGAGCGGTTTTTTTTATATTTTGGGGCATAAATTTTTTAGAATCATAAATGTTGATCAATGATTTATTTTCTACATTACCCGCAACATAAAAATTACCCTTCCAATTTATGCCTTCAAAAGCCCCAGGAAAGGCCATGATTATTCTTCCTGCAAGGGCAAGGGGCATATCTAAACAGCTTGGATTATCAAAACTTAAATATTCGGTTAATCCATTTGAAAGATTGGTGGCAGTAAAAAGAATATTTTTTAACCTTGAATACCCTTTTGTTTCGAGATCAAAATCGATTGCTTTTTTAAGATCAGCAAATGTCGCATGGGGGCCAAATTCAGGCAATGCTTTAGCAACCCAGGATTTTGCGAGCTCATAAAACACATCACCACGAGAAATACCTCGTTTATTGGTATTTTTCAAAAATGTAATTAATTCTTCAACTTCTTTAAATTTATCTGGTAGCCAAAAAGAGTTATGGGTATCTATTAAATCTAAAAAATTAAGACTGGTCATGATTTCCTTCAGATCATCAATCGAATAGCCTAACCCCGCCAGCATGGCGATAATCCCACTCGCTGAACTACCAGTAATCCTTTTAATGCCAGTATACATGCCAGCTTCATCTAGCTTTTCTAAGCCGCCTATATGCGCTAAGCCTTTTAGACCTCCACCTTCTAGCACTAGATTCTCGATAGTAGGAAGAAGCTCATGTGGTTGATCCACCTGTAAATTCGGTTCTAGAGGCAAGCCACCCATATGAAATACCCTGCTTTTATTGTGATTAGGTCTTAACTAGAGTAGATAAGCGCCTTAAAAGTTCACTTTAGCAGGGGATATGAGGGGAACTGCACATCTTGCGTGCGATTAATTACGCGTTTGAATTTTTTTGCTAGGTATTAAAACATAGGGAGTATCAGTCTTTGCCCCATAAATGATTTTTTTGATTGATTGATACCAGTTAGATTGAACGATTTCGTTTGGGTCGTGTTTGAGTTTAAGATTAAGAAAATCAGTTATCAAGGGATAACATTTTAATAAATGGTTTTTTTCATAACATTCCATGTAACCCAGATCAAAACTGCCTTCATGGTGAATGGCTAATTCTGTTAATTCAGTTAAATATTCTTTGATATGGAGAACACTTTGGCTACTTTTAGGAATGTGAAATGAAAGTTCAAGAGCAATATAATCTTGAGTTGACCAACATAAAAAAGATTCTTCGTCTTTTTTGGTAATCGTTATTCTTGCTTGCAGTAAATTGAATCCTCGGCAAATTTTGTGTGTGCTTAATTTGTTTAAAAAAGCATTTATCTGAGAGATTGGAATAAAATATTGTTGTTGAATTAAATGATAATCTCGATATTGAGGGAAAAATAAATTCACTAAATTGAGATTTTTTTCTATAGGAGAATAGGGGACAATTTGATTAGACCAGTAATAAAGATCGTTTTTTCGCATTAAAGCATCATGTTGCAATGATAGTTTATCATTTTTATTATTTAAAAATAAGAACATATTGTCTTTGAACATATTTTTGTCAAAATGAGAGTCATGGTATGACTCAAATTGAATTGTTTTAGGATCTGCTTCAACTTGAAAATAACTTGAGATAATGCCCGTTTGTAAAAAATCGCCGTTCATTTCATTGGTATTTAGGATCATTTCAAAGTGTAGACATCCTGCTTGAGCATGCTTAACAATTTCATTTTGTAAATCTTTAATTAATATATTTTCTACTTTTCTTTTTAAAATCAATTTTCTGGATAATTTTAATTCTACCCCTGCGATGAGACCAAATAATCCGTATCCCCCTACGGCGAGTTTGAAAAGCTCATGATTCGATTTTCGATGAACGCGCTTCATTTCTCCTGAAAAATCAATGAGATCAATGGATTCAATGTCATGAATTAAAGGAAGGGAGTACAAATTATTCCCATGAATATTGGCACTTACTGCACCACCAATTGAATAATCTAAAAAATGAGTTGAGATTTGTTTGGGTGCCCAGGCATTAAGATTGTCTTTTTGGGCTTTGTTTAAATAAGATAATAACTGATGCCAACTCATAGAAGGACCGGTTTTAACCATGCCATTGACAGAATCAAAAAATTCGACTTTGTTCATTTTTTTAGTATTAATTAAGATACCATTTTCAATCAGATGTTGGCTTCCAATAGAATATCCACTTGATTGAAATGAAATTGTTTTACTTTCTTTTTTAGCCTGTTTAAAAAAATCTTGAGCCTCTTCAAATGTTTTAGGATAGTGAATTTGAAACAAAGAAGTGGACGTTAAATCATTTAGATTATTATTGCCGATAACATTAAATAAGCCAGTTTTACTAGATTGATTTAAAAACAACGCCATGCCTTGATATAAGCCTACAGAAGAAGCCAAAACGATAGGGGTATAGAAAAAAAAGAAAAATGGGTTAGCAATGCTAACAAAATAATTTTGGAATAAAATTAAAATCGTCAGTACAATAAGACTTACTATGCCTAGTAAAAGTTGTTTGTTTTTATTTAAATAATACATTTTAGTCATTAAATAACACAGTGAGCCAATAACCGGAATTAAAATTAAATTCGTATAAGTAAAAGTAGACCACTGAAAAGTAAATAAAATATAAATTAAAGTCGGCACTAATAGTAATGCTCTTACTTTTCTGGGTTTTGAAGGCATTTGTGAGGTAAAAACGATTGTTAAAATAAAATAAAAAATAAAACTCGTAAAAAGCAACACAGCTTGTTCAATAAAATTATGAATTTCCCCATCGGGTAAGTTATAAAACCCGAACATCAGAAAATTAAAGGCACAAACCAAGGATATGGATAAATATAACCAAGTCACATTATTTTTTAGTAGGGGAATAGGGGTAGAGACTTGCCAGCTATATTTAGCATAAAGCAAACAACACAAACCTAAAAACAAATCAGTTAAAGCGATACCTATATTTTCCATCAGTCTCACCAAAAATTAAGGCAATACCTAATTTATTATCGGCAGTTAAAATTAGGAGATGAATGAATCACGCTACTGATAATTAATCCAGTTTGTCCATTTTAAAATAACTCTATCCATCCATCTAAAATTAAAAGAAAGGTCTGTTTTACCCAACCAACTGACGTGTCCGCCTTTTTTCGTTAATAACAAATCAAGATTCGCTTTTTTAGGGAGTTTATAAAATTCTGCGTTTCCGATAAAAGGATCATCTTGTGAATGTAAAATTAAAGTTGGGTGAGTAATTGCAGGAATATATTGTCCAGAGCTAGATTGTTGATAATAATCTTTAGCATTTTTAAAGCCGTTATGGGGGGCCGTAATTTGTTCATCAAAATCAAGAACAGATTTAATCGAAGTTTGTTTTAAATTTGGCAAGCCGGGTATAAAACTGCTTTTTGCTTGAATATCGCTTACTAATCTTTTAACAAAATAATCATTAAAAAAATGATTTTTTTTATGGAGTAAAAGCTTGACCGAAGCTTCTAAATTAAGCGGAGGGGAAATAGCTAATACAGACTGTAACCGCGGTGCGGTATAAAGCCCATTTCCTAATTCACCTGCAAGTTTTAATACAATATTGGCGCCCAGAGAAAAGCCAATGAGGCTAATAGGAGACAAAGGGTAACGGCTTGATAACCAGGTTATCACTTCTTGCACATCTTGGCTTCTACCACTGTGATATAATTTTTTAGCATAATGAAATCCTGCGCCACACCCTCTTAAGTTCATTCTAAAGACTCGAAAACCTGCTTGAGAAAGATAATGAGCGCCTCTTTGCATATAAGAAGAATCTTGAGACCCTGTTAAACCATGAACTAATAAAACAATTTTATTAGAGACATGCTTAAAAGTTTGAGGAGCATTTTCAACGAGAATAATAATATCGTTGTCTGAAAGCGTAACTTGATGTCGAATCGTATTTTTAACAATAGGAATATAGGGGAAAATTTGTGATAAAACGGTTTGAGCATGGCCTGATTTAAAAAAGGGAAAGGGTTCAAAAGAAGGTAAATCAATTTTTTTTAATACAGATTGCATTTATTTTTTTCTTTTATTGGGTTAAGGTTAAATTTTTCCTGTCATGCCAGCGAAGGCTGGCATCCAGGTAATAATATCTTCAAGTTTTATTTTTTAACCTTAATTTGTTCGTGTTTAGGTTAATTAACAGAAGAACTGGATGCCAGCCTTCGCTGGCATGACAGCTTTGGAGCGAATTCTTAAGTCTGGGGGTTGTTATTTATTATGTATTATCTATCTTAGCATCTTTTCCGTAAATACCGGTACGAATTCTGCCTAATAAAATATCAATTAATCGTTCCGTATTCGCTTTGGTGCCCATGATAACTAACCCATTTTGAATATTGAGATTTTCGGCTTCCGTGAGTAATTCAATGATATTTTTCCACTGTTTTGATAATAAGTCGGCTTGCAAAGAAGGAAGCCGTTTTAAGTATTTCGCTAGTGCTTGATGCGTGTCAGGAAGATTTTTTTTATCTAAATAACTAAACATATGTTGATTAGCTTGTTCAATTTTTTCGGCAGCCGTTTTTTTTTGTTCAATGATAAGGATTAATTCGTCATATAGGTTTTTTGACAATGCTTGCTTTTCATTATGGAGTAGTTCAATGAATGTTTTTAAAGCATTTTCGGTGTCTTTAAAAATTTCAACAATTTCGGTATCCATTTCAAACTTCCTTGTGTTTAAATATTAAACAATTTTATTTTCGAAGTCGATTAATTTTTCTGCAATTTTTTCGTAATTTAAAGCATATTCGCCTGAATTAATTTGGTTTTTAATTTTATTTACTTTATCCCAATCAATATTCTCTGTTGGCGTAGAATTAAGATAGCTATTTAAAAATTTTGCTTCATGACTGATCTGAATACTATTTTCAGATTTTTCTAAATTTTCATGAATTTTTTTTGTGGGGGTAATTGCTTCTGTCTTCAATACAGAAGAGGTGGTTTTGCTATTTAAAGCAGTTTGTGACTGCCCACTTGCTAAGGTTTTATCTGTATATATATGTATAGTCATCTATACGCCCTCGCTTTTAAATTAACTACTTTAATATAGCCTAAAAAATTCATTGTGTAGACACTTTAACTGTATGTTCACTCACTACTGTGGCATCAACAATACGTTTCGATCCTAGTGCTTTGACCTGAATAGACTCCCCTAAAGTTCCATCATTTAATGCAGTACCTTTGGAGGTGATCTTTAAACCAGGAATTTCGGCTATCAAAGTAACCATTTCACCACGTTTTACATACTTAGCAGGAATAATTTGAGTGGTCTGAATGATTTGACCTGGTAAAATAATCGTCTTGGCGACTTGGCCGACAACGGAACTTTTATCGGTAAAGTAGCTATTGAGAGATGTAATATCATTTTCGGTAAGTTGAAGATCATTTTCCGTAATCTTTTCACCTTTAGAAATTGTTTTGGAGGGCGTGAGCACTTGAGCAAAGCGTTGTAACTTATATCCAATACGAACCCCCCAGGAGATCTCGCCATGGCAAGATACTTGAATGGTGTTATTGGATTTAGATAGATCCATATCTGGCTGAATAGTTAAAGGGTGAGTGCATTTTGGTAATTTTAAATGAGGGTCTAGATTACCCATCATTATCCTAACTTTTTGATGTTGAAATAAAGTGGCGGTTTGCTTGGTTAAAAATTGCTCGGCTGCACTTTTTATTTCTGTTAAATTTTGTGTTTCTGTGGCATAAACAGCCGGCAGGGTAAAACTGAGAAATAAAAAGGTAATGGGCAACCAAAATAAACGAGTTAAGTTTTTCATAGCCATCCATGCTCTGGTTATTCAATAACGTCATTTTAGCCTTTATTTTACCAGCAGGTGGAAAGTGATTGCCATGTTTATCTGTCTTTCAATCCTTATTCTAATCTAAAGCATTGATTTTAAAGTTAATTATCTTTTTATTTTCGTTGGCACAACATTTGCAACCTTCATTCACAAAGACAATGATGAAGGGAATTTTATGGGATTTGGATTAGATGCAACATTTAGTCAGCACGAAAGAGCACTGAATTTATATGCAGAAAGATCAGAAATTTTAGCCAATAATCTTGTTAACTCAGATACACCTGGTTTTCAGGCGAGAGATTTAGATTTTAAAGCAATTTTGTCCAATGCAAGCGCTGAAAATGATTTAAGTCAATCTGCTTTAAAAACAACCCATTCAGGGCATATTCAAGAATATGGCACGAGCAATTTATCTGATCAATTGCTTTACCGTGTGCCTATGCAAGCAGCCATTGATGGCAATACGGTCGATGGTGAGGTTGAAAAAACACAGTTTTCTGAAAACTCAATACGGTATATGGCCACCTTAAATTTTATTAATCATGAATTTACCAAATTAAAAATGGTCATGAATAACCAATAATATTTGCTGGGAGCAAAGATATGTCTACATTTCAAATTTTTAATATTGCCGCGCAAGGCATGACAGCCCAGTCAATTAGGCTCAATACCACCGCAAGTAATTTAGCGAATGTCGATAGTATGAGTGGTGACGAGGCATCAGTATATAAATCTAAATCGCCTATTTTTGAATCTTTTAGTATGGGTGACGCAGATGTTGGTGATTTTTCAAGTTCAAGTGGTTTGAAAGTTTTAGGCATTGTTGAAAGTACACAAAAATTAGAAAAAGAATATCAGCCTGATAATCCTTTATCCAACGCTGAAGGATATGTTTATAAATCAAATGTTAATATGATGCAAGAAATGGCAAATATGATTTCGGCTTCACGCGCATATGCCAATAATGCAGAAATTGTTAACACAGCAAAAAATATGATGATGAAAACCATTAATATGGGTCAATAGGAGCCACACCATGACATCCTTTACATCGCCGCTAGGCAATAAAATTCAGGATAATCTTTTTAAAGATATTGGCTTAAACTCGCCAGGTGAGCAGAAAAAAGAAAAATCTCAGCAAACACAGTTTTTAGATCTGTTTGTGGCGCAATTAAAAAATCAAAATCCTTTGGATCCTAAAGAAGGGGCAGATTTTTTAGCACAATTGGCTCAATTTAGCACAGTAGAGGGCATTCAAAATATGCAAAACTCTATAAGCAACTTGGCCAAAACATTCCAATCAAATTCTGCTTTACAAGCCACCAGTTTGGTAGGAAAAAATGTTTTTGCTAAAGCCAATGAATCGACAATAAAATCAGTTGATCAACCTTTAAAAGGTATCGTCAATATTCCTGCCTATGCACAAGATGTACAAATTTCTATCAGAGATGAAGCAGGTGCACTTCATAAACAATTTACGTTAGGTAATTTAAGTAGAGGAGAGATTCCTTTTCATTGGCAAGGCGTGCCCGGAAATTACTCAATTCAAGCAAGTGGCATGATAGATGGGAAAAATACACATTTAGATACTTATCTTTCTTCAAATGTAGACAGCGTCACCATTCCAAGAAATGGTGGCAGCTTAATATTAAATATTGAAGGAATAGGAACCATTCCATTAGATGAAGTTAAAACAATTGGATAAGTCTTAAAATAGGAGTTATATATGACTTTTAATATTGCCTTAACAGGATTACAAGCGGCCTCAAGCGAGCTAACCGTAATTGGTAATAACATAGCGAATGCATCGACCACAGGCTTTAAACAATCAAAAGCCCATTTTGCAGACGTGTATGCGGCTTCTAATTTAGGATCGGGTGGCAACACCATTGGTTCGGGCGTGTTGCTTTCTTCTGTTCAACAAGAATTTAGTCAAGGTCAAATTCAATTTACAAACAGTAATTTAGATTTAGCCGTAAATGGAACAGGATTTTTCGTATTAAATAATAATGGTTCTGTTTCTTATACACGAGCAGGATCATTTGGCGTAGATAAAAATGGTTATATTACCACAGCTTTAGGGGGTAATCTTGAGGGATACCTGTCTGATGCAGCAGGGAAAATTACTGGGGCAAGAGGCAATTTACAAATCACTAATTCAAGTTTGGCACCAAAAGCAACTGAAGACGTCACTATTTCTGTTAATTTAGATGCAACGATTAAACCCCCAGTGGTACCTTTTGTTTCAGGTTTTACAACGATTAATCCACCTGATCCTTCTACATTTAATACATCGACTTCAACAACAGTTTATGATAGCTTAGGTAATAGTCATATTATGACGAGCTATTTTATTAAATCTCATGAAGAAAATGCTTGGAAAGTTCACGTAGGTGTTGATGGAACAGATGTGACACCTACGCCACCTACTCCTCCTGTTGGTGTTCCACCAACGACTTATCCTACAGGCGTAAATCCTTCTCCTTTTACATTGAAATTTTCACCAACGGGTGCCTATATTGATAATAGTCTTGCGCAACCTCCTATATATTACGGTGCAGGCCCGGTAACCAGCACAGATTTAGCACTTGGAATATCAGATAATTTGCCGAGTTTAGAAGTAAATGAATTAACCCTTAATGGAGTATCTATTCCTGCAACCACAGCAGGTAATGATATTTATTCTTCAACAGGGAATCGAGGAAGTGCGCTTTCTCTTGCTGCGGCAATTAATTCTCAAACAACACTTCATGGTATAACCGCAACAGTAAACCCCACTTCGGTTAGTTTAGGTGTGCCAACGATTGGTAATTTAGCAGCGGGCGATTTAAAAATAAATGGCATTAATATTACCGGTGTTATTGCGAGTGCCGCTCAGCTATTAACAGCCATTAATAATGAAACGGGTTTAACCGGTGTAGCAGCAACTCAGCCAGGTGGTGCAGGCACGGCGATTATACTGGGTGCGGTAGATGGTAGAAATATTCAAGTTGAAACAAATGGCACCGTGGCGTCAATTGCCAATTTTGCTAATTTTGATTTACATTTGGGTGCGGCAAATCCTTTAAATGATCAAGTAAAACGAGCCACTTATAGTCTTTCTACTCAGGATAATTTAGGTGTTACAGTAGGCGGTTCGGCGGTAGCACATGCAGGATTAACCGCAGGACCCCAGTCTGGAATTATTCAAAGTAATTCTGACAATATTGAAATCACCACTTGGAGTCCAGGGGGTGGTGCACAAGGCCCACAAACATTGGCGATTAATTTTGGACAATCGTCGCAGTTTGGTGCACCTTTTGCAGTTCAAGCCTTGTCTCAAAATGGTTATTCCACAGGGAGATTATCTGGGGTAGAAGTGGATCCTTCCGGTACCATTTTTGCTCGATATTCAAATGGTCAATCTAAAGCTTTAGGACAAGTTGCCTTAGCAAACTTTGGCAGTATTCAGAGCTTAAGTCCTCATGGTAATACCACTTGGGTAGAAACTTATTCATCAGGACCGGCTTTGGTTGGCGCACCGGGTACAGCAGATTTAGGCTTGGTACAGTCTGGCGCCTTAGAAGATTCTAACGTAAACTTAACCGATGAATTAGTGTCACTTATTTTGGCACAACGAAATTTTCAGGCAAATGCGCAAACAATTAGAACAGCTGACGCAACCACCCAGGCGATTATTAACTTGAGGTAAAATGCATAATGGATAGAATGTTATATCTGTTAGGAAGTAATGCAGATAGGCTTGTATATGCTCAGAGCATATCTGCAAATAATTTAGCCAATGTTAATACGGTTGGTTTCAAAGCAGATTTAAATCAAGTGGCAAGTAGTAGCTATGAGACAGAGATGTTGAATACCAGAGTATATGCTGTGGCATTACCGCCGGTAACTGATTTTAATCCCGGTGCTTTAATGAGAACAGATAATCCTTTAGATATTGCGATAAATAATAAAGGTTTTTTTTCGGTATTAAACTCACAGGGTAAAGAAGCTTACACTCGGGTTGGTAATATGTACCAAACCAAAGAAGGGATGCTCATGACCGGCAATCATTTGCCGGTATTGGGAGAAGGGGGGCCCATTTCTATCCCGCAGGCTAAAAAAATTGATATCGCTCAAGATGGTACAATCAGCTATATACCCCTTACAAGCTCAGAAAATGTTTCCATCAAACTAGATAGATTAAAACTGGTTATGCCTGAAGCAGGGCAATTATCTAAAAGAAGTGATGGTCTTTTATATATGCCTGACAATCAATTAGCCGATGTAAATACAGAGGTCCAAGTATCTTCTGGTTTTTTAGAATCTAGCAATGTCAATGCCATCTCTGAAATGACCAATATCATTCAATTGGCTAGGCAATTTGAAATCTCTATGAAATTAATTCAAACTGCTGAAACCATGGAAGATAATTCGGCACACATTTTGCAGTTATAAACCTAAGAAATTTTAAATTAAATTTACTTAGGAGAGCGCCATGCATCCTGCATTAAGAATCAGTATCAGTGGATTAGAAGCACAAAATACCGATATTCGTACTATCTCGAATAATCTTGCCAACGTTTCAACCACCGGATTTAAAAAAGACAGAGCTGTTTTTCAAGATCTCATGTACCAAAATATTCGTCAACCTGGTGCAGATTCCTCACAATCTTCAGAATTACCTTCAGGCTTGATGTTAGGTACAGGGGTTATTGTGACGGCATCCCAAAAAATGCATAGTCAAGGCAGTATGGTTCAAACCGAAAATCCGCTTGATTTAGCCATTAATGGACGAGGTTTTTTCCAGATATTAAGACCAGATGGTTCTACCGCTTATACAAGAGATGGACACTTTCAACTTAATTCACAAGGTCAAATTGTTACGCCAAGTGGTTATCAATTAATTCCGGCTATCACCATACCGGCTAATGCACAAAGTATTACGATTGGACAAGATGGCACTATTTCAGCCATGGTTGCAGGTAATAGTTCTCCTACTCAAATTGGAACCATACAATTAGCCGATTTTATTAACCCTGCAGGCTTACAACCAATGGGCGAAAATTTTTTCATAGAATCTGGTGCAAGTGGTACACCTCAAATTACGACTCCGGGCCAGCAAGGGATAGGAACGTTATTTCAAGGCTCACTTGAAAGTTCAAATGTAAATGTCGTTGAAGAATTAGTTCGAATGATAGAAACACAAAGAGCGTATGAAATGAATGCGCGTTCAGTTGAAACGGTTAATAAAATGCTTGAATTTGTTACACAGGTGCTTTAATGCTCAAACTCATTAAGTTTTTTAGTATCTCAGTTTTATTTTGTGTGGTGTTATCTGGTTGTGGTCGTCTTTATGAAAAACCAGGTGATCCCAGGTT
Source organism: uncultured Gammaproteobacteria bacterium (assembly GCA_902826485.1). Lineage (GTDB taxonomy): Bacteria > Pseudomonadota > Gammaproteobacteria > Berkiellales > Berkiellaceae > CADEEZ01. Next base: position 42,416 of record CADEEZ010000006.1, read on the forward strand.
TTCGCCAGTAATACCAGAATATCAAAAGGAAGTAACACCCCAGAATGGGTCCTTATTTTTGGGAAACAGAGGCCTTGCTTTATATGAAGATTTGAAAGCCAAACAAATTGGCGACATTATTACAGTCGTACTAACTGAAGTAACGGCGGCTAAAAAAAATTCTGAAACTAAATTAGATAAGAAAGCAACGGCGACTATTTTAGATCCTCAGCTTTTAGGAACGAGTGCAAAATTTGATTTACCAAAACAATTACCGATACCTCTTATTACAACGGATAATCTTAATCTATCTACAAATATAAATGCAGATAGATCTTTTGATGGAAAAGGCGATAGTAATCAAAGCAATAGCTTAAATGGTACCATTACTGTCACGGTTACACAAATTCACCCTAACGGCAACTTATTCATTAGAGGTGAAAAATGGATTACTTTAACTCAAGGGGACGAGTACATTCGGATTTCGGGTATTGTACGCCCTCAAGATATTACCCCTGATAATACTATCGCGTCGAGTCGCATAGCGGATGCAAGAATTACGTATAGTGGTAGGGGTGACATGCATAATACGAATAAACCTGGCTGGATGATGAAAATACTAGGAAGTAAATTATGGCCATTATAAAAAAAAGCATTTTAGTGTTGCTGATTTTACTTTTTGTTGCACCCGTTCATGCAGAAAGAATTAAAGATTTAGTCTCAATAAGTGGGGTAAGATCAAATCATTTAATCGGATACGGCTTAGTTGTAGGTTTAGATGGCACGGGTGACAATGAAGCATTCACTAAGCAATCTTTCAAGAGTCTATTAGATAAATTGGGCGTGACCATTCCTGCTAGTATTACGCCAGGTATCAAAAATGTTGCCGCGGTTTCATTGCATGCCGAGCTGCCAGCTTTTGCTAAGATGGGCCAAAAAATTGATGTGACAGTTTCTTCTTTAGGTAACGCAAAAAGTTTAAGAGGGGGAACATTATTATTGGCCCCCTTAAAAGGAATGGACAGTAATATATACGCTGTTGCACAGGGCAATTTAGTGGTAGGAGGATTGTCGGCATCAGGGGAAGACGGTTCTAAGATCACCGTTAACTTACCTGTCGTAGGTCGTATACCCAATGGTGCGATTATCGAAGCGGAAGTCCCTTCTCCTTTTCAATGTGCTCAATCTTTAACATTTAATTTAAACCGTTCTGATTTTAGTACGGCAAAAGCCTTATCAGATACCATTAATAAATATATGGGGCCTCAAACAGCACGGGCCTTAGATGCCACATCTGTTTTTGTATATTTGCCCGAAGATCAAGATAAAAAAGTCATGTTTATTTCAGCACTTGAAAATTTAGAGGTACAAGTAGGGATTCCGATTGCTAAAGTTGTGATTAATTCAAGAACAGGAACCATTATTATTGGTCAAAATGTGATGGTAGGCCCGGCTGCTGTTACGCATGGTAGCCTCACGGTAACCATTACTGAAAATAAAGATGTGAGTCAACCTCAACCCCTTTCATTGGGTGTTACGGCTGAAGTAAATAAAAGTGATGTGGTGGTTACCCAAGATAAGAGCCGTATGTTTTTATTACAACCTGATGTTTCATTAGAGTCGATTGTGAGAGCCATAAACCAGATAGGGGTGGCACCAGGCGATTTAGTGGCAATATTAGAAGCGCTCAAACAAGCGGGTGCACTTAAAGCAGAATTGGAGGTGATTTAATATGGTAAATCCAGTACATTATCACGATTTTGTGGGTTTGAAAAATCTTGAAAATAAAGCCGGAAATCAAGATCCTGAAGCCATTAAAGTTGCCGCACAACAATTTGAATCTATGTTTGTTAACATGGTGTTAAAATCAATGCGTGAAGCAAATGCATCAATGAAATCAGAAATGTTTTCTAATCAAACAGAAGATTTTTATCAAGATATGTACGATCATCAATTAGCAAGCAAATTATCGGAAAATAACGGCGTTGGTTTATCAGAAATATTAATAAAACAATTAAGCAAAGATTTGGGTGGTAAGACGCATGAGCAGTGAATTACTCGGTATTGCTACCTCTAGTTTAACGGCACTTCGAACAACGCTTGATACTATTGGGCATAATATATCCAATGCCAACAATCCCGATTATAATCGACAAATTACAGATTTATCTTCAAGGCCTCCGATTAGAACAGGGAATGGTTACACTGGCACAGGGGTTCAAGTTGTCGGCACAAGACGCGTGTTAGATACTTTTTTATTAGATTCTGTTCGTCAAAATACCTCATTGAAAAATGAGCTGACGGCCAGTGCAGAATATGCTGGACACGTCGACAAAATATTAGGGGATCAAAATACCGGTGTTGCACAATCATTAAGTGATTTTTTTGGTGCAGTGGAAGAATTAAATGGCAATCCTAATAGTATTCCAACTAGACAATTGTTTATATCAAAATGTGCCGTATTACAAAGCAGATTTAATGATTTGTATGATAAAGGGATATCGGAAAACAGTAACATAAATGCGCAAGTTAAATATACCGTAGAGCAAATTAATGGCATTACAAAAAGTATTGCTAATATTAATGTTAAAATATTATCGTTATCAAATGGAACCAATGTAAATATACCAAATGATTTATTTGATCAACGAGATGGTTTAATAAACGATTTAGCCTCTATGGTAGATGTTAGTACAACGACACAAGACGATGGCTCCATTAACGTATTTATTGGGAACGGTCAATCCTTGGTCATTGGTGGCATGGCTAGTGATTTGAGTACTAGAAACAACGTGAATGATGCAAGTAAAATTGATGTTGTTATTTCCTCAAATGGATCTTTGCAAGATATCACCAATAATATCTCTGGGGGGAAATTAGGTGGCACAATGTCATCTCGCGATCTTATTTTAAAAACCACTTTAAATTCACTTGGCAGATTAGCCATGAGTATTTCCAATGTTTTGAACCAACAGCATCAAAAAGGGCTAGATATAAAAGGCGATTTTGGTGGGAAATTATTTACAGATTATAATGACGCGAGTTTAAGCTTACAAAGAGCCGTACCGAGTATAATAAATACTGGAGATGGAATTATTAAAGTAACAGTTGATACGATTAACATTTCAAACGATTTAAATAACACACTCTTTTCAAATGGTGAGTTACCTCAAGCATCTGGCACTTTAAATTATCTTAGTACTGACACTGCGTTGTCACTTAACGGTGTGAATATTCGTACCGCTTTACTGTCTGATGATACGCTTTCAAGTAGTGATAATAGAGCAAGTGCCATAGCTACCGTTAAAGCCATTAACGATTCATTTTTATACCATGGTGTACACGCGAGTGCTGAACCTAATAATATTTTCTTAGGTGAATTTACAACGGGCAATATTACTGCGGGTCAATTTAGTATTAATAATATCAATATCGTTTCAGCAGGCACGACACCGGATAGATTAGTCATCGATATTAATGCTCAAAGTAATTTGACTGGCGTTGAGGCATTTGTTAATTCAAATGGAGAAATTAATTTAATTGCAAAAGATGGCCGAAATATTCAATTAAAAACTGATGGCACCACAGTGTTAGCCAGTTTTGATAATTTTTCTTTATCTACGGCGGCCAATGATCTAACACAAAGAAGCATGGTAAAATTATTAAAAGAAGAAGGGGAAATAGTTCTTTCTGGGACAAACCCTTTATCTGTCGGATTTGTTTCAGGTGAATACCCGGTATTAACTTCTAGTTTGACAATAAGTGATTATCAACTTACTTATGATGGTCATTATTACAATCTTAAAAGATTGGAAGATAATCAAACGATTGGTCAATCGACCACACCCTATTTTAAAGTTGATGGCTTAACCATTTCTTTGCAAAATGGAACCATAAAGGCGGGAGATGTGTATGAGCTCCATCCTACTCGTGTCGCATCTAAACTTTTTTCTTTAAAAATTTATCAGCCTGAAAAAATAGCCTTAGCAATGCCTGTCAGGGTTCAATCTAGTGTATCGAATCAAGGGGATGGCAGTATCTTGGTTTATAGTGTTGAAAATGTAGATGGCACGCCTATAGGAGACTCGGATCAATATGGGAATAGTTTTACCACCAAGAAAAGACTTTCTCCTCCACTAAAGATTGAATTTATCTCGGAATCTCAATATAAAGTAATTGATTCTACTATTGGCGCAGGTATTCAAATTGGTCCAATTCAAGAATATGATTTTAATAAAGAAACCAATATTATCTTCCCTATGGGCTCAACAACAAATTATAATCAACCTGGTTTTTCGCCAACCTACGTTTTTGATCCAGGTTACAGATTGGCTATATCGGGAAATCCTAAAAAAGGTGATGTCTTTACCGTCAATTATAATGACAATGCCGTAGGCGATAATCGTAATGGATTGATGATCAGTCAATTGCAAAATAAAAAAGTAATGTCCTCTAAAAATGCAAGTTTTCAAGAGTCGTATACTCAATTAGTGGGAAGTATTGCAAATGAAACATCTAAATTAAAAACTAATCTGGAAGCTTCAGAAAGTTTATTAGCTTCTGTAAAAGCTAGAAAAGATAATTATTCGGGCGTCAACTTAGATGAAGAAGCGGCACATTTAATGAAGTTTGAACAAGCTTACGCTGCTTCTGCACATTTAGTGTCGACAGCAAGAAATATGTTTGATATTTTAATGAATACTTTTATGAGATAAAATATGCGTATATCAAGTATACAAATTTATTCAAAATCAGTTAATGAAATGCTAGATAAACAATCTGCCGTTTCTCAATTACAAGTGCATATTGCAAGTGGTAAGAAAATATTTACGCCTTCTGACGATCCAGTTGGTGCAAGTAAAGCGATGTTATTAAAAGAAGAGTTAAACGTTTCTAGCATTTATCAAAAAAATTGCACAAATGCTAAAAATATGCTTGAACAACAAGAAATTGTTTTGAGTTCATCAGTTAATATTGTTCAAAGAATTTCTGAACTTGCCGTGCAGGCCGGAAGTGGCGCATTATCCGATACAGATAGATACGCCATTGTGCAAGAAATAGAAGTAAGAAAAAAAGAGTTATTTTCTTTATCTAACACCAAAGATTCTAATGGTGACTATGCTTTTTCAGGATTTAAGGGGAATGTACCTGCCCTAAAAATTACAAATGATGGATCAGTGGTATATCAGGGAGATGATGGCCAAAGACAGCTTAAATTAGGTCCTTCAGCTGAAATTTCTTCAAATTTAATAGGCAAAACACTCTTTTTTAATATTGATAATGAAAATATATCAGCAATCTTAAAATCAGGAGCAGCTGTTGTAAGCTCTGCTAATTCTGGGCTAATAAATTCATCTACTTTACCTACTTTATCGAATGTTGATTTAATTATCAATGGCATCAGTATACCCAGTTCAATATCAGATGGCCTATCCACGACAGATTCAAGCGGATCGGCAATTGCTTTTGCAACGGCGATAAACACACTTAATTCAGATCACAAAACTTGGGCAAGTGTGCTTTCTAATCAAGTGAATTTAGGGGTATTTACCCCAGCTGCAATTGCAGCTAATCAGTTTTCGATTAATCAAGTAGCTATTATTGATCCGGTAGGATCAGAAACTTCTTTAATTAATGCCATTAATCTTAACAGTGATGTGACGGGAGTCATCGCAACTCAGCCTGGTGGAGCGGGAACAGCTATTATGCTTAATGCAGCAGATGGTCGTAATATTCAAATAAAAACGAATGGAGCAAGTGCTGCAAGTTTTGGTAATTTTGATTTAAGTGGTGGCGCGAGTTTAGATCAAGTACAAAGAGCGGGGATTCTTTTACGGTCAGGCTCTCCCATTCAAGTTGGTGGGGCTAATCCAGCTGATATTGGTATTGTAGCTGGTAATTTTGCCCCTTCAACCAATGCGGGCACAAGTATGATAAAGGCAGAGGTCATTTCCCCTATCAGTAATTTAAATCCTAACTATAGTATCATTTTTGGAGCTGGTGGAACAACTTTTAGCATTATAGATGACAGTAATCCATCCCAACCTATTGAAGGGTTTAAGGATTTAACGTATACGTCAGGAGAAGTGATTGATTTTAAAGAATTTCGCTTAACCTTAAGTGGTATACCGCAATCGGGAGATGTATTTAATTTAAGTGCTGAAAAACCTGCTTACCAAGATATATTTAAAACTATTGACAACTTAATGAATTCAATAAAAAATTATGGCAAAGACTCGAATCGGTTAAATTATGAAGTAGGGATTGGGTTGTCTAATTTAGCAAATGCCCAGAATAATTTTTCTCGAATGCAATCAATCGTTGGATCGAGTCTAAACGTTGCGCAAAGTCAACAAGACATTCAATTAGAGTTTGAATTGATGACAAAAGAAGTATTAAGTCAAATCGAAGACCTTGATTATGGCGAAGCCATCACTGCGCTCACTCAAGCCGCTTTTGTATTAGAAGCGGCTCAAAAAAGTTTTGTGCACATACAAAGCTTAAGCATTTTTAATTATCTTCGATAATTATATATTACATATATAGTATAATATATCTGATTTTATATTCATCCCTGCATGAATGCCAGTAAAATAAAATTTATTTTTCCTAAAGGCTTTCAACCACCTGTCGATACTGAACCTGGGAGCGGTAAATACAAGCATTTTTTGTTGTATATCCGCTAAGTTTAATTCCTTCTAGGAGAAGCATTTTATGCCACAAATTATTAATACCAACGTTGCATCATTGAATGCACAACGTAACTTAGATAAATCAGGCGCTTCATTGCAGGTATCTTTACAAAGATTATCTTCAGGTTTGCGTATTAACAGTTCAAAAGATGATGCCGCCGGTCTTGCGATCAGCGTACGTTTCACTTCACAAATTCAAGGACTTTCACAAGCTTCTAGAAATGCAAACGATGCAATTTCGTTAGCGCAGGTAGCTGAAGGTGCATTGGGTGAAACCACTAACCTTTTACAACGTACTCGTGAGTTGGCTATTCAGGCTGCTAATGGTACAAACTCTTCTTCAGATAGACAAGCCATTCAATCTGAGGTAAATCAGTTAAAACAAGAATTAAGCCGTATTGCAAACACAACAAGCTTTAACGGACTTAAAATTCTTAATGGTGAATTAACCAATGCACTTTTCCAAGTAGGTGCTGAAGCCAATCAAAATATCGGTTTCTCAATCCGCGATATACGTGCCACTGCAATTGGTAGTAACGAAGTTAAAACCAGTAATGCACATGGTATTGAATCGGCTACAAGCAAACAAGTGTATGTTGGGGTACATAACGGAACAGGTGATGCGGGCTTAGGTGCTGAAGTTGGGGTTGCTCAAGCGAATGCGGCCACAAATGGTTATGCTGCATCTGTATTCACTTTTAGCCATACCAACAGTGCCGGTGTAACAAACACACAAACACAATCGGTTGCTGCTAATGCCTCTGCTTTCACAATCGCGGCTAATATCAACGCCAATATAGATGGTGTAGATGCGCGTGGTTATAATGAAGTTACGATTTCAACCTTAGCTACGATGAATACCGCAACGGTGATAACGCTCAATGGTGTTGCCATCGATGATGCAACTGATGCAGCAAATACGACTGTTAACAGCATTGCAACCCTTATCAATACGGATGCAAGTTTTGCAGCACTTCGTTCATCAGCTGGTTTGTATGCCGTCAGCGATGGTACAAGTCTTACTATTCGTTCTTTAAATGGTAGAGATTTAGTATTTGCAAGCACAGCCGGTACGGGTGTATTTAATATGGTGGGCCTTGATGGCGCTGCTGCAACAACACTTGTTGCAACACAAACAACTACATTTGGTGGTAGAGTAGACCTTGCACTTGATAAAGGTTATACAGTTACATCAGATGTGGATTCTATTATTAACACCACAGGTGTAACAACTGTTGCAGCTGGTATGGGTACAATCACAGATGGTTTTGGTAATGCAACCACAACAGCCTCAAGCTTGTTAAACTCTGTTGCTGCACAAACTTTATCTGTTATTGGTGCAAATGGTGCAGGTACAGTAGCTGTGTCAGATAACCAAGCAGCCGACAGTATTGCTACTGGTGTGAATGCGCTTTCTGGTACAACTGGTGTAAAAGCAACTGCTCAAACCATTGTTAAACTTTCTGCCTTATCATCCAATGGTACAATTGGGTTTAATTTATATGGCGATAACAACACAGGTGCTGCTGTTAGCTCAACTGTTACTACCACTGATATGAGTTCACTTGTTAAGAAAATTAACGACGTATCAGGTTTAACAGGTATTACAGCGGCCTCAGGTGCAAACAATTCTGAAATTGTCTTAACACATGCAAATGGTAAAGATATTAAGATTGAAAATTTCACTCATAGTGGTGCAGTAAATTATGCTAATCCAGCAGCTGCAGCAGTTGGTGGAACAGGCAGCACCGTGGTTGCACCGGTTGAACAATCATTAACGGTAACAGGTAATCCGGATACCAATTCTGGTACAGCTGTTAAGGTATATGATGGTGGTGCCAAGTCAATGTTTAGATCGACTGTTGTGGGTGGTGAAGTGAGCTTTTCTTCTTCAGCTGCATTTAACGTGTCGTCTTCAATTGATGGTGTTGGCGGAGCGGGTATGTCGTTATTTTCTGGCATTGCAAACTCAGCTAATACATCTACATTGAGCGACGTTGGTCAGGTTGATGTAAGTACAATTGCAGGTGCAACATCAGCGATTTCAGTATTAGATGGTGCATTATCACAAATATCTGAAGTGCGTGCAGGTTTAGGTGCGATTCAAAATCGTTTTTCATCAACGATTGCGAACTTAAACAATAATGTTGAAAACCTTCAAGCTGCTCGTTCACGAATTTTAGATGCGGACTTTGCTGTAGAAACAGCAAATTTATCTAAGTCTCAAATTCTGCAACAAGCAGGTATTGCGATGTTAGCACAAGCAAATCAATTACCACAAAACGTATTGTCTTTGCTTCGTTAATCTGTTATCTGTTCATAAAAACAGGCGCCGTCAAACGTGCCTGTTTTTCTTTTTTTAACTATCATATATGTATAGCTAACTTACATCTTGTATAAGTAAGAAATTTTATTATGCCTAGTATTTCTTCCATGGGTGCCGGTTCGGGTATTGATATTCGAAGTTTAATCGATAAGCTTGTTGCGGCCGAAGGGGAAGCACGAGTAAAAAAATTAGACAAAGACGAATCCACAAAGTTAAATAAAATCACAGGTTATTCAAATCTAAAAAATGCTTTAGGTGATTTTAAACAAAGTTTAAGTACTTTAAAAGACATAGATGAATTAACAAAAAGAACCGCAACAAGCCAAGACAATGCTATTTTTACAGCCAGTGTCAAGTCGAGTAATATAAAATCAGCCTCATATAATATACAGGTAAATAGTTTAGCTAAAGCCCAAAAATCAGCTTCTGTAGATTTTGCTTCACCTTCTTCTGTTGTGGGAACAGGTACGCTCATTTTTACGATAGATGGCACAAGTTATTCATTAGATATTGGTACTCAAAATCAAAGTCTTTCAGGTATCAAAGATAAAATTAATGAATCATTTAGTGACGTAGGTGTGAGTGCAAATTTGGTTACCGTTGATTCTGGGACAAGATTAATCTTATCGGCTAAGAAAACAGGGCTAGACAACAGTTTTACAGTTTCTGTGACGGGGGATTCAGATGCAGATAATACTGATAACACTGGATTATCTCAACTTATTACCAGTAAATTAACTGTATTGCAAGCGGCTTCAGATGCTTCAATTAAAATTGATAACCTGACCGTAACGGCTTCTGAAAATAACATAGAGGATGCGATTGAGGGCGTGACAATTAATTTGGTTAAAGCAGATCCCAATATTGACTATAAAATGAACCTAACCTTAGACAAAGCTTCAACCGCCTCTAAAATTACCCAATTTGTGAACAGTTATAATTCAGCAATATCGATTATTACAGATTTATCTGGATATCAATCTAATGGATTCGAAGGTCAAGCCGGTGTATTAATTGGCGATGCAACGGTTCGCGGAATACAAGCAAGTTTGCGCAAAGAAATTAATACGGCCATTTCTACAGAAACCACGATAGGTTTTAAGTTGTTGTCTCAAATTGGCATAACGACCAATGCTAAAACAGGAGAATTAGAAATTAATTCCGCAAAACTTCAAGCTAGCCTAGATAAAGACTATGATGGTGTAGGAAAATTATTTTCTAATGAGGAAGATGGGTTGGCGATGAGAATGGATAATGCATTGACTGCCTTTACTAAAACGGGCGGTGTTTTATATTCGCGAATTATTGGAATGAACGAAGGCATTATAGATATTAAAAAACAAAGGATTGATTTAGAAATGCGCTTACAGAAATTAGAACAAAGACTTATTGCCCAGTTTACAGCGATGGATTCAATAGTATCTGGACTAAATAGTTTGGGCGATTTTCTAAAAAGAGCAATTGATGGGTTGCCTGAGCCTAATACAATTAAAAAATAAAAATGGAGATAAAATGTCATATTCTAAGGCTTTAAAATCCTACCAGGATAATAATCTTGAGTCATCCGTCAATGAAGCCAACGCACACAAATTAGTCGAGCTATTGCTTCGCGGTGCAATTGAAAAAATTGTTATCGCAAAGCAATTTATGGAACAAAAAAATCTCGAGCATAAAGGGATAAATATCAGTCATGCGATTTCAATTATTGATGGCCTTCAGGCAAGTATAAATAAAGATAAAGGGGGCGAGGTTGCCGAAAATTTATTTAACTTATATGAATACATGACCAGGAGGTTAGTAGAAGCTAATTTTAAAAATGAAACATCTATTTTAGATGAAGTTATCCATTTATTAAATACAGTAAAATCTGGATGGGATGAAATTTCAAATGGTTAATGATGTAAACCATGTTATTAAAAAAATAATTGAATCTATCCAAAATCAACAGTTTGAACAATCTGAAAACATTAATTTACTCTTGACCTCTAATGAGTTCTTAAAATTAATCTCTTCAACTGAGAGAGAAGAATTAAAAGAAATGCTCACTCAAGTCGAATTTACGATAGCGCTGCTCAATACTCAACAAGCCTTATTACTGGATGAGTTAATCTTAATTCAAAAGGGAAAGAAAGCCTTAGCACTTTATGATTGATTGCCATTTATTTGACGAAATGCCTGTTTTATGACTATTAATTAAGAAGTGCTATAAATTATTTTTAATAAAGGCTTAGTCATGAGCTTAAATGCAACCAAACAAATAACCAGTGCTTCTTGTGAAGAAGATAATTTATTTTTGCCGGAGATTGCGGGTAACAGTTTAGCCATCAATAAAATTAAAAACCTGATACATCAGGTAGCTAATACAGATGTTAGTATTCTTATTTTAGGTGAATCAGGTACCGGAAAAGAAGTAGTCGCCAGAAACATTCATGGAATATCAAAAAAAGCGCATACCCCTTTCGTGGCGCTTAATTGCGGCGCTATCCCTTCTGAGTTGCTTGAATCTGAGCTTTTTGGACATGAAAAGGGGGCTTTTACTGGCGCGATTACCACACGTATTGGTCGTTTTGAGTTAGCTGAAAATGGGACTTTATTTCTTGATGAAATTGGCGATATGCCTCTTTCAATGCAAATTAAATTGTTAAGAGTGTTGCAAGAAAAAAAGTTTGAGCGGGTCGGATCAAATAAATCCATTCATGCTAATGTACGCATCATTGCGGCGACTAATAAAAATTTAGAAAAAGCAATACAACAAGGATTGTTTAGAGAAGACTTATATTACCGGCTACATGTCTTTCCTATTGACATGCCACCTTTAAAAGAAAGAATGGAAGATTTGCCCGATCTTATATACAGTATTTCACAAAAATTAAACTATCAAATTCAATTTTCTACCGAGACAATTAATTGGCTCAAAAATTATGCCTGGCCTGGTAATATCAGAGAGCTTTCAAATTTAATTGAACGTCTTTCTATTACACATGCCGACAAGGAAATTTTGATTGATGATTTGCCTGAAAAATACCTTAGAACGCAGCCAGAGACCTTTCATGAAGAAATGAGTGGTATTTTTCATCAAAGCTTACTGAACAGTGATTTTGACAGAGTGGTCATGGCAAATACCCAGTATGCTAAATCCACTGAACATCATGTTATGCAAATGATCGCAGCTGGGCATTTCCCCCATTCGGCCAATTTACCAATCGAAGGGATAGATTTAAAAAACTTGTTGGTTAATTTAGAAGTAACGTATATTAAACAAGCCTTATCAATGACAAACGGCGTAGTGGCACACGCTGCCTGCAAACTCAATATGCGGCGCACGACGCTTGTTGAAAAAATGAGGAAACATCAATTAGTGTCAAAATAAAGTCACCTCATGTACGCTTTAAGTTTTTTTCAAGGTAATTACCCCCTATATCCTCTGTAAGCTTTTGATTTATTTAATATATATTTTGATGGCACGGTGATTGCAACTAGTTAATCAGCTAATTAATAATGTTAAAAAAGAATCATGAATATAACAAGATTGAATTCAACATTGCCCTTTCCCATAGGCGTTATTGGTCTAACGCCTAAAGGGATTATTTTTTACGCAAATCAAATTGCAGTAGATATGTTTAATGTTGAATTGGTCAATAAGCAATGGTCTGATATCCTCAATGACATTATTCAACCGACTGAAAATGCCTCATTATTTAAAGTGAATGCACATATTGTCTCATTTAATACTGAGCCAATGGGGGATAAAAATGGACAGCTTATTTTTTGTTTGGAAGATAAAAGTTTAGTAGAGCCACTAAAAAAAATCGAGTATACTCAATCACAAAATTCACACCATCCGATTATTTTGAATGAAAAAATTAAACAAATATATCAATTAGCCTTAAAAGTGGCTGCTCAAAATATATCTGTTCTTATTTCAGGCGAAAGCGGAACAGGGAAAGAAGTGCTTTCTCAATATATTCATAATCAATCTAATCGAGCAGATCAAGCTTTTATTGGTATCAATTGTGCAGCAATCCCAGAAAACATGCTTGAATCTATGTTGTTTGGCTATGAAAAAGGTGCCTTTACTGGTGCTTGTCAGACCACTCCAGGAAAATTTGAATTAGCAGACAAAGGTACTCTGTTACTCGATGAAATAACTGAAATGCCAATGGCTTTGCAAGCAAAACTATTAAGAGTCATTCAAGAAAAAGAAGTAGAAAGAATTGGTGGAAAAAAACCTTTTAAAATTGATGTTAGAATTATTGCAACCACAAACAGAAATCTAAAGAAAGAAGTGCAAGAGGGTCGTTTCAGAGAAGATTTATTTTACAGATTAAATGTTTTCCCCATTTTGTTACCTGCCTTAAGAGAGCGTAAAGACGAAATTTTTTCTATAGCACAGCGGTTTTTATCTGAAGGAATGAGTTTAGCAGAAGAAACCATACATAAATTAATACAATACGATTGGCCCGGTAATATTCGGGAGTTACAAAATGTAATTTTAAGGGCAAAAATATTTTCTGATAGCAAAACCATCTTAGCTAAAGATATTGTTTTTGATGATTTTGAAGAGAGTAAAAAAAACATAAAATCAGAAGTGTTTTTAGGTCAAGAATTAGATAAAAAAGAATTTGAGATTATTCAGTCTACGTTAATTGAATGTAAAGATAACAGAACCGAAGTCTCTAAGAAATTAGGCATCAGCACACGAACATTACGTTATAAATTGGCCAAAATGAAAGAAATGGGGTGGTTATGAATAAAATTGATGCAGGTCAATTATTAAGCCAAATGCGTTCAATGGTTCAAGAAATGAACACACAGAAAGTGAGCATAAACCCAGGATCACTTCAAGTAGATTCAGAGCAAACACCAAATTTTGGTGACGTATTAAAAAACAGTTTAGAAGAAATCAATCAGCAGCAACACAATGCTTCATCTTTATCTAATCAGTTTGAATCTGGCGACCCTAGTACAAAATTAAGTGATGTGATGGTAGCCATTCAAAAAGCGGAAGTTTCATTGCAAGCAGCATCGCAAGTAAGAAATAAATTTGTTAATGCGTATCAAGAAATTATGAATATGCCAATTTAGTGAGTGTAAAAAATGGCTCAAAATAGTGCGGTTACAGGATTTCAGGCTTTACCAATAGTAAAACAACTTGGGTTACTCGTTGGTTTATCCCTTAGTATTGCACTAGGTTTTTACATAGTACTTTGGTCTAAATCACCCGATTTTGTTCCCTTGTCCAGTTCTAATGAGATTCAAGACACCAGTAAAATTGTGGATGCGCTAGATAGAAGTGGCATTTTATATAAAATTGATGATCATTCTGGGGTCGTCATGGTGCCCAGTAATAAAAAAATGGAAGCAAAGCTTAAATTGGCTCAAAATGGTGTCAGTGTGTTATCAGGCACCGGTTTTGAATTGCTGGATAAAGAATCCGGATTGGGGTCTTCTCAATTTATAGAGGCAACAAGGTATCATCGAGCACTCCAAGGTGAACTTGAAAGAACGATTTCTGCCATTTCAACCGTGAAATCTGCTCGTGTTCATTTGGCTATAAGCAAGCAATCAAGTTTTATAAGAAATAAACAGCCTGCATCTGCTTCTGTGTTGGTGAATTTATACCCTGGGCATCAATTACAATCAGATCAAATCTCAGCCATTGTTCAGCTTGTTGCATCGAGTGTTCAAGGTTTAACACCGCAACAAGTGTCTGTGGTAGATCAAAACGGTCATCTATTATCTTCTCAAGGTGAAGATGGATTAGCAAAAGCATCACAACAACTCAATTTTACTCGCAACATAGAAAAGACTTATTCAGACAGACTTTATCAGTTACTTAGCCCTATCGTTGGAGAGGGGAGAGTCAAAACAGAAGTAACTGCCGTAGTAGATTATACCTCTGTAGAAGAAACAGCAGAAAATTATAATAAAGAAACACCTGTAATACGGAGTGAAAAAACATTAAATATTGATAAGGGCTCAGATCTAGCCACTTCAGGTATACCAGGTTCATTGTCTAATACGCCCACTAATCCTCCCACACCAAAAGCGGCAGAAAAACCTGCGGCAGCTAAACCCGGCACAGATGCTGAGGGTAAATCTGAGGCTAAAAGTAGTGGCAATCAAACGCATCAACAACAAATATCCCGTAATTATGAAATTGATAGAAAAATTTCATATACGCAACATATACCAGGTAAATTAATCAAACTATCTGCAGCGATAATAGTTGATGACAAATTAACTTTCAATAAGCAAGGCAAACCAACTAAAGCGCCTTACACACCTGAAGAGTTAACTAAAATAACCGCTTTGGCAAAAGAAGCAATTGGTTTTGATGAAAGTCGAGGGGACAAAATTCAAATTCTCAACCAGTCATTTGCCCAAGCTGAACCGATTGAAGATCTTAAACCCCTACCTATTTATGAGCAAGATTGGTTTTATCCCATTATAAAGCAATTGGCGGCTGGTTTAGTGGTGTTAATTATTATCTTTATTGTACTAAGACCTATTTTAAAAAATCTATCAAAAATTAGTGCAGATCAGCAACTATTAGCTAAACAAATTAATCAAATGCAGTATGAATTACCCCCGGGAAGAGAATTTGATGCCATAAAAGGGATGGTTGCTGATGATCCTAAAAAGGTCGCACAGGTCGTTAAAAATTGGGTAGGAACGGATTAA
Source organism: uncultured Gammaproteobacteria bacterium (assembly GCA_902826485.1). Lineage (GTDB taxonomy): Bacteria > Pseudomonadota > Gammaproteobacteria > Berkiellales > Berkiellaceae > CADEEZ01. The sequence goes on from CADEEZ010000006.1 coordinate 58,097, forward strand.
CATGGATTCTGAAGTTAAAGACATAGAAAAAGCCGCCATTCTCTTAATGAGTATTGGAACCAAAGAAGCCGCTGAAGTGCTTAAACATTTAGGCCCAAAAGAAGTTCAACAACTTAGTACAGTTATGGCAGAATTAAAAAATATTGATAAAAATAAAATCAATAAAGTGATTCATTCATTTTTAGAATTAATAAAAAAACAAAGTCCTTTTGGGTTAGACAATGACAAACAAGTAAAAGAAGTGTTAATCAAAGCATTAGGCGAAAGTAAGGCCAAAGGGATTATTGATAAAATTTCAGGAGGAGGCCAGGCTAAAGGATTAGACATGTTTCGTTGGATGGATCCCAAAACGGTTGCTGAATTTATTAAAAATGAACATCCTCGTGTTCAAGCAATAATACTAAGTTATCTTGATCCTGAGCAAAGCGGAAAAATATTAGATTTATTCTCAGAAGAAGCCAAAATTGATATCTTAATTAAAATTTCGCAGCAAGAAGTCATTCATCCTGAAGCATTAGAAGAATTGAATTTAGTCGTTGAACAACAATTGAACGCAACCCCTATACAACAAGATCAGCCCTTAGGCGGAATTAAAAGGGCTGCAGAAATTTTAAATAATGTACGTCCAAATCAGGATAAAATTATTTTAGATAAAATAAGATTAGTCGATGCAAATATTGCAGACAATATTGCAGAATTAATGTTAGTCTTCGACAATTTAAAATCATTAGATGATAAAAGTGTTCAAAGTTTACTGAGAGAAATTTCCACTGAAGTACTGGTGGTTGCATTAAAAGGTGCAGATGGAGAAATTAAAGACTTGGTCTTTAAAAATATGTCTAAAAGAGCCGGTGAGTTGCTTAAGGATGATTTAGAAGCAAAAGGCCCTGTAAAACTTAAAGAAGTGGAATTAGCTCAGAAAGAAATTGTGATGATTGCAAAGCGTCTAGCAGAAGAAGGAAAAATTAATTTAGGCAATAAAGGTGAGGAGATGGTTTGATGCAATCCAAAAACCCCATTCAAGCTTGGATTCCACCTCAAATAGATGAAGCGGCTTCAACGCAAACTAAAAATTATCAAGATATAATTTTAGCTAATCAACAAAAACAAGATGGTTTTGATAAAGGGTATCAAGAAGGCTTAATGAAGGCTGAACAAGAATATGATGTACAAATATCCCAAGCGAAACGAATTATATATGAATTGAGTAAAATTAAAGTTGATTTGATTAAAGATGCTGAGTATGTATTATCCGATATTGCTATGATGGTAGCAAAAAAAGTGATTGATCATGAATTAACGATTAATAAATCTCTGATTGAAAAAATATTAAAAGAAATGCTTAGCAAAATACCTGACATGAATGAATCTATTAAAATTAAAGTCCATCCCAATGATTTAGAAACCATAAAAAAAATAAGCACTAATGAAACTGATAAAGAAGTAGATGTGGGGATAGATCCCACTTTATCTATTGGTAGTATAAAATTAAAGTCAGATTTTACTAAGTTTGAATACAACATAGATGACATTTTTAATTCTATTGTTCAAAAGGTTTCAGAATAATGTTTTTAAGTAATTTGCATGAAAAAATTATAAATATTGACCTTGACAATCAAATAAAATCTCATGGTGAAATATCTAAACTTTCTGGTTTAATGATTGAAGCGAAAGGTTTGCATGTTCCTATTGGGTATATCTGTTTTACAGAAACGCAACGTAAAAATAAAATTGAACTTGAGGTTGTTGGTTTTAATAAAGAAATAACTTATTTAATGCCAAGAGAAAGCATAGAAGGTCTTTTGCCAGGAAGTGCAGTTTGGTCATCAGGCTTTGCTAAAAGATTTCCAATTGGAAAAGGGCTATTAGGGAGGGTTGTCAATGGCTTGGGCGTGCCTATTGATCAGTTGGGCGATTTATCACAAGTCGAATTATTTGAAGAGAAAGTAGAACTCATTAATCCTTTATCAAGAAAAATAATTCAAGATCCCTTAAACGTTGGTATAAAATCAATTAATACACTTCTAACCATTGGAATAGGACAAAGAATAGGGTTGATAGCCGGAAGTGGTGTGGGGAAAAGTGTTTTACTAGGAATGATAAGTCGATATACTTCTGCTGATATTGTGGTAGTAGGATTAGTAGGTGAAAGAGGCCGAGAAATAAAAGAATTTATTGAAAAAAACTTAGGGGCTGCTGGATTGAAAAAAAGTTGTGTAGTTGTCTCTCCAGCTGATTCGCCTGCATTGCAAAGAATTAATGCGACAAATTATGCAACGCAAATTGCCGAATATTTCCGTGCTCAAAATAAAAATGTGTTATTGGTTATTGATTCTTTAACTCGATATGCTCAATCTTTAAGAGAAGTAGCTTTATCTTTAGGTGAAGTGCCTGCATCGAGAGGATATCCACCTTCTGTTTTTACAAAAATACCGGCTGTGGTTGAACGTGCTGGTTTTAGTGAAGAAAATCAGGGTTCTATAACCGCAATTTATACTGTTTTAGCTGAAGGAGATGATAATCAAGATCCGATTGTAGATGCAAGCCGAGCGATATTGGATGGGCATATCGTCTTGTCACGCACCTTAAGTGAAAATGGTCATTACCCCGCGATAGACATAGAGCGATCCTTATCCAGATGCATGCAAGATATTGTGCCTACAGATCATTGGCATGCGGCTTTAAAAATTAAACAATTATATGCACGTTTTCAAAAATATCAAGAACTCATTATGATTGGAGCATATGCCAGTGGTACTGATCCCGTGCTAGATGAAGCTATCATAAAAATGCCGATTATTGATAATTTATTAAAACAAGACATACAAGAATCATTTAATCTTAATCAATCCATCCAAATTTTAAAAGAAATTTAAAGCGCCTATGACAAGTCTTAATGCGTTAGAAAAAATTAAAAGTATTTATCTCCTAAAGTATGATGCAGCTATCGCTAAAGTCGCATTACTAGAAAAAGAATATAGTGAAGCGAAGTATCAATTAGATGAAATTCTATCTTACTATAATGAATATTGTGATTTTTTTATAAAACAATCTGGGCAGGGGTTGAAGGGATATCAATTCAAAAATCAATATAGTTTTATTGGAAAATTTTCACCTGTTATTTCACAACAGAATGTGATAATTGAACAACTTCATCAAAAAATACTTCTTGCTAAAGACACCTTGTTTTGCTGTTACAAAGATCTAAAAGGATTAGAACAACTACTAGATAAAAAAAAGATGCTATTAGCCAATTTAAAAAACAAAGAAGAAGTGGCAAGTCAGCAAGAGACATTTGTGAACATACACATAAATAAAAATCTTAATTAACGGATCCTGTTAAAATAAACAGAATAGAGTAAGCCTCAAGTAAAACGATTTTTAATCGAAAACAATAGATAGAGATAATAGAATTGGGTTATAAATATGACCGTGCATTCAAAGCTAGGTGAACAAGATGAGCTGATTATTCAACTTCAAGGAAATTTTGATTTTAATCAATATAACGAATTTACTGAAAGTTACCAAAAATTTGATCAGATATTTAAAAAATATACAGTTGATCTTGCTGAGGTTAAAATGGTTGATAGTTCCGCTCTAGGCATGTTTTTACTTTTAAGAGACTTTGCTGGAGGTGATTCATCTGAAGTATGCTTAGTGAGCCCAAACCCGCTTGTAAGAGAAATATTAGAAACTTCCAAATTTAACAAATTATTTAATATAATATAAAGAACAGCTAAATATATGACAAGTTTTTATAAAAATAAAATTGCCGTTGATGAAAAAAAATTATCAGAGTTAAAAGTTTTGCTCGAAGATTCATTTACCATGCTTATTCACACTTTTATTGTGGATACAGGTATACAAGTGCTTAAGCTAGAAGAATATGCAGCAGAAAAGCAATATCTAGAAATTAAGAAAATAGCCCATAGCATGAAAGGGGCTAGTGCGAATATGGGGGCTAAATACCTCTCAAGTTTAGCGGAAGATATTGAAGAATCTTGCAAAACTCAAGACTTTAATACAGTGTTTAAATCAATTAACCTCATTAAAACACATTACCCCATTCTCAAGCAGATACTAGAAAAATATTTACTTTAATGATTGGTATGTAGTTTGCACTATCTCTTCATTATTGAATGATGAAATCAATGAAGGGATAACATGGACATAAATTTAACACCTGTTAATTCAAGCAGTGAAAGTCTAACGTTTGTTTCACAAGATATTGAAAAGAAAGATGATTTTTCTAATATAATAAAGCGACAAGAAGATGTTTTGCAGAATAATTTAGAAAATATATCCCCAAAAGAAGTGCTATCTGAATTAAATAAAGAGATTTTAGAGCGCCCATCTGAGCCTGTTCAGGAAAAAATTAACCTAGAAGTGGGAAAGGAATTGCCAGGCAAGGAATTAAAAAAGCATCAACCTAAAGACAATTCAGATAATAATGATAGTGCCATTAATATTTACAGTCAATTGATAGAATTTCCTTATTATGTAAAAGCACAAAATATATCTGATTCTGAAAAAATTAATTTTATTTTAACTCCAAAAATCTCAATAGAGCCTAATTTATCTAATGAAACAGAAGTTTCGGAAAAAATCGAGATTCAAAACTCAATTCTAGAGTCTATGCCAGATTTGACTAAAAACAGTAAAGAATATCATCCTATTATTGCTACACGAACAACTAACACAGAAATAGAAAAAAATAAATCCAACAAAGAAATCAAGAAAGACATAGATCTTGATTATGTTGACAATTCAGAGAATAAAAATGATCTAGGGAACCAAAATTTAACCATAAACAACATGCTTAATGTTCATGCAGAACAACAAAGCACGTTTAAATTAAAAAATCACAATCAATTTACTTCCCCTGATGGTTCAATTGAAATGAGTGAATTCAATTCAGGTGAGTCTGGTATTAGGCTCTATGAAACTCCCCCTACAGAAAATTTAAGCACCATAGAATACAATTCAAATTCACCAACTCATTTTGAAAAGGAATTAGGTGAACACTTGGTTTCAATGATCAAAGAAAATAACCATCAGGTTACTTTGAAGATTGATCCTCCAGAATTAGGTAAAATGGACATTAATCTAGATTTGTTAGATAATAAAGCTAATGTATCATTTTACACAAGCAATTTACAGGCAAAAGCCATAATCGAAGCATCATTAAATGACTTAAGAAACCTATTTGATCAACAAGCATTATCGCTTGGTGATGTTCATGTTTTTCATCATTCATCCGACGGTCAACGGAAAAATCCTCAAGAATACTATGAATCAAGAGAAAATGAACGGTTAGGCGGCGTAACGAATATCATAAAAGATAATCTTGAATCTCCACTTTCATTAGGAAAGGTTAGCGTCTTTGTCTAACATCTTGTCAAATAATTGACAGATAATTTAATTTTCCAACAATATAATCATTTCTATATATCCATCTCTTTGATTTTATTGAATTATATCTAATGGCACGAAGGTTGCATAGGATTGAGGTAAATCTTTATCCGGAGAAAAGTGCAATGAGTGAATCACCAGAAAAACCGCCTTTAGATGAAAAATCTGATAAAAACCTTTCGAATCAATCTACAGCGGCAGTTGATGAATCAGAAAGTACCCCTCCTAAAAAACGACTTAATTTGATTTTAGTTGGATTTATAGGGCTCACCTCTATCTTAATGATTTCTTTAGGTGTTTTAACTACTTTATTACTCACACAGAAAAATCAGCCACATCAAGTTGATCAACTTGCAAAGAAAAATGAAGAAAAAAAAGCCGTAGAGAAAGAAGCGGCTAAAGAAGAAAAAAAGGAAGAAGCAAAAGAAGAGAAAAAAGAAGAAGGGGGGCACGGAAGTAAAGAAGGAGAATCTGCAGAAGGATCTTCAACTCCAGAATTTTATCAAGTAAGACCTAGTATCGTTATTACCCTTCCTGCTTCTGGTAGAACACGATATGTTTCTTTAGATATTGATTTAATGACACACACAAAAACTTCAGTAAAAACATTGGAAGCGTACGGCCCCTTAATAAAAAGTAGTTTAATTGATTTGCTCAGTAAGCAAACATTTGATGAAATTATAACTGAAGAGGGTAAAAAAAATGTGCGTAAGCAAGCATTGACGGTACTGCAAGCGTTAATGACTGAACAAGCAGGGGATCCGATTATTGAACAAGTGTTATTTACTTCGTTTATAGTGCAATAATTATGAGTGATGTTTTAAACAATGAAGAAATTAACGCTATAACAAGCGAATCTGCTACTGACGCTTCGTTAAAGTCATATGATTTTTCTTCACAAGAAAAAATCACAAGAGGACGTTATCCTACTTTAGATATTATTTATGAGCGTTTTATTAGAACCTTTAAAATATCCTTAGTGAGTTTTTTGCATACCGATATGGTAGTAGAAATTGAAAATATTTTTGCTTGTAAATTCATTGAGTATCAACAAACGTTGTCAAATCCTATCGCATTAAATTTTTTAAATATTCAACCTTTAAAAGGGGTAGGGTTAATCACTGTTGATTTTGAATTATTATACCATCTAGTAGAAACTTATTTTGGTGGTGGTTTGTCTATCAATAAAAATACTTTACGAGAATTTACCCCTTTTGAGAATAGAATGAATACGCTGTTATTAAATAAATTCATCGAGCATTTAACTCAAGCTTGGGCACCTGTTGTCGCACTAGACTTTAAGTTTAAAAATTTAGAAACCAACCCTATGTTAACGACCCAATATGCCCCTAATGAAATGATGTTATTGACTTGTTTTAAATTAAAATGGTCTGCAGGTGAAGGTAAAGTACATTTCATTTTACCGTATAATATATTTGAACCCATTAAATCAGTTATCGGAACAGGTTTGAAAAGTGAAAAGGAAGATTTAAATCATAATTGGCAAAAATCAATTACTAAAGAACTGTTAACCGTTGAAGTCGAAGTAGGAGTTATTCCTGCTACAGCGACAATTAATGTTAAAGACTTATCTATGATTAAAATAGGCGATATTATTCCTATTTCCATGAATGAAAATTGTATTGTGACGCTAAACGATATTCCCGTTTATACGGCTAAATTCGGTGAGTTTAATGGTAAATATGGGATTAAAATAAAAGACATGGTTTCTAACCAAGGATAATTTTATGACTGAACCAGAAAAAGTAAATCTAGAATCACTACAAAACGATGGGGTGAATAAAGAAGTATTGAGCCAAAACCCTAATCTAGAATTAATTTTAGATATCCCCGTTACCTTATCAATGCAGGTGGGCAAAACACCGATCACCATCAGAAACTTAATGCAGCTTAACCAAGGTTCAATTGTAGAATTAGATAGACCCGCCGGAGATCCTTTGGATGTTTATGTCAATGGGAAATTAATAGCCCATGGTGAAGTCGTTGTTGTAAATGATAAATTTGGCATTCGTTTCACGGATGTAGTGAGCCCACAAGAAAGAATAGAAAAAATAAAGCAAGAGTAGAAAACAACATGGATATGGCATTACTAAAATCATTAATTGGCGTAATCATTACTTTGGTGGTTCTAGGGTTGTTTGCTTTTTATCTAAAAAAAATAAATCATACTCATCTTAAAAATAAATTTATTAGAATTAAAGAGATTTTAAATATCACCCCTAAAACTAAACTAGCGATCATAGAAGTAGGGGATGAAAGTTTATTATTTTCCATCTCAGATACTGAAGTAAGACTAATTCAAAAACTCCCTTCATTTGAAAAAGTTTTAAAACAAAATGAACAAGTTTAATTTGCCTTTTAACTTAACCATTGTCACTTTCATTCTATGTGGGATGTTATTTCCTGGCTATGCTTTTGCTCAAGATTTAAGTTTAGATGCTTTTAAACTAACAACGTCTTCTAATGGAGCTCAAACCTATTCTTTAAGTATAAAGTTTTTAGCGTTAATGACGGCGCTTACTTTTTTGCCAGCCTTAGTGTTAATGATGAGTTCATTCACAAGAGTAGTGATCGTGCTCTCTATTTTAAGACAAGCACTTGGTATGCCCCAAACACCCAGTAACCAAATTATCATCGGTATTTCATTGTTTTTAAGTTTTTTTATCATGTCACCCACCATTGATAAAATATATACAGAAGCAATTGTGCCTTATCAAGAAAATAAAATTAAAGATGATGAATTTATAGAGAAAGTAACTAAGCCCTTAAAATCATTCATGCTTAATCAAGTCAGAGAAGACGATCTTCATTTATTTCTTCAATTGTCAAAACAAACCAGTGTGAAAAATTTAACTTTAGATTCAGAAAATGAAGAAGCCATACAAAAATTACCCATGAACATCATTGTGCCCGCATTTGTTACATCTGAATTAAAAACAGCCTTTCAAATAGGGTTTGTTATATTTGTTCCATTTTTAATTATTGATCTTGTTGTTTCTAGCGTATTAATGTCAATGGGGATGATGATGTTATCTCCCTTGGTTATTTCTTTGCCATTTAAAATAATGCTATTTGTATTAGTAGATGGTTGGAATTTAATTATTAAACAACTTGCAATTAGTTTTTCTTAGTGAGGGAAAATAATGGGTGGCGCAGATATTACAGACATCTTTAGAGAAGCTGTATTCCTAACGTTGTTATTATTACTCATCATTATTACACCAGGCTTATTGGTTGGACTAATCGTAAGTATATTTCAAGCAGCAACACAAATTAATGAACAAACACTGAGCTTTATTCCTAGATTATTCGTTACCATGTTAGTTTTATTGTTAACGGGACCCTGGTTGTTAAAATTATTACTTGATTTTACCAATAAAGTATTTGAATTAATGCCACAGTTGGTCAGCTAATGAATATACCCATGGATCTCGTCGATAATCTTATAAAAGGCATTTGGCCATTTGCAAGAATAGGCGGGATGGTGATGGTTATGCCTATTTTGGGCAGTGATATGTTGCCTGCAAGAATTAAGATATATTTGGTTTTAGGCTTATGTTTTTTTCTAAATGACAAGTTTGTTAATTTCCCTGTCATTGATTTTAGTATATCAACCTATATTTTGATTATATATCAAATATTAATAGGGGTAGCAATAGGATTTATTCTTCAAGCGATTTACCAAGTATTTTTAATGACAGGGATGTTAATAGGAAATCAGATGGGATTAGGTTTTGCTCAATTACAAGATCCTGAAAATGGGGTATCTGTACCTCAGTTATCTCAATTTTTTGGCATGCTGTTTTTGCTTTTATTCATCAACTTTAATGGTCACTTGCGCCTTATTCAAATTGGCATAGAAAGTTTTGATACGATACCAATTGGCATCTCTCAATTAAATTTAACAACAGTGCAAGATTATGCTGGTTGGGGGGCCTGGATTTTTGCTAGAGGGTTACAGCTAGCATTGCCGGTGACAGCTGCTCTTATTATTATAAATTTTGGATTTGGGATATTAGCAAAAGCTGCACCCCAATTAAATATATTTTCGATTGGTTTTCCGATTATGTTGTTATGTGGTTTTTTTCTCCTTTGGATAACCTTACCCAATGCCTTACTTTTTTTTCATGAACTTTTAGAGCTGGGGTTTGAAAAAGTGAATGATATGTTAAAAATTCAATAAGTGAAGCAATAAATGGAAAGTGCACAAGAAAAGACCGAAGACGCAACCGAGAAGCGAAAGCAAGACCTCAAAAAACAAGGGTCGGTTGTTCGATCTAAAGAATTAACGACGACTTTAATCTTAATCGCTGGCACCAGTTCATTGCTGATCTTTGCTAAATATTGTGCCTCAAATTTTTTTGATTTATTTTCAATTTGGAATGAAGACATAAGATTAATGCAGCTGGATCATGTTTTAGGATTTGGCATCAAAACCCTCTTGCTCATTATTATGCCCATAATACTTGTGTTATTTTTAACTTCTTTTATCTCACCCTTATTAATCGGTGGATGGTCATTTTCATTAGAAGCACTAGAAGTGAAATGGTCAAGAATGGATCCTATTGCGGGGCTTGGAAAAATTTTTTCCAAAAAAAGCTTAGTAGAACTAATTAAGTCCATCGTTAAGTTTCTTGTAATTGTTGTATTTGCAGGAATTATATTAAATTATTTTCTCGATAAGTATATCAATATTTCGCAATTGCCTGTCGAACAAAGTGTAGTTTACACCCTTTACCTACTCGGAATAGGTTTTTTAATTTTATCATTAAGTTTGATTGCCGTTGCCGTTATCGATGTGCCATGGCAATTATTTAGCTTTTTAGAACAATCTAGAATGACCAAGCAAGAATTAAAAGATGAAGTAAAAGACAGTGAAGGAAAACCTGAAGTCAAAAACAAAATTGCAGAACTGAGACAAAAATTGGCCAGAAGAAGAATGATGGCAGAAGTGCCCACAGCCGATGTGATCATCACCAACCCAACACATTTTGCTTGCGCATTAAAATATGATGGTAAAAAAATGCAAGCGCCGGTTTTAGTCGCAAAAGGAACGGATCTGGTTGCACAACAAATACAAAAAGTAGCAAAAGAAAATGATGTGCCCATTTTATCCTATCCACTACTAGCCAGAGCAGTATATTATACCACGGACTTTAACAAAGCAGTTCAGCCGATTTTATATAAAGCCATCGCTCAAGTATTGGCATACGTTTTTCAACTTAAATCCTTTAAGGAAGGAAAAGGAAAGCAACCTGTTTTACCAGGTGAGCTAGATATTCCTGATGAAATTAGGAGTAAATATTAATGCTTAAATTACTTATTTCTGGCGCAACTATTCCTATTGCAGTCGTTTTAATGCTGCTTATGATGATTTTGCCGCTTCCTACATTTATACTAGATATTTTATTTACCTTTAATATATCGCTCTCTTTAATTGTTTTACTCTCGGGCATTTATGTCTCCAGACCACTGGAGTTTACTGTTTTTCCGACTATTTTACTTTTGGCTACATTGCTAAGATTGGCATTAAATATTGCCTCAACTCGTGTTGTTTTATTAAATGGACATACCGGTTCAGATTCGGCAGGCCAAGTGATTGAATCTTTTGGTGAAGTGGTTATTGGGGGCAATTATGCAGTGGGTATTGTTGTCTTCGTCATTTTAGTGATCATCAATTTTGTTGTGGTAACCAAAGGGGCGGGTAGAATATCTGAAGTCAGTGCTAGGTTTACCTTAGATTCTATGCCAGGAAAACAAATGGCGATTGATGCTGATTTAAATGCAGGCCTCATCAATCAAGAAGAAGCAAAAAGAAGAAGAATTGATGTGGCTCAAGAAGCCGACTTTTATGGCTCAATGGATGGGGCGAGTAAATTTGTGAGAGGAGATGCCATCGCGGGTATCCTAATTTTACTTATTAATCTTATTGGGGGTATTTTTATTGGTACGCTTCAGCACCAATTACCATTATCTCATGCCCTTCATACCTATGCCTTATTAACAATTGGTGATGGTTTAGTGGCTCAAATTCCAGGATTATTACTTTCTATTGCGGCTGCGATTATGGTAACACGTGTGTCTACAGCTCAAGATATGGGGCAAGCAGTAAAATCACAATTATTTGCACAACCTAAATCAATGATATTTTCGGGAGCTATTTTGGTGTTAATAGGCTTAATACCCGGTATGCCGCATATTGCTTTTTTAAGTTTAGGTTTATTGATTGTTTGGTTTGGGTATTTTTTAAAAACCAAAGCGGATGCTCTAGCTAGCCCTGTTATAGAAAATAATGGGGTAAACGCAAATACACTTTCTAATAATCAAGCAAAAAATATTTTAGAAAAACCTTCCGAAGAATCAACTCAAAAAGATTTAGATTGGGAAGATGTAAAGCACGTAGAACCCTTAACGATCGAATTGGGACTTAAATTAATAGATTTAGTTGAACAGGGAACTAACAGTGTTTTATTTAATCGAATAAAAGGTATTCGAAAAAAATTATCAGAAAATTTGGGTTTTCTGATTCCTATTGTACATATTAAAGATAATTTATCTCTCGCACAAAATCATTATAGAATTTCGGTACAAGGGGTTATCGTTGGGTCGAGTGAAATCATGCTAAATAAAAATCTGGCGATTAATCCGGGGCAAATATTTGGCACTATCGAAGGAATTGAAACCAAGGAACCCACTTTTGGGTTGCCTGCAAAATGGATTGAAAAAGGGCAATCAGATAAAGCGCAAAGTTTGGGATATACGGTAGTAGATGCACCGACTATTATGGCAACCCATTTAAGCCATGCCTTGCAAAATAATGCTTATCAGTTGTTTGGCCACGACGAAGCACAAAAATGGCTTCATCAGTTAAGTAAAACTTCTCCAAAATTAGCAGAAGAACTTATCCCGAACACCTTAAGTTTGTCTATTTTAGTTAAAATCCTTCAAAATTTACTCACAGAACAAGTACCGATTAGGGATGCTCGCAGCATAGCCCAAAGTTTGGCTACCCAAACGACTAAGAGTCAAGATCCTGGCGTACTAACAGAAATAGTCAGAATGGCGATAGGCCGTATGATTGTTCAAGAAATATATGGTGCAAAGCCTGAAATTTCAGTGATTGGACTCGATCCAAAGTTGGAACAGATTTTGCAACAGAATCTCCAGGCATCCGGGGGAGAAGGGATGAGTATTGAACCTACTATGTCGGATAAAATTCAAAAATCTATCTTTGATTTTGTTAAGAAACAAGAATCAAGAGGAGAGCCAGCTGTTTTGTTAGTGAGCGCAAGCTTGCGTAGATTTTTTGCAAGATTCACGCGGTTAATGGATGTGAGTTTACCCGTTATTTCTATTAATGAAATACCTGAAGGAAAGCAAATTAAAATGATAGCCAGTTTAGGAAATAATTAAAATGAGAGTTAAGCGTTATACCGCAGAAAACATTAGAAAAGCAATGCAGTTGGTAAAAGACGAATTGGGTGAAGAAGCCATTATTTTATCGAACAGAATTGTCGGGGATATGGTGGAAATTATTGCGACTGAAGAACCCCCGATTAAGCGCTTTGATACGACGATATTACAAGCAAAACCGCATGAATTTTCCGAATCACAATTGATAGAAAAAAACAGTATTGATGCCTTAACAAATCGTATAGAATTTTTTCAAGGCATCATCGATAAATTTACCCATCTGTTTGACTTTAAAATGCAGTATCAATCTCCCTATGTTTTTTATTTGTTTAATTTATTATATCAATTTGGATTTAATGACGTATTTGCAAAACATATGGTTCAGCAACTCTCTCAAAAAAATATATCTAAAAAAGACATGTTTGAGAGTGTTTTTAAATCAATACAGAATTCAGTTGTTTTTTCAAACAATGAATTATTAGGCAATTATTTATTTATAGGTCCTTCAGGTTCTGGTAAAACTTCAGCGATCGCAAAACTCGCTACCAGCCATCGTTTAACGCATCCCGATGCCACGATTTCATTTATTTATTTAGATTTAGATAAAAATGGTGGAGAAAGAAATTTAGCTCAATACGCAAAATTGTTAAACACTAAATTTTCTTATGCAGACAATTTAGATGTGTTTAAGCAAATCATGATTAATTCTCAAAGCCATGATTTAATTTTAATTGATACAAGCTTTAGCTTTCAATCAGAACAATTTAAACAAGTAAAAGAAATGTTAAATACGTGGACATTGGTTACGTTTGGTGTAGTACCCACCACCCATGATAATGATGTGTTAAAAAAATATTTCCATCAATTGCCTATTGATGAAGTAATTATCACTAAATCAGATGAATCGCCTAAAATTGGCGTAGGGTTAAGTTTAGCTTATGAATTAAACAAACCCATTAGTTATATTTCAACTGGCGTACAATTAGCAAACCAATTCCCTAAGGCAAGCATCAATGTGATTGCCAAAATACTTTTTGAAATAGATCTTAATTTACCTAAAGAAGCATCTACACCATTAGGGTTAGATGAACCTGTAATTTGGAAAATGAGCGGAGCGCTATAATGAAATCTAAACCCATTACCATTTCGATCACGGGCGGGAAGGGCGGAGTGGGAAAAACGCAAGTCGCTCTTAATCTTTCTATTTCTTTGGCAGAACAACATAAAAAAGTTTTATTGCTAGATGCTGATTTAGGGTTGAGCAATATTGACATTTTACTCGGGCTCAAGCCAACAATGAATTTATCTCACGTGATGAATAACACGTGTCAAATATCTGACATCATTATGAAAGGCCCCATGGGCTTAGATGTCCTCCCTGCCTCCTCTGGGGTATTGAGCATGGTATCTCAAGATTTGCGCTTCTACGCGGGTTTAATGGCTGCTGTAGAAGGGATCCTAGATGGGTATGACTATTTTATTATTGACACCGCAGCAGGAATTTCTCCCAGCGTGATTCCCTTCTTATGCCATAGTGATGAACTGATAGTTGTTTTTATTGATGACCCCACTTCGATTATGGATGCCTATGCCGTTATTAAAATTATGAATCAGCAATATGCACGGAAAAAATTCTACGTTATACCCAACTGTGTTAAAAGCATGCAGGATGGTTCTGATTTATTTGCTAAGCTAACTAATGTGGCAAATAGATTTTTGCATGTGTCATTAAACGAATTGGGTTGGGTGCCAGAAGATGCCCATGTGCGTAAAGCCGCACAGAAACAAAAATCAGTGGTGGAAATGTTTCCAGGTTCGAAGATAGCAGAAGCATTTCGACTCATCGCCAAAAAACTGATTTCCCAACGGCATGATAACAGGCAAATCTCTCGAGAACTTGAATTGAGAGTAGGTAGGACCGTGCATGGGAAGCAACACGCAAAAGAAAGCCCAAACGCAATCGACTGAACAAGAGCAAGATTATGTTTCCGAATATAGTCCTTTGGTGAAGCGCATTGCGCATCATCTTATTGCACGATTGCCTTCGAGTGTTTTAGCAGAAGATCTTATTCAAGCGGGTATGATAGGCCTGATTGAAGCCAGTCGAAATTTTAATCCCACCAAAGGGGCAAGCTTTTCTACTTATGCAGGTATTCGCATTCGTGGTGCCATGCTCGATGAAATGCGAAAAGGGGATTGGGCGCCCCGCTCAGTTCACCGAAATACACGCAAAGTACATAAAGCCATTCGAGAAATTGAAAATAAAACAGGCAGAGATGCTAAAGACATGGAAGTGGCTGAATTAATGGGCCTAACCATTAAAGAATATCATAGCATGCTTCAAGATACGAAAGGCGCAAAGATTTTTACCTTTGAAGAAATTGGTTTAGACGACGATATTTTGTCCTCAACCACGACGATTGCTTTAATGGGGCCTTTGGAAAAACTTCAGAAAGAAAATTTTTGTGAAGTGCTTGCTTTAGAAATAGCCAAATTGCCAGAGCGAGAAAGGCTCGTATTAGCTTTGTATTATGATGAAGAATTAAATTTAAGAGAAGTCGGTGAAATTTTAAATGTTAGCGAATCAAGAATAAGTCAAATTCATAGTCAAGCCATGATTCGACTTCAAGCAAGAATGCAAGAATGGAAAACTGTAGATTAAAATCATATGAATAATTATAGTTTAATAGGGATTATTATTGCTTTTGGCGCCGTACTTGGAAGTCAATATTATGATGGCGGAAGCTTACACACGTTAATTAATTTACCGGCACTTGCCATTGTGCTGTTAGGATCATTTGGTGCCGTTTTATTAGAAACCCCCAAAGAGCATCTTAATAGCGCAATTCGATTATTCCCTCATGTCTTTAAAGCGTTTCCTAGCTTAGATGGCACAGTACGGGAGTGCGTCAGATGGAGTGCCGTTGCTCGAAAAGACGGCAAACTGGCTTTAGAAAATTACTTATTTTCCAATTATTCTGGTTTTAGCAAAAAAGCGATACAATTGATTGTAGATGGTCGTGATTTTAAACATGCTAAAGAAGTTTTATCTTACGAAATGCAAACCTGGGAAAATAAATTACTTAAATCGGCAAAAGTGTTTGAAAGTTGGGGAGGGTATACCCCTACTTTAGGTATTTTAGCAGCGGTGCTGGGTTTGGTTCATGTGATGGAAAATTTGTCCGATCCTCAAAAACTAGGTGACGGGATTGCAGTTGCTTTTGTTGGCACAATATATGGCGTAGGCTTTGCCAACATGGTGTTTATCCCCATCGCTAAAAAGCTTAAACATTATGTTCAGCATATGCTCGTTCAAAAAATCATGATCACAGAAACCGTTATTTCTATTTTAAAAAATGAAAGCCCTGAAATATTACGATCAAAACTCGAAAGTATGATTTAATCAGATGGAAATCAACCCTAAAAAATATTTTGATTCAAAATCTGAAAATATCGATGAATCTGAATCAAACCGTTGGATTATTTCCTATGCAGACTTTATTACCTTACTGTTTGCTTTGTTTGTCGTCCTGTATGCTATGTCAAGCGTGAATGAACAAAAATATGAAACAGTTTTTCGCTCAATATCTAAAGCATTTAAAATTCATACCCCTGTTATGACACAAATCCCGCCCTATGAAGAAAATAATAGCACTATCAACACAAGTGCAACGATGAAGCCTGATTCGGAGTTGATTAATACTGAATTTGATATGCTCAAAAAAAACATCCATGAATCATTTGATGGGCTTTTGCCCGATAATTTAATTTCAATTAGAGACGATAAAGATTGGGTTGAGATAGAATTAAAAAGTTCGGTTTTATACGATCCAGGCAGCGCCAAACTGATGAAATCGAGTTTTCCTCTCATTCAAAAAATTGCGAATGTCTTAGATTCTATTCCTAATATCATACAAGTAGAAGGTTTTACAGATGATGCGCCTATGCATAACGAAATATATCCTAGTAACTGGGAGCTTTCAGGTGCGAGGGCAGCTGCTATTGTCCGTAAATTAGAAGAATTTGGCATTCAATCTGAACGAATGTCTGCAGTGGCTTATGGCAAAAACTATCCTGTGGCGGATAACGAACTAGATGTCGGCCCTGCTAAAAACCGAAGAGTTAAATTACTGATATTAAAATATGCTAAAAGAAATAGATTAGAAGTCACTAAGTTTGTTTCTCCCAATGCAACGAATAAACAAGTCATCTCAGATAAGCCACAGGAAATTCATCCAGTTGATCTAGAAGATGGAAAAATTCGATATACGAATGTAAAAGACAGAAAAGCCTCCTCTTTTGATGTGAAACCCTAATTATCATCTAAAATTAGAGTAAATAGATTAGGCACGGAGCAGCACAACATGGATTTGTTAGCAGGGTATCTGCAGGTTAGTTTAGCGGCTTTTGCTACGATTTTTGCCATGTTAATTTATGTGGCTTTTCAAACCTTTAAAATAAAAAATAATTTCCAGTTTCATGCCCAAAATTACACTAAAAAACAATATGAGCTGGATTTTTTTGAACAAGCTTCATTAGGGATAGGCAAAAGATTAGTTGAACTAGAGCAGCAGGTTCAAGCCATAAACGATAGAATTTCAAGAATTGAAATGCATACCCAGGATGGGAATGCTTCCTACCCCCAAGCGGTTAAATTAATTGAATTGGGAGCAGGTGTTGACGAAATTGCTCAATCTTGTGGCATAAGCAAAATTGAAGCTGAATTATTATTGGTTTTAAATAAAAATCGTACCAAAACCCCCCTTTAGCACCGCAAAACAAGTTGGTTAACTTGTTTTTTAATCTATGATTTCGTTAAGAAGGGGAGACAATAAATAAGGCATCAGGTATATTATCAGGGCTAACTTGGGCTATTTGCCACCCTAAATCTGTTATTTGGGATTTATGCCACTAAACTCCCTCTAAGAATAAAAATGAGTGCCTTAACACAGTTTTAGAACATTTTAGTTGGTTATTAGTAGTTTTAATATAATCTTACGTTAAAAGAGGACTCATCTCATGCCTAATTCTCGTTTTTACACTTCTCAAAATGTAAAAAGTGTTTTCGACTATGCCTTTACAAAAATTGATTTTAAAGTAAAAGAGTTAACGAGAGATACAGGATGTAGCATCGGTATTCATGTTACGGATGATAAATATGTTACAGAGGTTATTCAACAAATTACAGGCCCGGGAAAAGATTATTTTAATGACAGGCATAATTCTCATGATTGGGCAAAAATGTTAAAGCATGTTTTTCAAAACGGCCAAATAATAAATTTTTTTATGATAGATGTTTTTAAGGAATGGAAAGAGTTTTCAAAATATTCAAGAGATGTATTTGCAGAAATTGAAAATCCAGATAGAGAAATAGAATATGTTACCGAGTTCAAAAAATTTGTGGCAAAATTAGTTAATTTTGGTGCAGTTGAAGAAGCTAATTGCATTCATCAATTTCTATATTTTGCTTACAAAGTTTTTTCCGAAGATGTTACTCAAAAAAATACCAGTGAAAAAGTAGCGAATATGTTAGGTGGCACTTTCTATGATGCTTTGCAATTAGAAGGCATGGTAAAAAACTTTAAATTAACTGCATTAGATGAAAGTCAAACAAAAGGATATGTTCAACGTGTGGAACAATCTTCTTGCTTCTTGAAAAAATTGATTGAAGATCCGTTGTTTTCAACTCAATTCAATAAAAAAAGCTATGCTCAGTATTTGATCATTCCCAAACCTGAGAAAGGTTGTTCTAGAAAAACATCGCAGAGTGTAGATTCTGACACAACTTTAGATCCAGAGTTGGTTAAGCGTTTAAAAGAAGTTTCACTTTCGATCAGTAAATCCACTCCTGTGATTTCTACACCTTACGAAGAGATAACACCCACTAAAACTTTTTCTTATTCTAGTGGTAAAAAAATTCAAGCCCAGTTAAAAGAGGGTTTAAAAGCACCAGAAGAAAATTTTGAAATAGTTGAACAAGAAATGCCCCAAAATAAGGATGAAAAAACACCTAAGAAAAAACGAGCTTCATTCGGCTTGTTTTCAAATAAATAACCGACAATGAATCGATTTTATCTTCGTACAAAACGCTCGCCAACTTATTATAATCTTGCGCACTACTTGCAAGAGATAAATTGGCGAGCAACCCCTTTTCCATTTTTGTCACATTTCAGTGAAAAAAATCTTGATTATGATATGCAAATTGCCAATCAGCTTGAATTTAAACATTTATTGGCTGAATTAGTCCAAAATGATTTTCCAGATATCATGCCAAAAACGTACCCTATCAATGATAATAATTGGCAAAATATTTTAGCTTCAATAGACAATATAAAAGATAAAATTTGGATTTTAAAACCTGCTTTATTAAACAACGGCAAGAATATTCATATATTTAATAATATTCAAGATATTCAATCACATTATTTAAGTTCGAACCGGGTGGGAGGAGAGCATGTATTACAAGAATATATTGCTTCTCCTCATTTACTAAAAGGCCCTAAAGACGAAGGCCATAAATATAGTATTCGTATGTTTATGGTTTTAACGAATTATGATGGGGCTTTTATTTATCCTCATGGGTATTTTAATATAGCGGTGAATCCTTATAAACCAGAAGATTTTGATGATTTAACTTGCCATATTACAAATGAACATTTAGAAGAAGACCGAGTAAATGTCATTCAAATTCCCACGTTTAAATATGATTTATTTAAGCCCCTATATCCCAAAATAAAACATCATTTATCTGATTTAATTTTAGCTTTACAACAAAAACACCCCGATATTTTTAATAAAACCAAGTCACCTAGAAAGTTAGCTCTTTTTGGCGTAGATTTTGTGGTAGATTCAGAGCAAAAAGTGTGGCTTATTGAAGCGAATCACGGACCTTGTTTTCCTGTGACAGAAGATCATGATTTACAACAAAGTTTGTATGCAGGTTTTTGGCGTAAAGTGGTACAAAATTTTGTTCAGCCAATAGGCTTGAAAACGCCGGTTGAACAGCTTTCTTATGATATGTTTGAGAAATTATAGAGACATTCTAACTCCCTCCCTCGCTTAGCGGGGGAGGGATGTGGGATATTTACCGCCCCTTTGGCGTCCCCTGATGATTTCTTGAGGTTGGATTTCTATTTTGATTACGACCACCCCCCGCATTTTTGTTATTGGCAGGGCCAAAAGATCTGCCACCAGAGGGTTTAGCACTTCTAGGCTTATTTGTACCTGCTTGTTGATAAGGCTGGTTTGGATTAGTTTTAACCTTAGGCCTAGCAGTATTCAATAATTCTACTGGATTAAAGTTTTCAACTTCTTCACGTTCAATTTTAAATTGTATCAATTTTTCTATATCCCTTAATTGTTTAAATTCATCAGCACTAACGAGTGAAATAGCATTGCCTTCGGCTCCAGCCCGACCCGTTCTACCAATACGGTGAACGTAATCTTCTGGTATATTGGGTAAATCAAAATTCACGACTTGTTCAAGTTGTTCCACATCAATCCCTCTTGCAGCAATATCCGTGGCAACGAGAATTTGAAGGCTACCATTTTTAAAAGACTCAAGCGCTTTGGTTCGCGCACCTTGGCTTTTATTGCCATGAATGGCAAGCGATTCGATGCCGTCTAATGCTAATGTTTTAACCAGCTTATTCGCGCCATGTTTTGTACGGCAGAACACCAAAGCTTGATACCAATTTTTATCTCTGATTAAATGGCTCAGTAATTGTGCTTTACGATTTTTATCGACAGGGTGTAACTTATGTTTTACCGTTACGGCCGTTGTATTACGAGGACTAACATTAATTTCAGTCGGGTTATTTAAAAACTTTTTAGCTAATTCACATATTTCAGGTGAAAAAGTGGCTGAGAATAATAAACTTTGTCTATTTTTAGGAAGTAAACTTAAAATCTTTCTGATGTCGTGAATAAAACCCATGTCTAACATACGATCGGCTTCATCAAGCACCAAAAATTCAACTTCGTCAAATTTTACGGCATTTTGATTATACAAATCTAATAATCTGCCCGGGGTGGCCACTAAAATTTCTACCCCTGAGCGTAACCGCATCATTTGAGGGTTAACTTTTACACCACCAAACACAACGGCCGATCTACATCTTAAATGTTTGCCATAATTCACTACGCTTTCGTGAATTTGTGCAGCCAATTCGCGTGTAGGGGCTAATATTAAAGCTTTGATTCGGTTATGAGAAGCGGGCTCTTTTTGCATAATTTTTTGCAATAAAGGTAAAGTAAAACCTGCTGTTTTACCTGTGCCTGTTTGGGCTGAAGCCATCATATCCCGGCCTTTTAAGACGGCAGGAATGGTTTGTAATTGTATGGGGGTTGGGATTTCATAGCCCATTTCTTCAATTGCTTTAAGCAGAGGGTCACATAAGCCTAACGAATTAAATGTCATTGATGAGTATTTCCAGTCGTGATTTAAATATATTAAGTGCGACATACGGCAATCGAAGCAGGGTGGGTAATGAGAGTAACTACACTGTAAGCAAACAATTACATGACGCGGCTAACCTAAAAAGTTAACCGGCTAAGCTTAACACAAAAACCAAAGAAATACACGATTTACTTCCTCGGAGCTTGACCTGGGGAGTAGATATTCTATCCGTTGTAGAAAATCTACATCTTTTAAGAAACTTTAGACTCGAGTCTTAGTATATTTTTAGTTAATTAAAGGGAAATATTGAATAGTCCAGTTATTCTTAACCGCCAAAGCGGTCATTGTGTCGTTTTGATTATAATCATGGGTTATCAGCAAAGCGATTTTTGAAGCTTGCTCGAGCAATTGTTGGTCTCCCACACTATCACCACTTGCCAATAAAATAGGAGAGTGGGTATGCTGTCGAAGGGCTAAAACTTTGCCTTCTTTATAAGCAACCGGTTGTTTAAGGCTATCAGTCAAAACCCCTTTATTTACATCTAAAGCTATTCCAATCACACGGTTTGGTTTAACATTTAACCAAGCAACGCCAGCTTCTACCACCCAGCGATTACTTGCAGAAACTATCCAAACATCAATGCCTTTATTTTGTAAGCTTGAAATAAGATTTTTTTGGGGTAAATAAATTTTTTTCACAAAATCTTGCTTAAAAAAATCAGTAGCCCAGCGCTTAATATCTTCTTCTTTTAATCCTGCCATTAACTCGACAATCCACGCGTAGCCAACCCCTCTATCTATCACTAATTTATTTTCATATTCTGCATAAATATCTTGAGTATAATCCATATTTAATAATTTTTGTTCTTTTATCAGCCATCGAAAAAAGGCTTCCCCTAAATCATCTCCCCATAAGGTTTTATCTGCATCAAAAACAGCAATACCTTTTTCTTGATTATTTTTTAGAAAATCTTTAATGATTTGTTGGTTTTCTTTATTCCAGGTGAGATCGGTTGATATTTTTGCGTGAGTAAAAGAAAAGGGGCAAAAGAGCACACAAACAATGAGTAGGAGATTTTTTATCTTTAACATATTATCTACATCCTTGTTTATTTAACTGTATTGCTTATACACGAAAGTCATCATGCATTAAAACTATTTTTTTAAAAATATAACATATCTCTCAGTGCATATCCTCTGTTTACTTGCATTACATGTAGTTGGGAAGGCTTGGGATAAGCATTAAATCACTACCGTTTGTCGGACAATAGTTTGTTAATTATTTAACACTTAAATTTAAGATAGTAAACTATCACCAATATTTTTTATCTCAATAGTAGGAGTTTACCGTGGATCTAACCGATTTTTTATTAAATTTAGCTTTAACTCAGGAAGATCAATCTACTAAGGCAACAGAAACAATGGAAACGGCTAAAAAGCCCATAGATCCTAATATGGCTAAATTAAATAAACAATTACTTAATGAAGCTAAAAATGGCAATCTTCCCAAAATTCAATTTCTATTAGAAGCAGGTGCCGATGTAAATGGGACAAACGATGACGAAGCCAATCTTTTCGATGAGGGTCTGACGCCAATCATGCTAGCTGTTTGCAATGGACATACTGATGTTGTTGCGTTTTTGATAAAATCAGGTGCTAATGTAAATGCCAGAAAAAAGATTTTGGGTGAACCAATACTCGAGTATGCTGCTATTAATGGCGATATACCCACAAGCAAGATCTTGATTAAAGCTGGAGCTGATACAAATGCGATAATCGACGATCATGCTAACGAATCGCTACTCATGGAAATTTGCAGCAGAAAATGTATCTATCCTCATATTGTCGAGCTTCTGATTAATAATGGTGCTAAAGTAAATGCAAAATCCAAATATGGTAAAACAGCCCTAATGTGTGCTGCTAAAAGGGGATCTAAACCTACCGTTGCTCTTTTAATTGAAAGGAACGCGGAGATTAACGAAAAAGATGAATTTAATTATACAGCACTTTCATATGCGGTGAGAGAAAACCATTTTGATATAGCGCTTTACTTGTTGAGTAAAATGTCCTCTAAGCAAATTGAAGAAGAATTTTCATACCCTAAGCTCGAAGCATGGTTGTTTTCTAAGCTTCCTTCTGCTAATGAAGAACAAGCAACTGTGATTATTCACGTACTGGGTAAAAGATATACTTATATGAATTGTGTTAATAATTTAGGTTTTTTATATGCAGCACAAGCTTTTGCCTCTAATGCATACACATTTTTATCTTCAATATTAAATCAAGATAATCCTGAGAATGATGGTCATCTAAAAAAGAGGCTTCATACAATTAATTCTGAAAAACAAGACGTAGTGCCAAATAAATACTTGCCATCTTTAACTAAAAAAAGAAAACGTTCAAGAGATGAAATGGAAGAAAATACTCATCCTGTAAAAAAAACTTGCACAGAAAATGAAAAACAAATTACAAGTACTTATCGTGATGTTGAAATGAATAAGAGCAGTAGTGACAGTGAAAGCGATGATGAAATTTCCCCTGCAGTTAAAAGTTGCAACAAATTCTAAAATATATTGTTAGGAGTTTCTCGTGGATAGCAGTAATTTTAATTATGTAATCCTAGATCAAGATGTGAAAAATCAGCATTTACTAATGCAAGCTGCTCAAGGCAGTCTTTCTGAAATTCACTCTCTACTTCAAGCAGGTGCAGAAATATACGCAAGAGATGAAAATAGATCTACGCCACTTATCATTGCAGCCAAAAATGGACATACTAAAGTTGTCGAATTCTTGCTTACGAATGGTGCAGATATCAATGCAAAAAACAAAAATGATAAAACAGCACTCATCATTGCCACGGACAATAGGCATTCGTCTGTGGCGGAGCTTTTAATATCAAAAGGCGCTGACCTGAATATAAGGGATACAAACAACGCTACGGCACTTATTAGCGCCTGTAAGTGCGATAGTCTACTTACTTCATTTTATATATTAACCAGGTTATCACCTGAGCAAATAAAAGATGAAATAACAAATGCATCAACCTTTGATAAACAAACGATTGAGAAAAGGGTAGCTTTGGCTCACGGTTGTATGAATAAGCTCGACAACAACCTATATTCTATATTGTCTAATTTAATTTGTGAAAAACAAACATTCCAATTATTGGGGTTAGACCTATCTTCGCATTTCCCGATATGGTATAGGCGTAGACTAGAAATGATACTTCAGTCAATGCAAAATACTATAAATGCACATAAAAATTTAAGTCAAGCTGAATTGGATAAAAAAATATTTCAAATGATTGAGGGTAATAATCTTATCAACGCCTATCTCTTACTAGAAGCGGGGGCTAATGTAAATGCAAGAAATATAAATAATAATACCCCACTTATGATGGCGTCTTTTATTGGTGATATTAAATTCGTCAAATTATTAATTCTATATGGCGCAGCTTTAAATGCGAAAAATAATAAAAATGAGACGGCTATTATTATGACTCTATTACGCCGGAATCAGAAAGAGATTGCACATCTTTTAATTGAAAAAGGTGCTGATTTACACGTGAGAAGTACTCATGGTACTACTGCATTTACGGCCGCAGTTTCTACCTCTGCGGTTAACCTCGATGTTGCATTTCATATCCTGACTAAAATGTCTCTTGAACAAATGGACGAAGAAATTGAAAATGACTTTCATTTTAAAAATGAAGGTCATCTTAAAAATGCAATCAATGAATTTAAGAAGCTTCAACTAGAAAATCGAAATAAATTGTTTTCAATTTTCGGACCTTTATTTATTAAAGATAATGTAGATAACCATTTAAGAAAGCAAGATATTGGAGTAACACTTTTTCAATTAGCGCCATCTTTTCCCAGATGGTACCAGGATAAATTGAAAGATGAACTTAAACTCATTATTGACATTTCTGAAAATCTTAATAGAAAATGGATAGAAGAGGAAAAATTATTTTCTCCATTGCTTGATGCGACCACTTTACAGGAATGGTTGCCTATTATCGATAAATTAGGTAATTTATATACTTATAAAAATAGTATTATCTATTTAGGTTATGCTAAGGCAACAAACATACTTTTTAATGTTATAGATGAGCTAAGTAAATTAAGCATCGATAAATTTGACGATGTTATTAAACGTCTATTAAAAGAAAATATTGATTTCACAACAGAAAGTGGCGAGACGCTCTTAATGACTGCAGTCCAAAGAGGAAGTATATATAGCATCGCTCAATTAATCAAAAATGGTGCCAATACAAATGTGAAAAATAAAAATAATGACACAGCACTTTCGTTAGCAGTTAGATCAGACCAGATGGATATCGCATTTTTCTTATTAGATGCAATGACTCGTGAGTCAATCGACAAAGAATTTACAGCATATCCTCAACTAGAAGCATGGTTATTTTCTAAACTGTCTTCTGCTAATAAAGAAACGAAAGCTGTCATTATTAAGGCATTAGGGAAACGGTTTACTGCTACAAATCAACTCTATTATTTAGGTGTTTTCAATATTGGAAAAGAGTCTATCATTAATACTTTCTCCTTTTTATCTTCATGCATTTACAACAAACCTACAAAAGAAGAAGTGGAAACATCTAAAGAGTATTTACCTTCTTTAAAAAGAAAGCATTCAGATGATAACTCTGGAGAAAATGCTCGTCCTGTAAAAAAACTGTGCACAGAAAACGAAAAACAAATTGCTGGTGCTTATCGAGATATTGAAATGAATAACAGCAGCAGTAACGACGAAAGCGAAGATGAAACATTGACTACTCCTGCAGTTAAAAGTTGCAATAGGGGAGCTTAAATCGGAAAAAGGCTTCCCCTAAATCATCCCCCCAAGGGTTTTATCAGCCTCAAATACAGCGATGCCATTTTGGTAATTTTCTTTGAGAAAAGAAGTAATCATCTGCTGGCTTTCTTTATTCCATGTTAAATCAGTGTTTATTTTTGCCTGGATAACAGAAAACGGAAAAAAGAGAATAAGAATAAGGTAATGAGTACTCTATTTTTTATATTTAACATATGGTTTTAACCTCCCTGTTAGTATCTTTGAATCTCGAGACACCTACCGTTTATCGGATAATAGTCAGTTTTTTGTTTACATCCCACCTCCAGAAAAAGTAAGATAGTAAACTAGAAATTTAGAAAATATTAGAGGTAGGAGTTCCCATGGATCAATCTCAAATTTTAATAAAATACAAAAATTTAAGCAAACATGAGCTAGGTTTGGAGCTTATAAAACAATCCTCCTTGGGAAATCTTCTCGAGATTCAGAATATAATCGACAATATTTTTCTTCTTGTAGATCAGAATCGGAATTTTGAATACTATTTAATTGGTCCGCATGTTCGAGACGAAAAAGGTATGACACCATTTTTGTCAGCGGTTATGAATGCTCAAATACCGGTTATAGAGTATTGGATTAAAAATAAAAGTATCGGACTACCTTTAACTTTGGAATATGGTTCGGTGGAAAAATATAGTATCGAACACGCCGCAGACAATAATGGCTTTACGGCTTTGATGATAGCGACCAAGGCTGGCTCAAGAGATATCGTGAACCTTTGGCTTCAACATCTGATCCAAAAAGACTATCATGCTGAAACAATAGGTGCAAAAGATAACCTATTTCACTATACCGCACTTACCTATGCTTTTATTTATCATCATTATGATATTGCATTAGATTTATTGTGCGCCATGTCTTCTAAGCAAATTGACAAAGAAATAAAAGAAACACCTTACTTCGCATCAAAGATCAAAGAATT
The DNA here is from genome assembly GCA_902826485.1 of uncultured Gammaproteobacteria bacterium. Classification (GTDB taxonomy): domain Bacteria; phylum Pseudomonadota; class Gammaproteobacteria; order Berkiellales; family Berkiellaceae; genus CADEEZ01. The sequence goes on from CADEEZ010000006.1 coordinate 85,132, forward strand.
TAGGGAAGTCATCCTTGATAATAGAAATAAATTATTTTTAATGTTCGGCGAGTTAATTATCAAAGGTCAACAACCTCAATTAATAGCATCTGAATTATCTCAACATTTTCCAATATGGTACGTAGAAAAAATTGAAAATGAATTTCAGTGGATAAAAAACATTTTAGCACAGTATAAAAATTTAGGTCCTTGGCAACAAAATGAACTCTTACTACAGGCAGTCAAAAATGAGTCCTTAATTGAACTCCGACTTTTATTTGAAGCGAGGGGGGGGGAGGAAATTAAAAATTTAGCACTTAAAGAAGCTGTACGTCACGGCCACATTTCAGTCGTTGAGTTTGTACTTCAAAATGGTGCAAATATAAACGTCCAAAGTATTCTTGGCTACACACCCCTTATGTCTGCCATCATTTATGGCCATACCGCGCTCGCAGAATGTTTAATTAATATGGGCGCTGATTTACACATAATAATTGATATGCCCTTTAGAAATACAGCGTTCACTTATGCAGTAACTAGGGGTGATCTAACTATTGCTTTTCAACTATTGTACGCAATGACGGATGCACAAATTAATAGAGAAAGTCTTATGAATCATCAAACTATTGTAGCGTTTGATGAGTTTCTATTAAAAAATAGAACCCTATTATTTTCACTATTGGATGATTTAATCATTAAAGGACGGCAACCTAATCTCATAGATCTACAATTATTATCTCAGCACTTTCCGACATGGTATATTCGTCAAATAAATACTGAAATTCAATTGATCCACGATATGTTAAGTGAATATAAAAGCTTAAGTCAGACTGACAAAAATCAAATGATAATTGATGAAGCCGAAAAAGGTAACTTTTTTGAAATCCAACTTTTAGTGGGAGCAGGGGCTGACATAAATGCCGTGAATCCTCTGCAGTGCACACCACTTATGTTTGCGGCTAAGAAAGGTAGCATTGCCTCTGTCGAGCTGTTACTTCTGAAAGGTGCTGATATAAATGCAATAAATGCAGATAACGAAACTGCACTTATTGTTGCCATCTACTTCAGTCAATTTTCTATAGCAAACTTTTTAATTACTCAGGGCGCTGATATACATTTAAGAGATATCAATGGGTTCTCAGCTTTCTTGTATGCAGCCGAAAAATCTCATTACAATCTTGCATTTCGTATATTGCATATGATGTCTTCAAAACAAATTGAGACAGAGGTTAATCAAACGCCTGAAACATTAGCAACTCATGTTCAAAGCATAATGAATACATTTAATAATGCAATGTCTGTGAACAGAAACAAATTATTTTCAATCTTTGGTATTTTTAAAGATCAAGAGCTTAAAGTGATGCAGAGTCTATTATCTGAGTCATTTCCTAAATGGTTCATCTATAGATTGGAAAACGAACTTAATATGTGTGCTACCTTTTTAAAAGAAATGAAAGAAAAATCGATTTTTGATCAACTGCTTTTTGCTAATGACGATCAAAAATCAGAACTAATTAAAAATCTTGGTACTGCATATTATTACAAAAATTGTGTTAAATACTTAGGCAGTAATTATGCCGACAACGCTTTTCCAGAAAAACAACTTTTTGACAAGCTTTGCCTTGCAAAGACAGCAGGCATAAAGGAAGATATGTTGATCATTATTCAAAAATTAGATGACCGATTTAATTATGAAAATTGTGTCGAATATTTAGGTGTTGAACAAGCACACAGCCTTTTTCCACAAAGAAAATTATTTGATCAACTTCGACTTGCTCATTCTGAATATAAAAAGTTATGCATTATTAAGGAACTAGGCAAAGAGTATACTTATGAAAGTTGTGTGAAACATGCTGGAAAGGACTATGCAGCCAAACTTTTTCCTCAAAATGTACCTGTTTTAACTCAAGCAACAGTTGACTTAATTTTAGTGGCCAATTTTACACCTGTTATCTTTTCGCAATCTGAAGATATTGACATGACGACCGTAAAGAAAAAAAGAAAACGGTCGGAACAAGATGATGGAAGCGATTTTGCTGAAGTCGAAGCAAAAAGAATACGTTTAGATGAAGGAAATGGGCTTTTTTCTTGTCTTTCAAGCGTTTTAACTCAAGCTTGTTCTTATTTGCCTTCTTTATTTAGTCAAACCACGGATATTGAAATGAATAGCGCTGAAGAATTTTCAGATGATGAAAAGATGGACATCGATAATACCTCCCCCCCAACAAAACGTTGTAATAGAGGTTAATAGAAAATATACAAGGCTCTCAAATCTGCCTTAAAGAAAAGGGGGTATGCGAGCCTTTTTAAGGCCTTCTTCGCTCTGCTGATACCGTCTGTCGAAGAATAGCTGTTTTTTTATATAAATTTAACAAAATTTTAAGTAAAATAACAAACATATTTATAGGTTTATATTAGTAAGGAGTCTTTCGTGGATACAGGCAGCGCGTTAAATAAATATAGTGGCTTAGGTAAGGATGAACTAGGTGTTATGCTAATAAAACAATCTCATATTGGAGATGTTAGCGAAATTCAGCTTTTACTTGAAGCAGGTGCTGACGTAGATGCCACCGACGATTATGGGACGACACCGCTTATGTATGCATCCATGTGTTGTAAAACCATTGCAGTCAAGTTTTTGGTAGAACACAATGCCAACGTAAATGCCCAAAACATACATGGCTGGACGCCTCTCATCAATGCGGCTGTCGTTGACGCTACAGCCGTTATAGACCTTTTGATTCAAAACGGGGCAGACCTAAGTATAAGAGATAATTTCTCAAATACGCAACGAACAGCTTTGATATATGCAAAAAATAATTTTAATATAAATGCAGCATATTGCTTATTAAATGCCATGACGCCTGAGCAAATTGATGCGGAAGTTAATGCCGATCCTGAGCTTAAAAACATAGTCGAATGGCATAAAAATAAAATTATCTCTGAAAACAGAAATAAATTAGTGTCACTCTTTGGTTCTTTAATTAGCAAGGGTCAGAAACCGCAATTAATAGAATCTGAATTATATCAACATTTTAAAATATCCTATATTCAAAATATTGAAAGCGAACTTAACTGGTTAAAGAATATCTTGAATGAGTATAAAAGCTTAAATCCAGCCGATCTAAACCAAAAGATAATTATGCAATCTATAAAAGGTTGTTTTCTTGAAGTTCAACTTTTAATCCTAGCGGGTGCTGAAAAAGAAGCAGCATGTGTAGTGGCAGCTGAACATGGTTTTGATTTTATCGTTAGATTTTTACTTGCGAATGGTGCAGATGTTAACGCAAAAAATACATTTGGTGAAACTATGCTGTCCGCTTCTATTTTTAAAGGTAAATCGTTGATTCAAGATCTTTTAATAGAACACGGAGCTGATATACACATTAGGGGAAATCGTGGTTGGACAGCTCTCAGCCTTGCGGTTCGCATGAGTAACCGTATGCTTGCCTTTCGTTTACTCTGTGCAATGTCTCCAGAGCAAATTGAAGCAGAAGTTAATGGGCACCCTGAACAACTAACTAGCACGGTCAATGATTTCAGAGAAGACTTAAAGCAGAACCGAAATAAATTATTTTCAATTTTTGGTGAAGCCTTTATTTTACAGGATAGCCACACTTTTCTTGAAAACCTAGAACCTAAATTGATAGCGTCACAATTGTCTCCTCGGTTTCCATTATGGTACACCTATGGCTTAGAAAACGAGATCAAGTTGTGTTTTACCGTTTTAAACGCCATGAAAGAGAAGAGGATTACCGAATTAGCTGCATTAACCCAAACTTCTTCACCGCTTATTTTTTCTCAATCTGAAGACATAGAGATGACGACAGAAAATCGAAAAAGAAAACGTATGGAAAAAGAAGAGGGAAGTAACAAAAAAATTCGTTTAGAAGAAGAAAAAACTGTGGAAACAGATATGGTAGAAGACTATTCAGAAGATGAAGAGATGACTGCTGTAAATAATAAAACTTCTGTGCAAAAGCGTTGCAACAGAGGTTAATTTTTTGTGCAGAGGTTACTAATGATCTTCTGTAATTTTGTTTTGGTGTGTATGTAACTAGTTTAAAGGAGCTATAGCATGGTTATTATAATTCGTTAGTATGCCTATACTAACGATATACTTTGGATCATTTATTCTAGTAATTCGATATCTAAACTTTGTAAAAGATTTACAGCTTCAGGCAAGGTAAACTTTGCTTTTTTAATGACATTAGAAAATACATTAATGCTGTAATTTATGGCTTCCTCAAAGTTAGCTTCTGTTAAGTTTGTATTAGAAAATAAACAGCCTTTAAAATCTGAATAGCTAAAATCCGCTTGACTACAATCCGCATCCCTAAAATCTACATCATGCGCTTTACACTCTAATATGACTATTTCTTTAAGAAAAAGCCCTAAAAAAGAATTATCATTTATGATGCACCGATGAAATTTTAAAGTATTGCTCAGTTTTATAGATGGCCATGCAGCCATAGTCCAATTAATGCCGATCAACTTTGAGTCTTCAAATACAACATCAAAAAACTTGCTTTGATTTACTTTAATGAGGCTTAAATTGCATTCTTTAAATGCGCAGTCTAAAAACTTACATTTTATAAATTCACTGCTGCTAAAATTACAACGGGTAAACGTACAATTATCAAATTCTTTTTTCTCTATTTTTTCATTACAAAAATTAATATCTTTGAAGAATGTATTTATATAAACGGTTTGATTATCACTGATTTTCACAACTATATCATCTTTAAATTTAGTTTAGTCGAGAATATTAGATTTTGGGGTACTCATTACAAGTTGATTCTGTTTCTATATATAATTCAATATCCCCTCCTCTTGCACTACCATCTGCACGAGAGCCAAATAACCATAAATGATTATTTGTACCAAATTGAACTTGGAAACATTTTTTGATAATGTTTGTTTCATTTTAAGCCAGGTGATCAGCTTAGTCCTGACAATATAGTATTACTCTAAATATAACATAAGGGATGCCTATTGAGATAAGCCGAACAATAGTATACCTTTCATTAAAAATAAGTTTGCACCGCTCGAAAGATCTTTACTCGCTAAGAATTCAAGTCAATCTGATCCTGCTGTTTTCTCTCACTCTATTACATACATACCTTCTTTTAGGGTAAATAATGTCAAAGCTGGAACCAGCATTTCACCGGAGTATAGCTTTTCTACCTTAAGGTTTTTCAACTAAACTTGTCTTAAAAAGGATAACGGGAGTTAAAGGCATGGGGCATGAGTTAAGTAACTACAAAGCTGAAGATGCTGGATATTTCGCCGGCTATACCGACTTTAGCGCTCAGGCCAATATGCTAGATGACGCTAACCGCACAGGTGCTTATCATCGTGCCATTATGGCTCATGAAGCGAACTTCAAAGGTAAAATTGTTATTGATGTAGGCACAGGGACTGGTATTCTAGCCCTCTTTGCTGCTAAAGCAGGGGCAAAAAAAGTTTATGCCATTGAAGGTAGTCCTGATATGGCAAAAGCTGCCCAGCAAGTTATAGAGAAGAATGGATTTGAAGATATTATTGAAGTTATTTCAGGCAAAGTAGAGGAAATTACCCTCCCCGAGCAAGCAGATATACTTGTTTCCGAACCGATGGGGTATTTTTTATTCAATGAACAAATGATTCAAACTTATCTTATTGCCAAACAAAGATGGCTTAAACCGGGTGGGTTGATGTTTCCAGAAAGCGCCAATTTGTATATCGCCCCGCTTAATATGGATACCCTTCACGAAGAAATTAAAACAAAAAATCAAAGCTGGCTAAAAAAAGATAATTTCTATGAACTAGATTTTTCTAGTATTTTCGATAATGCCGTTTTTGCAGAAAACACCAGAGTCATTGTTGACCAAATTCCGGTAGAAAATGTATTACAAAAACCGCAATCTATTTACTTTGATTTCAATAAAATTTCGCCCGACGCGCTTAAGAATATTAACTTTCAATTTAAGCTTAATCCCCCTTTGGATTTTCACTATAATGCATTGGGTATTTGGTTTGATGTAAATTTTCCCGCACTTCCTTCTTCTGGCGAATTCGTTTGCTTAAGTACAGCGGCGAATCTACCCCTCACTCATTGGTATCAAACTATTTTTTTATTGCCAGAAAATTATACCGGCGAAATGAAGTTTGAAATGCAATTGCAAACAAATCATTCAAGAACTTATGATTTTGATTTATACCAGATAAATTCTGCTAAAAAACTGATTAAATCTTATAGTTTTTTAAATCCTATTTATCGTTATTATGATCACTATCATGAATTAGACTGGTCACCCGACACCATAGATTTTCCAGATTAATAAGTAGATATATATAGTAGGTCTATACATTTTAAGAACTTCCCCTTTCTCTTTCTGTCTTTAATTTAAGTTATGCTACTATTTATCGTATAGGTTTAAAGGATTCAGAGGTACGATAAAATTATGGATACTATACAGTGGAACGACAACGAATTTTATTTAGTTTCGCAACATGAAAAAGATCTTAATTTATTGGAAGCCGCTGAACAAGGCGATATAAACAAAATTTATTTATTGATCGAAGCAAAAGTAAATATCAATGCTAAAAGCACAATAACTCAAAATACACCTTTGATGCAAAGCATCATTAATCGTAAATTCGAGGCCGCAGCTTTACTAATTAATCAAGAGGCTGATCTAGATGCTATCAACCAACATGGCGATAATGCATTGAAATACGCTGCTATGGATAAATCTGCAACCAAAATAGTCGAGTTATTATTTAATAAAGGCGCAAAAATTGAAAGTTCAGACGAAAAGGGACAAACAGCAATTATGTTGGCTGCTCATTTTGGCTGTACAGCCACTGTTGATTTTTTAATTACTAAAAACGCAAATCTAAAGGCAAAAGACAAATGGAACAACACACCCACAATGTTCGCCGCTCGTAAAGGTCATACTGCCATAGTGGCTGCATTCATTAAAGCAGGCGCAGATTTACATACGCCAGCCCTTTATGGCAACACCGCTCTGAGCTTTGCTGTTGAAGAAAAACATATTGGAACCGCCCTCTTGTTGTTTTGTGCAATGACGCAAGAACAGATAAAGTTAGAATATGAACGATGCCCTAAATTAAGCGTTAATTTCGATGACTTAAGAATAAGGGCTGCTCGTATAAACGCATTTAAGAAAATGGGCGTTTTATTTTTTGATAAAAACAAAAATAATCTATTTTACCATTTACCGATGGAATTAATGGGTATCATTTTCTCCAATTGCTGCTCTCCTGAAGATAAAACAAAGACAACCTGCGATCAATTAATAGATGCTAACGCACTGAGTAACGTATTTAAAGTTCTGAAATTTTCAGAATTCTCTACTGAAGACAAAAAGCAGAAAGAAGATTTTTTCAATGAAGTAAATCTTCTTGAGGAAATACGCATACTCAAACTTTAAAGGTCTAACCCTGTATTGGTGATATACACGCTTAAAAGTACGAGAAAAGCGACAAACGGTTGACAATAGGGTATAAAAGGTTTATGTTTACTGACTTAATTTAGTTATGAGAATAAACCAGGTATGCCGGCTAATATAAATCTATCTCAGGCCCATTTATATAATCAATTTGATGCCTATTTAAAGCAAATAGGTCATATTGAAGGGGTGTCCCGAGAAAACAATTTAGCCCAGAGTGGTGACTGTGTTGGTTGGTCATTTTTGTTTGGATACTACAATAATATAAGCAAAGGTAAAGAATTTACCGATATTCAAACTTATATCTCTACTTGGGATAAAAACATTGCTTCTTTGCAAACGAATAAGGGTATGTCAAATACTTTAAAAAACAAGTATGGTAATGGCATTAAATTGTTTGAACAAACTTTAAACGATGTGGTTTGGTTTTCTCAAATAAAATCAAAGGTGTTAACAAATTACCAATTATCTCAAAATGATAGAGTTGAGCAATTTGACTATGTTTCAAACCATAAACACCAATTAAATAATATTTTTTCTTTTTTAAACAAATCTAATACAAATATTACCTTAGAAGAATTACCGGATTTCTTGAAAATTGCACAACAATGGGAAAATTCTTGGCTTGATTTGGGTGTTTACGCAACCGTAAACAATAAAACCATTGGTCATGCGATGAGTATTTATATTAATGCTAATGGTTCGTACACCTACTTTGATAGTAATAACACTCAAAAAACTGTAGAAACAAATTCAGCGGAAATGCTCAGTCAAACAATTTTTAAGGCATTGGGCGCTGTGAATTTAGAATTAAAAGATTTTTCTTTATATCAATTCACGAATTTAAATCAACGTGAAAGTTTAGATTATAAGGACTCACTTGCTTTTCCCCCTCTTAATATAAATAAAGCGGTTGGAGAAAAGTTTTTAGAAATGTCATTAGTTAATCACCAGTTAGATCCTATTTATAAATTATTATCAACCGATAATAAAAATTCTGCAGAATTAATAAAAAAATATGAAACCGCGCTTTTTTATGAAGCAAGCGAAAAAGGACATGTGCAAATGACGGACTTACTTATTAAACACAATCCTGATTTAGCCCCCTTGAAATTAACTGACCTATTACCAAATTCATTATCTGACTTTTTTGACTCTGTGTTTGCCCCCATAAAATCTAGTGCTGAACTATTTATAAACCCTGTTATCCATGACAATTTAACCATTATGGTCACTTCAGTCGATTTTATTTAATAAAAAAATGCTATTAGTAATTGTACTAGGCCCTATTTTCTTAAATTGAGAAACGAAGCATCATGAGCGATTCAGAACTGATTGGCTTGAATGAAAATTTACTATGTAAAACAACAGGCTGGCATTTTAATTGTGGTTTAAATTGTTTAACACATTTCTTGTATAGCAAACTAGAAAAAAATGAACTTCAAAAACTATTCGAAAAAAATGTTGAATACAAAGATCTGCTTATTACTTTTCAGGAATATTACGAATTACCAGATCCTCCTACCTGGGATGAAGTTAAAGCATTGTTAACAAACCTTGCAGCCCCGACAGACAGAGAAGCTGTTTTTTCCCCGATCTTACGCAAGCACCTCGGAAAAATAATGACTCGACAGGCGGCAGACTTATGGGAAAGTGAAGGTGCTGCAGCATTATCTGAATTTATAGCCACAGGAAAAGCAAAAGACATTGCCGAACCCATTGTAAAATCTAACCAAGCATTTTTTGACGAAATCAAAAAAGAATACGATAGTCATTTTCAGAAAATGATCAAAGATAAGATAACACCCGCAGAAAGAGAAGAAGCTCTAGCTAAAATTAACACAAAAACAGAATTAAATGAACAAAATATTCTTGATATGGTTATATTTTTGCGAAAAAATAAAATTGAAGATAGCTTACAAGCTAAAGCAAGAAACTATTGGGTACATCAACATGGCTGCGAAAATTATGCCAACTTTCTGGGTGATTTAAATCATAGTGTGATGATCTCAGCCGATCAGCTTGAATTACTTTGTCATAAACTAAAAATTGGCGCAGAAATTTATACGCCCGATTCTATCTCAGCTGCTAAAAAAGACCTCAATTTAGCATTACTCAGTCGTGGTGCTCAAAATATGCCCGAATCGGAATTAACATGGACAATGAAAGTTTATAATCATGGTTCGCATTGGGAATATGAAGAACCTGATGGAAAATTAAAACAAAAAGACAAACATAACTATTTTTACCCGGATTCTTTCTATGAGAATGATTCAAAATTAGGTAAATTCAAAACACATGGCAATGATAATCAAAGTCAAATTAAACAAATCTTAGAGCATGTAAAAAATTGGTGGGACACTAAACTAAAATCTGAACCTAACAAGCCTGTTCCCGTATTAGAAAAAAAATCACCTCCCATTACCATTGCTCAAACAACAAAATCAAATGCAAACAAATCAGTGAAGCTAAAGGGTAACTTTGAAAAATTACATCGAGAATCTGAAAAGGTGATAAACGGTTTATTAAATAAACTGGAACCCGCTTTAAACAATAATAAAATAGACTCTCTTGAAAAACAAATGATATTTGAGTTTTATTTTAACGCACTTGAAGCAGAGTTTAAAAAAACATCTACCGATTCGGTTGAACTAGACGAAAAGAAAATCAAAGCGATTATAAAAGAAATCCAAAATGGTGACATTTCAATTTATAGATTAAATGCCATTCAAGATGGGTTAACCAATTTCGACAGGAAATTTCAAGACGCCCCTTCGCAATCAATAAAAAGTAAATATAAATAATATGCACACTGGATACCGCGCATAAAGCGCGGTACGTAGAGAATGGTTATGTGCGATTAATTTTGTTTTTTGGGTGATACTTCTAAATACTCAGGTTAATAGTACAATAACTACTTTTTTCAGGACGCATGTCTTCTTCTGAAGTATCGTCTTTCGCAGAGGTTATTGGAAGAAAAAGAGATAACACAATTAAATACTGTCTTTAGTTAATCCACTATATATTTGCTTGTTTTTATCATAACCAGAAATCTCACCTTTTTCGATATCAAAAAACCAACGATGAATCATGAGATCTTTATTTGAGACTCTATCTTGAATCCAAGGAAAGCTTAAACAGTTTTCATAGGATCGGTTTAAGGCTTTTTTGGCCAATTCATCTGCGGTAAGTTTTTCATTAATATCTGCATCTATGACCGATACCCATTTTGAAATAAAATCGTTTTCTTTAATATTCTTAGGGTTTAATAAAGCATTTATGCCACCACAATGACTATGGCCTAATAAGATAATATGCTTTACTTTTAAAAAACACACACCAAACTCTAAGGCTGCGCTGGTTCCGTGATACCCACTGTCTTTTTCGAAAGGAGGAACAATATTCGCCACATTTCGAACCACGAATAAATCACCCGGATCACATTGTAAAATTAAAGCAGGATCGACCCTCGAATCACAGCAAGCCACCACCATTATTTGAGCTTGCTGACCATCATTGGCCAACTTTTGCATGGCAGAATTCTCACCATGCACATACTTTTTGCGGAATTCTTCGTAGCCTTTAATCATTTTTTTGATAGTAGAAAGCATTGGTTATCCTTTGTTTCGCAACTCAACTAAATTATTTATTAAATTAAGATATATTTATTTTATGTTTTTGTAAAAAAGATCGACTTAATCTGACTCAGATCGCCATTATCCTTAAAATATTTCCTTATTTACAATATAATTAGGGGAATTTGAGTTAAAATGTGCACGGCATATTACAATCTAATTAGTTAATTTGCTTTCTTGTATAAATCCAGATGGACGAAATTTGTCATGTTTTTAAAATGGTTTGATAATAGTTTAGTTAACTTAAGTAGTTCAGACAAGAATAAACCAGATTGGGGTCGGGCTTGGCCTTTTGCTGCTATGCATCTTGCCTGCTTTGCTGCCTTTTGGGTAGGGTATAGTAAAACAGCCATTATTACTGCCGTTGTTTTATACTGGGTTAGAATCTTTAGCATTGGTGCTTTTTACCATCGATATTTCTCTCACAAAACTTTTCAAGCTAACCGATTTTGGCAATGCATCTTCGCTATAATGTGTATGACGTCTATTCAACGCGGTCCACTTTGGTGGGCAGCTCATCATCGTGATCATCACATCATTTCAGACAAACCCGATGATCCCCATTCTCCTATTCATACTTCTTTTTGGTGGTCACATTGTGGTTGGTTTTTATCTCAGAAATTTTTTCGTTATAATCCAGAAAGAATCAAAGATTTTTCCAAATTTCCTGAACTTAGGTTTTTAGACAGATATGACACGCTCGTTCCTTTTGTACTTGCCGTTTTTCTATTTGTACTCGGACAGTCTTTAAATTACTTTCACCCCGAGTATCAAACTTCAGGCCTACAACTATTAGTATGGGGTTTTTGTATCTCAAGCGTGGCTGTTTGGCACAGCACATTTAGCATAAATTCTATTAGCCATCGTTTTGGCATTAAAGCTTATCCCACAAAAGATAACAGCCGAAACAGTTTTATCTTAGCTCTGTTTACTATGGGTGAAGGCTGGCACAATAACCATCATCATTACCCAGCAACAGCCAAGCAAGGGTTTAAGTGGTGGCAGATAGATCCTACTTTTTACATCCTGGTTTTATTTGAAAAATTGCACATCATCAAAAATCTCAAACGACTACCTAAACATATTTAACCCTTAAATTTAAGACGAGCGGTTATTTTCTACGGCTAACTGTCAACAGTTATCCGTAGATTACCTCATATACTTCTCAGTTAGCATCACTGAAAGAAAACGTTGGGGTAAATTATGTTGCTGGCGCTTGATTTAGACAATACGATTTTAAATTTTCACAGCCACAATGCGCTATGTTTAGAGCCTTTTAACTTAAAGCCAGGTCAGGCAACCACTGCGCATGCATTAGAACTACTGAAGATATATTCGTTAGAAGATAAAAAGCCATTTAAACATGGGCCTCAAATGCTCGCCCTTATTCGAGAATCTTTATTGAATGGGCACCCTGTGGCAATTGTCTCTTATACCCTTTTTCCTGAAATCATCCAAACCCTTCTTGAAAAACTCGGTTTAACGACAGAAGAATTAAATAAAATTTATATTCGCGGCGGCTTACTTTCTGCTGAAGACCAGTCAAAATATGGAAAATTAATACATATAGAAGATAGTTTAGAACATTTCGGATTTAAAAAAACCGATCATGATCAAGTGATATTATTAGATGACTCCTATCAAAACTATATGTTAGCAGAGAATCAAGGGATTAAAGCAGTTTTAGTGCCTGATGAATATGAACCTGAATATACCGATTATTTTAAAGAAGTAAAAAAAATATTAAATCAATCTAGAATAACCTACCCTTATCTCCCAAAATATCTTACTAACTCATTAGAGATCTCTATGGATGTTTCACTATCCACAGAGACTGATAAGCTTACAAATGTTGTTGGACCTAATTGGTAAATTAAAAACCGGGTCCTGTTTTATTCTTATTTTGAAATTCCATTGTTTTGCCTAGTATCGAAGCAGAAGTATCAACAACAGTTTGATATCCTGGCACATAAGATAAGAGCTTACTTTCAACAAAATCCTTTATTTTTTGATTTTTATTTAAACACTCATTAGCTTGAATTAAAGTATGGAAAATTTTATGATCTTTTAACAAGTCTAGGGGAGTATCGCCGTCGAGATTTGCTTGAAGTAAGCTTAAATAGGCTGCAGGGTGGTTTGTTGACAAAATTTTATTAAAAGTAGTGAAAAAATTATTTTTAACACAAATATGTAATACATTATCTTTGTTTTTTTTCTCCACCTCAACTAAATTCATGTAGAGAGGTAATTTAATCTCAAGGTTTTCATAATGCCCTTTAGAGACTAGCTTAAAGAAATTTGATGTATAATTTTGTAAAAATTGATTGCCGACTGCTTCGTCATTAGATGAGCATTGCCCATCAGTTACTTCGTGAATAGTTTCAGAATCCATTATCGCCTCTATTTAGTAAGTTATATTTCTTATTAGTTCCCTTACAAAAATAACATACCATCACTAGAATATATTTAACAGTTTTTTTTGGGCGTGGTAAAATCAGGCGGCATACACGAAAAGAGAAGTAACATTATGGCAACACAAAGCAAAAAATACCTAGAAGTAGACTTAAAACCCTACTACCCCTACGGTATTCCGATTCTACTATTTCTGTCGACAATTGGTGCAACTGCACTACTTATTGTTGGCATTCATGAATGGCTGTTTTAACCAGCTGATTTAGCGGCTCCCTGTAGCACAATGGATAGTGCACCCGCCTCCTAAGTGGGAGATCCTGGTTCGACTCCAGGCGGGGAGACCATAAAGTTTTAGGCGCTAATTTCTAAATATTCTAACCAATGCTTTGTAAAACTATCATTTGCGTAGACCGTTTCGGCAAAGCTACTAAAATACTGTTCAAAAATCTCTGGACTCAAGGTAACATGACTAACTCCGATTTCAGCCATAGTCTCGATAAGCGTAATATTTCTTACTGAAGCAGCCATTAGCTCAGCTTCTAATCCCTGATTATCTAAAACCAGCTGCATATTTTCAATTTCTCTTAAGCTATTAATCCCCTGCTCTTCCATATAGTGAATATAAGGGGCGATATACTGCGCACCCAAACTTGCTGCTATCAGGGCTTGTTGTGTTTTAAACACCGCCGTTGCCAGTACAGGGATATTCTTCTTAGCTAAATAGGCAATGGCTGCATAGCCTTCGGTAATGACGGGTATTTTTATTAAAATTCTGGGATTAAGCTCATATAATTTTTCTGCTTGATGAATCATTCCATCAGTCATGTCTCCAACCACTTGAACAGCTAAAGGGCCATCAAAAGCTTTCAATAGTTCCGGGATCAAAATTTCTGGGCCGTGAGATTGTTTGCTGATCATGATTGGGTTAGTGGTTACCCCATGAACAAAACCTGCCGTGCTAAAACGTTTGATTGAACGTACATCCGCAGAATCAAGCCAAAATTGCATAATAAAAATCCAATATGATTAAGTTAAATGATTAAATCTTTTTTATTGATTTGATACTATACCAAAATTTTTTGTCTAAATCCTATTTCTGGAATGGGTTTTACTGTTTTCTATTCCTTCACTTTTTTCCTTTAAGGTGCTAATAAAAGAATCCTTATCAGAAAGATCTAACTCTTTTGCTTGTTCAATTTGTAATTTATGGTTAATTTCCTGGTAGAAATCTTTTATCAAAGGAGAGAACGAAGTGGCATGTTCTAAAAGACAATATTTTAATTTGATCAAATGTGGATTCTCAGGTTTTTTTAACCATGAAATTATGTCTATTATTTGTTCATTTTGGGATTTAGCCTCCTCCATAATAGAAATAATTAAATCAAGAGCTTCTTTTTTTATTTTAGAGGAAATTCGATGAACTTCTTTAGAAGGACGTTCAGCACATAATTTAATCAAACTAAGAGAATTATTAGAATTGAAGTGAGAGTAAATTATTTTAATCATCTTTTCAAACTCAACTGTATTATTCGAATCAAATATCTCACCTAGCTCATCAAGCAGATTTAACTTATTTTGTACATTTTTAAAATCAGTATTTGTTTCAACAAGTAAATCGTGAATAAATGAAGTTGCTAATTTAACAATGTCAATGATGTTTTCATTTTCATCTAAAAAAAACAGTTAATCTTCTTATATGAGACATTATTTTTAAGAGTTCACCTTTTTCATTTTCTGATGAATTTTTGGCCCGTTCTATTACAGACGATAGATCTTGCCAATTAATCTTTCCATTAGCTTCAATATACATTAACTTAGCATCGGAAAAGATCTCACTTAATTTTTTAGAATAGCTTAATGTTTCAATTATAACTTCAGGCGGAGATTTTTGCTCAATTAATCTAACACATTCTAGTAATTGAGACTGTGATATAGCTAATTTAGGATCTTTTGATACAAGCCAATTTAAAAAATGATTGTTTTGCAGTTCCGTTGTATCGTTAGCGTTAAAGTATCTATATATCTCATAGGTCTCTTTATATCCCCCCAAATTCCCCAGCGATAGAAATAAATTAAAGTTTTTTTCATTCATGCTAACATGATTTTTTTTCATTAGATCGAATGTCAATATAGCTTGACTTACTAAATTAACATCTACTTTATCATCCTTGTTTTTAGAAAATATTTCTTTAAACATATTTTTATTATCACTTGAAAATATAGCTAATCTTTTATACATATCGATAATATTTTGCATATCACCTTCAGATTCATCGTAGTTAAGAGAAGTAAAAAAGCTATAGTTATCTTTGCTAAACTCTATTTCATTTTTTTGCATAAGTGTTAAAATAGCATTTGTATGAACAATTTTATTGGAATCAAAACTCTTGGTTTTTTTATTTGAAAATTTAGCTAAAAATTCTTCTGTAGATAAAAAACCATGATTATGGTTGAGGCGTAAAATATTTAATAATGCAGCAGCTGGTTGGTAATCTTCTTTTTTATTACTTTTCTTGAAAGAGGTAAACATAAATTCATAAACAGGGTTAGATAAGTTGGGTTCTATTTCTCTCCCCATATATTCTAATGCTTTTCCTAAAAAAGATACTTTTATGATGTCTGAAAAAACATCTTTTTTAGACTCCTCTGATAACATATTTTTTAGATGTGTAATGTTATTATCCGAAATCATTTTTGCGTTAGACAAGTTCACAAGAAGTGAAATGAGCCTCAATATTTTTCCCCCACCACCATCTGGTTGAATTACAGTATTTATCAAACCTTCCACAGATGATTTGTTTTCATTATTAATAATATTTTTTTTAATTAGATCTTCAATCACATTATTAACATTTTCTTTTGGGTTATTTATTAAATCGACGTAGTATAAAATCAAACTCTGTTTGTTAGCTAAAAACACTTTTTGTGTTCTATTCATACTTCCATAAACAGTAGATAATGATAAAATTTCTTTTACAGCATCTGCTGACACACCTAGTTTAAATAACTCAATAATAAAAGTAGTATTATGTTTTAACATTTTTATACTTTCATAAGCTTCTATTCTAGAATTAATCTCTTTATCAGGAGTGCGGAAGGTAAAATAAGTTTTCAATGCATGATCAGGTAATTCCTGTTTTTTCCCCAAGGGAACAGTCATTTCTTGTTGATTTTTTTCACTATCATTCAAGTAAGAATGGTTTATTTGTCTTACAGATTGCATAGTTCTTGCTAAATACATTGGTAATCTTGCTTCATTTACTTTTTTCGGATCATAATTTACCGTATTTTCTTTTAAATAAGAAAACAAATCCTCTTGATATTTCTGATGTAAATATTTTTCAACCGAAGTAAGTCGATTAATGATATCTAAAGAAAATAAGCCACAAGAACCCTGTGAATTTTGCCAAACATCTTTATTTTTGAATCTCAACGCATTTGGAAAATAATCAGGCAACATATCTAAAACAGAAGCTTTATTCGTTGTACCCACGGAATCAAATTGAAAGACTTTAATATTTTTATCTTTATCAATATGAATAAAAGCTGAAGACCAATGTTCGTTATTCCTTTGAATGACAGCTATTTTAAAATTGGATTCTCCCTTTAGGATACGTTGTTGTATTTCTTGTAATAAAAGTTCCGTGTCATTTTTTTTAAGATCAATTGAAAGAAGTTCAATTTGTGAATTAGGTTTTCTAAATTGAAGTTGAGCCAAAGTAAGCGCACCACCCGTATTAACCTTAAACCCCTTTTCAATTCTAGTTATTCTGTCATTACTAGTAATATACGTAAGATTTTCTTCGATGTAATTTAAGAGCAATGATTGTTCAGCTGTGCCAAAAGAATTAAAATGACTATTCAGCAACTCAGAAGTACTGACTAAGTTAGTTTTTTCATTTTTTGTTACATACTTTTTTGCTTCTTCATTATTCAACGAAGAAAGGAGCTTTTTTAAAATAAGATCATTACTCATTTTATGTGTACCTACAAATATCTAATAATATCCAAAAAAATAGGCAAACATCACATGTTATTTGACTTAATAGGATAATGTATAGTTCCTCTTAAGTGAGTTATACCTTGTAATAACTTGCAGTAAGTTCGTTGGCATTTTTGGATTGTTTTTTAAAATTTTAAATATGTTAAAATATGCTTTTAAATATTGAGAATTGCGAAATATGTTTACCGGAATTGTTCAAGCTGCCCTTCCCTTTGAAATTATTGAAAAACAAGAAGACATGTTGAGTTATGCTGTTAAGCTCCCCCCTGAGCTACTCGACAATTTAAAATTGGGGGCAAGTATTTCTGTCTCGGGGATTTGTCAAACGGTTAAAAAAATTAATACGGCTTCAGGCTTAGTTCATTTTGATGCTATCGCCGAAACATTAAAACTAACCACTTTAAAATATTTAAAGACGAGTGAACTGGTGAACATTGAACGCTCACTTAAATTTGGTGATGAAGTGGGTGGCCATGTTTTATCGGGTCATATTATTGATACGGTAAAAATACAAGCTATTGAGAGTACCGAAACCAATGTAACTATGACGTTCGAATGCGATATCAATTTACTAAAATATATATTTCACAAAGGTTATGTGGCATTAGATGGCTGTAGCTTAACCGTTGTTGAACCCAAAAAAAATCCTGAGAATAATAAAAAAGGCTTATTTAGTATTTGTCTTATTCCTGAAACATTAAGAATCACCACTTTTGGGTTAAAAAAAATGGGCGATTTGGTAAACCTAGAAATAGATAATCAGACTCAAGTCATAGTAAATACTGTTGAAAATTATCTCAGTGCACAAAAAATTCTTATGCCAGCGACCCATCCTCCGAAGCTTTAGCAATAGGAGGAAAGCTGGCATCCAGCAATATACAAAACTGAAAATCTTAGTGAGGTGGCCTTCCACCGCCTCTAACTAGATGTGCGACCAGCGATAAAACAAAGAGCACAATAAATACAAAGAATAAAATTCTCGCAATTTCGCTCAATGCCCCTGCCACACCACCATATCCTAAAAATCCAATAATAACTGCAGTGATCGCAAAAACAACTGCATAATATAACAATGATCTGTCACCAAAATACATCATAAAAATACCTCTTAGTCATCTGAAAAATTCTATTAGATACACTTAAGACTATCTTGCAAAAAAAAAAGTTCCCTTGGAGCTTTTTTATTTTATATTTGAACTTTAACAGATTATACCTTCTCTAAGTTGTGTTAGTTGTGAAGAAGATACCAGTATATTATATATAGACAGAAGGTAATTTTTATGAAAAAAATAAGCGTATTAATTTTATTAGCTCTTGTGATTGGTGGTTGTTCAGCAGAAGGCGCTGTAAGAGTACAAAATCCAAACACATATGGCTCAACCTATTGATTAAATAAATTTTTAATTTAATTATTTAAGGTAATATTAAGATACAAGGAGTTTTTTATGAAAGCATCAACTGACTTTATTGGTATAGTGTTGATCGTTGCAGGTATTTTAGTGTTTGTTTTCAAGGGGTTTAACTACACCGAGAATGAAAAAATTGCACAGGTAGGTGATTTAAAAGTAACCGCTCAAACGGAAAAAAGTGTATACTTGCCTCCGATATTAGGTGGATTATCTATTGGTGCTGGTTTGGTTCTCTTAGTGATAGGGCGAATAAATAGAAAAGAATAAATTTATTCTTTTCTTAAGATTTCATCTAGTTTATGAAACCTTGCTTCATCGTGATCATAAGCGAGTATTTCGCCTGTCTTGATATTAAAAAACCATTGGTGAATAACCAGCCGATGATTGTCAACTTGTTTTTTTATAAAAGGATAACTTAAACAATTATGATAAGAATGCATTAAACCTAGTTTTGCATAATAATCTAAATCTTTAAAATGAGCATCTGTGTTTTTTATGAGTGAAACCCACGGTGTAATAAATTCATTTTGAAGTAACCCTTTGGTGTTCACCAAAGCACCAATACCACCACACTGACTATGTCCCAAAATAATTAAATGTTTAACTTCTAGATGGGCTATGCCAAACTCCAAAGCCGCACCTGAATTATTATAGTTACTCCCTCCAGGAATATAAGGGGGAACAATATTAGCGACATTTCGCATCACAAATAAATCACCGGGATCACATTGTAATATAATTGAAGGATCAACACGTGAATCACAGCAAGCCACAATCATCACATCAGGGTGTTGTCCTAAATCTGATAATTGTGTCATGATAGCATGATCACCTAAAGCATATTTACTTCTGAATAATTGATAGCCTTTTATTATTTTGTTATAAGTATTTTTCATCGATTTTAATTTAATGGATAGGAAATACGTAGTTCATCCATGCGGCCATACGTAATAGTATTTTTCTCATTACGGCAACATGATGAACATACTTGCTATAAATAGCAGCTTGACCAAAAGCGCCACCTGGCAGGATATTTTCATATTGATTATAGTCGGGATCAATTATGTCTATTAGCACGGGTATTCTGCTTGCCGTTGTATTTTGACCAGAATTATTTAAATCACCTGAAGCAATCAATTGCCCTTCTGCCAAAACCTCAAATACAAATTTTACTTTTCCGGAAAAAATCTTTCCTGGTATACCATCGAAAGTGACTTCTGCCAAATCCCCTTCGGATAAACGCATTAAACTGTTTTGACGAAACCAGCCTACAAATTGTTTATTTTCTCGGTTAATAAAAACCATGAGTGGTCTGAGCGGTAAGTTTGATGCCATCATGCCGGGCCTTAACATGAGCTGTGTTACCATCCCATCGGTTGGCGCTCTCACCGTGGTTTTTTCTAATTCATATTGGCTTGTGGCTAAATCTGCCTTTAGTTGATCTACTTTCGCTTTAGCTAATTCCACGTCACGCGCAGAAATTGCTCTTTTTATAATTAATTCATTTGCTCGAACAAGATCATTATCTGCCATAACAAGCTGTGCTTTTAATGAAGCAACTCGATTTTCATAGGGCTTAGGATCGATTTGAAAAAGAACTTCTCCCGCTTTTAAAGGGGTATTTGCCTTAACGGGCACTTCAGTGACTAAACCAGAGACAGCTGGAATGATAGGGGTTGATACAAAATATTGGCGGCCAATTTCTGAATAAGGATGATTATAATTCATCAAAAATACCAATGAACTCACCAGCACAACGCCCCCTAGTGCAGCAGTGGGTACTGTCCATTTATTCAGTGGGATTTTAAAAATTTTAAAAATTGCAACGCAAATTGCCGTGTAAGTTAATAGTAGTAATAGATCCATTATTTATTACCTTTTGACTCAAGTCGCTCTATACGAGATTGTAGCAAATCAATTTTTTCAGATAATTTAGTTTCAAAGCCCCACCCCCTATCGGGTCGGTAAAGCGTTGCCCATATCCACAAAAATGGCCAAATAACATGAAGGGTTAACAAGCTAACCCAGCCAGCAATGTGTATTGCATCTTGTTGTGGATGCTCACGGTGTTTGGCAATTTCATAGGGAATATCATGAATGGCGATAATGCCATAAAATAGTACGACCACCACAAAAATCAACAGGCATAAAGCAAAGTAATCTAGCATATTATTTCGTTCTCCATCCCTATTTTGTGCGTACGAACTTAAATATTATAGATCATTACCATTCGCCAGTATTTTTCATGGATAACCAAGGTTCTTGCTGAGGCAAAGAAAGTCCTTTTTGAAGTATTTCAATTGAGATGTGATCAGGAGAGCGTACAAATGCCATACGCCCATCACGTGGCGGTCTTAAAATAACGACGCCCTTTTCTTGTAATTTTTGACAATAGTCATAAATATTATCAACTTCAAATGCAAGATGACCAAAATTTCGACCGGTTGTATATTGGTCTTTTTCATCCCAATTATACGTCAATTCTATCATTGGGGCGTGTGGATCGGTGGCCAAAAAGACCAGGGTAAATCGACCTTGTTCATGCTCTGTGCGTCTTATTTCTCTGAGTCCTATTTTATTGATATAAAAATCGAGTGCTTTACTTAGATCAAACACTCTAACCATGGCATGAAGGTAACGCATTTTTATTCCTATTATAATGATGAAGTCGCATATTAAATCAAATTGGTCTGCCTAGATAGAAATAAAAGCTATTATTACTGTCTTGTGCTCGGCCATAAGCCAGATAAGCAGGTCCAATTGGAGTGTCAATTGCCAAAAATATACTTGCAGACTTTAGCAAGCCACTGGGATTTTCTTGAATGAGCGGATTGCCCACTTTACCTGCTTCTAAAGAAACACCGGCATAGGCACCTTCAAATAAGGTACCACGCATAACGCGATGATAATACATTAAACGCCCAAATTTTAAATTTTCACCTATTAGTTGATCGTTTTTATATCCTGATTGTTGCAAAAATCCGCCCCATCGAAATAAATCGTATCGCGGTAAGTCATGTGTCCCCATTTTACCGCCTGCTCGCAATCCAAAATTAACGGTGTGTGCTCCTAAAGAATATACGGCACTACCATCAGCTTCCCATCTTGTATAGATATCATCTGCCCCAAGCATTGTATTTGAATTATATATTTTGGCTGCGGCACGCCATCCTGAGCGTGGGAAATGTACACTGTCTATTTGATCTAAAATTAACTTAGCCGTAAAAGCCCCTTGAGAGACATGTTTGTCTCCTGGTGAATAAATTTCTAACCCCGTATCCAGTTTGGGTTCAATTATTCCTTTTTCAAACCCTATTCTTAATTGGCCGTATCGAAAAAACATACTACCCAGATCTATTCCACCAACAGCAGAAAAAACATCATAGCTTGCGACACGATCTCTTTTTTGATACAAAGTAACACCGTATCGTTCAAGGGCAACATGAGGTGCCACAAAAAAGTACTGTTTGGTATCAATAGGTTGATAAAACTCACTTATTAATCTTGAATACTGTCCTACTTGTACATCTGTGCGCCACTCTGCACCTAAGGTATTTAGCCAGGTTTTTCGATAACTTGCTAATAAATTAAAATAAGCCCCACCTTGAAAATCACTAGACAATCCTAACCCAAATCGTAAATAATCTGGCCCCCAGGGTTTTTCAATGGCCTCAACCTCCAGTATTCTGCCAACGCCCTCTTCTTCAATTATTTTATAATTGACATGTTCAAAATCACCCGTACCATACAACCAACGCATATCTCTATCCAGAGCCTCTTGAACGATAGGCTGGTTCGGTTGAGTTGTCATCAGAGATTGAAGATATTCGGGATTAACACGTTTTAATTTCACAAATTTAATTTTTTGCACAGGATCTAAATCAGTTGGGATAAGTTTGGTTTGGCGTGCCCGTAACGCAAGATATTCGTCTTCTGGAAGAGAAAGGGCTTTAAGCTGCTCTGATGCTTCCCGTGCTGCCGGCTCCCCTAATGGGGCAATTTTAGCTAAATCATCAAAATCAGAGGTAAGATATTTACCCAAATTTGGTGAAATTAAAATATCGCTGGGTTTCAAAAGTGCGAGGGACTCATGTACGTTTTGATCCGTTAAAATATTCACCATTTGGTTTGCTACGCCTAAAACACCCGACAGTTCTTTTTGAGTTAACAAAGGTGAGCCTACATTAACAGCAATGATAACATCTGCCCCCATTGCGCGAGCAGTTTCTATGGGTAAGTTACTCGTTAACATGCCGTCTACAAGCACCATGTTATCAAACTCTGCCGGCACCATCACACCAGGCAAAGACATACTCGCACGCATCACATTGGCCAATTCACCCTTGCTAAATACCACTGGTTTGCCTGTTAATAAATCAGTCGCTACAGCTCGATAGGGAATAGGCAAGTCATCAAAGTTTCGATAGCCTTTTGCCTTAGAAAGTTTACGTAATATCGTTTCAAGTTGAACGCCACTGACAAACCCTCTGCCAATCCCTATTTTTCCACCCGTAATACCAAGTTCTGGCCCGACAAAAATACTATAATCATCTATTTTACGCGTTATGGATAATTCTTCACGGGGCGGATTTTCTTTTATTAAAATTCGTGTATTAATACTTTTTGTATAGTCATACATTTCGGAAATTGTTGTTCCCGTTGCATAGGCTCCCCCTACTAACGCGCCCATGCTGGTACCGACGATACAATGAATTGGCACACGATACTCTTCTAGTACCTTTAACACGCCAATGTGTGCTGCGCCTCGCGCGCCGCCGCCAGATAAAACCAAACAGACTTTAGGGCGGCGTGCATGTGTAGTATGCTTAATTTCTTCAGTAGATTCAGTTGCTTCTGCAAATACTATTTGGCTCTTTATGATGATAGCAATTAGCGCTATTGCTAATATTCGTTTTTTCAATTTAACCCCTCTCGAATTTGTCTTGAAAAATCAATGGCTTTGTCCGCGGTATTAGCACGTGCATTAATTTTTGATTTTTTATGCAGCTCAGCAAAAGACAAATTATGCGTCACTAATCGTTTTTTTTCATAAAGATAATCAGGTACATACCCACTCGCCAATATTTTCCAGCTAAAAGGTAAATGATCTGGGTTAACGCGAGAATTGAGCCAAATATTGGTAGTGCAATTGGTGGTTAAACTATTGTAAAATTCAGGATGATTTTTGAGTGCATTGATTTTCTGAATGTATTCCATAAACATGCGTTTGGCATCTTCTTTTGAGCCTAACACTCGGTATAAATACACGTCTTCGGGTGGATCTTTGCGATAATTTGTTCTCAGACGTATGACATCACGCTCGTCAGCCACAACATAATATAATTCATATTGACGAAAAAAACCTTTAAAAGTAGAATATTTTTCGGATTTTTCTTTGCGCGTTTCAATAGAAATAGCTAAATAATCTTCATCATTAAATCCAAAACTCAAAAATGTATGAGCGATACTAGGCCCCATCCAATAAGTGGTAATGAGATCAACCGAATCTAATTTAGTTAGATCGTAAGTTTTATTATAATATCTTGGGGTATAATCAAATTCAGAACGATAGTCAAAATGACGAATATTATGAACTGTAACCTTATCACCTTCTATATCAGCGTATGACAATACCGCCACATCGCGTTGCCATTCACGATCATTTGAAGGTTCAAGGGTTGCCAACCAAATGAATAATCCTAAAAACAATGCTATTAAAAAATATTTAAGTAATCGAAAAATCCTTTTCAAAAATCCACCGAGTATATTTTGTAGTTTAGTTGCTAAGAAACAGAGAACAGAGAAATTTTTTCTAAAATAACAACCTATTCAGTGTAAATTAAAGCAACTGAAAAAACGAGCACCTTTAGCCTTTGTTCGAGTGAACGAAATATTAAACATTAGTTAGTCAATTATTTATTTTTTAAAATTTACGAGCTGATTATTTACCCAGTAGTTTTGTTTCATGGCTTGAGGACGATTATGCCAATTAAAAACGAGCCATTTAAAATTGGGGGTAAAACGATAGAACCCGGTACGCATGAAATTGTATTACTCCCTGCCCCCGATCTATACACCCAAACTAAAATGAACATACCCATTCATGTATTTCATGGCAAACAAGCTGGCCCTAAGCTTTTTGTTAGCAGTGCTATTCATGGAGATGAACTTAATAGCATAGAAATTATTAGACGATTACATCAAAAAAATTGGATAGACAATATAAAAGGCACGCTCATCACGATTCCTGTTGTGAATATTTATGGGTTTATCATTCAGTCGAGATATTTACCTGATAATCGTGATTTAAATCGTTGCTTTCCTGGATCCAGAGCCGGTTCGCTCGCTGCAAGATTAGCCCATCTTATTACCAAAGAAATCATCACACAATGCCAATTTGGGATTGATCTGCACACCGGTGGTTATGGCAAAATTAATTTACCTCAATTACGCGTAAATTTAGAAACACCCGGCGCTAAACAAATTTCAAAAGCGTTTGAAGCCCCTGTTATTATTGATGCCAAAATTCGAGATGGTTCACTTAGGCAAGCTGCCAGCGAATTAGGTATTCCTATTTTAGTCTATGAAGGCGGCGAAGCATTACGATTCAATGAATTATGCATACGCATGGGCGTTCGTGGCATTGAAAAAGTGATGAATTATTTAAAAATGATTTCTGTGCCAAGTTTAAATAAAAAAACTGAATTTAAACCGGTCATTACGCAAACTTCTCGATGGGTACGTGCCAGTGTAAGTGGATTTTTAGAACCCGTAAAAGATATTACCGCATCTTTTACTGTCAAAAAAAACGAAATTATTTATTATATTCACGATCCCTTTTTAATTAATCCCTCTGTCCCCGTTGTTGCCCCCTTTGATGGGATTCTTATCGGTTTAACCAATCTTCCTGTTGTGAATGAAGGCGATGCTATTTGCCATATTGCCAGTACCAAAAAACTCAAAAATGTGCATGCGTATATTGATGAATTAAAAAGTGAAATTTCGGCACCTGTTCTAAAAATAATAAAATAATACGTGCCTACTTACAAACAATAATTAAACCGCTAATTGCGACCGTTTATCAGGCAACACTGTCGCCAATTCTTCTTTCATGGGCAAATAAAAGATGATTTGCAATTGGTTTCGGATATTATCGTTAAAATTAAAAAAGAAGTAAAACACCTTTAGAAGTGGCACTTGAGCATAATTCTGTAGATATCGCAAATGTATTAATAATGTGCAATCAGAAAAAACAAGAAGAAAAATCCCTCCGCTCGTTCTGCGGGTGATTTAATTTTACCACTCTGTATTCGTTAAACTCGTTAACAAATGATCTTCCCATTTGCCATTCACGAATAAAAAGTTTTTAGCCTTGCCTTCAATCTCAAATCCTAACGACTGCAATGTTTTACCACTGCGTTTGTTTTTAGGCATATAATTTGCTTGAATACGATGAAGATTTTTTGTCTTAAATAAATAATGAATGCCTGCTTTAAGGGCTTCTTTCATATAACCATGCCCTTGCGCACTTTCTGCCATCATATAGCCTACATGGCAAGAATAAAATGCTCCATAAATGATATTATAATAATTGGCATATCCAATGGTTTTATTGGGGTCGTCTTTGGTGAACATAAATAATTGTAGCGTTTTGTCTTCATCGGGCCGATAATAATTTGAATGAATCCTTTGTTGCCAATACGCTTTGGTATAATAATTATGTGGCCGAGGCGCTTCAAATGCCGTATGAAAGACTTTATTGGTATTTAAATAATCAACAATGGTATCAATATCTTTAAATTGTGCTTCACGGACAATGAGCCGACTTGTTTCTAAAACAACGCCAACCGGATCGGCTGCTTCTGATTCGCTCAACGTTAAAGTTTTAACAAAATGATTCATCGAAGAAATATGCCTAAAGCCTGAATGTTCATAAGCCGACTTAAGGTAAGTTGGTTCACTTAAAGCTGAAGAGCCAATTTGCTTACAGCCCTTGCCTTTTGCCCAAAGTTCAGCAGCTTGTAATAAGCTTTTACCAATCCCTTTTTGCCTGCTTGAGGAATCAACATACCACGCTTCACAAACTGCAACCGGGCTAAGGGTTGACCCTTCAAAGGAATCACGCATGACGATTTCAACAAAGCCCACGACTTTGCCGTTTAGCTCAGCGACAAAAGCCTGTTTAAAGTCAGGGTAATAAAAATAATGCTGTATATCGAGCATATGTTCAGATTGGTTTTTACTAGGAAATAGCTGCTGCCTAAATTTAAGCCAATACTCTGAATCAAAATGACTTGCTACTCGGATATTCGCCATAATATTAACCATGCCGTACTGTAATTTTATAAGATTAGTTTAAAAACGAACCAATTGTCGCAAAAATGATGCCATTAAGGCAAGTTTGTATATTCAATTAGATGACAATATTTTAAGATTAAGTTAAACTTTTGGGTTACAGAGCAAACTTGCTCTAGACTTTTAGCTTTCAACAAACATTAAAACGGAGAATAAACCATGAAAATTTCCACATACTTTACCCCTTCTCAGTTTTTTATTAGCACCGGGGCAATGAAACGATCACGACAGACGAAAAATATTATAGGTCACTTATATGAGCAATATAGACAAACACAATAGTGTCCATCAAAATCTAACCAAACACCCAGAAGGGAGTATTGGAGAATTATGGGCCATTTCTTACCCGCTTATGCTATCTGCCCTTTCGGGCACAATTATGTTATTTATCGACAGGCTAGTTCTCGCTCGCTACGCAACTGAATCCATGAATGCAGCCGCAGCTGCAAGTATGTTTTTTTTCGTCGTTCAATTTGGCACTATTTCAGTCTCTGCTATTGCTGAAGTATTTGTCGGACAATTTAATGGTGCAAAACAATATCTTCGAGTGCGTGAACCGGTTTGGCAAATGATTTGGTTCTCTTGCATGACCGCTTTAATATTTTGGCCTCTTGCGTATTTCGCGCCCCATTATGTTATTCCAGCTGATTATATAGAAGAAGGGACAGGCTTTTTAACGCTTTTATTAATCTTTGGTCCCCTCTTCCCTCTTAATGCAGCATTAAGTGCCTTTTTTATCGGTCAGGGCAAAACAAGGATTGTCACCAAAGCCGTTATTGTAGGCAGTTTAGTCACTTTAATATTGGACTGTATTTTGGTATTTGGCATATCAGGTTTTGTTCCTGAAATGGGTACAACAGGTGCAGGGATAGCAACAGGGATTGGCCAGCTAACGGGTAGTTTGATGTTAATCAGCTTATTTTTTGCCAAAAACAATCGTCAAAATTATTTAACCCACAAACCAAGCTGGAACCCTAGGTTATTTTTAGATTGCTTAAAAATTGGTTTACCTAGCTCCATTGGCCATATTATTGCTATCACGGGTTGGATGTTTTTAATATTTGTTTTAAGTGATACTTCGGCAGAGCACTTAACTATTTTGACGATAACACAGGCTGTTTGGGTATTGTTTTCTTTTATGACCGATGGGCTTCAAAAAGGCGTTACCGCGGTAGCGAGTAATTACATCGGTGCTCGCAAAGAAGAAAAAATTAACCAAGTGCTGAAAACAGCCCTGAAATTATCCTTGGTGTTTCTTGCCTTTATGGCCATACCTTTACTGCTCTTTCCCGGGATATTTGTACAGGGGTTTTTGCCTGATGGCGTGACAACATTAGATAAATCATTTATGCCCGTAGTCGCCATCTCCTTAGGTTGGTTGTGGTTTGCCTTTTGTTTTGATGTCTTTGCTTGGGTGATCAGTGGTGTACTGACTGCCGGAGGAGATACTCGATTTATTATGTGGGCACACGGGATAGGATCATGGGCTTTCGGGATAGCACCGATTTACTATTTTGTTTCTCTGCAGGGGTTTTCGCCGGTATGGGTAAATATCTTAGTAAGCAGTCAGATGATCTTAATTGCT
This sequence comes from uncultured Gammaproteobacteria bacterium, assembly GCA_902826485.1. Taxonomy (GTDB): domain Bacteria; phylum Pseudomonadota; class Gammaproteobacteria; order Berkiellales; family Berkiellaceae; genus CADEEZ01. Next base: position 113,967 of record CADEEZ010000006.1, read on the forward strand.
GGGATGTTTTATTTAAGATATAAAGCGAATCATTGGAAAAAAGTCTTAGTAAATTAATTAAAAAGTTCGCAAATCATGTCATAATGATTTGCGAAATTTAAATGGGCAGTCCTTTGCCCTAAACTGCTTCCCTGCATACTTCCATGTTAGCTGAATCCCTTCAGCGACTCCTCAAGCATCATCCATGATGCCTTATAATTAATCTACCATTCTTAGAGAACAATACAATTAGGTTAATAACAGAAAAAATTGGAACACCAAGTGTGCGTACAAACCAAAATATGGGTGATTTTTTGAATAATATATAATAAAAAGAGAGACTTAGCAGAAGTGTCAATCCGTGAAAAGATTGGCTCTTCTCGCTTAATCTAGGGCTGATTGCTGATGAGATCTTCAGAAAATGCTCACACATAAACAAGCTTAAAAGCTTTTTAATTATGCGATAACAAGAGTATTATCTAGTTTTTTTAATAAATTTTAACTTGTTTGTTGCTTAACTTCATCGACGTGAAGGTAAATACCCCAAAGGATCTACTGGTTTACCATTTAGCCGCACTTCAAAATGTAAGCTAGGCGTTCCAGTTCGTTCATTTAGACCCATTTCAGAAATGACCTGACCTGCATCAACTAAATCACCTTCCTTGACTAATAGATTATGATTGTGCGCATAAGCAGTCAATACATTACTATCGTGTTTGATAATAATCAGTTGTCCGTAACCTTTTAAGCCGGCACCCGAAAAAACGACTTTTCCAGAACGTACCGCACGAATTGAATCCCCTACTTTCCCTGAGAAATCAATGCCTTTTCCTTCCGCAGAGCCCGCATCAAACTGGCGAATAATCGGGTTTTCAGTTGGCCAAATCCACAAAGAATGAGTGGGCATTACAGGAGATTCGGTAGAAGCGGCACTAGGCGGATTATTCTCGGGTACTTCTTCAATACGTAAACTCGGGGTGTTTGCATCACGCTTAGGCATTACTTGAGTCGAGTTTGATTGCCTTTCTTGCTCAAAACTATCACTAGACATTTGAGTAACGGCGGAATAGGGATTTCTGTTATTTGAAGATTTGTCCTCTACGGGAGCAGAAAAAGAAGCGTTTTCTTCATCGTCATCCGAAAAAGTAGAACATGCGGTTTGAAACATAAACAAACAAAACAACAAAGTAAGGCGCAAAACAGATTTCATACACTGCCCCAAAAAAAGTAAAGCAACACAGCCAAAATTAACAATCCAAGTAATAATAATTCAATTTTATCAAGAAACTTAATAATTTTTTCTTCTATTATTTTACCACCATAACGAGATAATAATGTCACTAAATTAAATCTTAACCCTCGTCCCAAAAAAGCCGCTAAGACAAAAGGCGGGAAAGCCATTTGCGTCATTCCAGCCGTTATGGTGCATATTTTGAAGGGTAACGGTATTAAAGCCGCTACAAATATAATCCAAATGCCATATTCTTTAAATAAAATAGCGATTTCTTCAAAATGAGCTGATAACCCGAAATAATTAATCACGGGCTCTGCGATTAATTCATAAGCAAAATCACCAATCAAATATCCTAATATTGCCCCAAGGACCGATCCGAATGTTGCTAAAAAAGCAAAACGAACCGAAGAACGCGGGTTAGCGATGGTCATTGGCGCCAATAAAATCTCTGGCGGAAAAGGCAATACAGCCGATTCTGCTATACAAATACCCGTAAGGTAATAAGGCGCATGTCGATGGCCGGCCCATTTAACTACCTGGGTATAAAATTTTGAGATCAAAGCCATTATTTAGCCAACTATATATATATTTTAAGTAATTATGTTGTTATTAATTATTTCAGCATTTTAGCCTGTTGTGAGCAAAAGATCTCCACTCCATCGTTGAGTATCTTCCAACTGATTATATTTGGTTAGATCGGTGTGTAAAGGCGTAATTGAAACGATATCATGCGCAATTGCCCAAAAGTCAGTATCAGGGCCAGCATCCAGAGCGGGGCCTGACTCGCCTACCCAATAAATTTTACGCCCTCTTGCGTCTTCTGCCTGAATAATCGGTTGTGCTCTCTCCCGAGTACCCAAACGACATGTTTTAAAGCCTTTTAACTGCTCAAAAGGCAGATCGGGTACGTTAATATTTAATAAAGTACCGGGAGGTAAAGGGTGCTTATTATATTGTTTCATTAAAATTTCGGCTACGCGAGCAGCGGTATCGAAATACGTCGGCTTGCCATTTTTATAGGCCAAAGATATAGCCAATGAGGGTATCCCTAAAAAGCTGCCTTCCATTGCAGCAGCCACTGTCCCCGAATACAAAACGTCATCACCCAAATTATAACCATGATTAATTCCGGAAATAATCATGGTTGGGGGCGTGGGTAACCAGCCTGTCACCGCTAAATGGATGCAATCTTTGGGGGTGCCATTAATCGAATAAAACCCATTTTCTAGTTCAGTGACTCTAAGAGGTCTATCTAGGGTAAGAGAATGGCTCGCCCCGCTTCTGTCTCTGTCTGGGGCCATAACAAAAACTTCTGTAAATTGCCTTAGGTGCTGAACCAAAGTACGAATACCTGGTGCATGTACACCATCATCATTACTTATCAAAATTGTCATAATTCTTCTCTTCCTAACTTTGCTTTATAGCGAACCACTCATATTATCCAGACAGTTACGCTTCCTAAATTATTACACATATTAGAGTGGGGATCAGGTTGCGTTAGATTATATAACTTTGTTAGAATGTTGGCTTCCAACTAAATCTGGAATAATTAAGTTATTTAACTTTTTATGACGTGTAGATAAAACAGAGAGTATTTCCCATGATTAAACCCATTATTAGTTTTATATTTACGCAAGCCTATCAACGTGGATATTGGACCATTGCGAATTACTTAGGTGATTCTGATTATGTAAGAGAGGGTTTAATTGAAAGCCAAGAAATCAAAGTATCCGATAAAGTTTTTACCCAAAATACCCTCGAAAATTTAAATAATGACCTATTAGTTCAACTCGCCTGCAACTATCTTTTATCAACTAAAAGTGAAGCAAAATTTAGTCTAGCTACAAATACAAAAAATGAAATTATAAAAAGAAATTTGTGCGCCCAAGTCATCACCAAGGCATTAACCCACAAAGGTGAGCATATCTTTTTGAAGATATACCAAGATGAATCCTATCTACCTTATGCTAATCAAAGCGCAATATATATCAATAAATTAATTGAACTTGCCGTATCTAGCAATAATAATAATCATAGAAAATCATTAGAAGCTTTAATATTTAATGCCGATCAAAATCTGGTTAGTTTATCTGCTCGTAATGTAAAAGCTATTTTTGAATATGCATCCAGTGGCCCTGCCCTTGGTATGCGTAAAACTATTTTAGAAAATAAACTTCTTTTTAAACAGTTATTAGATGCCGACGAAGATAAAAGTGCTTTATTTGGTGAATTAATAAAAATTATCAACTCCGATTTAATAAAAATTTGGCAAGCTTATCCTGTTGAATTTGAGCAGTTTAAACAATATCTCGAGATGATTCCAAATGATGACATCACAAAAGAAATATTCGATAAATTTTTCTCATTAATTGAGCATCCTACAACTCGGAGCATTTTTAATGACACCCTAATTGAGAAAATGCTTTCCCGTGCCATTGCTAGTGAAAATGCTCAACCTGTTAAAAATAGCAATTCAGCAAAATTTATTTCTAATATAATCGAATATTATTATAGTGATCTCAGCGTAATGTCCTTAAAAAAACTATTTAAGCACCTACTGAAAAATAAAAATCTTGATGATTTATTAAAGCTTGAAAAATACAAACAATATGGAGTTGCATTTGATCATGATTTATATGTATCTGCATTTGAGTTAGCGATAGAAAAAAATTCGAAGCATGTCGACGTATTAATGAACCATCTTTATTATTACAATTTAGATTTTGACCATCAGATTGATTTATTAACTTATTTAATTAAGCAAAACAAATATACAAATATTTTTGAAAAATTTTCAAGTCCAGAATTCTTCCAGTGCTTTACGAATACAGAGTACAAAGATATATGCAAAGTAATTGCATCGACACGTACCATTAAATTAATGAATGAAGATGAAAAAGCCTTATTTAAAAAATGGGTAGTCTTGTTTTTATCAAACCATTATATTAAAAATCAGCCTATTCAAAAATTTATCGATCTAGATGCTTTAATTCAAGGCGACTCGATTGATTCTTTTGATAAAATCAAAAACCTCATTGTCAGTTTGAATAAACCCGAAGATATTATCAAATATGCCAACAAATACCCGAGCAAACAAACCCATGCGATTATGGCTTTGCATTTCATTCTTAACCAAGAAATAATAGACAAAGAAGAACGTGCGATCACAGCACAGCTTGGTAATGACGAATCAGCTCAAGATAAAAAGTTAGTTTTAAAATCTCAAACCATGTTCAAAAAAGTAGAAACTGCTTTTCAGAAAGAATTCAATTCATATGGCAATAATCAGACGGCAAGAATTGAAAAAATAGAATTAAGCATAAAAGAAAAGTTGTTAGATTTAATCCGAAAGCAAGCAAAAGAGCAAAAATCTAGAAAGATCAATCCTAAAAGACAAGATGAAATCATTGCATTTATCAAAAAAAATAAGATTGATCTTGTCAACGCTGATAAAAAAACGACTAAAGCATTTAGAGAGATATTGCTCAATATCTCTGACAAATCGCAAATCACCCATTTTGAAACTGCATGGCTATCTTATGATGCTGGCCATATATTGCGCCGTGTTAATGACGTTGGTTGGGATGCTTACCGTAAATTTTTTGTTACGCCGCCTCCCGAATTTCAGAATGAACATGCTTACACAACCAGTGAAGCATCTCAAGGTGCGGTCAAAAACACCACAGGTTCGTTGGAAGTACGTAAAAGAGCTTGCTACTATTGGTTATTGGCAAATGACCCTAATGATCCTAAGCCGACAGACTCAAATGAATCTGCCAAAATAACAGAAAAAAACAAGTTGGATGCCCGTACCTTTAGAATTGGGAATTTCTTTGGCACAATCAGCGCTATTTATCGTACTGAAGGCTTTGGATTTTCATGTTGTTATCCTGGCCATTTAACTGCCATAATGAACATGGGGCTGCAACATGAAATTGGTAACCCTATTGGAACAATTGAAGCCATAGAAAATTTAACGATTTCTGTTGTGCGTAATCATGTTAAAAAAATATTAAATGAAAATATAACTTGGAATTCAGAACAAAAAGCTGATATCTTATCTTCATTTTTAGTGTTTAAACCTGATCAGGCACAGGAAAATTTAACCTCAAATAAAGATATGGTAGATAGATTCGATTTGGTTTTTAAAACGATTTATAAAAGCATGCCTATACTTAAAAAAGAGGTGTTAAAAGATTTACCAAAAGAACTTCAAAATGACAACCAAAAGCTTATTGAATGTTTTATTGAAAATGCAATATTAGGTTTTTCAAAAAATCCTTTCATCTCTGACAGCATCACAGAAGATATGTTAAATTCCTCTTGTGTAGCAAGTGACTTTAATGTTGAAGATGATAATGTTTTCTATGGTGCTACATCCATAAAGCGACAGCATTTTACTAATCTTTACAATTGTATATTTAAAGAAATAATGGATGCTAAAGGAAAAATGCCAACCATTTCTCAAAAAACTGACATTTCTAATGCCTTAACTGAAATAGCTAAAGTGCTTGGCAGTACTGAAGAAAAAGACTTGAATGTACTAGAAAAGATGACAAGTGATCTTGAAAAATTAAATATCGGTTTACCAGTTAACAACTTGGTTAAATTAATACAAGCTGACATTCCAGATTTTCGTAAATCTCTTGTACCAATATCAGACAACCATACAAACAGCCAGGAACACCAAACAATATTTTCGCCTTTTTACAACCTATTCCAATATGGGGTATTACTATTCTCAAGGCCACAAAATTCTGCCCCTAAGACTGAATCTAAACTTGAAAATCCGGATATAAGTCCCAAATCGACTGCTGTGATTTTTAAGAAATAGATTTTTGCCTAATTTCTTGTCACGCCAGCCTTCCTCCTACGATGCTAAAGCTTCGGAAGACAGATCGCTGGCATGACATTATCCTACGTAAAACTAAGAGATTTTTTTCGACGTTTGATATTTGAAGCATAAAGTAAATTTGTGTCTATCGGTATATCAGGTTGTGATTGAGAATCTACAGCAGAAGCATTAAGCGGATAAGCAAATGTTATGGCTGGTAAACTTGATTCTGGAATGGATGAAGTTTTCAAAGATTGCACCCCTTCACTTAATTTATTGATTTCAATCGTATCTGAACTGTTGTATGTCAATATAAATTTTTGTACATCATCAGGTAACAATTTCATTATACTTTCTTTATACTTAGATATTAAAAGGCTTTTAACTAACAACTCTGTTATATCTTTGCGTTCAGTATTTCCGGCCCAAGCAAGTAATAACTCAATTATTTTTACACGTTTCAATTTTATGCCCCAATCAATTGCATTGTGCCCGAAAATATCTTTAATTTTTATATCGGCACCTGCATCTAATAATAATGCAACTGTAGCGATCTGGTTAGATCGAACCGAAGCAATAAACATCGTTTGGCCTTTGATATTTTGAGAATCTAAGTTAGATACAAGTCTTGATTCGTTTTTTTCTTTAAATTTTTTGACTATGTCTTTATAAAAATCATTGTTCTCCAACTCAATAAGTTTTTTGTTAGGCATTGCAGAAAGCAACAAAAAACTAATTTCATCATGTTTTTTTAAAACTGAAAAATATATAGCAGTTTTACCTGTTTTTGTTTCTAAATATATATTTGCTCTCGCTCTTACTAGGACTAAAACTACATGATAGTGATTATTTATTACTGCCCACAATAAAGCATTACAACCATGCTCATATATAGCATCAATATTAACGCCTTGATTTTGTATTAAACGAAGCACGGTAGCAGCATCTCCTTTTTTTGCCGCTACCTTTAATTGATTATCAAGATTTGAAGAATCCATAAATGTTAACCTACCCTACTTAACATGAGGAGAATATTTATAAGTATATCTTTTTTTGGGTGATATATTTAAACTTTGAAACTGAGTGACCAGCTGATCTTCTTGTGTTTCAGCGGTTTTTTCGGTTATAGCAAGGGCTCCTGATGAAAAAACGAGTGCTTTTACCGATTTATCACCATAAAGTGCTTTATCAATTATTTCTGTACTAAAATCTGCATTATTGTTTGTCGATATATTTTTGTAACTCTTAAAATATAAAAGTAATATTAATACCATTAATTCATTTGGCAAACCTGAAAATGGTTTTTTTTTACTTTTATCATTAGCAAAAAACTGAAAAAATTTAAATACATCATACTGATGGTGACGTAATTTTTCCTGACATTTTATAATAACCTCTTCTAAAATATTAGGACTCTCAACTTTTGCCGCATTGAGCTCTTCTTGCGATAACTCTGTTAATATTCTAAAAGACGATTCTATTGCTTCATTTGCTGAGGCACGCGCCAAAGTTTGTGCATTTAATTTAATGCCTTTTTTAATTAATAAATCTATCATATCGGTACGAGACCAAATATTCACATGATTTATCAAAAGGCTTTGGCATGTATCCAATTCTTTGAGATCGACAATATCATTTTCAATAAGCATTTTGACCATGTCAATGTTACCATCGCGTACGAATCCGGTAAATCGATATTGTCTTTGTTTTTTTGTTAATTTTTGAAATTCAGTTTTGAATGAGAGAGGATCAACTGTTGGTAGAGTTCGAGCTAATTGACGTCTTTTTTGTCTGGCAGTTAAATATTGGGGGCCTTCAAATTTCGATATGTTTGATTGTTCTGAATCCATAATATTCCCTTACTATAGTTCATTTAGTAACACCACTGCATGTACTGCAATTGCTTTACCCTCCCCCGTAGATTCTAACCCTTCTGTTGTTGTCGCTTTTATGTTGATACTATTTAAGTCTATATCACAAATTTGGGCTAAACAAGCTCTCATATTATCATGATGTTTAGCCAACTTAGGCCTTTCTGCAATAACGGTGATATCTATATTATTTATTTGAATTTTTTTGAATTTTTCAGCAATAATAGCCAAAACATTTTTTAGTAAAATTTTACTGTCAATATTTTTATAAGTTGAATCGGTATCAGGGAAATGACGCCCAATATCTCCTAATGCAGTAGCACCCAATAGCGCATCGCATAAAGCATGTATTAATACGTCGCCATCTGAATGAGCAATGATCCCAGCCGTATGCGGTATTTTTATGCCACCTAAATAAACATAATCTCTTAATTCTTGACCTGCTGTTAAATTATCCTGGTCTTGAAAACGATGGAAATCGAAACCATGGCCGATTCTTAACATAGGTTTTTTTCCAATAAATGTTTTATGTATTCAATATCTTGAGGGTAAGTTAATTTGGGATTAGGGTAATCTGCTTCAATAATTAAAGGCTTAAATCCCAATTTTTCTATTAAATAAGCCTCGTCTGTAATATTATTTATTTCTGATTCAGATAATTGATTAATATTTTCATAAGCTTGTTCAAAAGTGCCTAATTTAAACATTTGGGGCGTTAACGCTTGCCAGAGGTTATTTCTTGGCACGGTATTGTTAATCGTATTATTCGGTGAATATTTTAACGTATCGGCTATTGGCTTACCTAAAATGCCGCCAATACTATTATTATTTTGTTCAGCCGCTAAAATATGAGAAATTAATTTTGATAAATCACGTCGATCCAGACAAGGTCTAACTGCATCATGAACTAATACCCAGCTATTTTTACTTGAAGCTTTTTGTTTAATATATTTTAAACCTGCAGCAACAGATAGATAACGTGTTTCTCCCCCTATACAGGTATGAATACCAGCTTGAGATTGAAAATAGTTATCTTCAGCATTTAATATCACGACGATATTTTTAAAACCAGATTGTTTGAAAGTTTGAATCGTGTGATCGAGAATAGAGTGATTATTTACTTTGAGATATTGTTTTGGGTGAGGCATGCCGGCTCGAACCCCTATTCCTGTTGCAGGAATAAGGATCCAAGCAGAATCTAAAATATCAGCTTTTATCATTGGATTGCGCGTGTTGATAAAAGGTTTCTCCTTCGCGAATCATCCCTAAATCGGTACGAGCACGTTCTTCCAATGCCCCTAACCGTGTTTTGAGATCTTGTACTTCAGCTTCTAAGGTTTCATTGCGCTCTTGTAAAGCGTGTGCCATTTCAGTTTCTCTTTGTAACTCAGTTTTTAAGCGAGAAACTTGGCGAACGCCACCATCCCCCACCCATAATCTGAGTTGCAAAATAATCAGTAAAAAAGTTAAAAAACCAATCACAAATTTTAAACGTGAAGTCATGCTATTTTAACCAAGTTTTAAAACTGTTTTTACCCGCATAAACATAATCATATTGGCTTGCAATGCGCATTAATTGATTATATTTCGCTACTCTGTCTGTACGCGAAGGGGCACCTGTTTTAATTTGCCCACTGTTTACGCCTACACTCAAATCTGCAATGGTGGTATCTTCTGTTTCACCTGAACGATGCGAAATAATCGCAGTATAACCATGATTGCGCGCTAATCGAATGGTTTCAATGGTTTCAGTCACTGTGCCAATTTGATTTAATTTAATTAAGATACTATTGGCAACGCCTTGATCAACCCCTTTTTGAAGCAATTTTGTATTGGTCACAAATAAATCATCACCTACTAACTGTAGCTGATGACCCAATTGTTGGGTTAACGTTTTCCAACCAGCCCAATCTTGTTCGTGCATACCATCTTCTATGGTAATAATCGGAAAATTATTAGCCCAATTTTGATATAAGGAAACTAATTCTGTGGAAGTTAATGACTTGTTTTCTGATGTAAGTTTATATAATTTTGCATCAGCATCATAAAATTCACTTGCCGCAACATCGAGACCTAAATAGATATCTTGACCTGGTTTAAAGCCTGCTTTTTCGATGCTTTTAACGATGAATTCTAATGCAGCCTGATTTGAACTTAAATTAGGGGCAAAGCCCCCTTCATCGCCTACTGAGGTTGCCATATTATTCTGTTTTAGTTCAGCTTTGAGTGCATGAAATATTTCAGCACCATATCGAATGGCTTCGGCCATATTAGGGGCTGAGAGCGGCAAAATCATAAATTCTTGAATATCAATATTATTATCAGCATGCGCGCCGCCATTAATAATATTCATCATGGGCACTGGTAATTCATGGTGCTCAGCGCCATATAATGCGCCAAAATATTGAAATAAAGGCTGATTATTAATCTGGGCCATCGCTTTAGCAAATGCCATGGATACGCCTAAAATAGCATTCGCACCCAATCTTGATTTATTTTCTGTGCCATCTAAAGCAAGCAAAAATTCATCGAGTTCAGCTTGGGTATCTAAAGGCTTATTTAAAACAGCTTCTGCAATATCTTGATTAATATTGTTTACGGCTTTAAGCACGCCTTTGCCGAGGTATCTTTTTTTATCGAGATCACGCAGTTCTATTGCTTCAAAACTGCCGGTAGAGGCTCCTGAAGGGACTTGTGCACGCCCCGTGAAACCATTTACGGTCACTTCGGCTTCTACTGTGGGATTGCCACGTGAATCTAAAATTTCTCTGGCTGAAATGCTGTTTATTATTGTTGTTATCATAGTTGGTTTTCTATCCATGGTTGTTTTTTAACAAGATCATCAATCGCTTTTAATTGTTCTAATAAACCTTGCATTAAGTGCATTGGCCATGAATTGGGGCCATCGCTTAATGCTTGATCAGGATTAGGATGCGTTTCTAAAAATAAACCTGAGATACCTGTTGCAACTGCTGCACGGGCTAAAATAGGGACAAATTCGCGCTGACCATCACTGGCATTACCCTTGCCGCCAGGCAATTGTACTGAATGTGTTGCATCAAATACCACAGGGCAATCAGTGTCTTGCATAATTTTTAAGGATCGCATATCAGAAACTAAATTATTATACCCAAAACTCACGCCACGTTCACACACTAAAATATTAGGATTACCGGATAATTTTGCTTTATTGGTCACATTTTTCATATCCCAAGGGGCTAAAAATTGACCCTTTTTAATATTCACTGGCTTGTTTAAACTCGCCACTTTTTGAATAAAATTAGTTTGTCTACATAAAAAAGCGGGGGTTTGTAAAACGTCGACTACCGAAGCCACTTCTTCTAATGGGCTATCTTCATGAACGTCTGTTAACACAGATACGCCCACGTCTTTTTTTACTTTTTCTAATATACGTAACCCTTCTTCTATTCCTAAGCCTCTAAAGCTTGTATGCGAAGAACGGTTGGCTTTATCAAAAGAAGATTTATAAATAAAGGGGATGCCTAACTTAGAAGTGATTTCTTTTAAATAACCTGCTGTTTCTATTGCTAATGCTTCAGATTCGATTACACAGGGGCCAGCAATCACAAATAACGGTTTGTCTAAACCTACTTCAAATCCACATATTTTCATGATTATGCTACCTCTGTGCTAAATTTAGTTACTTTTTTTTTTGAGCTTTGATAAGTCAGGCAACCCAGAACAAAGCTCGTAAATAAAGGATGCCCTGTTCTCGGATGAGATGTAAACTCAGGATGAAATTGACAGGCTAAAAACCAAGGATGATCTTTAATTTCAATCATTTCGACTAATTGATTGTCTGCCGATTTACCTGAAATCACTAACCCTTTTGCTTCAAGTTGTTGAATATAATTATTATTTACTTCATAACGATGACGATGACGCTCTACGATGTCATTGGTTTGATAAGCCAGTTGTGCTTTTGTATTGGGTTGTAAATGGCAAAGCATACCGCCTAAACGCATCGTTCCGCCCAAATCAGAGCTCAGATCGCGCTTTTCGGTCTTACCTGTTTGTGTTGTCCATTCTGTGACTAAAGCAACTACTGGATGAGGCGTGGCAGGATCAAATTCTGTGCTATTGGCTTTTTCTAATCCACCTACATGACGTGCAAATTCAATCAATGCCGTTTGCATACCTAAGCAAATGCCCAAATAAGGAACTTGATGTGTTCTCGCGTATTGCGCACTTAAAATTTTGCCTTCAATTCCTCTTGTCCCAAAGCCACCCGGTACCAAAATACCATCAAGCTGTTTTAATTCGGCTAATACCGATTCTTTGCCCAGTTCGATGTCTTCTGAATCGAAATATTTAATAATCACTTTGGTTTGGGTTTGAATCCCAGCGTGATATAAAGATTCATTTAAAGATTTATAGGCATCGACTAAATTAACATATTTACCAATCATACCAATGGTAATCGTATGTTTAGGATTTTTTACGCGAGAAACCACATTTTCCCAATCGGATAAATCAGCTGGTTTCGCGGTTAGATTTAATTTTTCTAAAACGATATCATCTAAGCCTTGCGCTTTTAATGCTAATGGCACTTCGTAAATAGTTTGCATATCGATGGCTGAGATTACTGCGCGCTCTTCTACATTCGTAAATAAAGCAATTTTGCGCTTATGATTCGCTGGCAGTTCAATCTGCGATCGACAAATTAAAACATCGGGCTGTATCCCAATAGAACGCAATTCTTTTACCGAATGCTGCGTGGGTTTGGTTTTAATTTCCCCCGCTGTGGCAATATAGGGCACTAAGGTAAGATGAATAAAGATAGTGCGGTTTCGACCTAACTCTAATGCTAATTGTCTGATGGATTCTAAAAAGGGCAAAGATTCAATATCGCCTACTGTTCCACCAATTTCGACAATAGCAATATCGTAGCCATGAGAAGCATCGACAATATGATTATTAATTTCGTCGGTAATATGGGGAATAACCTGAACCGTAGCGCCTAAATAATCGCCTCTTCGTTCTTTTTTTATTACTTCCGAATAAATACGACCTGTGGTGATATTATTTTTTTGTGCCATTTGAGTGCCCACAAAACGCTCATAATGCCCCAAGTCCAGGTCAGTTTCAGCACCGTCGTCGGTCACATAGACTTCGCCATGTTGGAATGGGCTCATGGTGCCAGGATCGATATTAATATAGGGATCTAATTTAAGCAGGGTAACTTTCAACCCTCTTGAGCTCAAAATACTGCCTAATGAGGCCGCGGCTATGCCTTTACCAAGGGAAGATACAACGCCACCGGTCACAAAAATAAATTTTGTCATGCTACCAAACCTTATAGTTTCTGGGTTTTGGGTTGATGAGAGGGTATATGGGACGGAAGGAAATGTTACCAGATTTTGAGGTATAAATAAATGAAATATTGTTTTGGGGTTATTTCTTTAATCTAAAAGACAAACACTTTTATATTTAGCTAACTATGTGTGGTGTTTTTTAAATTTGTTTGTATATGCACGATTAATTTAATTTTTTTGTCGTATGACTAATTTCTTCTGCCTCTACACCAATTATATTTTTAATTTTCGAGTGTAGGCTTTTTGACTTCGAAAGCAATATGGGTTCAGGTGTATCTTTTAAAACACGACTTTCTTGAACTTCTTTAAATTTATTTTCTAGCATTTCTCTTTTAGAGGGATCTCCAATAAAATCCAGTGCCTGAACCCCTTCTGGATTTTTAGCATAGAGATTAGCGCCCAGTTCAATCAGAATTAATGCCTCATCAAAAAGTTCTCTTTCGCAAGCATGCATTAAGACGGTTTTACCTGCATTATCTTGGATATTCAGATCAGCACCTTTGTCGATTAATTTGAGTGCGACATCTTTGTCAAAAGTTTCACATCTAATGGCAAATATTAGAACCGTATTACCCTCATCATTTTTGACCGTAACGTCTGAGCCCTTTTCAATTAATCGAAAGATTATTTCTTTATCTAACTCTGCATATCCAATAGCATGCATCAGAACACTCATGCCAGTATTATCTTTAGCATTGATATTAACCTCTTCATCAATTAACTGAAGTATCACGTCTTTTTTAAAAATGTAGTAATTTTGTACCGCATACATCAATGCGCTCATATTCTCGCTCGGTGCAATCTTGTTTATCAAAAAAACAACGAAATCCGCGTCTTTAGTATCTGCTGCGTAACGTAATAAAAGCCCCCTGTACTCAGATAAGTTTGTATCTATCTCTGCACCATTTTTAATCAGTAACAATGCAATTTCCATGTCTCCCTTTTCAATGGCGTACATTAATGCTGTTTTATTTTCATTATCTTTGGCATTTACATCCGCGCCTCCTTCAATTAATTTTACACATAGATCATCATTACTGAGCTCTACGGTGTGAATTAATGCTGTTTTACCTTCATTATTTTGGGCATTCATTACTTCAGTATATTTTTCCATTAAGTTTATCGCCCTATCAAAATCACCTAAAGCAATCAGATATCCTATCACCGTAAAACCAGAATCATTTTTGGTCTTTATATCCGCTCCTTTTTCAACTAACTTAAGCGCTACTTCTTTATCCAAATTGTCATTTTGAATTACATGTAATAGAAAGGTGTCGCCATTTTTATCTTTGGCATTTACATCCACTCCTTTTTCAATAAGATCTAAACAGAGCTTAGCGTCATTAAGCTTATTAGCCATCATGAATGCAATATTATGATAATTATTTTCAACGGTATACATCAATGCTGTTTTGTTTTCATTATTTTTAGCATTCATTATTTCAATATATTTTTCGATTAGGGTTTGAGCAGTTTCAAAATCTCCTAAAGCACTAAGATAGCCTATTGCAGTAAAACCACAATCATTTTTTTCGTTTAGATTAGCTCCTTTTTCTATTAGTTTATACGACACTTCTTTATCCAAGTTGTAATTTTGAACGGCGTGTAATAGAACACTATAGCCTTTTTTATCTTGGGTGTTTACATCCGCACCCTGTTCAATTAATTCATCCATCACATCTAAATGATTGTTTTGAATAGCATACAGTAAAGCGGTGTTACCCTCATTATCTTGAGCATTAACATGATTATTTTTTTCAATAAGCTTTAAACATAGATTCATATTACCCAGCTCGGCAGCGATCATTAAAGGTGTTTTGACATCATTATTTTTATTATTTGTTATTTTGGTATATTCTTCTACTAATTTTAAAGCCATATCAACATATCCTAAAGCAGCCGCTAACGTTACAGCAGTAAAACCATCTTCATCTTGAAGCCTTATATCCGCTCCTTCTTTCACTAGTGTAATACCCACATTTGAATGATTGAATAAAGCAGCTTTCATCAGCATCGTCATTCCTTTTGTATCATGTTCATTTACATTGGCGCCTTTTTCAATCAATTTTTGTACTAGATCTGCTCTCCCATTTTTAACAGCCTGCAATAAAATGCTCGAGCCTTCTACTGTTCTAAATTTATTTTCCTCTAATGAAAACTCAATCAGTTTTTCTGTATCAGGATAATTAAATAAATTTTTATTATTTCTTACATCTGCAACAGAAATCTCAAATTGTACATTGAGCTCTTCATCATCTGCCTTTAACCCTTTTAAAATTTTCGGCTCTAAATCTTTCAATGATTGAGTTGCCACTGATCCTTTCTTTGCATTAGGATTAAAAAAATGATAAGTATTACCATCATAAAATATTGATACGGCATGTTTATCCCTACCTAGCGATATTATTTTATTAGGAGGTATCAAAGTATTTAATATATTGACAACTTCATTTTTCGGTACAATAAAGGGCATATAAAATTCTTCAATGAAGGCATCTGGTGCATTTTCATTAATATTTTCGGCCAGATTGATAATTTTTCCATAATCCACCTGATTTACACCTTCAATCAACCTTGCAATGCTTTGTCCAAACATAATATTATTATAATATTTTATTACTTTTAAATATTTTTCATGATCTTGTTTAATCTCACCAGGCACAGCATCCATATTCTTTTTATAATAATCCTTCATGTATTTTTCATGATGCTCTTCTATTTTTTCTAAATCTAAATTTGGATCAACAATCATGTCTCTCATTTCATTGTATTCTTTAGATTTTCCATCATACATATAAAGCGACCACATTAATGAATCGCCATTGCAAAACCCTCCCGCATCGATTTCAGGACGTGATTTCTTGCGATTTAATTTATTAATGACTTCAATTCGCACACTTTGAGAAACATCTGTCGCATCAATGTCCATGTCATATTCTCTGTTTTTTGATAAAAATTCTTTAAGTACGAAATATTGGAACAAAAAAATGGCTCATTTGTTCCTTAAATAATGCAATTACACTAATTTAAATCTTAAAACAGACAAGGAATGTTGTTTTATTAACTAACTAATGAGGTATAATTTATATCAGAAGCCCATAAATCATAGCGAATAGAGGTACTTTTTATGACATCTACACCTGAAACACCCAACCCTAAGCCTAAAGGTGGGTTTATGGGCATGCTGGATAAAGTAAAAGATGCTGTTTCTAATGCCATGCCTAGTGATGCAGCCATGGATGAATTTAAACAAAAAGTTAAAACACAAGCTGGCGCACTAAGTGATAATATCTCTGAAAATATTAAGAAAATTGATGTAGATAAAATTAGTGATAAAATTAAAGGGTCTGTTAAATCGGTAACCGGTCAGGCTGAAAACACTAAACCTGAAGACAATAAACCGGTGGATGATAAACAAGACGATCCCAAATAAATAAAAATCACAAAGCCTCCTTTGGTGCCGTATATATATAACAAATCCGGCACCCAGCCTCTTTAACAAATATGAGTTAGCCAAATAATCTATTTGTACTAGTTTATTGCTTTTTTATCTAAAAAAGATAGAATAATGACTCACTAGTATAAATTATTGTAAAAACCATGAAAAATTCAGTAGAAATGCAGAAAAGTACGGCTAAATTAGAGCAAGCTTTACATGAGGCCGCTAAAACAGGCAATTTAGAAGCCATTAAGCTCTGCTACAAGCTGCATAAACATGATTTTGATGCAAAACTATTCAGTACAGCTGCTTCTTTAGCAATATTAAACAAACACTTTATTTGTGTTAAATATTTGATTGATCTTGGTTGGCATACTTTTTCTACTGAAGATAAATGTGTCGTGCTCAAAATGGCAGCCTTAACAGCTTCTGAAAATTCTTATTTCCCTGAAACTGTTAGAGAGAATACAAAATCGCTTGCCTTTTTTCTAAAAAAATATAAACCGACTTTTCCAGAAGGAACCTTTCGTCAGTTAAAAAAAGACTTTAATAAAGCTTTTGAAAATTTACAAAGCCCGTATGCTCAAAAAACAAATGACAGTTTTTTGCCTATGTTTAAAAGTGCCAAAAAAACGGCTGTAAAACCAGAGAGTGTTGTTGTCAAAAAACCATTGGCGTTGGTGAATCTCTTAGAGGACGACGTTAAGCCCTCATTTTATATAACCCGAAAAAAAATTAGCTGAGTTTTGATTGTTTATGCTGAAAGATCCATATATTAATATCTATCGTAACAGTAAGCTCATTTAAAGAAAGTAGCTCCATTTTTTTAGTTAAATTAGATTTCCAATAAAATGGGGTCATCTTTAACAAATTTTCTATTTCATTTTTAGAGGTAAGATGAATAGATGAGCGTACAGGCACAGTGTCTACCAACTCAAAAAAACCGTTCATTTTTTGCAATATCTTTTCAGAATCACTCTCTTTCACTTGCTCAAAAAGTAGCTTGCGGAGTTCTAAAAGATGAGACGACGCTGGCGTAATGACAAAAATCCTGCCATTAGGGGCTAATATGCGTTTTACTTCTTCAGGGTAAATAGGTGCAAAAACTGAAAGAAGTATATCTACAGACTGTGGCGCAAAAGGAAGTGTCTTCGTACTGCCAACCAACCAAGAAATGGTTTTATCATATTGACTTGCGCTATGAATCGCTTCTTTTGATATGTCGATTCCCCAGTATTCTGCTAGACATTCATTTAAACTAAGATATTTTTTTAAAGCAGAAAGATAATATCCAACACCGCAGCCCAGATCAGCAATATGTAAATGATGATTATGTGTTTTCAGGCTAATTATTTTAGAAATGACCGTATTAAGCGCCTCAGAAATACTAAGATAATAATCTTGTTTTAAAAAAGCTAATCGACTGGCGACCATTTCTTTATTATCACCGGGTTGAAGTGTTTTTTTTTGATTAGCAAGTAGTAAATTTACATAGCCCTGTTTGGCTTTATCAAATGCATGGTTATTCAAGCAACTGTAAGATTTATTGTATTGATTAAGCGGATTTGCACATACAGGACAAATCAATATCACCCTGTTATCTAACATGATTACATTCCCAATATCCTTCTACACCTACTAAATATTTTTCTTGATAAAAATAAAGGGCAATGCTTTCTCTCTCCCAAGGCGGCACCCCTAGGTTTTGTAAAAACTTTTTTAGCGACACTGAGTGTGCTTTATTCAAAAAATAGATTTTTTGACCTAGGACTCTATATTTAACTTGAATATTATTTTCATACATCAGACTAGACAAGTCTAAATTATTGTTATTTGTGATATCTTGTTTTTTATTTAAGAAAATTTTATTTTGATATTTTCTTAAAATATATTGATGATTATCCCCCCAGCTGATCTCAGGGATTTTATCTTGTTTGGCCGTGCGAAGCTGATGTAAAATCTGAGCCAGTTTTTTTTCCGAAGGGGATTTATATTCATGATTTTCAAGCCAAGAACGAATTAAATTAATCTGGATAAAATCCGGATAGTTTATAAATAATTTAAAATCCAAGCAAATATAATTCGAAACATGACTTGTTTCAATTTTAAGCAATTCTTGAGCAATAAAATAATCTAAAGCTTGCTGTTGCTGTCGATAATGTTTCGCTCCTCTGGCAATCGCCTGATTCACATCACCGAATCTAGTTGATAACTCAGGAAAAATATTTTGCCTTAAGAAATTACGATCATAATCTACTAAATTATTGCTAGGATCTAGAATATAATCTAAATGATTTTTATCCGCATAATTTAAAATTTCTTGTTTTGAAACGGATAAGAGCGGTCTATAAATCATTCGATTTTGATAATGGTATAAATTAGCCATACCAGACAAGCCTTTAGGGCCTGCCCCTTTTAATAACCTAAATAATACCGTTTCGGCTTGATCATCTAAATGATGTGCCAATAATAAAATATCTAATTTGGGCCGAACATGTTTAAAAAATAAGTGATAACGGTGCGTTCGGGCAAAATTTTCAATGCTCTCCCCTGCTTGAGGTTTGGCAATGATTTTTTCACTAATGTAATTTATTTGATATTTTTCACATACGTTTTGGCAAAAAATTTGCCAATGATTATTAGCTTCTGGCTGTAATTGGTGATTGATATAAATAGCCGAAAGTTTAGATAAATCTAATTTATTTTTTTTGAATATTTGATAAGTTAGATCTAATAAAACAACAGAATCTAGCCCACCGCTTAGGCCGATGTAAATCTGGGCGGAATTGTTCAGTGCTTGTTGGAGGGTGGATTGAAAATTTAGGTTGTGTACAAAACAACCCCCCGCCTTATTCGCTTCGCTCATAAGTCGGCCAATTTTTCCCCAAAGTAAATTTTCACAATCTGTCATTTGTGAACGTAATTCACGAGAGTAAGGTTTTAAAATTTTACTGTAAAGTAAGTTAGGCATAAATTACTATTCTTCTTTGGCCCCCTTTGATAGGGGGCCGACTAATGAGCAAAGTGAATAAGGCAGGCGGGGGGATGTCTGCGCTCTAATCCCCAACTTTCATCAAGCGTTCATAACGCTTATCTAATAACTGAGCCAAACTTAATTTTTTAAGACCCGTTAATTTTTCCATGAGATAATATTTAAGGGTCATGGCCATTTTATCGACATCACGATGCGCCCCCCCCAAAGGCTCAGGGATAATGCCATCAATTAAGCCTAATTTTAATAATCTTTCGGCGGTAATCCCCATCATATCAGCAGCTTCTTCTTTACGTTCAGCACTCTTAAATAAAATCGTCGCACACCCTTCAGGTGAAATGGTTGCATAATAACTATATTGCAACATCGCAACATGATCGCCTACGCCCATCCCTAAAGCACCGCCTGAACACCCCTCACCCGTGATAATACAAATAATCGGGGTTTTTAAGCCAGCCATCACCAATAGATTACGGGCAATCGCTTCACTTTGGCCACGCGCTTCGGCTTCAATACCAGGATATGCCCCTGGGGTATCGATAAGAGTAATAACCGGCAATTTAAATTTCTCAGCCAACTCCATGAGTCGTTTAGCTCGGCGATAGCCTTCTGGGTGTAACATGCCAAAATTACGCTTAAGCTTTTCTTTCGTGTCTCTGCCCTTCTGTTGGCCAATAACCATCACAGGCTGGCCATCAAGGCGTGCTACGCCGCCTACAACCGCTTTATCATCAGCATAAGCCCTATCACCATGGAGTTCATCAAAATTAGTGAATATGCGCGTAATATAATCTAAAGCGTATGGCCTAAGTGGGTGTCGAGCTAATTGGGCCACTTGCCAGGCTGATAAGTTTTTAAACACTTTTGAGGTCAAATCAGCGCTTTTGGATTGTAAACGAGAAATTTCATCGCTAATATTAATTTCAGTGTCTGTACTAACTAACCTAAGCTCCTCAATTTTTGTTTCAAGTTCTGCAATAGGTTGTTCAAATTCTAGATAATTAGGATTCATAGTTAGCGTCTTATGCCTTTATTCCAATTAATTTGGCGGAGATTATATCACTAAACTAAATATTTCAATGCCAAGTTATATAGCATTTTGTTAGTTAAATATGTCAAATCTGTATCTTTATTCAGGGCAAAATTACTTCACTGGCAAGATTGAAGATCTTAACTATACTAAGGCAGTTGCTCCACATTCACTAAAATCATTTATGTTATAGGTGATAGATGTGAAGTGTACGCTGTCAACATATATGTTAACAATCTAATTGAGATTAGGAGTCTAAATATGAACGGGACGTCCAACGTCAAAAAAATCGGCGCTGCATTAGCAATTGCTGCTGCTTCAATGCTAGCTTCAGGCTGTACTTCAATGTGTGGTGAATCCAACGAGCACATGGTTAAATGTGCTGGTTTGAATCATTGCAAAGGATCATGTGATTCTGCTCCTGAAAACAGCTGCAAAGGTAAAAAAGCTCATCGCCATAAAGGCTGGTCTTACATGAGCGAAGGTGATTGCAAAGCTAGAGGCGGTCACGTAGTAGATTAATTTATTTAATAAATTATGATACGATAAAGCCTGGATGGGGCAACTCATCTGGGCTTTTTTATTTATGGAGGGATCCATGTCGCTTTTAACCCCATCACTCGGTTTTGGTTTAGGTTTACGCGTACCGCACATCGAAGAAATCATTCAAACCCAACCTAAAGCAATTAACTGGCTAGAAATCATCACCGAAAATTATTTAGTCTCCGGTGGGAAACCCCTTACCCACTTAAACAAAATACGTGAAATGTACCCTATTGTGATGCATGGTGTGTCTTTGTCTATTGGCAGCACCGATCCCCTTAATTACGATTACCTAAAAAAAGTAAAAAATTTAAGCCATAATATTCAAGCTAAGTGGGTATCCGATCATCTCTGCTGGGGTGGGATACACCAGAAAAATCTCCATGATTTACTCCCCTTGCCTTATACCGAAGAAGCTTTACATCATGTCGTCGACAGGATTAAACAAGTACAAGAATTCTTAGGCCAAAGATTAGTAATAGAAAATGTTTCTAGTTATATTTCTTATGAGCATTCTGTTTTATCCGAATGGGAATTTTTAACCGAAGTGGTTAATCAAGCAGATTGTTTATTATTATTGGATATAAATAATATATATGTAAGTAGTTTTAATCATGGTTTTTCACCCGATGATTATTTAAATGCGATTCCAAAAGACCGAGTACAACAGTTTCATTTAGCGGGTCATGCCAATTTTGGTGATCATATTGTCGATACCCACGATCATCCTGTTATAGACTCGGTGTGGGATTTATATGAAAAAGCCGTAAAACTATTTCCTGACACCTCTACAATGATAGAAAGAGATGCTCATATTCCGCCACTAGCCGATTTAATCGCAGAATTAAATCATGCAAAAGACATTCATGCACGTGTCAAGGTACCTAGTTATGTCTAATTTAGCTTCGGTACAAGCCGATTTTCAAGATTATATTATTTCGCCTAACTATGATAACTTTGAAAAAATCAAACAAAATATGTTAAGGCACACCAATAACCAATTTGGGTTGGATGCTGAAAGCCGACTTGAAATTTATTATGATATGTACCGATTAAGAATGCTGGATGTATTATTTGCCGATTATCCCAAACTTGTTGGCATCATGGGTGAAGAACAATTTACTCGGGCTTTTTTACATTATTTAATAAATTACCCTTCTACTCACTATTCTGTCAGACCTTTTGGGGAAAAATTGTCCCATTTTTTAACCCAATTCGAGCCCTTTTGTTTCACAAAATATTATGCTGAAATGGCAAAATTTGAATGGGCTTTAAGTTTAACTTATGATGCAGGAGATGCTGAACACCTAAGTTTTGATAAATTAACAAGCTTGCCGCCTGAAGATTGGGTCGATCTTAAATTTAAATTACAGCCTGCGGTAAATTTATTAACCTTTGAATATAACATCGTGGAAACATGGCAGATATTGGATGCACAAAAAATTCTTCCCGAACAAGAAGATGAATCGGTATTAGAAACCTATACTGAAGAAAACCCTGAAAAACTTATTACAGCCCTTCCCTGCCCTCAAACTTGGCTTATTTGGCGCAAAGATCTCATGGCTCGTTTTCAAGAACTCAATAGCGAACAATACTTTATGCTTGAAGCAATAAACCAGGGCTTAACTTTTTCTGAAGTCTGTGAAAAGTTAACAGCGATTATGCCTGAAGAAAATGTTCCTGGGTTTGTGGTACACCATTTGGCTGAATGGTTAGAAATGGATGTACTCACAACACACATTTCTTCTCGAACAATGTTTTAATTTCATTAATTTCTTCGTTTTCAGGTGCTTCCACTTGAGTATTTCTATTATTGTTTTTCGATGCATTAATTGAAAAAGTAAGGAGACTGTTCTTGGCTAGGTTTTCAATAGCACCAGCGCCAAAGGCCCTAAAATTTTAAATATATTCATGCGATGAATGGGTGTAGCCAGTTTTTTAAAATCATCAAAAGCTTATTGAATATTTAATTTAGGGTGACCGATAATTTCTTTTTGTATCTGTTCAGTTGTCATGGCACCAAACAGCTTGTTTTAAATTAAGGTTACAGCTCGCTCTCCTACGTGCCGCGACTTGTTCGCGGCATCCAGAGAGTAATATGTTCCCTATATGCACACTGGCGAGGAGATTTAAAACACCAAATGTTGATACTGAATAACCAACGTTAAAACAATCGTGGTAAAGACAGCCGGCTTAGTGATATCAATGTTTTTAACTTTATACAACATATTCGTTAAAGTTAAGACTATCACTGCAGGGTAAGCTGCTAGCACAATCGGATGAATAAATGACATTAAGCCCTCAAAGCCCAAATTCGCCATAAGCACACTTAAAATAACCATGAGAAACGACATGCCAAGATAGGGTATTTTAACATGATTAAAAGTAGCTGATTTTTCAACCTCATCACAAATCACATCCGCTAACGTTACTGCTGCGCCCAATGCGGTGGTTAAGCAAGCTAATGCCACGGCAATATTGGCCATCACCGCTAACTGTGGGGGCAAAGTTTCTAATGTTAATTGAATGAGGATTTTTTCTCTAGGAATGTCCATCAATAATAAATTATGACGTGCAGCGGCCAAGGCTAATCCAAAATAGATTAAAGCGAGTAACGCAGCAGAGATAATACTCGCCCAAAAGCAGGTCGTCACAATAGAATAATCTTTATTTTGGGAGACGGCTTTTTCTCGCTGCAATTTTAATAAAGCCCAAGTTGCGGCACAATAAAAAATTGAACAAATCAAATCAAGGGTGTCATACCCTCCATCGAACCCCATCATAAATGCTTCAAAACGTGTCACATGTAACATAGGATCGTGATGACCCGGATTAAATATGGCAAAGCCAATAATGAGAAATAGCGAGATAACCAGAGCGGGAGACAAGACATAGCCTAATACAGCCAAGACTTTGTCACGTCGATAAATACAAGCCATGGTAAAGATACCGGCCAAAATCGTGGCTGGCATCAAAGCTAAGTTCGGAAAATAAGGCTGTATGGCCGCATGCGTCACCACAAAGCATCGAGGCATAATGGCAAAAGGACCTAACAATGCCAACCCTATGCCCATTAAAACAAGCCCTGGGCCTCTCCCCACCCTAAAATAGAACTTCCCTACATCCCCGTGGTACATAATGGTCCCTAACAGGCCAATTAAGGGCGCCCCTACTGCGGTAATCATTAGGCCGATTAACCCTACCCAGGTTAAATAACCAGCATCTCTACCCATTAATAGGGGAAATATCACGTTACCAGCACCAAAAAACATCGAAAAGATCGCCAAGCCGGCTTCCCATGATGTTAGAGCAAAAGCAGGCTTAAATAATTTAGTTAACATTGCAACAATCCTAAATTAATTACATTTAGATAGATTAACAAGAGGTTTAGAAGTTTATAACAAAATGGGGATAAAGCTTACTAAAAAGTGCTTTAAAATGACAAATGGTGACAGAGGACTAACTGATCAACAATTCAAGTTGTTTTAATTTTAAATATTATGTAATGGGACCCTTTTTGATCTTTTTTGCTTCTTCTGAGTCAATGCCCATTTCATCTTTTTGATTTTTTTGTTCTTCTTTTTTAGATTGTTTCAAACTTGTCATGTTGTATAGCGGAGAAAAAACGGTGGGTATACTTTCTTTATCTTGTTTTTCTTTCTGATGTTCTACAAGTAACTTCATGATTTCTGGATTATTAAAACGTTTAGCCATATCCATAATTAAATTACCACTATCATCTTTTACATCCAGGTTCACGCCTCGTTGCAATAAAATTTTCACTAAGAGAATATTATTGTTCTCTATAGCCAAACCTATCAAGGGTCTATCATACTCATCCCTAACATCGACTGATGGTAAATTATCTAAAAACCTATTCACAATACCGATATGTCCCTTTTCAGCTGCAATTTCTATAGCAGTTTTAAGATCAAGATTTAACTCCATTCCATTTTTACCCGACTTTAAAAAAAATTGAATCAAATCTGGTTCATTATGTTCACAAGACCAATGAAAAATAGAATTTAAACCACTTAATATTTTCGCATCAGGATCGGCACCTTGTTTCAAAAGTTCAATTGCTATAGCAGTGTTGTTGGTTTCAATACAAGTTGCCAATATAGACTTGCCATAATTATTAGTGATATTTACATTCACTAACTTTTTGTCCAACAATGCTTCTAATCTATCCACTCTTCCTTGAACAATAAGCGTTTCTATATAAGAGTTTCCATCCTTATTTTTTTTATTTACATCAGCACCTTTTGATATCAATAAATCTTCGAGTTGTGTATTTTGTTTTAAACTGGCCATATATAATGCAGTGGCGTCAATAGATGGTAATAGTGCATTAATATCCTCTATCTTATGTGCTAATAAATTACGTAAACTTTCACTTTCATTATTTACCAAATATCCTAATAAATTAGGATTGATAGTTGCATCTTTTTCAAATAAGGCATTTATCATTTTAAAATCTTTGTAGTTGACTGCATGCTCCAACGCACTGATTCCTTTAGAATCTTTAACATTCACATCCTTCACCATGTCGAGCAACTTATAAAAAAAATCATGTTTTTGGCTAACTGCGAAGGGTAAAATATAATCCATATTGTAACCAGGCGTTTGGCTGGCGATTTCAAGGATATCCATATCACCTACCATAAGAGCAAAATGTAGCGCAGTTGCCGTTCCATGCAATTTTTCTTTATTTTCTGAAAATAGTGTTTTTTTAAAACTCATATAATAGTCTGCAGGTAAGCTAAATTTTGCATAATCAAGAATGCTAAATCCTAAGCCTATAGTCTCACCTTTATTTTTTGAATTCTCCAGGCCACGATCAAGCGCATCGAGCAAGTTTTCTAATTGGCTGCTGGATAACGGTTTGCCCACATTAGGATCATAATAACTATAATTTGTTCCATCATAATATAACGCTGTAGCATGCCCAATTGAAGACATCATAATAATTTTATTCGGAGGAATGATTTTTTTAAGCGTATCAACAAGGGTATTTTTGTTCACTACCATGCTGAAGCTGGCCTCTTTTATGAGTGCATTATCATCATTTTCTTTTATACCTTGAATTTCATTATATACTTTTGCCCAATCGGATTGTCTATAACTTGAAAAAGCTAGTTCAGGTCTATACGTAACCATAATATTTTCATAATAGGTTAAAATTTCTAAATATTGCGTATGTGCTGATATTAAATCGTTTTGTGTTTCAATATTTAAACTGGATAAGGTTTTATTTTTAAAGTGTGAATTATATTCTATGTTTTTACGTTCTAACGAAACCATATCTACTTCGGGCCTTGAAACTAAATCATTCATATCCAAAAAATATTTTTCAGATCCGTTACGTTTGTTCATGCCCCACATAAAAGCATCTCCATTGCAAAAGCCGCCTGTGGCTACAGGTGGCCTATTAAATTGCCTTCCCCAGTCATTTAGCTTGTTTATTCTTGTCTCTTGCGAAACACTCATTTCACCGGAGTTACCTCTTGATGATATAGAATTTGTCATATCCCCCTCCAGAAGGTTTTCTCATTTTTTTATTATTTTTGTCCGCCTATTTTAAGATGCGTGGTAGTAGGCTGGTGAACAACTGCTTGATTTAAGTGATGTTGGCCATGCTGCGCATTGACTGGATCTTCTGGTCTATTGTGAGCGGGATGATAACCGGGGGACTTTTTATCAACGACTTCTTCAGAAGGATGTTCTTTATTTTCAACCTTTTTTTGATGCTTAGAAACTTGCCCTATCATGTTTTTTAATAAGGGCACACCAATATTCATTAATAATTGGATCGCCAAAGCAATGGGTGATTTATCTTTGCCTGAAGCACTACTATTTATACCATCTAAAAAAGTTTTATTAAACATAGAACCTAAAGAAGACAGTTCTTTACTATCATAATTTTGACCCAACAATCCTTTCAGCATACCTTTAGCGACTTTCATTATGGGTTTAATGGTTTCTGATATATCCCCATTTGCATCCGGCTTAACTTTAGACATATCTACATGAAATTGACTTGCAATCTGCCTACCAATGGTGGCTAGCATCTTGGAAAATGTTTCAGCGATATCATTATCATGGTTTTGGTCTGTCATAAAGTACCTCGTATGCCTTAGTAAAAATTTCAATACTATTACTATTAAGACCTATTTTACTTTACAAAAGTTCAGCCTATTCGGCTTAAATTACTGTTTGGTGAAGGTCAAATTAAGCCATATCTAAGCCTTTGTTTTTTCTGGGGCCTGAAGGTAAATTTTGTGGTATTAATTGATTTTTAATTTGATTAAACATATCTTGACTAGAATTAACATTAGCGATAATAGGTAATTTTGTATTTTTATATTCGGCATCAATCGCTTTTATTCTCGCCTCTATAATCACTGACCAAATAAAAGGAGAATCCCCTTTTGCGGATGATTTTTCTTGGCTTAATTCTTTTTTCATTTCACTCAAATACTGTCTAAGCAATGCTATTTTATCAGACTCGCCTAAACCACTTTTATTTAACAACCCTAAAATAACTTTAATTTCAGACTTATATCTTTTTTGTTGTGAACTCATTTGAAAATCTAACGGTCTTTCTGTTTCAAGGGCGTACAGTTTAAGCGAAGTGCCACCTGAGTATAATTTTTTCAAATCTTTAACATAAGCTTGATAAACTAACAAATTTTTGGGTGTGACATCGAATTCTATCTCTCCTGGTTTAATATTCTGTTGATTTGCTAAAAATTTAGTATAATCATTATGCAATGCGAGAAATGCTTGAACATGCATATTTATTTTTTTTCCTAGGGTAGAAAATTGTCTGTACTGTGGCTCTTTGTATAATATTTTTTTCAACTCTTCATATTGATTATTGTTCAGCACTTTAAATAAATTTATTTGACTTGAAAGCTGATTCATCACAATCATAAAATTTTGAATATTGGCTTCATAATGAGGATGTTTAAGCAACCATTCTTTCATAAACTTTGTATAGTCACTGTCCATACTCAGTCTTTTTAATAAGGTGGGTGCCATAATTTGAAATTTATCTATCAATGAGGGCTTTTTAGCAGCTTCAGGCATTGCTCGCTTAGGTTTGCCAGCAGTCTCTGATGTAATTTCTTGATATATATTATTTTTTTCTTTCAAAGTATCAAATTTATCTTGGACGTTTTCAAGGTGTGCAAAATATCCTTTTTGAATTTCTAACAGCAATTTAACATTATCTTCACTGAACAAAGTATTTAAGCCTTCGTAAGAAAAACGATTGTTTTTTAATTCTTGTTGATAATCTCTCACTTTACTTTTGTGAAAAAGATATTTGTTAAATAGTTTTTTTGTGTTTTTTCTGCTTTTTGTAAGATCTTGAAACAAGTTTTGTAAGTTTTCCCCTCTTGTTGATTCATTAAAATCATCCCCAACCAGCTTGTCAATTTCATTGTACTCTTCTAGAAATTTCTTTTTCTCGGAAATTTGGCCTTGATTAATGTATTTATCGAGCCTTTGATCATCTTCCATCATCACGAGCAATATTGGGGCGATCTGACGAAGTCGACTCATTAAGGCCAGTTCATTTTTAGAATCATCACTCATGCCGTGATACTCATATTATAATAAATATTATTTATATTTTGCTACTTTTGCAGGTTGTTGCCCAAAATGGGCTAATTTCTCTTTTGCAAAAAATTGCAATTTCGCTTTAATGCCATTTTCCTCTGGAATGAGAAAAGGGGTTTCCCCTTTTTCAGCAAATTTTAACAGTTGATCTGGCTTAGCATTGATAACTCTTTTCATGGCGTCTTCAACAACGAGTCCTTCATGTGCAGTGGCTGATTGCAATTTTACAAAGGCAATTAACTCTTCAGCATTTTTTGTTTTTTCAATACTACGTTGAAAAGAGGTAGATTGAATAGGCGTCGAGGGTTGATATGCTTTAGTTCCAGCAGCATTTATTTTAAATTTTGCTTTAGAGAGTTCAATAAACTTGTCACGAATGTTAAATTTGTTGGTGATTTTATATTCAGAAGAATTTCCTTCTGCGATCATTTTTAATATTTTATCATGATGCTTTAAATGTTCCAGTAGGTGTACAACCTCTGTTTTATCTTTTTCAGGATAATTATTTCTTACAGCACTGCATAATTGTTCAATATTTTTCGCTTTATTTATACTTTCTTGAAAAGAATTAGCCATGACAACGTCACTCCATCAGATATAAGTGCCAGTTGGACCGTGAAATATTCAAGATGGTTCAATGTATTTTATATGATTTAAAATAGTATTTAGCGGTAGGTCAGTAAAGTATATACTGGAATATTTAAAAAATTCTCGAGTAAAATCTCTCAAATATTCTCAGTATATTTAAAAAAATTATTTTTTATGTTTCTTTTGATTTTGGTTTTTATGACGTGAATCTGAGGCAGAGGCTTGTTGTTGTTTTTGGTTACTTTGACCTTGGTTAGTATGATGATCTCTTAAGATAATAGGCTTTCCCGCATCAGACTTGCCTTGTCCTGCCTTGTGCTGGGAATCTTTACCTTGTGATTGACCCTGTTTTTTGTCCATACTATGTCGTTCAAAACCATCTTCTCTTTTGGGTTCATTTTTAGGTTGGTTTATATTTGGTTTCACTGTTTTTTTAAAGTCTTCTTGTGATTTTGGTTTTTCAAATTTATTACTCATAATATATTATCTCCGATTGTAATACGCAGTTTATTTGACAGAGATAGGAAGAAGAAGTTCTAAATTTAAAAACAGATCACCTGTTTGACGGTAGGTCGAAAATTGAATTTAAAATGCCAGTTTGACATTATTTTTGCCAAGCAATGTTGATAACATTTGTAATAAATTTTCTGAAGGGAAAATATTCCAATCGGAAGAGAATTTTAGCTGGGTTTTAATTTGAGCCGTTTGATAATGAATAATAATATTTAAATTTCCACGTTGCTGCATACTTAATAATGTTTTCAATTGTTCAAAATCAAACTGAGGTTGTTTTTCGGTATGAATAAAAAGCTCTAAATTTTTTGCAAATTGATTACGCGCCTGATAAAAGTCATAGATTTCTTGTGCGCGAATCCGAAGCTGATTATTTTGATTGTCTAGCTTTACTTCACATTGACAAACAATTAATTTATCTTCAACTAGACTTTCTCTAAATTGCTTATATAAATCAGCAAAAACAACCACTTCTGTTTTATCTGTTTCGTCATCTAAGGTAACAAAGGCCATTCGCTCACCTTGTTTGGTGAGCATCGTACGAATACCTGCGACAATACCCGAAATAACCAGTTTAGTTGATTTATTACGGTGTTGCGTATGGGGTAATTTATGACTGATTTGATTATTAGGACAAGAGATATATTGACTAAGTTCAGCTTGATACGCTTGATAGAAATGTCCAGATAAACAATAACCCAAAGTTTGTTTTTCAAGTTGAAGACGTTTAGCATCGTCCCATTTTAATATATTCCTATCGGTATATACCTGGTTAGGAGATAGCGCAACCGTACTTGCTGTACCAAATAAATCCTGCTGTTTGTGATTTTTTCGTGTAGATTCTTGTTGTGAGTATTTTAAAGCCTCGTCAAGATAATGTGCCATTACTGATCTATCTTGATTTAAACAATCGAACGCGCCGGAAAAGATTAACGCTTCGAGCACACGACGATTAACTTTATGGGGGTCGATTTTAGAACAAAAATCAAATAAATTATCAAATTTTAAATATTGCTTACGTTTTTCAATAATTTCTAAAATCGCCCCTTCCCCAACGCCCTTAATCGCCCCTAAGCCATATAATATGGTTTTATCAGAAACACAAGTAAAAGCGTATTGGCTTTCATAAATATTAGGTGCCAATACTTCTAGCCCCATTTTTTTGGCTTCTTCTAACATGATGACCACTTTTTCCGTGTGACTCATATCTGCCGTTAATACGGCAGCCATAAAGGGTGCAGGAAAATGTGCTTTAAGCCATGCGGTTTGATAAGAAACTAAGGCGTAAGCAGCGGAATGTGATTTGTTAAAGCCATATCCCGAAAATTTTTCCATCAGATCGAATATATGGGTAGCCATATCAGGCTCAACCCCTCTTTCCACTGCTCCCTTAGTGAAAATCTCGCGCTGTTGTGCCATTTCTTCTGGCTTTTTCTTTCCCATGGCTCGACGCAGCAAATCAGCAGCCCCTAAGGTGTATCCTGCTAAATCTTGAGCAATCTGCATTACCTGTTCTTGGTATAAAATTACGCCATAAGTCGGTTTTAAAATGGGGGCTATTTTAGGGTGAAAATATTCAACCTCAGCACGACCATGCTTTCGATTAATAAAATCGTCTACCATACCTGACTGTAACGGGCCTGGTCTGAATAGGGCCACTAGGGCAATAATTTCTTCAAATTGATCGGGCTTAAGACGAGCAATCAGCTCTTTCATGCCTCGAGATTCTAATTGAAACACGGCGGTGGTTTGACAATGCTTTAATAAGCTATATGTTTTAACATCATCCAGCGGAATTAAACTCATGTCGAGTTTATTATCAGGATATAAAACTTTAATATTCTGTAAGGCCAAATCAATAATAGTTAGGGTTTTTAAGCCTAGAAAGTCGAACTTAATTAAACCAATGGATTCTATATCGTCTTTGTCATATTGCGCGACAATTTGTTGACTGCCATCTTCACAATACAACGCAGTAAAATCTGTTAGTTGCGAAGGCGCAATCACAACACCGCCCGCATGCTTACCCACGTTTCGAGTTAAGCCTTCTAATTTTAGGGCTAACTTTATGAGGGTATCTACTTCTTCTTCACTGGTCATATCGGCCAACAAAGGTTCTTGTTCTAACGCTTTTTCAAGCGTCATGCCAATTTCCATGGGGATTAGCTTGGCTATTTTATCAACAAAGCCATACCCCAATCCTAATACGCGACCACAGTCTCTTAATACGGCCCTTGCCGCCATGGTGCCAAAGGTGGAAATTTGAGAAACCGCTTCACGACCATATTTTTGGGCGACGTATTCAATCACTCTATCGCGATTGACCATGCAAAAATCGATATCAAAATCCGGCATCGATACGCGTTCAGGATTTAAAAAACGTTCAAATAACAAATCATATTCTAAAGGATCAATATCTGTGATACCTAATGCATAAGCGACAAGCGATCCCGCTCCCGACCCACGACCAGGCCCGACGGGGATATTATTATCCCTGGCCCATGAAATAAAATCTGCCACAATCAGAAAATAACCTGAAAAGCCCATGCTTGTGATAACTTTTACTTCTAAATCTAATCTGGCTTGGTATATTTCTCGGCTGTCTTGTTTTTTCGCTAAATAATGTTCAAAACGCTTAGTTAAGCCCTGATTGGCCAAATGATCTAAATAAGTATCGGTATTAAAATTATCAGGAACTGGAAAATTAGGGAAAAACACTTTACCTAAACTTAATTCAACGGTGCACCGCTTAGCCAGTTCTACTGTGTTTTGAAGTGCTTCAGGAATATCATGGAATAATTCAGCCATTTCATCGGGCGACTTAAGATACTGCTCTTCAGTATATTTTTTGGGCCTATCTTTAGCGCTTAATAAACAGCTATCATGTATACAAACACGTGCTTCATGCGCATCAAAATCGGTCTTAGATATGAAGCGCGTATTATTTGTGGCGATCACAGGAACATTAAATTGGCTGGCCAATTTCAAGGCCCTATGATTATAATTTTCTTGTTGAAAATGATTTGTACGCTGCAACTCTATGTAGAAACAATCTTGAGAAAATAGACTAAGCCAATTTTGCAAGTGCGCTTGTGCCAAATCAGCATTTTCTAAAATTAATGCTTGGCCAATGTCACCTTCATGCGCTGCAGACAGTGCAATCAGGCCGGCAGTAGATTCAGGGGTTAACCAATCATAGTGAACAAGGGGCGTATTATCGATTCTTTTCCCTTCTCTATACGCTTTAGAAATAATCGCCAACAAATTCAAATAACCTGTTTGATTTTTACAAACCAAAACCAGTTTAGGATAAATTTTGGTTTCTATTGAATATAATAATATTTCTGCGCCAATGATCGGTTTGATTTTATTTTTGAGCGCCGCCGAATAAAATTTAACCACGCCAAATACGTTGCATACATCCGTAATGGCACACGCTTGAACACCCTGTTTTTTTAAATTTAAAAACAGATCGTCTATCGTTACAACACTATCGACAATAGAATA
The DNA here is from genome assembly GCA_902826485.1 of uncultured Gammaproteobacteria bacterium. Classification (GTDB taxonomy): domain Bacteria; phylum Pseudomonadota; class Gammaproteobacteria; order Berkiellales; family Berkiellaceae; genus CADEEZ01. The sequence continues at coordinate 147,459 of CADEEZ010000006.1, forward strand.
TTCTGTGTGCAAATGAAAGGGAACAAAACCAGTCATTCTACCTCTGGCATTTGTATTAAATATTTAATAGGGGCAAAAGTTTTACGATGTATGTCACAAGGACCATGTTCATGCAATGCATCTAGGTGTAATTTTGTGCCATACCCTTTATGTTTATCAAAATAATATTGGGGATAAACTAAGCTCAGCGCTTGCATTTCTCTGTCTCTTGCAACTTTGGCCAAAACAGATGCCGCACTGATGATAGGGATAATAGCATCACCTTGAATAACGGTTTCAATAGGAATCGAATGATATTGAGCAGATAATTTAGGAGATTGGTTACCGTCTATATATATTTTTCTTAAAGAAGTGATAGGGCTTGATAACGTTTGAGTTAGATAAACAATCACTTGCTCTATGGCTCGTTTCATGGCCAATAACGTGGCTTGCAAAATATTAATCTTGTCAATTTCAATCACGGAACTATATTGAATGCTTGAATAAAGCGCTTTTTGTTGAATTTGTGAAAACAATAATTCGCGTTTTTTAGGTGTCAATTTTTTTGAATCATTTAAGCCCGAAAACACAGGCTCATTTTTTAAGTCATATAACACCGCTGCGGCAAAAACAGACCCCGCCAACGGGCCCCTGCCTGCTTCATCAACCCCTATAATATAGCTCATTCTATTTATTCAAAACAGACATAACAGCTGAAGCGGCTAAATGGTGCGTATCTTTTAATATAAATTTATGCATTTCAATAAATTTATCTTCAATCACATCCCGATAACCTAAATCAATCAAATATCGCAGCATTTTTTCTGCAATTAAGGTTGGCTTCGCCTTATCTTGAATCATTTCTGGAACAATTTCTTCTTGCGCAATCAAATTTGGCAAAGCGATATATTTGCTTTTGACTAATAATTTAGCAATAAAATAAGCCAACATAGACATTTTATAAGCCACAACCATGGGGGTTTTCATTAACATTGCCTCAAGGCTAATGGTGCCCGATGCCAATAATGCCGTATCTGCAGCCCCTAATACATCTCGTGACTGATTAACAAAACATTTAATCTCAAGATCTTTAGGCCAATATTTTTTAAATAAGGCTAATTTAGCTTCATCGGGAAATGCGGTGACATATACAATTTTATTTTTATGACGTTTATCCCACATTTCATTCAGTTTTTTTGCTGAGTTGGCAAAAAGTTTGGTGTGATATCGTATCACTGCATCTCGAGAACCTGGCAAGATGGCAATAATGACATCCGACTCAGACAATCCTAATTTTTCTCTATATTCATACTTGTTAATTTCAATGGGGATTTGCTGCGCGGCTAAATGCCCAACACATTCGTAATTTACATTGAATTGTTCATATATTTGTTTTTCAAAAGGAAATAGCAATAAAACAAGATCGGTTGCCGATTTAATTTTATGAATACGACTTTGACGCCAAGCCCAAACAGATGGACCAACATAATGAATGGTTTTGATTTGATTTTTTTTAAGTTTTTTCTCGATATCTAAATTAAAATCAGGCGAATCGATTCCTATATAAATATCGGGCTTTTTAGACAAACAAAGATCTGTTATCTCGCGACGCATTTTTAATAGCTCGGGTAACCTTTTTAAAGGCTCAAAAATCCCCATAACAGAAAGTCTATCGATAGGATAGAGGGTTTGAAAGCCTTCCACTAACATTTTCTCTCCGCCAACCCCCCAAAACTCAGCTTCTGGATAAGCCTGTTTTAAAGAGCGTATAAGACCGGCGCCTAAAATGTCGCCCGATGCTTCCCCTGCTACAATAGCAATCTTTTTAATTGTATTATCTGATGATTCCACGTTCTGAGTCTTTCACAAAATTAATTAATAATTCAATCCATTGAGTCGGCTCTTCTGATTCACGAATTTTTTCAATCGCTTGTTCAATCGTTAGGCCTTGTCTAAATATAATCTTATAGGCTCGTTTAAGAGAGGAAATAACTTCTGCGTCTAAACCACGACGTTTTAAGCCTTCTAAGTTTAAACCATGCGTTACTGCAGGATAGCCAGAGACCGTCACAAAAGGCGCAACGTCTTTAACAACAATACTACCGCCACCACAAAAACTATAGCTGCCTATATTACAAAATTGATGGACACCGACTAGCCCACCTAAAATTGCATAATCATTCACTACAACATGACCAGCTAAACTGGCATTATTTGAAAAGATGGTTTGAGAACCGACCAAACAATCATGCGCGATATGTACGTAGGCCATAAATAAATTGTCATTTCCAATAACAGTTTTTCCGCCTCCTTGTGTGGTGCCTCTAGATACGGTCACACACTCACGAAATATATTATTATCACCTACGATGAGTTGTGTCGCTTCGCCTTTGTATTTTTTATCTTGAGGAGCCTCTCCAATAGACGAAAATTGAAAAAACTGATTGTTTTTTCCAATTTTAGCTGGGCCTTGTATCACAACATGTGGCCCAACCCAAGTGCCTTCGTCTATTTCAACATTAGGCCCAATAACAGAAAAATGACCAATCGTGACATTTTTGGCAATTTTTGCTTTGGGATCGATTACCGCCTTATCTGAAATCACGACTCTCTCTTCCTCATTGCGCTTAATATATCAACTGAACAAACTAAGTTGCCATCTACTTTAGCTTCGCCATGTATTTTCCAAAAACTCCCTTTATGCCCTTTTAAGGTAACATGCAGATGTAAGCTATCTCCGGGCAAAACCATTTGCTTAAATTTTGCACGCTCAACCGAAGCTAAATAGAATAAATAATCTGTTGGTTTTGTTTTAGTGGTAACATAAGCCAAAATCCCACCCGCCTGAGCCAGTGCTTCTACAATTAATACGCCGGGCATGACGGCTTGTTCAGGGAAATGTCCGGTAAAAAACTGTTCATTTATGGTCACATTTTTTAACGCAACAATAGAATCGTTTAGTTTTAGATCAATCACTCTGTCAATTAATAAAAAAGGATATCGGTGCGGCAAATATTGCACAACATCTTGAATATACATTGGTAATTGAACGTCTAATTCATTATCAGAGGCCACTGTCATACTAGGACTCCTCCTGCTTGGATAAATAATTTTGTTTATTGGCATTCTCTAAGGCTTTCACCCGTTTTTGCAATTCTTCTATACGATGCATCCGGAACAAAGTTCTTTTCCATTCTTGTGCAGGACGCTCATTAATGGCAGAAGCATAAGCGCCGGGCTCTGTGATAGTCTGAACCACATTTGTTCCACCCAATAAAGTTACTTTGTCGGTGATTTCAATGTGACCATTAATACGCGTCCCACCACCAATTAAACAATATCGGCCAATTTTAGTTGAACCCGCTATGGCAGAACACCCGGCTATCGCTGTTCCTTCACCAATTTGTACGTTATGTGCCACTTGAATCAAATTATCTAAAATAATGTTTCGAGCGATGATCGTGTCTTCTAGCGCGCCCCTATCAATACAAGTGTTTGCACCAATTTCAACGCTGTCACCAATAATCACTCGGCCTAATTGAGGCACTTTGACCCATTTGCCTTTTTCATTGGCAAAGCCAAAGCCATCACTTCCGATTACTGCGCCGCTGTGTATACTCACTTCATTACCTAATTGACAATCATCATAAATCGTCACATTCGCATGAATAATACAAGCGTGCCCTAACTGAACACTTGCCCCAATAACGGTATTGGCTTTGATAAGGGTGTTTTCCCCTATAACAGTACTTTCCCCAATCACACAATTAGGCTCAATGATAACGCCTGTGCCGATTTTTGCGGAAGGATGAATAATCGCTGTAGGATGAACGCCTGTATAAGCAGACACAATTGGGTATAAAGCTTGGCAAATTTTTGCAAATAAAAATCTCGGATTTGAATGTAATAAAAAATTAACTGCTTTATTATTATTTTGAAGCAAGGTCACTTCTTGTTCAAATTCTGAAGAAATGCAAATCACACTCGCTTGCGTTTTAAGCAGCCAATCACGATATTTTACATCATAAATAAAGCTTAGATCACCCGCTTTTGCTTTGGTAATATCAGCAACATTGTCTACTACAATAGACCCATCGCCAATCACCTTTGCATCAAACCGCTCTGCGAGCTCAGCTATTTTATACTTAATATTGTTTTTCATACCTACAACTACCTAGATAAAAATTAAGACTTTTGATTTAATTGTTTTAGCACTTGCTCAGTAATATTCACCTTATCATCCCAGTAAGGAGCTGCTTCTGCACTAATAATTAAATTATATTTTTGTGTTTTAGCGATATCTTTTATAATCACTCGAACATCTTTAAAGAATTTTTCAGTTTCTTCACGTTGACGAATGGCGGTGTCTTCACGAAATTCACCTTGCATACGAGCCAAATCACGCTTAGCACTGTAGATTTCTTTTTCTAATTTACTGCGTTCAACTTCACCCATTACCGCTTTATTTCGATCTAATTTTGTTTCTTTTTCTTTTAGCGATTTATCTGCGGCAATCATGTTGGCTTCGCGTGTTTGAAATTCTTTTTTCAACTGATCGCTGATTGCTTTAGCTTTGGGTGAACCCGCTAATAACTGGCCAATATCAATCACCCCTATTTTTACCGGCCCTGTTGCGGGTGCGGTATCTGCTACGGCTTGGTTTATACCTGCAGCAAAGGTCATGGCAGCTGCTAAAGTGAGACCCGCTAGCGTTTGGGTTATTTTAGTTCTTTTCATATGTTTTCACATGCTCCTAGTTTTAAATTATTTTAAAATACGGTACCAAAATTAAAGCTAAATCCTTTGATTTTATCGCCTTCGTGTTCATTCAAAGGCACAGAGAAGCTAAATACGATTGGCGACAAGGGTGACATCCAAGTTAAAGATAAACCCGCTGAATAACGCAAACCTGTTGGATTAGCATCATGATCATAATAAATGAGCCCGCCTTTCGGCGCTTCTTTTGAATGCGTTTTACCGTAGGTATTATAAGCTTGTCCACCATCTATAAATATCGCCGTTCTAACCGATTTGGCTTCAGGGACAAAAAACGACGGGATAATTAAAGCCAAGGTGCCATTCACCATTGCATTTCCACCAAAAGGTTTACCCAAAGAATCTTTAGGCCCTAAGCTGCTTTCACGGTAACCTCTAACAGATTTACCGCCACCAACATAAAAGTTTTTATAGAAAGGTAGGCCATTTGTTTTGCCATAACCATCGCCATAACCTGTCGACCCCATTGCGGTAAAGACAAAGCCATTTGAAATATATTTATAATATTGAGCAGAATAAGTTAAACGATAATATTGTAAATCTGAACCTGGCACCGTTGCTTGGAGAGACAGACCGTGTCTTAAACCGTTTTCTGGGAAAATATATCTATCGAGGGAATTGTGCATAAGAGAAAGCGAAAAGCTAAACTCATCGAAGTTGTCGCCTTCTTCGCTTAAGAAGTCTCTAATTTCTTTTGGAATTCGGTTGCCGACTGTACCTAAACCAGCAAGTGGGTCGCTTGGCTGAAATCCGGATGCATGAATAGAGGTATTTTGATACCCAAGGCTAAATGACAAACGATTGTACATAGACAAGGGGACGCCAAAAGTGACATTTCCACCATAAGCATCAGATGAATAATTAGAAATATCCGTCGTTCTGGCTAAATCACTGCGAGAATAATACAAGTTATATCCGCGGCTTACCCCATCTAAAGTATAAAAAGGATCGTTATAACTTACATTAAAGGTTTTGTAAGCTTTAGATAAATTTATATTTAGATCAGCACTATTGCCCGTACCCAGTACATTTCGATTATTAAAGGTACCATTAATGATAAAACGATCCACATCAGAATACCCTACCCCACCTGAAAGCGAGCCCGAAGCTGCCTCTTCGACGGCGTAATTCACATCAACATGATCGGGTTTTCCAGGCACAGGATTCGTTTCAACTTGCACATCTGAAAAATAACCGGTTCTGTCTAAAATCTTTTTCGAATCTTCTACTTTTTTGGTAGAAACCCAGCCACCTTCATGTTGTATTAATTCGCGTCTAATCACAGAATCTTTTGTCTTGGTGTTACCTTTAAAAGTGATCCTACTTGCATACACCCGTTGCCCAGGCTCAATATAAAATTTAACTTTAACTAACTGGTTGGCTTCATCGAAGTCTAAAATTGGGTTAATTTTAGCAAAGGCGTACCCTTCTTCACCGTACTTACCTTGTAAACGATTAATCATTTCGGTGACAACCGCACGAGAGTAGACATCCCCTCTTTTTAATATGCTGGTTTTAGCCAATTCTTTTTCATCAAATAGAGGTTGTCCGGTAAATTCATACCCCCCAATTTTATAAAGATTGCCTTCATTTACGCTGATGGTTAAGTAAATATCTTGAAGATTAGGAGAAATAGACACTTGCGTTGAAACAATTTGAAAATTTGCATAGCCTCTGTCGACATAATAATTTCTGATTTTCTCGAGATCTTGCAAAAATTGTTGTCTATTGTATTGATCGTCTTTCGTAAACCATGAAATAGGGTTACGAGTAGACAAAGACATTTGCCTACGAATATCCGAATCTGAAAAAGCCGAATTTCCGATAATATTAATCGTCCGAATTCGAGCAACAGAACTTTCTTCTACGATGACTTTTATACTGACCCGATTGCGACTTTCTTCTTTAATTTCTGACGTTATTTTTGTGCCATACCTACCAAAAGTAAAATAGTAACGTTCCAAATCGGCCTTTAGTCTTTCTAGGGCTGACATATCAAAGGTATTGCCTTCAATCATGCCGTGCCCTTTTGTCATCGCTTTAAGATTTTCATCTTTTAATTCTTTTGCCCCTTTTATCTCAAACTTACCAATAGCCGGACGTTCAGATAATTTTACAATAAGGGTATTGGCCTGTTTATAGACCTGTATATCACTAAAAAACCCTGTTTCATAAAGGGCTTCGATAACCTCTTGGGTTTGTTTGTTAGTCATTTCATCGCCAACATGAACAGGCAGATAGTTAAATACCGTGCCCTCTGAAATGCGCTGAAGACCTTCAACTCGAATGTCTTGAATTTTAAATGCCTCAAATGCAAAAGCGGTTTCAATTGGCAACATAAAGCATGTGGATGCTAGGCCCATTACGCCTAAAGCCATCCCCAAATATTGCCCTTTTCTTCCCTGTTTTTTCACTGTGCGTTTCTCTGCCCGATCAGTCAACATCATGTTTTGGTTATTCGCCTAAGTTAGTTGATTTTTTTATTTTTTTAGTCCGGCCATACTATCACAGCTATTATTGATCATAAACCTCAAAATCCCCTCTCTGGCTAAGAGACCTCATTTCCTATAATAATGTAAAGCACGATAAGGAAAAAAGAGGAATAAAGCCTTGAAATATAAAAAAGTTTGCCTGTCTGCTGACCTGAGTCAGTATGCATATTATATTGGTAAAAAAGCTCTCTCTCTCCCATTTACTTATGAAAACTTTGTTGTGTTTCATGTTATTGAAGCTCCTGTGGTCTATTCCCATGCCTTTTCAGAATTTAATCAATTGTTAACCACCCTAAAAATTCAAGCGCAAAACAGCATGCAAGCTTATTTAAACGCTTTAGGTCTTCCACCAGAATCAGGCATTATCGAAATGGGCACAAGCAAAAATTCTATTATCGATTTTATTAAAAAAAATCAAATAGACTTATTGATTTTAGGGAGCCATGGTGTAGGTGGTTTTTCTCATTTGATAGGCACAACAGCAAGTTATATCGTAGCAAATTCATCTTGTGATGTTTGGATGATAAATGTTGAAAAAGCCGATTTAACCCCAGCCGAGTTTGCAAACCCAGCACAAGCCTACCCCAGCGACTTAATAAAAAAAATAACACCCCATTTGGCTTCTGATGCTAATAAAGATAGATTTGGAATAAAACAACACCCTGTGTTCAGCGGCTCAGAAAAAGGCGTAAAACAAGACATCAGTCGAGGTCCGCATTTAAGCAATCGACCTAAAGGCGCACCAACCCAAGGGCAAAGTCGAAAAGATGAAAATAAAGACCCTAAAAAATAATTATTTTATTTAATAACTTTAATCTTGACTGAAATTGTTTCTTGTCGGTACCATTATTAGTGTCCTTAACCTGTAAAACTTGTTATTTTCAATAATGTTCATAAATTACTCGAGGTAAAACCTCAAGTCGTAACAACTACATTTTAGGCGGACTTTTATTTTTTTTAATTTTTGTGTGAATAGGCAACTCCGGTTCATCTTTATGAAACATTAAGAATACAGGCTCTGCAGTTTTTTGATATAGCTTTTCTTCTTGCAAGGAAAAAAGTTTTATAATATCTTCATTTTTATTATTTTTCGCAAGATCTAAAGCGGATGCATTTTCTTTATTTAAAATATTTGTACCTGCGCCTTGCTCTAGCAAAATTTTCACTAATTCGGGTTTATTCATTAATATAGCAAAGTGCAAAGCCGTATTTCCATTTTTTGTAAATTGATAATTAATATCAGCGCCCGAATCAAGAAGCGTTTTGATCAAGTCTGGTTGATTATGATTTACAATAGCATACATCAATGGAGACACCTCATTACTGTCAAGCATATTGACATCCGCACCTTGTTTTAACAGCCATGAAATCGCTTCAAAATTAAAAAATTCAAATTGATTTTTTTTTAGCCCAAATAACAGTGGGGTGTCTCCCGATTGAGATTTTACATTTAAATCAATGTTACGACCACTAAAAGCATCATATAATTCCTTGCTATGATTTTGATTAATTAAAATATGAACGGGCATTAACCCTTGAGGATTTTGCTGTTCTATATTTGTGGTTTCTTTAACGAGCTCTAACAATAACTTTTGATAAACGGGGGATAGTTTCTCCGTATTTGAATTTAATAACTGATTTAAAAGATCGTTATTATTTTTTTTATTAATTATTTTAAGTGTATCAGTTAAATGATGATTTAATAAATATTCCAATATTGGTTCATGTTGTAAAATAACGTTATTAGAAAAAACAGCTTCTAAATTAGCTCCGTGTTTAATTAGTATGTCAAAAGAATTGAGATCCTTATTATGCATAGCATTAAATAAAGGGTTGTTAGAACCCGTCATTACCAATATTTTAGAATCCTCATCTGGGCTAACCCCTTTTTGTAACAACTTTTCTGTAAGATCGTATTTTTTGTCAATAATTGAACGTAAAAGAAGTCCTTGACTATCTTTAAAATCATGTTCATTAATTAATATATTTAAAAGATCGTTTTTATTATTTTCATATAACATCATTAATGCATTACTTTTTTCTATGACAAAATTGGGCGACTTTGAAATAGCTAGTGCTATGTCACTTTTATTATATTTGATAGCCAAATCTATAGGCGTGTCGTTATTAGTGTCTTTAGCATTTATATCCAGCAATGGATTGGATAGTATTTTTGCCACATCCAAGATACTATCTGTTAATACGGCAATATGTAATTGTGTAAATTTATTTGGCGAAATATTCTGAAACTTCTCCACATCTTCTTGTTTTTTAGGTATTTCAGAGTTTTTAAAAAAAGAATAAGTGTCTTTAGAAAAATCTTTTGATTGGTGAGCTATAATATTAATAGGCATACTGTTCGTATCTAGACCTAAGGCAGCATATTTTAGCTCTTTAATTGTTTTTGCCAATGTAGAAGGTGAGTTAAAAATTGGAATTTCATAAATTTCATTTGGATCATAAAAATCTAGTCTGCTTTTATTATTAACATATAAGCTTGTCGCATGCTGCCCGCCTCCGATTTCAACTTTGCTACCGGGCAACTTTCCTAATATAGATATGTATTCTGTTAGTTGAGATTCATTCAAATGATGGTGGTTAACTTTTAAAAGATCATCAGATAAAAGGCTAAAATGTCGATTGACAGATATTTTATCATCAACTCTTCCTATAAGCTCATGTTGTTCAACTCGCGATTTTTGAGTTGGAATTAATATTTGTATTTCTGGATCTAAATAACTCTGCATCATTATAATCACGTGATCTGTGAATTCTCGAAACAAATTAGCAGGAGAACCATAGTTTTCGGTAATGCCTTCTACTAATTTAGCATTTTCAAGCTCTTTATATGTACCGTCCCACCTGGAAATCGTTTTCAATATATTAAAAAAATCAGAACGTTTTCCTCTATCAGAATATAATAGCGCTAAATAGGCCAAGCCATTACAATGACCTCCATCTGGTAAAACATTCGGGTCTTGGTTAGTAAGTTTTAAATAATATTTTAATTTACTTAAAATGTAATCTTGTTCAATTCTTACATCTTCTTTTTTTTCTCGTTTAGGATCTAAAGTTGGAGAAATTAAATTTATAAAATTTTGATTATCTTTATTGAGGGCAATTTGCAAAGGATCTCGGCCGAATATATCAATCGTATCTTTAAATAACTTGGCATGCTCTGATTCTAAAATAGCTTTAATTATATTAATGTTTTTTGACTCTGCTGCATAATGAACTGCCGTCCTACCATAACAATCCGCTATAGGGTAATTTATCTTTTGAGATAAAAGATAATTAACTAAATTTTCGTTATTTGATTCAATTGCATTTATCAGCGCGCTTTTCCCTTGAGAATCTGTTTTGTCTAAATAGGCACCATTTGCAAATAAATATTTTACTACTTCTAAATCCCCTTTAATTAAGGCGATATTCATTGCTGTAATAGGGGCTGCTTTATGCATTTTATTAATATCGCAACCTTGTTCAACAAGATAATGGATATAGGGTGCATTGCCTTGATTAACAGCTAACAAGAGCGGGGTAAACCCTCCACTATTATACTCATTGATTTTATTTTCTTTTTCATCTAAAGAAAACTTTTCAAACGATTCTGGTTTGCTTTGCGAATTTTGCTCTACTTTATCAATTGAAAATGCTATTAGGACTTTTTCTACATTTCCTCGCATTGCTAAAGCTACAGCTTTATCTGATTTTGCACCCGATACAATTAATTCTTTAATCTTGGAAATATCAGCCAGGATTACTGCATAGTCAAGCAAAGTAAACCCGTTAATATCTGGAAAATTAACATCTGACCTCTCAAGGATCTTTTCACCCTTTTCAAGCCACCGCTTTTCATTCTCTTGACGCTGTTTATGTATCTCTAGCAAATCCTCCCTCTGTTTAGCTGCGCGCTCTAAATCACTTAATGAAAAAGTCATAATCAACCTCTAAGGTAGAAATCAGCTAAATAACAATCCAATAGACCAAAGGAAAATCATTTAGTTTCAAGAAAATGTCTGCTGTGTAGATCCTCAGTTCATACTAAGTGTATGTGCAAAAAAAACAGGGAGGCGAAATGCAGGAGAGATTTACCATGAGTGACAAAAAGCTTAAAGTGTTACCTTAAAAAAAACTACCTCACCGGAGGGGCATCTGCACTTATTAGTAAAAAGTTGGGCCCTCAAAATGGAGGACATGATAGCAACTTCAAGGATGCTGTTGTGTCATTACTTCGAGAACACTACGCCTACAAATCACCCCGATCGGGATTTTTTGCCTCAAAAAATTGAAAATAAATTAAAATAACCCCGAACGGGGTGTTTTATCAAAGATCTAATCTTTTAGCCCGCTCATCAAGTAAATCAACATAGGCTTTTTTCATATTTTCAGACAAATAGCTATGGGAAATTAATATTTTCCAATGCGGAATCACCTGTTTGAATTCTGTAAGAAGTTTAAACAAGATGGGTTTAGGTAACCCTAATATTTCTTCTGCATAATAATCAATGAGATCCACTCTTTGTAAATGGGTGTTTAGCCCCCTAATGGGCAAAGCAATTTCTTCTTTCGCTTCAGGAAACAAAATTGAAGTATTCAGCAAACCATAGGTAGGCGATAAAGTAACCACCTTTTCTCGCGTAATCAAAGAAATTTTTTTCAAATGCATATCTGCATTGCCAATCAAAAAATTAAAGATCGTTAACTTCGCCAATTTAATCATTTCTATTTTTGGAAAACTGCAAAAATCTTTAACAAGACTAGCTACTTTTTCCATTGAACCATTAAATTTAGTCTCTCGGCTTTGTCCTGAAAGCTGAGCAAAATCTTCTTGAGCAAAATGTTTATTGTGCTTTATTCTGTCAAAACGTTTAATAAAATAAACAAAGGTACCCTCTTGCGTGTACACTAACCCATGCACAGGCACCTCTAACCCAATCATCTTCGCTAAAGACATACTAATGGCTTCATTTTCTGGTCGATCGGGATAAAATTCATTTTGAGGTTTTAAGACATAATGACCATTCGCAGAAACAATATCAAAATGCCCTTCTTTCACTTTTAACTGGGCACTTAATTTAGTTTGCACTCCCTGAATAACCATTTCTCCTACTCTGGCAATCGCTTCTGAACGCAGGCCTTTTTGGCTAAATTCAAGTGGATGTAAGTGCTTCAAGGTAGGTGAAAGCGACTTTAGGCCTCTTACAGAATAGTGCCCAGATTCTGAAATAAGCTCATAAGTGATCGGGCAATATTTCATTAATTCATCCCTTCAATACTCACAGCACCTACCACGTCTTTGCCAACAACTAATAATTGTCCAAAATAATCGTTTTTATCTAATTTGTATTTTCTTAACAAAGCTTCTAATAAAGCGCCCTCTGGTAATAATCCTTCAAAAAAAGGGGGGAATTTTTTAAATTCATAATTTTGGTGGCTAATTGGCATGGTGAGTGAAACAGGCGCACCCTCATAATTTTCTTCGTATGTAAAAAGATATCTTTCTTCTGGCGTTGCTTGTAAATACCCTGCCAATATTTTGTTCACAAATACTTTAGCATTCTGCATGATTTTTACTCGTTAAATTCAGCTTCAAATGGTGTTTCAAGTTTAAATTTAATATTGAGTACGCTTAAAATTTTTAAAATAGTGTCCAGCTGTACCGTGGATTTACCCTTTTCGATATCAAAAACCACTGTTTTACCCACTCCCGCTAATTCAGCCAGCTCGTGCTGGTTTAAGCCTGCTTTTTTTCTAAAGTAACGTATGGTTTGACCAATCCTAAAACTTTGAGCCTCTGGGAGCATTTAAACATCTCCTAAAATTCACTATATTACTACTATAGCAGTAAAATAATATTTTTTTTATTAGATTTTATAATATTTGGCAGATAATATTAATATTTACTGCTTCGGCAGTATTTTAAAACCTTTTTATGATTATTTTCTTTAATTTTATTAATAAAAATCAATATTTTACTGTTATATCAGTAAAATTAACCCAATATTCAAAATTGAGAAGAAAAACTTGAGCCGATTAGCCTTGTTAATCCGCTCAAAACTTAGACAAGATTCATATTAATCTAACAAAAATGTCTGCATAAATACCCCAATTGCCGTTTGTTTCAACCATTCATCTGCAAAATACTTAAGCTCGTCGACATTTTAAAGTTATTTACTTGTCATATTTTTTTAATCCGATAAAGTGACCCCAATAAACAAATTTAGTTAGTTTTCATTATTTATATTTAGGAGTTAACATGACAGATTTTATCAAAGAATTACGCAACATCGCGTCAAACTCAACGGTTCAGGCAACTGCTGGCTTATTAGCTATAGGTGGATTTTTGGCAAATGCTGTTTTTGGCTTTGGTCAAAGTGCAGTGAGTTTAGGTATTCAGGGTATTGGTGCTGCTATTACTTTAGGCGTAGTTGCTGCTAAAGCGTGCACAAATGATAATGCAGACAACAATCCATCTACTTATATTCCCACTCTACCTAGAAGAGACAAACCTTCTAAGCCTTATTACCAGGTTAATCAAAACATTTATAGAAGCCCCAGTAATATTACTTCTTGCGGCGCTACTTCTGTTGAGCCTTCATTACCAACACCGACGATTTTGGACAATATTATTTCTTGTGGTCCGAGTTTTATCCCTTCATTAGTAACAAGAGCAAAACGCAGAAATGCGGATGATGATATGAGAGATATGGCCTATGGCACAGAAACCCGCGCAGGTTGGAAACCTTGGGCAAGCTAATACAGTAAAAATCTGAATGCTATATCAAAACAGGGGGAAGCAATTTCTCCTGTTTCACCCTATTAACATAATTTATTAGAAATTTTCGAGGCTTTTTTATGGATCCGATTACAATTGGTTTAGTCACCACGGCAATAGCAACGCCCGTATTTACAGGCATTTATGGCCTAGGCAGTATGATTTACGCTTATGCGACAACTGCACCTGTAACTTCTTTAGATAGCAAAGCAATTGAACCTGTTGTTACCTATATTGCAAGCAATGCGAATGCACTTGTGGTTCGCAGCTCTGGTGCGATGGTTGCTGTTCAAAAAGCCGCTGAAGAAATTTTACCCACTTGCACTAAACTTGTGGCAAGTAATGCTAATGCGGTTGCAATACGACCTTCAAATGCGATGGTTGCGGTTAAAGCCGTTGTTCAGCCTATTTGCGAAGCAATTGCCCCACAACCTTTAATGATAGCCCCTCCGACGGCGCCAAGGATTATCGCTGAAAATACTTTTCTCTCATCGAACAACTATACCAACATACTTAAGTGTTCATATGATATTTATCAAATTGGCACAAATCTTAAAAATGGTGAATATCTATTAGCCAGTGCGTATGCTACAGGCGCAGCCATAGATTATGCTTTAAATGATACGATTAGTTCTGCTGCGGGTCATTTTGTTGAAAATATCATGGGTTTGCCTATGGTTGGCGAAGTAGCTAAATTAGGAGCAAGTTTTGTCACCAGTATGCTTTGTCGCACCATCATGCCAATGATTGCTGATGCAAGTTACCAGTATTTCTATCCTAAACAAAAAGTAAAAACAGAAGAAACTGTAAAAATTCAAGATAAAAAAGATAAAAAAGATAAAAAAGAGATTAAACTGTCTCCTCTTAATCATGAAACACAGATTAAACCCAAAACTAATCCTGAAGTTAAGACTGAAATTCAGACTGAAAAAAAATCTGCTGTTGTATCAAGCACCCAACCTGAAACTAAGAAAAAGTTGGATAAAGCTAACAGACCAAAACGCTTAACAGGTAAAGCACGTGACAAAGTTCGCAAACTTGAAAAATCATTAATCAAACTTGGGATCAATGAATTTGAAGCTCAACCTGAGCAGGTAGCTCAAGTTCAACATGAATCTAAAACTGTTCAGGCTATTGTCGAAAAAGCCGATGAAAATAAAAATCAGATTTTAAACACAAATTCATCTCTGATCTCTCTAGAGGCTAAAAAAATACCAACTCCGTTGGAAAGAAAAATGTTAAGACTTGAAAGAAAAGCTGCCAATGAAAAATCTGCCATGATTCATATAGTGGCATTTGACAACACCGCACGTGAATTAGGAAGAAAATCACTTAAAGAAAATGGTTGTCATGCTCCCTTAAATCAAAACTTTAATAATACAGGCATGGTTCAATT
The DNA here is from genome assembly GCA_902826485.1 of uncultured Gammaproteobacteria bacterium. GTDB lineage: Bacteria > Pseudomonadota > Gammaproteobacteria > Berkiellales > Berkiellaceae > CADEEZ01. Next base: position 162,880 of record CADEEZ010000006.1, read on the forward strand.
TGTTTCTAGTACACTCCGTGCAGACAATGATGATCTGGCACCTTTATTAGATGGCGCTAAATTTTTAATCGATGCGTTAAAAGATATGATGACACTGACTAAAGTGGCGCCTGAAGATAACATCCGAGCAACCGTTTTAAAAACCAAGAAAAACCCTTACCGATTTGATAGATATGATGCAGATAGAAATGCAGAAGCTCACAGAAGTTTTGCAAGAATGCATAAAGCTGAACAACATCTGAAAAAAACTAAAACAGACAAATACAGCGATGCGGATATGATTAAAAGAGCTGAAGAGTCGTTTAGAGACTTAAGAGAGATGTTTGAAAAAGACAGCTTCTTGATGTCAAGTATGCCAGATAGTTTGCCAAGATTTTCTGGAATGAAGAAATAACGAATAATACAGGGAATTCTGGCCGGCACGGAGGCCGGCCACTACAAAGCAGTATCTTTAGTAAAATTTATCAAAAGATACTTCAATCTTGTAGTGGCCGGCCTCCGTGCCGGCCAGGGATTCTCCAAATTTTTTAGTTTATTTTATTAATCTCAAAATATCGTTATAAAAAGCCAGCGTCATTAAAAATAACAAAAATAATAATCCGAATTTATATCCAATATTTTGTATTTTTTCTGACAAGGGTCTGCGCGCAACCAGCTCCACGATATAATAAAACAAATGACCACCATCTAATGCAGGGATAGGCAATAAATTTAAAATACCTAATCCAATGCTGATTTGTGCTAAAAAACCCAAAAAGGTGGTGATACCTTGCTGCGCTACTTTGCCTGCTGCATTGGCAATCATGATTGGGCCACCCAAGTTTTCTAAGCTTACATCACCCACTATCATTTCTTTTATGGATTTAAAACTTAAATAAATATACATACCCGTGCCCACTGTGGCATGTTTGAGGCTTTGAAATACACCATAATGCTCAAGCCGCAAATAGGTTTCTGGAATTAAATCAAAATCTACTAATAAACCTGCATAGCCAATAGGGGCATTCGTTAGCTCATCTATGCGAGTGCGTGGTGTTAAGTTAATTTTAATCAAATCAGCTTCGTCTGCACGCTTCACTTCGATGGGTATGGTTTTTTCAGGAAATTGTTTAACGATTTTTACAAATTCTTGCCAAGTTTTAACCGAAGTATGGTTCACTTTTATGACTTCGTCTTTTACTTTAAATCCGGCTAAATCTGCAGGTTCTCCTGCCAATACTTGACCAATTACCGGAGGGGTATCAGGAATTTTTGAAGAAAAACCCATCGCCGCTAATATATCTTTTTGAACAGTAGGAGAATGTATTTTATCGATAGGAATAGCAATATGTTTAATTTTTTTATCGGGGGTTATCACTTCAAGTGTTAGCGTGTCTTCCCTATCGCCTATTTTTTTAAACAATTGTTGATAGACCGCTCCCCACGTTGAAGTAGGTTGTTCGTTGACTGATTTTATTTCTTGATCGGGGCGAACACCATATTCATAAGCAACAGAAGATTTGGCTACTTCACCGATTATGGGGATCATACTTTTGACCCCAACCATAAAGCCTATCCAAAGGGCAAAAATAGCGAATAAAAAATTAAACAAAGGGCCAGCTGCGACCACCGCAATTCTTTTTAAAACATGCTGTTGATTAAAAGCGCGAGGCAATAAATGCTCAGGAACAGGCCCTTCTCTCTCATCGAGCATTTTAACATAGCCACCAAGCGGTATAGCCGCTATGACATATTCTGTATCGTCTTTACCCCGCCAAGTGTAAAGCGGTTTGCCAAACCCAATAGAAAAACGTAAAACTTTAATATTAAAGAATCGAGCAACGAGAAAATGACCCCATTCATGTACAGCAATAAGTATGCTGACCGCTGCAATAAAAGCAAAAAGCGCCCAAAGGATTTCCATAATTTTCTCGCTTAACTTGTTTTGACGTGAGCCTTTTCTAGCATTAAATTTCTAGCGGTGTGTCGTGCTAGGTTATCTATGTGCAATAACCATTCTAAATCATTTAAACTCAGTCTTTCGCCACTCCAAGAGATATCAACTGATTTATCCATAGTCTCTAGTGTTTTTTGAATATAATCGGTTATTTCTGTAAATTTAATTTTTTGTTCTAGAAATGCGGCAACGGCCACTTCATTCGCGGCATTAAATATCGCTGGCCAAACATTGCCTTTTTTAATCATTTCATGCGCAAGCGGTATCGCTGGAAAACGTTTATTATCTACTGAATGAAATTCTAATGCGCCCATTTTAGTTAAGTCGAGGGTTTCAACGCCAGACTTTATTCGAGCTGGCCACCCCAAACAATAGGCGATTGGGGTACGCATATCTGGCATACCTAATTGCGCTAACATCGACCCATCTTCATAACACACCATCGAATGCACGGTACTTTGAGGGTGAATTAATACATCGATATTTTTACCGGGTAAATTAAATAAAAAATGTGCTTCAATCACTTCTAAGGCTTTATTCATGAGGTTAGCACAATCAACGGATATTTTTTTACCCATTTTCCATACAGGGTGTGATGTGGCCTGATCAGGCGTAACTTTATCTAATTGTTCTATGGGGGTTTTTAAAAAAGGGCCACCCGATGCGGTTAAAATAATTTTTGTCACGCCTTCTGGTTGTCGACCAATTGAAAAATCACGTGGCATCACCTGGAAAATAGCATTATGCTCACTGTCGACAGGTAATAATACACCACCACCTTCTCTGAGCGCATGAATAAATAACTCCCCAGCCATAACCAAAGGTTCTTTATTCGCCAATAAAATACGTTTACCATGCATGGCTGCTGTAATTAAAGGCATTAGCCCTACAGCACCTACTAACCCACCCACAACAATGTCTGCTGCAGGATGGCTGACCAACTCAAGAATAGATTCATGGCCAAATAGCACGGGCGTAATATTGCCTTGTTCTCTAAGTTCTGCATGCAATTTTTGGTGAGCGTGAGGGCAAGTGACCACGACAAATTTTGGCTGAAATTGCCTTATTTGTAGGGTTAATAAACTAATATTTTTATGCGCGGTAAGGGCAAATACTTGAAATTTATCTGCTTGCTGTTGAATTACTTCTAATGTGTTTAGGCCTATGGAACCGGTAGAACCTAAGATAACCACTTGTTGTAAGGGTGCATTCATATTTTTTTTAAACTTTTTTATTAAGATAAATAATACGTTAACATCAATGCGTAAATAGGCACTGTTGCATATAAGCTATCTAGTCTGTCTAAAATGCCGCCATGCCCTGGCAAGATATTTCCGCTATCTTTTACGCCTTGTAAGCGTTTAATCACACTTTCAAATAAATCGCCATAAACCGCAAAGAGATATAACAATGAAGCTAAGAGGATAAATTCTAAGAGCCCCAGCGTATCGGGTAATGCAATATTATAAAAAGCAACAATGGCAATCAGCACCGCACTAAAATAACCACCAAAAAAGCCGGCAAATGTTTTGTTTGGGCTTCCCTTTGGAAATATTTTAGTTTTGCCAAATTTCTTACCAATAAAATAAGCACCAGAATCTGCTAGCCAAACAAAAATAAATAACCCTAAGATATAAAATGGCCCAAGATTAGGCATCACTCGGATGGTCATGAGGCCCAACCAAAATCCCACAATGACTAAATATCCGGTGATTAGCCATGCAACTTGGCTTAAGCCAAAGCTATCTAATGAATGATTCACAATGATTTGAGTAGGATATGATTTTAAAGGATTTCCCAGCCACATCCATAAGAAAATGGCTACCCAAAACGCAGTTAAAACAGGAAAAAGAGATGAGGTTAATTGATAATGGTATAATTCAGCGGACGAAGCCAGTAGAATAAGCCCCACGCCACCTAGCAAATAAACGCTTAATCCTATTAAAAATTGAACTGAATTACGCTTGCTCGAACGAATAAATAATTTAAACCATTCATATAAAGACAATAATGCTACTGCCCCAAGGCCCACTGCAAAATAATTGGGCGATAAATAAAGCACGGCAAATACCACCAAAGGAATAAGCAATGCAGCGGTAAGAATTCGGGTTAACATGACATGTTTGCCTCTTGTTGCTTAACTTGGGTGCTGGTTTTTCCAAATCTTCTTTCTGTTTGGTTAAAGAACTTGAGTGCTAAAACAAAATCTTCTTCTGTAAATGCTGGCCACATAACGGGCGTAAAATAAAGTTCAGTGTAAGCCATTTCCCATAAAATAAAATTACTCAATCTATACACACCACTGGTACGAATGAACAAATCGGGATTTTCTTGAGAGGCTAAACTTAAGTAATCTTGCCAATTTCCTGTTTGATTATTCCCCACCCAACTGTTCACCGCTTGATTAATGTCCCATTGACCAGAATAATTACAAGCAATATTCAATCGTAATTTAGTGTTGTGCGCCGTTAATTGCTCGGCTTCTATAATGGCCTCTCGCAATGAGGCGGGTAAACTTTGTCTTTCACCTAAAATAGTCAACCTAATTTGGTGATTGTTTAGCCAATGGACTTGTTTTTTTAATGATAACAAAAATAATCGAAACAAATATCTTATTTCTTTGCTAGGCCGCTGCCAATTTTCTTGACCAAAAGCAAATAAAGTTAAACTGGGTATATTATGTTTTATACAAAGCTCTGCCATTTTACTGGCAGTTTCAACGCCTTTTTTATGCCCTTTAGAACGGCTTAACTTATTTTCTTGTGCCCAACGGCCATTCCCATCCATGATAATGGCAAGATGCTTAGGAATTTTTTCACTGGGCTCAAATAGATGCATAATTATCTCATGCTCAATTACATTTCGAGCAGATCTTTTTCTTTTTTGGCTAAAATTTCATCAATATTTTTGGCGTATTGATCGGTTAATTTTTGAATTTTATCTTCCATGCCTCTTTCTTCATCTTCACTAATTTGCTTTTTCTTTAGTAAATCTTTTGCTTCTTGCAAAGCATCTCGACGAATGTTTCTGACGGCTACTTTGCCTTCTTCACACTGTGATTTTACTTTTTTAATGAGTTCTTTACGACGCTCTTCACTCAAAGGAGGTAAAGGCACACGGATCATTTCAGTGGCAGCAATCGGGTTTAAACCCAAATCAGCCGAACGAATTGCTTTTTCAATCACGGGGGTTAATTTTTTTTCCCAAGGCTTAACACTTAACATAAGCGCACTTTCAACGTGAACGTTTGCCACTTGGGATAAAGGCACCATGCTGCCATAATAATCGACCATCACACCATCTAATAAGCTAGGATGTGCCCGCCCGGCGCGTAATCTTGATATCTCATCTTCTAAAGCCCGCATCTTTTTTTCCATGCGCGCTTTGGCATCGGTTTGAATTTTATTTAGCATGTTAAGATCCCCTATTATTTTAACGTTCGACTAATGTTTCTTTATTTGCACCTTGAACAATTCTAAGCAATATCCCTGGGTTTTTAATATTAAATACTCTGATTTTCATATTATGATCTCGGCACTGACAAAATGCAGCTAAATCCATTACCCCTAATTCATCAGACAAGGCTTTATCAAAGGTCATTTTTTCAAATAAGATAGCATTCGGATTTTTTTGTGGATCTTCTGAATAAACACCATCCACATTGGTGGCTTTTAAAAGCACATCAGCTTCAATTTCTATGGCTCTTAGGCTAGCAGCTGAATCG
>CADEEZ010000007.1:0-52264 GCA_902826485.1 uncultured Gammaproteobacteria bacterium
TACCGTGGAATAAAAAAGGGTTAGTACATAATGACAAAGAAGGCGTATTTGATCAGAACACCCAACAAAGTGAAACCACTTTAATTCAATCAGCTTCTCAAATGCCCGAACCCCCTGTGGCACCTGCCAAGAAAAAGAAAAAAAAGACCCTTTTTAATTTTATGCAAGAAAGTGAACCAGAAGAGATACCCGAAAAAAAAACAAAGAAAACAGAATCTAAAAAGTAATCGAGATTAATTAAAATTTTTACACGTTAAGAACCCCGTTTTATTATATTGCTCTTAGGTTTTACTTCTTGAGTCAATGTCTTCTTATTCTCCTGTTCTGCTGCATTTTCTTTTGCAGCTATACCACTAAAATGTAGCGTCATTGTTTTGGGGCGTTCTAACGCCTTCAGGTTTTCGGCTTCTTTTTTTTCAAGCGCCTGTTTTTGTATTATACCACCTACCGCCTTAGAAAAATCTGGATATTTTGCGCGAATAAGTGTTATATCATTTCCATTAACCGCAACATTTGCTACTTCTGGGATCTTCAATAAGTTAATAGCTAAAGCCTCATTTTTAATAGATAAAGCTGTAATAAGAAGTTTTTCAGTCGCCAAAGCATCGATTTTTAGTGAATCTTGAATCTTTGGGGAATCTAATAAATTATTAACAACAACGTCAGAATTTTTCGACAATATCGCGGCACGAAGAAATTCATGATCATTAGCTGAAAGCATCTCCATCGAAATATGCTTTAGTATTTTATAATTAGGCATCCTGTCAGGAACATCTGGTTTTATAATTTTAAAAAGCTCCTTTTTTAAAATATCATCACTGTTCTTTTTTACTTCTTTTATTTCCATTAATGCATCAATCGCAACATTGTTTCCTGCGCTAAGGGCAATTTTAAGCGCTTCATTGTCATTTTTGGCGGCTTCATTTTTTTTTAACAAAATCTTAAAGTCCTCGGTATCTATCGCCATTTTACATTCCTCAAGAAACTCTTCTCTTTTAGTACTCACTGCAATCCTCCTCCCACATACAATTCATTCATTGCGGAAATCTGACTCTATATTAAGCAATAAAGTTCAAATAGTTTGTGGGTTTTGACCCATGAGCAATTAGGTGTTTGATGAGTCTGATTCAGAATTAAGTCTTATTTATTCCCTATCCCTATTTTAGATATGATGATGGGATTTTCAAAATGGTTTTCTAAAATGGGAAGAATATATGGCGTGTTGCTTGCCACTTTCTCAGCTTCGTTACTAAAAGTTACTGCCGGTTGTCCCACATTTTCTATTTTTAAAGATTCACTTATTGTTATTTTATTTAATTCTTGCGTTAATCTTTCAAGTGGTTCTAAAATCATCTTAGCTGCCATTCTTTCAAATAATGCTTTTGTCGAATTAAGATAAGTGGGATCTAATCCTATTTTTTCAGCTACTTCAATTGATTTTTTTATGGTTTCTAAAGTGTCTGGTCTTATTTCTGCAGAAGATTTAAGGGCGGCAACAAGGGTCTGAAGTTCTATAAACTCCATTGAATTTTTGTCAGTAACTTTATCAAGAAGATCTTCAATCAATATCCCCATTGAAAACATTTCAGTTTTAGTGGTATAAGTTCTGCCCACTTTAATGATTTTATCAGGATCCAACTCGGGGGCTAAAGCGCCTTGAGGACCTAAAATAGTGACATCTTTTTTTTCAAGCCCTTTATTCGCATTCCCTAAATCAATCAGCGTACATTTCTTTTCTTTTTCATCCCATTTAAGATTACCTGGGTTAATATCAAGATGTAAATATCCTTTATCATGAAATTCAGCCAACGCTTCTATGGCTTTAACAATCAATAACCCTGTTTTTTTAGAATTTAAATTATTTATATCTTTATAATCGATACCATGAACATAAGGAAATATAGAAATAATTGTTTTTTGCTTACTCTCTTTGTTTAACATGTTTAATTGACCGGCTAATTTTCCCAATCCTTGTAAATTTTCTTTTTCTTTATTAAAATATCGTTCTTTAGTCTTTCCTTCACTGCCTCTAGGAGAAAAAATACATTCTTTGGCCGCCATAAAAGCACCATCATCGATATTTTGTGCCAATTTAACTTCACCAAATTTGCCTTCTCCAAGGGGTTTGTTGATAATAAAAGCATCCCCCTCTTCCGTTAAATAAACCTTTTTATCTTCTCCCCATTCTAAAATCGAGTTTTTACTATTGTTATACTTTCTTTTTTCATTTATGAACTTAAGCTCATCTTCAGAGACTAGCAGCAAACACCCATTTTGATGTAAGAATAAATCTTTGGATTCAAGCTGAAGCGGTAATCGTATTCCAATGGATTTTGGCTCACACTCAATATTGATATTATCCATGTGTAACTCCCCATATTCGCTATTGGTCGGGAGACGCGTAAGTAATAGTACAAGTATAGCGTAAACGCTTATCGGAATTTTTGTGGGGAAAAAAAGAAATATCGGTAGGGGCATACCTTGCGTATGCCCTTTTTTCTAAATTAAATAAATAAACTTAATTTAACTTATCTTCGACTTTTTTGAGTGACTCAGCAATTTCAGTTAAACGGCCTCTGTCTGCCGCGACTCTGTCTTTACGTGGCTCAAAACTTTGTGCCGTTAATAAAAACTTTTTGGCTTGGGCATATTCGCCTTGGTCACGTAAAAAATCGCCATAATAATAATTATTGTCGATGCTTTGTGGCCCAATTTGCAAAGCGGTTTCTAAATATCTTTTGGCTTTGTCTTTATCACCAAAAGCAACAGGCCAGCCTGGTATGCGATAATAAATTGCGCCTAATACGCCATGTGCTAAGCCCATATCGAGATTAGGGTTAATGCTGATGGATTTTTCTAGGAGCGCTCTGGCTTCTTTAACAAAAGGCAAAGCACCCATACCGCCCTTAGTGGCTGCGTAGGTGCTCAAAATTGTGCCATGCCATAGCGCAACAGAAGCATCATTAGGGTGTTCTGCCGATAATTTTTCTGCTTTTTTAATCAACGCTTCAAAGGCAGGAAGCTGTTCACTTTTTGACATACCATATTTAATTTGTGCCCACTCATCACGCAGTGATCTTACTCCCTGCTGCGTGCCTTCAGCTCGCCCACTTTGATCGCCTTTAGCCGCAAGCGTCAACGCTTGGCCTTGATCATGAATCGTGCTGTTTTTAGCAATTACAACTTGGCTCACCAAGCTAGCTGATAACACAAGTCCAACTAACACCGTTTTTTTTGCTATATGCTTAATCATATCTTTTCCCTAAAATATTTTTTTAAAGTTTTTTTACCAAACGAGAATATAATGAAATTCTAGCTAAGGCAATTTGCTAAGTCTATTTATAGTACGGTATGATGCTAAGATTAATTAAAATTTGTTTTAGGTAAGATGAATGGCTGTAAACATACCCAATTTTATTTTTGATTTTGATAGCACGCTGGTTCCTTTTGAAACCCTGGATGAGCTAGCCAAAATTTCTACCCTTCAACAGCCTAATAGCGAAGCCATTATTCAAGAAATTCATGCTTTAACTCAACAAGCGATGGAAGGTAGCTTATCTTTCCATGAAAGCTTAAAACTCCGGTTAGCCATATTAAAACCCACTCGTGCGCACTTAGCCCAATTAAGTGCTCAATTTTTGCAGCACATCACCCCTTCCATTTTACGAAATAAAAAATTCTTTCAAGAGTTTGCTGACAATATTTATATTATTTCAGGTGGCTTTATCGAGGTTATTCATCCTGTGGCTAAGTCCTTAGGCATTCCTTTATCCCATTGTTATGCCAACCGATTTATCTATGATTATGAAGGCGCGATTATTGGGATAGACGACAAAAATCTACTTGCACACGATCAAGGTAAAGCAAATCAACTTAAACAATTAAAATTGGCCCAACGTGCCATCGTGATTGGGGATGGCTTTACCGACTATGAAATGAAGGCCCTTGGCATGGCAGATAGCTTTTTTTGTTTTACAGAAGTCGTGAAACGTGAAAAAGTGATTCAATATGCGGATGTTGTTCTGCCCAATTTAGATGATTTATTTGAGTTATGTGCCTTATCTTATACGCCACCTAAAGTGATCACCAAAAAAGCCCTCTTGCTAGAAAATATTCACCCTTATGCTAAAAACATGCTCGAAGCCGAAGGGTTTACCGTTGAGTCTATTAAAACCTCTTTGTCCGAAGATATTTTACAAACCAAACTAAAAGATGTGTCGGTTTTAGGCATTCGCTCTAAAACCAAAATTTCGGCTAATTTAATTAAGCAAGCGCCTCAATTAGAAGCCATTGGCGCTTTTTGCATAGGCACAAACCAGATTGATTTAGCCGCTTGCAAATCGCAAGCCATTGCCGTGTTCAATGCGCCGTTTAGTAACACGCGCAGCGTGGTAGAGCTTGCGATGGGTGAAATTATTATGTTGCTCCGCAAAGTGATAGACGCCAATCTTCAATTACACCAAGGCAATTGGCAAAAAAAGGCAGATAATTGCTTTGAAGTGCGTGGCAAAACGCTCGGCATTATTGGGTATGGTAAAATTGGTTCACAGCTCTCTGTGCTTGCCGAAGCGCACGGCATGCACGTATGTTACTACGATATAGAAGACAAATTGCCTTTAGGCAATGCAAAACCGATAGAAACCTTAGAAAAGCTTCTTAAACAAGCTGATATTATCAGTATTCATGTTGATGGCAGAAAAGAAAACCAAAATTTAATCCATGCGGGCAACATTCGACAGATTAAAACAGGGGCATATTTAATTAATTTGGCGCGTGGTCATATTGTTGAGATTGCTGCTTTGGCAACAGCCCTAAAATCGGGACATCTTCGCGGTGCGGCTGTTGATGTGTTTCCAGAAGAACCCGATGAAAATGGACCTAATTACGTTACAGCACTTCAAGGCCTACCCAATGTGATATTGACGCCCCATATTGGCGGAAGCACCTTAGAAGCGCAGGAAAATATCGGCGAATTTGTGGCCAGCAGATTAAAAGAATATACCGAGCGAGGCTCAACCCTCCATTCGGTTAATTTCCCTCAATTACAGTTACCTAGTATTTCTGGCTGCCACCGTGTTATTCACATCCATAAAAACACACCAGGTATATTGGCTCAAATCAATGCGATTTTTGCACAGCATGCCGTGAATATCGAAGGGCAATATTTAAAAACAGATGAAACCATCGGCTATGTGATTACCGATGTGAAACAAGATTACGATGGCGATATTTTGACAACTTTAGAAAATATTAAACATACTTTAAAAGTGAAAATTCTTTATTGAAAAAATGTCAAGTAGTTAACTTATACCGTTAATCGGAAAAACTTACCCACTGGTCTAAGGCAAATGTTAACCAGTTTAGTTGTATGTTATTTATCCACTAATCTTAATGAAAGCTTTTGTTAGTTATTTATATATTTCACAACGTAGTAAAAAAGGTAGTAAACATGAAAACGGAACAAGGTTCAAAAAGTCTTTTGGAATCAAAAGATTTTCAATCTGCGTTAAAAAAATTATTTCAACATTTTAATCAATTATCAGAAAAAACCATCAATCCGCTTTTAACGGGTATTTTTATGTTGGGGGTTGCTTCCACCTTTTTTGAACCCGGCATGGTGGCTTATTTAACCATGGTTTATGGTGCGAGTAACGGCATAGCCTATGCGATTGCTAAAAGCCAAAGTGCAAAAAATCTGCCTGCTTGGTTTTTTCCTGCCGTTGGGGTATCTAGCGCACTGGTTTATGGTATGGCAGGCATTCCAGGTATTATCTTAGCAGCGGGTTTATCCGGAGGCTGGTATTTGCATACGCATTTTCAGGATAAAATTCAACAATTTAAAGTTGATTTTGAAGCATTTTCTGAAAGATTGAAAGCAAACCCTGTCAGCGAAGGCGTGAACTTCTCATTTAGAGCTGTGCAGTTTGTATCTAATTTTATTCTCCACATGGAAGAACCCCCTATTGCTGCTCAAAACAACGAGCCTCAAAATCTAGAAGAGCCGCAACTAGAAGAAGTGCTAGAGGAACAGCCCAATGCTTCAAATGACAATGAACAGCAAGCTGTTGTAACGCAAGAAAATAATGATGAACAGAAACAGATCTCTGATTTACAGAAAAAATTAGAAGAACCTGCTATGCAAATTCATGAGCCTGCAGTAATGGCACCTGAACAATCAGAACTTCAAAAACCAAGCCCTGTCTTATTTTCGCAGGCTGCCACAACACAATCGACTGCCTCTGTTGTCAAACAACCTGTTGTGCCCAAAATTACCAAACCAAAAACAGATGACGTTAAGGTATTTGGGAAAACCGTGCTTGAATTAGAAAGACGCACCGTTGCTATTGATAATTCTTGGACAGGCTTGGCTAAGGCATTTATTTACAGCATGGATCCCAGAGTGGATTTAGTAAATGAAGCTGCTAAGAATAATCGTCCTGGGATGAAATAATTATTTCGAACTAAATCCCCCCGCTCGCTGAAAGCTTGCGGGGGAAGGCTGGCATAACAGCCTTCACATCTTCTCAACCGTCTTTAATCCCAACAACCCCATGCCTAATTTTAATACTTTGGCAGTCAGTTCAGATAAGCTTAATCTAGACGCTTGTTCCTCAGAGCCAATAATCCGACAATCTCTGAAAAATTGATTAAAATGATTAGCTAGCTCAAATAAATACTCACATAGTCTATTGGGGAATAAATCATCCGCCACTTCCGTGATCATTTCTGGGAAACGCAATAAATGTACGGCCAGGTTAAATTCCATCGGATGTTCTAGCGTGATTTTAGCTAAATCTTGATTTTGAGCATTTAGTTCTATATTTGATAATTTACGCTTAATGCCTGCTGTTCGAACATAAGCATAAATCAGAAAAGCGGCCGTATTACCATCTAGCTTTAACATTTTATCGTATTCAAACACGTAATCTTGAATACGGTTACCAGACAAATCAGCATATTTAATGGCACTGATCCCAATGGTTTTAGCGGTATGTTCTAATTCAGATTCCGTAAATATTTGTTCTATTTTATTTCTTTCTAATAAAATATTTTTAGCCCGAACAACCCCTTCAGCTAATAAATCCATCAGCTTTTCGGTATCACCTGAGCGTGTTTTGTATTTTTTACCATCTGGCCCCAACACCAGCCCAAAAGGGACGTGATCTAATCTAATATTATCATTCACGTACCCTACTTTTTTTGCCGCGGCAAATAACATAGCAAAATGCGTTGATTGACCAGAATCTGTGACATAAATTAATCGATTGGCTTTTTCGGTTTGAACCCGATGTTTGACTGCCGCCATATCAGTCGTATCGTAGTTATAGCCGCCATCTGATTTTTGTAGCATCATAGGCAAAGGCTCACCTTCTCGATTTTTAAAGCCATCAAGAAAAATACATTTGGCCCCTTCGTTCACCGTGACAAAACCACCTGTGGTGAGATCTTGAACGATACCTGCCAACATGGGGTTATAAAAACTTTCCCCTCTGTCGATTAATTTTACGTCTAGGTAATCATAAATCTGATGGTACGCTTTTTGAGAGATATCACAAATCATTTGCCAAATTTTGATGGCACCAAATTCACCCGATTGTAAGGCAACCACTTCTTGTTGAGCCGATTGTTTAAATGCCGGATCTTGATCAAATATTTTTTTAGAAGCTTTATACCAGGACATTAAATGCGACAAATCGGTTTCTAATTTACCTTCGGCTACTTCAGGCTGATATTGCTTTAAATAAGCAATCAGCATGCCAAATTGCGTACCCCAATCACCAATATGATTTAATCTTAAAACATCATGCCCTAAAAATTCGAGGATTCTGGCTAAGGCATCCCCAATTATCGTTGAACGCAAATGCCCCACGTGCATTTCTTTGGCTGTGTTCGGTGCAGAAAAATCAACCACAATCTTTTGGGGGATTTTTACGGTTGGCACGCCCGCCCTATTATCCCTTAATATTTTATTAATTTCTGAATTAATAAAGTCAGGATTTAACCAAATGTTGATAAAACCGGGGCCCGCGATTTCAAGCTTTTCGATTTTATTTTCACCATCGAGTTCTTTTACTGCATTCAGAACTTGCGTGGCAATTTCCCTGGGATTCGCCCCTAAGCGTTTGGTTAATTTCATGGCGCTATTACATTGATAGTGGCCATATTGTGCTGCAGTCGCACGAGTGACCTCCGATTGCCAATGAGGCAACACTTCTTGGGAACCCAAACTCGGGTAGGCTTTGATAAAAGCTCGGGTGAGTATTTCTTGAATCGATTCAATCAAAACCATCGTTTTATGCCTGTATTTTTTTAGATAATTAATTTTATGGGGCATATTTTAACGCGTATTTTAATTCTATACATCTTTATTAACAGTAAAGTTATTTAACTTATTTTTATATTTTTTCTATTAAAATCAATGTTTTATTTTTTAAAAAAATATTTTAACTGATTAAATCAAGGCAAGAGGCATTGTCAAGAGTTGTTATTAGTTGAAATTTAGTGATAAAATTTCCCCTCAATTTTGTTAGTAAGTGTACACATATAAATAAAATTAAGTTATATAACTTTTTTATTACACTGCTTTATTAAGTCACATTATATAAAGAGGAAAATATAAAAGATGAAGCTTCAAGTCTATGGCATTATTCTTGCGTTTTTTATCAGCAATTTGCCTGTTAATACTTTAGCAGCGGCCTCCACACCAAAAGGCCCCTTTGAGCAAATTCAATTTCAGCCAAAATTAAATCTATTCGAATCAAAAATCGTTCGTTTTCAAACCCCAACAGAATTTGTTGAAGCACTTTTACCCTTTTCACAAAAAGCGGGTAAAGAATTAGGCATTGATCACAAATTAATTTTGGCACAAGCTGCGCATGAAACCAATTGGGGCAGAAGCATTCCTAAGCACAAAGATGGTACCTCTAGTTTTAATATGTTTGGTTTGACTGGACAATCACAATTAGGGAATAGCGTTAAACTTCGTACCAAAGAATTTAAAGGGAACAAACCTTATCATCGGTTTGCGAGTTTTAGAGCGTATCTCTCTTTTTCAGAATGTTTTTCTGATTATGTCAGAATTTTATCGACCGATAGATATCAGAGAAAAATTGGACAAGCCAAAACAGCCCAAGAAGTGGCCAGTGGCATTCAGCGTGCCGGTTTTGCAACCGATCCGCAATATGCACGTAAATTAATGAAAGCGTATCATCATCCAGCCATTAAAAATGCTTAATATAAATAATAACAATAGGAGCTAGATTTATGAAACGACAATTTACACAAACTTCTGAATCATCAGAAGAAGAGTCAAATCAAAAAAAACTTAAGACTGGTGTTTTTAGTACAATCATAAATTTTGGCACATCATTATTCAGCAATTTTTTCCGCACGCCTGACGAAGGGGTCATCAATTATTTTCCTGACGAGCTCTTAAAGGGCATCATGACGCATTTACCCCTCAAAGATCTGCATAATCAATTGTTTGTGAGTTCGCGCTTTCATACGCTTTGCGATTCTGTTTTTGAACAATGTTATTTGCCTAAGCTTCCCTCTTTCTTTGGGGTACAATATCCTTTAGCCACAGCAAGCCAAAAAGTCATTACTTTTCGTTCTCTCAGTCAAAGTCTTTCTAAAGGTTTTAAACCAGAACTTGTGGCTGCTTTAGGTGAAGAAAATATCGCTGCTTTACCCATAATCACTCATGTGGAAAAAGATAAAGGTTACGGACGCGCAGAAGAATATATCCGCTTATGCGCCAAATTTAGAGAAGACGATAAAGACAGCATCGTGTCGACCACTTTTGAAATCGGCTATAGCCGATTGACAGATGGCGGATTTTGGATTTATAAAGGAAAAGATATGTTGCCTCATGCTGAATTTGTCCCCTGTTGTGGAACGGATGAAAACTTTTTCTTAGATAATAATGCAGGCGCTCTCGACTATTTAAGCCGGCTTGTGCGTAATGAACCCTGCGGTAAAATTGTAGACGGTAAAGAGACTGAGCCCAAAATCGATGCTTTGGGCAATTCTATGGTGACCTTATGCGATCATCTAGGCAATACGCTAGATTTTAGCCAAAGCCTTCAACATAAACCAAAACCTAAGTTTTAAGTAATAAATAAAGATATAAATGACCTATAACTAATTTATTATTTGCCTCATACTGTCGCCATCTTAAGATAGATGGCGAATCTCTTCTGATAGATACCCTTCGTTCTTGAAACATTAAATAAAAATATTTAAATAAGCTGAACAAAAGATTTTTAGCCTAGTCTATTGTTCATAACATATAAAAAGATACATGACCCTTTAGCAAACTTATCTTTGGCTTTAGCTTTGTGAGGTGTACTATGAAGCGAATTACTTATTTAGCCGTGTTAGGACTGGGACTTGGCTTTGGATTAGCCGCCAATCAATCGGCCTACGCTGCCTCTTATGGGCAACGCTTGTGTCAAAGCAATGATAATTATGCTTGTCATAAAGTACAAAGAGGCGAAACGTGGGAAAGCCTATTTTCTGATCCCGATGAAGAAAACACCGTTAGAAGAATCAATAGAATGAATATTGAGCTTTCCAGAGGCATGGTGATTGCCATTCCTAAAGACACCTCAATCAGCGTGA
This sequence comes from uncultured Gammaproteobacteria bacterium, assembly GCA_902826485.1. GTDB lineage: Bacteria > Pseudomonadota > Gammaproteobacteria > Berkiellales > Berkiellaceae > CADEEZ01. Next base: position 10,624 of record CADEEZ010000007.1, read on the forward strand.
TGTCAGCTTCTCCCTTTCCTCAGCATATTGGACCCGCACCCACTTCTCGTATTATTTTTGATCAATCTGATTTAGCTTGGGGTGCCTATGATTCAAATGGTGACTTGGTCAGATGGGGACCTGCGGCAGGTGGTAAAGATTATTGTGCAGATGTCGGCAGAGGGTGTAGAACCGTCACAGGCACCTTCACCGTGTATTCTAAACGCGGCGAGGGATGTGTCTCTTCAAAATTCCCCATCGGTAAAGGCGGCGCACCTATGCCCCATTGTATGTTTTTCCATGGCGGATATGCGCTTCATGGCTCCCCCACTGTACCAGGATACAATGCGAGTCATGGTTGTGTCCGATTATTTAATGAAGATGCCCGGTGGTTAAATCAAGAGTTTGTCGATGTCGGTAGCACCAAGGTTATCGTCCGATATTAATCACTGATTTTTGTTTTATCGTCTGGTTCGAGTATGTGTTCATGCTCGAGCCAGAGGACATTAATAATGCCGCAAGAGCATGCCAGCAACACACCTAAAATCCACGTAAAATACCACATATTTTTTTCCAGCTTTATTAATTAATATGAATCAGGATTGGCGATTACCGTGTCTTGTCTTAATGGGCCTCGAAACACACGAACTACCCAAGTGGTGTACAACAACACTATCGGGAGTAAAATAGCCGCTGCCCAAAACATCCATTGTAAGGTCATGTGGCTTGATACCACGTCCCAAACCGTTAAACTATGATTAGGGGTACGTGACGAAGGCATCACAAACGGAAACAACGCACTGCCTGCTGTAAAGACACATCCCAATATGGCCACACTATGCACCAATACGGCTGTTTTAGCACGGTTAAAGGTAGCCAATATCATCGCCAATAACACGGTCACTATCGTCAAACCCGGCACTAGCCATAAATAAGGCTTTTGCTGAAAATTACTACTCCAAGCCCCTACGAGTCGCTCGACTGTTTTGGCCTGTACCGAAATAGACGTATTCAAATCAGGAATACTCGTAATTTGGTAGCCCACTAAAATTTTATGGATCCAAACCCCTGCAAGAATAAACGTTAAAATAAACAACAAACCAAACAATCGGGCAGATTTTTGCGCCCGAGCTTGTAACAAGCCTTCGGTTTTAGCTTGAATAAATAAAGCACCTTGAGTGCATAATAAACACAAACTCACCCCACCTACCAATAAAGCAAAAGGGTTTAATAAAGCCCAAAAGCTGCCTGTATAAAAAGGCATTGCGGTTGAATCAAAATAAAATGGTACGCCAATAAATAAATTGCCAATGCCCACGCCAAAAACAAATGCCGGCACAACACCACTTAAAAATAAGCAGGTATCCCAAAGTTTGCGCCATCTTACATCATTGATTTTGGCTCGGTAATCCATGCCGGGTGGACGAATAATCAAAGTGATTAACACCAAAAACAAAGCATAATACAATCCTGAAAAAGCCGTGGCATACGCAATGGGCCAAGCCGCAAAAATTGCGCCCGCGGCCAAAATAAGCCACACTTGATTCCCTTCCCACATAGGGCCAATCGTGTTGATTAACACCCGACGCTCATCCTCTTTTTTGCCAATAATAGGCAACAAAGCCGACACACCCATATCACTGCCACCCATAACGGCAAAACCGGTGAGCAATAAGCTAATGGCCACAAACCAAATAATTTTTAGCGTAAAGTAATCAAAAATCATTTGGCCACCTCAAAATGATATCTTTTCAGCCCCAAACTACTCGGCCCTAATCTGGCGTATTTAAACATTAAATAAAACTCAACCACCAACAGCGCAGAATACAAGGTGACAAGGCCTAAAAGGCTGGTTAATACATGGCCTGTTGTCACACTGGATACCCCTAGGAACGTGGGCAATACTTCACCAATAGCCCAAGGTTGGCGGCCATATTCCGCCACAAACCAACCACACTCAATGGCTATCCAAGGCACCGGAATACTCCAGAGTGCCCATTTTAAGAGCCATCTGTTTTCAAGTAATCGAGACTTAATATTTAAATAAAATGAACAAACCAATAAAGCCAGCATCCAAAAGCCTAGACCCACCATTATCCTAAAGCTCCAAAAGATGGGCGCCACATGCGGTATGGTGCCTTTGGCCGCTAATTTTATTTGTTCCGGGGTCGCATTCACGACTTCTTTTGTGTATCGCTTAAGCAATAAACCATAACCCAGATAATCACGATATTTCTCAAATTGTTCGCGATTTTCTGGCGTATTGCCTTCTGGTGACTTTAAAATTTGGAGATAACGATACGCTTCAATCCCTTCTATAATATAACGCTCATGCTGCGCGATGAGATCTTTTAAGCCTATAACCGGCTCATCGATGGATCGCGTGGCAATTAAACCCAGCATATAAGGTATTCTCACAGCATAATCGGTTGTCTGTGTTTCTTGATTGGGTAAACCAAACACCGTAAAGGCAGCAGGGGGTGCTTGTGTTTCCCATTCTGATTCAATGGCGGCCAATTTTGCTTTTTGTACAGCCCCTACTTCGTACCCACTTTCATCGCCTAATATAATGACCGATAAAATGGAGGCTAAACCAAAACCGGCTGCAATAGCAAACGATCTGCGGGCAAACGCTAAATCGCGCCCTTTTAATAAATAATAACTGCTGATCCCCAATACAAAAATACTGCCGGTCACATAGCCTGATGCTACTGTATGAACAAATTTTACTTGTGCCACAGGATTGAAAAAGACTTCAGAAAGGGAGGTCAATTCCATGCGCATTGTATTGTAATTAAACGTGGCACCAACCGGATTTTGCATCCACGCATTGGCTATCAAAATCCACAATGCGGATAAATTTGCCCCTAAAGCCAGCAGCCAAGTGACCATTAAATGCTTGGCTTTAGATAAACGATTCCAGCCAAAGAAAAATAAGCCAATAAACGTCGATTCTAAGAAAAAGGCCATCATCCCTTCAATGGCAAGCGGCACCCCAAAAATGTCGCCCACATAGTGAGAATAATAAGCCCAATTGGTGCCAAATTGAAATTCTAAAGTAATGCCCGTGGCAACGCCCATCGCAAAATTGATGGCAAACAATTTGCCCCAAAACCTTGTCATGTCTTTATATATTTCTTTACCGGTGAGCACATACACCGATTCCATAATGGCTAAAATAAAAGATAGCCCTAAGGTTAAGGGCACAAATAAAAAATGGTACATCGCGGTCACAGCAAACTGTAAACGAGATAAATTAATCATGGTTTCATCAATTAGCATTGGGTTTGGCCTTTAAATCAAAAACATATTCGGTAGTGCGGGTGAGTCGATCAGCTTTTTCGATAGGGTGACTAAAAAATATTTTATGCAGAAAAAAAAGTAAACAAACTTTCAAAATTAAAACAAGTGTAAGCTCTTTAGCTAAATTTTTACTTATTAGCATGCGGGGGTTGCCACCATTTTTTCAATAATCCGGATTAAACACAACCCAATCCGTTGGATGGGTTAAAGATAACTGGATTAAGCTGAAATGGCAAGAATTTGGACAACGCGCCTACTCAAACCCTATCTATTTTAGTACGGGGTTTTATCTGAAAAACACACGCTTTATTTTCAGTTCATTTGTAATTACACTATTAGGATAATTATAATAAAATAAAACATAAATAAGTGATGAATATGAGAGAATTAATACCCTGTGAAATTCATACTATTTCAGGTGCAGCCGGAGATGAATTAGTCCCTGGTTGCAATACCCTTACCCTTCCCCCCGATTTCTTTGCTAAACCCGATTTTCATACCCCTGGTATTGCGGTTAGCCTTTTGTTCCTCACTGTTTTATTTAATACAGCGGCGACTGCAACCCTAAAACCAGCCATTCCGCTATGGGGCGCGCCTGTTACACTCAGCTTTGGATTAGTCGTTGGAGGGACCGTATTATTATTAGGACAAGGCATCGATTGGTTACATAGCAGTAATGCAAATAATCTAAGCTAAAAATTAAACGCATTACTTTTGGTTGTGTTTTATATTTTTTACGACTAGTATTTTACGCTGGCTTGGCACATCTTTTTGCAGTTGGAAAGCTTTATGGCATTAATTAAAGTCTCTTTTGAGATCCTCACCGAAATATTAACAAAGGCAAATGCCAACCCAATGCTAGCGCGTGCTGAACATTTTCTAAAAAAAATTCAGTTCCACCCCAATCAGAATATTCTCGATGTAGGGTGTCGTGACGGCGCAATCAGTTTTAATTTAGCTAAACAGTACCCTGATATTACTATCACGGCATTAACCAAATCCCGTGAATTTTGTAAAATGGCCAACGCTCGCCTTCCCGCTTCCGGTTTAAAAAACTTATCTATTCAGCATTGGGATCTCACGCGTTTACCCTTTCAAGAACAATTTGATACCGCTGTTTCTTTTTGTTTTTTTCATTGGACGACCGATAAACAATGGGTGCTCAAAAATATCGCCGAAGCGATTAAGCCTAAAGGCAGAGTGTTTATGCAATTTTTTCCCGATCACTCTCGTGAGCGATTTGATGGTTCTGTGCGAGAAGTGGTAGAAAAAGATAAATGGCGCCTTTACTTTAGAAAGTATGAATCGAACATGCAATCGATTACGCCGGGTAAATTTGCCATGATGGCTGAAAATTCGGGCTTAAGTATTAATACCATCGAAGTGGTCAGACCCAAACTAAGCTTTCCAAACCTGGATATTTTTCAACATTGGGTGATGCTCGTTTGTAATTATGTCGATTACATTCCGCAAAGTCGAGTACAAGAATTTGTAGAAGAAGTCTGTGAAGCGTATTTTAAACAAAATCCGCAAGATGATTCTGGAAAGATTCATCATGCGGATTATTTATTAGAAGCCGAATTAATAAAAGTATAAAGTTACTTTCGTGTAAAATTACTTTTTGTAGGCGTCGCATAAGCAAAGCGAGGGGACGATCTTGTACTACTCGCTTCTTTAACTTTAGCCTGCTCTTGTTCTCTCAAATAAGCCAGCGTATAAGAAAGAGAATTAGGATTTATATCTTTAGACGGTATTTCTGATTTTGTCGGAGCAGGTTTCTTAAATTCAACAGGTTTAGCTTTGGCTTGAGTTTCATTCGCGTTGTTCGATTCAACAATGGGTATGTTCAAATCAGGCAGATTTTCTTCAGCTGTTTTCAATTCAACCGACTCTGATTCCAATTGAGATTCAGTTGCTTTTTCTGTTTTTACTTCACGGATTTTTATTGAGGCAATCGCTTGACTATTCACTTCTACTATATCTTCTAGTTTTTTTGCCAATCCCTCTAATTTCTGGGTTGCCACTTCAAAAGTATCATTATCATTATTTAATTCAAATTGAACTTCACTGGCAACTTCTGATGTTTTAAGATAATGCACGCTTAAAACACTTTCATTTTCTCTTTTAAGTGTGGGTTTTTTTGATTTTTTCTGCTCAGTTTGTTCTAATATCTCTGGTGATTCTGGCTTAAGCTCAGACTTAATTTCAACTGTTGGCTCTACTATTGGTTCAGCGACTCCCTTAATCAGTTCAATTACCTTCATTACTTCAGGTTCAGCCTCTTTTGAGAATTCAACTGTTTCCTGCTGAGTTTCCAATGCGGTTAAGAATTTTTGCAGCACTTCTTTTTTAGGATTTTCTTCAGATGGGGCAAAAGATGTTTCTTCTTTTGAACTTTGGCCTAATAATCCCCAAAAACCCTCTCGTAAATTATGGAAGCTTGTCTTTGCAAAAGTGGAGATACTTGAAACAAGATCCGTTCCTAAGTTACCGGCCTTTTTATCATCATGCTTAATCGTTCCAGAATCCATAAATACCTCATTAAAAATTAAACCATAAAACTAAATAAAGTTGATTGCCTTTCAACTCTGTGTATAAAAAAATAAAATTTGGAGTAAACTGAATAGTATCAATAAGCGATTACTGACATCAAGTGATTTAAGTGTTGTAGCTAAAAAAATTGAAAATAACTATTTTTTTATTTATAGGGATGACTATTTTTCATGGAAAGAAAATACTTTAGTCAAGTTTTATGTATTCTGATTCTCACGATGATCAGCATTGGTGGAATAACGATGAACACAATTGGGTACGCTCAACCCTCTGTTGCTAAGTCTGCGGAAAACCCTGTTCATTCAGAATTAGACAACATTAAACAAACCTTAAATAACACCACTGAAGCTATTAACCTCAAAGACGTCAAAAAACTAGCCACCTATTTTTCTAAAGATTTTACGTTAATCACCCTAGAAAATAAAAAGATCGCGCCTTTACAATCTTTTGTAGAGTACTTTGAGGGGTTATTTAAAGGGGACAAAGCCACAGTCAAAAATCTGAGGGTGGAGATCCAAATCGACCCTGAGCCAATCTATCTAGACAAAAAAATTGCCATTATTCAAGGTTCCGCTAACGAAGAATTCACTTATTTTAAAGGCGAAAAACAAGTGTTACACACTCGTTGGACAGCCGTATTAGAAAAAAATAGTGCCCGCAATACCGAATGGGAAATCAGCGCAATGCACCATTCAAGCGGAATTACTAAAAGTATGCTGAACGATCTCCAATCTCAAATGCTTAAAACCGCATTGGGTGGATTGGTGATTGGATTGGTGTTAGGCATGTTGTTTATTTCATTATCGAGAAAAACAAAGCGCTAAAAAATTTAGGATAAAATAGCTTGAGCCAATTCGTTGGGCATCGAGAAAAAAGGACTGTGATCGGTTTCTAGGTTAACAATATTTTTTATCTCTGCTTTGTTGGCCATACGTAATTGGTTATCAATATCAATGCCATTATCTTCGGTGCAAGCAATAAACAACTTAGTCACTCGCCCAAAATTATATTTTGATATTTTAATGGTTTGGCTCATTGGTAACAAAGGCTCTATTTGTAGATTTTTAAAAGCAAAATTAAAATCATCATCAGAACATTTATGATAAAACGCTTTTTTAATGATATTAGGATCGGACAAATTGCAAATCATTTGATTATTTTCAACATCTGCCGTTAATAATTGATCAATGCTTAATTTAGAATATTTTGCTTCAAGCAATAACGAGCTGTTATTTTCAGGCACAAAAGCAGCAATATAGATTATTTTTTGTATTTTTTCAGGGATCATTTCTGCCACTTGACTGGCCATAACTCCAGCAAAACTGTGCGCGACTAATATAACCGGTTGTAATTGCTCAGAAATCAAATTAATTAGCTGATTCACATATTTTTTTAAGCTTATGCCCATAAAATCTGCTGGGTTTTTGCCATGCCCTAAAAAATCGTGCTCTATAACAGTATGGCCAGCTTGTTCTAGTAAAGGGGTGATATACTTCCAACACCAGCTGGCATGCCAAGCGCCATGTAATAAAATATACGTATTATTTAAAGACATACACTAATCCAACACCGGCATAAACACCTTCAAAATCGCCAAACGCATAATTGGCATTAACATTTACACCAAAATTCTTTTTCATCCAATAGGTGTTCCCTACTGTCGCAATACCGTAATTTAAGTTTGTTTTACCTGATAAATCGATTTTACCAAACCAGCCAAAATCCAGTTCTAAATCGTCATAACCCACGTGGGTATAATTATATCGGGCAGCGATATAACTGTCCCATTTGTCTTTTTTGTAACCAAAAATAGGGGCAATATAGGCATAAGATGAACTACTTCCTCCCCCGACACTGGTTTCAACAGAAAAAGAGGCCCCCGCTTCTTTATTGTTTAAAAAAGCATATTTTGCCACAACACCGCTAACAACATCGGAGAAATGAAACTCAGACAATAGACCCAACTCTAAATTTTCAGTCATACCATAGCTCATACGAACATAAGGTATTTCAGGTAGTGACGCCATTCCACCTTGTATAGCTAAGGCATCTTCTTCTATAGTATGCGCAGATTGGGTACTGGAAAAAGGTGCAAAAGAACAACCGCTGAGCAGTAAAGACGTTCCAAATAAAGTCAAGAAATTAACTAATCTTAGGCACATAAACTTTCCCTTTAAAATAGTGCACACAGTATAATTTAAAAGTCTATAATCGCAATATGATAAATGAAAACGAAAGATGCTGGCATATTTATATTATTCGAAAGAATACGGGATCGCTCTACACTGGCATCACCACGCACGTGCAACGTCGATTCAATGAACATAATGCACAAGGCCAAAAGTGCGCAAAAAGCCTCAGAGGCAAAGGCCCTTTTACACTTGAGTTGCAACAATTAGTGGGTGAAAAAAACGATGCGCTTCAACTAGAATATAAAATAAAACAACTTGATAAATCGGAAAAAGAATTTTTAATTCAACATAAATATTTGCTCTTTATGCCTTGGTGTTTATGAGTAGACACCAAACCTTAGATAAACACGTGAAGCTCAATATCAATTGGATTAAAACCCTTCCAGCTGTTAGCAAAATTGTAATTGGTTTTTCTGAAGCCTGTCGTCATAAATACCCGCCTGGCCATATAAGATTTAAGCTGGATGTAGACGGCGGGATTAAAATTAATGCCTATTCAGGTAAAGGCGTAACCGATATATTTATTAAAATAGACCCTATTTCAGAACGTGAAAATGTTAAAGCCAATATTTTAAAGCGTTTTGAACGATAATGCACCCCTCACAAATTAATGTACTCAACTAACGCTGTAGTTTGTTGACTTAGCTTGATAATAGTAGTAGTTTAAAAATGCCCAAAAACATAGTTAAACTTATTACTTTTGTGAGGTCAAATAATGAAAATATTAACTAATTCAAATACACGTACGATTTCTGGTGGTCAAACGGAATCTCTAACGGTTACGACAAAAATTTCGCTTAATGGCATTTCAGACCAATGTGTAAATACACTCTCAAACATAGCTCCCCTTATTATAGATACAACGCGTACTGATGAGCAAAGCGCAGCTTTATTTGTTTCTGTTTTACAAAATTGCACCCTCACAGAGTTAGATTTAATAGATCAACGCTCTGATGCCGCGCCTTTTTTAACCGTTAAATATAAATAAATTTAAAAACGAGAGAATCACAATGAAAACTATAATTTTAGATGAATTAAACCAAGTTTCCGGTGGCGAAAAATTTTTGATCTCAACCGTGAGAGTGGATATAACGGGTGTGCCCGCTTCATGTATCGAAAGATTTTTTAATAGCACTAATGCCACTTTAGTGGGGATTAATGAAGACATGCTAAGTATGACACTTCTGACTAATTGTACTGAATCTATGAACCCACCATTCAACCAGACCACTTATGATAGCATGCCCATTGCTTTATCAGTTATTGAAGAATAATTTATTCCAACTATAAAAAAGGACTAACGGTGAAAAATTTAACTTTAATAGAATTAAACCAAGTAGCGGGTGGTGAAAATTCTTTAACAAATAGCTCAATGGATATCACAGATGCGACTGTGCTTTGTACAGACAGATCTTTAAACCATCGTAGCAATTTTACTTTGGTTGAAACAAGTGAAGACGGATTCATGTCAACCTATATTCTACATTGCCCAGATTAACGATAACCAGCACCAAACGCCTTTGGTGCTGGCTCCCCCATTATAAAACATATAATATTGTTGACATGCTTCGATAATGGGAGTATGGTTTTAGTGACTCAAAAATGTGATAGATAATAACTATTATTACTTTCTGGAGGTCTGCTAATGAAAAATATAGCGTGCTTAAATGTAGTTTCTATTTCTGACATCATAAAAACTTATTCTAAATATTTGCCTAATAGCTGCATCAACACGATTTTCCTCTCATTTTTTGCCCCTTATAAGCAGTGCTCACTTTTGTCTAAACTATTCTGAAATAAGCTTATCAATAAAATTTAGACTCAACCAGGTTGATACCTATTTTATTGCTAAGCATTTATAAAGTTTTTTACCCGCGCATGATTTTAAAAAATTAATTTTTAAAATTTTATCGAAATATTATCCAGATTAAATCTGATCTTAAATTTAAGGTGGTTTAATCATTATTATTAAAATATTTATTTTTAATAAAAATATTGCGCTCAAGTTTATTCAAGCGTAGTCTATAGATTCCAGCAATTAGTTTAAGGAATTAAAAAATGAAAAACATAAACACAACTTTATTAAATAAAATTTCTGGCGGCACAAAACATGAACATAAAAATGAACATGAAAAAAATCGTGTTGATGAATTTGTTGATGACGCAATTGATAAAACAAAAGAAACTTGGGATGATGTCCGTCACTCTCGCATTGCTGAAAATGCCAAAGATGCTGTAAGAAAACATAATCCTTTCAAACATCATCATGAAAAAGACTAAGCTTCTTTTAGTTTATTTAAATTAGGAGTATCTAGAATGAAAAACTTAAACGTGGTTGAACTAAATCATGTTTGTGGTGGTGAAGCATTTTTAATCACCACAACACGTATTAATGTGGCAAACATCCCAAAGGCTTGCATTGATACGCTTGTTCAAAATAATAGCAATTTTAGTTTTGTAGACTTGAACGAGGACACATTAAACTCTCAACTTTGCTATAATTGCAAGAAATAATCGTCTCACATAACTTTCACAAACAGCACCAACCCTCATTGGTGCTGTTCTTATAAACGTAATTCTCACTTATTTTCTTACTGCACATCAGATTAAAATCTTATTTAGTGACGATTTAAAATGCTGAAATAATCAGTTCGTTCGTATTGTATAAATTATAAAAGACATTTTTCTAATTATATTTTTTTTATTTTGTACAGTGATTTAAAAAAGGGTTGCTATATAAATTTTTGAAGCGTAATCTAAGGACTCTAGTAACTATTTAAGGATTATTAAAAAATGAAAAAATTAACCACCTTAGATACTAATACTGTTTCTGGCGGTCAAACTGAACAAATAACCGTAACCAGAGAAGCGTCTCTAGATAATATTTCTGACAAATGCATTAATACTATTGAGAACACAAATTTACTATTTGCGCCAGAAATAACAAAAGATGGCTTCTCGAGTAAATTATTTGTTTTCTTTGATGGGTGTGCTCAGACGGAAATAGAAACCATTGCAAGCCGTATAAAAAGCGCTCCTTTTTTAAATGTTTCTTACACATAAAACAAGAGGTATTAACATGAAAAATCTAAACACAATTGAATTATATGAAGTTTCTGGCGGCATACATCTTCATCACCACCACCATGATCAGGATGAAAATAAAGTCGACAAATTTGTTGATGACAGCAAGGAAAAAATTAAAGACGGCTGGGATGAAGTGAGACATTCTCGCATAGCTGAAAATGCAAAAGACGCTGTAGAAAGAAATAATCCTTTCAAACACAGAGACTAAATTTATTGGTCGAAGAAGAATCCTCTCCTTCGACCAAATATTTTCAGGAGCATCTAAAATGAAAAAATTAAATTTAGAAATGAATACAGTTTCTGGCGGTCAAACAGAACATCTTACCGTAACAAGAAACGCCTCTCTAGAAGGTGTTTCTGAGAAGTGTATCAATACAATTCAGAACGCAAATTTAGTATTCGTACCCGAAATTGCTAAAGATTCAATATCAAGCCAGTTATTTGTTTTGCTCCATGGTTGTTCCGCAACCGAAATAGACACTATTTCGAGCCGTATTAAAAGTGCACCTTTCCAAACCGTATCTTATAAATAAATCAAAAGGTCTAAAAATGAAAAATTTAAATCAAGTTCAATTAAATCTAGTTTCTGGTGGTGAAAAATTTCTAGCCATCACAACGAATATTGATATCTCTGGTGTACCTACTTCTTGTGTTGAGAGATTTTTTCAAAATAATAACAATATCACTTTAGTGGGTCTCACAGAAGATGTGCTTAGCTCAACACTTTTCTCTAATTGCACGGATTATAAAATTTCAAACACTAACCATGTTTCTTTTTATAGCAACAATATCGATATGAGAGTCATTGAAAAATAATCATTCTTTTCTGTTTAACAGCACCAAATCTCTTTGGTGCTGTTCCCCCTTTTAATAAAAACCCAAAAATAACTCTTGACGACCTAATATACTATTGGCTATTATCTTAGAATAGTCTCAACTATTTTATGGTTTTTAAAATATTATGTTTTTATTAATTATCCAAAATCTAACAAATACTCGCTGGCGATGGCGCAACGCTGCCGCTTAGGCTTATTTTGTTTCATTTTGTATCAATAATTAATAGAGATATTGGCTATGATCTTATCTTCATTCCCTATTTATAAGCACTTTTCTTGGCAAAGCTGTCTGCTTTAATTTTTATATTTAAATTTTACGATTAAATACCTTAAAAATGCGGAGGAAGCTTGCCTATGCGTGCGCCAAAACGACTTTATTTATTGATGATAATAGGATTAGTGAGTTTTTCAGCTTACAATCTGAAATCTACCCCTTCTCCCCTAACCACGCCGACTTTGCCTATTGTCGGCATTGCCAATTACGGCCCCCATAGTTCGCTTCAAGCTTCTATCAATGGCCTCAAAGAAGAACTGGTAAATCAAGGGTTTATCGCAAATAAAACCATTCGTTATGAAATAATGGATGTCAGCTTTGATACCTTATTAATTCCTCAAATGATTGCACAACTTAAGCAGTTTAAACCCGATGTGATCGTTGCCATTACCACGCCTGTGGCACAATTTATCAAACACAGCGTTAAAGATATACCCGTAATATACAGCGTTATTACCGACCCCGTTTCGGCAGGGTTAATCACTTCACCTGATCATTCAGAAAAAAATATAACCGGAAGTTCGGATAAACAAAATTTAGATATATTATTGGTTTTTGCAAAATCTATACTCCCCAAAGCCAAAACCATTGGCCTATTATACGCGCCATCTGAAATCAATGACGTTGCCTTAGTTGAAATGATGAAAATAGCGGCGAATAAACTAAACATGAACGTGATTGCTATTCCCATCGATCATGTTCGAGATATGGGCATTCGCATGCAAGCTTTTAAAAATAAAGTCGATTTTATTTACGTAGGTGGCAGTGGCCCGATACTGCCCGCCTTACCGACCATTGCAAAAGCCGCAGACAAAATGGGCATTCCTGTATTCAGTGTCGAACCCGAAGCTGTAAAGGCAGGATTGGTTTTAGGAAGTTTTGGTGTGGATTATAAACAAGTAGGCAAAAATACAGGCAAACTCGTTGCAGCATTGTTAAATAAACAAAATATAGCCGAGTTATCCCCTATTTATCCTGATAGCCAAAATCATCACGGTTATATCAGCCAGAAACGTGCCAACGCCCTAGGCATTATTTTACCTAATAATTTTCCACAACTTCACCTAGTTGAGTAACAAGCATGCTAAAAAACAAATTTAATTTACCTAAAAATACCGTTTATTTATGCGGTCATTCGCTTGGGCCTATGCCAAAATCCGCACACAGGCGTGTTAATCACACTTTGAAACACTGGGGGCAATCGGCTGTCAAATCGTGGAATGACCATAAATGGATAGACTTGCCTAAAACAATTGGCACAAAAATTGCCCCTTTAATTGGTGCTAAACCTAATGAAGTCATTGTTAGTGATTCTACTTCGGTGAATTTATATAAAGCCCTTAAATGTGCCTTGAAAATAAATCATTCACGTAAAATCATTTTAACCACCCAAGATAATTTCCCGGCTGATTTGTATATTACTGAAGGCATAGCCAAGTTTGATTCAAGCATTGTGGCAAAAACGATTCCCCCTTTATTACTTGAAAAAAATATGGGGAAAGATATTGCCTTGATTATTTTATCTCATGTCAATTATCGTGATGCTTCGGTATTCGATATAAAACGTATCACAGAATTAGCACATCAACACGGCATTTTAGTCATATGGGATTTATCGCATAGTGTGGGCATTATGCCCATCAACCTGAGTGAGATTCAGGCTGATTTTGCAGTGGGGTGCACTTATAAATATTTAAATGGCGGACCAGGCTCCCCTGCTTTTATTTATGTGAATGCAAAACATCATGAGATCGCTAAAAACCCCATATTTGGTTGGATGGGACACAAAGAACCCTTTAAATTCTGTTTAGAATATAAAACATCTAATAATATAAACAAATTTATGGGCGGCACGCCTTCTATATTAAGCATGGTTGCCTTAGACGGCGCATTAGATATTTATGAAAACTTAGACTTAAATAAATTATTTGTTCTAAGAGAAAGCTATTCAGATTATATAATTAGTGCACTGGAAAGTTTAAATCTCAATGTCATTACGCCTAAACAAAATAATCTTAAGGGTGGACACGTTGCTTTTACGCATCCCTATGGTTATGCCCTATCACGTACCTTACTTAAAAATAATATTATTCTCGATTATCGTGAGCCTAATTTAATCAGAATGTGCATTAATCCCTTATATCTTAAGTTAAGCGATTTAAATTACAGCTTAACAAAACTAAAACATATTTTAAATCAAAAATTATATTTAAATCCTGAGTATTCACTTATGCAAAAGGTAACCTAAAATGAAAGAATTTATCGATAAACTATTGTCTAAACATCCTTTCTCTGAGCAAGAAAGTTATATGCTTTTTCAAACACTTGATACTGCCCCTATTGAACAACAAGCTGCTGTATTAGCGCTTTTACAATCAACCGTTCATACTGCCGAACAATTGGTGGGTGCCAGACAATATTTATTTGAACACTGCAAAAAACTAACCTGCCCTTATGACATTGTAGATATTGTCGGCACAGGAGGCGATGGCATTGGCACGTTTAATATTTCGACAGCCGCCAGTTTAGTGCTAGCCAGCTGTGGGGTATATGTGGCAAAACATGGTGGCAGAAGCGTGACAAGTCAATCGGGCAGCGCGGATGTACTTGAATTATTAGATCTGCCTATCCCTGAAAATATTTCAGCGATTATACATCAATTAGAAAAAAATCAATTTGTTTATTTATCCGCAGCTTTATTTAATTTAAAGCTATCACATTTTAAAAATCTAAGAAAAAACTTAGGTATTCCCAGTATGTTTAATATTTTAGGCCCACTAATGAATCCATTGAGACCTAAAAGAGCCGTGATGGGTGTTTATAAAAAAACTTTAATCTCTCCTCTTATCGCTACCTTAAAAAAAATAGGATATGTTCATGCTATGGTCATCCACTCCTATGATCTCCTAGATGAAATCAGCATCAGCGCACCAACCTATGTCTCTGAGTTAAAAAATGACCAAATTACCCATTATACAATTAAGCCAGAAGATGTTGGTTTAACTCGGGCAAATTTAAATACGGTACTAGGAGGCAACCCTAAAGAAAATGCACACATCATTACTCAGATTCTCATGGGTGAACTCCAGGGCCCAAAACATGACATTGTGATATTCAATGCGGCTGCTGGTCTACTGGTAGCCAATAAAGTGCCCGATTTAAAATCGGGCATAGAAATGGCCAAACAGGCTATCTTAACTAAAAAAACAGCCAATTTATTAATTAAACTAAAAAAATAAAATTAAGGAAAAAGTACATGAGTGATTTTTTAAAGAAATTAACCCCCTTTGTTCAAAGTCGTTCTGCACAAATTCAGCCTCCCGAAGATACCCCTAAGAATAAGATAGACTTTTGTTCCATTTTTTTGTCTTCCACTCAACCTGTAATTATTGCTGAAATTAAATTTGCAAGTCCCTCACGTGGAAAAATATACCCTGGCACTTTACATTGCACTGAAATTGCAAAAAGTTATATTAAAAATCAAGCATCAGCTTTATCTGTTCTAACAGAACCTCATTTTTTTAAAGGTGATATAAATTATATAAAAAAAATTAGACATAATTTTTTATCAGTGCCCATTTTATGCAAAGATTTTATTTTATCTGAAAAACAAATCTTACAAGCGCTATGTTATGGCGCCAATGCGATTTTACTTATTGTGGCATTTTTAGATGCCCCTTTACTTAAAAAATTATATCACTATGCACTTAGTCTCAACTTAACGCCTCTTGTTGAAATACATAATCAAGCAGAACTAGATATTGCACTTGAACTTAACCCAAGTACAATAGGCATTAATAATCGAAACTTAAATACCCTCGAGATTAATCTAAATACCTCGAGATCATTAATCAAACATATCCCCAAAAATATTTATGCAATATGTGAAAGTGGTATTTCTGGCTCAAATGAAATTCAAGAAATGATCCAATTAGGATTTAGTGGTTTTTTAATTGGGTCTCATTTTATGCATCATACCAATCCGGGTGAGGCTTTAAACAAACTCATTAAGGGAGTAACAGATGCGCGCTAAAATCTGCGGAATAACCAATTTGAAAGATGCTCTACTGGCAATAAAATACAATGCCTGGGCGCTTGGCTTTAATTTTTACTCACAATCCAGTCGATATATTTCGCCTGAATCTGCAAAACAGATTATTACAAAATTACCAAAAAATATTATTAAAATTGGTATTTATATTAACACTCCTACAGCTGACATTTTAACTAACATGAATACAATTTGCTTAGATTATGCACAAATATATAAACCTGATATAAACAATTTGGCGCATAACCATAAATTTATATTAAGCCTAAATATCAATATTGAATCTGAATTAACATTGCTAAATAAAAAGTTGCTTAAATCCTATTATGCTTTATTACTCGATGCGCCGGTGTCGACTGATTTATTATTAGGAGGTACAGGTCGGTTAGCAAATTGGAATTTAGCCAAAAAATTGGCCCTAGAATATAAGTTAATCTTAGCGGGAGGCTTAACCCCTAATAATATTCAACAAGCCATTGATTATGTTCAGCCCTATGCAACTGACGTTGCCAGTGGCATTGAGTTTACACCGGGTTTAAAGGATCCCAAGTTACTTAAACAATTTTTAACAGGAACCTATGATGAATCATAATAAAAAAGGCTATTTTGGCGAATATGGTGGGTGTTTTGCACCCGAAACACTGATCGCTCCCCTTTATGAACTAGAAGAAGCTTATTTAAAATTAAAAAACGATGCTGTTTTTAACAATACACTGCAATCTTATTTAAAAACCTATGTTGGCAGACCCACGCCTTTATATTTTGCTTCACGCTTAAGCGATTACCTAGGTGGTGCTAAAATTTATCTTAAACGAGAAGATTTAACGCACACAGGTGCACATAAAATCAATAATACCATTGGCCAAGCATTGTTAGCGAAATATATGGGGAAAACAAAATTAATCGCCGAAACAGGGGCAGGTCAGCATGGGGTGGCGACAGCAACCGTAGCGAGTTTAATGGACATGGAATGCGAAGTGTTCATGGGCGAAGTCGATATGGGACGTCAACAATTAAATGTGACGCGTATGCGAGTGTTAGGCGCAAAAGTCACCGCAGTCAAATCTGGCACTCGAACCCTTAAAGAGGCGACTTCTGAAGCTATGCGAAACTGGGTAGTAAATTTAAAAAATACTTATTATGTCTTAGGATCGGCTCTTGGCCCACACCCCTACCCCACAATTGTACGAGATTTTCAAAAGATTATTGGTATTGAAGCAAAACACCAAATACAAGAAACCATCGGTCAATTGCCCAATGAATTGGTTGCCTGTGTCGGCGGGGGAAGTAATGCCATTGGATTATTTTATGATTTTTTAAATGAAACTGAGGTCAACATGACAGGTGTTGAAGCAGGCGGCCAAGGGTTAAATTTGGGTCAACATGCCGCTAGATTCTCAGGCGGAAAATTGGGCGTTTTGCAAGGCACCAAAACTTTTTTATTACAAAATGCGTTTGGACAAGTGATGAACACACACAGTATTTCCGCAGGCTTAGATTACCCAGCTGTGGGACCTGAGCATGCACATTTACATAGTATTGGCCGAGTGAATTACACCCATGTAAATGATAAGCAAGCCCTAGAAGCCGCTTTTTTATTGGCCAAACTCGAAGGGATTATTCCTGCCCTTGAAAGTGCCCATGCGATTGCTTATGTGATTCAACATGCCCCAAAATCACCTTCAGATTATGTCATGCTGGTCGGTTTATCAGGCAGAGGCGATAAAGATGTAGAAACCTTAAGCAAATATATGGAGGCAAATGCTATATGACGATTAGAAATTTATTTATCAAAAAATCGCCCTTATTTATTCCTTTTATGATGGCAGGATTTCCTGATTATGAGCAATCTATCAATGCACTATTGGCTTTGAGCAAAGCAGAGGCAGATATTATCGAATTAGGCGTGCCCTTTTCTGATCCCGTCGCCGATGGCCCTATCAACCAACAAGCTGCCCATATGGCATTAGAACAAGGCATTAATTTAGATAAAATATTATTGATGATAAGTAGGGTACGTGCCAAAGGGTGTCATACGCCTATTATTTTATTTAGTTATTATAATCCTATCTTAGCTTATGGCCTTGAGAAATTTATTTTAAAAGCCAAAGAAGTAGGCGTTAATGGTGTGTTAATAGTCGATTTACCGTCCGAAGAAGGCATTGATATTTATGTGAAATTTAAAGAAGCAAACTTAGATATTGTATTATTAGTTTCTCCTACCACCTCACCTAAACGATTTGAATTATATAAAAAATTGGATCCGGCTTTTATTTATTATATTTCAAGATTAGCCGTAACGGGAATTCAAATTGGATTATCTGACAACTTAAAATGTGAAGTAAATAATTTAAAACAGGTTTTTGAAAAAACACCGATAGCTGTGGGATTTGGAATTTCTACTATAGAACAAGCAAAAGAAGTGGCAGGTTTTGCCGACGGGGTAATTATTGGGAGTTTTTTAGTGCAGGTTTTACAAGAAAAAGGGCTTAATGCCTTTGAAAAACACAGTAAAGAATTAAGGATGAATATATAATCAGCATAGTTATTTGATTTACTATCATTATGCGGAGATTAAACCCTCTAATCTCCGCATAATGTGCGGAGATTATTTAATATAATGAGAATAATTGCTATAATCTCCGCATAGTATGCGGAGATTATATTTTATGTATATACACGAATTAAGGAATTGGCCAGACTTTTATTGGGATAGAATAAAAATAGATCCCTTGATTAGCGAATGCCATTTAGAACAAGGCAAATTAGCAGGATTAATACAAACGCTAGGTCTTCCTCTACGCTCTGAATCTATTTTACGGACTTTTACGGAAGATGTTCTGAAAACCAGTGAAATAGAGGGCGAAAAGTTAGACAAAGATCAAGTAAGATCTTCTGTTGCCCGTCGATTAGGCCTTGATATTGAATCAATGATACCTGTAGATCGTCATGTGGAAGGCATCGTAGAAATGATGTTTGATGCAATGAAGCATTATACCTTGCCCCTTTCAGAAGAAAGGCTCTTCGCCTGGCACGCTGCATTGTTTCCAACTGGAAGAAGCGGTTTAAATATAATTAAAGTGGCTCAATGGCGAGATGATGCTGAAGGTCCGATGCAAGTTGTTTCAGGCCCTATTGGTAAAGAAAAAGTTCATTATCAAGCACCTAACGCGCAATTTTTGAGTAAAGAAATGGCCCTTTTGATTAATTGGTTTAATAATGAAGACAGGTTAGATTTGATTTTAAAATCTGGCATTGCGCATTTATGGTTTGTTACTTTACATCCTTTTGATGATGGTAATGGAAGAATTGGACGAACCCTTACCGATATGCTGCTTGCCAGATCAGAGCATTCATCCGAACGATTTTATAGTCTTTCGGCCCAAATTCAAAAAGAAAGAAAAGAATATTATCGTATTCTTGAAAACACACAAAAAGATAATTTAGATATAACTAAATGGCTGGAATGGTTTTTAAATTGTTTGTTACATGCCATCCATGCATCAAAAGATATATTAAAAGATATATTAATAAAAGCCAATTTTTGGAAAGAAAACGGAGAAATAATTTTTAATGCGCGCCAAATTAAAGTTGTCAATAAATTGCTTGATGGGTTAGAAGGGAAATTAACCACTTCAAAATGGGCCAAATTAGCAAAATGCTCTCAAGATACCGCCTATCGAGATATTTTAGATTTAATTGATAAAAAGGTACTCATCAGAAACCCATCAGGTGGACGTAGTAGCCATTATGAATTAACTAAATCGACATAAAATTACCCCCAGGCGCAATTAAACAAGTGCTTTTGGGTGAGTGAATTTGTTCTATGGGTTCCTGGATAAAATTTGTGATTTCTTTTATTGTAAACTGAGAAAACATAAAGGTTAAAGCCTGGCTTAACTCTTCTTCTAAAATAATGTCATCATCACTTTTAGGTTTGGTGTATGTAACATTATTTTGTTTGTCTGTTAAAAAAGCAGCTTCTTTTTCATTTGGCATAAAGATGGCTTGATAAGCCATTAATCTATCGTCAGGTTCCAGCTCTGTATCGAATAAACTTCTCATAAAATCTGTGTGATTGTATTCAATGGCTAAAAATAATAATTCTGTTCTGGTTTCAGAAGTAATCAAATGACTGTAGCATTCTCCTATCAGGTTTACCGTTTTAATGAAATTAAGCTGATAAGCCTTTATTAATATATCTTGAAGTATTTCGTTAGAAAATAAATCAATCTGATGATCCAATATATAAGACAAAAGATGATCTTGTTCATATAAAAAAGTTTTTTCAACCAAACATTCAAGAAATACTTCAGACCATTCTTTTTTATTTCTTTGAAATAAAATTCGAATAATTGCGCTATCTCCTGTTTTAACCGCACTCAACATGGCTTTTTCAAAGTATTCAACATCTTCAAATAAAGTATTAACAAAAAATATACATAATAAATCTGCACAACCTTCTCGTGCAAGGTAAAGCAATACCATTCCCTTAGTATGACTGCTTAACACCAAAGATAAAAACTTTACAAAAAGACGAATTATTTCTGGCTTATTTTCTCTTACCGCTGTTTGGCAGTGATAATTAACTTGCTCTGGAGATAAACGCGTATGTATTATAATACACTTTGCGCCTTCAAGATGATTGTGCTTTATAAACAATTCTAAGGTTTGAGATAAGTGAGGTAAAGTAAAACGATGTGGACAATAGGTAATGAGTTTAAATAATTTTTCCCAGTTGGCTTTTCTTAGAGCATGATCGATTTTTTTGGGCACATCATTAGTTAAATCATTCAAATAGATGATGGATTCAATTCTCTTAATTACCTTTGTAAAATCGAAATGGGATGATCGGGGTTCTATTTTATCGTCACTGTTGCTATCACTATCACTCATTTCATACTCGCTTCAAGTGTATGTTATTTGGTTAGCTTCACTTTTTCATGTTTAATCCTATTTTTGGGATTAAAAAATGAACAAAATGTATACGTATTTACTGAAGTTATTCTGTTTTCTGCTCATCGCAACTTGCCTTCAAGCTAATGCTTTGCCTTTAGAAAAAATTAAGTTACCACCCGGTTTTACTATCAGCCTGTATGCTGAAAAAATCACTAATGCCCGTGAAATGGCCTTGGGCTCACAAGGCACGTTATTTGTTGGTTCAATGCGTGCGGGCAATGTGTATGCAATCATAAATGATCCCAATAACAATCAAAAGAAAAAAGTTTTTATCATCGCCAAAGAATTAAATTCCCCTGTAGGGGTGGCGTATAAAGACGGTGCTTTATATGTTTCAGCCGTGAATCGTATTTTACGGTTTGATGATATTGAAAAGCGTCTGAGCAATCCTCCTGTGCCTATCATCGTTAACGATGCCTTTCCCGATGAAAAGCATCATGGTTGGAAGTTTATTGCTTTTGGGCCTGATGGCTGGCTTTATGTGCCCGTTGGAGCACCTTGCAATATATGCTTATCAAGCGATCCTCGGTTTGCAACGATTATGCGGATGAAGCCCGATGGAAAAGATCTCGAGATTTTTGCTCAAGGGATTAGAAATACCGTGGGGTTTGACTGGGATCCTAAAACCAAAGAATTATGGTTTACCGAAAATGGCCGCGATATGATGGGAAATAATATCCCTCCCGATGAGCTCAATCATGCCCCTAAAAAGGGTCTGCATTTTGGTTATCCTTTTTGTCATGCAGCTGTCATTCCCGATCCCGAATTTGGCAAGCAGAGAACGTGTGAAGAGTTTACCCCCAGCACCGTTCAATTAGGCCCTCATGTGGCTGCCTTGGGGATGCGATTTTATACAGGCAATAAATTTCCAGAACCCTATCGTGGAAAAATATTCATTGCCGAGCATGGATCTTGGAACCGTAGCTCACCATTAGGTTACAGAATCACCGTGGTAGATCCAGACAAACCGTCTCCTGACAATTATCAAATATTTGCCGAAGGCTGGCTGCAAGAGTCTAAAGCCTGGGGACGCCCTGCCGATGTGTTAGTGATGCCCGATGGCTCGCTATTAGTATCGGATGATACGGCTCATGCCATTTATAAAATAAGTTACCAGGAATAAAGATCATGCAAAAAATCACGCCTTGTTTATGGTTCAACGATCAAGCAGAAGACGCGGTCGATTATTATCTCTCTACCTTTAAAAATGCGAAAATCTTAAAAATGACTCGATATAACGCTGCCGGGGCAGAAGTCTCCGGCAGGCCTCAAGGGTCGATAATGACCATTCAATTTCAATTGGATGGACAAGAATTTGTTGCCCTAAACGGCGGCCCTGAATTTACTTTTTCACTAGCGACTTCTTTTATTATCAATTGCAAAACGCAAGAAGAAGTCGATACCTTTTGGGATAAACTGAGTGAAAGTGGCAAAATCATGCCATGCGGCTGGGTGACGGATAAATTTGGGGTGACTTGGCAGGTTGTGCCCACTATTTTATCTGAACTTTTAAGCGATCCCGATCCCATTAAAGCTGAAAAAGTCATGAAGGCCATGTTAAAAATGGAAAAAATTGATATTCAAATCTTAAAAGCAGCTTATGAAAGCTAGCAAGTCTTTATTCATTTTTAAAGGCTTTGATAATTAAATTCCAAACGAATTTATAATACGTCCAAAATAATAGCCAAATTGCCCCAAAAACTAAAGAATAAATGCCGGCTTCGATGTCCCATAGGAAGGCGGCTATTGTTACGAGAAGTACGAACCATTTCATCATGAAGTGGGGTCCTTTTTATTATAATGTTAAATAGTGACGCTATTTGTAACTCAAAATAAAATATTAGGCTCGAATATATCAGCTAGGTGGTGGTAATAAAAGTAATCAACATTTACTTTAGAAATAATCAATAATAAATTACTCTTTACCATTCAATTTTTTTCTAAGGTCAATCAGCTCATTATGAATAACTTTCAATTTTTCACTAGGCTCTGTCTGAATAAGGTCCTCAACTAAACGAACATTTTTATATACAGGAATGTCATTCCAAAATTTTATATTTATTTTCTTTTTGTTTTCTTGATTTATAGAAACTTTAGTTTCTTCAGTGAGTGATAGATCTGTATATAAAATTAATTGATCAAGCACAGCAAGATAATAAGTTCTTATTTCGGTATCTGTCCTAGTTGCCCCTGATCTTGGATAGCGAGAATAAATGAAGCATAGATTTGTTTTCTTTTTTTTCCAATCCAGGATCCTAATTTATATAATTCAAAATCATTTTCATCCGTTTCTTGAGCATTAAAACATTTACCCCATTCTTGAATATCAAATTTTTGATTAGTTGGATGCGTTATCTTTGACGTTCTAATTAACTTTATAAATTCACCCATTATTCAATATATCCTATATTTACTAAAAGAAAAATCGAAGATCAAAAAAACAATCGCTACTTTCACAGTAGCAAACTCCATCCAACATGTCTCATATTTAACCCAATGATGTAACCCTAGATGACTAAAGGCCATGACTAATCCTTGGTCCTTTCAATTCGAATTCTATGATATTTATTTAAACTAAGCATTACATTTAAGAGATGTACTGGATGCCAGCCTTCGCTGCCATAACACGTTTAAAATTTAATTTTAATACCCCAAATGACCAAAGGAGATTGACTAATCTCTAAAGTTAGTTATAATACTGCCTACAAATACTAATCTCGAGCAATTTTAATGACCTCAAAGACAAAATTAGCGCTATTTTTGAAGCGCCCCCTTGTATTAGCCATTATTGTGCTTGCTCCATTGGCTTATTTTCTTAGATTTTATCTTATGGTGCTATTTTTTCTCTTTTTTGTCGGTCCTTTTGCTGCGCATACGAATTATTATAAATATGATTATAACGATGCTTTTTATACACTTTACTTTATTTTACCCGCAGCGATGATTAGCTTTTTATTGGGTATCGTATTTCGATCTTCATGGAAAGGAAAAATACTGATGGTAATTGGCATTGCAACGTGGTTTCTGTATTCTTTATGTGAAGTAGGTAGATGGTGTTAAGGATGCCTTACCAGTCTGCTACAGAAGCTCTCATGCCAGCTTTTGCAGTGCCCTACTTCCACAAAACCAAACTCCACCGAAAGGGAAAACGCCATTTCAGCGTATAATTTTGTATATTCGCTTTTTTTAATAAAACATGCCACTCGCTGCGTGTAAACCCTCTCCGAATAGAAATAAGCCCATCATGCGTAATTAGCCTGTTGTTAAATAATAATGGGCTAAGCATGCTGTAAAAAAATTCTGCTATGCGATGTCGATGTAAATCATTAATGATGACAGCATTTTTGGCACCCACAACGAGTTGCTGCATAAATTTGATTAAGGCTTCATCATCCAGATGATGACATACCATAGTTGTTATAATCACATCAACACTGCTCGGTGAGAATCGTGTTTGAGGGAAAGCTTGTAGTTTAAATAAAACATTTTTTGAAAAGTGCTTATTTTGCCACTGTTGTAATTCTTGTTGTGCCAATGTTATCGATGATAAACAAATATCGGTTCCAGTTAGGGTCATTTTCGGAAAGTGTTTACTTAAATGCAAAAGAAATAACCCTGCGCCACATCCCACATCCAATACGGTGATGTTGCTAGAAAATTTTTTTAATAATTGTTTGGTGTCAGAGAAAAAACCAAATAATTTATTTACTCGAAATAGCTTTATGTGACAATCAGCAAATTCCTGAGGCGTATAAAAATCTGGGCCTAGATCCAATAATTCTTTTTCTTGAGAACGCTGTGTTAACATCCCATGCTCGACATGATTGAGTAAAAACTATCCCCTAGAGAGTATATAACAGGTATGTTAATATTCCTATTTGAAAAAAGGATTTGTATCATGATGTTCGATGCCATTGTGGTGGGGGCAGGCCCTGCTGGCACAACGACCGCTTTATTATTAGCGCGTGCAGGATGGACGGTTGCACTGGTCGAAAAGCATATTTTTCCACGACGTAAAGTGTGTGGTGAATTTATCTCGGCGACAAATTTACCTTTATTAAAAGAACTGGGTATTGCCGATTATTATCTTTCACATGGTGGCCCCCCTGTAGAACGAGTAGGACTATTTGCAAACAACACCATTATCACGGCCACAATGCCTCATTTAGATAATGCACCCAGCAAATGGGGTCGTGCATTAGGCCGAGAACACCTAGACAGCCTACTCCTTGATCAAGCAAGGTTAGCTGGAGCACAAATTTGGCAACCTTGGAGTGCAACGCAATTTCAAAAGCAAGATAATTTTTATACTTGCACCCTTACTCAAAAAGAAAAAACCGAAATAATTTCTGGCAAAATCATGATTATGGCGAATGGGTCGTGGGAAAAGGGATTATCCCAATCTGCTTTACCACCACATAAACCCACTGACTTTTTGGGTTTTAAAGCCCATTTTACACAAAGTGATTTAGAAGCCAATTTAATGCCCTTATTAGTATTTCCCGGTGGGTATGGCGGAATGGTTCATACAGACAACAGCAGAATAACGTTATCTTGTGGCATTATGCGTAAAACATTATCCCACACCCGCAAAATACACCCCGGATTGTCCGCTGGAGAAGCCGTGGCTCACCATATCATTTCTTTTTGCCAAGGTGCACGTCATGTTTTAAATAAAGCACAACGCGAAGGACAATGGCTTTCCGTAGGGCCATTACGACCCGGTATTCGACCCCTCTATAACAATGGCATTTTTTTTGTCGGCAACAGTGCCGGTGAAGCACATCCTATTGTGGCAGAAGGGATCAGCATGGCGCTCCAATCAGCCTGGCTACTAGCCGATCTGTTGATTAATAAGCAAGCAGATTTAAACCAGGTAGGACGAGAATATACGCGAAAATGGACTGCACATTGTGCCTCTCGCATTCGGGCAGCCAATCTATTTACACAAATTGCGATTCACCCTAGGGCTGTGGCTTTTTTGCTTCCATTATTTAAACATTTTCCCCAATTAATCACATATGGAGCAAAATTGAGCGGAAAAGTCAAAACATTGCCTACTATTTCAAAATAGATTTTTCAACCCTCTCAAAAAGAGAAGGTTGAAATATATTTTCTTTACCCTCGTAAGGTTATTTGAGTCTAACGCTTCGTTCTCTGGTCTCAGTATACGTTCTTTCCTCTCTGGCTGGTGTTTGGCGCAAATTGTATTTGCCTACTCTATAGCCATAATTGAAAAGTAGCGGTTCTCGAGCCTGAGCTTTTTGTTTAACCGGCATTTTTCCTTCGTAAGAAATTCTGGGTACTTGAGGATAATTATTTGCTTTCAAAACTTTGAGTACATCATTGCCTATGCCACGCATCAGTGTTTTAGAACCACTAAAAGCTGCTTCAAAAATGGCATGCAAACCGCGACGTTTTTCAACAACTTCCATAAAAGCGGCTGTAAAGGCGCCTCGATAACGTAACTCTGTTTCGGCTCCCCGTTTTTTTACTTCTTGCGTAATTTCACGTTCAACTTTCTTTTTCTTTTCAGTTATTGATTTATCTTTTGATAGTACATCCAACGAAACTTGGTTATCCTGACAACCAGCGAATCCAAAAACAAAAGATAGATTAGGATCTTCTTTTTTATTAGATTCTTGATTATCAAGACTATTGGCTAAATCGAGATTTGAGCCAGAATGACAGCAATCCATGAACACAAAAGAATTAACGCCCTTGGGAATTTTTTTTAAAACGGCTTTTAACTCATCATCTGTAATATTTTTGCCATCTGCCGCACAAATTACTTCATCTCTTCCGTCTTTCTCATCGAAGTTTTTATCTCGAGTATAAGAGCCATGTCCACTCCAGGTAAATACAAAAACATCTCCACTTTTTAAGGTGCTAACTGCTCTTTCAAAATTTTTTAAATAATTTTCTTTTGATGGATAAATATCTTGTCTTTTAGGATCATCT
Source organism: uncultured Gammaproteobacteria bacterium (assembly GCA_902826485.1). Classification (GTDB taxonomy): domain Bacteria; phylum Pseudomonadota; class Gammaproteobacteria; order Berkiellales; family Berkiellaceae; genus CADEEZ01. The sequence goes on from CADEEZ010000007.1 coordinate 37,819, forward strand.
GAAACCACAGTGATATCTTTTTGTTTAGCACCACTTTTTAATAATAGGCTCTGCCAGTCGAGTAGGTCATTAACGCAACCATTTAATCGGTTTTGTGGGTCACCATAGTAATTTGCAGCAGAAACATATCCAACTATTCTCATGATAGATCTCCTAGATTAGACTAATTATTAATTTTTCAGACTAATTAAAAATTAATACACGAAAAAGATTCATATCATGCATATTCTTAGCACAGCAACTACGTTAGTTTTGAAATGTGAGTCAGAGATTGGTGAGAAAAAAGTGTGAAAAATCATAGCATTACCCCTCTAGTAGGCAGATCTTGAGGGGTAATTTGTATACATATATGTATACATTCTTATCTAGTTTGTATACAGATATAGCTGCCTAGCAATCTATTTCTTTAATAACAAAAGTTTGCTTCGATAAGACTCTTCAAGATTAAGACCCTGCTGTTCTATCTCAGGTAAAACTTCGTGTTGAGTCATTTGCTTAAAACCCGAAGAAAATCCTATTGGAGCATTAGTTCGTAACTCATCAGGTTTTTTAATTACTTTATAAACTTTGAGGTCATTCACTAGATTTTCGAGTTCACCTATTTTTTCTTGCATGAGTTCAAGATATCGCTGAGGGAAAAAATCTCGTATATGACTATTTATTGGCGCAAAACCAAACAAGGGGGTGAGCAAGTCATAATTAGAAAGACGTTCTATAAAGTTTTGTTTTTGTAATTCAGAACTGTTTCTCAATAATTTTTGAGTAAGAAGATACAAATGACTTTTGTGAATGGGATTTAGATCAAAATGATTAAAATTATGAAGTGCAACAGCCAACGGCTTATCTGGCGTATATCCTCGTTCCATGTATTTGAATGCCCGAATAATACGGCAAGGATCTTCTTCTAGTTTTTCTTTTTCGTTTCCATTTAAACTTAATATTTTTTCAGCAGCGTGGGTACTTGCTAATTGCATTTTAGAAGCATCATAGATATTAATAGTAATACTGTCTTTGTTTAATTTCAAACTGGCAAAAAACTTACAAATTGTAAAATCTCGCTTAGACGCATTAGCCATCATCCAGCTATCGGGATACAGTTCAAGATAAGGGACGATTTTAAGATCAATTGCATGAGGTTCTTTTTTAGTGTACATTTTTTTATTTCGATTGAATGTGTCTCTTTTATAGCCAAGTGTTTTTAACACCCCGGGATCCACCTCTGAAATAAGAATATCTAAATCCATCGATTGTTTTTCTTTGGTAACAATATCAAGCAACCGGCTACCAGACAAATAAACATGATCGCTAATTGCTTTTAAATTACATAATTCATCATAAATTTGACCGATATCATTCTGGCCTAGTGTGCACTGCATGATGGGCTCGGGATTTGGCTGAATCAACGTTATGTCTAATTCATCATCAAAATCAGAGCACTCTAATATTTTTTCATGTTGAATTGAAAGAACACGTAATTCTTTACCCAGATCACTTGCTCTACGAAAAATGTTTTCTTCAAAATCAACAGACTCAAGCGTATCGTCATTTATATCATCATCACCTGTGTATCCATCAGAGTCATTCCGCCAATTATGTAGAAATTTAAACTCTTCAGATGATTCGTTATCACCTGAGTTGTATTCTGAATCAGAATACTGACGATCAAAATGACTGTAGGCAATTTCGTCACTATGCTCACTTTCTTCTTCGCTAAAATAATCATCAGATTGCGAAATCAGCATATCATTATAATCATTCAGGTTATTTTTAATCAGCGTTGCTTTTTTCTCTACCCGTGTACGAATGCCCTGCGCTTTTAAAACATATTTTAATTTTGGTTCGTCATCGGGATATGAAATCTGTTTATTTTTTTTTAGATCTTCAAAAAAAACACCAAAATGAATATTTTGTTTATCATTGTCAATAATAATCTCTTGAAGATCGATAAAGTTTTTCGCAATATAGTGAAGCCTTACTTCAATTCTAAGAGCAATATTTTTTTTCACTGCACGCAAAATTTCTCTATCAGAGTAAAGCGGGTATTCCAAACTTCTTGCAATATAATCCGCTGCTTTTTTCATATCTTTGGTCGAAAACTTCATTATTTTCACCCATTCCTTTTTATTAAATTATGTTTTGTATACTCACCCTCAGATAAACATCTTTTACTAAAAACTTAAATATAAGTAAAGAGTAAAAAACCACACAAAATTTATTTTGTGGTTATTTTCATAGAGAGTAAATCCACGAGTATATTATAATTCGCGTGATTGTCTGAATCAAGAAACTAAAATTAGTTTGGGGGAATTCGGGTCAGGGCAATTTAATCCACTTCATGCGCAGTTAAAAACATCGCTTTACCTAAGCTTGTAAAGAAATCTTGATACGTTTCAGGATCTTCTACTGCACGGGCTCGATATTGGGCATTGGCTCTCACCAAAAGCTGAGTGGTGCCTTTTGGGCGCACGGTAACAGACATACGAAAATCTTCATGATGAACAAATTTGCAGGCGGTGACGGTGCCCAAGGTTTCATCGGCTTTTTCTAACACAAAACCTAAATCTTGTAAGGTATTGATAATTGAACGCATGGTTTTTGCTTTATCTGTCGTATCAAAAGCTCGGGTTTGGGCGCTTCTGATCTTCACTTGGCTCTCTTGACTTGAAAGCACTTGATTTGAAATATGATCACTTTGACAACCGCTTAATAATAAAGCAGAAATAAAAACAGCAAGAGTAATAGGGGTATAGGTTTTCATTAAATTTGGTGCCCTTCTAGAAAGACTGCTTTAGACAAACGATCGTAAAAACCCTGATAGAGTTTAGCATCATTCAATGTTTCTCTTTTGCTTATTTGTTTGTTTTTATTCCAAACTAATCGCTGAAAAGTGACTCTCACAACGGTGTTTTTTTGTTCTGTATTTTGATGGGCAACCAATGAAGCTCGGATTTTTTGCACATCATCTAAATTTTGATACATTCTTGTATCAATAGACCCAGAGAGCGCACCCAACACCATGCCTGTTGTCGCCAGTGCTATTTGGGCTTTATTGGTGGCATCTGCATCTTTTGAAGCCACAATCGTGCCGAGTTTAATTTCACTGTCATCAATGGTAAAACCCATATCTTGCAACGCGGATACACTGGCACTTAATAAGAGATTTTCGTTCGTGGTTTCAAATTTTCTGCTTTGTAGCGCGCGCGTTTGTAAAACACTGTGATCAGCCTTTAACACATCTTTGGGCACAGGTGTTTCGCATCCTACGAGCATCAATGCAAGTATGATGATACCTAATAAGGATAATTTATTTTTAAAGTTCATTAACACTTAGCCTAGAATTGAGAAGAATGATAGGCAATATCTCTTACCAATCCATTTTTATCCATTTTAACAATAATCGTGAGCGTACGTTGCCGAGTAGATTTAGCACCTGAATGCTTTTCACCACTTAAGCCTAACCCTGCACCCACTGTGCCACCTAAAATTAAAGAAGCAATACCGCCGCCAGCTGAGCTGGTAGAATAAACCGATTCGGTCGAAATTTTATCGTATACCCACACTTCCCTACCTTGATCATCGGTAGAAATAACATTAGGAGAGCCCAGTGTTTCAATCACTTCGGCATTGGTAATGCCCACTTTGATTGTTTTTTGAACTTTGCCCACTGTGAGCCTATCCCCCGATTCATCGCGAACGGAGTTGACATGATGTTGCGTTGTGCAACCCGCCGCAAAAACCAAAGGCAATAGTGTGCAAATTAACGTTATTTTTTTGAACATTTTAACCACCGTTGTAGATGAAATTTTGAAAGCAAACTCTATATGAATAAAGTTCATAATTCAAGGTGATCTATTAATTTATGGGTATTTTAGAAAGAATTGGGTTAAATGGTTAAATTGTGTTAATTAACTGCTTTCTTCTTCTTTTTCTTTAGGATCAAATCTATCCAAAAGCTTAAATAACATAGGATTTATAAAAATAGAAATAATGGCAGCAGCAATAATAATGTCTTGCGCTTCTTCAGATAAAATTTTCAATTTTAAACCCAAATCTGCCAAAATAAATGAAAATTCGCCTATTTGGGCCAAACTCACTGAAATGGTGATAGCTGTATATTGAGGATATCGAAAGGTAAGCATAATAAGATAAGCTGCAATGGATTTGCCCAATATAATAATGCTTACTGTTGCTAACAAAAGCACAGGTTTGGCTATTAAAATATTGGGATTTAATAACATACCCATCGAAACAAAAAATAACACCGCAAAGGCATCTCTTAAGGGCAGCGTTTCTTGGGCTGCGCGATGACTGAGCTCTGATTCACTTAAAATCATGCCAGCAAAGAATGCCCCTATCGCAAACGATACACCGAAAAGTTTAGCGGCACCAAAAGCAACACAGAGTGCTATCGCTAAAACTGCAAGCCGAAATAACTCACTGGATTTGGTTTCTTCTGTTATTTTTAATAACCAGGGAATGATACGCCTTCCCACAACCAAAATTAACGTAAAAAAAGCAATAATTTTAAATAAGGTAAAACCCAATGTAATAATGAGATTACTGCTGTTGAAAAGCGCTTCTGTGGAATCCACCCCTTTTTGATTTAATACGGCTGCAATAGCCGGTAAAAAAACCAGGGCAATCACCACAAAAAGATCTTCTATAATAAGCCAACCAACTGCAATTCGTCCTCTAAGGGTTTTGAGCAAATCATATTCTTCAAAAGCGCGTAAAAGCACCACCGTACTGGCAACAGATAAGGCAAGCCCAAAGATGATCCCTTCTGCCATTGACCAACCTAGATATTGCGTGAACGCCCATCCCATTAAAGTCGCAATGGCAATTTGGCAAAGTGCCCCCGTAATCGCAATGGTTTTGACTTTTAAAAGATCGTTCCAAGAAAAATGTAAACCCACACCAAACATAAGCAAGATAACGCCAATTTCTGCCAATTGATGACTTAAGTTTGGATCTGCAGTGTATCCTGGTGTAGCAGGGCCTAGCAGAACCCCTGCCAATAGATACCCGACAATGGGAGATAAGCGAAAATAATTAGCTATCATGCCAAATAAGTAAGCGAGTCCAAAACCTGCTACAATCATGGTGACAAGCGGCATCGAATGTTCCATTGAGCTCCGTCCTGGAAGTGCTGATTTATATAGTATGGTAAATCATTAATTTTTTATCAAGACAAGAAAATCTAAACATGAAAGTCCTCATTCTTGGTGGGTATGGAAATTTTGGTAAACGAATTTCACTGGCCCTAGCACAAGATAACATTAGCATTATTATTTCAGGCAGAAATCAGCTCAAAGCCAATGCATTCGCCAATGAAATAAAAACTCGTTACCCCTCAAGTTCTGTTCAAACAAGTATTTTTGATGTAAATGGCAATTTTAAAGAATATTGTGAGCAGTTAAGCCCTTTTATCGTCATTAATACCTGTGGCCCATTTCAACTCACCGATTATCATATTGCCAAAATTTGCATAGAATTAAAAATACATTATATTGATTTATCCGATGGGCGCGATTTCGTCAATGGCATAACAGAATTAGATGCGTTGGCAAAAGAACAAGATGTATTAGTTGTAAGTGGAGCGAGCACCGTTCCAGGATTATCTTCTGCAGTACTCGACGAATATCGACACAAATTTTCAGTGATACAATCTTTGAAATATGGGATCACCCCGGGCCAAAAAGCCCCTCGCGGATTGGCCACAACCCAATCTATTCTCACTTATTTAGGCAAGCCGTTAAAATCCTATCCAAATCCTGACAAAAAGCCTGTTCATTACGGTTGGCAAGATAATTATCAACAAACGTATCCCGCGTTAGGTAAACGCTGGATGGCTAATTGTGATATACCCGATTTAGACTTATTCCCCAAGCTTTATGGCCTCGAGTCTATTCAGTTTTCTGCCGGCATGGAAAATGCTTTTCTACATTTATCTATGGGATTTGTATCTTGGTTAGTGCGTTTAGGCCTACCTTTAGATCTGGTTAAGCATGCACCGTTTTTATTAAATGTCAGTCATTGGTTCGATAGCTTTGGCACAGATGAAGGTGGCATGCATATGATCATGCAAGGCAAAGATCTTGTAGGTAAACCTAAAACAATAGAATGGTATATTATTGCAAAAGAGGGACATGGACCGCAGATCCCTTGTATTCCCAGCATTGTGTTAGCTAAAAAATTAATTGCACAAACATGTACAACGCGAGGCGCACTTCCTTGTGCTGCTTTAATCAGTTTGGCAGAATATATGAATGAACTAAAAAATCTGTCTATTTTTTACTATCACATCGAACGGTAATCACATCCGATACGGGTCTTTCACCAAAAAAATGAGGCTGAGAATTAACCACTTTTCCTTGCACCACCATGGTAGACGATTTGCCCCCATCAAGATTTAAAGCATGAACGCAATTTTGTGTTTTTAAATAATCAGTGAGTTCATTCATGGTTAAGCCATTTCTAAAGCCTAGATTCCAGCTTAGCCAATCGCCGCCTTCAACCACCACCAGCAAGAATTTATTTTGATTATCCATACACACTGCGGTTCTGGCGTAACGTCGAGTTAAAAAACTTTCAAGCACGGCTTCAGGAGCCGGATCCAACGCTTCACCATTATAAATTAATAAAGGGGCTCCCCCTACAACATACATCTGCTTTTCCCACCACAAACTTTTATCTTGAAGATCAGAAACGATATGCCCCTTATTATCGCGTTTTAATCTATCAAATTTAAAAGAGTCTGCACGCTTCGTCCAACCTATTACGCCGCGATTTTTTTTAGGTTTTTGTATCCAATGAGGATGGTGCTTAAAGGCACCAGCGGGCGTGCCATCCTTTAGAAAATACCCAGCATTTATGGCTATGTCAGCATTTTCACGCTGTGCAATAACGCTTGGCTTTTCTAACCCGTTAGCAGCCGCCCTAACCGATGACACCGTTGCTTTATCGGGATCGACTTTAACAACGAATATTCTTTTCCCCAGATAAGAATCTCTTTTAAAATAAATGCCATTTTCTATAGTCTCAGGTTCAGAAGGTGTGTTTTGTTGTAGGGTAGAGCACCCTGCTAAAAGAAATAACAATAAACTGCAAAATATTAATGCAATCTTGGATTGATAATACGAGATATCTTTAATTTGAATGTTATCTAACATATTTTAACTACATATAATAATAAAGTAGTTAATTTAACTTAATTGACTCAACTCATCAAGTTTTTAAGCTTTTTCTTTATTTTTAAACAGTTTAGATCTTAGTATGTACGCTTGAATCAGTTTATTGATTTTCTATTCAAGTTAGTTTTTTTATCGTCGTCTTCTTCCTCTAGACTTATTTTTTCAAGTTCTTGTGTTAATGCATCAACAGCAGATGTTTTTTTATCACTCATTTTACTATTTGAAAAAATCAGTACGGGTATTTTTTTTTGCTCTTTAAATTTTAATATTTCATCCAAGTCATTTTCTATGCGATGGTTGTACCAAGAAGGAAAATCACATTGTAAAAGCAATACCGTTTGATAAATTTCAAAAATACGTTGAACTAAATCTCTAGGGAAAGCAATATTAGCTGAACCTAAAAATGGGCTATCCGGATATATTGTCATAGAAGGTATAAAAATATCGAATATATTTTTTTTATATAATAATATACTGTGTTTTAAATTATGGACAAAGCCAATGCGGCGTATTTCAAATGCAAAAGTATTCCTTTGTATAGGTGACATAGCACATAGAAGACGATTTAAAATTTCGTTGTAAATATTGTCGTTAGCATATCTAATAGCCGTTTTATTGCCTCTATCAGCGAGACTTAAGTCAGCACCCTTTTGAATCAAAATCTCGACCATAACCATACTGCAATTTCTTACCGCATGTATAAGTGGTGTTCTACCAAAATTATCTGGCAAATTTATCTTCGAATTATTTTCAATTAAAACCTGTATGTTTACTGCTGCATAAGCATTTATGGCATATATCAGGGCAGTCCATCCCTGAGTATCTGCTTCATTTACTTCAGCACCATTTTTAATTAACGTTTCCAGAATAACCGAGCCATCTTGAATAGCCGCCCTCATTAGGGCAGTTTCGCCTTTCCCATCTTTTGCATTTACATCGGCACCTTTTTGAATTAGCATCTCAATGTACTCTATCTCAACGTAGCTTAAAATAGCCCACATAAGCACCGTTATACCCTCATCATCTTCTGTGTTTACGTCGGCGCCCGCATTAATGAGCAGTTTCATTGCAGTTTGCTCCCCCCTTAAGGCTGCATTTAATAATTTTGTATTAAGCTGTTCTTGAGTTAACCCTAGGTAAGGGTTGAACCTATTACTTGTATCCATTAAAGTGCCCCCTCATTTAAATTTATTTAATAATACAATCTGCTGGCATTACAAACAGCTGATGTTACCCTAAACAGTAACTTAAATATTTATTATTAACTATCCTCTTTGTATATACTTTTCTTATTATATAATCCGCAGGGGGTTTTTATGCGTTATGTAGATGGTTTTGTAGTGCCGGTTCCTAAGAAAAAATTAGCTGAATATAAAAAAATGGCTACTAAAGCCTCAAAAATCTGGATGGAATACGGCGCACTTGAATACGTTGAATGCGTAGCCGATGATGTAAAACCTGGTAAACATACTTCGTTCCCCCAGAGCGTTAAGCTCAAAACAGGTGAAATTGTTATCTTTTCTTATATTGTATATAAATCTCGTGCACAGCGTGACAAGATTAATAAACAAGTGATGAATGATGAACGTGTAAAAAAACTATGTAACCCTAAAAATATGCCTTTTGATGGCAAACGTATGTTTTGGGGTGGATTTAAGGTTATTGTTCAAAAATAAAACTCACCAGCTGTCCCAATAAAAATAAACTGCTGAGTATGACGCCCACAAGAGGAAACAGGATTGAATTAAATCCTGTGAGGCCATAATCTTTATCTTTATGTTTTATCCTCAGTAAAGAAGCATTCACAAGTATAAAAATACAAATTAATATACCACTTGTGGCTTGAGCCAACGTTTCAATTGGCAGCACTAATGCCATACCTATCACAACGATAACGATTGCCAACGTAGCAAAATGGGGCGTTTGGGTCCAGGCATGTACATTTCCAAATAATTTAGGCGCTTTCTTTTGACGGGCCAGACCATATAATACCCTCGAGGACATCACAATTTGCAGTAAAATCCCATTGACGATCGCGATTAAACTAATGGTACTTATCAAGTGTGTGGAATAACCTTCTTGTTTAAACACCAAGGCAAAAGGTGCTTTGCTTGCCGCCAATTGAGCCGCAGGAACTGCCGCGACAACACTGACAGATACGAGCAAGTAAACCATCGTAACAATGAGCATGACGGTTAATATTGCATAGGGCATTGTTTTATGAGGGTTTTTTACTTCTTCTGCCACATTGACCATATCTTCGAAACCAATGAAAGCATAAAAAGCGATGAATGATCCTGAAAGAATGCCGGACAAATGAGTTAAAGAAAATTCAGGAATCATCGCACCCCAATTGTTAAACTCCACCACTTTTTCACTACAAACAGTCATGACGAAGATCAACCCTGCTATTTCAATTAAAGTAATAATGGCACTTACAATAGCCGATTCTGTTATACCCCAAAATGCAATTAATCCAATAATGCCGACTATGCCTACGATAGATATCCAATCTGCCACGCTAAAAAAAGTTTGTAGATAACCTGTAAATCCATTGGCCAATGCCCCACAAGAAACGGTTGCAGTGAGTACGATGAGCCATCCAGTTACAATCGAGAGCCATTTTTTATGAAACGCTTTTTGAACATAAAAAGCTTCAGCCCCGCTCACCGGATATTTCTGACTGAGTTGAGCATAAGAAATGGCAGTAAAAAAAGCGATGAACGAAGCCAATAAAAAAGCCCAGGGTGTGCTCATGTCGGCGTGTTTAGCCACTTTGCCAATTAGGGCATAAATCCCTGCGCCTAAAATCGTCCCAAGACCATAAAATATAATTAACATAGGGCCCAAAGAACGTTTGAGCTTAGTTTTATTTTGCATGTTAAAAAACCTTACAAGATCCGCCTAATTATCTCTATTTTAATACAACAAGCTTCAGCTCGCTTTTTTTAGTCACTTTTAGGCTATTTAAGGTCTAAAACATAGACATTTTGTGAAATATATTCTTTAATATCTGCTTTAGAAAATCTCTTGCAGGCGCTAAGCTTGCCCTCTTCACTTTATTAAGATAGGCTACTAAATGTCAAGCTGTGGACTAGATTTTGGTACCAGTAATTCAACGCTGGCCACCTCTCAAAATTCTCAAACTTCCCTGGTCGCGTTGGATGGTAAATCGCCTATCTTAAAGTCGGCTATTTTCTTTGATTCGGAAATAAAAGAGCACTTTATTGGCCAATATGGCATAGACCGATATCTAGAGGGTGGAAAAGGCAGATTAATGCTGTCTTTAAAAAGCATTTTAGGTTCGAGCTTAATAAATGAAAAAATTGCTGTTTGTGGAAAATGGATAACCTACAAAGACATTATCGGATTGGTTATCAAACATATAAAAAATACGGCTGAAACACAATTAAATACTGAGCTCACCCAAGTGGTATTAGGCCGGCCAGTGCGTTATCACGATACGAACGATGCAAGAGATAAATTAGCCCAAGATACCATGGCCCTTATCATGCAAGAACAAGGATTTAAAGAGGTTAGTTTTCAATTTGAACCCATCGCCGCAGCTTTAGATTATGAAAGCACGCTTAACAGTGAACAACTAGCCTTAATTATTGATTTGGGCGGCGGTACATCTGACTTTACCATTATTAGGCTAAACAATAAAAATACGTCTACCAATCGAAAATCAGACATTCTTGCTAATGGGGGTATACATATAGGGGGCACTAATTTTGATAAAGACTTGAGCCTAGGGGCCATTATGCCCTTACTAGGTAAAGGGAGCACGCTGAGAGGGCTAAACGGCGCTAAACTAGAAATGCCCATCTCGCTGTATTATGACTTAACGTCGTGGCATTTGTTAAATAATTTATATTCTAATCAAAATATAAATAATATTAAAAAATTATATTTAGCCTCTGAGCAAAAATTATTAATAAAACGTGCGATACACGTACTACAAAAACACTTAGGTCATTATTTACTCCAGGCAGCAGAAACATCTAAAATCAAACTCAGTGCTTCGTTGAGCGATAATATTGATATTTCTAAAGTTGAACATGATTTACATGTCTTGATTTCACGTGATAATTTTGAAGCTTATTCTCATAATTTAATTAATGGCTTACAAAACACCATTCAAACCACGCTAACAACAGCGGGCATTCAGTCCAATCAAATTGACTCTGTTTTTTTAACCGGCGGAACCACTCAAATTCCAGCTGTGTATAACATGATTAAAGGCATTTTTACGAATTCACAGTTCGTTACCGGCGATATCTATGGCAGCGTAGGCAAAGGGTTAGCCATCGAAGCAGCGCGGTTATGGGGGCAGGATTAATTAGAATATGCACATAATCTTAAAGCATATGCCCCTAACAAACACTCCACTGCACGACCACTGGTCGCATAATACTATCCCTCTTTGAGCAAAATAGTTAGAATATTCACTACCTTATAACTTTGTTAATTAACTTATACTACTCGGGCAGTGCAGGAGAAATTTTTATGACCGACCTTACCTCTATTATAAATGAAATCAATAGCCCTCCTCCCTCCTCTATGCTTTTGCAAGCCCCCAGTGAGCTTAGAGAAGTTATTGCTAGCTATTTTGGCCATTTTGATAATGCATGGATTCGTCAAAAGCAAGAAATTGATTATTTAACTGAACACCACCTTACCCTGATGCAAGAACATGCTCAGCTGCTTCAGCAAAATTCCACGCCATCGCTAGAATCACTTGAAGTGAGAGAATCGATTTTAGATAAAATTAATGGCGAAATTGTTACCGCAAAAATTAATCTTAATGACACTAAGTTAAACTTAATGGACGCTCATATCACTCGCCTTCCTATCAGCCTTTTTCAGGCAAAGGGCTATCTTGATTTTTGGCAGAATTTAACCCACTTATACTGTAGCAACAACCGACTCACCACCCTGAACGTGCAAGGGCTGGCGGCGCTTAAACTGTTATGGTGCTCGCAAAACCAACTCACCTCGCTGAATGTGCAAGGGCTGGCGCGACTTAAAGAGTTATTGTGCGACAACAACCAACTCACCACCCTGAACGTGCAAGGGCTGGCGCAACTTAAAGGGTTATACTGCAGCGACAACCAACTCACCACCCTGAACGTGCAAAGGCTGATGGCGCTTCAAATATTGGACTGCGCGAACAACCCTTTGAAAACTTTAATTTTAACGGGCGTTCATGCAGACGTAAAAAATAAGCATGCTGAACTAGAAAGAAGCCTACTGTTTCAGCAATTAAGTCAAGCGGATTCTAGTGAAGTGAGACAGGGTATTATTGCTAGACTGGGTGCGGATTATACCTATACAAACTACCTTATTTATTGTGGCCCCATTAGTGCTGCAAAGTTATTTTCTTCTGACTCACTAAATGGAGTGTATAATTTTGCTTCAGCTGCTTTAACCCAAGCATCTACTTTCTTGCCTTCTTTTGGAGTCAATAATAACTCAGACAATCTTGACCCAAGAAGAATGCGAGATAAAAATGAAATGCAATTGGATGAGGTTTCAGAAGAGTCTGATGGTGAACCAGAATTTAAGCGCGCTCGTAAAAGCTAATTCGAGTGATTGTTGATATTGCGCGCCAAGGAGGGTGTGTAAGCTTTTTATCTCTGATACACGACCACTGGTCGCATAATACTATCCCTCTTTGAGAAAAATAGTTAGAATATTCACTACCTTATAACTTTGTTAATTAACTTATACCGCTCGGACAGTGCAGGAGAAATTTTTATGACCGACCTTATCCCTACTATAAATGAAATCAATAGCCCTCCTCCCTCCTCTATGCTTTTGCAAGTGCCAAGAGAGCTTAAAGAAATAACAGCCAGCTATTTTGGTCATTTTCACAATGCGTGGATTCGTCAAGAACAAGAAATTGAATATTTAACGAAACACCACCCCGCTCTGATGCAAAAACATAAACAACTATTTCAGCAAAATGCCACACCATCGCTAGAATCATTTGAAGCGAGGGAATCGATTTTAGATAAAATTAATGGCGAAATTGTTACCGCAAAAATTAATCTTAATGAGACTGACTTAAACTTAATTGACGCTCACATCACTCGCCTTCCTATCAGCCTTTTTCAGGCAAAGGGCTATGTTGATTTTTGGCAGAATTTAACCTACTTATACTGTAGCAACAACCGGCTCACCGCGCTCAATGTGCAAGCGCTGGCGGCGCTTCAAGTGTTATGGTGCTCGAACAACCAACTCATCTCGCTGAATGTGCAAGGGCTGGCGCGACTTAAAGAGTTAATGTGCACCAACAACCAACTCACCACCCTGTACGTGCAAGAGCTGACGCAACTTAAAACGTTATACTGCAACGACAACCAACTCACCTCGCTGAATGTGCAAGGGCTGATGGCGCTTCAGAAGTTAGGGTGCGCGCACAACCAACTCACCACCCTGAACGTGCAAAGGCTGATGGCGCTTCAAATATTGGGCTGCGCGAACAACCAACTCACCTCGCTGAATGTACAAGGTCTGGCGCGACTTCAAGGGTTATGGTGCGAGAAGAACCCCTTAAAGACTTTAATTTTAACGGGCGTTCATGCAGACGTAAAAAATGAGCATGCTGAACTAGAAAGAAGCCTACTGTTTCAGCAATTAGGTCAAGCGGATTCTAGCGAAGTAAGGCAGGGTATTATTGCTAGACTGGGTGCGGATTATACTTATGAAAATTGCCTTAAATATTGTCCTGCTTATGCCGAGAAACTATTTGCTTTTGACTCGGCAAATGGTGTCTATGATTTTACTTCAGCTGCCTTAACCCAAGCATCTACTTTCTTGCCTTCTTTTGGAGTCAATAATAACTCAGACAATCTTGACCTAAGAGAAAAGCGAGATAAAAATGAAATGCAATTGGATGGGGTTTCAGAAGAGTCTGATGGTGAACCAGAGTTTAAGCGCGCTTGTAAAAGCTAATTCGAGTGATTGTTGGTATTACACGCCAAGGAGGGTGTGTAAGCTTTTTATCTCTGATACACGACCATTGGTCGCATAATGCTACTCCCCCTTTAATCAAAAAAGTTAGAATATTCACTATTTTATAGCTTTGTTAATTAACTTATACCGATCGGGCAGTGCAGGAGAAATTTTTATGACCGACCTTATCTCCATTATAAATGAAATCAATAGCCCCCTTGCCTCCTCTACACTTTTCCAAGTGCCAAGAGAGCTTAAAGAAATAACAGCCAGCTATTTTGGTCATTTTCACA